>NZ_VTHJ01000024.1:0-73924 GCF_008386495.1 Streptomyces tailanensis | reverse complement strand
CCCCCCCCCCCCCCCCCCCCCCCCCCCCCCCCCCCCCCCCCCCCCCCCCCCCCCCCCCCCCCCCACCACGCTCGTACGGGTGAGGCGGGGGGTCGTCGTATCGGCGATCACCCAGTCGGCGAAGCGGTCGTGAAGGACATGGGCCGCCCGGTCGAGGGCCGCTCCGGCGGGTGCGGTGAGCAGGGCCGTCGTCATGGTGTCCAGCAGGTCCATGAGGGCCGCGTGCCGGGTCGTCTCCGCGAGGTCGGGCAGGGGGCGGGCCGAGGGCTCGACGGAGGGCATGCGGTCGCCGGTGGGCTGCAGGACGACGAGGACGGCGTTGCGGGGCTCACCGCTGGGACGCAGCGCGGTGAGCGTGGCGCGCACCGGCACCGAGGGGCGCTGCTGGAGGTGCACGGTGAGGCTGCGGTCGCCCTCGCCGCGGGCCACCGCCGCCGCCTGGCCGCGGAACGCGATGCGGTCGGCGTGCGCGAGGAACCCGGTGAGCGGGCGGCCCGTCGCGTGACCGGACCGTACGCCCGTGAAGGCGGTCGCCGCCTGGTTGAGTCGACGTACGACCGTCTCGCGGTCGATCAACGCCAGTGGCAGCGGGAGCAGTTGGAAGACGGCCTTCAGCAATTGCTGTTCCTGAGCGGCGGACGAGGTCCCGCCGGACGGGCCGGATGTGGTGAGCCGCTCGTACCACGGCCACAACTGGTCGGCCACATGGTCGAGTTCGAAGATGGCGGCGTCCAGCACCGTCGGCAGATCGCCGGTCGGGACGGATCTGGCCGCCTTGAGTTCCGCGACGCGGCGCACGAAATCCGCGAGCTCCTCACCGAATTCGTCCGTCTGGGTCATGCGACGAACGTAACGCCTCGGAGCCGTGCTGGGGATGGCCGGAGGCAACACACGGGATTCCGTTTTCCGCGCCGGTGGACGGGAAGTCGACCGGAAGAGGAGGCTCACATCATGCCGGAAACCGAACAACTCGGCCGTCTCGGCAAGGAATCACCGGAGTCGGCCCTCCCGGGAAGGCGGCTCTCGGAGCTCGTGGAACAGGCCGCCCGCTGCACCCACGACTGCTGCGGCGCCAGCAGCCTGGTGTCCGAGGCCGGCCCCGAACGACCCGCCGCGGTCACCCACCCCGACCTCGCCGGCCTGGTCTCGGTCCAACTGAACTCGGGCGAGGGACCGATCCCGGCCGCGCTGGAGGCCGGCGAGCCCGTCGACTCGGCGGACCTGCTACGGGAAGAACGCTGGCCGGATTACCGGGCCGTGGCCCTCGACGCGGGCGTACGGTCCACTGTCACGATCCCCTTCAGGCGCTCCGGCCTGACCGTGACCCTCAGCCTCTACAGCTTCCGCGCCGGCGCCCTCGAAGACGCCCCGCACGGCTCCGCCCGCGCCCTCGGCGACCTCGCCGCCACCTGCATCGTCCGCGACCGCTCCTACCGCGCCGCCCTCACCGAACTCGACCAACTCGGCACCGCCCTGCGCTCCCGCCCCATCGTCGACCAGGCCTGCGGCATCGTCATGCATGTCCTCGGCTGCGACTCGGACGCCGCCTTCGCCGTACTCCGCCGCATCTCCCAGGGCACGAACCGCAAACTGTCGGAGGTGGCGGGCGCGGTGGTGGACAAGCGGGGCAGGGGCCTGGAGCGCGAGATGGTCTCACTTTCCAACTGAGTCCAGGGGCAGCGCGCCCTCTGGGGGCGCGGGGAACTGCGCGACCAGCCACGACGAGCCCGCAGCCCGCAAAACCCCTCAAGTTCCTACGGCGCTCAACGGCGAACCCCAGTGGAGCGAAAGGTCACCCACTTGGCGGCCCCAGGTCCCGCTAATGGCACCCGGCGGCGCGCGGTGCGCCGCCAGCCCCGCTCTGATGGACCGCACGGGGCACGGCGGTCGTGCCCCGCCCGCCGGAGCCGGCCGAAGGAGCCCCGCCCATGCGCCGCAGAGCCCATGTCCTGTCCGCCACCGCCCTGATCGGTGCCGTCCTGGGCGCCGGCGCCCCGGCCGCGTACGCGGAACCGGCGGCCCAGGTCGACCCACACGAAGTCGCCCCCGGCGGCACCGTCACCGTCTCCGTCTCCTGCGACCCGACCGGCGGCCCCGCCCCGGAAACGATCGACGCCAGTTCCCAGGCCTTCGAACAGGGCACCGTCAAGCTGCAACGGGTCCCCGGCAACGACGACCCCGCCGGCGGCCCCTCCTACCAGGGCACCGCCACCATCGCCCCCGCCGCCGACTTCGAGACCGGCCCCGACACGAAGGACGTCCCCACCGAGTGGGGCGTCGACGGCACCTGCCCGGCGCCGCCCGGCGGCAAGGAGAAACAGTGGAGCGCCACCTTCACAGTCTCCCTCGACAGCGTCCCGCACCACTCCCCGCACCAGCCCCCGCATGACCCCACTCATAAGCCCCCGCACGACTCCACTCACCAGCCCCCGCACGACTCCACTCACCAGCCCCCGCACGACTCCACTCACCAGCCCCCGCATGACCCCACTCATAAGCCCCCGCATGACCCCACCCACCACCCCACCCACCACTCGACGCACCGTCCCGCCCCGGTCGAGCACGGCGTCCACGCGGGCGGCGGCGGTACCTTCACCGACTCCGTTCCGGCCCTGGTGGCCGGCGGCCTCCTCATCGCGGGCGCGTTCGGCGCCGCCGTCCACCGCCTGCTCCGCCGAGACCGGGGGACGTCGTGAGGCGGTGGCAGCGCGGAGCCATGACAGGCGCAATCCGTACGGGCGCCCATACGACGCGCGAGCCCGGGTACTGAAAGGCCGAGGACAACGCGACAAGACTGCGCGGAGGCACACATGCGGCGGACGGAACCCGAAGGACACGGTCCCGTCCGCTACGGCCCGCCCCTCCCCGACCAGGGCCTCCCCGTCCTCCCCGAACTGGCCGCGGCGCTCTCCGCCGCCGCGGGCCGCCCCGACGCCGTACCGCCCGGTGGTGGTCCCGCGCTGCTGGGGGCCGCCTGCGGCTACTGGGACCGGCGCGGTCTGCCCACCGCACCCGATCGGGCCGTCGCCGCCCCCGGCGCCCCCGCCCTGCTGCTCGCGCTGACCGCCGCGATCGGCGGTGACGTCCTGCTCCCACGGCCGTGTGCCGCCTGGTGGGAGCCGGAGGCGCGGGCGCTCGGCAGATCGGTGTTCCACGTGGGCACGCCCGCCGACTGCGGAGGGGTACCAGATCCGTACGCGCTCCTTGAGACCGTGCGCCGGATCCGGGCCGAGGGCGGTGACCCCCGGCTGCTCGTCCTGTGCGTCGCGGACGACCCGACCGCCACCGTGGCGCCGCCCGAACTCGTGCACGAGACCATGGAGGCGGCCGTGGGGGAGGGGCTGTACCTGGTCAGCGACGAGACCTGGCGCGACACCCTGCACGACCCGCACGACACCGTGCTGCTCAGCCCCGCCGAGATGCTCCCCGACCGGGTCACCGTCGTCACCGACCTCGCCGGTCCCTTCCTGCCGCCCGGCTGGCCCGCCGCCGTCGCCCGTTTCCCGGCCGACGGGGACGGCGCGGGGCTTCGCGACCGCGTCCTCGACGTGCTCACCGCGCTCGGCGCCCGCGTCGCCACGCCGGTCGCCGCGGCCGCCGCGTACGCGCTGGACGAGCCCGCCCCCGTCACGGAGCGCCTCGCCGCCGCCGTACGTCTGCACGCGCGCCTCGCCGCCGCCGCGCACCGGGCCGTGGCCGCCGCCGGAGCGCTCGCGCTGCCGCCGAACGCCGGCCGGCACCTGTACGTCGACCTCGCCCCGCTACGGTCGGCGCTCACCGAACGGGGTGTCGGTGACGCCCAGGAGCTGGAGGACTACCTCACCGCCCGCCTCGGCCTGCCCGCACCCGGCGGCCACCGGTTCGGCGACGACCTCGGAGCACTGCGCGTCCGCCTGTCGACCGGCCCGCTCCTCGGCACCACCGACGAGGAACGGGCGAAGGCCCTGGCCACCTCCGACCCCTTGGAACTCCCGCACGTGGAACGCGCGTTGACGGTTCTCGGAGCAGTCTTCGAAGACCTTCGATGACGCAGGTGCCGGACCTTGGCACCCCAGTCACCTAAGGGGCGCGGGGCTGTGTCGATTTGCGGCTCCGCCGCGATGGGGGTCCCTCCCGCTCGAGCGAAGCCGAGAGTGGGGGAGCGACCAGCCACAATGAACCCGCAGCCCGCAAAGCACAACAAGCACCGAGCTCTCACCGGCCCTCAAGCGGAGCGCAACCGTCGCCACACACTCGGCACCACACTGATCAACAACGTCAACACCACCGCCGCCAGCACCCCCTCCCAAGGCTCATCGAACAACGACCCCCCAAGAATCCCGATCAACTGGTACGTCACGGCCCACGCAAGGCACGCCGGCAGATTCCCCCGCGCAAACCTCCGCAGCGGCATCTTCGCCAGCAGACACGCCAGCATCACCGGAAGGCGACCGGCCGGCATCAGCCGGGACAGCACGAGCACGGTCACCCCGTGGTCGTCGAGCTTCTCCTGGGCCCGCGCCAGCCGGTCCTCCGGCGCCCGGCGGCGGATCGCCTCCAGCCACCGCGAACCATTCTTGGAGCCGATCCCGCGCCGCCCCAGCCAGTACAGCGCGACATCCCCGAGGAACGCGGCGAGCGAGGCCACCACGAACACCAGCAGCAGCGCGAACGGTGCCGTCTGATGGAACGCCACCACGGCCGCCGAACTGACCAGCGCCCCCGTCGGCACCACCGGCACCAGCGCCCCGATCAGCACCAGCAGGAACAGCGTCGGATAACCGATCGCCTGCTGCGTGGACTCGTGCGGCAGCGGCGTGTTCGCGACGGACAGGACGATCACCGGGCGCCCTCCGCGACTGAAGTCGGCCGGCGTCTCATGGCGTTCCCCCCGGCCGTACGCTCTCGCCGTGCCCCAGCCGGTGCACGGCCACGTCTGGCGCACGGGAGGCCGCCAGGCGCACGAACTCCTCGCCGGGCGCATGGAATTCATGGGGGCGCACGGCGTCCAGGCCGATCGGCCAGTACGTTCCGTAGTGCACCGGAACCGCGCTCCGGGGCGCGAGCAGCGCAAGCGCCTGTGCCGCGCGCCCCGCGTCCAGATGCCCGTCACCGAGGTACGGCCCCCAGCCCCCGACCGGCAGCAGCGCCACGTCGACCGGCCCGACCTCCTTGGCCATCGACTCGAACAGCCCCGTGTCCCCGGCGAAGTACGTCCGCGCCTCGCCGTCGATCACGAACCCGAGGGCCGGCGAACGGTGCGGCCCGAACGGCAGCCGCCGCCCGTCGTGCCGGGCGGGCACCACACGTACGACCAGGTCACCGACCCTGACCTCGTCCCCGGGCGCCACCTCGCGGAGCAGTAGATGGCCCAGCTTGCGCAGCCCCGGCACCTGGCGCGGCGCACCCCTTGGCACCACCAGCCGGGTTCCCGGCGCGAGCCGGGCCAGGGAGGGGACGTGCAGATGGTCGGCGTGCAGATGCGACACCAGCGCGATGTCCGCGACCGCCGCCTCGGGCGGGGGCGGCGCGCCCCGGCGCCTGCGCAGATGCGCGAGCCGGCGCGCGAAGAGCGGATCCATGAGCACCCGTGTGCCCGAATCCTCCACCGTGCAGGTGGCATGACCCCACCAGGTGATCTCCACCGGCACTCCGTCCGCCTCCTTCGCGCTACTCCCCCGAGCCTACGGGCTGGAGTAGGGTCTGCGGCCCGGGCATGATCCGTCGGACGGCCCTGGACCCGGAGGTGAGGGGGACACCATGGGAGACAAGAGCGACGCCTACGACAACACGCCCCGCGCGAAGGTACCCCCGGGCTGCCCGGGACAGCCGGTGCGGGTCGCGGCCATCGCCAGTCTGACCCCGTTGGAGGAGCTGGAGGCGGAGCCCTTCCTGGTCGACTCCCGCGGTCAGCACGCCATGTGCGCCCGCTGGGCCGCCGAGCGCGGCTACGTGGTGACACGGGAGCTGCTCGTACGCGGGCTGCGCCCCGACCACGGCGCCCTGTGGGCCGACGTCGACGCCGGCCTCGTGGACCTCTTCGTCGCCCCCAGCCGCCGCGTCCTGGAACGCGCCCTCGCCTCCGTCGACGACTTCACCGCCGAGTGCGCCCGCCGCGGCATACGCGTCGAGACCGTCGGCCGCGCCGAACCCGCCTACGACGCCCAGATGAAGGCCCGCGTACACCGCCGCCTGTCCATGCCGACAGCGGGCTACGACGGCCGCTGAGCACCCCCTCGCTCCTCAGGGCCTGCCTCCGTGCACCCCCCGGGTGACACCCCGTCGCCCCCGGCCCCTGTGACAGGCTGGGCGGAGCGACGGGAGGTGAGGTGGCCGGGCGTGGGCGGTGAGCGTTGGCGGAGGGTGCTCAGCGGGTTCTGGCGGATGCTGGCCGTGTGGGGCGTCTCCACCGTGACGATGCTCGTGCTCGCGGGAGCGCTGCCCGACTTCAGGCTGCAGTCCGCGAGCGGCGACAGCGCCACGCAGATCGGTGTCGCCGCCGCCCTCGGCGCCGGGGCGTTCGGCCTGCTGTCCTCCCTCGTGTGGCCCCTGCTGGTGCGGGCGCTGCTGCTCGTCCCCGCCCTGGTGCTCGGCCTGCTCGTCTTCTTCCTCAACGGCTCGCTGCTCCTCATCGCCCTGTGGGTCATCCCCGACGACCGCGGTGCGGCCGAGCCCGAGACCGCCGTGGTGGTCGCCGCCGTGATGTCCGCCGTCGCCTCCGCCACCGGTGGCGCCCTCGCCGTACGGGACGACGACGCGTACCGGCGCCGTCTGTACCGGCTGGCCGACCGACGCCGCAGGCACGCCTCCCGCCGCCCCGGACCCGCCGAACCCGGCACCCTCTTCCTCCAGCTCGACGGCGTCGGCCACGACGTACTGGAGGCGGCCATCGGCAAGGGCCTCATGCCGACCGTGGCCCAGTGGCTCGGCCACCCGCCGGACGAGACCTCCCACGCCCGGCCCACCCACCGGCTCACCCCGTGGCGCACCGACTGGTCCAGCCAGACCGGCGCCAGCCAGCTCGGCATCCTGCACGGCACCAACCACGACGTGCCGGCCTTCCGCTGGTACGAGAAGGAGAGCCGCGAGGTCGTCGTCTGCAACCGCCCCTCCAACGCGGCCGAACTCCAGCGCCGGGCCATCGCCCGCACCGGCGACGGCGGCCTGCTCACCGCCGACGGCGCCAGCCGCGGCAACCTCTTCAGCGGCGGCGCCGACCAACTCGCGCTCGTCCTGTCCATCGCGGCCCGCCGCGGCAAGCAGAACCGGTCCCGCGCCGGGTACTTCGCCTACTTCTCCGACCCCGCCAACGCCGTCCGCACCGCCCTGTCCTTCGCGGCCGACGTCCTGCGCGAGATCGGCCAGTCCACCCGCGCCCGACTCGCCCAGCAGCGGCCCCGGGTCAAGCGCGGCGGCCTCTACCCGTTCATCCGCGCCTTCGCGACCGTCGTCGAACGCGACGTCGTCGTCGCCGCGGTGATCGGCGACATGTTCGCCGGCCGCGCCGCGATCTACGCCGACCTGGTGGCGTACGACGAGGTCGCCCACCACTCCGGCCCGCACAGCCGGGACGCCGAGAAGGTCCTCCAACGCCTCGACCGCTCCCTCGCGTTGATCGCGCAGGTCGCCGAACACGCCCCGCGCACCTACCACATCGTGCTGCTCTCCGACCACGGCCAGAGCCCCGGCGAGACCTTCCTCGGCCGCTACGGCCTCACCCTCGGCAACCTGGTCCGCGCCGGCTGCGGCCTGCCCGTACCCCGCAAGGCCCAGCGCACCCACAGCGGCGCCGAGGCCCGCGCGGCGGTACGGGCCGCCCTGCACATACCGGTCGAGGAGGGCGGCGAACAGCACCGCCCGACCCGCCGCTCCGAGCCGATCGTCCTCGCTTCCGGCAACCTCGGCCTCGTCTCCTTCCCGGACGTGCCACACCGCATGAGCCGCGAGGAGATCGACGCCCGCCACCCCGCCCTGCTGTCCACCCTCGCCAACCACCCCGGCATCGGCTTCGTCCTCGTACGGAGTGAGGAGCACGGCGGCGTGATACTGGGCGCGCACGGCGCGGAGATCCCCGTGGACGAGCTGACCGACGAAAACCCGGGCCCGCTGGCCGACTTCGGCCCGGGCGCCGCCGACGCCGTACGCCGCACCCACACCTTCCCGCACGTCGCCGACATCATGGTCAACTCCTGGTACGACCCGATCGAGGGCGAAGTCCTCGCCTTCGAGGAACAGATCGGCTCCCACGGCGGCCTGGGCGGCTGCCAGGCCCGCCCGTTCCTGTTCTCACCGCTGGCGCTGTCCGCACCGGTCGAGGAGGACGAGGATTTGGTGGGCGCCGAGCACATCCACCACGTACTGAAACGATGGCTGCGAGAATCCAACGGCCCCCAGATACCAGTGGCTCGCGGCAGCGCGCCCCAAAGGGGCGCGGGGCAGAGTTGATTTGCGGCTCCGCCGCGTGGGCGCGACCAGCCCCATCGAACCCGCACCCGCCAATCCACAAAACCCGGCAGACGCGTAGGCACCCAGAAATTCAGCTGCAAGGGACAGGCCCCCCGGCCCACACTGCACCGTCCGGAGGACAACCCCCAGGAGCCCACCCCTTGCAGGGTGTTTAACAGATGACCGATGTGGGTCGAGGCCCTGGACGAGGCCAGCCGGGTCCAGCCCCAGACCCGGGACCGCACCAAGAGCGGCCCCACGAACAAACGCCCTGTGCCCGGGAAGCGGCGCAGGCTCCCCGCCCCACCCGGCAACCGTGCCCCAACCAGGGCGCGGCCGGGTGGAAAGCGTCCGGCGGGGCGGACCCCCACGCACCCGACCCACCGCAGCCGGCGGTGGTCACGGCAGCAGGGACCGACAACGACCGGCACCCCCGACCGGCCACACCGGCCAGGCGGGGCCAGACTCGGGGCAGGCTTCCACCGCCACGCCCACACCACCCCCATCCGGGGATGGCCATGGCCGAGTCGCCTTCCTGAGCGGTCCCGAACACCCGGGATCACCCAGGAAACCCAAGCTGGTCAGAGACGCTCACGCACTCCAGGCCCAGGGACTCCGCGAAGTTCCGTACGAGGGTGGACTTTCCGATGCCGGGGGCGCCCCAGACAAAGACCGGGCGCACGGTGGCGAGGCCCAGCAGCAACTCGGGGATACGGGACGGGGTGACGGTTACGGCAGCTTGCTCGGCACCCAGCTCGCGCCGGAGGACCTCATCGGCGTACCCCAGATCCGCGACGGCCGCTCCGTGTTCTGCCCGCCGGAGGCGATCGTCCGCGACGAGCCGTACTGCGCGTACGGCGCGAGCACGCGTACCTGATTCCCCAAGGTGCTCGCCTGCCGTTCACCGCACGGAGGCCCGTGTTCAGGGTGCGATGAGCCGGAGTGTGATCGGATAGGGGCCGACCCCGTTGAAACGGGACCCACGCGAAAGGAAGAACCGTGGCTACCACGCGCTCCGCACACACAGTCTGGGAAGGCAACCTGCTCGAGGGCAAAGGTGTCGTCAGCTTCGACTCCTCCGGTGCCATCGCCGAGCAGCCCGTCACGTGGGCATCGCGCGCCCAGGACGCGAACGGCAAGACCAGCCCCGAGGAGCTGATCGCGGCCGCCCACTCCAGCTGCTTCTCCATGGCCCTCTCCCACGCCCTCGCGGGTGACGGGAAGCCGCCCACCAAGCTCCTCACCTCCGCCGACGTGACCTTCCAGCCGGGCGAGGGCATCACGGGCATCCACATCACCGTGGAGGGCACCGTGCCCGGCCTCGACGAGGAGGGCTTCGTGGCCGCCGCCGAGAAGGCCAAGGTGAACTGCCCCGTCAGCCAGGCCCTCAAGGCGGTGCCGATCACCCTCTCGGCCAAGCTGGCCTGACCCACGAGCCGCCGGCCGCCGGACAGGCCCGCCTCGCCCAGGTACCTGTCCGGCGGCCGGAAGGCTGTCGTCCCGGATGCGCGAGTCGCCCGTAGCGAGCACATTGGGCGCATGGGTGACGACGAACGGCCCGGCCCCGACGCGGAGCTCCGACTGGCCGTCGCCTTCACCGGCGGGCTGAGCCTCGCCGTGTGGATGGGCGGCGTGGCCAGGGAGCTGAACCTCCTGACGACCGCCGCCCGGGCGAAGGAGACCGACACACACGCCGGCCGCGTCCGCGCCCGGTACAAGAAGCTGCTCGAACTGCTGCGGCTCGACGTCAGCGTCGACGTGCTCTCCGGCACCAGCGCCGGCGGCATCAACGCGGCCGTCCTGGGCCTCGCCAACGTACGCGGCTGTGACCTGGGCGGACTACGGGCGCTGTGGCTGAAGGAGGGGGCGCTGGGGAGCTTGCTGCGGGACCTCGCCGAGCCGAAGCCGCCGTCCCTCCTCAAGGGCGAGGACGGTCTGCTGAGCGGTCTCGAAGCGGGGCTGGAGGCCGTCCTCGCGGCACCCGTCAAGGGCCTCGAAGGCGGTGTTCTCGCGGGCGAGCCCGACCCCACGCACGTCTTCATCACGACCACGCTCCTGGACGGCCTGCCACGGCCCTTCCGGGACGACTACGGCAGCGTCATCCGGGACACGGATCACCGGGGCCTGTTCCGGTTCACCGCCGCCGATCTCGCCGACGACCACGTGATCAAGGCCCTCGCCCGGGCGGCCCGGTCCAGCGCCTCCTACCCGGTGGCCTTCGAGCCCGCGTACATTCCCGTCGGCGGGCGCACGCACGAGCGCCCCGACATGAGCCCGTACCTGATGCGGCTGGCCCGGACGCAGTTCTGCGCCGACGGCGGACTGCTGGCCAACCGGCCGATCGGGCCCGCCCTGCAGGCGGTCTTCGACCGGCCGGCGAGCCGTGAGGTACGCCGTGTCCTCGCCTACGTCGTGCCGTCGCCCGACGGCGAGGCCACCGAGCCCTCGCCGCTCCCGCTGCCCACCGATGTGCCGTCGTTGGGGCCGACGCTGCTGAAGGTCTTCCGCGTCATCACCTCGCAGACCGTCACCGCGGAGCTGGGCGCCCTGGCCGCCCACAACGAACGCGTCCGGAGCCGGCTGCGGGCGGAGACCCGGCTGGCCCGGATGGCGGCCGCCGGCGGCGACCTCGGCGGCGCGGGCCTCCGCCTGGAGCACCGCGAGGCGCATGTCCAGGCCCTGGCCCGCGCCGTCGCCGAAGAGACCCTGGCCCAGCTCATCGCCCACGGCGCCGCCTCCGGGGACCGCCCGGTCGGGTTCGGCGCCGACCTGGACCGGCTGATCGCCGGGGCGGTCGCGGTGATCGAGCGCCACGGTCCGCCCCCGGAGACCCTCCCGGAGGGACCGGAGGCCTTCACCGCCCTGGCCCGCTTCGGTCGACCACTGCTCGACGCGGCCAAGGCCACCGTGCTGCGACTGCTGCGGGAGAGCACCGCCGGAGCGCCGGTGGACACGCGTACTGCGGTGGAGAGCCGGGTGGGCGAGGTGCACCGCGCGATGCCCCACCGCACCGACCTGAAGCTGCGCAAGCTGCTCCGGCCGGTCGTGGAGGCGGTGGTGGCCGGCGCCACGGCCTCCACCGACCCTGTGGACGCCGTCCTCCAGACCCCCACCTGGTCCCCCGCCGTCGCCGCACAACTGCCGTCGCCGGACCAGCTGCCGGACCTGGAGCACGCCTGGAAGACGATGGTCGGAGCGGTCCTCGACACCCGGCCGCTGTTGCTCGGTCCCGAGGGTGGCTCAGGCGACGGGGACGCGGAGTGGCGGGTTCTGCTGACCTACCTGACCGGGCCCGACCCGGATGATCCGCTGCCCGCCGACGCCGTGGCCCGGCGGCTGTACGACCTGCTCGCCGCCCAGCGGGTGATCTTCCCGGACGAGCCCGCCGCACGGCAGCGCGTGGAGCTGATCCAGATGAGCGCTGACACGCGGGCCCTGGTCGACACACGCCGGCTCGCCGCCGAGAAGCTCACCGGGCTGCAGCTTCATCACTTCGGCGCGTTCTTCAAGAGGTCCTGGCGGGCCAACGACTGGATGTGGGGGCGGCTGGACGGCGCCGGATGGCTCGTCCATGTGCTGCTCTCCCCGAAGCGGCTGAAGCGGCTCGCCGCCGAGGGCGTGCCCGTCGTGCAGGGGCTGAGGGAGATTGCCGGCCCCGGAGAAGAACCGGCCGGTGTCTTCAGCACCGGGCCCGACGGGGAGCCCGCCGAGCTCGCCTTCCTCACGGCGGGTGACGGGACGGAGCCGCCCGACAGCCTGCCGCTGACGTCGATGTGGGTGGCCCGCGGCCTGCAACGGCTGATCGTGGCCGAAGAACTGCCCTACGTCGCCGAGCAGGCCGAGCTCGACCAGGAGGCCGGCGGCGCCCTCGCCGCGAACGGCTTCCTGAAGCTCTACCGGCAGCGGCACCCGGCCACCGGGCGCAACCCCGGGCAGGCGGTCGATCCGGAGACCGTCGAGGACCTCCTCAACGCCTGCCGGATCTCGGAGGAGACCTTCACCGAGGAGAAGGACAGCAAGCTGCTGAGCCACACCGTCGCGCACAGCGCGGTGGTGACGGCGAACGCGGTCAGGGCGGCGGTCGACCGGTGGTACTGGCGGCTGCTCTTCGGCACGGTGAGCCGGGCCCTGCGCCTGGCGCACGCCGTCCGCAGACGCCCCCGAAGCGCCCGTACGCCCCATTGACAAGAGCTCACTCAAGTTTTGTGCTGGAGGTTGAAACCCCGGGCGGACCTGACGGAATCTCGCGGAACTCGCGGAACTCGCGGAACTGTGCTGGAAGGGGACGGCGATGGCGCGTGCGGTAGGGATCGATCTGGGGACGACGAACTCGGTGGTGGCCGTGCTGGAGGGCGGCGAACCGACCGTCGTCGCCAATGCGGAGGGTCAGCGGACCACACCCTCCGTGGTGGCCTTCGCCAAGAACAACGAGGTCCTCGTGGGCGAGGTCGCCAAGCGACAGGCCGTGACGAACGTGGAGCGCACCGCGCGCTCTGTCAAACGCCACATGGGTGACGGGAGCTGGCGCTTCCCGGAGCAGGACACCGTGGACGGTACGCGCTACCGGGCCCAGGAGCTGTCCGCGCGGGTGCTGCAGAAACTGAAGCGGGACGCCGAGTCCTACCTCGGCGAGGACGTCACCGACGCCGTGATCACCGTGCCCGCGTACTTCGACGACGCCCAGCGGCAGGCGACCAAGGAGGCCGGGGAGATCGCCGGCCTGAAGGTCCTGCGGATCATCAACGAGCCCACGGCCGCCGCCCTCGCCTACGGCCTCGACCGGGGCGAGGAGCAGACCGTCCTCGTCTTCGATCTCGGCGGCGGCACCTTCGACGTCTCGCTCCTGGAGATCGGCGACGGGGTCATCGAGGTCAAGGCCACCAACGGCGACACACACCTCGGCGGCGACGACTGGGACCAGCGGGTCGTCGAGTACCTCGTCAAACGCTTCAAGGGGCAGCACGGCATTGACCTCGGCAACGACAAGATGGCGATCCAACGGCTGCGCGAGGGCGCCGAGAAGGCCAAGATCGAGCTGTCCAGCTCCTCCGAGTCGTCCATCAACCTTCCGTACATCACCGCGTCCGCCGAGGGGCCGCTCCACCTGGACGAGAAGCTGACGCGCGCCCAGTTCCAGGAACTGACCGCCGACCTGCTCGACCGCTGCAAGACGCCCTTCCACCAGGCCGTCAAGGACGCGGGCGTGAAGCTCGCCGCGATCGACCACGTCATCCTCGTCGGCGGCTCGACCCGGATGCCCGCCGTGACCGACCTGGTGAAGGAACTCACCGGCAAGGACCCGCACAAGGGCGTCAACCCCGACGAGGTCGTGGCCGTGGGCGCCGCGCTCCAGGCGGGCGTCATCCGCGGCGACGTGAAGGACGTACTCCTCCTCGACGTCACCCCGCTGTCCCTGGGCATCGAGACCAAGGGCGGCATCATGACCAAGCTCATCGAACGCAACACCACGATTCCCACCCGGCGTTCGGAGATCTTCACGACGGCCGCGGACAACCAGCCGTCGGTCGGCATCCAGGTCTACCAGGGGGAACGCGAGATCGCCGCCTACAACAAGAAGCTGGGCGTCTTCGACCTCACCGGCCTGCCGCCCGCGCCCCGCGGCGTCCCGCAGATCGAGGTGGCGTTCGACATCGACGCGAACGGGATCATGCACGTCTCGGCGAAGGATCTGGCGACCGGCCGGGAACAGAAGATGACCGTCACCGGCGGCTCCGCGCTCCCGAAGGACGACATCGACCGCATGATGCGGGAGGCCGAGCAGTACGCCGACGAGGACCGCCGCCGCCGCGAGGCCGCCGAGACTCGCAACCAGGCCGAGCAACTCGTCTACCAGACCGAACGGTTCCTCCGTGAGAACGAGGAGCGCGTACCGGCCGACACCAGGTCCGAGGTGGAGTCCGCCGTCGCCGACCTGAAAGGCCTCCTGGAACACCCCGAGGACACCGCGGCCCTCCGCG
Organism: Streptomyces tailanensis; assembly: GCF_008386495.1. Taxonomy (GTDB): domain Bacteria; phylum Actinomycetota; class Actinomycetes; order Streptomycetales; family Streptomycetaceae; genus Streptomyces; species Streptomyces tailanensis. Next base: position 59,522 of record NZ_VTHJ01000024.1, on the reverse strand, counting down.
AAGGCATCGAGAAGCTGGCCTCGGTCAGCCAGCGCATGGGCCAGGCCATGTACGCGTCCGCCTCCGCCGGTCCAGCCGAAGAACCCCAGCCGGGGCCGGGCCCCACCGACGAGGAGGGCGTCGTCGACGCGGAGATCGTGGACGACGAGAAGGACACGAAGGGCGGCGCCGCGTAGGCCGGTAGCGGGCCGGGGTCGGCAGTCCGCGGTCAGAATTTGTCGCGGTAGCGCGCCAGGATGTCCCTCGTACGTTCGACGGACGCCGCGCGCGCCGCCATGTGGTCGAGGACCTCCAGGTGCGTGGCGACCTCGGTGCGGGAGTCGAGGTAGAGGGCGCCGGTGAGGTACTCGGTGTAGACCATGTCGGGGAGTTCGGGCTCGGCGAAGCGGAAGAGGGAGAAGGGGGCGTAGGTGCCAGGGTGGGGGCCGCTGGCGAATTCCGCCACCTGCAGGGTGATGTGGTCCTCGGCCGTGACGTCCAGCAGCCGGTCGAGCTGGTCGCGCATGACCTGGGAGTGGATGCTCACCGGACGCATGAGCGCCGTCTCGTCCATGATCACCCATAGGTGCGGCGGGTTGTCCTGGGTGAGGAGCTTCTGCCGGGCCATGCGCAGCGACACATGGCGCTCGATCGTCTCGGGCCCGGTCCGGCCGACGGTTCCGGCCTCCATGACGGCCCGCGCGTAGTCCTCGGTCTGCAACATGCCGGGGACGAAGTGCGGCTCGTACTGCCGGATCAGATGCGCCGCACCCTCCAGGCTGACGTACAGGCTGAACCAGTCGGGCAGCACATCATGGAACCGCTGCCACCAGCCGGGCTTGTTCGCCTCCTCGACGAGCGTCACGAACGTGGCGATGTCGTCCTCGGCCACACCGTACGTCCGCAGCAGGACCTGTACGTAGGGGATCTTGAGGGCGACATCGGCGGTCTCCATACGCCGTACGGTCGCCGCGGCGACCCGCAGTACGCGTGCCGCCTCCTCGCGTTTGAGCCCGGCGGCCTCGCGCAGTTCCTGCAGCCGCTTCCCGAGCACCACCTGACCCACCGTGGGCGCGGCCCGCCGTTCACTCACGCCACGCCTCCCCACGCGCCGAAGTATGCGAACACTCTGTCATGATCCCGTGGACATCTCATGGGCGACCCCACAGCGTACGCGCTCCCATGACCTCCGAGGTAATCGACCGCCCTGCGCCGCGCGCGGCAAGGTGAGGGCACCGGGATTTCTTCTCCCACATCCCCATTCGACCTCGCCGGAGGCTGATCCGCCATGTCCGCAACCCAGCTCGCCGCCCTCGCCCGGACCACCGACCCGAGGATCATGCTCCGCCGCTTCCTGACTATGGACGCGGTGGTGACCGGCGTGAACGGTCTCGCCTATCTCACCGCTGCCGGGCCGCTCGGCCGGTTCCTCGGGGTCGACTCGGGGCTGCTTCGCGCGCTCGGCGCGTTCCTCGTCGTATACGCGGCGGCCGTGGCCCTGCTGGCCTCGCGCGAGCGCCCGCCGACACTGTCCGTACGGGCCGTGATCGACGCCAACCTCCTCTGGGCCGTCCTCAGCCTCGTCGCTCTGGCGGCATGGCTGACGCCGAGCACGGCGGGCGCGGTGTGGACGGTGCTCCAGGCGCTGGCCGTGGCCGGCTTCGCGGCGGTGCAGTACATCGCCGTGCGGGCGACCGGCCACTGACCGCAGCATCAAGTCATCAGCGAATGCAGGTACTTGCCCGTCGCCGGGTCGGCCGGAAGGAACGTCTCGATGGCCAGCTCGGCCACGGTCACGTCCATGGGTGTGTTGAACGTGGAGACGGACGAGATGAAGGTGAGCACCCGCCCGTCGTGCTCGATCCGCATCGGCAGCGCGAAGTACGCGCTGGCCTCCTCGCCCGGATCCCCACCGGACTCCTCCTCGAGTGTGCCCGGCGGCAGCGGATACGCCGCCACCTCCTCGTACAGCTCGCGCAGCGGCTCCGAGCGGCGCAGCGTGATCTGGCGTTCCATCCGCTCCAGCAGATGACCGCGCCAGGCGCGCAGATTGCGGATGCGGGGCGCCAGACCCTCGGGGTGGAGGGTGAGCCGGATCGCGTTGAGCGGCGGTACGAGCAGGGACTCGGGGACACCGCCGAGCAGCATGGCGATGCCCCGGTTGGCGGCGAGGACGTGGTACGTCGCGTCCGTCACCAGCGCCGGATACGGCTCGTAGCCCTGGAGCAGGCGCTCCATGCCCTCGCGGAGGGCGTCCATCGCCGGGGCGCCCAGCGGGGTCTCGGGGTAGCGCGGGGCGTAACCGGCGGCCAGGAGCAGCGCGTTGCGCTCACGGACGGGGACGTCCAGGTGCTCGGCGAGGCGCAGCACCATTTCCTCGCTGGGGCGGGAGCGGCCCGTTTCGACGAAGCTGATGTGCCGTGCCGAGGAACCGGCGCGCAGCGCCAACTCCAGCTGGCTGACCCGTCGTTGCTCCCGCCAGGCCCGTAGCAGCGGGCCGACGCCCTGGTCGGGAGGGGTGGTGGGGAGGCCCTGGGTGCCGGACGGGACAATGGTCATACGACGAACGTAGCCGAGGCGGTCGAGGAGTGGCGCGTGTACAACCCGTGGAACCCGTCCTGGGAGGCGACCGCGGTCTACCGGGCACGGGTACGAGGGTGCCTGCTGGGCGGGGCGGTCGGGGACGCGCTCGGCTATCCGGTCGAGTTCGCCTCGCTCGGCATCATCCGCAGTACGCACGGCGGCCGAGGCGTCACCGGGCTGGTGCCGGACGGGGAAGGGGTCGTGGGGCGGGTCAGCGACGACACCCAGATGACCCTGTTCACCGTCGAGGCACTTCAGCAGTCGCACGAGCGCGCACGGCTCAAGGGTGGCGACGGCGCCTGGCCCGAGCGGGTCCGGGAGGCCTACGGCCGCTGGCTCGACACCCAGCGGCAGCCCGGCCCCGATCCGCGCGTCTCCTCCGGACTCGCCGCCCAGCCCTGGCTGTACGCCCGCCGCGCCCCCGGCAACGCCTGCCTGTCCGGCCTCGCCCAGGTCCACCATCCGGACCCGGCCGTCCCGCTCGGTCGGCCCGGACCCGTCAACCCGGACTCCAAGGGCTGCGGCACCGTCATGCGCGCGGCGCCCTTCGGGCTGGCCCGCGTCCCGGCCGAGACCGCGTTCGACATGGCCGCGCGGTGTTCCCAGATGACCCACGGGCACCCCACCGGCTACTACGCCGCCGGTGCGCTGGCCGCGATCGTGGCGTACCTGGTGGCCGACGAGTCCCTGGAGGGCGCCGTACTGCGCACGCTGCGGCTGCTGGCCCGCCACCCGGGTCACGAGGAGACCAGCACCGCCCTCGACCGCGCCCTCGACCTGGCCGTCGAGGGCGCGCCCACGGCCGAGAAGGTCGAGTCCCTCGGCGCCGGCTGGATCGCCGAGGAGGCCCTCGCGATGGGTGTCTACTGCGCCCTCGCCACACTCCCCCACTCTCGGCTTCGCTCGAGCGGGGGGACCCCCACCGTCACCGAGGGCCTCCTCCTCGCCGTCAACCATTCCGGCGACAGCGACTCCACCGGCTCCATCTGCGGCAACCTCCTCGGCGCCCACTACGGCGACCACGGCCTGCCTCACGACTGGCTGACGGCGACGGAGGGCCGCGCCGAGATCACCGTCCTGGCCGACGACTTCGCGGCCGAGAGCATACGGATCTGACGACCGACGGACAGCCTGACCAGGTATGCGACGGTCGGGCTGTGGCAGGCTGAGAGAGACCGCACGCCATGGGGGGACGTATCGGAAGGAGTGGGCCCATGCCCGTCGAACCCTTGTCGCAGAAGGAGATCGAGGACCGGCTGGCGGAGCTGCCCGGCTGGTCGCTGGACGGGGACCGCATCGCCCGCTCCTACCGCCTGGGCTCGCACTTCGCGGCGACCGCGATGGTCGTGCACATCGCTCAGACCCAGGAGGAGCTCGACCACCACTCCGACCTCACCCTCGGCTACAACACCGTCTCGCTGACCGTCAACACGCACAGCGTGGGCGGCGCCGTCACCGAGAAGGACTTCGAGCTGGCCCGCAGGGTGGAGGCCCTCGCGCCCGGCCACGGGGCGAGCTGAGCCGGGTGCTGGACTACGACAAGGAGGCGGTCGAGTACGACGCCCTGCGCGGCGGCGAGCCCCGGGCCGAGGCCGCCGCCGAAGCCGTACTCGGCCTCGTCCCCGAGGACACGCGCACTCTGCTCGACGTGGCCTGCGGCACCGGGATCGTGACCCGCCGGTACGTGGCCGCGCGGGAGGGGATGCGGGTGACGGGCATCGACCGCACATACGCCATGGCGAGCCGTGCCGTGCCCCGGCTGCCCGGTGCTGTCCTGCTCGCCGAAGCCCGCCAACTCCCTTTCCCCAACGGGGAGTTCGACGCTGTGACGAGCGTATGGCTGCTCCATCTGCTCGGCGGCCCCGAGGGCGTCCGGACCGTCGTCGGCGAGTGCGCTCGCGTACTGCGGCCGGGCGGCGTGTATGTCACCACCGTCGACAAGGCCGCCGCCCACAACGTGGGCAGCGACATCGACGCCGTCCTCGCCCCGCGACCGCGCCTCCCGGCCCTGGACACGGCGGCGGCCGTCGAGGCGTACGCCGAGGAGCACGGCCTGCGCCCGGTCGGACAGGCCCGCTTCCCGGGGCGCGGCCAGGGCCGCAGCCCGCGCCGTACCGTCGCCGACCTACGGCGCGGCTGGTTCATGACCCTGCCGCCCGGCGACCCTCTCGCCGACGACTTCGCCGTACGCCTCGCGGCCCTCCCCGACCAGGACCGGCCGCGCCCGGACCCGGAGTTCACGCTGCGGGCGTTCCGGAAGGGCTGAAGGGTTCAGGAGCCCGGCGGCCGGGTGAAGTCCATGGTCCAGTTGGTCAGCCAGGTCTCCCCGTCGTCGAGGGAGAACGCCTGTTCCCGGCGGGCGCCGGTCGCCGACACACCCGACCACACGAACCGCACCCGCACGTCCTTGCCTTCGTGAGTGTCGGTCCCGTAGAACTCACCGCGGCCGCCCTCGAACCGTCCGGCGACCGGCGGGAACAACCTCCCGCTGCGACTGGACGACCAGTTCAGCGTCCAGAGCCCTGTGTCCGGCTCGAACAGCCGCAGCGTCAGCCCCTTCGAACCGAGGGACGGCATGTCGACCTCGTCGATGTTCGCGGCCCCGTCGAACAGCGGCCGACACCGGCTCGTCGACGGGAACTCCTCCCAGCCGCTGTCCGGGTCGAGGAAGTCGGTACGGCGGCGGTGGTGGACCTCCCAGTCGCCGTGGAAGAAGTCGAAGTCGTGCGGGCTGCTCATGAACGGTCTCCAGTGGGTCCAGTGGTTCCGGCGGGCAGGGAGTCGGTCAAGTAGGCGTCGAGGTTGGGGACTTGGGGCGTGAGCAGATGCCGTACCCAGGCGTCCCGTTCGTGCTGGATCGGCGGCAGTTCCCAGACGCAGCCGATCCACGGCCGGTCGGTGGCGACGGTGGGGGTGCCCCCGGTTCGAGCGAAGTCGAGAACTGGGGGAGCGTGGGATCGCGGTCCGGGCAGCCGAGCACAGGCTGGCCCGCCGCCGCGCCGGCGAAGTGCAGGACGTTGTCCCACACCCAGCTGTAGACGTTCAGGTAGGCGCCGTCGTCCCCGCCCCGGTGCAGCACGACGAATGTCGCCGGCGGCGTCCCGTCGTGCTCCGGCAACAGCTCCGGGAGGAGCGCGTACGCGGCCTTCTCGACCTCGGGTGCGATGCCGGCCGGGTCGGCGGTGACGTGATAGCGCTTGATCCGCCGCCCGGCCACCTCGATGGGCGGCGGCACGGTCAGCAGTTTCTCGGTGAAGGGCATGGCCGGACGCTACGACCGCTTCACTGTCACCATGTGTCAGTGAAGTCCAGCCGGCTCGTCTCGATCCTCCTCCTGCTCCAGACCCGGGGCCGGATGACCGCAGCCCAGCTCGCCGAGGAGCTGGAGGTGTCGGTCCGCACGGTCTACCGGGACGTGGAGGCGCTGGGCGCGGCCGGTGTCCCGCTGTACGGCGACGCGGGCCACGCCGGCGGCTACCGGCTCGTCGACGGCTACCGCACCCGCCTCACCGGCCTGACGAGCAAGGAGGCCGAGGCCCTCTTCCTCGCGGGTGTCCCCGGCCCCGCCGCCGAACTGGGCCTGGGCGCGGTCCTGGCCGCCGCCCAGCTGAAGGTCCGCGCGGCGCTCCCGGTGGAGTTGCGGGCCCACGCCGACCGGGTCGCCGGCCGCTTCCACCTGGACGCGCCCGGCTGGTACGCGGAGGCCGACGACGCCCCGCTCCTGTCCGCCGTCGCCGACGCGGTCTGGGACAGCCGGGTGCTGCACGTCCTCTACCGCCGCTGGGCCGAACCCACGGACGTACGGCGTCGCCTCGAACCGTACGGACTGGTCCTGAAGGCCGGCCGCTGGTATGTCGTCTCGGGGCCGGGGCCGCGTACGTTCCGCGTCGACCAGATCCTCGAACTGGCCCCGGCCGACGAGGAGTTCATCCGCCCCGACCACTTCGACCTTGCCGCGTACTGGACGGCGTACCAGCGCGACTTCCACGAGCGGCTGTACCGGGAAGAGGCCCTGGTCCGGCTGGCGCCGGGGGTGACGCTCGCGAGGGCCGTGCGGGTCGACGAGCGTGCGAGCGAGGACGGTTGGACCGAGGTCAGGGTGCCCATCGAGTCCGTCGAGCACGCGCACGGCGAGTTCCTGCGGCTGGGCACGGACATCGAGGTGCTGCAACCGGCCGAACTGCGCGCTCGGATCGCCCGGGCGGTGGGCGAACTGGCCGGAAGATACGGCAACTCCGGTGCGAGCGGCGGCGACTGAGGAAACGGAACCCGTCTGTCTCTCGGGAGGTAACCCCCGTGCAGCACCCGCATGCGCACCGCAGACGCACGATCCGCAAGCCCAGCAAGCTCCGCAAGGCCCACACGATCCGCAAGGCCCGCAGGATCGTGACAACGATGGCGGCCGCCGCCCTGACCGCCGCCGGACTCACCACCTTCACCGCCCCGCCCGCCGCCGCGGCCACCGCCCGCCAGGTCGAGGAACTGGACCGAGGTGTGGTCAGCGTGCATGTCGACAGCGGCAACCTGGTCAGCTGGCGCTGGCTCGGCACCGACCCGAACGACGTGTCGTTCAACGTCTACCGCGCCGGTACGAAGGTCAACTCGACCCCGATCACCGGCTCCACCAACTACTTCCACTCCGGCGCCCCCGCCCAGGCCGACTACACCGTCCGCGCGATCGTGGGCGGCGTGGAGCAGGGTGACTCGGTGCACGCGGTCCAACTCCGCACCGGCTACAAGGACGTACCGATCAGCGCACCCGCGGGCGGCACCACCCCGGACGGCGTCGCGTACACCTACGAGGCCAACGACGCCTCCGTCGGCGACCTCGACGGCGACGGCGCCCTGGAGTTCGTCCTGAAGTGGCAGCCGACGAACGCCAAGGACAACTCCCAGTCCGGCTACACCGGCAACACGATCGTCGACGGCATCAAGCTCGACGGCACCCGCCTGTGGCGTATCGACCTGGGCCGCAACATCCGCTCGGGCGCGCACTACACCCAGTTCCAGGTGTACGACTACGACGGCGACGGCAAGGCCGAGGTCGCCATGAAGACGGCGGACGGCACGGTCGACGGAACGGGGGCGGTCATCGGCAGCGCGTCCGCCGACCACCGCAACTCCAGCGGCTACATCCTGTCCGGCCCCGAGTACCTGACCATGTTCAACGGTCAGACGGGCAAGGCGATGCAGACCGTGGACTACGTCCCGGCGCGTGGCACGGTCTCGTCGTGGGGCGACTCGTACGGCAACCGGGTCGATCGTTTCCTCGCCGGGACCGCGTACCTGGACGGCGCCCGGCCCTCCCTCATCATGGCGCGCGGCTACTACACCCGGTCGGTGATCGCGGCCTGGGACTGGCGGAACGGCTCCTTCACCCGCCGCTGGACCTTCGACACGAACTCCTCCACCAACACCGGCAAGGGCTTCGACGGGCAGGGCTCGCACAGCCTGTCCGTGGGTGACGTCGACAACGACGGCAAGGACGAGATCGTGTACGGCTCGATGGCCGTCGACGACAACGGCTACGGCCTGTGGACCACGAGGACGGGCCACGGCGACGCGCAACACCTGGGCGACCTCGACGCGTCCACGTCCGGCCTCGAGTACTTCAAGGTCTCCGAGTCCACCTCCCAGCCCGCCGAGCTGTACGTCAACCCGGCCAACGGCGCGATCCGCTGGCAGCTGTCCGCCTGCTGCGACAACGGCCGGGGCGTCGCCGGGGACGTCTACGCCGGCAACGACGGCCCCGAGATGTGGTCCGCCTCCGACTCGTCCATCCGCGACGAGGCCGGCGCGACGAAGGGCCGCGAGCCGTCCTCCGCCAACTTCCTCTCCTGGTGGGACGGCGACCCGGTCCGCGAACTCCTCGACGGCACCCGGATCGACAAATACGGCACCTCCGCCGAGACCCGCCTGCTGACCGGCTCCGGGGTGTCCTCCAACAACGGCACCAAGTCCACACCCGCCCTCTCCGGCGACATCCTCGGCGACTGGCGCGAGGAGGTCGTCTGGCGCACCAGCGGCAACACGGCCCTCAGGATCTACTCGACCCCGATCGAGACCACCACGAAGATCACCACCCTGCTCCACGACCCGATGTACCGCACAGGCCTCGCCTGGCAGAACACCGCCTACAACCAACCCCCGCACACCAGCTTCTTCGTCGGCAACAACATGCCGACGGCACCCCGGCCGACGGTGTACACGCCGTAGGCGGTCAGCCCCTCGGCGACCGGGTATCCGCCCGGCCGCCGAGGGGCTCCTGGCTCATCCCAGGGTCAGCGAGGCCTGTACGGGCAGGTGGTCGCTGGGGAACTGGCCGTTCGACGAGAAGGTGTTGATGGACGCCCGGTGCACCGTGACACCCGGTGTGGCGAGGATCCAGTCGATGCGGTCGCCGCCGGGTGTCAGCGGCCGGTAGCCGTGGAAGGTCGCGTACAGGTCGCTGCGCTCGGCCGCCTTGTCCCAGGTGTCGACGAGCCCGGCGCCCAGCATCGTGTCGTAGACCACGTTCTTGTGGGCCGCGACATTGAAGTCACCGGTGACGACGATGGGGAGGGAGTGGTCGAAACGGGCCATGCGCTCGACGATCAGGGACGCGGCGCGCTCTCGGGCGTACTGGCTGGCGTTGTCGAGGTGGGTGTTGAGGAGGTAGAACTGCCGGTCGCCGTCCCGCAGATCGCGGAAGCGGACCCAGGTGACCATTCGGATGGAGCCGCCGCCCCAGGTGTTCGAGCCGGGGATCTCCGGAGTGTCGGAGAGCCAGAAGTGCTGGTGTTCCAGCGGCGCGAGGCGGCTGGTGTCGTAGAAGACCGCCATGAACTCGTCGCGGTTGCCGCCGGCGCGTCCCGTGCCGATCCAGTCGTAGTTCGGTCCGAGGTCGGCCTCGATGTCGAGGAGCTGGTGGTGGAGGCCCTCCTGGGTGCCGATGACATGGGGTCCTTCCTGCCGCAGCAGCTCCCGCATCACCGGCCTGCGGACGGCCCAGCTGTTGGGCTGCGTGGTGCTCGCGTAGCGCAGGTTGAAGGACATGACTTCGAGAGGAGGACCGGCGGCTTCGTCCTCCTCGTCCGCCGCCTCGGCGGGCTCGGCTGACATTCTGTGGGACAGGGGGAGCAGAACCGCCGCGGCGAGGGCGGTCTTCAGACCGATGCGGCGCGTGACTCGGCTGTGGTTCGGCACAGGGGCTCCTTCTGGGAAGGTCTCCGGGCGAGTCGTGCGTACACAGTCTGGAATGCCCCTCTGTGTTCGCCATGAACATGTCGATAGATGGGGGTGTACATGGACCGAAGAGGGCGCGTGCCGGGTTCGACACGCGCCCTGGTGGTTCAACTGACCGTGCAGGCCTGCTCGCCGAGCCGGAAGGCCGTCGGTTCACCGTTGGCGCCCGACCAACTGCCCGTGAAGCCGAAGCTCACCGACGAGCCCGCCGCCACGTTGCCGTTCCAGCCCACGTTCTTCGCCGTCACCGCCGACCCCGACTGGGTGTGGTCGGCGTTCCACATCTGGGAGACGGCCTGACCGTTGGGGAAGGACCAGTTGAGGGACCAGCCGGTCCACGCGCTCGTGCCGGTGTTGCTCAGCCGCACGTCCGCCTGGAAGCCGCCCGACCACTCGTTGGTGACCTGGTACGTCACCGCGCAGGCGCCCGTCGGCTGGGGGTCCGGATCCGGGTCGGGATCCGTGCCGCCGCCTCCGCCGCCTGTGTCGGAGGAGTCGCCGTAGATGACCCCGCGCCCGTTCGTCGCGATGTAGACCCGCCCGTAGACGCGCGGGTCGCCGGTGATGGCCGCGCCCGTCCAACCCCACTGATGGGCGTCGTCGTTGATGCGGGTCCAGGTCGCGCCCTTGTCGGTCGAGCGGAAGATCCCTCGTACGCCGCCGATCTTGGCGCTGGTGTAGAGGGTCTGGTACGAGGCCCCCGTCGCGGCCTTGCCGAAGCCGATGGTGTCGGCCTGCTCGACACCCGCCAGCTTCGTGAAGGTGGCGCCGCCGTCCGTGGAGTGCCACAGACCGTACGCGCCGTCGGTCGCGCCGCCCGCCAGCCAGACGTCGCCCTTCACGCCGGGCAGCGCCTTGAAGCGGACACTGTCGCCGCTCGGCAGACCGGTCGCCGAGGACGCCGTGAAGGTCGCGCCGCCGTCCGTACTGACGTAGAACTTCCCGGACTTGAAGCCATAGAAGGTCCTCGGGTCGACGCGGTCGGACTCGACGATCGCACCCGCCGGGATGCCGCTGGAGGCCGCCCAGGAGTTGCCGAAGCCCGTCGTGTACTGCACGCCGGTGCCCTGCGGGCTCCACACGAACCGGCTGCCGTCCGACGCCGCCGCGACCGTACCGCCGCCGCTGACGCCCGAAGGGTCGCTTCCCGCGAACCAGTTGGCGCCGTTGTCGGTCGAGAACGCGATGTGCGGGCCGGAGTCGAGGTTGCCCACGCGCACGACCGTGTTCGGGTTGGTCTCGGCGTAGTCCAGGCTGGTCGTGGAGGTGAAGTTCGGCTGCGTGAACATCATCGACGGGACCTTGGTCAGATCTGTGTGCCGGAAGCCGCCGACGTCACCGAGCGCGCTCAGCAGCGGGGCGCCCGACGGGGGAGAGGCCAGGTCGTTGACCGCGGTCTCCTCCAGGCCCTGCACCATGGGCTTGACGGCGAACTTGCCGCCGCTGTCCCAGGTCGTGAGGTTCTCGGAGCCGTAGATCGTCGCGCCCGTCCCGTACATCAGCCGGTTGGAATTGAACGGGTCGATCTCCAGCGACTCGGTCATCCAGCCGAGTTTCGGGGTCTGTTCGGGCGGTGAGGGGTTCGCGTTCCAGGTCAGCCACGGGGACGACGAGACGTCGATCGTGTAGCGGTTCTCGCGGCTGCCGGACGACCCGTAGTCCCACGCCCTCGTCCAGGTCGCCCCGCTGTCCGTCGAGCGGAAGATCTGGGTGTCCGGCCACCAGGAGCTGTACGCCGTCGCCATGACCGTGCCGGGGTCCTGCCGGTCGACCGTCAGCCCGCTGAAGCCGTAGTACGTGTCGGCCTCCGCCACCGGGCTGATGTTCGTCCAGGTACCGGTCGCCGTCGCGTACCGCCACAGCTGGCCCTTGCCGCCGTCGTACGGGCCGCCCTTGTCGCTGTAGGAGAGGTGGAGGTAGCCGTTCGTGGCGTCGAGGACGCCCTTGTGGGCCAGATAACCGGTGGGCTGCCCGGCCACCCGCGACCAGGTCGCGCCCGCGTCGGTCGAGCGATAGACGGCGTTTTCCTTGTCGGCGACCCCGACGTAGATCGTCCTCGTGGCGTTCCCGGACGTCCCCGTGGACTCGTCGAAGGTGACCCAGACGATCCCTTGGTTGTCGTTCGCGTAGCCGCTGGTGTCGGCCGGATCCTGCACGTAGTTGCCGACGTTCGGGAAGTTCGTCACCTGGGACCAGGTGACCCCCGAGTCCGTCGACCGCCACAGCCCCTTGCCGCTGGGCGCGCCCAGGTACAGGACGCTGTTCTTGTTGGGGTCGACGACGAGCCGTTCACCCATGCCTCGACCCGGCATGTTCCCGCCCAGCTTGAACGGCAGGTCGGTTTTCTGCCAGCTCGCGCCGCGGTCGGACGAGCGGAGGATCGCGCCGTTGCCGGGGTCCCAGCTGTTGGTGTACGTCCCGGCCGCCACGTACACCTTGTCGGGGTCGACGGAGTCGGAGGCGAGGCTCACGACTCCCGTGTGCCCCCAGTTGTCCCAGCCGACCGAGTCGAGCAGCGGGGTCCACGTTTTCGAGGACTCCACCCAGCGGTAGGCCCCACCGATGTCGGTACGGGCGTACGCGAGGTTCTTCTCCTTGCGGTTGAACACGATGCCGGGGACGAAGCCGCCGCCGTCGATGCGGGCGTTCTTCCAGGTGTAGGTGTCGGCGGCGATCGACACCGGCTTATCGGCCTGCTCGGCGGCCAGCGCGGGTGGGGAGCCCGCGAGCAGACCGGCCGAGAGGGCGAGCACGACCGTGAGGATGCGGGTTCTTCGCACGGTGATGTCCTCTCCAGAAGTGTGGGGGAGGGATGGACAGGCGCGAACGGCCGGGCGGCCCCCAGTGCGGGTGGGGACCGCCCGGCCAGGCTTCGCCGTCAGGTGGCGAAGCCGTATCTGCGGAGCGTCAGCGGGGCTATTCGAGAAGCTCCGCGTATGAGCCCATGGCCAACGCGATGTCCGCCTGAGCCCAGAACCGGTGATACGTGAACGACGGCGCGGCGCCACCCGCCAGGTACGCCTCGATCTTCGACCACGCCGGATCGTCCTCATAAAACGACCGGATCGAATCGAACGTCGACGACGAGTTGATCGCGTCACCGTTCGGCATGGTCCCGGTCCACCCACTCGGCACGTACACCCGGTCGTCGAACCGGTTGTAGTCCGCGCGGGTCTCAGGAACGGCGATCCCGAGCCCGTCCTGATGGTGGTCCCACATCCCGTCGAGCAGGGCCTTGGCGACCCGGGCCGCGTCGGCGTCACCGGAGCGGTCGGCGTAGTACGTCAGGGTCTTGGCGTACGCGGCGGCCACACCGACGTCGTCGGTGTAGTCGGCGACGGTGACGTGAAGTCCCGCGTTGGCACCCGGACTTGAGGCGTTCCACGTGTCCGGCGCACCCGACCACTGCAAGGTCGACGGAATCCGGTACGTCCCGTCAGGGTTGATCGTGGTCTTGGACAGCGCCCAGTCGACCCACTTGTCGAGCACGGTCTTCGCGGCCGCGTTCCCCGTCTGCTGGTAGTACTCGGCGACGCGCTCCATGGACCACGCCTGGAAGCCGAACCACTGGTTGGACGGCGGGTCGTGGTACACGGGCTTCTCGTCGTAGTACATGCCGTAGAAGGTCGGCGTCCCGGCCGGCGGCGTGGCGTACCGCCCCGCCCAGCTGTTGGTGGCGCCGCCCGCGATGCCGCCCTCGTTGGACTGCAGCCAGCGGTAGAACTCGATCTGCCGGTCGAGGGACTTGGCCCAGTCCGCCTGCCCGGTGGTCGACTTGGGCTTCAGCGGGGCGTAGTTGGCGAGGGCGTACGCGGCGAGCGGGTTCTGGTAGCCGCCGTGCGTGTGGCTGGAGCCGATGCGCCAGGCCCAGCCGGCGCTGGTGTCGGTGGCGCCGCCCCACGCGTAGTACCAGGACATCAGGTAGTGAGAGGCGTCCTTGCCGGTACCGGCGGGGCAGGACGTGGCCCCCACGCAGTTCCCGATCTTCTTGAAGTACTTGTCGTACATGGCGTAGCGCAGATAGTCGCCCATCTTCGCGGCCTTGCCGATGGTCGCGGAGACATCGGCACCCTTGCCCTGCTGCTTGGCCCAGATGTCCGCCCAGTACGCTGCCTGCACGGCACGCGCGTCGGCGTCGGGCGCGTTGGTGAACTTCCACTGCTTGGCGTACGAGGCGTCACCGGTGAACAGGTCCAGGTACCCGTTCGTGCCGCCGTACTTGAACTGGTCGCAGGTGGGCTGAGGGATGGTCTCCCACACCGACTCCTGCGGCCCGCGCTGGAAGGTGTTGATGTACGACGGGCCGGTGTCGGTCGGGCCCGCCTCGCACTTGCCGGGCGAGTTGCCGTAGCCGTACACGTTGTCGACGTCCTGCAGCCAGTGCATGCCGTACACATCGTCCGTGCCGTACGCGCTCTTCAGCTCGGCGGCGATCGGGTCCGAGCCGACCGAGACACCGGTGTTGAGCTGCGCCGGATACTCGTTCGGGGTGTCGTGCTCGGGGGCGTACGTCGCCGGCTTGTTCGCCGTGTAGAAGGAGTTGGTCGGCTGGTCGGCGTGGGTGGGGATCATGTACTTCTCCATGATCTCCCAGGCACCGTTGAACCGGGACCAGTCGCCCGTCACCTTGCCGTACATGGCCTGGAGCCACAGGAGGTAGCTGTACGCCTCCGACGTGGTCTCATGGCCGTGGTCCGGCGCCTCGACGATCAGCGTCTCCACCGAGTGGTACGGGATGCCCTCGGGGGAGAAGTAGCCGTTCGCCGGGTTGGTGATCTTGCCGTAGAGCTCCAGGAAGCGGGCGTCGTACTCGCCGGCCGCGGCCAGTTGGGTCACGGTCACCGCGGCCTTGGCGTGCCCGGTGGCCGTCGACTCGAAGACCGCCGAACCGGTGCCGGAGGCGTTCGCGCCGATGGTCACCTTCTGGGCGGTGTTCCAGTTCGACGGCGTGAAGGTCAGCGACGCGCCGCCGGTCACGGAGAGCCCGGTGTTGCCGGAGGCCCGAGCGGTCGTCACCGTCACATTGCCCGAAGGCTGCGTCGAAAGTTTCACGTCGTACGTGCTCGACTCGCCCTGTCGCACGCCCAGTTGGGTCGGTGAGACCACCACGGCGGGCCCCGAGGCGACCGTGATGCCGACCGGCGTGGAGTCCGCCGACGCGCCCAGGCTGTCGTAGGCCTTGGCGACGAGGGAATGACTGCCCACGGCCAAGCCGGCCGCCGAGAACGTGTACGGCGACGTCGTGTCCGTGCCCAGCAGCGTGGTGTCGTCGTAGAACTCGACCTTGGCGATCGTGGCGTCGTCGGCGGCGGCCGCGGTCGCCGCCATCGGCACCGCGTCGCCCTGCGAGTACACCGCGCCCGCCGTCGGGCTGGTCAGCACGGTGATCGGCGGCTGGTGGGCGCCCACACATGTCGTGCCGTTGATCGCGAAGTCGGTCGGTGCCGCGTTCGTGCCGCTGTACGTGAACTGGGCGCCGGTGGTCACCGCGGCCCCGACGGCGATCGTGCCGTTCCAGGACACGTTCTTCGCCGTCACCGTCTTCCCGGACTGCGACCAGGTGCCGTTCCAGCCGTTGGACAGCGTCTGGTTGCCCGCGTAGTCGTACGTCAGGGTCCAGCCGCTGATGGCCTCGGTGCCCCGGTTGGTGATCGTGAGGTCGGCGGTGAAGCCCGAACCCCAGTCGTTCGTCTTGTAGTCGACGCTGCACGCGACTGCCGCCGCACTGGCGGGAGTCGAGCCGGTCGAGAGCATCGTCAAGGGGAGTGCCAGGGCCGCCACGGCGGCGGTCCAAAGACGCCGCGTGGCACGGCGTCTCCGTCTGGGGTGCATGCTCTGGTTCCTTCCGTGCGGCTCTTACGAAGGTGGGGGCGGAGCAGCAACAACAAGCCTTGAACCAGTGGGAGCGCTCCCATATTGAGGAGCGGGACGCAAGGGGTCAAGGCACTTGAAGAGTCGAAAAGATTCGATGAGGGCGAAAAGATTCTTGGTGTGCAATAACGCAACACCTCTGTCTTTTACCGTCACTTGGCGCTACCTTCACCTGCACCAGTGGGAGCGGTTCCATCAGTCGACACGTCCGTCCCGGCGTGTCCGATCTGCAAGGAGTCGCTCATGCGACACCCCCCGCGTTCAGGTCTTTTACTCGTCGGCGCCGGCCTCGGCGCCGGGTTCACCGCGTCGTGGCAGGGAAGCACCGTCCTACCCGTGTAGCCGCCGTCCAGGTCCCGCTGGGCGTGCCCGGGCAGACCATGACGACCCCGTTCGGAACCTCCACGTACACCCCACTACGGAAGAGGAAACCCGCACTCATGAGCCGTACCAGAACAGCACTCCTCGCGGCGATGGCGCTGGTCGCCGGTGCCGCCGGGACCGCGATCGCCGCCGTGCCGGACGATGTCGGCGCCGAGGCGATCCCCTGCACCGTCGACTACAAGGTGCAGAACCAGTGGTCCACCGGCTTCACCACCGCCGTCACGATCACCAACAACGGCGCCGCGAAGTCGTCGTGGGCCGTGAAGTGGTCGTACGCCGGGAACCAGCAGGTCACCAACGCCTGGAACTCCCGGGTCACCCAGAGCGGCAGCGCCGTGACGGCCGCGAACGAGACGTACAACGGCACGCTGGCGACCGGCGGTTCGGTGAGCTTCGGCTTCAACGCCACCTACAGCGGCACCAACGCCCTCCCGACCACGTTCACGCTGGACGGGGTGACCTGCAACGTCGACGACGGCGGCAGCGGCCCGACCGATCCGCCGGACCCGGGTACACCGAACGCCAAGGTGGACAATCCGTACTCCGGCGCCAAGGTGTACGTGAACCCCGAGTGGTCCGCGAAGGCCGCCGCCGAGCCGGGTGGCAGCCGGATCTCCAGCCAGCCCACGGGCGTCTGGCTGGACCGGATCGCCGCGATCGAGGGCGTGGGCAGCGGCATGGGGCTGCGCGACCACCTCGACGAGGCGCTGCGGCAGAAGGGCTCCGACCAGCTCGTCGTGCAGCTGGTCATCTACAACCTGCCCGGCCGTGACTGCGCGGCCCTCGCCTCCAACGGAGAGCTGGGCCCGACGGAGATCGACCGCTACAAGACGGAGTACATCGACCCGATCGCGGCCATCCTCGCCGACTCGAAGTACGCCTCGCTGCGGATCGTCACCACGGTCGAGATCGACTCGCTGCCCAACCTCGTCACCAACACCGGCAGCCGCCCGACGGCCACCCCCGAGTGCGATGTGATGAAGGCCAACGGCAACTACGTCAAGGGCGTCGGCTACGCGCTCAACAAGCTCGGTGACGTGGCGAACGTCTACAACTACGTCGACGCCGGCCACCACGGCTGGATCGGCTGGGACGACAACTTCGGCGCCTCCGCCAACATCTTCAAGGAGGCGGCGACCGCCGAGGGCGCCACGGTGGGCGACGTCCACGGCTTCATCACCAACACGGCGAACTACAGCGCCCTGAAGGAGAACAACTTCACCATCGACTCCACGGTGAACGGCACCTCCGTCCGTGAGTCGAAGTGGGTCGACTGGAACCGCTACGTCGACGAGCTGTCCTTCGCCCAGGCCTTCCGCAACCAGCTGGTCTCGGTCGGCTTCAACTCCAGCATCGGCATGCTGATCGACACCTCCAGGAACGGCTGGGGCGGCAGCGCCCGGCCCACCGGACCCGGTGCGACGACCAGCGTGGACACCTTCGTCAACGGCGGCCGCTACGACCGCCGCATCCACATCGGCAACTGGTGCAACCAGTCCGGTGCCGGGCTCGGCGAGCGTCCGCAGGTGGCCCCCGAGGCCGGGATCGACGCGTACGTGTGGATGAAGCCGCCGGGGGAGTCCGACGGCTCCAGCTCCGCCATCCCGAACGACGAGGGCAAGGGCTTCGACCGCATGTGCGACCCGACGTACACGGGCAACCCGCGCAACGGCAACAACTTGTCCGGCGCCCTGCCGAACTCGCCGCTGTCCGGGCACTGGTTCTCAGCCCAGTTCCAGCAGCTGATGCAGAACGCGTACCCGGCGCTGTGACGCCGACCGCGTGAGGCGGTCCGCCGGGGGTGACGTCCGCTTCCCCCAGCCCCCGGCGGACCGTCGGCGCATATTCCATGCGTGGAATTTGCTGTTACGGCAATGGAAGTAGCCCCCGTCCGGTGCGTCGGCGCAGTCTGGCGGCAACCGGAAGAGAGGCTCACCACCATGGGACAGCACCAGCACCAGCACCAGCACCAGCACGCGCACGCGCATCAGCACAACAGCACCGACATCGACTGGGCCGAGATGGCCGAACATCTGGAGGAACAGGCGGAGCTGTTCGCTCCGCTGTATCGGCAGGCCGCGGCCTGGGTGGCGACGCGGCTGCCCGAGGCGGGGCTGGTCGTCGACGCGGGCAGCGGTCCGGGGGTGGTGAGCTGCCTGCTGGCCGACGAGTTCCCCGGCGCCCGGGTCATCGCCGTCGACGGCTCCGGGCCCCTGCTGGAACGTGCCCGGGCCCGGGCCGAACGCCACGGCGTCGCCGACCGCTTCGGCACCTTTGAGGTCGAACTCCCCGGCGGTCTGGTCGACTTGGACTACCCGGCCGATCTGCTGTGGGCCGGCCGCAGCCTGCACCACCTCGGGGACCAGCGGGCCGGCCTCGCCGCCTTCGCCGAACGGCTCGCGCCCGGCGGTGTGGTGGCGCTCGTGGAGGGCGGCCTGCCCGCGCGCTTCCTGCCGCGAGACATCGGCTTCGGCCGCCCCGGGCTGCAGTCACGGCTCGACGTGGCCGAGGAGCTGTGGTTCAGCGAGATGCGCGCCGAGCTGCCTGGCAGCGTCGCCGAGGCCGAGGACTGGCCCGGGCTCCTCGCCGCCGTGGGCCTGCGAAACGCCACGTCACGCACCTTCCTGCTGGACCTTCCGGCCCCGTTGGCGGAGCCCGCCCGCGCCTATGCCCTCGACTCGTTCCGCCGCCGCCGGAACGGCCTCGCGGAGCTTCTGGACGCCTCCGACCTCTCGACCCTCGACCGGCTCCTCGACCCCGACGACAAGCTGAGCCTCTACCACCGCCCGGACGTGTTCGTCCTCGCGGCCCACACTGTCCACGTGGCCCAGCTGCCCTAGACCCGCACTTCGCAGGTCGCCGAAAAGGTTCTCCGCAGTGGCCCCACCGCGTCCGATCTCGACCGGGCCGGACCGGGACAGCTATCGCCGCTGCGGTTCCGCTCGGCTAGCGATCAGCTACGACCGCTTGATCTTCACGATCGGGTGACCTGCGACGTCCGGGCCTAGAAGCCGTCGACGCCCAGTTCGGTGATTCCGGCGTAGATCCAGCTCCACACCGTGCCGCCGGGCGTGTCCGGGTCGAACACGCCCGGGGCCAGCTCGTCCATCTCCTCCAGGAACACTTGCGCCACCGAGTCCTGGCCCCCTTCCACCGGGTAGGGGTGCCAGCAGGCGTTGCTGTAGCGGTGGACGGCTTCGAGGGCGCGGGTGAAGAAGTCGAGGTCCGGCGCGATCGCCACCAGGCCCTCGCCCGTCTTCCGCCCCAGCTTGGTCCAGATGTGCACCGACCCGTCGTGGCGGTGCACATACAGCTCGCCGTGTTCGCACGAGCCGAGGGCGATCAGGTCCGCGGCGACCACACCATCCGGCAAGCCCTCCTCGGACAGGGCGCCGTCGGCCGGGGGACGCATGGCGTCGGCCGCGAGGGCGTCGAACTCGCACCCGTGGCACACCCACCACGCGGGTATGCCGATTTCCGTCAAGTGCTGCCTGCTGCCCGGGTGTTCGAGTCCCTCGGGCAAGGCGCTCTCGGGTATGCGCAGCACGTGCCGCGCCCCGAAGGCGTCGTCGACGCGGGCCGCGGTGAGCGGACCCGTGGGCCGGCGGATTGCCGGTTCCGGGCCCGAATACGCTTCTTCGGCCGACGTGGGGTCGATCCCGTCGTCGTCCGGCCAGTCCCGCAGTACCTCGGCGTCCGTCTCCAGCACCGCCAGTCCGTGCGCGTTCACGACGAGATGGCGGGTCGTGCCGCCCTCGGCGGCGATCACTGCGGCGCCCTCCCAGCTCTCCGGGGCGCTCAGATTCAAGTTGTTCAGCTCGGGAGCGTGGAGCGCCTCCGGCGACAAGGGGGCTTCCTTCAGCTCCGCTCCGTCCGGGACCGCCACCCTCCGGCCCGTCTCCACGTCGAGCCAGAGGGAGCCGCGATTTTCGACCACCTCGATGAGCTCCCGGTCCTCGTGCACGCGGTGGTGCACCTGGAAATAGTCGCCGTTCAGGCTCGGGTGGGACATGAACCAGTTGGCCGGCCGCCACCACGCCCACACCGTCCGCCAGGGCATCCCCGGCTCGGCCGCCGCGATCCGCTCGGCGTACTCCTCGTGGCCGGTCGTCTTCGCCGCGAAGTGCAGCCAGGAGGCGAACTCGGCGGGCGTCACCTCCGCGCCGCCGAAGATCGCCTCGGCCTGCAGGAAGACCTCGTGCTCCACGCGCCGCGCGTCGTCCGCGGCCTCGATGTGGTCGCGCACCGCGGCGCGATCGGCGGTCAACAGCCGTGCGGGGTCGGCCAGTACGTTGTCCAACTCGTCGTTCATACACAGATCCTGTCACCCACCACTGACACTCCTTGCCCGAGGTCACGTCGTACTTCCTCCGCCGGGCCTTGACTTCGAGAGCGCTTCAAGTGGTGGACTCCCGATGTCGACCAGAGATCTGAGGGGGAGTCATGACCGACGCGCCAGTCGCACTCATCACCGGCGGTGGTACCGGCATCGGAGCCGCCGTCGCCCGGCAGTTGCTCGACGGCGGTCACCGGGTGGCCGTCACCGGCCGCAGGGAGGAGCGGTTGCGGGAGTTCGCCGCCCGACTCGGGGATCCGGAAGGGCTGTTGACCCTCCCGGGGAACGCCGCCGAGTACGCGGACGTGCGGGCGGCCGTGGAGGCCACGCTCAAGGAGTTCGGGCGCATCGACACCGTCGTCGCCAACGCGGGCTTCGCCACGCACGACACCGTCGCCGAGGGGGATCCGGAGGGATGGCCGGAGATGGTGCTGACCAACGTCCTGGGGCCCGCGCTGCTCATCCGGGCGGCCATCGACGCCCTGAAGGAGTCCAAGGGGCGGATCGTGCTGGTCGGCAGCGTCGCCGGCTTCGTGAACGGGCCCGGCAATCTGTACGGGGCGACCAAGTGGGCGATCACCGGGCTCGCCGAGAACACCCGGCGACAGGTCACCGAGTGGGGGGTGGGCGTGACCCACATCGCCCCCGGCCGCGTGGAGACCCCCTTCTGGGACAGCTACGGCAGTCTCCCGCCCGGCCATCTCCTCAGCGCCGACCAGCTCGCCGACTCCGTCGTCTGGGCCATACGGCAACCGGCGGGCGTCGACGTCAACACCATGGTCGTACGACCGATCGGTCAGCCCAACTGACGGCCGGTTGGTCAGCACGGCCCGTGACACACGAGACCGCCCGCCGGAACGCGTCCGGCGGGCGGTCTTCACGCATCTGCGTCAGGCCATGTCGAACGTCGCCGGGTCCGGCCCGATGCGACGGTCCTCGTTCAGCGCGCTGATCGCCGCGATGTCCTCGGTGTCCAGGGAGAAGTCGAAGACCTCGATGTTCTCCTTGATCCGGGAGGGCGTCACCGACTTGGGGATGACCACGTTGCCCAGCTGGAGGTGCCAGCGCAGGACCACCTGGGCCGGGGTGCGGCCGTGCTTCTGCGCGATGGCGATGATCGCCGGGACCTCCAGGAGCCCCTTGCCCTGGCCGAGCGGCGACCAGGCCTCGGTGGCGATGCCCTGCTCCGCGTGGTACTCACGAGACGCGTGCTGCTGGAGGTGCGGGTGCAGCTCGATCTGGTTGACCGCCGGGATGACGGACGTGGCCTCGATCAGCGTCTGAAGGTGCTCCGGGAGGAAGTTGGAGACACCGATGGACTTCGCGCGACCGTCGGCGGACAGCTTCTCGAACGCCTTGTACGTGTCGACGAACTTGCCGCGGGCCGGCAGCGGCCAGTGGATCAGATACAGATCCACGTACTCCAGGCCGAGCTTGGCCAGGGACTCGTCGAAGGCGCGCAGCGTGGAGTCGTAGCCCTGGTCGCTGTTCCAGAGCTTGGTGGTGATGAAGAGGTCCTTGCGGGGGATGCCGGAGGCGGCGATGGCCTTGCCGGTGCCCTCTTCATTGCCGTAGATCGCGGCCGTGTCGATGCTGCGGTAGCCGGCCTCCAGCGCCGTGCCGACCGCCTGCTCGGCCTCGTCGTCCGGCACCTGCCAGACGCCGTAGCCCAGCTGGGGCATCTCGACGCCGTTGTTCAGGATGATCGGGGGGACCTTGCTGCTCACGAGCTCTCGATCCTTCAAGTCGTCGGTTGGTACATCCCATCGTCAACGATCACGGCCCACGATGCATTCCTGAGCGGACCGCTCGCGCCTCGAATCACAGAATGGCCGGAAAGCGACCTGCCCGGCCGACATTATCGCCGCGGGGCCCTGAGCGCGTCCGGGCGGTCTCACCTCTCACGCCCGGTACAGGGCCTCCACCTCGACCGCGTACGCCTTCTCGATCGCCTTGCGCTTCAGCTTCAGCGAGGGCGTCAACAGGCCCTGCTCCTCGGTGAACTGGTGGGCCAGGATCCGGAACGTACGGATCGACTCGGCCTGCGAGACCAGCGTGTTGGCGGCGACCACCGCCCGCCGTACCTCGGTCTCCAGCTCCGGGTCGCGCACCAGGTCGGCCGGCTTCAGCTTCGGCTTGCCGCGCATCTGGAGCCAGTGCTCCACGGCCTCCCCGTCCAGGGTGACCAGGGCGGCGATGTACGGCCGGTCGTTGCCGACGACGATGCACTGGGCGACCAGCGGATGGTCGCGCACCCGCTCCTCCAGGATCGCCGGGGAGACGCTCTTGCCGCCCGAGGTCACCAGGATCTCCTTCTTGCGCCCGGTGATCGTGAGGTAGCCGTCCTCGTCGAGGGAGCCCAGGTCGCCGGTGGCCAGCCAGCCGTCGTGCAGGGTCTCGTCGGTGGCCTTGGGGTTGTTGAGGTAGCCCTGGAAGACGTTGGGGCCGCGCAGCCAGATCTCGCCGTCCTCCGCGATGTGCACAGTCATGCCCGGGATGGCCTGGCCGACCGTGCCGTACCGGGTGCGCTCGGGCGGGTTGGCGGTCGCCGCCGCCGTGCACTCCGTAAGGCCGTAGCCCTCGTAGATGTGGACGCCGGCGCCCGCGTAGAACAGGCCGAGCCGCCGGTCCATCGCCGAGCCGCCGGACATCGCGTACTTGATCCGGCCGCCCATCGCCTCGCGGATCTTGGCATAGACGACCTTGTCGAAGAACTGGTGCTGCATCCGCAGGCCCGCCGAAGGGCCGGGCCCGATGCCCCAGGCCTTCGCCTCCACCGCGTCCGCGTACTTCACGGCGACCTCGACGGCCTTCTCGAACGGCCCGGCCCTGCCGTCCCGCTCGGCCTTGCGCCGCGACGCGTTGAAGACCTTCTCGAAGATGTACGGCACCGCGAGGAAGAACGTCGGCCTGAAGGCGGCGAGGTCCGGCAGCAGGACGGCCGCGCTGAGCTGCGGCTGATGACCGAACTTGACCTTCCCGCGGATCCCCGCGACCTGCACCATCCGTCCGAAGACATGCGCGAGCGGCAGAAACAGCAGCGTCGCCGCCTCGTCGCCCTTCCGGGACTTGAACAGCGGCGCCCAGCGCTCGATGACCGTGTCCGCCTCGACCATGAAGTTGGCGTGGGAGATGACACAGCCCTTGGGGCGGCCCGTCGTGCCGGACGTGTAGATGATCGTCGCGATCGACGCGGGGGTCACCGCCCGCCGGTGCCGGTGCACGACCTCGTCGTCGAGGTGCGCCCCCGACTCGTACAGCTCCTGCACCGCGCCCACGTCCAGCTGCCACAGCCGGCCCAGCTGGGGCAGCCGGTCGATGACCGTGGCGATCGTCATCGCCTGGTCCTCGTGCTCGACCATGGCCGCCGTGCACTGGGCGTCGTACAGCATCCAGAAGACCTGCTCGGCGGAGGAGGTCGGGTAGATGGGGACGACCTGGGCGCCGACGGTCCACAGGGCGTAGTCGAAGAGGGTCCACTCGTAGCGCGTACGGCACATGATGGCGACCCGGTCGCCGAACCGGACGCCCTGCGCGAGCAGCCCCTTGGCCAGCGCGAGCACTTCGTCACGGAACTCCGCGGAGGTCACGTCGCGCCACTCGCCCCGCTCGTCCTTGCGGCCGAGCGCCACGTACGTCGGGTCCTCCTGGGCGTACTCGAAGACGACGTCGGCCAGGCCGCCCACCGGCGGCGCCGACGCCGACGGAGGGTTGGTGAACTCGCGCAAACCCGCTCCTCGTGGCGCTCCCCACAGCGCGTGAAAGCTACCTCACGGGACTGTCGGACGGGAGGGGTTCTGGAAGGGACGAATCCGCACGCACGTCACAGGGCCATGACAGGAAACATGCGCAGAACAGGAGGTATCCGGCGTAACTCCTTACGCCTGCGTAGGTTGCGGCACTCCAATCTCCACCGAACCCGCACGCCCTGATTACGGTGTGCGGTCGATGCGCGTACGAGGGGCCGGGCATGCCGCTTCACGCCCGGCCCCATCGCCGCCGGTCCGGATGTGACCGACACTTCTACCAGCGCACCCGCCCGCCGTGCCGTCACACCCCGCGCGCCCGGCCGTGCAGCCGGTCCCCGCCGGAGAGGATCGCCGCGGCGAGCGCGTCCGCCGCGCCCGCCGCCGCTCCCGGCCGTCGGCCGTGCACCAGTACGAAGTCGACCTCGCCCAACTCCGGCAGCCCCGCCCGCTCCGGCACCCGGACCAGACCGGGCGGCACCAGCCGACGGGAGTGCGCCATCACGCCGAGGCCCGCGCGGGCGGCGGCGATGAGCCCGTTGAGGCTGCCGCTGGTGCACGCGATGTGCCAGGCGCGGCCCTCGCGTTCCAGCGCCTCCAGGGCCAGGGCGCGGGTGATGCCCGGCGGCGGATAGACGATCAGCGGCACCGGGCGGTCGGGGTCGAGGCGGAGCCGCTCCGCGCCGATCCACACCAGCCGGTCCGTCCAGACCGGTTCGCCGCGCGGGTCCTCCGGGCGCCGCTTGGCCAGCACCAGGTCGAGCTTGCCCGCTGTCAGCCGCTCGTGCAGCGTGCCCGACAGCTCGACCGTCAACTCCAGGTCGACCTCGGGATGATCGTGCCGGAACCCCTCCAGGATCTCCGGGAGCCGGGTCAGCACGAAGTCCTCCGACGCGCCGAAGCGCAGCCGCCCGCGCAGCCGGGTCCCGGTGAAGAACGCCGTCGCCTGCTCGTGCACGTCGAGGAGCCGGCGCGCGAAGCCCAGCATGGCCTCGCCGTCCTCCGTCAGCTCCACGGAGTGCGTGTCCCGGGAGAACAGCTGCCGCCCGGTCGCGTCCTCCAGCCGGCGCACGTGCTGGCTGACCGTCGACTGACGCAGCCCGAGGCGCCGGGCGGCCTGCGTGAAGCTCAGCGTCTGGGCCACGGCGAGGAAGGTGCGCAGATGGGAGGGGTCGTACATGGGACCAGGATAGCGCGGTCATCGTGGAACGTGATGACAGTCAGAGTGGTATACCGGGTTCCCGATCGGCGGGATCAGGTGGACGATGGAGAGGGCACGTCCCCTCCCCGTCAGTGCCGCCGAACCAAGCAAGTGGAGCACCGTGAAACGCCTGCAGTGGCCGAGTTGGATGCCGATCGACCCGTACATCCTGCTGTTGCTCGGGACGGTGGGCGTCGCGGCACTCCTCCCGGCACGGGGCACGGCCGCCGACGTCGCGTCGGGCGCGTCCACGGCCGCGATCGCCTTCCTCTTCTTCCTCTACGGCGCCCGGCTCTCCACCCGTGAGGCACTGGACGGATTCAAGCACTGGCGGCTGCACGTCACCGTCCTGGCCTGCACTTTTGTCGTGTTCCCGCTGCTGGGTCTGGCCGCCCGCGGCCTCGAACCGGTGTTCCTGAACCACTCCCTCTACACTGGTCTGCTCTTCCTCACCCTCGTCCCGTCGACCATCCAGTCGTCGATCGCCTTCACCTCGATGGCACGCGGCAACGTGCCGGCCGCGATCTGCGCGGGCTCCTTCTCCTCCCTCGCGGGCATCGTCATCACCCCGCTGCTTGCGGCGAGCCTGCTGGGCGGCAGCGTGGGCGGCTTCTCCGCCGACGCGATCTGGAAGATCGTGTTCCAGCTGCTGGTGCCGTTCGTCGCCGGGCAGGTCGCCCGCCGCTGGATCGGCGCTTTCATCACGCGGCACAAGAAGATCCTCGGCCTCGTCGACCGCGGCTCGATCCTCCTCGTCGTCTATGTCGCGTTCAGCGAGGGCATGGTGCGCGGGATCTGGAGCCAGGTCAGCCCGCTGCGGCTCGCCGGGCTGCTGGTCGTCGAGGCCGTGCTGCTCGCGGTGATGCTCACGCTCACCTGGTACGGCGCGAAGGCCCTCCGCTTCGACCGGGCGGACCGCGTCGCCATCCAGTTCGCAGGCTCGAAGAAATCCCTCGCCTCCGGCCTCCCCATGGCGAGCGTCCTGTTCGGCGCCGAGGCCTCCCTCGCCGTCCTCCCGCTGATGCTGTTCCACCAGATGCAGCTCATGGTGTGCGCGGTCATCGCCAAGCGCCGCTCGCACGACCCGGTGGAGCCGGCGGTCACGGAGCAGCGAGACGAAGCGATACGAACCGCGGTCGGTACAGGGTCACGTTCCGCGTGATGTTCAGCTGCGCCGTCGTCCCGTTCGCGTCCAGCCAGTTGACGTCGTAGCTGAGGACGAGGCGCCCGTCGCCGGCCGCCTCGTGCGCCTGCGGGTTGTACGCCGCGACCCCGACGTCGGGCAGCGGCGGACTGAAGCCCC
Organism: Streptomyces tailanensis; assembly: GCF_008386495.1. Classification (GTDB taxonomy): domain Bacteria; phylum Actinomycetota; class Actinomycetes; order Streptomycetales; family Streptomycetaceae; genus Streptomyces; species Streptomyces tailanensis. The sequence continues at coordinate 32,895 of NZ_VTHJ01000024.1, read as the reverse complement.
TGGTGGGCCCGTGCCAGGGGCCGGTGGGGGAGCAGGCCCAGTACGCGGTGACGGTCGTCAGCCCCTCGGTACCGGCGGCCATGGTGAACAGCACATACGTACGGCCGTCCCGTACGACCGTGAACGCGCTGCCCACCCCCTTGTCCTCCCCGTTCCCGAGGACCGCCGCCGGACGCCCCCGCACCGCCCACCGGGAGCCGTCCCAGTACTCCCACGCCCCCGGCTGGCCGAGCCTGCCGCGCGGCACCCGGGCGACATACGCGTGGGAGGTCGGCCGGGAGGCGGCCTGGGCGTCGGTGCCGCCGAAGACGTAGGTCCAGTCGCCCGCGTCGACGGCTGTCGTGCCGAACAGGACACGCCGGGCGGGATCGGCGACGGACCCCTGGTCCAGCACCGTCGTGATGCCCTCCAGGCGCAGATCCGGCAGCGACAGCGTGGCCACCTCCGTGGCCGTGGGCACCCCGTAGATCCACGGCGACTGCCCCGCCGTCCGCGTCCACAGCAGCACGCGTACGGCCTGCTCGGCCGAGCCGGGGGAGCGGGGCTCGACCCGGGCGGCCACCGGCCAGCGCCACTGCTGCGGGGCCGGGTCCGGGAACACGGGCGCCGGGAGCGTGGCTTCGAGGCGGCCCGAAGGGGACATCACCACGGCCGAGTTGCGCACCAGGGGCGCCGAGACGTCCCGCCACGTCACGGACTCGCCGACCGGGTTGGGCGGTGCGTACACCGGGCCGAGGTAGGTGTCGGAGAACAGCCACAGCACCCGCCCGTCCGGGAGCCGCACCGAGTGGGTGCCGTCGCCGCCGGTCCAGTCGTCGGTGCGGGTGGCGTCGTCGCCGTAGCGGGCGAACTCGCCGGTCAGGGACGTGTCGGGGTCCCAGTCCCGCACCGTACGGGCCGTGCAGGTGCGGCCGCCCTCCCGGTCGTCGTCCGGGAGGGCGGTGAGCAGCACGGTCGCGAGGACCAGCACCAGGCCCAGGATCAGGGCGGGTCCGGTCCCCGACAGCCGTCGTGCTCGTGTGTCGTCGGGCACGGAAGGGACGTTAGTTGCCTCCGCTCACCCGGTCCATGGGCAGCCACAGGATCGAGCCCCGGGACGTCGTACTCGCGGCGCGCAGTCCCATCACCTCCTGGTCGCTCAACGCCCGGTCGTAGACGCGGACTTCGTCGAGGGCGCCGGTGAAGTGGACCCGGCTGTCGACCCGTTGCCCGATGTGCACCCCGAACGGGGAGTTCCGGCTCACCGATCCCGTCACATCGGCGGTGCTGAACGGCGTGCCGTCCACGAACAGCGTGAGCTTCCCTCCCCCACGCTCGGCTTCTCCCCCACTCTCAGCTTCGTTCGAGCGGGAGGGGCCCCCATCGCGGGAGGTACCCCCATCCCGACGCAGCGCGAGGTGATGCCACTGCCCGTCGTTGTACGCGTCCGTCGACCGTACGGACGCGGTCCGCGGCGCGGTCGCCCCGTCCCGCACGGTGATCAGCCCGGTCAGCCGCCCGGCCGCCGGCTCCCCGCGCAGCCACACCTGCGGCTGGGTCGTCCCGACCCCGCCCATCCACAGCATCGGCTGCTCACCGGTGGTGGCCGTGTAGCGGAACCAGAGCGAGGCGGTGAAGTTCTTCGTCCCCAGCGGAAATTGGCGGCGGTACGGCAGCCGTACGGCGTCGTCGGTGCCGTCGAACGCGATGGCGCCGCCGAACGCCCCGTCCGTCGGACGCGCACCGCCGAGCACGGCGGCCCGCTTGCCGTGGGGCGCCCTGTCCGGGGTCGTCGGGTCGGCGCCCCGGCGCGGCTTCAGCCAGTCCTCGGTGAAGCGGGCGAAGCGGATCTCGTCCCGGGCATCTATAGCTCCCCCTTCGTACATCAGCCCCACGACGTCGCTGCCACCGTCGCCGCCGATCCGCACCAGGTCCGAGTAGCCGGACCAGTCCGTGGTGACGACCGTGCCCCGGTCCACGCTCTCCCAGGTGCGTCCGCTGTCGTACGAGGAGCGGACCATCATGGTCCGGCGGCGGTCCGGGTCGGCCGGGCAGGCCAGCAGCATCCGGTCGCCCAGCCGCAGCACGGAGCCCTGGACCTGAGGCGTGTACAAGTCCGGCTGGGCCCGGAACGGGGAGACGAAACTGTCGCCGCCGTCACGGCTGACGGTCTGGCTGCGATGGCCGAGGTCGGTGCCGTCCTGCTCCCGGCCGCTGACGAACACCGAGCCGTCCTGACGCTCCGTCAGCGTCAGTTCGGACGGCTTCTGGCGGAACGTGCCGACGTCCGCGATCGGCCATGAGTCCGTCGCGCCGATCTTCCAGCTGTCGCCGCCGTCGTCGCTGGTGATGAGCGCGGCGTGGTTGGCGGTGACCCGGCCGTTCGCCCAGGTCTCGGTGTTCACCCCGAAGACGAGACGGCCGGCATGCCTGCCCTTGCTGAGCTGGATGCCGTGCACGGGGCCGGTGGCGTACCAGGAGTTCCAGTGGGCCGGGCGGATCTCGGCGCTCAGGTCGCGCGGCGTGGACCAGGTCAGGCCGTCGTCGTCGCTGTGCTGGAGATGCGGGGTGCGGTCGCAGGGCACTGAGCAGCTCGCGCTGTCCGTACGGCCCGTGTTGTACGTCTCGGCCAGCACGATCCGGCCGGTCTCGCGGTCCACGATGGGTGCCGGGTTGCCGTGCGTGTCGCCCGCGCCCTCGTTGACGACCTGAAGCGGCCCCCACGTACGGCCGCCGTCCGTGGACCGCTTCAGCACGATGTCTATGTCGGCGGCGTCCCCGCAGTTCAGCACCCGGCCCTCGGCGAACGCCAGCAGCGTGCCCTTCGTCGTCCTGACGACGGCCGGGATGCGGAAGCAGGCATAGCCGGGGTCCTGGGAAGCCTTGAACAGCACCTGCTCCTCGAACTCACCGGCCCTCGCCTCCTGCGCGACGTCGGTCGCCGCTCCGGTGGGATGGGCGACGGCCAGAAGGGCGCCGGTGGTGAGTAACGCGAGGAGGGTGGTTCTGAGGCGTGCGTGAAGACTCGACGGCATGGTGCGGCCAGCCCTTCATCCGTCTAGGCATATGGACATCTGGACATCCCACGTCCAACGTGCGGCCACAGACGCTACTTGTGCCCAAAGGGCACCCACAAGAACCATGCGCGAGTTGCGGACAGGCGTGTCTTGACGGCTTGGTGACGGACCGTCAGGCCAAGGGTGAGGGGGCCAAGGGGGCGCCCCCTGGTTTTTTAGGGGCGCGGGGAACCGCGCGACAAGCCCCCACCCACCCGCACCCGAGAGTGGGGGAGGGACGGGTAGGGGCGGCGGGGGCGAGAAAAAAAGACGGGACCCCGCCGACGCAGGGGGCGCTCCCCGCCGGTCGGGGCCTCGCCAGCCGGTTCAGCCCTGGGCGGCCGCGGTCCGCAGGGCAAGCCGATGCTCCCCCGCGTACACGTTCATGGAGGCGCCCCGCAGGAACCCCACCAGCGTCAGCCCCGCCTCCGCGGCCAGATCCACCGCCAGCGACGACGGCGCAGACACCGCCGCCAACACCGGAATCCCCGCCATGACCGCCTTCTGCGCCAGCTCGAACGACGCCCGCCCCGACACCAGCAGAATCGTCCGGGACAGCGGCAGCCCCCCGTTCTGCAACGCCCGCCCCACCAGCTTGTCCACCGCGTTGTGCCGCCCCACGTCCTCCCGCACGTCCAGCAGCTCACCGTCCTCCGAGAACAGCGCCGCCGCGTGGAGCCCCCCGGTCCGGTCGAAGACCCGCTGGGCCGCGCGCAGCCGGTCGGGGAGGCTCGCGAGCAACTCGGGTTCGACGCGGACCGGGGGAGTGTCGGCGATGGGCCAGCGGGCCGTCGTACGGACGGCATCCAGCGACGCCTTGCCGCACAGCCCGCAGGAAGACGTCGTGTACACGTTCCGTTCGAGGGTGATGTCGGGGATGGCCACCCCCGGTGCGGTCTTCACGTCGACCACGTTGTAGGTGTTCGACCCGTCCACCGTCGCACCCGCGCAGTACACGATGTTCTGCAGATCGCCCTGCTCCGCCAGCACCCCTTCGCTCACCAGGAACCCGGCGGCCAGCGCGAAGTCGTCACCCGGCGTGCGCATGGTGATCGCCAGCGGCTTGCCGTTGAGCCGGATCTCCAGCGGTTCCTCGGCGACCAGCGTGTCCGGCCGGGTGGAGACCGCCCCGTCCCGGATCCGGATCACCTTGCGTCGTTCCGTGACTCGTCCCATGTCGTGTTCAGTCCCGGTTCTGTACGTGCTGGTAGCCGAAACGGCCCTTGATACAAAGGTTGCCGTGGGTCACCGGGCTGTCGTGCGGCGAGGTGACCTTCACGATCTCATTGTCCTGCATGTGAAGGGTGAGGCTGCAGCCCACTCCGCAGTACGCGCACACGGTGGTCGTCTCCGTCTGCGCCGACTCGTCCCACGTACCGGCCGCCCGCATGTCGAACTCGGACTTGAAGGACAAGGCCCCGGTGGGGCACACCTCGATGCAGTTCCCGCAGTACACGCAGGCGGAATCCGTGAGGGGCGCGTCGTGCTCCACCGCGATCCGCGCATCGAATCCACGCCCGGCCACGGAGATCGCGAAGCTGTTCTGCCACTGGTTCCCACACGCGTCCACGCACTTGTAACAGAGGATGCACTTGTCGTAGTCCCGCACATACAGCTCGTTGTCGATCCTCGGCTCCTCGTCGACCCGGGCCGCTTCCGGGCCGAAGCGGTCCGGTTTCGCCTCGTACTCCTTGATCCACTCGGCGACCCGAAGGGTTGTCGACAGATCGACCGAGGAGGCAAGCAGCTCCAGCACGATCTTGCGTCTGTGCCGAGCCCGCTCGGTGTCGGTCCTCACCTCCATCCCGCCCTCGGCCTTGCGGGAACAGGCCGGTACGAGGGTTCGGGACCCTTCGACCTTTACCACGCACACGCGGCAGGCGTTCTTGGGCCTGAGGATGTCCCCTTCGCACAGGGTCGGGACGTCCTTCCCGGCGGCCCGGCAGGCGTCGGGGATCGTCGAGCCCTCGGGGACCCTGGCCTCCTGCCCGTCGATCGTGAACTTCACCAGCCGGCGCGGCACACCCAGCGGTATCGCGGTCATTCGTTCGCCCCCAAGCGGTCGATGGCGGATTCCACGGCGTTCCACGCGGTCTGCCCGAGACCGCAGATCGAGGCGTCCCGCATCGTGCACCGACCTCCCTGAGCGGCGTGATGTCATCGGCGGCCGCCGCACCCGTCCGCTCCACGATCCGGTGCAGCGCCTCCTCCTGCCGTACGGTCCCGACCCGGCACGGCACGCACTGCCCGCACGACTCGTCCCGGAAGAACTCCGCGATCCGCAGCAGCAGCCGGGGCAGCGGAACCGTGCCGTCGAAGGCCATCACCACCCCCGAGCCGAGCGTGGTGCCCGCCTCCCTCGTGCCCTCGAAGGTGAGCGGGATGTCCAGCTCGTCCGGCCGTACGAAACCACCGGCCGCGCCGCCGAGCAGCACTGCCCGCAGCCGTTCCCCTACCCCGGCCAGCTCCAGCAGCTCGCCGAGCGTCGCGCCGAAGGGCAGCTCGTAGATGCCGGGCCGTTCCACCCTCCCCGACACGCAGAACAGCTTCGGGCCGGTGGAGCGCCCCGTCCCGATCGCCGCGTACGCGGGGGCGCCCATCGTCAGGATCGGCAGGACGTTGACCAGCGTCTCCACGTTGTTCTCGACCGTCGGCTTGCCGAACAGGCCCTTCTCCACCGGGAACGGCGGCTTCGAACGCGGCTCGCCCCGATACCCCTCGATGGAGTTGAAGAGAGCCGTCTCCTCACCGCAGATGTACGCGCCCGCACCCCGCCGGATCTCGATGTCGAACGCGTAGCCCTGCCCGAGGACGTCGTCCCCGAGCAGACCGCGCGCCCGGGTCTGCGCGACGGCGTGCTCCAGGCGGCGCAGGGCCCGTGGATACTCGCCGCGCAGATAGTGATGGCCCTGGTGCGCGCCCGTCGCGTACGCCGCGATCGTCATCGCCTCGACCAGCGCGAACGGGTCACCCTCCATGATCACGCGGTCCTTGAAGGTGCCCGGCTCCGATTCGTCGGCGTTGCAGACGAGGTAGTGCGGATGGTCGGGCTGGGACGCCGTGGCCTGCCATTTGCGGCCGGTGGGGAAGGCGGCGCCACCGCGTCCGACCAGGCCCGAGTCGGTCACCTCACGGATGACTCCGGCGGGGCCGAGCTCGAAGGCGCGGCGCAGGGCCGTGTAGCCGCCGTGGGCGCGGTAGTCGTCAAACGTGGCCACCCCGTATGCCTCCGCCGGCGGCACCGTCAGCCGACGGCACAGATAGTCCAGCGCGCCCTCACTGATCCAGCCGACCCGGTCGTTGATCGCGTGCAACCCCGGCAACAGCAGGTCACGGCGCTCCCGGGCCTCCCGGCCGCCCCGCGCCCAGCGAAGGTCGGCGTCGGAGCGGTCGGCGCTCTCCCAGGAGGACTCCGGCGGCCCGAGCGGCGCGTCGACCGCGTCCTTCTGCTCGTCCGTGGGTTTGCTGTCGCCGAAGCGCAGGTCCACTTACGTCACCTCACGATGGTCGCGACGGGCAGCTTCTCGATCCGGATCGCCGACGCCTTGAACTCCGCCGTCCCCGCGATCGGGCAATTGGCCTCGATCGTCAGCTGGTTGGTGTCCACCTCGTCGGGAAAGTGCATGGTCATGAAGGCGAGCCCGGGCCGCAGCGCCGGATCGACCCACACCGGCGCCACCACCGCCCCGCGCCGCGAGGACACCCGCACCTCCTCACCGACCACGACCCCGTAACGCTCCGCGTCCTCCGGGCACAGCTCGACGTACTCCCCGCGCCGCAGCGGCGAGGCGAAACCCCCGCTCTGCACACCGGTGTTGTACGAGTCGAGCCGCCGCCCGGTGGTGAGGCGGATCGGGTACTCCTCGTCCGTCAGATCGACGGGCGGATCGTGCTGGACGAGCCCGAAGGGCGCGAGACGCCCGCGTTCGGCCGGATTCGGCGACCACAGACGTCCGTGCAGATACGTCGGTTCGAGCCGCTCCGTGCTCGGACACGGCCACTGGATGCCCTGGTGCTGCTCAAGACGCTCGTACGTCATCCCGTAGTGGTCCGGCGACACCGACCGCAGCTCGTTCCAGACGGCCTCCGCGTCGGCGTACTTCCACTCATGCCCGAGGCGTCCCGCCAGATCACAGATGATGTCGATGTCCTCGCGGGCCTCACCGGGCGGCGTGATCGCCCGCCGCACCCGCTGAACCCGCCGTTCACTGTCGGTGGTCGTACCGTCCGTCTCCGCCCACCCGGCGGTCGCGGGCAGCACGATGTCCGCCAACTGGGCCGTCTTCGTGAGGAAGATGTCCTGGACGACGAGAAAGGCGAGGGCCGAGAGCCGCCGTACCGCCTGCTCGCTGTCCGCCTCCGACTGCGCCGGGTTCTCCCCGATGCAGTACACGGCACGCAGTGAGCCCTCCTCCATGGCCTCGAACATCTCCGTCAGGTTCAGCCCGTAGTGCGGCTGGACGACGGTGTCCCACGCCGACTCGAACTTCAGCCGGGTATCCGGGTCGAGGATGTCCTGGAACCCCGGGAGGCGGTTGGGGATCGCCCCCATGTCGCCGCCCTGCACGTTGTTCTGGCCGCGCAGGGGCTGCAACCCCGAGGCACAGCGGCCCACATGGCCGGTCAGCAGCGACAGGTTGATCAGCGCGCGCACGTTGTCCGTGCCGTTGTGGTGCTCGGTGATGCCGAGGGTCCAGCACAGCTGGGCGCGCTCGGCGCGGGCGTAGGCGTGCGCCAACTGCCGTATCGCGGCGGCCGGTACGCCCGTCACCTTCTCGGCCAGCGACAGCGTCCACGGTTCGACGAGCGCCTTGTACTCCTCGAAGCCGGTGGTGGCCCGCTCGATGAACGCCTCGTTGGCGAGGCCCGCGTGGATGATCTCGCGGCCGATCGCGTGCGCCATGGGGATGTCGGTGCCGACGTTCAGTCCGAGCCAGCGCTCCGCCCACTCGGCGGTCGACGTCCGGCGCGGATCGACGGCGTACATCCGGGCGCCGTTGTGGATCCCCTTCAGTACATGCTGGAAGAAGATCGGGTGCGCGAAGCGGGCGTTGGAGCCCCACATCACGATGACGTCGGTGTGCTCGATCTCCTCGTACGAGGAGGTGCCGCCGCCGGAGCCGAAGGCGGCGGACAGACCGGCGACGCTGGGCGCGTGGCACGTCCGGTTGCAGGAGTCGACGTTGTTGGTGCCCATGACCACGCGGGCGAACTTCTGCGCCACGTAGTTCATCTCGTTCGTGGCGCGGGCGCAGGAGAACATGCCGGCCATGGTCGCGCGGGCCAGGGCGCTGATCGGGTTGAACGAGATGTTGCCGAGCAGCTTGATCCAGATGTCGCCCCGGATGTCGGGCTCCACCGGGCACTTGAGGCCGCCGGCCGTCATGGCCTCGCTGAACGCGATACAGCGCCGGGACACGCCGCGGTCGGGCTCGCCGACGGAGAACCGGGTGCCTTCCAAGTGCCGTACGACACCCGGGCCTTCGAGCTCGGTGGCCGCGTAGACGACACAGCCGATGGCCCGTTCGGGCCGAGCACCGCACTGACCGCGCCGTCCGGGTCCACGCTCTCGACACGGTGGCCGTCGTGTGGGCCGCCGTGCCGGTGGAAGTACCACCAGGGGATGCCGTTCTGGGCGGCGATCACCGCCGTGGTGTCGTGCAGCAGAGGCTCGATCAGCGGCCCGCACACCGCGTACGAGTGGGCCTTGAGGCCGAGGAAGACGAAGTCGACCGGGCCGATCCGGGTCGTCGGTGGCGTGGGCGCGGGCGGTGAAGTCCCCGCGCGGGCTGAGCACCCGCACCCCGTCCCGCCTCATGGCCGCCAGATGCGGTCCACGGGCGACGAGATGCACATCGGCGCCACCGCGGTGGAGCGCGGCGCCGACATAGGCGCCGATCGCACCGGCGCCGAGAACTGCGACTTTCATGGCGAGGGAGCTCCGTTCGGTCGAGGGATACCGCGGAGATGGCACACTGCCGAACTCTGTCGATGAAATATTGTCTACAGTATGGAAGTTGGGCCAGCAAGGGTTCGCGCAGCGACTGAAGCAGTCCCAGAACAAGGCGTTACTCGGACAGGGGTGGCTGGGGAACGACCGTTCGGCGCGCGGTGGATACCGTTCATCGCATACCGTCGACGCGCCGCCTTCTCAACTCCCTTGTCACTCCCTACCGTCCGGGATCATGAGTCCCCCCGTCGCACCCCCGGGCTGGAGCCGCTGGCTCGTTCCCCCGGCCGCGCTCTCCGTACATCTCTCCATCGGACAGGCATACGCCTGGAGCGTGTTCAAGCCGCCGCTCGAATCGGCCCTCGGTCTGAGCGGCACGCAGAGCGCGCTGCCCTTCCAGCTCGGCATCGTCATGCTCGGTCTGTCCGCCGCGTTCGGCGGGACGCTCGTGGAGCGCAACGGGCCGCGCTGGGCGATGACCGTGGCCCTGATCTGCTTCTCCTCCGGCTTTCTGCTCGCCTCGCTGGGCGCGGCCACCGAGCAGTACTGGCTGATCGTCTTCGGCTACGGCTTCGTCGGCGGCATCGGCCTCGGCATCGGCTACATCTCGCCCGTCTCGACCCTGATCAAATGGTTCCCGGACAGGCCGGGCATGGCGACCGGTATCGCGATCATGGGCTTCGGCGGCGGCGCGCTCATCGCCTCGCCGTGGTCCGCCCAGATGCTGGAGTCCTTCGGCTCCGACTCCTCCGGCATCGCCCTCGCATTCCTCGTGCACGGACTGTCGTACGCCGTGTTCATGCTGCTCGGCGTACTGCTGGTGCGGGTGCCGCGCAGCGAGAAGCCGGTCGAGAGCGGGCCGAGTGTCTTGGAGGGGCCGCAGGTCTCCGCCCGCAACGCCATCCGCACCCCGCAGTTCTGGTGCCTGTGGGTCATCCTCTGCATGAACGTCTCCGCGGGCATCGGCATCCTGGAGAAGGCCGCGCCGATGATCACGGACTTCTTCGCCAATTCCTCCACACCGGTCACCGTCACCGCGGCCGCCGGTTTCGTCGCGCTGCTCTCGGCGGCCAACATGGCGGGCCGCATCATCTGGTCGTCCACGTCCGACCTGATCGGACGCAAGAACATCTACCGCGTCTACCTGGGCGTGGGCGCGCTGATGTACCTGATGATCGCGCAGTTCGGCGACTCCTCCAAGCCGCTGTTCATCGTCTGCGCCCTGGTGATCCTGTCCTTCTACGGCGGTGGCTTCGCGACCATTCCCGCCTACCTGAAGGATCTCTTCGGCACCTACCAGGTCGGCGCCATCCACGGCCGGCTGCTCACCGCCTGGTCCACCGCCGGAGTGCTAGGACCGCTGATCGTCAACTGGATCGCGGACCGGCAGGAGGAGGCGGGCAAGGACGGCGCCGACCTCTACGGCATGTCCTTCTTCATCATGATCGGGCTGCTCGTTGTCGGCTTCGTCGCCAATGAGCTGGTACGGCCGGTCAACCCCCGATTCCACATCCCCGCCCCGAAGGAGGCCGCCGATGTCGTCCAGCGACAGCACTCCGAACCCGCCTGACCGGCGGCCGCTGATCGTCTTCGCCTGGCTCTGGGTGGGGGTACCGCTCGGTTACGGACTGTACGAACTCGTACGCAAGGCCACGCAATTGTTCACCGGGTAAGTGCTCGGACGTCCAGAGGTCTGACAGAAGCCCACAACCCGGGCCCGTCATTACTGTCGCCTCACCCGCCCTCGTACCCGTGAGTCACTGATCAGACTGGTGAATCCCGCTGACCACAGGCTATGAGGGGGACCCACCCATGAACGGCTCGCGGATCGCCGCCGTCGGCCACTACCAGCCCGCCAAGGTGCTCACCAACGAGGACCTGGCGGGCATGGTCGACACGAGTGACGAGTGGATCACGAGCCGAGTGGGCATCCGCACCCGGCACATCGCGGGCCCCGACGAGCCCGTCGACGAACTCGCCGGGCACGCCGCCGCCAAGGCGCTCGCTGCGGCCGGCCTCGGCCCGGACGCCATCGACCTGGTCGTCGTCGCCACCTCCACGGCCGTCGACCGCTCCCCGAACATGGCCGCCCGGGTCGCGCGCCGGCTCGGCATCCCCTCCCCGGCCGCGATGGACCTCAACGTCGTCTGTGCCGGCTTCACCCACGCCCTCGCCACCGCCGACCATGCCGTACGCGCGGGCGGGGCCACCCGGGCGCTCGTCATCGGCGCCGACAAGATGTCCGAGGTCACGGACTGGACGGACCGTACGACCTGCGTCCTCGTCGGGGACGGGGCGGGCGCGGCCGTCGTCGAGGCCGCCCACGCATCCGGCATCGGTCCGGTGCTGTGGGGATCAGTGCCCGAGATGGGGCACGCCGTACGGATCGAGGGCACGCCCGCGCGGTTCGCGCAGGAAGGGCAGAGCGTCTACCGCTGGGCCACCACCAAGCTGCCGCCCATCGCCCGCGCCGCCTGCGAGAAGGCGGGGCTCGCGCCCGCCGACCTCGCCGCGGTCGTCCTCCACCAGGCCAACCTGCGCATCATCGAACCCCTCGCCGAGAAGATCGGCGCGGTCAACGCCGTGGTCGCGCGGGACGTCACCGAGTCCGGCAACACCTCGGCCGGGAGCATCCCGCTCGCCTTCTCCAAGCTCGTCGAACGCGGAGCGATCTCCAGCGGCGACCCCGTCCTGCTGTTCGGCTTCGGCGGGAACCTGTCGTACGCGGGACAGGTCGTCCGGTGCCCGTGACCACCGCCGACCGGGCACTGTTCCGGGCACTGTGACGAGTCCAACTCGCCGTCCCCCTGGCGAACCGGCGTCGTAGACTGTAGACGAAAGACAATTCATACTGGCTTGGCCGCTGAATGGCCTTGCCTCTGATTGACTTTCCGTTTGCAGTGCCTGGTGGCGCTCTGGAGGGGGACCGCGATGTTGTCGGCAGGACTTCAGCAAGGGGCTGTGCCCAGGCTCGAACGCCCCGGTCCACTGCGTGACCGCGTCTACGAGGCACTTCTCGAACTCATCACCACGCGCGCCCTGCGCCCCGGCCAGCACCTGGTCGAGAGCGAGCTCGCCGGGCACCTCGGGGTGTCCCGGCAGCCCGTCCGCGAGGCCTTGCAGCGGCTCAACACCGAGGGCTGGGTCGACCTGCGGCCCGCCCAGGGCGCCTTCGTGCACGAGCCGACCGAGGCGGAGGCCGACCAACTCCTCACGGTGCGCACCCTGTTGGAGGCCGAGGCGGCCGGCCTCGCCGCCGCGAACGCCGGCACGGCGGGTATCGCGGCGCTGGAGGAACTCTGCGCGGAGGGCGAGCGCGCCGTCGACGCCGACGACGTCGACGGGGCCGTCGCGATGAACGCCCACTTCCACGCCAAGGTCATGGAGCTGGCGGGCAACGCCGTCCTCGCCGAACTCGCCGCCCAGGTCGACCGCCGCGTCCGCTGGTACTACACCCCCGTCGCCCGCCAACGCGGCCACCAGTCCTGGATCGAACACCGCGATCTGATCGCCGCGATCGCGTCCCGCGACGAACAGAGGGCCACGGAGGTCATGCGGGCGCACACCGAGCACACGCGGAAGACGTACCACGAGCGCGAGAAGTAAGCAGCCGCCCGGCGGCGCGGGGGCACCTCACCTGACCTGTGTTGCGCCGTCGACGAAGCCGGCCAGCACCGGGCTGTTGTTCTCCCGCATCCAGACGAGCCCCATTTCGACATTGAGCGGCTCGTTCTGGAGCGCACGATAGGTGACACCGATCTTCTGGATGCGGCGCACCGACGAGGGAATGAGCGCGACTCCGACCCCGCTGGCCACGAGCCCCGCGATGGTCTGGATCAGGGCCGCCTCCTGAACGACGCGGGGCGCGAATCCGCCCCGACGGCACTGCTCCAGAATGATTTCACGCAGGCCCTGGCCAGTGTGGCCGCTGACCGTCACGAACGGTTCCTCGGCGAGTTCGCCGATGTCGATCTTCCGCTGCGCCGCAAGCCGGTGACCAGGCGGAAGCGCCGCTACCAGAGGTTCGCGGGAGATGGCCGCGGACTGGAGGTTCCGGTCGCCGAACGGATGCATCGCGGCGAACGGAAGGTAGAAGCAGGCGCAGTCCAGCGATCCGTCACGCAGCCCGGAGACCTGCCGCTCCGGGGTGAGTTCGTGCAGATCAAGGCGCACATCGCTGAATCTCGCCCGGAAATCGCGAAGGATGGGCGGAAGGGTTTCGATGGTCGCGGAGGGAACGAAGCCGAGCGCCAGCCTGCCCCGCTCGCCTTTCGCCGCTCTCCTCGCGTCCATGATGTTCGTGTCCAGCTGGCCGAGGAGTTCCCGCGTGCTCTTCTGAAAGTGACGGCCTGCCGCCGTGAGTCTCACTTTGCGCGTGGTCCGCTCGAAGAGGACCACGTCCAGCTCTTCCTCGAGCTGGCGGATCTGAGCGCTCAGCGGCGGCTGAGTCATGTTGAGCCGGTCCGCCGCCCTGCTGAAGTTCAGCTCTTCGGCCACGGCGAGGAAGTACTGGAGCTGTCGCAGTTCCACAGTGATGTATTCGCCAACCCTATAGATCGAGAGCGAAACGAGTATTGGACAGGATCAATACTGCAGCACAAGCATGTGACGCAACGTTCACAGGAGCGCGGAGGCGCCGACCGGAAGAAGGTCCTGGTGACGGCGAGATCGATGTCGGAGGTCGTCGCGGGCTTCACCCACGACGTGCACGCGGTCAGGGTCGTGTTCGCAGTCGACGCTCACCGCACGTCCTTGCAGCCGGAACTCGAACGTCTTGGCGCCAAGGCGGTGCTCGTCCTGGCCTCCGCCTCTCAGAAGGCGGTGGCCGGCGCACTCACGGCGGCGATGCCGGGTGGCCCCGCGAAGCCGTTGGCGTTCACACGGAGCCGGTCGACGGCGGGGCAGATCTCCCAGGCCTATGAGGTCGCGGCGCGCGAGCAGGCCGACTGCCTGGTCGCCGTCGGGAGCGGTGCGGTGATCCACGCGGCCAGACAGGCCGCACTGCGTGCGGAGCTTCCCCTGGTTGCCCTGCCGACCTCGTACGCCGGGGCGGAGTTCGTTTCCCCGCCGGATACGTCGGACACGCCGGCCTCACCCCCTGGCGGGACCGGACCAGCCGCATACCCGTCAGCGGCGGCCTCGCGGGTGGTGATCTACGACCCGGTCCTCACCGTGGGGCTTCCGGACCACGTCACCACCCGGTCCGCGATGCGCGCGCTCGCGCACGGCGTGGACGTCCTGTGCACGCCGGACGCGAGTCCGGTCGCCGCGATGATGGCGGAGGAGGGGATCCGCCAGATCGCCGACGGCATGCCGGACGCGATCCTGCATCCCCACGGCCTGGTCGGCCGGTCCCGAACCCAGTACGGCGGGTACCTCACCGCCGGCTCGCTCGCCGTGACCGCACCGGGATCGCATCGCAGTCTCTGCGAAGCCGTGGAGCGGGCCTGCGGACTGCGCCACGCCGATGTGCGCCCGGTCGTCCTGCCGCACCTGCTCGCGGCGACCGGTGCGAAATGGCCGCTGGCTCTCGCCCGTGTCGCCGAGGCCCTCGGCCGCAACGACGCCGTGCAGGGCATCACCGACCTCGCGCACGAGGTCGGCGCTCCGCAGAGCCTGCGGGAACTGGGGATGGGGCTCGACGGGCTGGACGCCGCCCTGGAGGCCCTGCGGCGCGACGAGACGGCCGCCCAGGACGCCGAGTTGGAGCCGGACGTGCTCGCCGCCGTCGTGGAGAACGCCTACCACGGGCGAAACCCCCTCCGCCCCTGACACGGCTTCGGCGGCAGAAGCCCGGGGATCGGGCGCCAGACGCACACGCTACGCATGAAAGGTTGGAGGGTCCCATGAGCACGCCTTCGCTGTTCACCGAGGACAGGTCCGCGGAGATCGTCGTCGAGAGTTTCGGCTCGGACACGGACCCGAGGCTGCGGCAGGTCCTGAGCTCCCTCGTCCGGCATCTGCACGCCTTCGTCAAGGACGTGGAGCTCACGAATGAGGAGTGGGAGGCGGCCATCGCCTTCCTCACGGAGACCGGTCAGGCGTGCACCGATGTCCGGCAGGAGTTCATCCTCCTGTCGGACGTGCTGGGTGTCTCCATGCTGGTCGAGACGATCAACAATCGCTCACTGGAACTGGCCACCGAGTCCACCGTCCTCGGCCCGTTCCACATGGTCGATTCACCGCCCAGGGAGCCGGGCGACCTCGTCGCCCTGGACGGCAAGGGCGAGCAGTGCCTGGTCACCGGGCGCGTCACCGACGAGAAGGGCGACTCGATCGCGAATGCCACCGTCGACGTCTGGCAGGCGAACGCCGAGGGCTTCTACGACGTACAGCAGCCCGATATCCAGCCCGAGCGCAACCTCCGTGGCCTGTTCACCACGGACGACAACGGCGAGTTCTGGTTCCGCTCCATCGTGCCCCGCTACTACCCGATCCCGGTCGACGGGCCTGTCGGCCGCCTGCTCGAGGCCACGCACCGCCACCCGAACCGGCCGGCGCACGTGCACTTCCTGGTGAGCGCCGAGGGCCATCGGCCGCTGATCACCCATCTGTTCGTGAAGGACTGCCCCTACATCGGCTCCGACGTGGTCTTCGGCGTCAAGGAGAGCCTTCTGCGCGACTTCGCCCAGGTCGACGACCCCGTCCGCGCCGCCGAACTCGGCTTCGACAACCCCTACCGCGCCGTCCACTTCGACATCACCCTCCTCAGCGACGACGGCCAGGAGGCCAAGCGGTGAGCCAGGCACGAACCTTCACCTACCAGTCGCTGCCCATGCGCGTGGTGATGGGACCCGGCATGCTCAACCGACTGGCCGACGAGATCGACAGGGCCGGGCTGGGGCGCGTCCTCGTCCTGTGTTCCCCGCCCCAGCAGGCACTCGGCGAGGCCGTGGCCGAGCTGATCGGCGACCGTGCCGTGGGAGTCCATCCGCACGCCCGTATGCATGTTCCGGTCGAGTCCGCCGCCGCAGCCCGTGACCGGGTGGCGGAGCTGGGGGCCGACGGCTGCGTCGCGGTCGGCGGCGGCTCGGCGATCGGGCTCGGCAAGGCCATCGCCCTGGAACACGGTCTGAAGATCATCGCCGTACCCACGACATACGCCGGTTCGGAGATGACCTCTGTGTGGGGGCTGACCGAGCACGGTCGCAAGCGCACCGGCAAGGATCCCCGAGTCCTGCCCGTCAGCGTGCTCTACGACCCCGAACTCACGCTGAGCCTTCCGGCGGCTGTCTCCGCGCCCAGTGGCATGAACGCGATCGCGCACGCCGTCGAGGCCCTCTATGCCCCGGACGCCTCGCCGATCATCAGCCTCATGGCCGAGGAAGGAGTGCGCTCGCTCGCCGCCGCCCTCCCCGCGGTGGTCCAGGACGGCAAGGACCTCCCGGCCCGGGCCGACGCCCAGTACGGGGCGTGGCTGTGCGGGGCCTGTCTCGGTGCCACCACGATGTCCCTGCACCACAAGCTGTGTCACGCCCTCGGCGGCACGCTCGACCTGCCACACGCCGAGACACACTCCGTCGTCCTGCCGCACGCCCTCGCGTACAACCAGCCCGCTGCCCCCGAAGCGGCCGCCGCACTCCGACGGGCATTGGGCGGGGTCGCAGATCCGGCCTCGGCCTTGTGGGAGCTCGCCCGGAGCCTGGGCGCCCCCGGATCGCTGCGTGAACTCGGCATGGAGAAGGACGCCATCAGCCAGATCGTCGAACAGACGCTGGCCCACCCCTATGCCAACCCACGGCAGGTCACCGCGGACGGCCTCACCCACCTCCTGAGCCGCGCCTGGGCCGGCGAACCGCCGACCTCGTGACCCGCGTTCACACGGTATCGGCGTCACTCTTTGTCCTGTGAGTGGAGAAAGTTGGGCCCAATCTCCGCGCAACTTCTTCCCAGCCGCAGCGACCGCTGCTACGTTCCCTGCGAAAGCAAGCCACACAGAGGTGGCCGGAACCCAACGGACGCAGGCCGGTTGAGGCGGGGAGGGGCTCGTGAGACGTATGACGGCTCGACCCGCGAACGCGCATCAGGCCCGCCTGCTGCGCCTGCTGCGCGACGGCGGCCCCAACTCCCGCGCCCAACTGGGTGATCGGGTCGATCTTTCCCGGTCGAAGCTGGCCGTGGAGGTGGACCGCCTCCTGGAGACGGGCCTTGTCGTGGCCGACGGCCTCGCCGCCTCCCGGGGCGGCCGCCGCTCGCACAACATCCGGCTCGCCCCCGCGCTCCGCTTCCTCGGCGTCGACATCGGCGCGACCTCGATCGATGTCGCCGTCACCAACGCGGAGTTGGAGATCCTCGGCCACATCAACCAGCCCATGGACGTACGGGACGGCCCGGTCGCCGTCTTCGAGCAAGTCCTGTCCATGGCCGCCAAGTTGAAGGCCTCCGGACTCGCGGAGGGGTTCGACGGCGCCGGTATCGGCGTCCCCGGACCGGTCCGCTTCCCCGAGGGCGTCCCGGTGGCCCCGCCGATCATGCCGGGCTGGGACGGGTTCCCGGTGCGCGAGGCGCTCAGCCAGGAACTCGGCTGCCCCGTCATGGTCGACAACGACGTGAACCTGATGGCGATGGGGGAGCAGCACGCGGGCGTGGCCCGTTCCGTGGGCGACTTCCTCTGCGTCAAGATCGGCACCGGCATCGGCTGTGGCATCGTCGTCGGCGGCGAGGTCCACCGCGGGGTGACGGGCAGCGCCGGCGACATCGGGCACATCCTCGCCGTACCGGACGGCCGCCCCTGCGCCTGCGGCAACCGGGGCTGCCTGGAGGCCCACTTCAGCGGGGCCGCCCTCGCCCGCGACGCCAAGGAGGCCGCCCAGCAGGGCCTCTCGGCGGAACTCGCGTCCCGTCTGGAGACGGGCGGCACCCTCACCGCCATCGACGTCGCCGCCGCGGCCGCCGCCGGTGACGCCACCGCCCTCGATCTGATCCGCGAGGGCGGTAACCGCACCGGCCAGGTCATCGCCGGACTCGTCAGCTTCTTCAACCCCGGCCTGGTGGTGATCGGCGGCGGGGTGACCGGCCTCGGCCACACCCTGCTCGCCGCCATCCGCACCCAGGTCTACCGCCAGTCACTGCCCCTCGCGACCGGCAACCTCCCCATCGTCCTCGGCGAGTTGGGCCCCACCGCCGGAGTCATCGGCGCGGCCCGCCTCATCAGCGACCACCTGTTCTCACCCGCGTAACCACTCCGTTCGTACGAACACCAGCACGGCAACCCGTTCTGCACCGCCCTGCCCTGAACCCGCCTGCCCACGCACGCGCATCGCCCTGAAACCGGCCCGCACGCCCGCCAAGGGGAACTCATGGCACCAGAACCACCGCTGCTCACCATGTCCGGCATCACCAAGTCGTTCCCCGGCGTCCGGGCCCTCGACGGCGTCGACCTCGACGTCCAGGCCGGAGAGGTCCACTGTCTGCTCGGCCAGAACGGCGCAGGCAAGTCGACGCTCATCAAGGTCCTCTCCGGCGCCCACCAGCCCGACGGCGGCACCATCACCTGGCGCGGGGAAACGGTTGTCCTCCGCTCACCCATCGCCGCCATGCGCCTCGGCATCGCCACCATCTACCAGGAACTCGACCTGGTGGAGGGCCTGTCGGTGGCCGAGAACGTCCACCTCGGGCATGAACCCACGGCCGCCGGTTTCGTCGTACGAGGCAAGGCGGCGCGGGCGTCGACGGCCGCCCTGCTCAAGCGACTCGGGCACCCGGAGATCGATCCGGCCCGGCTGGTGGGCGAGTTGTCCGCCGCCCAGCAGCAGATCGTGTCGATGGCCCGGGCGCTCTCCCACGACGTACGGCTCATCGTCATGGACGAGCCGTCGGCCGCGCTCGACCCGGACGAGGTCGACAACCTGTTCAGGATCGTCGGAGACCTGACGGCGGACGGGGTCGCCGTCGTCTACATCTCGCACCGCCTGGAGGAGATCCGGCGGATCGGTGACCGGGTGACCGTACTGAAGGACGGGCGGGCCGTGGCGGGCGGGCTGCCCGCGAAGTCGACGCCGACGCGCGAGGTCGTGGCGCTGATGACGGGCCGGAACGTCGAGTACGTCTTCCCGGACCGGCCGCCGTCGCCCGTTTCACCGGCCGGTGCCCCGCCCGTACTGGAGGTGCGAGGGCTGGCACGGGAGGGGGAGTTCGAACCCTTCGATCTGGACGTGCGGCCCGGCGAGATCGTCGGCCTCGCCGGGCTCGTCGGCTCCGGGCGGTCCGAGATCCTGGAGACGATCTACGGCGCCCGCAAGCCCACCGCCGGTCAAGTGATCGTGGACGGCCGGCAGTTGAGGACGGGCAGCGTACGGGCCGCCGTACGGGCCGGACTCGGACTCGCCCCTGAGGAGCGCAAGGCGCAGGCGCTGCTGATGCTGGAGTCCGTCACCAGGAACGTCTCCGTGTCGTCCATGTCCCGCTTCTCGCGCGGAGGCTGGATCGACCGGGGCGCCGAGCACCGGGCCGCGCGGGCCGCGACCCGGGAGCTGTCACTGCGCCCGGACAACACCTCCGTGCCGGTGCGCACCCTCTCCGGCGGCAACCAGCAGAAAGCCGTCCTCGCCCGCTGGCTGCTGCGCGGCTGCAAGGTGCTGCTGCTGGACGAGCCGACCCGGGGCGTCGACGTGGGCGCCCGCGCCGAGCTGTACGCCGTCGTGCGCCGCCTCGCCGACGAGGGGCTCGCCGTGCTGCTGGTCTCCAGCGAGGTGCCCGAGGTCCTCGGCCTCGCCGACCGGGTGCTCGTACTGCGCGAGGGCCGCGTCGTCCACACCGCGCCCGCCCGTGAACTCGACGAACACCGCGTACTCGACCTCGTGATGGAAGGAAGCCCCGTGGCCACAGAAGGGAGCCCGGCGTCATGACCCAGCCCGTGTCCCCGCCCCGGGGCGGCCCCGACAAGGTGACACCGGTCAGCGAACCGCCCGCCTGGCGCGCACTCGTGTTCCGCGCCGACGTCCGCACCCTCTCGCTCCTCGGTGTCCTCGCCGCGCTGATCGTCATCGGCGGCATCACCAAGCCGGACGAGTTCCTCGACACCCGCAACCTCCAACTCGTCCTCACCCAGGCCTCGGTGATCGGTGTCGTCACCGTCGGCATGACCTTCGTCATCACCTCCGGCGGCATCGACCTGTCGGTCGGCGCGATCGTGGCGCTGGCCTCCGTCTGGGCGACGACGGTCGCCACCCAGGAGTACGGCTTCGGCGGCATCCTCTTCACCGCGGTGATCGTCGGCGTCGGGTGCGGCCTGGTGAACGGACTGCTCATCGCGTACGGCGGGATGGTCCCCTTCATCGCCACCCTCGCCATGCTCGCCTCGGCCCGCGGTCTCGCCCTCCAGATCACCGACGGCAGCACGCAGGTCGTCACCGTCGAGGGCATCCTGGACCTCGGCGAGCGCGACGCGTACGTCCTCGGTATCCCGCCGCTCGTCCTCGTCTTCGCGGTCGTGACGATCATTGGCTGGCTGCTGCTGAACCGTACGACCTTCGGCCGGCGCACGGTCGCCGTCGGCGGCAACGCGGAGGCGGCCCGGCTGGCGGGTATCGACGTACGCCGACAGCGGCTGTATCTGTACCTGCTCTCGGGGCTGTGCTGCGGCATCGCCGCGTTCCTGCTGATCGTGCTGTCCGGGTCGGGCCAGAACACCAACGGCAACCTCTACGAACTCGACGCCATCGCCGCCGCGATCATCGGCGGAACCCTGCTCAGCGGCGGCCGAGGCACCATTACGGGCTCCGTCCTAGGCGTCCTGATCTTCACCACGATCACCAACATCTTCGCGCTCAACAACCTCCAGAGCGATGTCCAGCAGATCGCCAAGGGCGCGATCATCGTCGCCGCGGTGCTGGTCCAGCGACGTACGGCGAGCACGACCTGACACGTCCGACACGTCCGACAAGGGAAGGGCCCAACGCCATGGCACACCTCACGAGCCGCAGAGGACTGCTCTTCGGGACCGCCGCCGTCTCGGCCGGCGCCCTCCTCGCCGGTTGCACCAGCAACGAGTCCAGCGACGATCCCGCCGCCAACGAACAGTCGGCCGCCGACGACAAGCCCGGCAAGGCGGTCACCATCGGCTTCGCCGGACCGCAGGCCGACCACGGCTGGCTCAACGCGATCAACGAGAACGCCAAGAGCCGCGCGGAGCGGTACGAGGACGTCACCCTGGAGATCACCGAGGGATCCAACGACACCGCCCAGCAGATCGGCCAGATCGAGACCCTCATCAACAAGAAGGTCGACGTCCTGGTCGTCCTGCCCGCCGACGGCAAGGCGCTCACGCAGGTCGGCCTGAAGGCGATGCGCGCCGGCATCCCCGTCGTCAACCTCGACCGGATCTTCAACTCACCGCAGGCGTACCGCTGTTGGATCGGCGGCGACAACTACGGCATGGGCCTCAACGCCGGGCACTACATCGGGGAGCAACTCAAGGACAAGGGCGACGCCCGCGTCATCGAGCTGGCCGGACTCGACAACCTGGAGCTGACCCAGCAGCGCACCAAAGGCTTCGACGACGCGCTCAAGAACTACCCGAACATCAAGAAGGTGGCCCGGCAGGCGGCCGAGTTCACTGTGGAGTCGGGCCAGGCGAAGATGGCCCAACTCCTCCAGGCCCAGTCGGACTTCGACGCCCTCTGGAACCACGACGACGACCAGGGCGTCGGCGCCCTGCGCGCCATCGAGCAGGCGGGACGCGACGACTTCCTGATGGTCGGCGGCGCGGGCGCCCTGTCCGCCTTCCAGGCCATCAAGCAGGACGACGGGGTGTTGAAGGCCACCGTCCTCTACCCGCCGACCATGGCCGCCTCCGCGATCGACCTCGCCCGCGCCCTCGGCCAGGGCAAGGGCGTCGGCGGCCTCGCCGAGTTCGAGATCCCGGCCTCGCTCACGCTCTACTCGGCCGTCGTCGACAAGGACAACGTCGACCAGTACATGCCCACCGGCTTCAAGTGACGAGTCCCGCCGGACGGGCCCGCCCACGCGACCAAGGCAGGCCCCACCCCCCACCGCGCCGCGACCACGAGGAGGACACACCCATGGGACAGCCGCAGCAGCCCGACCAGGCCGAGGCGGAGGAGTCAGCAGCCGCGGGACCCGATGCCGGGGGGGCCGGTGGTGGCGCCGGGACCGGGGCTGTGGCCGATGCCTGGCGCGCCGGGCTCGCCGGTGGTCCGGACAAGCCTCCGCTGCGGGTCGGCATGGTCGGGTACGCCTTCATGGGGGCCGCGCACTCCCAGGGCTGGCGCACCGCGGGCCGTGTCTTCGAACTGCCGCTCAGCCCCGTGCTCGCGGCGGTCTGCGGGCGGGACGGCGATGCGGTGCGGGCCATGGCCGACCGGCACGGCTGGGCGGCGACCGAGACCGACTGGCGGGAGCTGGTCGCCAGGGACGACATCGACCTCGTCGACATCTGCACCCCCGGCGACAGCCATGCCGAGATCGCCCTCGCCGCCCTCGCCGCGGGCAAGCACGTGCTCTGCGAGAAGCCGCTCGCCAACACCGTAGAGGAGGCGGAGGCGATGACGGCCGCGGCCGAAGGGGCGTACGGGCGCGGCCAGTTGGCGATGGTCGGCTTCAACTACCGCCGGGTGCCCGCCACCGCGCTCGCCCGCCGTATGGTCGCCGAGGGACGGCTGGGCGCCCTGCGGCACGTACGGGTGACGTACCTTCAGGACTGGCTCGTGGACCCGGAGTTTCCGCTGACCTGGCGGCTGCGCAAGGAGTCGGCGGGGTCGGGGGCGCTCGGCGACCTCGGCGCGCACATCGTCGACCTCGCGCAGTATCTGGCAGGGGAGCCGGTGGTCGGGGTGTCGGCGCTGACCGAGACCTTCGTACGGGAGCGGCCCCTGCCCGCGGGGGCGTCCAGCGGTCTGGCGTCCTCCGGGGGCACGGCCGGCCGAGGCGCGGTCACCGTCGACGACGCGGCCCTGTTCACCGGCCGGTTCGCCTCCGGCGCCGTCGCCTCCTTCGAGGCGACCCGGTTCGCCACCGGCCGCAAGAACGCACTGCGCATCGAACTCAACGGCGAACACGGTTCGTTGGCCTTCGATCTGGAACGGCTCAACGAACTCTCTTACCACGACCACACCGAACCCGGCGCCCGCGCCGGCTTCCGCCGCATCCTCGTCACCGAGCCCGACCACCCCTACCTGGACGCCTGGTGGCCGCCGGGCCACGGCCTCGGCTACGAGCACACCTTCGTCCACCAGGCCCGTGACCTGGTGCAGGCCATCGCGAAGGGAACCCGGCCCGAGCCGTCCTTCGCCGACGGACTCCAAGTGCAGCGCGTGCTCGCGGCGGTGGAGGAGAGCGCCGAGAAGAACTCCGTCTACACCCCGACCCATACCCCGACAGCGGTCTGACTCCGGTCCGAGGAGGCCACGGCAATGCCGCGCAACTTCACTCTCTTCACCGGCCAGTGGGCCGACCTGTCCCTCGAAGAGGTCTGTCGACTCGCCCGCGACTTCGGCTACGACGGACTCGAACTCGCCTGCTGGGGCGACCACTTCGAGGTCGACAAGGCCCTCGCCGACCCGTCGTATCTCGACTCGCGCCACCAACTCCTGGAGAAGTACGGCCTGAAGTGCTGGGCCGTCTCCAACCACCTCGTGGGCCAGGCGGTGTGCGACGCCATCATCGACGAACGCCACCGCGCCATCCTTCCCGCCCGTATCTGGGGCGACGGCGAGCCCGAAGGCGTACGGCAGCGGGCCGCGGCCGAGATGGCCGACACGGCACGGGCCGCGGCCGCCTTCGGCGTCGACACCGTCATCGGCTTCACCGGCTCCGCCATCTGGCATCTGGTAGCCATGTTCCCGCCCGCCCCCGAATCCATGATCGAGCACGGCTACGAGGACTTCGCGACGCGCTGGAACCCGATCCTCGACGTCTTCGACGCCCAGGGCGTGCGGTTCGCGCACGAGGTCCATCCGAGCGAGATCGCGTACGACTACTGGACGACGCAGCGCGCCCTGGAGGCGGTCGACCGGCGGCCCGCCTTCGGCCTGAACTTCGATCCTTCGCACTTCGTGTGGCAGGACCTCGACCCGGTCGGCTTCCTGTGGGACTTCCGCGACCGGATCTACCACGTCGACTGCAAGGAGGCCCGCAAGCGGCTCGATGGCCGGGGCGGCCGTCTCGGCTCGCACCTGCCCTGGGGCGATCCGCGCCGCGGCTGGGACTTCGTGTCCGCCGGGCACGGTGACGTCCCCTGGGAGGACGTCTTCCGCATGCTGCGCTCCATCGACTACCGGGGTCCCATCTCCGTCGAGTGGGAGGACGCCGGCATGGACCGGCTGCAGGGCGCCCCCGAGGCCCTGACCCGCCTCAAGGCGTACGACTTCGAACCGCCGTCGGCCTCCTTCGACGCGGCGTTCGGCGGCAACGACTAGGGCCGTACGGCCCCCTTGTGTCTTCCGGGGTGACGGCGCACCCCGGCGTACCGCACACACCCGTACACCTCCGTACGACCGGCCCCTCTCTGGAGGCATTTCGTGCACCCGTACGACGACAACAGACATCCCACCAGCCACTTCGGACGCCGGAGGGTTCGCGGCCCCCTCGCACTGCTGAGCGGTCTGCTGCTCGCGGGCGCCTCGCTCTCGCTCACCTCGCCCGCTGCGGGCGCGGCCGAGGCCGCCGCTGCCGAGGCCGCCCCGCAGGCCGCTGCGGCCGAGGACTTCCAGCAGGTCACGCTCGCCAAGGGCGAACCGGAGACGGGCGAGCCCATGTCGCTCGCCGTCCTCCCCGACCGGTCGGTCCTGCACACCTCCCGCGACGGTGAGCTGCGGCTGACCGACGCGGCGGGCAACACCAAACTCGCGGGCAAGCTCGACGTGTACTCCCACGACGAGGAGGGCCTGCAGGGCATCGGCGTCGACCCCGGCTTCGCCGACAACCGCTTCATCTACCTCTACTACGCGCCCCCGCTGAACACCCCCGCGGGCGACGCCCCCGAGACCGGCACCGCCGCCGACTTCGCCCCCTTCGACGGCGTCAACCGGCTCTCCCGCTTCGTCCTGAAGGCGGACGGCACCCTCGACACGGCCAGCGAGACGAAGATCCTCGACGTCCCGGCCTCCCGCGGCATCTGCTGCCACGTCGGCGGCGACATCGACTTCGACGCGGCGGGCAACCTGTACCTGTCGACGGGCGACGACAGCAACCCGTTCCAGTCGGACGGTTTCACGCCCATCGACGAGCGCGCCAACCGCAACCCGGCCTTCGACGCCCAGCGCACCTCCGCCAACACCAACGACCTGCGCGGCAAGATCCTGCGCATCAAGGTCAACGCCGACGGCTCGTACGCCGTCCCCGACGGCAACCTCTTCGCGCCGGGTACGGACAAGACGCGCCCCGAGATCTACGCGATGGGCTTCCGCAACCCGTTCCGCTTCAGCGTCGACAAGGAAACCGGCGTTCTGTACGTCGGCGAGTACGGCCCCGACGCCGGCGCCGCCAACCCCTCGCGCGGCCCGGCCGGCCAGGTCGAGTTCGCCCGTGTCACCAAGCCCGGCAACTTCGGCTGGCCGTACTGCACCGGCGACAACGACGCCTACATCGACTACGACTTCGCCACCGGCGCCTCGGGCACGGCCTTCGACTGCTCGGCCCCCAAGAACACCTCGCCGAACAACACCGGCCTCACCGACCTGCCGCCCGCCGAGCCCGCCTGGATCCCGTACGACGGCTCCTCCGTCCCGGAGTTCGGCGACGGCTCCGAGTCCCCGATGGGCGGCCCGGTCTACCACTACGACGCCTCGCTCGACTCCCCGGTGAAGTTCCCGGAGGCGTACGACGGCGACTTCTTCGCCGGTGAGTTCGGCCGCCGCTGGATCAAGCGGATCACTTCGGACGCGGACGGCACCGTGCAGTCCATCAACTCCGTCCCCTGGACCGGCACCCAGATCATGGACATGGCCTTCGGCCCGGACGGCGCGCTGTACGTCCTCGACTACGGCGTCTCCTGGTTCGGCGGCGACGAGCACTCCGCGCTGTACCGCATCGAGAACGCCACCGACGGCCACTCCCCGGTCGCCCAGGCCGCCGCCGACCGTACGTCCGGGCAGGCGAAGCTCAAGGTGCGCTTCTCC
Organism: Streptomyces tailanensis; assembly: GCF_008386495.1. Taxonomy (GTDB): domain Bacteria; phylum Actinomycetota; class Actinomycetes; order Streptomycetales; family Streptomycetaceae; genus Streptomyces; species Streptomyces tailanensis. The sequence continues at coordinate 6,832 of NZ_VTHJ01000024.1, read as the reverse complement.
TCCGAGGGCACCAGTGACCAGGACGGCGACGCTCTCACCTACAGCTGGGACTTCGGCGACGGCGGCACCTCCACGGCCGCGAACCCCAGCCACACGTACAAGAAGAACGGCACCTACACGGCGACCCTGACCGCGAAGGACCCCTCCGGTCGCACCGGCAGCGCCGGTGTGCGGATCGTCGTCGGCAACACCGCGCCCAAGGTCGAGCTTCAACTCCCACAGGACGGACAGCTGTTCGCCTTCGGGGACGCCGTGCCGTTCAAGGTGAAGGTGAGCGACCCGGAGGACGGCCGTCCGATCGACTGCTCGAAGGTCAAGGTCACCTTCATCCTCGGCCATGACAGCCACGGCCACCCCGTGACCTCCGCCAACGGCTGCACCGGCACCATCCAGACCAGCGCCGACGGCGGCCACGACGAGAACGCCAACATCTTCGGGGTCTTCGACGCCGAGTACACCGACGGTGGAGGCGGCGGCCAGGCCCCGCTGACCACCCACGACCGACACGTCGTCCAGCCCAAGCACCGCCAGGCCGAGCACTACGGCGACTCCTTCGGCATCACGGTGCAGTCGAAGGACACGGCACACGGTGGCAAGACGGTCGGCGACATCTCGAACGGCGACTGGATCTCCTTCAAGCCGTACGTCCTCTCCAACGCCACGAAGATCACCGCGCGCATCTCCTCCGGAGGCGCCGGCGGCAAACTGGAGGTCCGCGCGGGCTCTCCGACCGGCCGTCTCCTCGGTGCCGCGACGGTGCCGGTGACCGGCGGCTGGGAGAACTTCCAGGACGTCACCGCCGACCTGTCCCGCGCACCGCGCGGCACCACCACCCTCTTCCTGGTGTTCAAGGGGAGCGACTCGGGTGCCCTGTTCGACGTGGACGACTACACCTTCACGACGAGGTGAGGGGCTGCTATGCGAACGAACACACGCATATGGACCGCTGTGGGCGCCGCAGCTCTGCTGATCGGCTGCGTGTCGGGCCCGGCCGTGTCCGATGAGACGGGCGGATCCCGTACGGACCACTCCGCCGAGCCCCGGGTGCTGGTGTTCTCCAAGACCGCGGGCTTCCGGCACGACTCGATCCCCGAGGGGATCGCGGCCGTACGGGAGCTGGGTGCCGCACACGGCTTCACGGTCGAGGCCACGGAGGATGCGACCGCCTTCACCGCCCGGAACCTCGGGCGCTACGACGCCGTGGCGTTCCTGTCGACGACGGGTGACGTCCTCAACGAGGCCCAACAGGGCGCGTTCGAGCGGTACATCAAGCGCGGCGGGGCGTACGTGGGCATCCACGCGGCCGCCGACACCGAGTACGACTGGGCCTTCTACGGCGGACTCGCGGGCGCGTACTTCCAGTCGCACCCCGCGATCCAGCCGGCGACGGTCGACGTCGAGGACCACGCCCACCCGGCGACCTCGGGCCTGGGCGCGACCTGGAACCGTACGGACGAGTGGTACAACTACCGCTCCAATCCCCGCGACCGGGCCCATGTCCTCGCCTCGCTCGACGAGTCGTCGTACAGCGGCGGCACCATGAACGGCGACCACCCGATCGCCTGGTGCCAGAACTACCAGGGCGGCCGCGCCTTCTACACCGGAGGCGGTCACACCAAGGAATCGTTCGCCGAACCCGCCTTCCGGCAGCACCTGCTGGGCGGTATCCGATGGGCGATCGGTGAGTCCCAGGCCGACTGCCGCCCGGAGAACGGCTACCGGCCGCTCTTCGAGGGCACGGCGGCTTCGCTGGACGGCTGGCGACAGGCGGGCCCGGGCTCCTTCACCCTGTCCGACGACGGCACGCTGACGTCGAGCGGCGGCATGGGCATGCTCTGGTACGCCGCCTCGGGCTTCGGCTCGTACTCCCTGAAGCTCGACTGGAAGATGGCCGGCGCCTCGGGTGACGACAACTCCGGTGTGTTCGTGGGCTTCCCGCCCTCGGACGACCCGTGGTCGGCCGTGAACAACGGCTACGAGATCCAGATCGACGCCACCGACACACCCGACAGGACCACCGGGTCCGTCTACGGCTTCCGGTCCGCCGACATCAGAGAGCGCGACCGCGCGCTGAACCCGCCGGGGGAGTGGAACACGTACGAGATCCGCGTGGAGGGCGAACGCCTCCGCGTCTGGCTCAACGGCGTGAAGATCAACGATTTCACCAGCACCGACCCGGCTCGGAGCCTGCGCGACGGACACATCGGCATCCAGAACCACGGCGCCGACGACCAGGTGTCCTTCCGCGACATCCGCATCAAGGAACTGCCCGACCGAGCCGCCCACTCCGCGGTCTCGCCCCCGGGCGACTGACCGGTGGCGGGCGGGCGACGCCGGACCCCCGCCCGCCACCTTCCTGTCCCAGCTCCGACCGCACAAGCGGCCACCTGTCCCTTCCCCGGTCCGACCGCACAACCGGTCGCACCGCCGACCGGACCAGCGCGACTCCGGACGGCTCACGTCCCTCGCCGTCGTCCCCGAACGGGAGCGCCTCGTGATCCACCACCGCACGTCGGCCCCTCCGACAACCCACCCGGCCCTCGCCACCCCCTCCGACCTGCGCGGCCACCTGAACGCCCACCTCGCGGACACCCGCCGCGCCTGGCTGGGCGGAGCTCTCGACGAGGCCGCCGACCATCCGGGCACCCATGGGCCCATCTCGGTCTGGGAGCTGCGGCTCGCCGAGGCGGGCCGACGCTGCGGTACCGAGTACGCCGACGCCGTCCGCGTCCTGATCCTGCACGCGGCCCGCGCCGACACCGACGCGCTCACCCGGGTCTACCGCCAGGGCACCGCCGACGAACGCCGAGCCGTCCTGCACGCCCTGCCCCACCTCGTGCCCGGCCCCGACGCCCTGCACCTCGTCGAGGACGCCCTGCGCACCAACGACACCCGTCTCGTCGCCGCCGCCCTCGGCCCGTACGCCGCCCGCCACCTGGCCCCACACCACTGGCGGCACGCCGTCCTGAAGTGCCTCTTCACCGGCGTGCCCGTCGACGAGATCGCCGACCTGGCCCGTCGTGCCCATGGCGACACCGAACTGGCCCGCATGCTCGGCGACTATGCCGACGAACGCACCGCCGCGGGCCGTCCCGTACCCGAGGACCTGTACCGCGTCCTGGCCCTGACCGCGCCCCCACCGGCCGACGAGAACGGCCTCGACGGCAAGGAGACCTGATGCGCATCTTCGACCCCCACATCCACATGACGTCACGCACCACCGACGACTACGAGGCGATGCACGAGGCGGGCGTCCGCGCGGTCGTCGAGCCGGCCTTCTGGCTGGGCCAGCCTCGTACCTCTCCCGCCTCCTTCATCGACTACTTCGACTCCCTGCTGGGCTGGGAGCCCTTCCGCGCCGCCCAGTACGGCATCGCCCACCACTGCGCCCTCGCCCTCAACCCCAAAGAGGCGAACGACCCCCACTGCACCCCCGTCCTGGACCACCTGCCCCGCTACCTGCTCAAGGACCAGGTCGTGGCCGTGGGAGAGATCGGCTACGACTCCATGACCCCGGCCGAGGACCTCGCCCTCGAACACCAGCTGCAACTGGCCGCCGACCACGGCCTGCCCGCCCTGGTGCACACCCCGCACCGCGACAAACTGGCCGGCCTGCGCCGCACCCTCGACGCCGTGCGCGCCTCGGCCCTCCCGGTCGAGCGGGTGCTCCTCGACCACCTCAACGAGACCACCGTCAAGGAGGCCAAGGACAGCGGCAGTTGGCTCGGCTTCTCCGTCTATCCGGACACCAAGATGGACGAGGAACGCATGGTCGCCGTCATCAAGACGTTCGGCCCGGAGAAGGTGCTGGTCAACTCCGCCGCCGACTGGGGCAGAAGCGACCCCCTCAAGACCCGCCGGGTCGGCGACGCCCTGCTCGCCGCCGGCTTCGACGAGGACGACGTGGACCTGGTGCTGTGGCGCAACCCGGTCGCCTTCTACGGGCTCAGCGGCCGCCTCTCCCTCGACGTCACCGCGACCGACGCCACCCACGAGGGCAACAGCATCCTGCGCGGCGGGGAGTGACCCATGCGCTTCCGCCACCCCGACGGCACCACCGTCCACCTCGCCTACTGCACCAATGTGCACCCGGCCGAGACCCTCGACGGCGTCCTCGCCCAGCTCCGCGACCACTGCGAACCCGTACGCCGACGCCTCGGCCGCGACCGCCTCGGCATCGGCCTGTGGCTGGCCAAGGACGCCGCCCACGCCCTGGTGACCGACCCGTCCGCCCTGCGCGCCCTGCGCACCGAACTCGACCGGCGCGGCCTCGAAGTCGTCACCCTCAACGGCTTCCCGTACGACGGCTTCGGAGCCGAGGAGGTCAAGTACCGCGTCTACAAGCCGGACTGGGCCGACCCCGAACGCCTCGACCACACCACCTCCCTCGCCCGCGTCCTGGCCGGACTCCTCCCCGACGACGTCACCGAGGGCACCATCTCCACCCTGCCCCTCGCCTGGCGCACCGCCTACGACGACACGGCCGCCGCCTGGGCCCGCACGGCTCTGCTCACCCTCGCCGAACGCCTCGACGCCGTGGCGGAACTGACCGGCCGCTCCATCCGCGTCGGCCTGGAACCCGAACCCGGCTGCATCATCGAAACCACCGCCGACGCCATCGGCCCGCTCACCGACATCGGCCACCACCGCATCGGCATCTGCGTCGACACCTGCCACCTCGCCACCTCCTTCGAAGACCCGCACACCGCCCTGGACGCGCTCACCCGAGCCGACGTCCCCATCGTCAAATCCCAGCTCTCAGCCGCCCTCCACGCCGACCACCCCGATCTCCCCGACGTCCGCGAAGCCCTCGCCGCCTTCGACGAGCCCCGCTTCCTGCACCAGACCCGCACCTCCACCGCCGCCGGCCTACGCGGCACCGACGACCTCGGCGAAGCCCTCGCGGGCGACGCCCTGCCCGACGCGTCCCCCTGGCGCGCCCACTTCCACGTCCCCCTCCATGCGGCCCCCACCGCGCCCCTCACCTCCACACTCCCCGAACTCAAGGCCGCCCTGACCCATCTGGTCGGCGGCGCCCACCCGCTCACCCGCCATCTGGAGGTCGAGACCTACACCTGGCAGGCCCTCCCACCCGAACTCCGCCCCCGCGGCCGCACCCAACTCGCCGATGGCATCGCCGCCGAACTCGACCTCGCCCGCGACCTGTTGACGGACCTCGGCCTCAAGGAGCTGCCATGAGCCGACAGGAAGCCTCCGCCGACCCGGCGGCCCGCCGTGTGCGCCATCAACCGCGCCCCCGCGCCGCGCCGCCCTCCTCGATGTGCACACACAGGACGGCATGGAGTACCTCGACCCGATGGCCTCAAGGGCCTTCGCGGTCGCCGACCACGACCAACTCCTCGACGACGAGGGGAAGAAGGCGCACCACCTCGACCATCCGCGCTCCGGCGAACTCGTCGCCGTCGCGGAGCCGGACGCCTGGTTCACGTACTACTACTGGCTCGCCGACGCCCGCGCGCCCGACTTCGCGGCGCTACCGCATGGCGGTCGTGCCCCTGGCCCCTTCGCCTATTCGCGGCAGCCACGGCCGCCTGCCCATGAGCGACGACGACGGTCCGCTCATCATCTGCTCCTCCCCCCGCGCTGTCGGTGACCGTGTCGCGGCCACCGATGTGAAAGCACTCCTGCTCCAACTGGCCGGTCTCTCCTGACTCGCCAGAAGTCCTCACTGGTCACAAGTGAAGCACTCACCACTGACAACGCCCGCCCACGCAGAGGAGCTCCAGCAATGAGCCGCACCCGCCAGACAGATCCAGAACTCACCCATCGCCTCAGCAGAAGAGGCATGCTCGGCGTGGCCGCCGGCGCCACGGCTGCCGCCCTGCTGGGCGCCACGGCAACTCCCGCCACGGCGGCGACCGGCAGAGGCCGCCCCGTCCTCCCGCCCGGCCGACTAGGCATCCAGCTCTACAGCCTGCGCGACAAGGTCTCCACCCTCGGCTTCGCGCCCGTCTTCGCCGAGTTGGAGAAGTACGGCTACGACGAGGTCGAGTTCGCCGGCTACACCCAGGGCTCCGCGGGCCCCATCACCCTCGCCCAGCTCAAGCGACTGGCCCGCAACCACGGCCTGACCCCGATCGGCAGCCACGTCGGCTACTACTCCAACGACCCGAACGCATACACCTTCGCCCAGAACCTCACCAAGGTCCTCGACGACGCCCAGGCCCTCGGCCTCAAACACATCGGCACCGCCGCCGGCCCCTTCCGCTACGGCACCACCGTCGACGCGATGAAGCGGGCCGCCGAGGAGTTCAACACCTACGGCGCGGCGGCCAAGGCGCGCGGCATGAAGTTCTACCAGCACAACCACTCCGAGGAGTTCTCCTTCGCCACGGACCAGCCGCATGTCCGCCTCTACGACGTCCTGCTCCGCGAGACCGACCCCGGTCTCGTCTACCTGGAGATGGACATCTTCTGGGCGTACGTGGCCCAGTTCCGCTTCTCCAAGCGCCCCGACGGCACGCCCGCGCCCTTCGAGCCCCTCGACTACGTCCTCAGGCGCCCGAACCGCTACCCGCTCTTCCACGTCAAGGACGGTGAGAGCGACCCGTCGAACCCGTTCGGCTACCGCATGGTGGATGTCGGCGACGGCGACATCGACTACCAGAAGTTCATCTCGGCCGTCACCCGGCTGAGGGGCCACCGCCTCGCCCACCACTGGCAGGCCGAACACGACAACCCCACCGAGTCCTTCACCTTCGCCCGCCGCTCCAGCGAGCACCTGCACTCCCTGCGGGAGAAGTGCTGACCGAGGGCCGAAGGCGTACGCCAACGGCAGCAGGCGGCCGCCCCGTGGTGCGAGACCACGGGG
>NZ_VTHJ01000023.1 GCF_008386495.1 Streptomyces tailanensis | reverse complement strand
ACCCGCCATACAAACCGCACCCCCCGAGCTCTCAGGCGAAGCGGGGTCGAAGGGGCAGCCGCCCCTGGATGGGGGAGGGACGAGTAGGGGCGGCGGGGGCGAAAAGATCCGCCGGAGACCCCGTACGCATCCCCGTTCGCCCCACCCGCACCCTTACGAAAGAAGGCCCGCCCCACCATGACCCCCGCCGCAGCCACCCGTAGCGAACACGACCTGCTCGGAGACCGCGACGTCCCCGCCGACGCGTACTGGGGCGTCCACACCCTGCGCGCCACGGAGAACTTCCCCATCACCGGCACCCCGATCTCCACGTACCCGCACCTGATCGACGCCCTGGCCGCCGTCAAGGAGGCCGCCGCCCGCGCCAACGAGGAACTCGGCCTGCTCGCCCCCGAGAAGGCGGCCGCGATCATCGAGGCATGCCGGGAGATCCGGGAGGGCAAGCTGCACGACCAGTTCGTCGTCGATGTCGTGCAGGGAGGTGCAGGCACCTCCACCAACATGAACGCCAACGAGGTCGTCGCCAACCGGGCGTTGGAGCTGCTCGGCCACACCAAGGGCCAGTACCAGCACTTGCACCCCAACGAGGACGTCAACCTCGGCCAGTCCACCAACGACGTCTACCCGACCGCCGTCAAGATCGCGACCGTCTACGCCGTGCGCGAGCTGCTCAAGGCGATGGCGGTGCTCCAGGACTCCTTCGCCCGCAAGGCCGTCGAGTTCCGCGACGTGCTGAAGATGGGACGCACCCAGCTCCAGGACGCCGTACCGATGACGCTGGGCCAGGAGTTCTCGGCGTACGCGGTCATGCTCGACGAGGACCGCAGCCGCCTCGCCGAGGCCGTGGAACTGGTCCACGAGATCAACCTCGGCGCCACCGCGATCGGCACCGGACTCAACGCCCCCGCGGGGTACGCCGAGTCGGCGCGACGGCATCTCGCCGAGATCACGGGGCTGCCCCTCGTGACCGCCGCCAACCTCGTCGAGGCCACCCAGGACTGCGGTGCCTTCGTGCAGATGTCGGGCGTGCTCAAGCGGATCGCCGTCAAGCTCTCCAAGAGCTGCAACGACCTGCGTCTGCTGTCGTCCGGGCCGCGCGCGGGACTCAACGAGATCAACCTGCCGCCGGTGCAGGCCGGTTCGTCGATCATGCCGGGCAAGGTCAACCCGGTGATCCCCGAGGTCGTCAACCAGGTCGCCTTCGAGGTGATCGGCAACGACGTCACCATCACCATGGCGGCGGAGGCCGGACAGCTCCAGCTCAACGCGTTCGAGCCGATCATCCTGCACTCCCTGTCGGAGTCGATCACCCATCTGCGCGCCGCCTGCCTCACCCTCGCCGAGCGCTGCGTCGACGGCATCACCGCCAACGAGGAGGAACTGCGCGCGGCGGTGGAGAACTCCATCGGCCTGGTCACCGCCCTCAACCCGCACATCGGCTACACGGCGGCCACCGACATCGCCAAGGAGGCCCTTGCCACCGGCCGTGGCGTCGCCGAACTCGTCCAGGAGAAGGGCCTGTTGCCCGCCGAACGACTGCGGCAGCTGCTGAAGCCCGAGGTACTCGCCGGCAGCGGTGTACCCACGGTCTGACCTGCTACGACGCGACCAGGACCGGCCCGGAGGCACAATGGCGATCATGACAACGACGTCGTCCCTGCCCTTCCAGCCGGTCCTGGAACGCATCGCCGAGGAGATGGAACGGACCCCGGGCCGCGGCCGCCCCGCCGACTACATTCCGGCACTCGCGGCCCGCGACCCCCGCCGCTTCGGCATGGCCGTCGCGGAACTCGACGGCACGGTGTACGGCGTGGGGGACTGGCGGGAGCCGTTCTCCACGCAGTCCATCACCAAGGTGTTCACCCTCGCCCTCGTCCTGGCCCGCGAGGGCGACGAACTCTGGGAACACGTCGGCCGGGAGCCCTCCGGCAACCCCTTCAACTCCCTGGTCCAGCTGGAGTACGAGAACGGCATCCCGCGCAACCCGTTCATCAACGCGGGCGCCCTGGTCGTCACCGACCACCTCCAGACCCGTACCGGCGACGCGGCCGGCGAGATGCTGTCCTTCCTCCGTGCCGAGAGCGGCAACCCGGCCCTGGACTTCGACGAGGAGATCGCCGCCTCCGAGTCCGCCCACGGCGACCGGAACGCCGCCCTCGCCCATTTCATGGCGTCGTACGGCAACATCGACAACCCTGTACCGGCCCTCCTGGACCAGTACTTCCGCCAGTGCTCCCTCAACGCCTCCTGCGCCGACCTGGCCCTCGCCACCACCTTCCTGGCCCGCCACGGCGTCCGCGCCGACGGCACCCGCCTCCTCACCCGCAGTCAGGCCAAGCAGGTCAACGCGGTCATGCTGACCTGCGGCACGTACGACGCGGCCGGTGACTTCGCCTACCGCGTGGGCCTTCCCGGCAAGAGCGGTGTGGGCGGCGGCATCGTCGCGGTTGTACCGGGCCGCTGCACCTTGTGTGTCTGGAGTCCGGGCCTGGACGAACGGGGCAACTCGGTCGCGGGCGTGGCAGCCCTGGACCGCTTCACGACGCTGACGGGTCTGTCGGTGTTCTGACGGCGTTCTGACAACTCACTGATCACATCCTGGCCATATCGCGGTTCCCGCCCGGAGGGCATCATGTTGCCTGCCCGCCACCCCGCGTTGACATGGTGACAGAGTGTTGGCCAACGCTTTCCCCGTCGACCTACGCCGCTGCCAGGCCATGGGCCTGGCCGGCTCCGCATTCCTCGCTCTGGGAGGTGAGACCGCCGGCGCCCTCCAGGCGCGAGACCTGCTGTCGCCCACGTCGGGACGCGGAGCGCTGGGCCTGGTCGGTGTGTACTTCGGCGTCGTCCTGCTGATAGCCGCCTGGGCACTGCTGGGGAAGGTCGTACGGGGCCCCGAACCCCCAACTCCCCGTTCGCTCCTGCTGGTTCTGGCGGTCTGGGCGGCCCCGCTGCTGCTGGCGCCGCCCCTGTTCAGCCGGGACGTGTACAGCTATCTCGCGCAGGGCGCCATGGTCGACGCGCACATCGACGTCTACGCCCACGGACCCGCGATGCTCGGCGGCCCGCTCGCCGAGGAGGTGTCCCCGATGTGGCAGCACACGGCGACACCGTACGGTCCGGTCTTCCTGGCCGTCGCCTCCGCACTGTCCGGCCTGACCGAGGGGGAGATACCGGCCGGACTGCTGGGCATGCGCCTGGTCGCGCTGCTCGGCGTGGCCCTGATGGCGGTGGCGCTGCCCCGCCTGGCCCGGCACAGCGGCGCCGACCCGGCCGTCGCGCTCTGGCTCGGCGCGCTCAACCCGCTCGTCCTGCTCCACCTCGTGGCCGGCGCCCACAACGACGCGGTGATGCTCGGTCTGCTGGGCGTCGGACTGGTGATGGCGCGGGGCCGCTGGTACCTCCTCGGTGCCGTTCTCGTGACGCTCGCCGCGCTGGTGAAGGCGCCCGCCGCGCTCGGACTGCTGGCGGTGGTCGTGATGCGCGGCCGTAGCCGCTGGGTGCGGACGACCGCGATGACCGCGGCGGTCGCGTCGGCCACCACGGTCGTGGCGACCGCCCTGGCCGGTACGGGATACGGCTGGATCGCCGCCCTGCGCACCCCGGTGTCCCCGGACAACTGGTCGCCGACCAGCGTCCTCGGCCGTATCACCGGCGACATGCTCCACGACCTGGGCAGCGACCTCGCCCCCCTCGCCCTGCCGGCCTGGCGCGCCGCCGGACTGCTGGTGACCCTGGCCGTCGTCCTCTTCATATGGCTGCGCCTGCGGCCCGGCCCTGTCTACGCCCTCGGCCTCAGCCTGGCCGCCGTGGCCGTGCTCGGCCCCGCGATACGCCCCTGGTACGCCCTGTGGGGGCTGTTCCTCATCGCCGCGGCGGCACGGAACGCCTCCGTGCAGCGCAGGGTCGCCGCCGCCAGCGGGGCGCTCGCGCTGGCCGTCCTGCCGAGCGGGGACCCGGCGGACACCGAGCAGATCGCCCTGGCGGTGTGCGGGGGAGTACTCGCGGTGGTCGTCCTCTGGCAGGCCCACCAGGCCGCGCAGGCACCGGCCCTGGAGCGGACCGCATGAGGGCGCCCCGAACCGACCGCACCCGCGTCCTGCTGGTCCTCGCCCTCGTCACCGCCGTCACCGTCTTCACCGCGACCGTCCCCCTGCTGCGCGGCTGGTTCGACCTGCGCGTCTACCACGGCACGATCGACACCTGGGTCCACCACGGCGGCCGGATATACGACTACCGCGTGCCCGGCACCATGTACGGCTTCACCTATCCGCCGTTCGCGGCCGTGAGCATGCTGCCGATGGCGCTGGTCGACCTGCGCACCGCGGTCGCACTGTGCGCGCTGCTCAACCTGGCGTCGCTCGTGGCCGTGCTGTACGTCCTCGGGGGGCCGCGCCTGCGGCGCTACCGCTGGTTCGGCGTGGTCCTCGTCTTCTGCGGGCTCGCGCTGTTCGAACCGGTCCGGGACACCTTCAGCTTCGGCCAGGTGAACCTCATGCTGCTGGCGCTGGTGCTCGCCGACGCCTGGTTGCTGTCCACCGGCCGGGGGCGCTGGGCAGGTGTCGGCATCGGTCTGGCGGCGGCGGTGAAGCTGACGCCCGCTGTCTTCATCGGCATGCTCCTGCTCGCCCGGCGGTGGCGCGCCGCCGGGCTCGCGACGGCCGTCGCCGCGGCCGCCACCGCGGCGGCGGCCTGGATCGCCCCGGAAGCCTCCCACTTCTACTGGACCGAGGCACTGTGGGACACCAGCCGCATCGGCCGCCTCGACTACGTCTCCAACCAGTCGCTGCAAGGCGTCCTGGCCCGCCTCGTGTCACCGGACGAACCCAGCCGCACCGTATGGGCGTTGATGGTCCTCGTGGTGCTCGGCGTGTGGGCGTGGAAGGTACACACGGCGGTGCGCGCGGACGACTGGATCGCCGCGTTCGCCGTCACCGGGCTGACCGCGTGCCTGGTCAGCCCGATCACCTGGGTGCACCATCTGGTCTGGCTGCTGCCGTCCTTCGCGGTCCTGCTGAGGCACCGCCGGCTGCTGCCGCTCACGGTGTGCCTGTACGTGGTGCTGTGCAGCAGCGTCGTCTGGCTCTGGTTCGACGGCGCGTCCGGCATCGACGGCTTCGTCGGCAGCAACGCCTACGTGTGGATCACCCTCGGCCTGCTGCTGTGGCTGCCGATCGGTCAGCCCCGGGTGAGCCTTCTGTTCCTGAGCCGCAGGAACAGCGCCACGGCCGCCGCCGCAGCCAACCCGGCCGCGCCCGCGATCACGCCCGCCGGCGGTCGGCCGGGGTCCGTGACCTCCTCCTTCTCACGGACGGGAGGCGCTGACTCGGGGCGGGCCTGAGGTGCCGCCGCAGGGCGTGGCGGCAGCAGCGAGCCCACGGGTTCGACGCGTCCGGCGGCACGGAAACCCCAGTCGAGCAGCGAACGCGTCTCCTCGTACACGGCGAGCCCGCCGCCCACCCGGGGCCTCAGCACCGTGGTGACGAGGGTGCGTCCGCCCCGCTCGGCGGCGGCGACCAAGGTGTTGCCCGCGTTGCTGGTGTAGCCGTTCTTGATGCCGATCAGCCCCGGATAGTGGGCGACCCCGACGCCGGTGAGCAGCCGGTTGGTGTTCCGGATGTCGTACGACCAGCCGCCCGCGGGAAACTTCGCCGTGACCGTGGAGCAGTATGCGGCGAACTCCGCGTTGCGCAGCCCGGCCCGCCCGAACACCGCCAGGTCGAACGCCGACGACACCTGGCCGGGAGCGTCGTACCCGTCGGGCGAGACGACCCGGGTGTCGAGGGCGCCGAGGGCCCGGGCCTTGTCCTGCATCTGCTCGGCGGTGGCCCGCCAGCCGCCGTTGAGGCCGGCCAGGACCCGTACGGCGTCGTTGCCCGAGCTGAGGAAGACCCCGCGCCACAGGTCGGCCACGCGGTAGGTGTGGTTCTCCTTGACGCCGACCAGGCTGCTCCCGGAGCCGATGCCCGCCAGTTCCCCGCGCTCGACGGTGTGTCTGAGGCCCGCGGGGAGTCCCGGCAGGACGGTGAGCGCGAACAGGGTCTTCAGGGTGCTGGCGGGCGGCAGTTTCAGGTGTGCGTTGTGCGAGGCGAGCACCTCGCCGCTGCGGGCGTCGGCCACCAGCCACGCCACCGCGGAGACGTCCCGGGGAAGCCGGGGCGCCCCGGCCCGTGGCCGGTACAACGGCGGCGGCTCCCGCACGGCCTTGGCGTCCAGCTCGCCCGACTCGACCGAGGGACCGGCGCCCTGCGGGCTCGACGCGATGGCGAGGGCGCCGATCGCGCAGAGGGCGGAGCAGCGGAGGGCGACGCGGGACGAGAATCCGATGGTCATAGCGCAAACGTAGGAATGGTCGTGCGCTGGACCGGGGTGTCAGGGCCGAGCGGGCGGCTCGAGCACCCGGATGCCGCACGATGGATGTGACTCCGCGGGTCGGTGGGGGAAAAGCACGGGGCGCAGCCCCTGCTTTTCAGGGGCGCGGGGAACCGCGCGAGCAACCACATACAGCTCGCACCCGCCAACACGCAGACGCTCCCGAGCTCTAACGCGACAACTGCCCCAGAAACGTCGCGTTGTCCGGCGTGGCCCGCATCCGCTCCAGCAGCGCTTCCACGTTGGCTTGCCCCTCACGCGACCGCAGAGCGCGCCGTAGCCCTCGTACGGCGCTCAACTCGCCCGGTGTCAGCAGGAGTTCCTCGCGGCGGGTCCCTGACGGGGTGATGTCGACCGCCGGGAAGACCCGCCGGTCGGCGAGCGCGCGGTCCAGGCGGAGTTCCATGTTGCCGGTGCCCTTGAGCTCCTCGAAGAAGAAGTCGTCGGCGCGGGAGCCGGTCTCGACCAGGGCGGTGGCCAGGATGGTGAGGGAGCCGGCCTCCTCGGTCAGCCGGGCGGCACCGAAGAGCCGCTTCGGGCCGTGCAGCGCGGCGGCGTCGACACCGCCGCTGAGGGTGCGGCCACCGGCGGCGGCCGCGTTGTTGTGGGCCCGGCACAGCCGGGTCAGGGAGTCCAGCAGGATCACGACGTCCTCGCCCTGCTCGACGAGCCGCTTGGCGCGCTCCACGACGAGTTCGGCGAGCGCGATGTGCTGCTTGGGGGACTGGTCGAACGTCGAGGCGTACACCTCGCCCCGCACGGAGCGCCGCATGTCGGTCACCTCCTCGGGCCGTTCGTCGACCAGGACGACCATGAGGCGGGCCTCGGGGTGGTTGGCGGCGATCGCGGCGGCCACCTGCTGGAGCAGTACCGTCTTGCCGGTCTTGGGCGGGGCCACGATCAGTCCGCGCTGGCCCTTGCCGACCGGGGCCACCAGGTCGACCAGACGGCCGGTCAGACCGCTCGCCGGGTGTTCGAGCCGCAGCCGCGTGCGCGGGTGCAGTGGGGTGAAGTCGCCGAAGTGCGGGCGGCGGCGCAGCTCTTCGGGCGTACGGCCGTTGATCCGCTCGACCTCGGTGAGGGCGCGCCGACCGTTGCGTACGCCCTCGACGGTGTCGCCCTTGCGCAGGCCGTACCGGCGGATCAGCGCGGCGGGAACCTGCGGATCCGAGCCGTTGGGCAGCCCGCTCCCGTCGCGCAGGTGGCCCTGCCCGCCCTGTGCGATTTCCAGGACGCCGGTGATCCGGGCCGGGGGCTGCCGATGAGTGGAAGTGTGTTCGAGTGTGGTGGTGGTCATGGGGGAGGTCCTTTCGAGGACGTCAGGGAAAGCGCATGAGAAGGGGGGAGGAGAGAGCACACACCCGCGGTTACAGGCGCGAGGTGGTGCGGAGAAGCTGACGGCCGGTCGGGAATCGACGGGCGGTTCAGCGGGAGAGATCTCAGGAGTTGAGAGAGCGGCACCGGCGCCCGGGAACGGGCGATGCACACGTGCCGAGGGGATTCTACCACCACCGGTCGTGCGCCGTTGGTGAGTTCCTTACCGATGACTTACCCGTGGTCGTTGAACTGATCTCGCGGGTCCCCCGTACAGATGGGGGCACCGCCAGCGGTCTTCGCACGGAAGGAACGTCGCGTGTCGCTCTCCACGCGCTCCAGTCAACTGCCCGACACGGACGAGGAATCGAAGGCCGCCGAGCCGTCGACCGACGAGGCCGGTCAGGCTGATGAAGCCGGTGAGACCGATGAGGCCGGTGAGCGCCCCGGCCATTGGCGGCGCTTCCGCGCGTACCCGGCGGCCTTCCGGCGGAAGTACCCCCTCGCCGCGCGGGGCATGTCGTGGGGCCTTACGGCGTTGGCCGCCGCCGTCGTGTTCTTCGCGCTGCTCATGCCGGGCAAGGTCGAGTACTTCACGGCGCCGCAGTTCCTGCGCATACCCGTGGAGCCGATTCTCGGCGCGGCCGTGCTGATGGTCCTGCCGCGCCGGACGAGACTGGTCGCGGCGGTGCTCACCGGGGTGTTCCTGGCGGCGCTGATCGTGGTGAAGGCGCTCGACATCGGCTACAACCAATTCCTCGGGCGCGGCTTCAACGTGGTGCTCGACTGGGGACTGCTCGACGACGCCGAGTCGTATGTGGTGGACACCCTGGGCGGCACGGGCGCCCGGCTCCTGGTGATCGGCCTGGTGGTGCTGGTCGTGCTGCTGTTCGTCGTCACGTCGCTGGCGGTGGTCCGGCTGTCGAACGTCATGGTCCGCCAGCGGGACCGTGCGATGCGGGGCACGGTCGTCGCCGGAACGGTGTGGATCACCTGCTCGGCAGTCGGCCTGACTCCCCTGGGGGACACGGCGTTCGCCTCCAGGAACACGATCGGTTTCGTGCAGGACCGCTGGGCCCGCGCGAAGGAGACCATCAGGGACGAGGCCGCGTTCGCCCAGGAGGCCAAGCAGGACAAGTTCGCCGACGTGCCCGCCGACCAGTTGCTGACCGGGCTGCGCGGCAAGGACGTCATGTTCACCTTCATCGAGAGCTACGGCCGTGCCGCGCTGGAGGACGAGGCCATCGCGCCGGGCGTGACCTCGACCCTCGACAAGGCGGACGCGGACCTCCGCGCGGCCGGGTTCGCCGCGAAGAGCGGCTGGCTGACCTCCGCGACGTACGGCGGCAGCAGCTGGCTCGGGCACTCCACGTTCCTGACCGGCCTGTGGATCGACAACCAGAGCCGCTACCGCACGGTCACCGCCGGCGAACGCCTCACTTTGCCCGGCGCCTTCGACAAGACCGGCGAATGGCGGACGGTCGGTGTCGTCCCGGGCGTTCAGTACAACTGGCCGGAAGGCGACTTCTACGGCTTCGACCAGGTCTACGACTCCCGCGATCTCGGCTACCGGGGGCCGAAGTTCAGCTGGTCGACCATGCCCGACCAGTACACCCTGACCGCGTATCAGCGCCTGGAGGCCGCCAAGAAGGGCGGCAAGCCGCTGATGTCGGAGATCATCCTGACCTCCAGCCACCAGCCCTGGGCGCCCCTGCCGGAGATGGTGGGCTGGGACGAGGTCGGCGACGGCTCCGTCTTCAAGGGCATCCAGAAGGCGGGCAAGGACCCGGCGGACGTGTTCACCGACCCCGTGAAGGTGAAGGAGGAGTACGGCAAGTCCGTCCAGTACTCGCTGCGCAGCCTCCTGGAGTACGTGGAGAAGTACGGCGACGAGGACACCGTCCTCGTCTTCCTCGGCGACCACCAGCCCATGGCCAGCGTCAGCGGCAACGGCGCCGACCACGACGTACCCGTCACCGTCCTCGCCCGCGACCCCGAGGTCCTCGACCGCATCGACGACTGGGGGTGGTCGGACGGCCTCCGCCCCGGCGACGACGCCCCCGTGTGGCGCATGGACTCCTTCCGCGACCGCTTCCTGACCGCCTACGGCGAGGAGCCGACCGCCGCCGCCAACTCGCCTATGCCATAAGGGATTTCGACCGGCCGCGAACAATTCGTTTCACCGGGTGCTCCCGGTCCGGGCATGATGCCCACCGTGCAGGAGGACCGGGAGCACCGCCGACGAGGGCGCTTCACGCTGATCGAGACGGAGCACGGCCACGCCTGGGGCAGGTGCGCCGAGGCGGAGGGACTGTTCGGGGAGCCGCAGCGGGGGACGTACGAACTCGTCGGCTGGGTCCCCGAGCCGGAAGGGTCCGAGGTGCGCGGCTGGGTCGGTGACCGGGTGTGGCTGGTACCGGACGACGAGTCGCTCGATCCCTGGCTCCTGGAGGACGCGGAGAGTATCGGGGCGCATCCCGGGACGGACGGCCCGGTGCTCACCGGCCTGGACGACTACGAGGGGCCGCCGGAGGGCTACCGGGGTGCGGTACGGGTGCACGACGGGCAGCGGTGGGTGGGTTCCTGTCGGGAGTTCGCCCGTGTCCTGCCGCCCACGTGGGTGGCTCCCCCGCTCGTCTCCCTTTCCCTCGGCCCGGTTCGGGGCCCGCGCATGGACCGCAACTTCCGACTGACGGCCGAACTCACCGGTGTCAGCGTGGCGGAGGCCGAACGGGACTTCGTCTCCCGGGCCGCCCTGAACCGGCTCGTGGAGGAGGATGAGGTGGCCAAAGCGCTGATCGCGATGCTGGCGATGCCCGGCCTGTGCGGGGCGGACATCGATCTGTCGGCGGGGATGATCGCCCCCGCATGAGCGTGATGCCCGGAGCGGGGGCTCCAGGCATCCGCCGCACCGGCCCTAACCGCCGAGGTCGAAGATCCCGTACCCGAAGCCCAGTGCGGTGATCGTGCCGCCGTCGAGCCGCACGCCCTGTTCCTCCACCGCGCGGTGAGCGGTGGGCCCGTACGAGCAACTCGCCTCCCGCTGCTGGGGGTTGACGACGACCAGATACCGTCCGCCGCGCACGTACACGAACGGATGGCCCAGGTGGACCACCTCCACCGAGCCGGCGGAACCCAGTTCGGGAGTGCTCCGGCGCAGGGCTGTCAGGCGGCGCACGAGATGGAGGAGCGAGGTGTCGTCGGCGCGCTGGGCGGCGACGTTCGGGCGGTCGGGGGCCGGGTCGAGGGGGAGATAGAGACGGTCGGCGGGGGCGGTGGAGAAGCCCGCGTTGGGGGTGTTGTCCCACTGCATGGGGGTGCGGGAGCCCGCGCGGTTGTAGCGGGGGCCGAGGACGCTGCCCTCCTTGTCGGGCAGGCCCGGGACGTAGCGCATGCCGATCTCGTCGCCGTAGTAGATCGCCGGGAGTGTCGGCCAGGTCAGCTGGAAGGCGAAGGCGGCCGGGAGCTGTTCGGCCGTGCGGGGCCCGCAGTTGAGGCGGGAGAAGTCGTGGTTGGCGGTTGGGAGGGAGATGGCGCCGCCCGTGCCGTCGACTGCCGTGGACGCCCGCGTCCAGGCCTCGACGAAGGGGCGCGGTGAGCCCTTGCCGCTCGCGTCGAAGAAGCAGTCGAGCGGGTCCCAGTCCTCGTGAACCGTGCCTTCGCCGTTGCTCCACAGCGAGCGCAGGGCGAGGCCGTCGGTGGGGCCGCCGAAGTGGAGGAAGAAGTCGGCGTGGAAACCGGCCGGGATCGACACCTCGGGCTCACCCCACTCGGCGAGCAGCACCGCGTCCGGGTGGGCGGTGTCCAGCCAGTGCCGCAGCTCCGTCCAGATACGGGCGGTCTCGGCCTTCTCCGGGTCGTCCTTCACGAGCGAGGCGGCCATGTCCACCCGGAAACCGGCGAGGCCCAGGCCCAGCCAGTGGTCCATGATCGTGCGCAGGGCGTGCCGGTTGGCACGCGGGCCCTCGGCGTCCACCGGGAGCCGCCAGGGTTCGGCCGGATTCTCGCGCGCGTAGCCGAAGTTGAGGGCGGGCTGGGAGTCGAAGAAGTTCGGCAGGTACGCGCCCGGCCGGGAGCCGGGGGAGGCGACGAAGCCCTCGGGGCGGCCCTCCGCCGCCCAGATGTAGCGGTGGTCGTCCGGGTCGTTCGCGGAGACCCGGAACCACGGGTGGTCGATGGACGTGTGCCCGGCGACGAGGTCGAGCAGGATCCGGATCCCACGCCGCCGGGCCTCGTCGACGAGCTTGGCCAGGTCGTCGTCCGAGCCGTAGCGCGGCGCGACCCTCAGATAGTCCGCGACGTCGTACCCGGCGTCACGGAACGGCGAGGCGAAGCAGGGGTTCAGCCAGACGGTGTCGACGCCCAGCCAGGACAGATGATCGAGATGCTCGGTGATCCCGGCGAAGTCCCCGATGCCGTCTCCGTCGGAGTCGGCGAAGGACTGCGGATAGATCTGGTAGAAGACGGCGTCGGCCAGCCAGGTCGGGGCAGGACGGAACGAAGTCATGCTCCGGACCATAGGCGAGAGCACCCCACCCCCGCTGCCCCGAGCTTGGGCCTAAGCTGAAGTGATGTTCACCCCGCAAGGCCCCAGCCTCCGCGAACTCGCCGTTCAGGCGCTCTCCTCCGTCGAACACGGCTACGACCTCCTCGCGCCGAAGTTCGATCACACTCCGTTCCGTACGCCGGACACCATCCTGGAGGCCGTGGAGCGCGCCCTGTCCGCGATGGGGGCCTTCCAGCACGGCCTGGACCTGTGCTGCGGCACCGGGGCGGGGATGGAGGTGCTGCGCGACCTGTGCGAGAAGAGCGTCACCGGGGTGGACATCAGCGCGGGGATGCTGGCGGTGGGGAAGGAGCAGGTGGGCTCGGACGGCCCCGGGGGCGGCCCGAGCGTCGCCTGGGTGCGCGGGGACGCCCGGGCGCTCCCTTTCCGGCCGGTGTTCGACCTGGTCGTCAGCTTCGGCGCGTTCGGGCACTTCCTGCCGGGCGAGCTGCCGGGGCTGTTCGCCCAGGTCCACTCGGTGCTGCGACCGGGCGGCCGCTTCGCGTTCCCGCTCCCGGCGCCCGCGCCGCCCCGCTCGCCCTGGTACTGGGCGGCCCTCGGCTTCGACACGGCGATGCGGGTGCGCAACGCGGTCTGGCGGCCGCCGTTCGTCATGTACTACCGGCCGTTCCGGCTCGGCCTCGTACGCGAGGAGCTGGAACGGACCGGCTTCGAGGTGGAGCTGTCCGCGCTGCCGGAGTTCGGCCACCGGGACGACGGCAGCCCACGGTGCCGGATGGTGGTGGCCACCCGCCAGGGATGAGGCGCCCAGCTGCGGGCCTCACCCCTGGAGCACCGGGTCGTGCCCGCCTCAGAGGTGCGACGAGAGCCACCGCAGCTTGGCCGCCTCCTGGAAGGGGCCGCCGCCCTCGTGGTCGTTGAACTCGTAGACCTCTATGTGCTTGTTGTCGCCGGCCCAGGCGTTGAAGGCCGCGAAGACCGTGGACGGCGGGCAGGTCTGGTCCTCCAGGGCCGCCGAGAAGAGCGCGGCGGCCCGGCCGCGCGCGGCGAAGTGCACGCCGTCGAAGTACGCGAGGGTGCGCCGGATCTGTTCGGTGCGGCCGCGGTGGGTCTTGAGGTACTTGCCGATCTCGCGGTACGGGTCGCGGTCGGTGAGGGTCGTCGAGCGCGGGAAGTCGCACAGGAACGGCACATCGGGCGCGACCGCGACCAGGTCGGGGACCAGACCGCCGACCGCGATGGAGATGCCGCCGCCCTGGCTGGAGCCGAGCACCGCCGTGCGTGAGGCGTCGGTCAGCGGGTGGGACCGGGCGGCCTCCACCGCGCGCACCGCGTCTGTGTACACGCGCCGGTAGTAGTAGTTCTCGGGAGCGTCGATGCCCCGGGTCATGAAGCCGGGGAAGGCGGGCGCGCCGCCCACCGGGTCGGGGGTGTCACCGCCCCCGCCCCAGGCGCTGCCCTGGCCGCGGGTGTCCATCACGAAATGCGCGTAGCCCGCCGACGCCCACAGCAGATGCGTGTGGGGGAGGTTGCGCCCGCCGCCGTAGCCGATGAACTCCACCACGGTGGGCAGCGGTTCGGTGGCCCCTGCCGGGAGGACCAGCCAGCCCTTCACCGGGTGGCCGCCGAACCCGGCGAACGTCACGTCGTACGTCTCGACCGTCGTCAGATGGGTCTCGACCGGCTCGAAACGGGCGTCGAGGTCGTGCTCGCGGGACTCCTGGAGCGTCTTCGCCCAGAAGGCGTCGAAGTCCTCGGGTTCCGTCGAAGCGCTTCGATAACCACGGAGCTCGTCCAACGGCAGGTCGAACAGGGCCATGAAGGACCACCTTTTGTGTTCTTCTGAGTACTTGAGGTGCGAGTGATCACACCGTACGTGGGGCGCCGCGGGCCCGCCAAGAGGTTCTTCCGGGCCCGCGACGCCCTGGGTCCTGTCGTCAAATTCCCGTCTGCCTCGCGACGCCATGCACGCTCCCCCACTCTCGGCTTCGCTTGAGCGGGAGGGGCCCCACCGCCGCCCTGCGGGCGACGACGGGAATTTGACGACAGGGCCCGGCTCACCGCTGGTCGGCGCCGATCAGCGCCCTGACCTCGAAGTCCTCGTACACGGACTCCTCCTGCGGCGGGCTGAGGAAGGAGCCGAGCCACCCCAGCAGGAAGCCCGCCGGGATCGAGACGATGCCCGGGTTCTGCAGCGGGAACCAGGCGAAGTCGGAGTTCGGGTACACCGAGTCGGGGGTGGAGGAGACGACCGGCGAGAACAGCACCAGCAGGACGGAGCAGGCCAGACCGCCGTACAGGCTGAGCAGGGCGCCGCGGGCGGTGAACCCGCGCCAGAACAGGCTGTAGACGATGGTCGGCAGGATGGCGGACGCGGCGATCGCGAAGGCCAGGAATGCCAGCGTGGCGGTGTTCGTGCCCCAGGCCAGCAGGGCGATCACCATGGCGAGAACGCCCATGGCCACCGCGGCGATCCGGGCGACGCCCAACTCCTCCGTCTCCTTGGCCTTGCCCTTGCGGATGACCTCGCCGTAGAGGTCGTGGGCGACCGACGAGGCCGCGGCCAGCGTGAGTCCGGCCGCGACGGCGAGCAGGGTGACGAAGGCCAGGGCGGAGACGATCGCGGTGAGGACCTCGCCGCCGAGTTCGCCGGCGAGGAGCAGCACGGCCGCGTCGCCCTTGTGGTCGATGTCCGCGATGGTCTCCCGGCCCACGACGGCGGTGGCGCCGAGGCCCATGACGCCGGCCATCAGACACACGAACGCGACCAGACCGATGGCCCACAGCACCGAGGTGCGCAGCACCCGGGTCTGGCGGGGCGCGAGCAGCCGCATCATCACATGCGGCAGCGCGGCGAGTCCGAGCACGATGGCCAGTTGGAGGCTGAGGAAGTCGAGTTTGCTGATGGCTCCGCCGCCGTAGCGCAGCCCCGGTTGGAGGTACTCGTCGCCCAGATTGCTGCCCGCGACGGCGGACGACAGAAGGCTGTCGACGTTCCAGTTGAAGCGGTTCAACACCATCACGGTGACGATCGTGACGCCGGCGATGAGCATGACGGCCTTGACGACCTGGATGAACGTCGCCCCCGGCATACCGCCGATCGCCGCGTAGATGGTGACGATGGAACCGATGATGATCACGATCATCATGCGGGTGTTCGGGCCGGGTTCGCCGACGAACTGGGTCATCAGGGCGATGCTGCCGACCAGTTGGGCCACCAGGTACAGCGTGCACACGGCGAGTGTGCAGACGGCCAGGGCCAGCCGGACCTGCCGCTGTTGCAGGGGCAGCCGCCGGGCCAGGGTGTCGCCGAGCGTGAACTTGCCCGAGTTGCGCAGGGGTTCGGCGATGAGCAGCAGCACCATCATCCAGGCGACGACCGTGCCGCAGAGGTAGAGCAGACCGTCGTACCCGGTCAGGGCGACCAGGCCGGTGCTGCCGAGCAGCGTCGCGGCCGAGAGGTAGTCGCCGCACATCGCGAGGCCGTTGCGCAGCGGCGACATGTCGCGGTTGCCGAGGTAGAACTCGCTGATCTCGTCCCGCTGTGGCGCGGTCAGCAGCGCCGTGAACAGGGTGATCACGACGACGGTCAGGAACAGCACGAAGGTCAGCCGCAGGCTGAACGCGTCGGCCACGCTGGCGGCCGTCGTGAAGGAAGGTGTGGAGGGAGTCGTGAAGGGGGTCGTGAGGGGGGTCGTGAGGGAAGTCGTCACCACGTGCGGAACCGCCGTCCGGCCGGAATCCGGCGCTGCTGCTGCTCGGCCTCACGCTCCTCGAGCTGGGCACGGAGCCGGCGCGCGACCGGGTCGACGTTCTTGCGCATGTGCCGTACGTACAGCCACGCGGTCACGCCCATGAGGGCGAACTGGGCCAGACCGAGGATCAGTCCCACCGTGAGATGCCCGATCAGCCGCTGATTCAACAGCCCTGGTACGAAACTCGACAGGAGGACGTACGTCAGGAATCCACCGACCGAGAGCGCGGTCGCCCACACTCCGAATCTGCGATATGCGGCGCTTATTGAACGGAATTCAGAGTGCGCGTGTATGGGCTGTCGGCCCGCCGGTGCGCGTCCCGGACCGGGTGCGGGGGAAAACGAATCGCCTCCATGGTCGGACGGGGGAGGAAACGGGACGGAACTGTCGTACCGTGCCGTGTAGTTGGACACAATGCACCCTCTTCGCTGCTTTATGTCTCGCACGCGACTCCGTGCGGTCGCGGCTGTGGTCCCTGGGGAATTGGAGCGTTGCGGGAGTCAGCCGCTGTGCGGAACTGTAGGGGGGAGACAGCGGAGTATGTCAGCGAGGCGATTGAAGTATCAACCGCCTTGCGGGGGTGGATTTTGTGGACGTTTCGCGGCTGGCCGACATGCGCTGCACAGCTTTTAGCTGAGCATTGTTCTTGTTTTTGCAGGTCACGCCCAGCGGTGTCCCCAGTCGGGTCCCGTGCGCGCCCACTCCTGCTCCCATTCGGCCAGCCGGTGCCGGATGGCGACCCGGCGTACGGTGAAATGCAGCACGAGAACGATGCCGACGACACCCCCCGTGGCGCACGTGCCCATGGCCAGGGCGTGCTGCCAGACGGCCGTGTCGGTCGGCGGCGGCGGGACGCTGTGGCCCGCCGAGTCCAGCCAGACGTCGGCGCGATCACCGCGCTTCGTACCCGTCGGCACCCGGGCCTCGCCGGTCCTGGAACCGCCGTCGGGCTCGGTCCAGCGGGCCTGCACCCAGTGCATGGGCTGCTTGTCGCCGTACGCCGAGGGCGCCGCGGCGGGGGCCTTCTCGACGATGACGGCGCTGACCCGGTCGAGCTCGGCGCGCTGCGCCGCCGCGTGCGCCCGCGCGTCCCCGTGGGCCCACTGGCCCACCGCGATTCCGGCGGCCGGAGCGCCGACGACCAGCAGGAACACGACGATCAACACCGTCCATGCCTCGACGACGTCCGAGCGCCGGCGCAGCGGATTGGAGCGCCACCGCCACCCGAACACCTGGCCTCGCATCTCACCCTCCTCACCGGCGTGGTCCTCATGTACGAGAACCCCGGTTAGGACTGGTCCGCACTTCCGGTGTACCCGAAAGTGGCCGCCATGACATGGTTTGGGACAAAAATTATGGAAGCGCGGGCAAAGGGTGGGGGTGACCGGTACGGGAGCGTCAGGAGGGGGCGTCTCCTCGCCTCCGCGCCGTACGAGAATGACTGCCGACGGTGACCCGGTGACAGCGGAGAAGAGTGGAGAGCGCATGTCGGAGTACGTGAGCGACCTCAAGGGCGCCGACGCCGCACTGCATGCCCTCGACAACCCCGCCCTCGCCTCCCTCACCGGCCCGCACGCCCACTTCGCCGAGAAGCGCGGCCGGGTGCTGCGGTACCCGGTGGACGTGTCCCCTTGGCTGGCCCTGCCCGACGAGCCCGACGCCGGTGACTGGGCGGACCTGGCGGCGCTGGCGGGTCCCGGCGCGGAGGTCGCGCTCGCGGGATTCGGCGGGGGCCTCCCGGCCGGCTGGGAGGCGACCTTCGATCTGGCGGGCGTCCAGCTCGTCGACGCCGGGATCGAGACCGCGCCGGACGACGAGGCCGTACGGCTCGGCCCCGCCGACGTACCCGAGATGCTCGACCTGGTCGCCCGCACCCGCCCCGGCCCCTTCCTGCCGCGCACCGTCGACATGGGCACCTACCTCGGCATCCGCCGGGGCGGCGCCCTGGTCGCGATGGCCGGCGAGCGGCTGCATCCGCCCGACTGGACCGAGATCAGCGGCGTCTGCACCGACGAGGCCTGGCGCGGCTCGGGTCTCGGTACCCGGCTGATCCTCGCCGTCGCCCACGGCATCCGGGAGCGCGGCGAAACCCCGTTCCTGCACGCCGCCGCGGCCAACGCGAACGCCCTGCGGCTGTACGAGACGCTCGGCTTCCGGCTGCGCCGCACCATCCGGTTCACGGGGGTCCGGGTGCCGGCCGCCGAGAGCTCGTGACCACCGGGTCGCGGCCTTGAAGTTCCGTCATGATCATGGGGTAAGGTGACCGGGCCAGTCGCCACGTGGATCGAGGAGGTGAGACCCATTACCGCTGTGTCAGGTCGGGTGCTCTCACCTCAACGCGGCGCGGTGTACGGCCGGTAGGCCCACCGCGGGAGCGTCCTTCGGCCCACCGAAAGGCTCTCGGCTGTCATGCCACCTCTTTCCATTCTCTCCACCGCCTCTGTCGTCACGGCACTGCGTGCCGCCGGCTGTGTCTTCGCCGAGGACGAGGCGGAGTTGATCCTCACCACCGCACGCACCCGGGACGAGGCGGCCGCCATGGTCGACCGGCGCGTCGCGGGCCTGCCCCTCGAACTCGTCCTCGGCTGGGCCGAGTTCGCGGGACTGCGCATCACCGTGGAACCCGGTGTGTTCGTCCCCCGCCGCCGTACCGAATTCCTTGTCGCCGAGGCCCTGGCCGCCGTCCCCGGTGCCCGCGTCGTCGTCGACCTGTGCTGTGGCTCGGGTGCGGTGGGCGCCGCCCTGACCGCCGCACTGCGGAACAACGACGGCGGCGTCGAACTGCACGCCACCGACATCGACCCGGGGGCCGTGCGCTGCGCCCGCCGTAACATCGCGCCCCACGGTGGCCACGCCCACGAGGGCGACCTGTTCGCGGCCCTGCCCACCGACCTGCGTGGCCGCGTCGACATCCTCGCGGCGAACGTGCCCTACGTCCCCAGCGGCGAAGTCCCGCTCCTGCCGAGCGAGGCCCGCGACCACGAGCCTCTCGTCGCGCTCGACGGCGGCAGGGACGGCCTGGACGTCCTGCGCCGGGTCGCCGCCGAAGCCCTCGAGTGGCTCGCCCCCGGCGGCTGTCTGCTCATCGAGACGAGCGAACGCCAGGCCTTCCTCGCCCTCGACATCTTCCAGGGCTCCGGCCTCGCCGCACGGACGGCCGTCTCCGAGGAGATGTACGCCCACGTGATCATCGGCGCCGCCCGGCACTGAGCCTCGCGTCGACCCCGATGTGGGCTTGCCCTCAACCCTTGTGCAACTAGTTGCACAAACAGCGTGGCGTCGTCTACAACGAAGGGGACGACGCCACGCACGGAGGCCCCGATGAGCCCGTACCCCCACCTGCTGAGCCCTCTCGACCTGGGCTTCACCACCCTGCCCAACCGCGTGCTCATGGGCTCCATGCACGTGGGCCTGGAGGAGGCCGAGCGCGGCTTCGCGCGCATGGCGGAGTTCTACGCGGCCCGGGCACGCGGGGGAGTGGGCCTGATCGTCACCGGCGGCATCGCACCCAACGAGGCCGGACGCCCGTACGAGGGCGGCGCCAAGCTCACCACCGACGCCGAGGCGGACAAGCACCGGGAGATCACCAGGGCCGTCCACCGCGAGGGCGGCCGGATCGCGATGCAGATCCTGCACTTCGGGCGGTACGCCTACCACCGCGACCTCGTCGCGCCGAGCGCCCTCCAGGCCCCCATCAGCCCGTACATCCCGCACGAGCTCACCGACGCCGAGGTCGAGCAGACGATCGACGACTACGCCCGTACGGCCCGGCTCGCCCGGCGGGCGGGGTACGACGGCGTCGAGATCATGGGCTCCGAGGGCTACCTGATCAACGAGTTCATCGCCCAGGGCACCAACCACCGCACCGACCGCTGGGGCGGCTCGTACGAGAACCGGATGCGTTTCCCCGTCGAGATCGTGCGCCGGGTGCGCGAGGCCGTCGGCGAGGACTTCATCGTCGTCTACCGGCTGTCGATGCTCGACCTCGTGCCCGGCGGGTCGAGCTTCGACGAGGTGGTCACGCTGGCGAAGGCCGTCGAGGCGGCCGGGGCGACCATTATCAACACCGGCATCGGCTGGCACGAGGCCCGGATCCCCACCATCGCGACCTCGGTGCCGCGCGGCGCGTACACCTGGGTGACACGCAAGCTCATGGGCGCGGTCCAGGTGCCGCTCGTGACGACCAACCGCATCAACACCCCAGAGCTGGCCGAGCGGTTGCTCGCCGACGGCCACGCCGACATGGTGTCCATGGCCCGCCCGATGCTGGCCGACCCGGACTTCGTGAACAAGGCCGCCGCCGGTACCCCGGAGGCCATCAACACCTGCATCGGCTGCAACCAGGCCTGCCTCGACCACACCTTCAGCGGCAAGATCACCTCCTGCCTGGTCAACCCGCGCGCCTGCCACGAGACGGAGCTGGTGCTCTCCCCGACCAGGCTGCGCAAACGCGTCGCCGTCGTCGGCGCGGGACCGGCGGGCCTCGCCTGCGCCGTGACCGCGGCCGAACGCGGCCACGAGGTCACCCTGTTCGACGCCGCGAACGAGATCGGCGGCCAGCTCAACGTGGCCCGCAAGGTCCCCGGCAAGCAGGAGTTCGACGAGACCCTCCGCTACTTCCGCCACCGACTCGACACGCACGGCGTCCATGTACGGCTGAACACCTGCGTCACGGCCGACGACCTCACGGCGTACGACGAGGTCGTCGTCGCCACCGGCGTCACCCCGCGCACCCCCGAACTCCCCGGCGTCGACCACCCCAAGGTCCTCGGCTACCTCGACGTCCTGCGCGACGGGGCCCCCGTCGGCGACCGCGTCGCGATCCTCGGCGCCGGCGGCATCGGCTTCGACGTCGCCGAGTACCTGACCGACGGCGGGGAGAAGGCGAGCGAGGACCCGGCCGCGTACTTCCGGCAGTGGGGCGTCGACATGGACTACGCGGCGCCCGGCGGACTCGCACGCCCCGAACGCCCCACCCCGCCGCGCTCGGTTCACCTCCTCCAGCGCAGGACCTCCAAGGTCGGCGCCGGACTCGGCAAGACCACCGGCTGGATCCACCGCACCGAACTCAAGCACCGCGGCGTCACCATGGTCCCCGGCGCCCAGTACGACCTCATCGACGACGCCGGGCTGCACATCACCGTCGACGGAGTCCGCCAGGTACTGGACGTCGACACGGTCGTCCTCTGCACCGGGCAGGAACCACGCCGCGACCTCTACGACGACCTGCTCGCCGCCGGACGCTCCGCACACCTCATCGGCGGCGCCGACATCGCGGCCGAACTGGACGCCAAGCGGGCCATCAAGCAGGGAACGGAGCTCGCGGCAGCACTCTGAGGGCCCTAGGGGGTGGTTTGAAAGTCCCGCACAGCACCCACGGCGCCCGGCACGCTCCCCCACTCTCGGCTTCGCTCGAGCGGGGGGACCCCCACCCGCGGCGGGCGCGGGCACCGCACGGGACTTTCAAACCACCCCCTGGTGGGCGTACCTAGGATGAGCTCATGTCACTCCCGCACGCGATCCTCACCGCCCTGCTCGAAAAGCCGTCGTCCGGCCTCGAACTGACCCGGCGGTTCGACAGGTCGATCGCCTACTTCTGGTCGGCGACGCACCAGCAGATCTATCGCGAGCTGGGAAAACTGGAGGGCGAGGGCTACATCCGCGCCCTGCCCACGGAGCGGCCCGCCCGGGGACAGAAGAAGAGCTACGAGGTGCTGCCGGCGGGCCGCCAGGAACTGGCCCGCTGGACCTCCGCTCCCCAGGACCCCAAGCCGTGGCGCGACGCGCTCTTCGTACGGCTGCGCGCCGCGGCGGTGGTCGGCACGACCGGTCTGGCGGACGACCTACGGCGCCATCTCGCCCAGCACCAGCGGCAGTTGGCCGAGTACGAGGAGATCGAGGAGCGGGACTTCGGACCGGGCCGGGACACCACCCAGGACCGGCTCCAGCATCTGATCCTGCGGGCCGGTATCGACCTGGAGACCTTCTGGTCCCAGTGGCTGACCGACGCCCTGGAGGAGTTCGAGCGGCTGCCGGAGAGCGGTGGCCGTGAAGCAGGGCCGGAACGCGAGTAGGCGGCCGTCCGATGCACGGCACCGTGCGGCCGCCTACCGGCACTCACAGCCGGTGCGGCTTGGCACGGCGGCGCAGGTACCAGACCGCCGCCACCGTGCCGGTCGCCATGAGCGCTCCACCTCCCACCAGGGTGAAGGTGCCGTACTGCTCGGTGGCTCCGCCGAGACCGCCCATGACACCCCGTGAGGGCGAGGCGGTCGCACGGATGGTGGGGGTGGCGGCGGTGACGATGACGGACTGGGTGCCCGCCGTGGTCCCGTCCCTGCACACCACGATCACGGTGTACGTGCCGGGGCTCACGTTCGTCCAGGAGGCGGACTGGGTGGTGCTCGTGCCGGTGAGCGTCACCTGACGGCCCTGGGAGAAGTTCGCCTGCCCGCTGGAGAGCAGCGAGGCGGTGCCGAACACGCCGTTGGCGCTGGTGGGGCAATCGGGGGTGTTGACGGTGACTGAGGAGCCCGTGGTGCTCACCGAGATCCCCGTGGGGACGGCGGCGACCGACGGCGCTGCCAGGGCGATCGGCAGCGCGGTGGCGGCCACGGTCAGGCCGGAGCGGAGGAGTAGCTGAGACGTACGCATGGGTCTGCCCTCCGGCGGCACGGTCGGCGGGACATCCCTTGCGCCGCCGGGGATCGGGAGACCCGTGCTGCCTCAGGGCCGAGCCAACGTGCCCCACGCCCCGCCCGCACGCGGACCGCCCCCGGGCAGGTGACGGAATCCGCCGTACGGGGGACACCGCTCACCCGCGCAGTGCCGCGAGCGCTCCACCAGAAACGCCCTAGAAGCCGCCCTTCTTGAACTCGGTGGTCGAACCGGTGGACGTGGCTGTGACGTTGTAGCGGTCGCCTCCCGCGTCGCGGCCGCCCTGGGCGTGGTTGTACTGGAACTTGAAGGTGTAGGTGCCGGGGCCGATGGTGTTGCCCGCCTTCAGGGTCACCACGTACGCCAGTCGGTTGCTGTCCGCGGCGGCCGACACCGTCACCTTGTCGCCGAGGGAGGACCAGGTGCCGGTGTGGGAGACGCCTCCGGTCTGGTCGATGCTGACGACGACCTTGAGGCTGGTGAGGGACTCGGTGGTCTTCACCGTGACGGTGCTCTGGTCCCAGTAGTCGTTGGTGTCGGCGTCCACGCTGCCGTCGGTCCACAGATAGCCCGTCGTCGACTGCGAGCCGCTGCCGCCGGTGGTCGCGTTCTGCTGCTCCTGGCTGCCCGTCGAGCCGGTGGTTCCGGTCGTGCCGCCGGTGGTGTCGGCCGAGTCGGACGTCGGGTCGGACTCCGGCGTCGCTCCCGCCCCACCCGTACCCGTACCCGCTCCTGCTCCGGCCCCGGCCCCGCCGGACACGGGGACGTAGACGACCTCGGGGGACCCCTTGTCCTCGTCCTTCGCCTTCGGGGAGGGGGCGGGCGACGCCTTCTTGGTGTCCTCGGCGGCGGACTTCTTCTTCGGGGACGCGTCGGCCGCCGCGGTCACCTTGTCGGAGGAGCCGGTGCTCCAGTCGATGGAGGCGACGGCCGTGGCGGAGCCGGCGATCACCAGCACCGCGGCGGCGGAGCCGCCGACCGCGGTCCAGACCCGGCGGCCGGGCAGGAAGCCACGGAGCGGAGTGTGCGCCTTCCGGGCGAACAGGTCGGCGAACTCGCCTTCACTGCGGGCGCCGTCCCGGTCGTCCGAGTGAGCGGGGGTGTGCGGCATGGAGTAGGTCCTTAACTTCAGAAGCTTCAGCGGGGCTGCCGGTTCAGAGACTGCGGGGACTGCGGGATCACGGGGACTGCGGGATGTCCTCCGGCAGAAGCGTCATCACGTCGGACTCCGAGGCCTGAGGCAGTTCGGCGATGCGGTACGCCTGGTGTTCCGTCATGGCCTGGAACAGCTGGCGTGCCGTACGGCCGTTGCCGAAGCCCCGTTCCCGGGGCATGGCGTCGAAGCGCGCGGTCAGCGCCTCGCGGGTGTCCGGGCCGAGTCCGTACTGGTGCTGTGCGGCCTGGTGCTCGACGATGCTGACCAGCTCGGGGCCGCTGTAGTCCTCGAAGAGGAGTGTGCGGTTGAAGCGGGAGGCCAGACCGGGGTTGGAGCGGACGAAGACCTCCATCTCCTTGAGGTATCCGGCCACGATCACCACCACGTCGTCGCGGTGGTCCTCCATCAGCTTCACCAGGGTGGCGATCGCCTCCTGGCCGAAGTCGTTGGACCCGGCGTACTGGGTGAGGGAGTACGCCTCGTCGATGAACAGCACCCCTCCACGGGCCTGTTGGAAGACACGGGTGGTCTTCGGCCCGGTGTGCCCGACGTACTCGCCGACCAGGGCGGAGCGGTCGGCCTCCACCAGGTGGCCGCGCTCCAGGAGGCCGACGGCGGCCAGGATGCGGCCGTAGAGGCGGGCGATGGTCGTCTTGCCCGTACCGGGGTTCCCGGCGAAGACCAGATGGCGGCTGAGCGGGGGCGGGGCCAGGCCCATCTCCTCGCGGCGGCGGACCATCTGCATCAGCTTGACCAGCGACGACACATCGTGTTTGACCCGATCCAGACCGGCCAGCCCCTGCAACTCGGCCAACAGGTCCTCCAGGGTGTCCTCCGGCGGCGCCTCGGTCTCCCGCGCGGAGGTTCCGGCAGCCGCCGAGTCCGGGCCGGAGGCGGCCGGCAGCGCCTGCTCCGCGCCGGTCGGCAGAGACGGGTTCTTCACGTCCCGGGCCACACAGTCGTCGAACACCGGACGGGCGCCCTTCTCCAGCGCCACGTCCTCCTCCGCGTCACGGACCAGGCAGCCGCGCAGCACGGGCGCGCCGCCGGACGACACGTGCAGCGCCGGGAAGGCCGCGCCGTCGCGGCCCGCTCCGGCGAAGACGCAGTCCTCGAAGGTGCCGCGGGCCTTCTCGCCGACGAACAGGCTGTTCTTGCCGGTCCTGGCCACGGTGACGGACTTGACGCGGGGCTCGGCGCGCGGCCCCACCACCAGGCCGGAGCCGGCCGCGTCCCGGACCGTGCAGCCCTCGACACTGGGGGTGGCGCGTTCGCCGATCACCAGGCCCGCCGTCCCGGTCCCGCTGATCCGGCAGTCCCGCAGCACCGGAGTGGTCTCGGTGCCGCAGGAGATCCCGGCCCGCTCGGCGTCCACGACGTCACACTCTTCCAGCACCACCGTCCCGGTCGACTCGGTGGTGATCCCGGCCCGGCCGCGCACCACGGACAGCCCGCGCATCCGCGCCTCGGCGGCGCCGTCGATCTGTACCCCGGACAGTCCGCAGTCCGTGATCCGGCCGCCCTCGACGGTGAGCCCGGCCCGGTCGGTGGCCCGGATACCGTGCTCGGCGGTCGAGCCGATACGGCACGAGGTGAGCGTCACCCGGGAGTCGTCGCAGGCGTGCACCGCGCTGAACGAACACGCCGTCATGTCACTGGAGTCCATGCGCACCTCGGAACGGTCGCCCGCGAGCAGACCGTTCGCCCGGCTGCCGGTCACGGAGGTGCCCTCGGCGGACAGCCGACCGCTGCCCCGGGCCACCAGCCCCGAGCCGTGCGGCCGGTCCACCTGGCAGTCCACCAGCTCGGCCCGGCTCTCGCCCTCCACGCTCACCCCGGGCCCGGAGCCGTCGCGCAGCCGGCAGTTCAGCAACAGTGCGTCGCCCGTGCCGGAGAGCGCGACCGCGTCCGTGCCGGTGCGCAGCACCTCGCAGCGGGTGAGGAGGACCCCGCCGTCCGTGCTCTCACGGTCCTGGGGACGGGGGGAACTGCCCAGCACACGTACGCCCTCGGCTGCCGTCTCCTCCACCCGGCAGTCCAGCGCGGCGACGGACGCCTCGTCCTCCACCAGCAGCCCGCTGCGTCCGGGACCGGAGATCCGGCACTCGCGCAGCACCGCCCAGGCGCCTCCCCGGACACGGACTCCCGAGCCGGTGACCCCCCGTACCGTCAGGTCGGTGGCCTCGGTGTCGGCCCGGGAGCCGACGACGACACCGGTCCCGTCGACGTCCTCGACCACGACCCGCGTCAGCCGCGCCGAACCGGTGGTGTTGACGTGCACCCCGGCCAGCCGCGCGCCGAAGACCCGGCAGCGCGTCAGTGTCAGGGACGCGTCGCCGCCCGCCTCGACCCGCCCGCCGGAGATCTCGCAGGCGTCCAGCTCCAGATCTCCGGAACTCACCAGGACGGCGGGCAGCCCCGGGTCCTGCCCGGTCAGGGCGATGCCCTCGACGCGTACGTCCCGGGCGGTGATCTCCAGCACCGGCCGCCCGGGGGACGCGGCCAGCACCCGTACGGCGTGCTCCGGGCCGTCCTCCGGCAGCAGCCGCACCCCACGGTCGAGGACCAGCTGCTCGACGTAACTGCCGGGCGCGATGCGGATCTCGTCGCCGTCGCGGGCGGCGCGTACGGCGGAGGCGATGCTGCGGTGGGCACCGCGGCCCTTCGGGGCGACCCGGTGCACGGTGGCGGTGGGGGTCACAGGAACTCCATTCCCTCGATGGGCGAGGCGGGCGAGGCGGGCGAGTCGGACGTGGCGGCGGCCGGTGGCTGCGCCGCCGGCGTGGACGTGGTGGTCGTCGGCGCGGTCGGGAACGATCGGCCGGGGCTGGGCAGGTTGTTGTCGTTCTTCGTGTCCTCCTCGATGATCAGCCAGTTGATGTACCGGGCCAGCGCGGACTCGCCCCAGCCCATGGCCAGGTCGCCGAGGCCGCCCTTGTGGAAGACCCGGGCACCGGTGGTGAGGTGGAAGGCGTTGCGCGCGAGGCCGGTGGTGACACCGCTGAACGCGAAGGCACCCGCACCCCACAGACCGGCCAGCAGTGCGTCCGCGCCCTTCACCTCGTTGCCGTTGACTCCGAAGATCGACGCGCTGATGGCGTTGCTGACGAAGCCGCTCAGCGCGCTGGTGGCGATGCCCACGGTGTTGGCGTACGTGGCGGTGCGCCAACGGGTCGGCTTCTCCTGGGCGGCCCAGTCGGTGGCCCAGTCGTCGGTGTTGGTGGCCATGGACTGCTTGGGGTGCCCGCCCCAGTCGCGGGCGCCCAGGCTGCTCTTGAAGTAGCCCAGCGGGGTGCGGTTGTACACGATGTTGAGGCCGCCACTGAAGGTGCCGCCGACCGCGCCGTTCAGCAGGGCCTTGAAGTAGTCCTCCCGCTTGAGGTTGCCGGTGTTGGTGAGTTCGGTGATCATCAGGTTCGTGGTGAAGTCGGTGACGAAGCCCGTGGCGAACGAGGTGAGCGCGGAGCGCAGTTCGCGCTGCCACACCGGCATCTCGACGGACACCCCGTCCCTGACGCCCTGGAACACGCCGTGCCAGGGGTCCTGGACCTCCCGCAGCAGACCGAGGGCCTCGATCTCCAGGCCGCGGAAGTCGGTCTCCCGGCCGATGAGCCGCCAGCCGGCGTCGCCGGGCAGACCGACCTCGCCGCCCATACGGGGCAGCGCGCCGGCCAGGAACTCGGGGATCATGGCCGGGCCCGAGGTGCTGAACCGGCCGAACGCGTCGGTCTTCCAGACCCGCCCGGTGAAAGTCCGCTGCTCGACCAGGTGGCCGTCCTGGAACTCCCGCCACTGGCCCCACTGCTTGTCGACCTCACGGAACCGGCCGGGTATGTCGTCCACGGCGACCCGCTCACGGAAGACCTTGCCGACGTCGTACTCCTTCCAGACCTGTGTGTTCACCTCGACCGTCTTCGGCGGCTCGAACTGCCGGGCCGAGTGCGCGAGCAGATCACGCAGCGAGGGGGCGGCGGGCAGGGCGGCGGGCGGCTCGGGCTCGATGATCTTGAAGTCGAACTCACGGACCCGGCCGCCCTCGCGCTGCCGGACCACCTGCTCGTCCACGAGGTCCCGCCAGTGGCCGCCGCCCGCGATGTCGTCGTACACGCGGGTGCCCTCGGAGTGGACCGTGCCGTCGGCCGAGGTCTTGGCCCACTTCCAGCTCCCGTCGGGCTGCTTCAGCGCGTCGACCCAGGAACCCGCCATGTCGGTGGCGTTGCGCTCGCGGATCCGGTTGCCGAGCCCGTCGAGGTCGACGAACGAGTCGTCCCACGTCGCGGAGTAGAACGAACCGCGGTTCTGCTTGCGGACGCCCTCGGCGACCACGGTGGCCGGGTCGTCGGCGGAGAAGGACTTCCAGGTCCAGCTGGTGCGGTAGGGGCTGCCGGACGACTCGACGATCACACCGCCGATCAGGTCACGGCGGCCGGTGACGTGCAGCAGGGAGTTCTTGTCGACCCAGAGGCCCGCCTTGTCGTTGACGGCGAGGTCCGCGGTGGAGGGCGCCTCGAACAGGTACTCGCGGCTGTCCCGGCCCTCGCTGCGCATCCGGACCCGTTCGACGCCGTTGTCGTCGGTGAACAGGTCCCGCCAGCGCCCGTTGCCGTCGACGTGCCGGGTTCCGGTGGTGTCGCTCGTCGTGTCCCGCCAGGACAGTTCGTACGAGCCGCCGTTGCGGTACTCCGGGGCGGGCGCCCAGCGCGTGGGGTCGTCCAGGCTGCGGCCGACCTCGATGGTGTTGCCGTTGTCGAGCTTGCGGGTCTCGCGCACGATACGGCCGTACTGGTCGATGTCGACCCAGTTGGAGCCGCCCGGGTTCAGGCGTACACCGGTCAGCTTGGTGCCGTCGGCGGCGGTCTCGGTCCAGAAGCTGACCCGGTGCAGGGAGTCACCGGCGAACAGGTCGCGGAAGAAACCGTCGAACGGGCTGCGGCCGGCGGCGTTCTTCCACCGGACCGCCGGCGGGCGCATGTCGGCGAACCGCTTCACGAGCAGGCTGCCGCCGTCCACCAGCGCCTCCAGGCTCTCGATCTGGGCGTTCGCCGGGCTCGTACCGGTGTACGAACCCGGATCGATGCGGCCCCCGGCGGGCGCGTGGCCCGGCACCACCGAGAACTCCTGGTGCATCCGGGAGCCGTGCTGGCCGCCGAACGGCCAGGTCATGCCGCGCCGCTGCGCCACCGTCTCCAGACCCGTGGCGGGGTCGACGAAGGTGTCCTTGAACCCGACGCGGTCCCAGCTCCACTGCCGGGTGCCGGACAGCGACTGGACGCCCTCCTTGTCGAAGCGCTGCCACGTCCACCGGCCGTCGATCTCCTTCTCGGCACGGACGAGACCGCCGTCGGCGCCTTTGCTGTACGTCCGTACGTCGCCGGCGTTGTTGATCAGGCGTTGCCAGGAGCCGGACGGTACGTCGTGGACGGTCCGCTGGTCCGCGTCCCAGATCCGGCGGCCGTGGCGGGAGAAGTCCCCGGCGGCGTCGAACTCGGTCCAGCGGGCCCGCCCGAAGCGGTCCCGGTGGACGTGCACGACGTTGCCGTTCTTCAGGGTCTCGCGCTCGAAGAGGGTCACCTTGCCCGGTTGGGTGCCGGTCAGCTTGAACTGCCCCGTGGCGGACTTCTCCACGGTGGCGGTGTCGAACCGTCCGCTGAGCGGGTTGTGGGAGGTGTCGAGACGGACGGCCTTGCCCGCGACATGGTCGATCTTCCAGAACTCCCCGGTCGGGGCAGCGCCCTTGCCACGGATCGCGATCGTCTCCTCCAGCAGGGTGCCCGCCGGGTCGAACACCGTCCGCTCCAGCGGCTGGGCGCCCTTGCCGGTGGGGACGAGGGCGATCCGGCCGTCGTCGAGGAACTCCGCACGGAACCCGGGCAGTTGATGGCCCGTGGAGTCCAGCAGCCGGGGTGCGCCGCCGGGTTCGAAGCGGAGGACGCCCCGGTCGCCGGGCAACTGGACGTCCCGGAAGGCGTGCACGCCGTCGGGGCCGAAGTGCCGGCGCGTGGTGCCGGCCGCGTCGGTGAGGGTGAGACCACCGGGCAGTTCCGTGCTCGGGGCGACCGTGACGAGGTTGTCGGCCGGGCGGGCGCCGACGAAGTCGACCGAGGTGGGCGTCCACGCCCCGCCGTCCGCAGGCCGGCCGGTGACCCCCAGCTTCAGCCCGTCCAGGTCGGCCGGGCCGCCCCTCAGGAAGACCTCCTGGTAGACCAGTTGGCGGTTCGCGTCGTAGCCCAGCGTCACGTCCGACGGGTTGTGGTGCACCACGAAGCGGCTGCCGCCGGGGCCGCCGTTCGGGGTCGGCGTGACGGTGAAGTCGCCGAGGACACGCCCTGTCGGGGTCGCGGACCGCAGGTCTTCGAGGCGGGTCGCGAGCGGCAGGTCCCAATAGTCGTTGAGGGCCGTGATGGCCTGCCGTCGCAGTACCAGACGGGCCTGCCCGGTCATCTCCCGCAACTGGTCGCCCAGCAGCTCCGGGCGCAGACCGAACCTGTCGAGCGAGGTGGTCGCCTCGTCGGTGAGCCGCTGGACGCCCGGCAGGTCCAGCGGCCGCATGGCCTGGGACTCGGGCGTGACATGCAGGAAGTCCATGGCACCGGCGATGTCGGACATGTTCGCCGGGGCGCCCTCCGGCGCCGTACGCAGGCTCGATGCCTCGTCGAGCGTGCGGTCGAAGACATGCGCGAGATCGATGTGATCGAGGGCGTGGCCCTCCGGGACGGCGTTCTCCGGAATCGAGTCGAGCCCGAAGCGCTCCCCCAAGTCGCCGCCGAAGTCGCCGAGTTCGTCGAGCCTGATGGGTGGGGTGTCGGGCCCGGCGCCCTCGGTGAACCGCAGGAATCCGGAGCCGTCCTCCGCCGGAAGGTCCCGGAAGGCGAGGCGGCCGGTGTGGTCGAAGTGGAAACGCGAGCCGGTGAGGGTGTCGGTGAGGGTGAAGCCGCCGGGCAGCCGCGCGGACAACGTGCTGTTCACCCCGGTGAACCGGATGGATCCGGTGGTGCCAGGGGGGCCGGTCACATCGACCGCGAGCCGCTTGGTGCCGTCCCCCAGGGGGGTGACCGTCACATTGAGACGCATCCCCTGCGGCAGCCCGTCGAACGCCAGCGTCGTTTCCCGCCCGAGGAAGGTGCCGTCGGGCGCGAACGTGAAGCGGGTCGTGCCGCTCGGATCGGTGACCACGAACCGGCCGCTGTCGTCGAGAAGATCGACCGTGAAGTCCGACGCGCGCACCGGCCCGGCATCACCGGCGGCCCGCTCGACCAGCTGCAGCCGGAAGGTCCCCGGCGGTGTCGTCTCGCTCACCGGCATCCGGGTCAGCCGCAGGTCGAAGCCCGACAGGTCGTCCACACCCGACA
The DNA here is from genome assembly GCF_008386495.1 of Streptomyces tailanensis. Lineage (GTDB taxonomy): Bacteria > Actinomycetota > Actinomycetes > Streptomycetales > Streptomycetaceae > Streptomyces > Streptomyces tailanensis. The sequence continues at coordinate 92,081 of NZ_VTHJ01000023.1, read as the reverse complement.
GCGGTACGTGGGTGGGCGGTGCCACGTCCTGCCTGATGTCGTCGAGGCGTGCTTGGAAGGCCGTGAGGTCGACGTCCGACATCTCGCTGAGATTCGAGAGGTCCGAGTCGACGCGCGGCGAGTCCGGGCCGTCGAGGAGGCGGTTGAGTTCGTCGAGCGGTAGCGGTTCTCCATTGGGGCTGAGGAGACGACTGAGGTCTTCGAGGGGGAGCAGTTGTCCGTCCGGGCCGGTGAGGCGGTTCAGACCGTCGATGTGCAACGGCTGTCCGTCCGGGCCGAGTCGGGTGACGTCGGTCAGCCCGTCCATACGGGACAACGGCAGGTCCGTGGCCTGGAAGTCGAGGGCCCGTACGCCCGTGAGGTCCGACGGGTCGACCGCATCCGGTACGGCACGGAAGCCCGACGCCTCGTCGAGCGTACGGTCGAAGATCCGCGCCACATCGCCCAGGTCACCGGTGAAGTCCCCGAGATCGCCGAGTTCGTCGAGCCGGATCGGCGGGGTGCCGGGTGCCGCGTCCTCGGCGAAGCGGAGGAAGCCGGAGCCGTCGCGAGCGGGCATGTCCCGGATGGCGAGGCGGCCGTCGGCGTCGAAGTGGAAGCGGGCGCCGGTGACGGTGTCGGTGACCGTGAAGCCGTTCGGCAGCCGTCCGGCGAGGGAGCCGTCCATCGGGCCGAGCCGGAAGGAACCGGTGAGGTTTGACGGGCCGGTGAGTTCGATGATCCTCGTCGTGGTGCCGCCCGTGCCGGGGGTGATCGTCACCTTGACGCCCAGGCCGGTGGTGCCGTCGAGGCCCGGGAACGCGAGCGGCAGCACCTGTCGGCGCAGTGTGCCGCCGGGTTCGAACCGCCACACCGCCGTGAGCCCGTCCGTGTCCGGCATGGGTACGCGCACGGTCAGATCGGTCAGGGTGCCGGTCGCGTCCCGGACCGGGGTGAGCGTCGCGCCCTGGACCGGCACCCCGTCCGGGCCGACCACGCGCGGCATCGGATTCAGGGCGTCGTCGGTGAAGCGCAGCGCCAAGTCGGTTCCGTTCAGAGGCAGTTCTCGGTACTCCAGCTGCCCGAGCGCGTCGAACTGCCAGCGCACACCGCCCTGCGGCCCCGTGATGCTCAGCCCGCCGCCCTCGCGGAGGGTGACGTTCACGTTCTCCAGCCGCACCGGGCCGCCGGGAGCGCCGAAGTCCAGGACGTCGATCCGGAACGACGCCGGCGCGAGATCGGTCGCCGGGAACTCCGTGACCTGAAGCCGCAGATTCGTCAGCTCGTCCGCCCCGGACAGGGCGATGCCGTCGAACCGGGACGGATTCACCGGCGTCGGGGCGCCGTCGGCCACCGTCGAGGCGAACCGGGCGTCGAAACCGGCGGGTTGCGGCATCAGGTCCGTACGCGGCAGATCGGGAAGCGAGAGCCGGTTCAGCGAGCCCGCCTCACCGAGCTCGCCCAGACGGCCGAGGTCACCGACATCGCCCAGGTCACCGAGCCGGCCGAGGTTGTCGAGATCGCCGAGGTTGTCGAGGGTCGAGGCCAGGCCCACCGTCGAGTCAGGCGTCGCCGACCCGGACACGTCCAGCCGTATCGGCGCCGCCTCGTCCACCGGCAGGTCCACGGACCGTCCGCCCCGGTCGAACACGAACCGCGTCCCGGTCGCCGTGTCGGTCACGGCGAACCCGCCCGGCAGCCGCTGAGCCAGATCCCCGTCCAGCCGTACGACGTTGAAGGCGCCGTCGCCCAGCCCCGGCACCGTCAGCCGGTACGTCGCCGACTGCGTGCCGCCCGGCAGTTGTGTGAATGTCGTGGTCAGCCGGGACCCGGTCAATGGGCCGCCGGCGGGACGGGACAGGGGCAGCTGCTCGGACAGCCGAGTACCGTCCAGGTCGAACCGGGCCATCCAAGCCCCGTCGAGTGACTGGACCCGTACACCCGTGACCACGCCCAGCGCGCCCCTGACCGGTTCGATCACCGCACCGCCGGGCATCGGCACTCCGTCCTGGCCGACGATGCGGGGCAGGGACCCCGGCCCCGCATCGGTGTCGAAGCGGACGAAGCCGTCGCCGATCGGGAGCCGAATGTCCGTGAACTGCCGGACCTCGTCGGCGTTGAACACCAGCCGGATGTCCCCGGCCTGGTCGGTGAACGTGAAGCCGCCGTCCTCCAGCGGGGCGCGCTGCCACTCCATCCGGAAGCCGGTCACCCCGGAGAAGTCCTGCGGGTCCACCAGCACGGTCTCGGTCCGGGGAGCAGGCGCGTCGAAGCGGTCGAACTGGAAGTCGTCCGACAGATAGCCGAGATCGTCCACCTGGCTGCCGGCCTCGTCCAGGGCGTTGACCCCGTTCAGGGAGTCGAGGTCGTCGAAGGCCCTGGTCTCGCCCAGGTCGAGCTGGTCCAGCAGCCGCAGCTGATCGTCGAGGGACAAGCCCTGGAAGTCCAGTGCGCTGACGCCCGACGTGCCCTCCCCGGGGACCTTCAGATCGGCCGCCAGCTCGGGCAGGGGGTTGCTGCCCTGGAAGTTGGGGTTCGGGATCCACTCCAGGAGGTTGTTCTGGGCGTCCATCCGGTACGCGCCACGGATGAACTCCGGGGCGATACCGCCCGGGAAGGCGATCTCGTTCTCCGACGCCCAGCCCGACGCCCGCCAGGCGTCCGGTCCCATGGAGCGCTCGAAGGTCTTGCCGACGTCGATGCCGCCGGAGGCCTCGATCTCGAACTTGAAGATGCCGTCCCAGATGAGGTTCTTGTCGGTGGTGGTGCTCACGAACGCGGACGGCTGGCCGGTCCTGACCATGATGTCCAGGCTGGTCTCCAGCGGGTCGCGGACGGTGAACCCCTCGCTGAAGATCTGGTCGAGGGGGCGCTTGCCGCCGATACGCCACAGCGTCTCGTCGGTCCCGCGCCACACCGGCGCCGGATTGATGGCCTGGATGTCGACGGAGCGGTCGGCGGCGAACGCCAGCCGGTCCAGTTCGCGCGGCGCCGGCAGGACCACCTCGTCCATGCCCGTCACCGGCAGCCGGGGGAGCGCGACCGATCCGGCATCGCCGAGGCCTGTCGGCAGGCCGTCCGCGCCGAACCTGGTGACGACGCCGTCGGGGGCGGTGAGGTTGAAGACGCCGTCGGCCATGGTCACCTTGACGTCGGGGACCACGGTTCCGGCGTCCGTCTTGAGTATCCAGGTGAGGTTCTGCCCGGGCTCCATGGTGATCCACTGGCCGGTGGGCTGTCCCAGGTCGTCCAGCAGGCGCAGTTCACCGGTGGGCAGGCCGACGGCCGGGCCGTCCACGCGGGTCATCATCACCGTGATGTCGCGGCGGACGGTGTCCAGGTTCATGCCGAGCCGGTCGAACGCGATCCGGGCCTGGCTGAAGCCGACCTGAGCCGCGCTCAGATCCAGCTCGGCCTGCGCGCGGCTCAGCGGCGGTATGTCGGCCTGCTCGGTGAGTTCGCCGAGCCTGCGTCCGGCGGTGTCCAGCTGGAGCTGGGTGGACTGGGCGCGGACCCAGGCCTGGAAACGGTCGGTCGCGAGCTTGCCGGTGGCGCCACCGGTGACGATGTCCCGCAGGGTCAACGGGGTGAAGGCGGGGCTCTTGGCGACCGGGGCGGTGAGGTCCGTACGGACCGGCCCCAGGCCGAGCAGTTCGCGGGCGGTGCGCGAGCCGTCGCCGGCGTCGGGGATGAGCCGGGTGAGGTCGTCGAGCCTGATGCCGAGCTCGTCGAGGCGGTCGGTGCCGGCGGCCGAGCTCAGGGTGGGGACGCGAGGGTCGGCCGGGCCGAGGACCTCGATCTTCACCCCGTCCTTCAGCCGCACCCGGACGTCCACCGGGTCGGTCTTCCCGATGCGCAGGACGACCCCGTCCGGGGTGACGTTCACCAGGTCGATCTCGCCGTCCAGGATCTGCCGTACCTGGAAATCGGTCAGCCCGCCGAGCTCGCCGTCGAAGCTCAGCTCCGCCAGGTCGTCGAGGGGTTTGAGCAGCCCGGTCGTGGTGCGCTCCATACCGGTCAGCGTGTCGAGGTCCCGCAACTCGTCGATCGCGGTGCGCGGCGGCAACAGGTCGTCGCCGACTCGGCCGCCGAACTCGTCCGCCTGGTCGAAGAGGGCTATTGCGGTGCGCGGCCCAGGAGGCATCAGGTCGCCGCCCACCCGGCCGGTCACCGGGTCGACCAGGCCGAGCCGCTGTCCGCCGGGGACCGTGCCGACCGGCAGCCCCACCGTGTCGAGGGTGTTCAGGGTGTCGAGTCGGACACCCATGTCGTCGAGGCGGCCCGGCATACGGGGAGTGCCCGAGCCGGTCACGGAGCTGAAGCCGGGGGTGCGAGGTGGCGTCACCGGCATCACCACGATCTCGGCCAGCTCGTCGAGGGTCGCGTTGAACTCCGGGGTGCCGGGCACGGCGAGCTTGTCGGTGTTCCTGCCGTTCAGCGGGGGCAGGCTGCCGCCCCGGTCGAGGTTGCGGCCCGTCAGGTTCGTGAGGTCCCCGGCGAGGGAGCCCGTCCGGGTGAGCTTGCCGGCGGTGCCAGAGCCCCAGTGCAGGCCGCGCTCCACGAAGCCCATGCGGAAGGCGCCCCGGTAGCCGAACTGCGCGATCTCCGAGTACCGCATCGGCACGAGTGCCGTGGTGACGAGCCGGCCCAGGCCCATGATCGTGAAGACACCCAGCCGGCCGGCCATGTTGCCACCGACGAACGCGGTGGTCTGGTAGAAGTCGCGGGTCAGCGCGGACCAGCCCTGCCGGAAGGTGCTCCGGGCGAATCCGCCCATGAACCTCAGGGCCGACCCCACCATCGCGGGCGTCTTGGCCAGCACGCGGGGCAGCGCCATGAACCCACTCGCGGTGCCGTTGGCGAGCCCCCCGCCGAACCTGACCAGGCCCTGCCCGGCCAGCGACAGCAGCCGGCCGGGGGAGGAGAACAGCATCCTGCCGCCCCGGAACAGCAGCCGCCCGCTCGCGGAGAGGGCGCCGCCGAGGGCCTTCGTGCCCGCCGAGGCCATCCGGGCCAGCCCGCCGATGGTGGTCAGGCCCTTCGTCGACGGGAACAGGATGCCCAGGAAGGCGAGGCCCAGGCTGAGCGCGTTGCCGTTGCCCATGGCGTAGTCGACCAGGGCCTTGGCGAAGAGCACCGCGCCCAGTCCGAAGGCCACGAGACCCAGCGGGCCGCCGATGACGGCCGCGACGAGGGTGATGACCAGCGCGACGATCTCCAGGACCTTGAAGAACGTCGACACGAACTTCTTCCAGAAGCTCTTCTTCGGCTTCTTCACGGGCCGTGACACCAGGCGGGCCGCCTCGCGCAGGGCGTCCTCCAGGATCTTCGCCTCGGCTTGGATGACGTCCGTCTCGGCGTCCACCTCGTTGCGGGCGCGCGTCAGTTCCGGATCGTCCGCGGCCAGCGGCTGACCGCCGACCCGCTCCAGCGCGGCGACGGTGTCCGCGGCGTTCTCGGCCCGGTCCTGCGAGTCACCGAGGGCGCGGGCGTACCGTGCGGTGGCGTTGGCCGCCATGTCGAACGAGCGGGTGATGTTCTCCATGAACACCTTGAGCTCGTTCTTGACGTACGTCCGCAGGGCGTCCGCCGTCCGCCCCTCGAAGCCGCCGTCCTCGGCCTTGGTGAGCAGCGTGTCGAGGCCGCCGCTGACCCGGCCGGCCAGATCGCTGAGGTCGCGCAGCTCCTTGGTGATGTTCTCGACGACGGCCGGATTCCCGCTCACCGGATTGCCGGTGAATCCGACTCTGCTCCACTCGTCGGAGGTGGCCAAGGAATCCTCCAGGCGGTCCGGGACTTGGGGTACCGGAGGCAGACGTACCAAGGGGCCTTGAGAGTTCAAGAAAGTGGTGCACGCCACAGTTTCCGCCGGTCAACGCGGTGCGGAAAAAATTCTTTTGAACCATCCGGGCCCGAGCCCTCGTCTACAGGACGGCTCGGCACCGACGCCGGCCACCGCACGCGGCACCGACTCCCACGTCGGCCACCGCACGCGGCACGCACCGCCCCGGCCGAGCCGTCGGGACACAGCCCGCCGCGGACACGCCCGCTTCGAGAAAGGACGGCAGACATGGTGCGCGTCTCCTACGACTACGACCTGATGACCGTCCTCGCACGCCATCTGTGGCACCTGCGCGACGAACTGGACGTCACCTCGCAGACGGACAAGACGTTCGCCGCCGGGGACATCGGCCCCCGCCGGGAGACCGCCGAGGCGCTGGAGGACTTCTACGGCGCCTGGAAGAAGTCGTTCCAGGATGGCTGGCAGGTCATGACCGACCTCGGCAACCTCCTCGACAAGGCGGGCAAGGCCTTCTACGACCAGGACGCCTCCCACGCCGCCGGCACGGCCCAGCAGGTCACCTCACAGGTCCGGGACGAGGCCATCCGGCAGAACCAGATCCGCAAGCAGACGCTGGACGGCAAGCGCCGCCAGGCGATGGCCACAAACCTGGAGGCCCGCTACAAGACCCAGCAGGCGCGCCTGAAGAAGGAACAGGACGCCCTGGTCGAGAAGCGGGACAAGCTCGACGAGCAGACCGCGGCCCAGCAGAAGCGGCAGGAAGAGCTCAACAAGGAGCAGGAGGAACTCGCCAAGAAGCGCGAGCCCCTCGTGAAGCAGCAGGACGAACTCCAGGCCAGGCAACAGCAGCTCTGGCAGGAGGAGAAGAAACTCCTCGCGCAGCGCGAGGAACAGCTCCAGGCCAAGCGGGACGAACTGGCGAAGCAGTACGAGGCCCTCCGCGAGGAGCAGGAGCCCCTGGTCAAACGGCAGGAGGAACTCCAGCGCAAGCAGCAGCAGCTCTGGGAGGACGAGAAGGCCCTGCGCGCCGAGCAGGACGCGGCGATCGAGAAGAAGGCCACCGCCCTTGAGCAGGAGCAGAAGGCCTACGACGCCAAGCAGGACGCCCTCCAGGAGAAGCAGGAAGCCCTGTGGGAGGAACGACGGACCCTGCTGAGCAGTGGGAACGCCACCCAGGCGGACCTCGACGCCTGGCAGCGCAAACAGGACGCCCTGGACAAGGAACGGGACGCCCTGTGGGAGAACGAGGGCAAGGGGCTCGCCGAACGCTGGGACGCTCTGGAGCAGGAACAGCGGGACGGGGAGAAGGCGTTCGCCCCGCTGGATGAGCGGCAGAAGGAAATCGACGACGCGCGCGAGCAGCTGAGCCGGGACCAGGAGCCCTTCTCCGAACGGCAGGACGAACTGCAGAAGAAGCAGCAGGACCTCTGGGCCCTGGAGAAGTCCACCCAGAAGGAGCTCGAGGACGCCGTGAAGGAGGAGCAGGACGTCCTGGACGCCGAACGGGCCGACCTCGATTCGCGACTGGCCCCCCTGGACCAGGAGTCGAAGGACCTCCAGGACCGCCAGCAGGAGTTGTGGGACGACCAGTCGGACACCGAGGACGCGCAGGCCAAGCTGACCGAGGAGGAACAGCCCGTCCTGCAACGGCAGCAGGACCTCCAGGAAAGCTACGGCGAGGAGCAGGACAAGATCCGCGACCGGGATTTCGACAAGGACGAGGACCTCGGTCAGCTCAGGGGGATGCGCGGTCAGTTGGAGGACCTGCCCGACGAGGCCTTCGTCCCGAACGGCTACACCATCGAGGACGCCAACAGCACCACCACGGTGTCGTACCAGCTCGACGAGAACGGTGAGGTCAAGGTCGACAAGAACGGCAACCCCGTGGAGACGACCACCTCCGTCACCAACAAGAACACGGGTCTGACCTACTCCGAGACGTACCGCCCGGTGTCGGAGGACGGCGATTCCGTGACGACGATCCACAGCTCCGACGGTTCCGTCCGGAAGGTCTATTACGAGAAGGACCCTCAGGACTGGGGAGAGGGGGCGGAGAGGCGTTTCGTCACGGACGAGAACGGCCAACTCCTGGAGTTCTGGGTGAAGGCGCCCGGGAGCAGCGAGTGGACGGACGAATCGAACGCCGGTGCCAGCGGGCCCCCCAACTACCTGCGTGTGGAAGAACCCCTGATCGATAAGGACGGACTCCCGGCCGACGGCGGCAAGTACAAGGAGTCCGCACCGCAGATCATCTCCTCGGAGGGGAACGCCACGCTGATCGTGACCACCTTCGAGCGCCCCGACGGCCAGATGATGAAGGTCATCGACTACGACGGCCCGGGCGGGATCCGCTGGGTCACCGACGAGAACAACAACGTCCTGGAGACCTGGCGGAAGCCCGGACCTGTGGAGGACCACAACCGCATGGACTGGCAGTTGTGGGACTCCAAGAGCCTTCCCGAGTACAACAACGGGACGCGGACCTGGCAGGCACAGATCTGGCCCGAGGTGCAGGAGAAACTCGACCAGGCCACCAAATGACTCCCTGCGGTGCCTCCTCAAGGCGCCGCCGGGTCCGCCGCACACCGAACCGACCGGTGTGCGGCCCGCAGTACCACCATCGCCCCGTGCGACCGATCGGTCGTGACCGGACGCACGGCAACAGAAATTGAGGTGCACCATGCCCAAGAACGTCATCGATGACGAGGAAATCGAGAGCACTGCCAAGAAGCTCGACTCCGCCGTCAGCGACACCCTGGTTCCCCAGCTGTCCTCGCTGCAGGCCGATGTCGAGAACCTGCTCCAGGGCGGCCTGCTGCTGACGGCCACCAGCCCGAAGATGCAGACCTCCTACGCCAACTTCAACAAGTCGTTGACGGAGGCCGTGAACAACATCACCCAGTTCTCCAAGCAGTTCCGTGACGTCTGCAACGCGGTGAACAACCTCGACTCGCAGATCGCCGGCGGCATCCCCACCTGAGCCCGCCCTCCCGAGCGGGATGCCGACCCTCAACTCCCCCTCCGTCGGCATCCCTTCACACAGGGGCGCCGGTTCCTTCCCCCAGGACCGGCGCCCCTGTCGGCGTTTTCAGGCCACCCGGGATCCCGGACCTGTCGGTCAGCTGTCGTTTCTCAGAACTGTCTACCAGGCAGGTTTGGTTCTGATCAGTAACCTCAGGTTCTTCTCAAGGAGTCTTGAAACTTACAGAACCGCTCATAGACTCCCAGCGGAACCTCACCTTCCACCCATGAACCGTGAGTCCACCCCGGGTACCCGTGCTCAGACCTGCCCAGCCAACGCCGCCGTCGCGGCGCCCGATCGGACCGGCCCTCAGACGATCCATGCCGGTCCAGGGGGAACTATGAGAACGCCCACGCCCAGTACCGCCGCGCCCAGCAGCGCCCCTGACGCCGGCGGAGCCACGCCCTCCGGCGACAGATCCATCCGCAGGCTCTACGAAGAACACCACGGACCCCTGCTGCGCTATGTGTCGAGCCTGATACGCGGCGACCGCCAGCGGGCCGAGGACTTCGTCCAGGAGACCCTGGTACGCGCCTGGCAGAGCATCGCCAGCCAGCCGCCGGGCTGGTCACCGTCCCGGGCCTGGCTGATGAGGGTGGCGCACAATCTGGTGATCGACTGGTCCCGGCGCGAGCGCGTGCACACCGCGATCCCGCACGAACACACCCTGGACAAACACCTCGAACCCGTGGACCCGATGAGCCAGGCCGTCCAGCGCCGCTTCATGGTCCACGCCCTCTCCCGACTCTCGCACCCCCACCGCGAAGTCCTCTTCTACGTCTACGTCCTCGGCTGCACCGGCCCCGACGCCGCCGACGCCCTGGGCATCCCGCCGGGAACCGTGAAATCCCGGACCCACCACGCGATACGGGAGCTGCGCCGCCGCCACCCCGAGCACACGCTGGCGGCGGCATGACCGAGGCCGCCGTGACGAGCCCCGGCCCGGCGCAGGGCGTCGCCATCGCGCTCGGAAAGCCCAGCGACTCGGTGCTCACGGTCATCATCGTGGGCGTCGTCGTCCTGCTGCTGCTCTTCCTGCTCCTGCGGCACATGGTCCGCAAGCGGGGCGGCTGGCGGCGGTTCCGGCGCCGCGTCGGCCAGGAACTGACCCTGACCCGGCGGGCGTTCGGTGAACCACTGCGCGCCTACCGACGCCACCGCCGCGGCGTCCGCGCCCTGGCCCGGCAACTGTCCGACCCCCGGGGCGGCCTGCTCGTACGACGGCTGCTGGACGCGGCAGCGGCGGCCCTGGCCGACGCACCCGGGGCCGTACCGCACGCCGTACGGACCGAACCCGGCTGGGCCTGCGTGCAGATCGCCGCCCGCTCCCTGCCCGAGCCGCCCGCCCCCTGGGAGGCCGCAGCCGAACCCGGCCCGCAGCGCTGGGAGCTGCCGCTGGACGAGGCGGACGGGCTGTCGGCGGCCCGGCCCCGCGCCGGTGCGCACGTCCGTCCGCTGCCGGTCGCCGTGGGCATGGCGGACGACGCCTGCGTCCACCTCGATCTGGCCGCCGGACCACGACTGATCACCGTGGAGGGGGACACCGCCGCCCGGACCAGGCTGCTCCAGGCCATGGCGGCGCAGCTGGACCGACCCGGCAGCGGCGCCTCCGTCGTCGTCGCGTCCGGAGTCCACCCGCAGCATCGGGGGCAGAGCCTCGACGCGTTGCTGCGGGAGCTGGAGGAGGCGGCCGCGGAGCCCGACGGAAGCCAGGAACCCGGCGAGATCGGGGAAACCGGTCACGCCACCACCGTGGTCATCTGCGCCGCCCCCACCCCGGAACAGGCACGACGGCTGAACGCCCTCGCCGCCTCCGGTGCCGTCGTCTGTCTGGCCGACGGCCGCGTGGCGGGGCACACCTGGGCCCTCCGCGTCGACGGACGCGGCCGGGTGGTCGCGCCGGAACTGGGCCTCGACGCGGACACGGCTCCCCTGGGCCGAGCCGTCGTCGCCGCCGTCCGGGCCGACCGCCGCCGACTGCGCCGGGAGTCGACCCCGCGCCGCGGCACCACCGTGCCCGGGCGGCTCCGCACCCCGGAACGCCCGCTGCCGGAACCCGAGGAAACCCGGCTGCTGGAGGACGCCGAGCTCTTCCAGGAAGGGCCGACGGAACCCACCCCCGAGGCCATGGTCCCCGCCCGGACCACCACCGGATCCGACCTCCTCGCCGAGCCGGCCACCGCCCACGAACGCCCCACCGCGGCCTCCTCCGGCACCCGAGCGGATCAGGAGGCCTGAGGCCGCCCGGACGGACCCGCAGGCCTGATGGCCACCCCGAAGCACCCCGAAGCTCCCACCCCCGAACCACCCGCAAGGGGAGACGTGAAACTCCTCATCACCACCGTCGCCGACGGCGACGCCACCGGCAGCCAGGACGTCCTGCTCACCGCGTCCGGCAGCACCCCCGTCGAGGATGTAGCCGCACACCTGGCCCAGCTGCGCACCGGGGACACAGACGAGACCGGCGGCTCGCAGCCCTCACCAGGGGCCGCGCCCTCCTGCTACCTCGGCGACGAACCCCTCGCCCCGGGCACCCCGCTGGCCGCCACCCGGCTGATGGACGGCAGCGTCGTCGCCCTCGGAGCCCCGCAGCCGCCGGCCGCCACCGCCTACGGCCCCGAGCGCGACGCCATGCCCCAGCCGCACCGGGTGGACCATGCACCGGTCGTCGAACTCCAGGTCGTGGGCGGCCCCGACGCCGGACGGATCCACCCGCTCGGCCTCGGCACCCACGGCATCGGCCCACTGGAGGACGCGGCCGTACCCCTCGAAGGCCGGGGCATGCCGGGCGAGGGCATCCGGGTGACCGTACGCCCGGACGGATCGGCCATCGTGGAACTCCGCGAGGGCGGGCCGGCCAAGCTGTCCCTGCCGGAGCCGCCGGAGCACCGGGGCAGGCCCGACACCCCGCTGCTGCCGCTCGCGGAGCAGGACGAGGAGGACGAGGAGTTCCAGGAGGTCGTCGACAGCGCGGACCTCCCCGACGGCTGGCACGTCTGGGCCGTCGGCGCGGAGCTGTCCGTCGGCGAGTACCTGCTGCGGCTGGTCGAACCCACACCCCGGGATGCCGCCGTGGTGCCGTCCGAGGGCGGTGGCGGCCTGGACTACAACCGGCCGCCGCGCATCCTGCCCCATCTGGCGCCCGAGCGGTTCCGGCTGCCCGGACCGCCCGACCCGCCGGGCCGCAGGCCGATCCCGCTGCTGGTCGCGCTCGCGCCGATGGTGTTCGGCGTCTCGATGATGCTGTTCCTGAACTCGTACTTCTATCTCATCTTCATGTTCCTCTCGCCGGTGCTGATCGCGGCGAACTACGTCAGCGGGCGGCGGCAGGCACGCAAGGACTACGAGGAGAAGTCCCGTATCTACCGGCAGCGGCGGGCCTCGCTGGAGGAGGACGTCCGCGAGAAGGTCGCCACGGAGCAGCGGTTGCGCACCGAGAGCGCGCCCGACCCGGCGGTCGCCGGACTCTGGGCGGTCGGCCCGGGCCGCAGGCTGTGGGAGCGGCGCCGTGGCGACCCGGACCACCTGGCCCTGCGCCTCGGCACGGCCCCGCAGCCGTCCCTGCTCGGCATCGACGACACGGCCCGCGAGGACAACCACACCGCCGTGCACTGGACCATCCCGGACGCTCCCGTCAGCGTCGACCTGGTCGACAGCGGCGTGGTGGGTCTGGCCGGCGCGCCCGGACCGGTGCAGGCGCTGGCCCGCTGGATGACGGCCCAGGCCGCGATCCTGCACACCCCGCGCGACCTGCGGATCGTCGTCCTCACCGACAAGGGCTCGGAGGACTCCTGGCACTGGGCGCGCTGGCTGCCCCACTCCCGGGACGGCCTGCCCGGCACCCGGGGCGGCGCCGTCACCCTGATCGGCAACGACCCCGAGACGGTCGCCAACCGTGTCGCCGAACTCGTCTCCACCCTCCGCACCCGGCAGCGGGCCGCAGAGTCCACCATGAGCAAGGCGCTGCTGAGCGAACCGGACATCCTGGTGGTGATGGACGGCGCCCGGCGTCTGCGTGACGTACCCGGTGTGGTGTCGATCCTCAAGGAGGGCCCCGGCGTGCGGATCTTCCCGCTCTGCCTGGACCAGGAGGAACGGCTCCTGCCGGAGGAGTGCACCGCCGTGGTCCGCCACGAGAACCACCGGCTGACCCTGCGCCGCACCGGACTGCCCGACATCCCCGACATCCGCCCGGATCTGGTCGAGCCCGACTGGTGCGAGCGCGCGGCCCGGGGCATCGCCCCGATCCGCGACGTCACCCCGGACGCCTCCGAGGGCCTGCCCGCCAAGGTGGGCCTGCTGGAACTCCTCGGACTGCCGCAGCCGAACGCCGAACTGATCACCGCCCGCTGGGCACAGCGCCCGGCGTCCACCGGCGTCCTGCTGGGCGCCGGCTACGACGGCCCGGTCGCCTTCGACCTGGTGAAGGACGGCCCGCACGGACTCGTCGCCGGTACCACCGGCTCCGGCAAGTCCGAACTGCTCCAGACGTTCGTGGCCTCCCTCGCCGCGATGAACCGGCCGGACGAACTCACCTTCGTCCTCGTCGACTACAAGGGCGGCAGCGCCTTCAAGGACTGCGTCGACCTGCCCCACACCCTCGGCATGGTCACCGACCTCGACAGCCATCTGGTCCAGCGCGCGCTCACCTCACTGGCAGCCGAACTGACCCGCCGCGAGCACATCCTGGCCGACGCCGGTGCCAAGGACCTGCCCGAGTACCAGGGCATGCGCCGCCGCAACCCCGAACTGGCGCCCGTGCCCCGGCTGGTGATCATCATCGACGAGTTCGCCACCCTCTACCGGGAGATCCCGGACTTCATCCCCGGCCTGGTGAGCATCGCCCAGCGCGGCCGTTCCCTCGGCATCCACCTGATCCTCGCCACCCAGCGCCCCGCCGGAGTGGTCAACTCCGACATCCGGGCCAACACCAACCTGCGGATCGCGCTGCGCGTCACGGACTCCTCGGAGAGCCAGGACGTCATCGACACCAAGGACGCCGTCAGCATCTCCCCGGCCACCCCCGGCCGCGCCCTGGCCCGCCTCGGTCACGGCACGGTCGTCCCCTTCCAGACCGCCTACGCAGGCACCCCCGTGCCCGGCGCGAAGCCGTCCGCGGAGGCGAAGGCCCGCCAGGAGCGGCAGTCGGCCGAGGAGGCGAAGATCTGGGGGACCACCCTCCAGTGGCAGCGCCTCGGCCGCGCCGTCGGCCGGCCCGGTACCCCCGAGAGCGAGCAGGGCGCGGACACGGCCGAAGACACATCGGCCGAGGACGTCCCCACCGACCTCAACGCCCTCGTGGAGGCGCTGTCCGAGGCCGCACAGCTCACCGGCTGCGCCCCCCAGCCCAGCCCCTGGCTGCCCGCGCTCGGTCAGAACGTCCTGATCGACGACCTGCCCCAGCCCGACGAGCCCGGCGGCGCCCGCCTGGCCCCGGTCTCCTGGGGTCTGTCGGACATACCCGAGGCCCAGGCGCAGCTCCCGGTCCGACTGGACCTCGCCGAGTTCGGACACCTGTACGTCATCGGCATCCCGCGCTCCGGCCGTTCCCAGGTGCTGCGCACCATGGCCGGCGCATTGGCCCAGGCGCACTCCAGCGCCGACGTCCACCTCTACGGCATCGACTTCGCCGGCGGCGCGCTCACGGCGCTGGGCGTGCTCCCGCACTGCGGCGCCGTGGTGCCCCGCGGAGACATCGAGCGCCTCGAACGGCTCTTCGCCAAGCTCGACGCGGAACTGGAACGCCGACAGGAACTCCTCACCGGGCACCACGCCGGCAACCTCACGGAACTGCGCGAACTGGTCGCCGCGGCCGCCCGCCCGGCCCACGTCATGCTGTTCATCGACGGCTGGGACGCCCTCATCGAGGCCGTCGCCGACCACAACGGCGGCCGTCTCGTGGAGCAGCTCAACCGGCTGCTGAGAGAGGGCGCCGCGGCGGGACTGCACGTCGTCGCCACCTCCGAACGCGCCCTGCTGTCCGGCCGGGCCACCGCCCTCAACGACAACAAGCTGCTGTTGCGCCTGAACGACCGCACCGACTACCACGCTGTCGGCAAGCGCTCGCGCGACATCCCCGACATCATCCAGCCCGGCCGCGGCTGGACCTCCGACGCGGGCACCGAGATCCAGGTCGCGCTGCTCGCACCCGGCGCCACCGGGCAGGAGCAGGTCGAGGCGCTGCGCCGCATCGGCGCCGAGGCGACCCGCCGCGACGCCGGGCTCCCCGCGGCCCGCAGACCCGCGGGCATCGGCACGCTGCCGGTGAAGGTGACCTTCACCGACGCGTACGAGAAGGTGGGCGAGGAGCTGCGCCGGCCCATGTGGGGCCTGCTGGGCCTCGGCGGCGACGATGTGTCGCCCGTGGGCGTCGACTTCGCGGACACCTCACCGGCGTTCGCGGTCACCGGCCCACCCGGCTCCGGCCGCAGCACCACGCTGGCCGCCCTGTCGGTCTCACTGCTCGCCTCCGGCACCCGCCTGGTCATCCTCGCCCCCCGGGAGTCGCCGCTGCGCACCCTCGGCAACCACCCCGGCGTACGGCTGATCACCGCAAAGGAGCCCACGGAGGAGGAGTTCACCGAGGCCCTGGAGGCCGGCAGCGGACCGAAAGTGGTCGTCGTGGACGACGCCGACCTGTTCGTCCTGCCGGACATCGACCAGAACCTCCGCTCCCTGGCCCAGTCCGGCCGGGACCACGGCATCGGCATCGTCATTGCCGCGACCGCCGAGACCATGACGGGAGCGATGGGCTGGCTCGGCGCCCTGAAACGACACCGCAAGGGCGTCCTCCTGGCCCCGCAGAGCATCCTGGAAGGCGACTACATCGGCGCCCGTCTGGCCCATGCCCACCTGCGCGGCCGAAAGCTGGGCCGCGCCCTCACGGTCGATCCGCGCTCGGGGGAGCTGATCAACGTGCAGATCCCCGAGACACCGCTCGACTGACGCTGGCGGCGGGGCTCGACGCCGAACGGTTGCCGCCGAACGGGGCGCCGGCTCGGTTCACGGCACGGCTTCCGGCTACGTATGCTGGTGCTCTGACGCGGCGTGAACTCGCTTGCCTTCCAGGGCGGTTCACGCCGTACGGTGCGGGCCGCTGTCGTCGCCGAACCCGCGCCGACGAGGGCGGCCGAGCGGCCGGGGCCGAGACAGGCCCGGGCCCTCGGCCGCACGCCCGTGCAGAGGATTTCCGTACGCCGTCCGGCCCTGTCACGGTGGACGTTCTCTCCGACCCGCGCCACCTTTGGGTGAGTGATCGTCAAGTCTCCCCGGGAGAGGGTCCCTCATCGTGCGTGTCCGGTCGTTGACGCTGGCCGCGGTCGGTGCGGCCTTGCTGGCCCATCCGGAGCAGCCCCTCCAGCGTGAGAGGGCCGCGACGGCCACCGAGCTGCTCGCGAAGGTGCGCGGCTGCGCCCGCGTGTCGAAGGGGCTCTACCGCAGCGACGCCGGCGCCCCCGCCGTCATCCCGGTCTGCGGTAGCGACGGCGCGGTGTTCTGGAAGGCTGACATGGACATCGACTGCGACGGCCGGCCCGGCGCACACTGCAACCGCGACACCGACCCGTGGTTCCAGCCGACCACCTCCTACCGGCAGTCGGACGGCCGCCATCTCAGCGCCGAGCGGCTGCCGTTCATCGTCGTCCCCGTCCCGAGCCGCATCTGGGACCACCGGGACCACGGCATCAGGGGCGGTTCGATCGCCGCCGTCATCCACAAGGGCCGCGTCCAGTACGCCGTCGTCGGCGACAACGGCCCCCGGAACATCATCGGCGAGGCCTCCTACGCCACCGCCGAGGCCCTCGGCATCAACCCCCACCCACGCCGAGGCGGCACCCGCTCCGGCGTCACCTACCTCGTCTTCGAGGACTCCCGCGTGTCCCGGATCGAGGACAAGGAGGCGACGGTGAGACAAGGGGAGAAGCTGGCGCGGAAGTTCGTACGAGGCGAGTGAGCGCACAGCCGACGCGCGCGGCACCGCCGACCGCCGAGGGTCACTCCTTCCGATACGCGTACGCCTCCGAAGCCGCGGCCGCCACCGCCGCGAGGTCCGCTCCCGTCGAGGCCGTGACGACCGCGGCGACGGCACCCTCGACGAACGGGGCGTCGACCAGCCGGGTGTTCCGGGGGAGTTCGTCGCCCTCCGCGAGCAGGGCCTTCACAGTGAGGACCGCACTGCCGAGGTCGGTGAGGACCGCGACCCCGGCGCCCCGGTCCACGGACGCGGCGGCCGCCGAGATCAGCTCGGCGCTGGTGCCCAGACCACCGTCCTCGGTGCCGCCCGCGGGGGCGACCGGGACGTCGGCGCCCGCGCCCGCGAGCCCCTTCGCCAACTCGGCGACCGAGGCGGCGACGGCGGCGCTGTGCGAGACGAGCACGATGCCGACCAGCTTCTCGTCAGGCATCGGCGGCCTCCGGATGCCCGGCGGTGCCGGCGAGCGCCGCGATCAGCAGCGCGGCGGACGTGGCCCCGGGGTCCTGGTGCCCGATGCTCCGCTCACCCAGATAGCTGGCCCGCCCCTTTCGGGCCTGCAACGGCGTGGTTGCCAGGGCGCCCTCCTCGGCGGCGGACCTCGCCGCGGCGAACGACTCCCCGAGCGCGTCGACAGCCGGGACCAGCGCGTCGATCATGGTCTTGTCGCCCGGCGCGGCCCCGCCCAGCGTCATCACCGCGTCGACCCCGGCGCGCAGCGCGTCCGCGAGCTGACCCTCACTCACCTCGGCCGCGTCCCCGAGCGCCTTGCCGGTGCGCCGCAGCAGGGTGCCGTACAGCGGGCCGGACGCGCCGCCCACCGTCGAGATCAACTGCCGCCCGGCGAGCACGAGGACGGCGCCGGGCGTGTCCGGCGCGTCCTTCTCCAACACGGCCACCACAGCGGCGAACCCGCGGCGCAGATTGCTGCCGTGGTCGGCGTCCCCGATCGGCGAGTCGAGCGCCGTGAGCCGCTCGGCCTCGCGTTCCACGGAGGCCGCGGCGGCCGTCATCCAACGACGGAAGAAGTCGGCGTCGAGCACGTAATCTCCTTGCGAAATAAGAGAGTTGACTGACTGCGGAGGTGATGGGCCGGCGGGTTGACGGCCAGGGAGCCGCCCCTCACACCCCCCAGCGCAGCCCCGGCGTCCTGACCGGCGCGTCGTACAGCCGCAGCAGCTCCTCGTCGATCTCGCAGAGGGTCACCGAGGCGCCGGCCATGTCGAGGGAGGTGACGTAGTTGCCGACGAGGGTGCGGGCCACGGCGACTCCGCGCTCGGTGAGTACCCGCTGGACCTCCGCGTTGAAGCCGTACAGCTCCAGCAGCGGGGTGGCGCCCATGCCGTTGACGAGCAGCAGTACGGGGTTGCGCGGGTTCATGTCCTCCAGGACGGCGTTCACCGCGAAGTCGGCGATCTCGCCCGAGGTCATCATCGCGCGCCGTTCACGCCCCGGCTCACCGTGGATGCCGACGCCCAACTCCAGCTCGCCGGCCGGGAGATCGAAGGTGGGGCTCCCCTTCGCCGGTGTGGTGCAGGCCGTCAGGGCCACCCCGAAACTACGGGAGTTCTCGTTGACCTGCCGGGCCAGCGCCTCGACCCGCTCCAGCGACTGCCCCTCCTCGGCGGCGGCGCCCGCGATCTTCTCCACGAACAAGGTGGCACCGGTGCCGCGCCGCCCGGCGGTGTAGAGGGAATCGGTCACGGCCACGTCGTCGTTGACGAGCACCTTCGCGATCTGGATGCCCTCGTCCTCGGCGAGTTCGGCCGCCATGTCGAAGTTCAGCACGTCACCGGTGTAGTTCTTCACGATGAACAGCACCCCGGCCCCGCTGTCCACCGCCGCCGCGGCCCGTAGCATCTGATCCGGCACGGGCGACGTGAACACCTCACCAGGACAGGCCGCCGACAGCATCCCCGGCCCCACGAACCCACCGTGCAACGGCTCGTGCCCCGACCCACCCCCGGAAACCAGCCCCACCTTCCCGGCAACCGGCGCGTCCCGCCGCACGATCACCCGGTTCTCCACATCCACGGTCAACTCGGGATGCGCCGCCGCCATACCCCGCAGCGCATCCGCGACGACGGTCTCCGCGACATTGATCAGCATCTTCATGGGTACCTCCCGGTGAGGTTGGCAGACATCGGACACGGGCCGGTGGAAGAACTGCTCTCGGAAGTATCGACCTTGCGGGCAGTGAAGGTCACGCGCGGGGACGACCTGGCGTGCCCGACCGTACGTGGTGACGGCCATCGCGTCCGAGAGGAGCGGACATGGGTGAGGGCAGGTGGACTTCATGGTCCACCTGCCCTCACCCGTCTACCTCAGCCCCATCTGACTCAGCGCACCTCCCGTGCGTACGGGGCGAGGGTGATCCGGTCGATCAGCGGCGCGTAGCGGGAGCGGAGCAGCACCCCGGGGAAGGCGTCCGAGGCGTACGTGGCGCCGTCGAAGTTCGGCAGTTCCTCGGAGCGGAAGGTGATCGTGTTCTGGCCCTTCCTGAGCTGCACCGGGACGGTCAGTTCCCAGAAGTTGTTCTGGTGGAAGCTGTGGGGGAAGCCGACGCGTCGTGTCTCGCCGCCGCCCACGGTGATGTCGGCGTGGCGGGCGAGCGGGTCCGGGTTGTAGTGGGTGGCCTCGGACTGCTCGGGGTTGGAGTAGCGGACGCGCAGCGCGTACAGGCCGGCCCGGTCGGCCGTGACGGTGAACGTCGCGGTGTTGCCGTTGCCGGGGTCCCCGCCGATGCCCGTGATCGCCGTACCGCCGGTGGCCAGCGAGAGCGGGGTCAGCGTGGCCGTGCCCGCGAGCGTGGCGTCGCCGGCCTCGTACGTACGCGTCGCCAGCCTGCCCTCGGTCGGTGTGACCGTCAGGCGGTCGACGAGGGTCGTGGCCGAACCCCCGGTCACCGTCACCTTGTTGACGCCGCCGGAGAGGGAGACCGCGACGCTGCTCCTGCCCTTGGCCAGGCGCAGGACGTCGTGCCCGTTGACGGAGAGCCGGGCGCCCGTGCCGCCGAGGGTGTCGACGGTGAGGGTGGCCTCGCGGTCGGCGGGTGAGTGGACCCAGAACGTGGCGGTCTGGTTCTTCGCGAGCCGGACCGCGCCCGCGCCGGTGGCCGCCGACTTCGACGGGGCGTACACGGGCTTTGACCCGCCGCTCAGCCAGGCCAGCTCGCCCTCGTACACCTGGGTGGCGGCCGAAGCGCCGGGCAGGGAGAGGGTGAGGCGGTCGACGATGGCGTCACCCTTGGTGGCGCGCTTGCCGTCGGCGCTCTTCACGGCGAGCGTGATGGTGTGCTTGCCCTTGGTGAGATTCACCTTGGTGTCTGTGTGGTCCCACACCACCCACTTGTAGCCCAGCGGCAGATGCAGCTCCTGCTCGCTGTCCGCCTTGCCGTCCACGCGCAGGAAGACGTTGGTGGGGCCCTGTTCCTTCACCTTGTCGAAGGTGTTGAGGGAGTTGGCGAAGACGCTCAGGTCGTAGGTGCCGTCCTCGGGCACGTCCACGGTGAAGTCGATCGTGACGTCGGAGCCGGTGCGCAGGCCGCCGACGCTGTAGCCGCCGGAGGTGTAGAACTTCGACACGTCGCGCGGGGAGCCCTCGGGACCGTTCTTCGAGTAGCCGGACCCGGTGTGGGCGGCGTCCTCCGCCTCGTACGAGGTCTGCCAGCGCACGGGCGGTGACTGCGTGCCCTTCGCCTTCCCGGCCGGGCTGAGGACGATCTCGTACGCCGAGGACTCCTTCAGCTGCGGCAGCGCGCCGTCGCCGAAGCCGACGACGACCGTGCCGTCGTCACCGACCTCCAGGTTCGTCTCCGTGAGCAGCTTCGGGCCGGAGGAGTCGCCCAGTTGCCCGCTCCAGTCGATCTCCCGCACCCAGGCGTGCACACGGTCCCCGAAGAGCTTCTCCGGGACGCCCGCGAAGCTGATGTGGCCCTTGCCGGTGGAGCCGCCGAAGAGGAGCCGGGCCTGCTTCTTCTTCTCGTCCAGCGTGGCGACGCCCTGCATGGTGTAGTTCTCGCCGGGGAACGGCGGGCTCACCGCCACCGTGTGGCCGCTCATCGAGGCGTACGAGTTCAGCAGCCACCACTGGCCGTTGCCGCGGCCCGACTGCACCGCGGAGTCCGAGAGGTTGCCGTCGATGTTCCAGTACGCGATGTCGGCGTCCACCTTGGACTCCTCGATCGCGGACACCCACTGGATCATCTGGCCGGGGACCGAGGTGTGGTAGTTGAAGGCGTACTCGTTGATGTTGATGGGGAGTTGGGTGCCGGCGCGGTCGGTGCCCTCGAACAGTTCCTTCTCCCACGCCCGGTACTTGGCGACGCTTCGGCGCACCGCCTCCGGGTGGCTCAGCTCGTGCCAGGTGATGACCTCCGGAAGGGTGCCGGCGGCGCGGGTGTGGGCGAGGAAGCCCTTCACCTGGTCGTACAGGACGCTGGTGTTGGGGCCGGCGATACGGGCGTCGGGCATCTTGCCCTTGATGAGCTTGTACGCGTCGTCCCAGGCGGCGAAGAAGTCGTCCGGGTCATTGAGCCAACTGACCTTGTTGTAGCTCCACTCACCGGTGCCGAACATGTTGCCCTCGGGCTCGTTGAACGGCACGAAGACGATGTTGTCCTGGTACTGCTCGGGCAGTTGCAGGACCTGGTCGACCTGCTTGGCCATCTTCTCCTTGTAGAGCCTGAATTTCTCCTCGGGGGTGTCGCCCGGCCACTGGTAGGGGAAGCCTCGGTGGATGTCGGTCATGTAGATGTACACGTCACCGTCGGTGGAGTCCGCCAGCGGCTTGACCACTTCCAGCGCGTCGGCTCCCGGGTGCTGCGGGCCGTCCTGCGCTTTCGTGGAGACCGTGCGCAGGCCCATGCCCTCCATGAGGTTGTTGGTGGGGACATCCGGTCCGTACACGCCGTAGAGGGTGCCGGAGGCGCCGCCGTGGAACGTGCCGGTGTCCGAGCCGAGGTCGACGGTGAGCTGCCCCTCGCGCACCACGGTGACGGTCGCCTTCACCGCGCGCCCGGCCGCCGTTCCCGCCACCGTGAACGTCCCCGGCCGGGCGTAATTCTCGGCCGGTACTGCCTCCCAGGTGACCGGCGTGTCGCGGTCATAGCCGTCGGAGAAGGAGGAGCGGACGGCGACGGGGAGGGACGGGGCGGTCCCGGTGGTGGTACGGACCTCGAAGGACGTCTTCGAGAGCTCCTGGACGGTCGGCAAGGTCCCCATCATGGCGGCCACCTGCTCGGCGCTGAGCGCCGAGTGCCACACGGTGAAGTCGTCGATCGCGCCCTTGAGCAGCGGGTCCGGCCAGAAGGACTTGCCGATGTAGCCGGCGGCCGTGGCCGAACCGTCCAGCAGCGCCTTGGCCTTGACGCCGGTAGCGGCGGAGGAGACGGCCACGCCGTCGAGGTAGGTGGTGAGCCGGCCGGCGGAGGTGTCGAGGGTGACGGTGACCGTCCGCCACTCGTCCGCGGGCAGCATCGCGTAGCCGCGGACCTGGCTCTCCGCTCCGCCTCCGCCGGTGGTCACGGAGGTCTGGAACAGCCCGCCGCCGTTGTACGGGGTGGCGAAGAGGTACTTGGTGGTGTTGGTGCCCAGATCGAAGATCCGCTGCCAGGACGACTTGTCGCCGCTCCACTTCACGCGGGCGGAGACCGTCAGGTCGCTCGCGTCGCCGAGCACTTCCCGGGGCAGGCGGACGTACGCGCCGTCGGAGGTGGGCGCCCCGCCGGGCAGGGCCAGGGCCTTGCCCCCGTCCGTGCCCGCGACGGACCGGGCGGTCGAGCCGTTCACCAGGCTCGCCGTCAGGCCGTTGCCGGAGGAGTCGGTGATCCTGCCTGAGGCGAGGTCGTCCTGGTCGAAGGTGTAGCGGGCAGTGGGCTGGGGAGCGTCGGCCGCCTGAGCCGGGACGGCGGGTGCGGCCAGCAGGCCCGCGCCGAGGGCCAGCGCCAAGGCGGCCGGGGCCCGGCGCCGGGCGGATCTGTCAGCGGATGGCATGGATTGCGTCCTCAATCCTTGTGTACGGGGTTCCGGTCGGCCCACATCACCGAGGTGGGTGGGGCGGTGCGAATCGGTTCGATGATGTGGCGCCCGGCAGGGGCGGGGCGGATCGAACTCGCGCGGTTGCCGGAAGGAGTGCTTCATCGAACCGGTTCGGCGAAGCTAGCACCACGACAACTGGGCAGCAATCCCCGCGCCGCAAGGAATCGAGCAGGGGATTGGCCGAGCCATCGTCGCCGTCGCGGAAGTGCGGCCGGAGGTGTTGACAGGCGGGCGGGTAGTTCCTACCGTCGCTTCACGCGAACCGGTTCGACTACCGGCTCTCGATCCTCGCCCCTCCCCACACCCTCACGACCGGCAGTGCTCCCTCCTCCGAGGCGTCGAACCGGTTCGAGCAAGGAGTCGCCGTGAACATCGGTGAGATCGCCCGGCGCGCCGGTGTCTCGCGGAGCACCGTGTCCTACGCGCTGAGCGGCAAGCGCCCGGTGGCGGAGGACACGCGCCGCAGAATCCAGCAGGTCGTCGACGAGCTGGGCTACCGGCCCAGCGCCAGTGCGCGTGCCCTGGCCAACGGGCGGACCAGCACCTTCGGTCTGGTCTTCCCGCCGGCCGGGAACCACTACACGGGGATGCAGCTGGACTTCATCGGCAGCGTGGTGGAGGCCGCCGCGGCCTATGACTACGACGTGCTCATGTCGCCCAGTGGCGTGGACAGCGACCGCTCGTTCCAGCGGCTGCTGGGGGAGCGGCGGGTCGACGGCGCGATCCTGATGGAGATCAGGCTGGAGGACGACCGGGTCGATCACCTGGCCGCCCTGGACTTCCCCTCCGTCGCCATCGGCCGCACCGCCCACCCGGAGGGCGGCTGGTGGGTGGGACTGGACCACACCGCGCTGGCCGCGGCGTGCGTCCACCACCTGGCGGATCTCGGTCACCGCAGGGTGGCCTTCGTGAACCGCCCCGAGCAGCTGCTGCGGGCCGGGTACGAGTCCGCGCACCGCGGTCTGGACGGATTCACGAAGGCCGCGGCCGAGCGGGGGCTGACGGTGCGGACGTACTGCTGCGGGGACGACGCGGCGTCGGGCCAGGCGTGCCTGGAACGGATCCTGTACGACGACCCGTCCACGACGGCCCTGGTCACGCTGAACGAGGCCGCGCTGGGCGGCCTGTACCGGGGGCTCGCCAAGGCGGGCCGCCACGTGCCGCGCGACTTCTCCGTCACCGGGGTCGTGGCCGGCCGCTGGGCGGAGACGGTGACCCCGCAGCTCACCGCCGCGGACGTACCGGCGGCCGAGCTGGGCCGGCTCGCCGTCGAGCTCCTGGTGGAGCGGCTGGACCATCCCGACGCGCCGCCCCGGCACCACCTCCTCACGCCCCCGATCTCCCTGCGGGCCAGCACCGGACCCGCGGGAGCCATGCCCGCCGCGCTCGCTGCGGACGCAGGGCCCGACGCGACACCCTGACCGCACCGCAGGGGAAACCTCGCCCCTGCTGCCTCACCCCACCGACGTTCGAACCGCACATCGGTGTCGTTCGCCGTGCCCGCCTTCAGTAAACCCCTGCCCTCGGCACCCGCATTCCGGAAACAAAGGATCCCACCATGAACAGCTTCTCCAGACGGCGCCGTCTGACCACCGCAGCCCTGACCGCTCTGGCCGTCGTCACCAGTGCCACCGCATGCGGCGGCTCGGGCAGCACCGGCGCCCAGGGCGAGGACAGCGGCACGTACGCCATCTGGGACCCGTACCCGCAGTTCGACAAGAGCTCGGCCTGGGCGAAGCTGCTGGACGGCTGCGGCACCGAGGCCGGCGTGAAGATCAAGCGGACCGCCTTCGACACCAGTGACCTGTCCAACAAGGCGCTGCTGGCGGCGCAGCAGGACAACTCCGCGGACGTCCTCATCGTCGACAACCCGGTGGTGTCGACCCTGGCCGAGGCGGGCGTGCTCACCACGACCGACGACAACGAGCTGGACACCTCGAAGGTGGACCCCAACCTCCTCGCGGCCGGCCAGTCGGGCGGCAAGACGTACGGCACGCCGATCGGCGCCAACACCCTCGCCCTCTACTACAACAAGGACGTGCTGAATGAAGCCGGGGTGGACATCGACTCGGTCAAGGACTGGAAGTCACTGACGGCGGCGCTGGAGAAGGTCAAGAAGGCGGGCAAGAAGGGCATCACGTTCTCCGCGATCGGCACCGAGGAGGGCAGCTTCCAGTTCCTGCCGTGGTTCTGGGGCGCGGGCGCCGAGCTGACCGAACTCGACTCCGCCGAGGCCGTCTCCGCGCTGTCGCTCTGGAAGGACTGGCTGGACAAGGGCTACGCCCCGAACTCGGTGCTCAACAACACCCAGACCACCAGCTGGCAGGAGTTCGCGAGCGGTGACTACGCCTTCAGCGAGAACGGCACCTGGCAACTCGCCAACGCCGAGAAGGCGGGGTTCGAGTACGGCGTCCTTCCCGTCCCCGGCGTTTCCGGCGGCAACGCGGCCGCCCCGACCGGCGGCGAGTTCGTCACCATCCCGGTCCAGGGCGACACCGACCGCTACGCCACCTCTCAGAAGCTGGCGGCCTGCCTGACCAGCGCCCAGAACCTGTACGACACCGACACCACCCTCTCCTACGTGGCCCCCACCAGCGAGGTCCAGGACAAGCAGGTGGCGACGAACGCCGAGTTGAAGCCCTGGGTCGACGCGGTCAAGGCGGCCAAGGGGCGCACCAGCGACGACCTGGGCACCAAGTACCCGAAGATCTCCGAGCAGTTGTGGAAGGCCGTTCAGTCCTCGCTCAGCGGCTCGAAGTCCCCGAAGGACGCGCTGACCGCAGCCCAGTCCGCCGTCAAGTGACGGCAATTCAGGGCCCGTTGATGAGCCACACGACACAAGTGCCGCACCGTCGGCCCGTGCCCGAACCCAGCGGCGCGGCCGCCACCGCACCGCCCCCGGCACGGCGCCGGCCCACCTCCCAGCAGTGGGCCGCCTGGGCCTTCCTCGCCCCGGTGACCCTCTACCTCGCCCTCTTCTACGCCTATCCGCTCTACCGCAACATCGACCTGAGCCTGCGCGACTACACCGTCCGCTCCTTCGTCCAGGGCGACGCGCCGTTCACCGGCCTGGAGAACTACCGGACCGTCCTTGACGACCCGACCTTCGTCCCCGCCCTGCTCCACACCGTGGTGTTCACCGCCGTGTGCCTGGTCTTCCAGTACGCCATCGGCCTGGCCCTCGCGGTCTTCTTCAACCAGCACTTCCGGCTCTCGGCCACCCTGCGGGCCCTGTTCCTGGTGCCCTGGCTGCTGCCGCTGATCGTGTCGGCGTCCACCTGGTCGTGGATGCTCAACAGCGACTCCGGTGTGGTGAACGCCTTGTTGAGCGCTGTCGGTGTCGGGCCGGTGAACTGGCTGACCTCGCCGTCCTGGTCGCTGACCTCGGTGATCATCGCGAACATCTGGATCGGCGTCCCGTTCAACCTGGTCGTGCTCTACAGCGGCCTGCAGTCCATCCCTGCGAGCCTGTACGAGGCGGCGGCCCTCGACGGGGCGAACGCCTGGCAGCGCTTCTGGCGCGTCACCTTCCCGCTGCTGCGTCCGGTGTCCGCGATCACCCTGCTGCTGGGCCTCGTCTACACGCTCAAGGTCTTCGACATCATCTGGATCATGACCAAGGGTGGTCCGGCAGACTCGTCCACGACCTTCGCCACCTGGTCCTACCAACTCGGCTTCGGCAACCTGCTGCCCGCCTTCGGCCCGGGCGCGGCCGTCGGCAACCTGCTCGTGGTCGCCGCCCTGGTGTTCGGCCTCATCTACGTCCGGGTCCAGCGGAAGCAGGCGCTGTCATGAACCCCATGAACCTCACGAACCGAAGCCCCAGCCGTACGTGGTGGAAGACGGCCATCGGTCTGCTGCTGACCGCGGTCATGCTCTTCCCGGTCTACTGGATGCTGAACGTGTCCTTCACGCCTGAGCGGGACATGCGCAAGAGCCCGCCCGACCTGTTCCCCGCCCAGGGTACGCTGGACGGCTATCGCAGGGTCCTCGACGAGCAGTTGCCCTACCTGGCCACCAGTCTCGTCATCGGCCTGGGCACGGTCGCGCTGACCGTGGCCCTCGCCGCCCCTGCCGGCTACGCGCTCGCCAAGCTCCGCCCGCGCGGCGGCGGCATCCTGAACTTCGTCCTGCTGGCCGCCCAGATGATTCCCGGCATCATCATGGCGATGGGCTTCTACGCCATCTATCTCAGCCTCGGCCTGCTCCAGTCCGTCCCCGGCCTGATCGTCGCCGACTCCACCCTGGCCGTCCCCTTCGCCGTACTCATCTTCACGGCGTTCATGTCCGGCATACCCGGCGAACTGCTCCAGGCGGCGAAGACGGACGGCGCGGGACCGTTGCGCACCTTCTGGTCGGTCGTCCTGCCGATGAGCCGCAACGCCGTTGTCACGGTGTCGCTGTTCGCGTTCCTGTGGTCCTGGTCCGACTTCGTCTTCGCCGGCACCCTTGTCAACGGCGGTGCCCACGAGCCGATCACCCTCGGCATCTACCACTACATCGGCAACAACAACCAGGAGTGGAACGCGATCATGGCCACCGCCGTGGTGGCCTCACTCCCGGCCGCGGTCATCCTCGTCCTCGCCCAACGCTACGTCGCCGCCGGCGTCACCGCCGGTGCCGTCAAGGACTGACCTCCCCCACCCCCCCGTCACGACCTGACCGGCCGCGTGAAGCCGGCCGGTGTCCCCTGCCCGAGAAACGAGTCAGCTTCATGACCGCCGCCCGACCCGGCCCGGCCTTCTCCGTCCACGACATCCCGTTCAGCACACACGGCTCCTGGTTCGACATCTCGCCCGTGGTGGCGGAGAAGACATACGCCGAGGACCTCCACCTCGTCTCGCACCAGAACGGCATGCACGCCGTGCTGCGCCTGATGCCCCTGGACCTGTCGACGGGCGACCGGGCCGAGGCCCGCGTGGACGCGAGACCCGGCCTGCTCAGTTGGATCGGCGCGGGCGGACGCGTCGACCTCGCGTACGAGGCGCCGGACACCGTACGTCTGCGGGGGAGCGGCCTGGGCATCGGCGTCTTTGCCGCAGCGCGGACCCTGACCCCGTTCAGCGGCACGTACTTCTTCCACGACCCGGCCGTCGGCGCGCACGTGTTCACGTCGTACGAGACAGGCCGCCGCTACCGCGTCACCGTGCTGTCCGGCACCCTCGCCGACACGGCCGGAGTCCAGGCACTGGGCAGCGGCGACCGCGGTCTCGTCACGACCGCGGAGCCGGACGGGACCTGGGAGATCGCGATCGAGGAACTCGGCGCCGCTCGCCCGCCGTACGGGTCTTCGAGGGGCTTCGACGACGTCGTACGATCCGCGGAGAGCTCGTTCGCGGACTTCGTCGACAGGGTGGCCCCCTGGCGCTCGTCCGCGACCCCGGCCGCCGAACTCGCCGCGTACGTCGTCTGGTCGGCGACCGTGCACCCGGCGGGGCTGGTCACCCGGCCCGCCGTGCTGATGTCCAAGCACTGGATGGACAAGGTCTGGAGCTGGGACCACTGCTTCAACGCCCTTGCCCTGGCGCCGGGTTGTCCCGAACTCGCCCTGGACCAGTTCGCTCTGCCCTTCGACCATCAGGACGCCGGTGGCGCTCTGCCCGACTCGGTCACCCACTCCGAGGTCCTGTACAACTTCGTCAAACCGCCCATCCACGGCTGGGCCTTCAGCCACCTGCGCCACCGGTTGCCGACGCCCCCTGGCCCAGCCGAACTGGCCGATACATACGAGAGGCTGGAACGCTGGACGGACTTCTGGCTCACCGCGCGACGAGCCTCCGGGGCGGAACTGCCCCACTACCAGCACGGCAACGACAGCGGCTGGGACAACGCCACCACCTTCGACGCCGCGCGGGTGGTCGCCACCGCCGACCTGGCCGCGTTTCTCGTCCTTCAGCTGCGCGAACTCGCCTCCCTGGCAACACAGTTGCATCTGGCCGAGGAGGCCCATCGGTGGACGCGGGCAGCCGAGGAGACCCAAGCGGCACTGCTCGACCAGCTCTGGACCGGTGACAGGTTCGTCGCCCGCGCGGTCGCCACCGGGGACACCTGGAGCAGCTCCAGCCTCCTCGACCTGATGCCCATCGTGCTGGGCGAGCACCTGCCCGGCGATGTCAGCAGCGCGCTGGCCGACCGCATCAAGGCCCATCTGACCCCGTACGGACTCGCCACCGAACTGACCACCTCGCCGCACTACCGCGCCGACGGCTACTGGCGCGGTCCGATCTGGGCCCCCGCCACCGTCCTCATCGAGGACGGCCTGCGCCGTGCCGGCCACCACCGACTGGCCGACGACATCAGCGCCCGCTTCCGTGCCCTGTGCGAAAACCACGGCTTCGCCGAGAACTTCGACGCCCTCACCGGAACGGGCCTGCGCGACCGCGCCTACACCTGGACCGCCAGCAGTTACCTCCTCCTCGCCGAAGCGCACGTGCGCCGAGGCAGCCACTGACCGGCCCCCAGGCCCAGGACGGTGGCCTGCGGGCGCAGGGTAGGGTCGCGGTCATGACCGATCCCGCGGACGCCTCCGAGAACCGACGGCCGCGCAAGCGTGTGCACTACGGGGAGGGGCGCGAGGCCCTGTTGAACGCCGCCGTGCGGGTGGTGGCGCGTGGCGGGCTGCGCAAGCTCACCTACCGGGCGGTCGCACAGGAGGCCGGGGTCACCCATGGGCTGGTGGTCCACCACTTCGGCTCGCGCGACGCCCTGATCGAGGAGACACTCGCCCACACCATCAGGACCTCGCTGAACACCAGCGCGCTCGAACCCGGGACGGGTAAGGTCGCCGACTTCTCCTCGCGGCTTTCCGAGATGGTTACGGCGGATCCGGACACCCAGGCGTTCCAGTACGAACTGCTGCTGGAGTCCCGCCGCAGGCCGGAGCTGCTGCCGCAGATCCGCGCCCTGTACGACGAGTACTTCGACGCCACCCAGCGCGAACTGAGCCGCATGCTGCCCGCCGACGCCGACCGGGCGCTGACCCGGCTGGTCTTCGCAGCCCTGGACGGCCTCGTACTGCACCAGCTCGTCCTCGGCGAGCCCGACGTCACCGACGCGGCACTGGAGGAACTGCGCGCCCTGCTGAGGCTCCTCGAGGCCGACGGCAACCGCGGCGAATGAATCGCTGACCAGCGCGGACATCAGTACGACAAGAAGCCCCGGACCCGGCGTCCGGGGCTTCTCTCATCGGCCACCTGGCGGGAAAACCCAGCCCCACCCCTTGTCAAACGGATAGTTCCCCACCACTATGAGGCAACTCGTTTGGCTCGAAACAACTTCCCGCCCCTCCCCGCTCCCGGCAGGTGATTCGAGTGGACAGTCAGACAGCGGTTGCCGCAGAGACCGCTTCCGAACCATCCACGACAGGCAGGCTCAAGCCCGACTCTCTCGGCGTCCTGGGCATCCTCTTCTTCGTGCTCTCCGCGCAGGCGCCGCTGACCGGCATCGCCGGCGCCGTCCCCATCGCCGTCACCATCGGCAACGGAGCCGGCGCTCCCGCCGCCTACCTCGCGGCAGGCGTCGTGGTCCTGCTGTTCTCCGTCGGTTTCGTCGCCATGGGCCGCCATGTCGTGGACGCCGGCGCCTTCTACACCTATATCGGCAAGGGGCTCGGCCGCACGGCGGGCTCCGGCGGCGCCGGTGTCGCGCTCTTCGCCTACTGCGCCGTCCAGGCCGCCATGTACGGGCTGTACGGCGCCACGGTGAGCGGCCTGGTCGAGCACTACACCGGCGCCCACGTGGCGTGGTGGGTCTGGACCCTGGTCACGATGGTGATCGTCCAGGTCCTCGGCGCCTCGGGCATCGAGATGGGCGCCAAGATCCTCGCCGTGTTCGTGCTGGCGGAGTTCAGCATCCTGATCGTCTTCGCCCTGGTGACCTTCTTCAAGGGCGGCGGCCCCGAAGGGCTCGGCTTCACCGACAGCTTCTCGCCGTCCGCCGCGCTCCAGGGCGCTCCTGGCGTGGCGCTGATGTTCGCCGTGGCGTCGATGTTCGGCTTCGAGGCCACCGCCATCTACGGCGAGGAAGCCCGCGAGCCGCGCAGGACCGTCCCCCGGGCCACCTACCTCTCCGTCGCGGTGATCACCGGATTCTTCGCCTTCACCTCCTGGATGCTGGTCTCCGCCCACGGTGCGTCCGAGGCCGCGACCGAGGCGGGTCAGGCGCTGGAGAGCGGGGACGCCACCGCCTTCGTGTTCGCGCCGATCGCCGCCCAGTTCGGCGGCTGGGTCAACGACGTACTGCCGATCCTGCTGGCCACCTCCCTCTTCGCCGGCATCCTGGCGTTCCACAACTCCGCCAACCGCTACCTGTTCTCGCTCGGCCGCGAAGGGCTCCTGCCGCACGCGCTGACCGCCGTCAACCGCCGTCACTCGCCCTGGGCGGCCGGCACCGTGCAGACCGTGATCGCGGTGCTGCTGGTGATGCCCTTCGCGATCCTGGGCAAGGACCCGGTGCTGACCCTCTTCTCCTGGTTCAGTGGCGTCGCGGTGCTGGGGATCATGCTGCTCTACTTCCTGACGTCGGTCTCGGTGGTCGTCTTCTTCCGCCGCTCGGGCGCCGATACCCGCCCCTGGAACACGCTGATCGCCCCCGTCCTCGGCGCCCTGGGCATAGCCGGTGCCATCTGGTTGATCGTCGCGAACTTCACCACGCTCATCGGCGGCGACCGCACCACGGCCGTATGGCTCCAGGTCACCGTTCCGGTGGTGCTGGTCCTCGGCGTCGTCGCTGCCCGACTGACGCGAGCCAGGGTGCGGCCCACCGACTGAACATCGTGGTCACACTCACTGACGGCAATACTCTACTGAGATTTCTCGGAACGACAAGATATTGTGTAAGGAGGGGGAGGGGGCGCGCTTTCGGGCGCGGTCGCCCCGGATACGCTGATGGCCTCGGTGTCGCCTGACGGCGTGAGACGACGGATCGGCCGTCAGGGAGGGAAGTGAACGACCATGGTGGACGGTGCGTCGCGTGGAGCGGGCCGGAGCACGCGGCCGGTGGTCAGCCGGCGCCGCGAACTCGGTGACGTCAGCGCGCGGTCGCTGCTGATGACCATGCTCGGTGAGTACGTACTGCCGAAGGGCCGGCCGGTGTGGACGTCGGCGCTGGTGGAGGCGCTGGCGATGTTCGGTGTCGAGGAGAAGTCGGCCCGCCAGTCGCTCGCCCGGACGGCGGCGGAGGGCTGGCTGGTCTCGGAGCGGGTGGGCCGCCGGGTGCGCTGGGCGCTCACGCCGCCGGGGCGGCGGATGCTGACCGAGGGAGCGCAGCGTATCTATGACTTCGGCAGCGGCGAGCGCACCTGGAACGGCACCTGGCTGGTGGTTCTGGTCTCCGTGCCGGAGGCCAGGCGGGACCTGCGGCACCGCGTCCGTACCCGGCTCGCCTGGGCCGGCTTCGGCTCTCCGGAGCCCGGCGTGTGGATCACGCCCCACGCCGACCGTGAGGCGGAGGCGCTCGGCGTCCTCAAGGAACTTGGGCTCGCCGACGACGCGATGTCCTTCACCGCCACCTACGGCGCCGTGGGCAGCGAGGCGGCCATGGTGGCCCGCGCCTGGGACCTCAGCGAGGTGGAGGACCGCTACGAGGAGTTCATCGACGAGTTCACCGGCCTGCATCCCGCCGATGGCGACGCCGTCCTGCACGCGCAGACCATGCTGGTGCACGAGTGGCGCCGCTTCCCCTTCCTCGACCCGTGTCTGCCGCCGAAGCTGCTTCCCGCGAACTGGAGCGGCACCAAGGCGGCCGACCTCTTCCACGGCAGGCACGCCGAATGGAACCCGGTCGCGCTCGGGCGCTGGGAGGAACTGGCGGAGGCGCACGGCGCGGACTGAGGTCGCGGCGAAGACGTACGTTCACACGCCGAGGCCGGGGAAGACCTCGGCCGCGTTGCCGGACAGTACGCCGCGCAGGGTGTCCTCGGGCAGGCCGAGTGCGCGCAGTGCGGCGGCGTTGCGGGAGGCGCCGGGGACGCACGGCCAGTTTTGGAGGACACGGGGTGCGTGGCGCGGGGTTTTCTCGCCCCCGCCGCCCCTACCCGTCCCTCCCCCACTCTCGGCTTCGCTCGAGCGGGAGGTGCCCCCATCCAGGGGCTGCGCCCCTTCAACCCCCGCAGGAGAGCTCGGGGGGTGTGGTTTGTATGGCGGGTGCGGGTTGTACTGGGTTGCTCGCGCAGTTCCCCGCGCCCCTGAAAGCACGGCCCTGCGGGCCGCTGAAAAGACTGGGGCGCAGCCCCGTCTTTTCAGGGGCGCGGGGAACTGCGCGACAAGCCCCCACCCACCCGCACCCGGCTGCGGCCCCGGCCGTGGACCGGCAGTCCCGCGCAGTCGTCCCCGGTCAGGGCGACGTGCTCCACCTCCGGCGCCTCCGCGAGCGCCGCGCGGACGACCGGGCCGAACTCGGCGGAGCCCAGCACGACCCTGCAGCGTGAGTCGGCCACCAGCTTGCCCAGTTCACCGCCGGTGAGCATCGTCGACACGGGCACGGCGACGGCGCCGACGCGGAAGGCGGCGAGGATGCCGGTGAAGAGCTCCACGTCGTCCACCATGCACATCAGGACGCGCTCCTCCGGACGTACGCCGAGGGCCCGCAGCCCGGCAGCGACCCGGCGGACCTCACCGGACAGTTCACTCGTAGGTCAGGGCCCGCGTGGGAGTGACGAGGGCCGTGCGGGCGCCGTGGCCCTCCCGCACATGCCGGTCGACCAGGTAGTCCGTCGTGTTGAACACCTCAGGCATCCGGCTCACCTCACACCAGGCGGACGTATTCGTACTCGAACGGTTTGCCGTTGATGCCGTTGACCGGCGGTGCGACCCAGTGGGCGATCTTCCCGCGCTCGTACACCGGCCGCATCAGGGACCGTACGAACGCCAGGTCCTCCGGGGTGGGCAGCCAGTGGTGGCGGCCGGCCTCCCAGGTCGGCTCGTCGACGATCGTCCCGTCGGGCGTGATGTGGTGTCCGGCGGCGAGGCCGACGTTCCGGTTGAAGCCGGGGTGGGGCAGCGCCAGCCGGAAGTCGATCCCGTGGTCTTCCAGGATGCGGTTCCAGCGCTTGAGGCCGGTCTCGCAGTCGGAGATGTACTCGTCGCGCAGGTCCAGGTTGAGGGCGAGCAGCGCCGGGACCTCCTCCTGAGACCAACTGCCCTCGCTGTCCGGCTTGTCGAGGAAGGCACTGTCGTCGGTGAGCTTGTGGTCGTCCTTGCGGCGTTCCTCCTGCCAGCGGCCCTTGAGCCCGGCCGTGTAGTAGTTCGCCGCGTTCGTCGAGGTCTCGCTGCCGAAGAGGTCAAGGGAGACCGTGTAGTGGAAGTTGATGTACTTCTGGATGATGTCGAGCGGGATGCCGCCGCAGGCCGCGATCTCCAGGGTGTCGTGCTCGCGGATCAGCTGGGCGCTGCGGGTCACCACGCGGTCGACGCCGGTGGTGCCGACCATCATGTGGTGCGCCTCCTCTTTCAGCATGAACGAGCAGGTCCGCGACAGCGGGTCGAAGGCGCTCTCCTTGAGGGAGCCGAGTTGGTACTTGCCGTCCCGGTCGGTGAAGTACGTGAACATGTAGAAGGCCAGCCAGTCGGCGGTCTCCTCGTTGAACGCGCCCAGGATGCGCGGCGAGTCGGGGCTGCCGGAGTTGCGGTAGAGCAGTGCCTCGGCCTCCTCGCGGCCCTCCCGGCCGAAGTAGGCGTGCAGCAGATATACCATCGCCCACAGATGCCTGCCCTCCTCCACGTTGACCTGGAAGAGATTGCGCAGGTCGTACAGGCTCGGCGCGCTCAGCCCGAGGAGGCGCTGCTGCTCGACGGAGGCCGGCTCGGTGTCGCCCTGGACGACGATCAGCCGTTGCAGGTCGGCGCGGTACTCGCCGGGCACCTGCTGCCAGACCGGCTGCCCCTTGTGCTCGCCGAAGGCGATACGGCGGTCGGGGGTGGGCTCGGCCAGGAAGACGCCCCAGCGGTAGTCGGGCACGTTGACATGGCCGAAGTGGGCCCAGCCGTCGCGTCCGACCGACACGGCCGTACGCAGATACACGCCGTGGTTCTCCAGCGCGGGGCCCATCTCGCCCCACCAGCCGAGGAACTTGGGCTGCCAGCCCTCCAGGGCGCGCTGGAGGCGGCGGTCGTCGGCGAGGCCGACGTTGTTGGGGATCTTGGAGTCGTAGTCGATCCGAGTGGGCATCGGGTCACACTCGCTTCCGGTCGTAGACCGCCTTCTGACCGGTGCCGTAGCGGCGCAGCGCGCCCTCCGGGCCGGAGGCGTTGGGGCGTATGAAGATCCAGTTCTGCCAGGCGGTGAGCCGGCCGAAGATCTTGGTCTCGATGGTCTCCGGGCCGACGAACCGGTGGTTGGCCTCCATCCCGGTCAGCGCGTCCGGGCTCAGGGCCGCCCTGGCCTCCAGGACGATGCGGATCTCGTCCTCCCAGTCGATGTCGTCGGGCGCGTCGGTGACGAGCCCGAGTTCGCGGGCCTGGGCCGCGCTCAACGGCTGCCCGGCATCGCGGCGCAGCCAGTCGACGTGGTCGTCCTCCCGGTAGAAGCGGGACTGGAGGCGGGATAGGCCGTTGCCCATGGGAAAGGTGCCGAAGTTCGCCTCGGAGAGGGTGAGTTGAGCGCGTAGGGCGCTGTCCGGGTCCTCGATCGGAGGGCCGTCCAGCATGTACTGCAAGTCGCAGGCCAGGGCGAGCTCCAGCAACAGTCCGGCGAAGCAACTGCCCGGCTCGATCAGCGCGATGAGGCTGCGGCTGGTGACGTCGAGCCGCTTCAGGGTGCGCTTGTAGTAGTGCGTGATCTCGCCCGCGAGCCAGTCGCCGTCGGCGGCGGCTGTGCGAACGGCCCGCTCGTGGGCCAGTACGAGCTCGGGGTCGCCCTCCGTGCGCAGCACCCACGTGCCCAGCTCGGTCTCGTTCGTCCGCAGCCGCAGGATCAGGTCGTCGAGTTCGCGGGTGAGGGCCAGCAGCCATCCGTCGGCGCCCTGCGCGTGGAGCGCGGCGGCGTCGGCGGGCGCGTCTTCCCCGGGGGCCCGCACCGTGATGTTCACCAGGCCCAGCGAGCGGTCGTACGCGGCGCGCACGTGCCGGTAGGCGATGCCGTCCTCGGTGACTTCCCGTTCCAGCGGCGTCAGTTCGATGCCCCGGACGTCCGCCGGGCGGGGGCTCCGCCCGGCCGCCTCCAGGGCGCGCTGCTCGACGACCGTACGGAAGTCCCGGCGCGGCACGACCTCGTCGACCAGCCGCCAGTCCACCGCCGTCTTGCCGCGGATGCCGTCGCTGCGGGTGGCGAAGAGGTCGGCGAGGTCCTTGCGGACGCGGCGTTTGTCGGTGACCCGGGTCAGCCCGCCGGTGCCGGGCAGTACGCCAAGCAGCGGGACCTCGGGCAGCGCCACCGCCGAGGAGTTGTCGTCGATCAGCAGGATCCGGTCGCAGGCCAGCGCGAGCTCGTAACCACCGCCCGCACAGGAGCCGTTGACCGCGGCGATGAAGGTCATCCCGGAGTGCTCCGAGGAGTCCTCCATGCTGTTGCGGGTCTCGTTGGTGAACTTGCAGAAGTTCACCTTCCACTGGTGCGGGGAGGCCGCCAGCATCCGGATGTTGGCCCCGGCGCAGAAGACCTTCTCCTTCGCGCTGGTCACCACCACCGACCGCACCTCGGGGTGCTCGAACCGCAGCCGCTGGAGCGCGTCGTTCAGCTCGATGTCCACGCCCAGGTCGTAGGAGTTGAGCTTCAACTCGTACCCGGGGACCAGGCCGCCCTGCTCGTCGACGTCCATCTCCAGCCACGCGACCGGCCCGTCCGTGCGGAGCTTCCAGTGCCGGTACGCGTCCGGACTCCGGTCGAAGGAAACCACCATGACGAGCGCCTCCTCGCGCTAGCGCAGGTACCGATGGAGTAATCTTCTACAGCAGTTCTGAAATGCGTCAAGGTTTTGTAGAAGTAGCGCCGGAGTTGGCGGGCGTACGTCACCGCGCGACTCAGCCCACGCCGAGGAGGCTGTGGGCCCGTTGCCGGTCCTGACGGAAGTCGGCGGTGGAACTCCTGTGCACGATGCGGCCCTTCTGCATCACCGCCACCTCGTCGGCCAGGCGGAAGGCCAGATGCAGGTCCTGCTCCACCAGCACGGCCGCGATGCCCTCGCCGCGCAGGCCCTCCAGCACCCCCGCGATCAGGTCGACGACCGCGGGGGCGAGGCCGTCCGAGGGCTCGTCCAGGAGCAGCAGCCGGGGGTTCCGCAGCAGCGCCCGGCCGATGGTCAGCATCTGCTGCTCCCCGCCGGAGAGTTGATCGCCCCGGTGGCCGCGCCGCTCGGCGAGGCGGGGCATCAGCTCGTAGACGCGTTTCGTGTCCCAGGGGCCGGGGCTGTCCTTGGCCGCCCGGGCCGCGAGGGTCAGGTTCTCCTCCACGGTGAGGGGCGCGAACACGCGTCGGCCCTGGGGCACGATCGCGACGCCGGTGCGGGCGACGGTGTGCGCGGCCGCTCCGGCGAGTTCGCGTCCGTCCACGCGGATGCTGCCGGAGTACGGCTTGAGCATCCCCATCACCGTGTGGACGAAGGTGGACTTGCCGACGCCGTTGCGGCCGAGCAGAGCCACGACGGTGCCGGCGGGTACGGTGAGGTCGACGCCGTCGAGCACGGTGGTGCCCGCGTAGCCCGCACGCACGTCGCGCACGCTGAGCAGGTCGGTCATCGCGGTCCTCCGGCGTCGGTGAAGAGGTCCTCGGTCCTGGCGGAACCGAGATACGCCCGCTGTACGGCGTCGTCGGCCCGGATCGCCTCCGGTGGTCCGGAGGCGAGGACCTTGCCCAGGTGCAGCACGGTGACCAGGTCGGCGAGGCGGAACACCACCTCCAGGTCGTGTTCCACGATGAGCACGGTCAGGTCCTCGGGGAGCCGTTCCATCAGGGTCACGAACCGCTCGGTCTCCGCGGCGGACATCCCCGCGGTGGGCTCGTCGAACATGACCAGCGCGGGTTCGGTGGCGAGCACCATCGCGACCTCCAGCTGGCGGCGCTCGCCGTGGGACAGGGCGGCCACCTTGTCCTGGGCACGCCCGGACAGCCCCACGGAGTCCAGGTGGCGGCGCGCTTCCGCCTCGGTGTGCTTGAAGCGCCGGGCCGCCCGGTCGAAACGGTGGGTCACCCGGTGGACGCGCTGCACGGCGAGCGCGACGTTGTCCAGTACAGAGCAGCCGAGGAACAGACTGGAGTGCTGGTACGTGCGGACCATGCCGCGCCGGGCCCGGTCCGCCTCCGGCAGGGAGGTGACGTCCCGCCCGGACAGCAGGACGCTTCCGCTCGACGCTCGCAGTGTCCCGGCGACGGTCGCGAACAGCGTCGACTTTCCGGCGCCGTTGGGCCCGATCAGCGCATGCCGCTCACCCCGCGCGATCGTCAGGTCCACACCATCGACGGCGGTGAGCGAGCCGTAGGAGCGGGTCAGCCCGCGCAGTTCCAGAAGAGGGCTCACGAGGGGTTCTCCTTCCGGCGGCGGGCGCGGGTGACGACCCGCAGGCGCCCACCGGTCAGGCCCGCCAGGCCACGCGGCATCAGGAAGACCACGGCGACGAACACCACGCCCAGCACCAGCGGGCCGTGGCCGCCGATCGACGCGGAGAGGTTGTCGCGGACGAGCAGCACGAGCGCCGCGCCGAGACAGGGCCCCCACAGGCTGCCCGCACCCCCGATGACCACGCTGAGCAGAGCCAGCGCCGCGACCTCGAACGCCATGTCGCCGGGCGAGAAGAACCGGGCCTGCTGCGCCCACAGGGCCCCGCCGATCCCGGCGACGGCCCCCGCCAGGCAGAAGACGCCGTACCGCGCGAGCGCCGGACGGTAACCGAGCGCCCGCATCCGGGCCTCGTTGTCGCGGATGCCCCGCAGCGTCCGCCCGTAGGGGGAGCGGGCGACCAGCGCGACGGCCGCGAACACCAGGACCGCCACGGCGAGCACCCACCAGTACACGAACCCCGCGGCGAGCAGCGAGGGCCCGCCGAACAGACTGATCGGCGGCATCCCGGCCAGCCCGTTGCTGCCGCCCACCACGGACCAGGTGTCGGCCACCTGGTGCACCGACTCGCCGATCGCGAGGGTCAGCATGAGGAACACGATGCCCCGGGCCCGTACGGCAACCCAGCCGGTGACCGCGGCCGTCACCAGGCCCATGACCAGGCCCGCCAGCGCCTGCACCAGCGCGTCCGCGGTGATGTGGATCCCGACCAGCACCGCCGTGTAGGCACCGGCACCGAAGTACGCCGCCTGCCCCAGCGAGGGCAACCCCGTGACCCCGGTCAGCAGGTCGACGCCGATCACCAGCACCGCGAACGCCAGCATCCGGGTCATGGCCGACACCGGATAAGGGGCCAGCACCAGCGGGGCCGCCGCCAGCAGTGCGACGACCCCGACGGTGACCACGGCCCGCCGCCGGCGCGGGTGGTCCGCACCGCCGACGGCAGGGGTGTCCACGACGGGAATCGAGTCCTTCAGTGCAGGTGTGCCGCCGCGTATCTCCTCCGCCTCCGCCTTCATGCGTGCACCCCCGACCTGGCCGGGAGCAGACCCGCCGGCCGCAGCAGCAGGACCAGGGCCATCGCGGCGAAGACGAGGAACGACGCGTACTCCGGCAGCAGCGCGGTCCCGAGCGCCTGCACCTGACCGATCAGTACGGCGCCGAGCAGCGCACCCCGGACCGAGCCCAGACCGCCGATCACCACCACGACCAGCGCGAGCAGCAACACCTTCTCGTCCAGGCCGGGTTGGGCGCCGAGAATCGGACCGGCCAGTACCCCGCCGACCGCGGCCAGCGCCGCGCCCGCCGCGAAGACGCCGACCAGCACCCGGCCGGTGTTGACGCCCAGCGCCGCCACCATCGCGCGGTCGGCGACGGTGGCCCGGATCAGCGAACCCAGCGGACTGCGCTCCACCAGGACGTACACGGCCACCGCCAGCACCGCGCCGAACCCGATCACGAGCAGGCGGTAGACCGGGTAGGTCTCGCCGAGCACCGTGACACCGCCGGCGACCGGTTCGGGGGCGGCGATGGAGTGCACGTCGTTGCCGAAGACCAGTGACAGCCCCTCGCCGACCACCAGGGCCACGCCGAGGGTGAGGAGGGCCTGGTCGAGATGGTGCGGGGTGGCCCGGGTCAGGGAGGCCAGCAGGCCTCCGAGGACCGCCCCGGCCACGGCCGCCGCCAGGACCGCCAGGACGAAGGGCGCCACACCCGCGCCGTCGGACACGAGTGCCACCGCCACGTAGGCGCCGACCAGATAGACCGCGCCGTGGGCCAGGTTCAGCACGTCCATCATGCCGAACACCAACGACAGGCCCAGCGCGATGGCGAAGAGCAGAGAGCCCATCGCCAGCCCGTTGAGAACGCTGACCAGGTGGGTCGCCATCCCGGCCCCGCTCACTCCAGCTCGCCGACGACCGCGTTGACGGCTGTCCCGCCACTGGTCTCGACCTCGCGCAGGTAGTACGTCTGCTCCGCGTTGTGGTCGGCGTCGAACTTCCACGGGCCCCGGGGACTGTCGACCGAACCGACCTTGCCCAGCGCCTCCACCAGGGCGTCACCGCCGTCACCGCCCGCCCCGGCCAGCGCCTTGTCGAGGACGGCGGCGGTGTCGTAACCCTGGACCGCGTAGACCGTCGGCGGCTTCTTCGCCGCCTTCTCGTACGCGGCCACGAACTCCTTGTTGACCGGTGTGTCCAGTTCCGTCGAGTAGTGCAGCGAGGTCTTCACCCCGACCGCGGCCGCGCCCTGCGCGGCGAGCGCCCCGCCCTCGGTGAGGAAGCCGGTGCCGTACAGGGGTGTCTTGCCGGCGAGGCCGAACTGCTTGTACTGCTTGACGAAGTTGACCGCCTCGGCGCCGGCGTAGAAGGCGAAGACGGCGTCGGCGCCGGACTCGCGGATCGCCGAGAGGTAGGGCTGGAAGTCCTGCGTCTTGCCGAACGGGGTGTACTTCTCGCCCGCGACCTTGCCGCCGGCCGCCTCGAAGGTCTTGCGGAAGCCCGCGACCATCTCCTTGCCCGCGGCGTAGTCGGCGGCGACGAGGTAGACGCCGCCCTTGACCTCCTTCGCGACGGCCGGGCCCAGCGCGGCGGACACGTCGCCGTTGCTGAAACTCGTCCGCCACACGTACGCGGACTTGCGGGCGCCGGTGATGTCGTCGGCGCCCGCGTTGGCGATCAGCAGCGGCTTCTTGGACTCGTGGAAGAAGTCGCGCAGACCCAGCGCGGTCGCCGAGTTGACCACTCCGGCGACCGCGGTGACCTGGTTCTGGTCGACGAGTTTCTGGGCGGCGGGCACGCCGGTCTGCGGGCCCTCGCCCTCGTCGGCGGTCACGAGGTCCACCTCGCGGCCGCCGAGCTTGCCGTCGTGCTGGTCGAGGTAGAGCTCGAAGCCGGCCTTCATGTCCTCGCCGATGGGGGCGTAGACACCCGACAACGGCACCAGCAACCCGATCCTGACCTTTTCGGAACGGGCCCCTCCGGACCCGCTCCCGCCGGACTCGTCGAGGCTCGACCCACAGCCCGACAGCGCCAGGGCACCGAGGGCGAGTCCGGCGAGCGTTCTGGTCAGCGAGACGAGAGAGACAGCACCCATAACAGCTCCTGGTGTGGGCCGGGGTGGGAAGGATGCGCCAGCATCTACATCTCGTCTCCGCAGCGTCAATACTCTGTCAAGGATTGCTCCTCTCGTGACCCGCCGCCCGGCCAAGGCTCCGACGGCGCACGGGCCTCCGGCGCGGTTGTGGTGATGGGCACCCCTGGTGCCGCGGACGCTTCCGCCTTGAACTCTGCGCCCAGTTTTGCCGTCTATACCTCTGACGCGTCACGGCAGTACAAGTCGACTGACGCCGACTTTGAGCCATCGGCACGTCTTGAGGAGTTGACTATGAACACGTCGTCGGCAGAGTCGGCTCCGATCGCCGTCGTCGGCATGGACCGCCGGTTCCCCGGCGCCGAAGACGCCGATGCCTTCTGGGAGTTACTGGACGGGGGACGTCACCACTCGGCACCGCTGCCCACGGATCGAGGCTGGGACCAGACGTTCCTCTACAACGAGGACAGGGCGGCCGAGGGCTCCACCTACGTGCGGCGCGGGGCTTCCTGGAGGAGGTGGCCGGGTTCGACGCGGCGTTCTTCGGGATCGGCCCGCTCGAAGCCTCGGCCATGGACCCTCAGCAGCGCCTCCTGATGGAGAGCACCTGGCGTGCGCTGGAACATGCGCGCATCGCACCCGGGAGCCTGAAGAACAGCGCGACCGCGTGTACGTAGGGCTCGTCGACAGCAGCTATAGAAGCGGTTAGTGGAGGGTGACGGGGTTGGTGCCGACGGTCAGGTCGTCGAGCCCTTCGTACGTCGACTCCGGGTCCCAGGGGAAACGGGTGCCGCCGGGTGCCTCGATCTCCTGCCAGGCCCTGCCGGATGCGTGCGGCGTTGGCGCGGAACAGCTCCGGTCGTACGAACTCCGCGACGCACTCGGCGACTTCCTCGTCGGACGGCCAGAGGTCCTGGAGCGGGCTGCCCTTTGCGGTCGGTACCGATCGGTTCCCGGTCGAAGTCGTGCAGGACCGATCCGGCCAGGGCGTAGGCGACGACGAGGGGAGGAGAGGCGAGGTACGACAGGGAGATGCGCGGGTTGACCCGGCCCGCGAAGTTGCGGTTGCCGGAGAGGACGGCGACCGGTTCAGTGGCGCCGGCCTCGGCGAGGCGTTCCATCTCCGGATGCAGTGGGCCGGAGTTGCCGATGCAGGTCATACAGCCGAAGCCGACGATGTGAAAGCCGGTCTTCTCCAGCGTGGGCAGTAGCCCGGACTCGCGCAGATACTCCTCGACCACCCTTGAACCGGGGGAGAGGGGGGTCTTGACCCAGGGTTTGGCGGTCAGCCCCAACCGGACCGCCCGCTCGGCCAGTAGACCCGCCTGCACGACGAGCGCCGGGCTGGCGGTGTTGGTGCAGCTGGTGATGGCGGCGACGGCGACCGGGCCGTCGGGCAGCGGCTCACCGAACGCGTGGGCTCGGTGGTCGTACGCCCTCCCTCCCGCCCGCCGGAACGAGGCCGGGAGCCGGGACAGCGGCAGTCGCTGGTGCGGCAGGTTCGGGCCCGCCACACTCGGCTCGACGGCGCCGAGGTCGAGGTCGAGAAGCTGGTCGAGCCCACACCATCGTCCTGCTGTGTCACGGACGTCCGGCCGACGGCCCGGGCCACTACATCGAGCTGGATCCCGACAACTGGTTGCTGCCTGCGGATGTACTCACCGGCACCCCGCCGCAACGCCTGTACCTCATCACCTGTTGGGGCGGCGGCATCCCCGGTCAGGCCATGACCGAGCCCGTGACCGTCGCCACCCTTGCCCTGGTGCGCGGATCCGTGGAGGTGCTCGCGACCGTTGGCGAATACGGTGACAGCGGCGACGGGGACGCCTTCGCCCGCTGGGTACTGGAACAACGGCGCACCACCGACATCTCCGCGAGTCGTGCCGTCCATGTGGCCAGTAAGCGGATCCTCGACCTCCCCGGCAGCTGAGACTGGACGCTGAGGGACTGGGCGCCCCTGTTGCCGATCGGTACCTTCCACGACTGACCGAGTCCGGCTCCGACCTCGTCCTGTGCGGTGTCTGACCATCGGGCGAACATCGGCCAAAACCCCACCCTGTTGTCGGTCGCGGCATGGACAGCTCACGTCCCCCTGCGCGCAAGCTTCTCTCCGCACCATCTGCATGTCCCCGACAGCCGGGGCATCCGACGATCTCCATGACGGTAAGGAAGCGCCCGTGAGAACTCCCCGGACCGCTCGAAGAGTTGCCCTTCTCGCCTCCGGCACCGCGCTGACCACCTTCCTCGCGGCATCCCCCGCAGGGGCGGACGCGTCCGGGTCCGGTCTCCAGGTGGTCACCGC
Organism: Streptomyces tailanensis; assembly: GCF_008386495.1. Classification (GTDB taxonomy): domain Bacteria; phylum Actinomycetota; class Actinomycetes; order Streptomycetales; family Streptomycetaceae; genus Streptomyces; species Streptomyces tailanensis. Next base: position 48,388 of record NZ_VTHJ01000023.1, on the reverse strand, counting down.
CACCAGCGAGTCCGCCGCGCTCTACGACGACGAGGCGGGCGGCAACTCCGACGCGGACGACCCCGCGATCTGGCGGAACCCCGCCGACCCGGGCCGCAGCCTCGTCGTGGCCACCGCCAAGGAGGGTGGTCTGCGGGTCTACGACCTGGACGCCCGGCTGGTGCAGTCGCTGCCCGCGCCGAAGCCGCCGGCGGAGGACGACGCCCCGGGCCGCTACAACAACGTCGACCTCGTCACCGGCCTGCGCACCTCCACCGGCCGGGCCGACGTGGCGGTGGTCAGCGACCGCGGCAACGACCGGCTGCGGATCTACCGCATCGACCCGTCCCGCCCGGACGGCCCGCTCACCGACATCACCGACCCGGCCGCCGCGCCCGTCTTCTCCGCCGATCAGGCCGAGATCAACGACCAGCGCACCGCGTACGGCCTGGCCACCTGGACCGACAAGGCCAGCGGCCGTACGTACGCCCTGGCCAGCCGGAGGGAGCGGACCGGCCTCGCCCTGCTCGAACTCCTGCCGACGGCCGACGGCAAGGTCGGCTACCGCAAGATCCGCACCCTCGACCTGCCCGCCTCCTTCCGCCTGCCCGACGGCACCACCTGGAGCCCTTGCGGCGAACCCGGTGAACTCCCGCAGGTCGAGGGCATGGTCGTCGATCCCGCCACCGGATCGCTCTACGCCGGCCAGGAGGACGTCGGCATCTGGCGGCTGCGTGCCGACCTCACCGGCAAGCCGGTCCTGGTGGACAAGGTCAGGGAGTACGGCATCCCCGGGACGTACGACGAGGAGACCGAGGAGTGCACGCCGGGCGCCGACCCCGGCTACGGCGGCACGCGGCTTTCGGCCGACGTCGAGGGCCTGACGCTCTATCAGGAGTCGGACGGGGACGGCTATTTGCTCGCCTCCAGCCAGGGCGACAACAGCTTCGCCCTGTACGACCGTGAGGTGAGCGAGGGCAACGAGTACGAGGGCGGCTTCCGGATCGGGGCCGCGACGGACACGCTCGACAGCGTGGAGGAGTGCGACGGCGCCGCCATCATGAACGCCCCGCTGGGCACCCGCTACCCGCGCGGCCTCCTCGTCGTCCAGGACGGCCACGAGACCCCCGGCGTACCGGACGGGGAGGGCGGCACCCGCACGGCCACCGGCTTCAAGTTCGTGGACCTCGGTGCCGTGGTGGACGCCACCGACATGTGACGGCCCGCTCCGGCCGCCGGGTCACTCCCGGCGGCCGGACCCGGCGCGGGCGGGGGCCTCGACGAGGTCGGCCGCCAGCCACTGTTCCACGGCGGCGACATGGACCGTCGCGGCGGAGACGGCCAGTTGGGCGTCGCGGCTGCGCAGGGCGCGGAGGATCTCCTCGTGCTCCCGGTGGGCGTGTTCCACGGCCCGCTCGGTCCGGGTGGCCCGGACGATACGGGCCCGCTGGGTCCGGGTGGAGAGCACACGGAGCAGCATGGACAGCACCGGGTTGCCGACGGCCTCGACGATGCGCAGATGGAACGCGATGTCATGGCCGACGAACTCCTCGACCGTGGCGGCGGCCCGGGACCGTTCCAGGATGGCACCGAGTTCCCGGAGGTCCTCCTCTGTGAGCAGTACGGCGGCCACGCCGGTCGCCTGGGGCTCCAACAGCCTGCGTACCTGGAGCAGTTGCAGGGCCGTGTGGCCCTGGGAGACGTCCGAGGCGAAGGAGAGCGACTCGAGCAGGAGATGGGGCTCCAGGCTGGACACATAGGTGCCGTCGCCCTGCCGGGTGACCAGGATCCGCATGGCGGTCAGCGCCCGGACCGCCTCCCGCAGTGAACTGCGCGACAGGCCGAGCTGCCCGGCGAGGTCCTCCTCCTTGGGCAGCCGGGAGCCCGGGGCGAGCTCACCGGCCACGATCATCGCCTTGATCTTGTCCATCGCCTCGTCCGTGAGCGCCACCCCCGTCTACTCCTGCTTCTCGCCCGAGGCGAAGCGGGAGATGATCAGGGCGACGATGATGATCGCGCCGTTGAGGAACTGGTTCCACAGCGGCGGCACACCCGCCAGCGTCATGACGTTGACGACGAGTTGCAGCGTCAGGACGCCGGTGAGGGCGCCGAAGATCGACCCCTTGCCGCCGTTGAGGCTCACCCCGCCGATGACGGTCGCGGCGAAGACCTGGAAGATCCAGCCGCTGCCCTGGGTGGCGGAGATGGACCCGTAGTGCCCGCTGTAGAGGATGCCGGCGAACGCGGCCAGCACACTGCCGAGGATCAGCACCGCCCACACGATCCGGTCGACCCGGATACCGGCGGTGCGGGCCGCCTCCGCGTTGCCGCCGATCGCGTACAGCGCCCGGCCGTGCCGCAGCCAGGCCAGTGCGCTGCCACCGAGGGCGAAGAGCACCACGCAGATCCAGATCGCGGCCGGCACACCCAGCCACGACGCCTTTCCGAGGTAGGTGAAGGAGGACGGCAGTTCCACGATGGACTGGCCCTCCGAGAGGGCGACCTGGAGACCGCGCAGCATGGTCAGCATGCCGAGGGTGACGATGAAGCCGTTGAGACGCAGCTTCAGGATCAGGAAGCCGTTGACGGCCCCGATCACCACACCCACCAGCAGACACAGCGGCACGGCCGTCCACTCGGGCAGCAGCCCGAGGCCGGTGAACCGGGCTCCGCTGGTCGGCAGGACCAGCCATACGGCGATGACGGGCGCCACGCCGATCGTGGACTCCAGGGACAGGTCCATCCGGCCGCAGATCAGGATCAGCGCGGTGGCCAGGACCAGCAGGCTCAGCTCGGTGGACTGCTGGGCCACCCCGATGAGGTTGTCGGCGGTCAGGAAGGCCGGCGAGACGATGAACCCGATCAGGCCCAGGACGAGGATCGCCGGGACCAGGGACAGCTCACGGAAGCGACCGAGGTCGAGCCCGCGGCGGGTGTCTCCGGCGGTCTCCCGCGCCACGCTCGCGGCGGGGTCGGTGACATCAGTGGTGGCGGACATGACTACCTTCCGTGCTCTTCGGCGGTGTCAGAGGGGGTGTGGGAGGTGGTGTCGGAGGTTCCGGCCCGGTCGGCCACGCCCTCCATGGCGGCGACCACGTGCTCGTCCTTCCAGCCGCGGTCGAACTCGGCGACGGCCCGCCCGTGGAACATCACCACGAGCCGGTCGCACACCTTCAGATCGTCCAGCTCGTCGGAGACGATCAGCGCGGCCTTCCCGCCGTCCGCGATCTGCCGGATCCGGCGCAGCAGGAACTCCTTCGACTTGACGTCGACTCCGTTGGTGGGGCGGATGGCCACCAGGACGTGCGGGTCGGTGGCCAGGGCGCGGGCGACGACGACCTTCTGCTGGTTGCCGCCCGAAAGGGCCGAGACAGGGGTGGCCCCGCCCGGGGTCTTGATGTCGAGGTCCCGGATCATGCGCTGGGCGAAGGCCCTGGTCCGGGAGGGCAGCACGGTGCCGTACGGGCCGAGCTGGTCGGTGACGGTGAGCGTCGCGTTCTCCGCCACACTGCGGTTGTTGACCAGGCCCTGCAGATGGCGGTCCTCCGGGACCAGTCCGACCCCCACGGCGAGCGCCGACGGCACACTGCCGCCGCGTACGCGCCGTCCGCGGACGGAGATCGTGCCCTCGTCGACGCGGTGCAGCCCGGCGACGGCCTCGCCCACCCGCACATTGCCGCTGGCCGTGGCTCCGGCCAGGCCGACCACCTCGCCCGCGCGCACCGAGAGCGAGAGGTCCTGGCAGGCGCCGGGCAGGGTGAGGCCCTCGACCGTCAGGAGTTCGGGGGAGTCGGCCCGTACCGGGGCACGGTTCTCGACGGTTGCCGCCGTCGTGACGGTGGTCTCCCCGGTCATGGCCTCCACCAGCGCCTGGTGGCCGAGTTCGGCGACGGGCGCGGTCAGGATGTGCGCCGCGTCGCGGTAGACCGTGACCGTGGTGCAGAGGTCGTAGACCTCCTGGAGGTGGTGCGAGATGAAGAGGAAGGCGACGCCCTGCCGCTGGAGGTCGCGGAGCTTGTCGAAGAGCCGGTTGATGCCGCGGGCGTCGAGTTTCGCGGTCGGCTCGTCGAGGATGATGAAGCGCGCGCCGAACGACAGCGCCCGCGCGATCTCGACGAACTGCCGCTGCTCGACGGTGAGGTCCTTCGCCCGTGCTGCGGCGTCCACGTCCACGCCGTACTCGGCGAGCAACTCCTCGGCCCGTCCGCGTAGTTTCTTCCAGCGGATGGGCCGCATCGAACCATCGCTCTGCCGGTTCAGGAAGAGGTTCTCGGCGACGGTCAGGTCCTGGATGATCGTGGACTTCTGGTAGACGCAGGCGACCTTGGAGCGCCAGGCGTCGATGTCCCCGACGGCCGGCGCCAGTTCGCCGTTGAAGCGCAGGGTGCCGGTGTCGGCGTGCCGCAGTCCGGTCAGGATGGACACCAGCGTCGACTTGCCGGCGCCGTTGCGGCCGACCAGCGCGTGCGACTCGCCCGGGGCGATGGTGATCCGGGCGTCGCGCAGGGCGACGGTGGCGCCGAACCTCTTGCTGATGCCGATGGCCTCGGCCACCGGGGCGGGGCCGTCGGAGGCCGGGTTCCCGCCGCCGTTCGCCGCTGCGGTCGCGGTGTCCGCCATGGTGGATACCGTCCTTCGTGGGGTGGATACGAGGGGGTGCGGGCGAAGGGACGGGCCGCGTCCCTCCGCCCGGTCGACGGACCGTTCGGTCACTGGCCGACGTTGTTGCCCCACAGGGTCTTGTCGTCCACGTTGTCCTTGGTCACCAGCGGTGCCGGCAGCTGGTCCTCCAGGCCGTTCGGGATCTCGACGATCGTGGAGCCGTGATCGGTCTTGCCGGCCTTGAAGGTCTTGCCCTCGGCCGCCGCCTTGGCGTAGTACAGCGCGTACTTGGCGTACAGGTCGGCGGGCTGGGAGACGGTGGCGTCGATCTGGCCCTTGCGGATCGCGTCGAACTCCTGCGGGATGCCGTCGTTGGAGATGATCGAGATGTGCCCCTTCTCGCCGGCGGGCTTGAGCAGGCCCTTCTGTTCCAGCAGGGCCAGGGTCGGCTGGAGGAAGACACCGCCGGCCTGCATGTAGATGCCGTTCAGGTCGGGGTGCTGGGCGAGCAGGCTCTGCAGCTTGGCGGAGGCCACGTCGCCCTTCCAGTCGGTGGGCAGCTCGAACACCTTGATGTCCGGGAACTTCTCCTTCATGCACTGGGCGAAGGCCTCCGAGCGGTCCCGCCCGTTGATCGAGTCCAGGGCGCCCTGCAACTCGGCGACCTTGCCCTTTCCGCCCAGCTGCTCGCCGAGGAACTCGCAGGCCTTGGTGCCGTACGCCCGGTTGTCGGCGCGGACGACCATGTAGACGTCGCCCTTGTCGGGCCGGGTGTCGACGCTGACCACGGGGATCTTCTTCGACGCGAGGGTGTCGAGGGTGGAGGCGATGGCGCCGGTGTCCTGCGGGGCCATGACGACGGCCTTGGCGCCCGTGTTCTGGAAGACCTGCACGTTGGCGACGAGCTTGGTGATGTCGTTCTGCGAGTTGCTCAGCGGCAGCGCGTTGATGTCCTCGGACTTGATGTCCTTCTTGAGGTACTCGGCGTAGGAGTTCCAGAAGTCGGAGTCGGAGCGCGGCAGGTCGATCCCGATGGCGGGCTGGTCGCCGCCCGAGGCGGCCGATCCGGAGCTGTCGCGGTTGCAGGCGGTGAGGAGGCCGAGGGCCGCGAGGGCGCAGGCCGCTGCGGCGGTGGAGCGGGTGCGGGCGAGCTTCATGGCCGGGTTCTCCTTAGCCAGGACGGGGAGGCCGCCCTCCGGACAGGCATACGCGGGCCATCGGAGGGGAGGTACAGGGGGGCAACCGGTGAACGAGCAGCGGAGTTTGAACGGCCACAGCCCCCAACACGGCGGCGGTGCGATTCCTCCGATGTATCTCGGACGTCGAGGACGCTACGACGGTGCTGCCGGAGTTGACAAGAGGTCGCTCGCAACGAATTGCGCACACATTCGACGGGTGTGTGTGGCGATCGGCACAGGTGATTTCGCACATGCCGGATTCGTCTGCTGGCGGATAATTGCTCGTCGATCAAATACATCCGAGGAATCCGTTGTCAGGTCGTCGAACTGCCCTTAAAGTCACGGTGCGCCATTCCTCCGATGAATGAACACACCCATGGCAAGGGAGCTGCCCCAGTGAAACTGCTACGCGTCGGCGCCCCAGGACAGGAGCGGCCCGCCGTCCGCACCGACGACGGCCGGCTGCTCGACCTGTCCTCTGTTGCCTCCGACATCGACGGCACCTTCCTCGTCTCCGGGGGAGTCGACCGGGCCCGCGCGGCCGTCGAGGCGGGCGGACTGCCCGAACTCGACACGGACGGTCTGCGGATCGGCGCCCCCGTCGCCCGCCCGGGCAAGGTCATCTGCGTCGGGCTCAACTACCGCGACCACGCCGCCGAGACCGGCGCGGCCATCCCGCCCCGGCCTGTGGTCTTCATGAAGGACCCGGGCACAGTCGTCGGGCCGTACGACGCGGTGCTGATCCCTCGCGGCTCCGTCAAGACCGACTGGGAGGTCGAGCTGGGGGTCGTCATCGGACGGCGCGCCCGCTACCTGTCGGGCCCCGAGGAGGCGGCGGAGGTGATCGCGGGATACGCGGTCAGCCATGACGTCTCCGAGCGCGAGTTCCAGCTGGAGTACTCCTCGCAGTGGGATCTCGGCAAGTCCTGTGAGACCTTCAACCCGCTCGGCCCGTGGCTGGTCACCGCCGACGAGGCCGGCGACCCGCAGGACCTCGCGCTGCTCCTGAGCGTCAACGGAGTGAAGCGCCAGCACGGACACACACGCGACATGATCTTCCCGGTCCACGAGATCGTGGCGTACCTCAGCCGGTACATGGTCCTGGAGCCCGGTGACGTGATCAACACCGGGACACCCGCGGGCGTCGCCCTCGGCCTGCCCGGCACTCCCTATCTCCGCCCCGGTGACACCGTCGAACTCGAGATCGACGGGCTCGGGAGCCAGCGCCAGACCTTCGGCCAAGCGTGAAAGGCACCCCCTTGACTGCAACCCACGCCCGGATCACCGCGGTCGACACCTACGACATCCGGTTCCCCACCTCGCGGGAGCTGGACGGCTCGGACGCGATGAACCCGGATCCCGACTACTCCGCCGCCTACGTAGTGCTGCGCACCGATGCCGCAGACGGCTTCGAGGGCCACGGTTTCACGTTCACCATCGGCCGGGGCAACGACGTCCAGGTCGCCGCGATCGACGCCCTGCGGCCCCACCTCGTGGGCCGCTCGGTGCAGGAGCTGTGCGCCGACCCCGGCTCGGTCAACCGCGACCTGATCGGCGACAGCCAGCTGCGCTGGCTCGGCCCCGAGAAGGGCGTGATGCACATGGCCATCGGCGCGGTCGTCAACGCTGTCTGGGACCTGGCCGCCAAGCGCGCCGGGCAGCCGCTGTGGCGCCTGCTCGCCCACGCCGAACCCGAGTGGCTGGTCTCCCAGGTCGACTTCCGCTACATCGCCGACGCCCTCACCCCCGAGGACGCCCTCCACCTGCTGCGCGAGGGCCGGACCGGTCTCGCGGAGCGCGAGGCCGCGCTGCTGGAACGCGGCTACCCCGGCTACACCACCTCACCGGGCTGGCTCGGCTACTCCGACGAGAAGCTCACCCGGCTGGCCAAGCAGGCCGTCGCCGACGGCTTCACCCAGATCAAGCTGAAGGTCGGCGCCGACCTCGACGACGACCTCCGCCGGATGCGCACCGCCCGCGCCGCCGTCGGCGACGGCGTACGCATCGCCATCGACGCCAACCAGCGCTGGAACGTCGGCGAGGCGATCGAGTGGACCCGGGCCCTCGCCGACCTCGACCCGTACTGGATCGAGGAACCCACCAGTCCCGACGACATTCTCGGCCACGCCGCCGTCCGCCGAGGCGTGGCGCCGGTGAAGGTCGCCACCGGCGAACACGTCCAGAACCGCATCGTGTTCAAGCAGTTGCTCCAGGCCGAGGCCATCGACGTACTCCAGATCGACGCGGCACGCGTCGGCGGGGTCAACGAGAACCTGGCGATCCTGCTCCTCGCCGCGAAGTTCGGCGTCCCGGTGTGCCCGCACGCCGGCGGCGTGGGCCTGTGCGAACTGGTCCAGCACCTGTCGATGTTCGACTACCTGGCCCTCTCCGGCACCACCGACGACCGGGTCATCGAGTACGTCGACCACCTCCACGAGCACTTCACCGTCCCCGTGGTGATGCGCGAGGGCCACTACGTCGCTCCCCTGACGCCGGGCTTCTCCGCCACCATGCGCCCGGAGTCGCTCACCGAATACCGTTACCCGGACGGCGCGTTCTGGGCCGCCGACCTCGCTGGACGGGAGGAAGTCGCATGACCGATCCGACAAGTGAACCGACCGAACCGGTAGGTGAACTGGCAGGGCTGAAGGCGATCGTCACCGGTGGCGCCTCCGGTATCGGGCTGGCCACGGCCCGGCTGCTGGCAGCACGGGGCGCCACGGTGGCCGTACTCGACGTCGACCCCTCCGGAGCGTCGCAGCCGCTGCTCGCCCTCAAGGCCGACGTCACCGACGACGCCTCCGTACGAGCCGCGGTGACGGAAGCCGCTGAGCGGCTCGGCGGTCTGGACATCCTCGTCAACAACGCGGGCATCGGCGCACAGGGGACCGTCGAGGACAACCCCGACCCGCAGTGGCACCGGGTCCTCGATGTCAATGTCCTCGGCATGGTGCGCACCAGCCGGGCCGCCCTGCCCCATCTGCGCGACGCGGCCACTGCCCGTCCGGGCACCGCGGCGATCGTCAACACCTGCTCCATCGCCGCCACCGCGGGCCTGCCGCAGCGCGCCCTGTACTCCGCCAGCAAGGGCGCGGTCCTCTCGCTGACCCTCGCGATGGCCGCCGACCACGTCCGCGAGGGCATCCGCGTCAACTGCGTCAACCCCGGCACCGCCGACACCCCGTGGGTCGGCCGCCTCCTCGACGCCGCCGACGACCCCGACGCCGAGCGCGCCGCCCTCAACGCCCGCCAGCCCATGGGCCGCCTCGTGACCGCCGAGGAGGTGGCGGCCGCTATCGCCTATCTGGCCAGTCCCGCGGCGGCCTCCGTCACCGGCACCGCCCTCGCCGTCGACGGCGGTATGCAGGGGCTCCGGCTCCGCCCGGCCGGCTCATGAGGACCAGGGCCCTCGGCCGCACCGACGTCCGCGTCACCGAGCTGGCGTACGGTGCCGCGGCCATCGGCAACCTCTACCGCCCGGTGACCGACGAGGAGGCCGCCGCCGCGATCGAGGCGGCCTGGGACGCCGGGATCCGCACCTTCGACACGGCACCGCACTACGGCCTCGGCCTGTCCGAACGCCGCCTCGGCGCCGCGCTCCGGGGCCGACCGCGGGAGTCGTACACGGTCTCCACCAAGGTCGGCAGACTGCTGGTGCCGAACGAGACCGCCGAGGGCGACGACCTGGCGAACGGCTTCGCCGTCCCGGCGACCCACCGCCGCGTCTGGGACTTCACCGCCGACGGGGTGCTGCGCTCCCTGGAGGCCAGCCTGGAACGGCTCGGCCTGGACCGGGTGGACGTGGCCCTCATCCACGACCCCGACGACCACGCCGAGCAGGCCCTGCGCGAGGCCTACCCGGCACTGGAGAAGCTGCGCGACGAGGGCGTCGTAGGGGCCATCGGCGTCGGCATGAACCAGTGCGCCGTACCCACCCGCTTCCTGCGGGAGACCGCCATCGACGTGGTACTGCTGGCCGGCCGCTACACCCTCCTCGAACAGGAGGGCCTGGACGAACTGCTGCCCGAGGCCGCCGCCCGGGGACGCAGCGTGCTGATCGGCGGTGCCTTCAACTCCGGCCTGCTGATCGACCCGAAGCCCGGCGTCACATACGACTACGCCCCCGTGCCGCAGCCCGTGCTCGACCGCGCCCTGCGGTTGAAGGACGTCACCGAACGCCACGGTGTACCGCTGCGCGGCGCGGCCCTGGCCTTCCCCTCCGCCCATCCGGCGGTGGCGGCCGTGCTGACGGGCGCGCGCTCCGCCGAGGAGGTGCGCGACGCGGTCGACCTGCTCGGCCGTCCGATCCCGGCCGCCCTCTGGGACGAACTGCGCGCCGAGGGGCTTCTGCGCCCGAACACACCCGTCCCGCAGCCGAAGGAGCCGTCGTGAGGGTCGCCCTGCACACCAAGGTCCGCGCCGACCGCATCGAGGAGTACGAGGCGGCCCACCGCGAGGTCCCCGAGGAACTGACCGCCGCCATCCGGGCCGCCGGCGTGAGCGAGTGGACGATCTGGCGCAGCGGCACCGACCTCTTCCACGTCGTGGAGGTCGACGACTACCCGGCGATGATCGCGGAGTTGGAGAAACTGCCGGTCAACATCGCCTGGCAGGCGAGGATGGCCGAACTCCTCGACGTCGTCCACGACTACTCCGCAGAGGGGGCCGACGCCTCACTGCCCGTGGTGTGGCAGCTGTGAACGCCGCCGCATCGGGGCTCGTCGATGCCCACCACCACGTCTGGGACCTCTCCGTCCGCGACCAGGACTGGATCACCGGCCCCGAACTCGCCCCGCTGCGCCGCGACTTCTCCCTCCACGATCTGGAGCCGGAGGCGCGCGCGGCCGGTGTCACAGCGACCGTGCTCGTCCAGACGGTCACCGTGGCCGAGGAGACCCCCGAGTTCCTGGCCCTCGCAGCCGACAGCGACCTGGTCGCCGGGGTGGTCGGCTGGACCGATCTCACCGCGCCCGACGTCGCCGACACCCTCGCCGAACTGCGTGAACAGCCCGGCGGCGCACACCTGGTGGGCATCCGCCACCAGGTGCAGGGCGAACCCGACCCCCGCTGGCTGTTGCGCCCGGACGTCCTGCGCGGACTGACCGCCGTCGCCGACGAGGGACTCGCCTACGACCTCCTGGTCAAACCCCACCAACTGGAGGCCGCGGTCGAGGCCGCACGACAGCTTCCTCAACTCACCTTCGTCCTCGATCACTTGGCCAAGCCGCCCATCGCCACCGGGAAACTGGACCCCTGGGCGGAGGAGATCCGTGCCCTGGCCACCCTGCCGAACACCGTGTGCAAGCTCTCCGGCCTGGTCACCGAGGCCGACTGGGACTCCTGGACCGTCGCGGGCCTTCGCCCGTACGCGGACACCGTCCTGGACGCCTTCGGCCCCGGGCGGCTGATGTTCGGCTCGGACTGGCCCGTCTGCCGGCTCGCCGCCGGCTACGCCCAAGTCCTGGACGCGGCCCGCGCACTGACGTCCGGGTTGAGTCCGGCCGAACAGGAAGACGTTTTCGCCGGTACGGCGGTTCGGGCCTATGGCCTGCCCGTCTGAGCCGGTCAGGAATCGAGAAGCGCCGGTCCTCGAGCCGCGGCTAGCGTGATGACCATGGCATCCCTCGCAGGGAGGGCGTGCCGCGCGATGACGGGAGGAAGCATGACGGACGCGCCGCCGCGTGGACTTGAGGAGAGGCTGCGGGACACCCGGGCGAAACTGGAGAGCGACGTCGATCTCTGGCTCGCGTCGGCGGGCTCGCCGGGCGGCGCATACCTCGTCCCGTTGTCGTACCTCTGGGACGGGACCGCGTTCCTCGTCTCGACGCCGCGCGCCTCGATCACCGGCCGCAACCTGCTGGCGGACGGCCGGGTCCGGCTCAGCCTCGGCCCGACCCGTGATGTCGTCGTGGTCGACGGCACCGCCGAACCGGTGGACATCTCCTCCGAGGAGGGCGACGCGTTCGCGGAACACACCGGTTTCGACCCGCGAAAGCTCGACGGCTACCAGTACTTCCGGATCCGGCCGCGCCGTATCCAGGCCTGGCGCGAGGCCAACGAGCTACGGGGACGCGACCTGATGCGCGGCGGCCACTGGCTCGGCTGACCGCCGCACTCAACCCCTGGCCAGGGCGGCCAGTTCCTCCGGAGTGCGCGGACCGGGCGCCAGGTCGGGCAACAGCCCCTGGTGGCGGAGGAGTTGGGTGGCCGCGACTCCCCAGGGCAGCCGCAGCCCGGCCTGGTGGAGGAGGTCCGTGCGGGCGAGCATCGTGGCCGCCGGTCCTGTGCGCGCGCCGGACGGGGTGAGCAGTGCCGCGTCGTCGGCCCACCGCAGGGCGAGGTCGACGTCGTGCGTGGCCATCACGACGGTGGTGCCGGACCGGCGGAGTTGGTCCAGGGTGGTGAGCAGCCGTTCCTGGCCGTCGGGGTCGAGTCCGGCGGTCGGCTCGTCCAGGATCAGGACGCGAGGCCGCATCGCGACCGCCCCCGCGATGGCGGTCCGCTTGCGCTGCCCGTAGGACAGCAGATGGGTGGGCCGGTCGGCGAGGGCGGTGATGTCGAGCGCGGCGAGCGCCTCGTCCACCCGGGCCCGCACCTGCTCGTCGGGCAGCCCGAGGTTCAACGGCCCGAACGACACGTCCTGGGCGACGGACGCCGCGAAGAGCTGGTCGTCGGGATCCTGGACGACCAGCTGAACGGTCGTACGCAGCCGGGTCAACCCCTTGCGGTCGTACGTGACCGGCTGCCCGTCCACGGTCAACCGGCCCGTGCGGGGCCGCAGTCCACCGCTCAGCAGCCTCATCAGCGTCGTCTTTCCGGTGCCGTTGCGGCCGAGCAGGGCCAGCGCACGGCCCTCGCGCACCTCGAAGTCGAGATCGCTGAGCACGGCCGGGCCGTCCTCGTAGGCGAAGGACGTGCCCCGCAGGGCGACCAGCACGGGCTCGCTCATGTCAGCGGCCTTTCCAGTACGAAGGTGAGGGCGGCCACGGCCGCGAGGAGGGCGAGGCCCGCGCAGACGAAGCGGACGGAGACCCGGGCCTCGGGCACCAGGACGCGCAGGGTGCCGTCGTAGCCCCGTCCGGCGAGCCCGGTCTGGAGCCGCGCCGCCCGGTCGAAGGCCCGTACGAACGCGATCGCGCCGAGCCCGGCGAGCGAACGCCAGGTGGCGGCACGGGTGGTGTGCCCGAGCCGCGCCGCCTGCGCTTCCCGGATCCGGCGTACGGAGTCCAGGAGCAGGAAACTCATGCGGTACGTGACCAGCGCGACGTCCACGACGGGGGCGGGCACCCCGGCCTTCACCAGGCGGGGCAGCAGGTCGGACATGGGGGTGGTGAAGGCGAACAGGAGGACGCCGAGGGAAGCGGCCGACGTGCGCAGCAGCAACTCCCCGGCACGCACCGGGCCGCTCTCGGCCAGGGTCAAGAATCCGCCGGGCCCGCCTACCTGGACGAGCAGGGGCAGGGCTCCGGTCACGCAGAAGCCCAGCGGCACCCGGTAGGCGCGCCAGAGCCGACGGCCGGGGACGCCCGCCGGGCCCAGCAGGACGACGAGTGCCGTCACCAACACGAGGGCGGCGCCGGGCCAGGGCGGCAGGGAGATCGCGAGTACGGTCAGGCCCAGTCCGAGCACGGCCTTGTCCACGGGATGGCGGCGGCGCCAGCGACTGCTGTGCGCCGCCGCGTCGATCGGCAGCACGAGAGTTCAGGACCTCTCAGCCATGGACTCCTCAGAGGCGTCACCTGACACGCTCTCGGCGTCACCGGCCCCGCTCTCGGCATCACCTGCCGCGCCCTCGGCGTCCCGTTCCCGCGCCCGCTGCTCCCCCTGCCGTCGCCCCCGGCGCAGCCCGAAGTAGTACGCGAGGACGCCCGCGCCGAGGGCGGCCTGGAGGGAGAACAGCCCGGACTCGATCTCACCGGAGGGCGGCTCGTACAGGGGTGAGAACCACGGTTCGTAGTCCGGCTCGATCTCGGTGATCGCCGTCTCGGCCTCCCCGTCGGCGCCGGTGAAGGGCTCCTCCTTGTGGTCGCCGAGGCCGAGGGCCAGCGGGAGTACGGCGAGCGCGGCCACGACGAGCAGCAGCAGGACGTTGACCTTCGTGTTCCGGCTCATCGGGCCACCGCCTCCGTCTCGGTCCGGTTCCGCCTGCCGCTCAGGAGCACGCCGAGCCGGGTCAGTTCGCCCTTGCTGGACTGCACCAGAAGGCGCATCACCAGCACCGTGAGGAGTCCCTCGCTCACGGCGAGCGGGATCTGGGTGACGGCGAAGATGGAGCCGAACTTGCCGAGCGCGCCCAGGAATCCGCTGCTCGGGTCGGGGAAGGCGAGCGCGAGCTGGACGCTGGTGACGCAGTAGGTGACCAGGTCGGCGACGAACGCGCCGAAGAACACCGTGACCATCAGCGGCACGTCGTACCGCCGCAGCAGCCGGTAGATGCCGTAACCGGCCCATGGCCCGGCGATCGCCATCGAGAAGACGTTGGCGCCGAGTGTGGTCAGGCCGCCGTGCGCGAGCAACAGGGCCTGGAAAAGCAGGGTGATGGTGCCCAGCACCGCCATGATCGGCGGCCGGAACAGGATGGCGCCGAGGCCCGTGCCGGTGGGGTGCGAGCAACTCCCGGTCACCGACGGCAGCTTCAACGCGGACAGAACGAACGTGAAGGCCCCCGAGGCACCGAGCAGCAGTGTGCTCTCGGGGTGCTCCCTGACCTCACGGGTGAGTGACCGTACTCCGTGGACGACGAACGGCGCGGACGCGACGCCCCAGGCGATCGCGTGCGCCGGAGGAAGAAAACCCTCGGCTATGTGCATGGCTCAGCAGACCCTCTCCAGCACCTCGTGGATGGTTGACGTGCCTTGGCCGGTCTCCTGGCTGACGGGTACCACACGCCCGTGCTCCGCCTTCCCGGGTCCGAGGACCCAGTGGCTGTCCGTGAGGACTGGAGCCGGACTTCCCGATTCACAGTGGCGAGGGCCGCACCGGCATCACACCGGATTTCCCGTTCACCAAGGCGTGGCGACAGTAGTGCCCGCACAAGGCCACTGACAAGCGGCGCCGGGGGCGCGAAAGCGGTGTTGAACAGCACACACCCCGGCGTACGTCCCCACAGCCACACGGGCCACACACCACCGGGGAGAAAGAACGGCCTTGTCCGGTACGACGGCCATGCCGCAGCGACGGCCCTTCCGGTGGGCCCAGGTTGCCCTTCTGCGGTCGTCGCCCCCGGCGGGCCCGCGGCCGACAGCGCGGACGGCGACGACGGCATGTCCCTCGCCGTACCGCTGGGCATCGGCGCGGCCGTCCTCGTACTGGGCGCCGGGGTGTGGTGGTTCAGGAGCCGCCGGGCAGGGAGTGTCTGACAAGCCGGCAGTTCGGCAGCGCCCTCAAGGGGAGCGGGACTGTGGTGAATGTGCGGCTGCCGTCGCGTGGGCGCGCTCAGCCACGACGGCGCAGCAGAAGCACGACGGCCTGTCGCGGCGCCCTCGGCGGAGCGCTCACGCAGCCGACGCAGCCGGCTCGCCCAGCCGTGTGGCCGCCGTCCGCCACGCGGACGTCACGGCACCGTGCGCCTGAGTCGTACGGGCCGTGGGGTCGCCGATCAGTGTGATCGGCGACCCCACGTGGACGTGTAGCTCCGGTCGGCGCAGCGGCGCCGTGGCCAGCCCGGCGAGCTGCTTGGCCACGTTCCCCGAGGTCACCCGCCGCGCCCCGGCCTGGCCGACCGGCACGATGGGCGCCCCTGTGCGCTCGGCGAGCCGGGCCAGGCCGCTGCGGAAGGCGTGCGGCGCGGCCTCGGCGGCGTCCCGGCGGGGCGGGATCCCGCCTTCCGCGTAGATGAGGACCAGTCGGCCCTCGTCCAGGGTCGCCGCGGCGAGGTCGAGCGCTTGGGCGGCGCGCCGGTCCCTGCGGTACACGGGGATGTATCCCTCGCGGGTGAGCGCGCGCCCGAGCAGCGGGATACGCCACAGGCCGGCCGCCGCCATCGCGACCGGCTGCACGCCGAGGCGGTGCAGGGCGGCCAGCACGATCGCGGGGTCGGCGAGCGAGGTGTGGTTCGCGGCGATGATGCTGCCCGGTGCCAACTCGGCGTCGGCCTCGGCGGTCACCGTGAGACGTCCGACGGCGGGTACCAGGACGTCGGCGAGTCGGCTGAGCATAGGGGTCCCCCGGTCTCGATGATGTGATCTTCATCATCGGCGGGCACGAGGCAGTAGGCCTGAGTAGGTGTACTCAAGTTCGCGAGCACCCGGTACCCAGCCCGGCGCACTCGACAAGAGGTCAGCGACGGCCAACTCCAACGCGCCTGCCTCGCCCGCGCCCTCGTCCTACAACCCCGCTGCCTGATCTGCGACGAGATGACAGCCATGCTGGCCCTGGCCTCGCGGCCGGTGATCGAGGAGGTCGCGCGGAAGGTCGACGCCACGCTGGTGCTGGAGCCGACCGCCCACGGCGCGGTCAAGACCGCACGCAAGGGCTCCGGGATCTTCCGGGTCACCGCCACCGGCGTCGAGGCACACGCCGGGCTCGCGCCCCAGGACGGGGCGAGCGCGATCACCGCGCTGGCCGACTTCGTGGTCGCCGCCGCGGCCGTCGCCGCCCCCGACAAGGGCACCACCATCAACACCAGGCTCATCGAGGGCGGTTCCGCCACCAACGTCGTCGCCGGGCGGGCCACCGCGAGCGTCGACATCCGCGTCAGCAGCGAGTCCGAACAGGTCCGCGTCGACGAAGAACTGGACGCCATCAGGGCCGGCGACCCCCGCGTCCGCATCGACATCGACCACTCCTGGAACCGGCCGCCGATGACCCTCAACGCAGCCTCCGCCCCCCTGCTCGACCTCGCTCGCGAGGTCGCCCGCGAGCAGGGCCGCGACCATCTGCCCGACGCCTCCGTCGGCGGCGCCGGCGACGCCGACTTCGTCTCCGCCCTCGGCCTGCCCGTCCTGTGTGGCATGGGCGCGGTCGGCGACGGCGCCCACGCCCAGGGCGAGTTCATCCACCCCGACACCGTCCCCACCCAGACCGCCCTGGTCGCGGGCCTGCTGCGACGACTGGCAGAACCACTGCGGGGCTAGGCTCGCCCATCATGGGTCCCGCCTACGAAACGGTCTCGATCCGCCTCTCCGCTTGGGCGGCGATGGCGGTCACGCCATCATGAGCCCATGCACCGGCCACCGCTCAGCCTCCCCACCCCCGAGTGGTTCACGGCCGACGCCTCGACGCTGAACGTGGCGCTCGTGTACCCGATGCAGGGGCCCGCCGGGATCTTCGGCCCCACTTGCGGGGCGTGCGCGCGACTGGCCGCCGAGGAGGTCAACAAGGCCGGGGGAGTACTGGGCAGGGAGCTGCGGCTGATCGAGGTCGACGGCGGGGCCGCGCCCCGGCGGGTCGCGGAGGACGTCGAGGTCCTCGTCGCGTCGGGCGCGGTGCAGGGTGTCACCGGCTGGCACATCTCCTCGGTACGGCAGGCGGTGGCCCCGCGGATCGCACACCGGGTGCCGTACGTGTACACCGCCCTGTACGAGGGCGGGGAGCGCACCGAGGGTGTCTTCATGACCAGTGAGACCCCTTCCTGGCAGCTGCTGCCCGCGATGCGGCTGCTCGCCGAGTCGCGCGGGGTGCGCCGCTGGTTCGTCGTCGGCAACAACTACGTGTGGCCCCGGCACACCGCCCGGGCCGCACGGGGCTACGCGCGCGCGTGCCGGGGCCGGGTGTGCGGCGAGGTGTATCTCCCGCTGGGCGCCGAGGACTTCGAGGACGTACTGCGGCGTATCGAGTGGGCGGACGCCGACGGGGTGCTGATGCTGCTGGTGGGCAGCGACGCGGTCCGCTTCAACCGGGCCTTCGCCGCCTCCGGACTCGACCGGCGGTGTCTGCGGCTGAGCACGCTGATGGACGAGAACATGCTGATGGGCAGCGGCCCGGCAGCCACCGTCGACCTGTACAGCACGGCCGGGTTCTTCGCCTCGCTCGCCGACCGCAACACCCTGGACTTCCACGGCCAGTACGCCGACCGCTTCGGCCTGGAAGCGCCGACCCCTGGCAGCCTCGGCGAGTCCTGCTACGAGGGCGTCCTGCTGCTCGCCGCGCTCATCGAACGGGCCCGCGCCCTCGACGTGGCCGCGATCGGGGCGACAGCCGACCGCGTATCTTACGAAGGCCCGCGCGGCCTGCTGAGCCTCGACGGGCGGCATGTCCGCCAGCGCATCTACCTGGCGCAGGCGGACGGTTACGACTTCAACGTCCTCGCCCAGCTGCGCGCTCCGCACGACCTGCGGTGACCCCGCCGCCCTGATCCTGATCCGTCGCGGCCCCGCCCTCAAGGGTCCGCGCGAGCCGGTCCAGGAGCAGCTCCAGCCGCTCCCCGGCCCCGTCCCCCTCCGTGAGCAGCGGCTCCAACTCGGCCCAGTCCGCGTGCACTTCACGCGCCAGTAGCTGCCAGCGCTCCAAGCCCCGAGGAGTGAGATGGGCCAGGACGCGGCGCCGGTCGGTGGGATCCACACGGCGGAAGACCAGGTTCTGGTCGACGAGTTGGTCGATCAGCTTGGTCAGGCTCGGTGCCGGAAGGAAGGCGTGCTCGGCGAGGGCCGTCATGTTGTGACCCTGACCGTCGGAGAGCAGGTCGAGGACCCGCCATGCCTCGACGGAGCAGTCGAACTCGTCGAGCACGGACCGGACTCGGCGCACGGCGAGGCGCTCGGCCCGGCTCAGCAGATGGAGCAGTTCCTGGGGCCGCCTCGCCATCGCACTCCTCAACTCCCGTTCGCCCGCCCCCGCGAGGGGGATCTCCCGAGCCTACCTTCGAGCAGCGCTCCCGACGGGGAAAGCGGTCATCACCTTCTTTCCACGGGAAGTAATCATTTCCATGGCTCCTCCTCATTTCGCCGCGTAAATACTTCCCCTGGAAACTGTTCTTCAATTGCCGTGAAACGCGGGGGAAACAGTTCCCTCGCAGGCTGTGGGCGCAGTCGTCGCACGTGAAGCGCGTCCAAGGAGGAATTGCATGTCCGGGTTCAGTATGAGTAGACGCGGTCTTCTCGCGGGTGCGTCGGCGTTCGGCGCGACCGCCGCCCTCAGCGCGTGCGGCGCCAAGACCGGCAGTGCCACGTCGTCCTCCGGCGCCAAGGCGGACACCTCCGGCGACACCGTCAAGGTGGGCCTGCTGAACTCGCTCTCGGGCACCATGGCCATCAGCGAAGTGACGGTCCACAACGCGCTGTTGCTCGCGGTGAAGGAGATCAACGCCGCCGGTGGCGTCCTCGGCAAGAAGCTGAAGCCCATCAGTCAGGACGGGGCCTCGGACTGGCCGACCTTCGCCGAGAAGGCCGAAGCCCTGATCACCGACGACAAGGTCGTCGCCACCTTCGGCTGCTGGACCTCCGCCAGCCGCAAGGCCGTCAAACCGGTCTTCGAGCGCTACAAGTCGCTTCTCTTCTACCCGGTGCAGTACGAGGGACTGGAGCAGTCCCCCTATATCTTCTACATCGGCGCCACCACCAATCAGCAGATCGTCCCCGCCCTCGATTACCTCAAGAAGCAGGGTTTGACGCGGCTGTATCTCGTGGGCAGCGACTACGTCTTCCCGCGCACCGCCAACAAAATCATCAAGGCGTACGCGGAGGCCAACGGCATGACGGTCGTCGGCGAGGACTACGCGCCCCTCGGCTCCACCGAGTTCAGCACCATCGTCAACAAGGTCAAGGACGCCGGCGCCGACGCCGTGTTCAACACCCTCAACGGCGACAGCAACGTGGCCTTCTTCAAGGAGTACAAGTCCGCCGGGCTCACCGCGAAGAGCCTGCCGGTGCTGTCCGTGTCGATCGCCGAGGAGGAGGTCAAGAGCATCGGCACGCAGTACCTGGAGGGCCAGTTGACCGCGTGGAACTACTACGAGACCACGCCCGGCGCCGCGAACACCGAGTTCGTGAAGGCCTACCAGGCGGCGTACGGCGCGGACAAGCCGACGTCCGACCCCATGGAGGCCGCTTACATCTCCGTCTACCTGTGGAAGGAGATGGTGGAGAAGGCCGGCTCCTTCGACGTGGCGAAGGTGAAGAAGGCCTCCGCCGGCATCGAACTCGACGCCCCCGAGGGCAAGGTCACCGTCGACGGCACGACTCAGCACGTCCACAAGACCGCCCGGATCGGCAAGATCGGCTCGGACGGCCTGATCACCGAGGTCTGGAACTCCGGCAACCCGATCAAGCCGGACCCGTACCTGAAGGACTACGACTGGGCGTCCGCCTTGTCCTGACCCCGGTGGCCACCAGTTTCCTCGCCCCACCCGCCGTACCCCGCCCCCTCCCGGAGCCGCTTCATGACGGTCATCCTCAATCAATCCTTCACCGGCATCAGCATCGGCGCCGTCCTCCTGCTCATCGCCCTCGGCCTGACCCTGACCTTCGGTCAGATGGGCGTGATCAACATGGCGCACGGCGAGTTCATCATGGCCGGCGCCTACACGACGTACGTCCTGCAGAAGGACATCAGCGGCGCCGGCGTCTCCCTGCTCATCGCCCTGCCCCTGGCCTTCCTCGTCGCCGGAAGCCTCGGCGCCCTGCTGGAGTGGCTGCTCATCCGCCGCCTGTACACCCGCCCCCTGGACACCCTGCTGGTCACCTGGGGCGTCTCCCTGATGCTCCAGCAGCTGGCCCGAGACATCTTCGGCGCCCCGAACGTCCAGACCCACGCCCCGGACCTGCTGACCGGCAACATCTCGGTCGGCGGCATCACCCTCGCCAACAACCGGCTGTTCATCCTCGGCCTCGCCCTGCTCTGCGTCCTCGGCGTCACCCTCATCCTGCGGCTGACGCCGCTCGGCCGCCGCATCCGGGCCGTCGTGCAGAACCGCGACCTCGCCGAGGTGTCCGGCATCGCCACCGGCCGCGTCGACCGCATGACGTTCTTCATCGGCTCGGGCCTCGCGGGCGTGGCGGGCGTCGCGCTCACGCTCGTCGGCCCGATCGGCCCGACGATGGGCACCAACTACATCGTCGACGCCTTCCTGGTCGTGGTCGTCGGCGGTATCGCGCAGCTGAAGGGCAGCGTCATCACGGCCTTCGCGCTCGGCGTGCTCCAGTCCGTCCTGGAGTACTCGACGACGGTCAGCGTCGCCAAGGTCATCGTGCTCGTGGCGATCGTCGCCTTCCTGCAGTGGCGACCTCAGGGCCTGTACACACTGCGCACCCGGAGCCTGGCATGACGACCACACTCACCCCGACGAAGACGACGCCCACCGCCGGGCCGACGCCGTCCCTCCTCGAACGCCTCCGCGTCCCCGGCGCCTTCCTCCTCGGCGCCGTCCTCCTCATGGGCGTCGCCCCCCTCGCGCTCTCCGACTTCCGCCTCGACCTCCTCGCCAAATACCTGTGTTACGCGATCGTCGCGGTCGGCGTGAGCCTCGCCTGGGGCAGGGGTGGCCTGCTCGTCCTCGGCCAGGGTGTCTTCTTCGGCCTCGGCGGCTACGCCATGGCCATGCACCTCAAGCTCGCCGACGCCGCCGCCACCGGCCAGACGCTGCCCGACTTCATGCAGCTGTACGGCACCGGCGACACGCTGCCATGGTGGTGGCAGCCCTTCGCCAACCCGGCCTTCGCCCTCGCCATGACCGTGCTGCTGCCCATGGCGGTCGCCGCGCTGCTCGGCTTCTTCGTCTTCCGCCGCCGGGTCAAGGGCGCCTACTTCGCGATCCTCAGCCAGGCGCTCGCGGCCGCCCTCGCCATCTGGCTCGTCGGCCAGCAGGCCACCACCGGCGGCACCAACGGCCTGACCGACATCCAGGGCTTCTTCGGCTACGACCTGGGCGACCCCGTCAACCAGCGCACGGTGTACTTCATCATCGCCGCCGCGCTCCTGCTGCTGATGGCCGCCGCCCGCCAGCTGTTCGTCAGCCGCTACGGCGAACTCCTCGTCGCCGTACGCGACTCCGAGGAGCGGGTCCGCTTCTTCGGCTACGACCCGGCCAACGTCAAGCTCGTCGCCTACGTCGTCGCCGCGGGCATGGCGGGCCTCGCCGGCGCCCTCTTCGTCCCGGCCGTCGGCATCATCTCCCCGGCCCTGATCGGCATCGTCCCGTCCATCGGCTTCGTCATCGGCGCGGCCGTCGGCGGCCGGGCCAGCCTGGTGGGCGCGGTGCTCGGCGCGATCGCGGTCGCCTGGGCGCAGAGCACGCTCTCCGACGCCTTCCCCGCGGCCTGGACGTATCTCCAGGGCCTGCTGTTCGTGCTGGCGGTCGGCTTCCTGCCCGGCGGCCTGGCATCCCTCGTGACCGTCCTGCGCAGGCGCCGTACCCCCACGACCCAGACCGGAGGAACAGCATGAGCGGCGAGGGACTGACGGTCCGCGATCTGCGGGTGACGTTCGACGGCTTCAAGGCTGTCGACGGCGTGGACCTGGACATCCGCTCCGGCGACCTGCGCTTCCTCATCGGCCCGAACGGCGCCGGCAAGACCACTCTCGTCGACGCGGTCACCGGCCTGGTGAGGTCCGCCGGGTCGGTCCGCTTCGGCGGTGAGGAGCTCATCGGCAAGCCCGTGCACCGGATCGCCCGCATGGGCATCGGCCGTACCTTCCAGACGGCCACGGTCTTCGAGGAGCTGACCGTCCTGCAGAACCTCGACATAGCGGCGGGCGCCGGACGCGGCCCGCTGACGATGCTCCGGCGTCGCAAGGGCATACCGGAGCAGGTGACCAAGGCCCTGGAGACCACCGGTCTGACCGACCTCCGCGACCGCCCGGCGGGCGTGCTCGCCCACGGCCAGAAGCAGTGGCTGGAGATCGGCATGCTGCTCGTCCAGAACGTGCGGCTGCTCCTGCTCGACGAGCCCGTCGCCGGCATGAGCCATGACGAACGCGAGGCCACCGGCGAGCTGTTGCGACGGGTCAGCGAGGACCACACGGTCGTCGTCATCGAGCACGACATGGACTTCATGCGCTCCTTCGCCCGCAGCGTCACCGTCCTGCACGCCGGCAAGGTCCTCAGCGAGGGCTCCGTCGCCGAGGTCCAGGCCGACGCCCGGGTCCAGGAGGTCTATCTCGGCCGCGCCTCCGAGCCCGAGTCCGCCCGCGAGTCCGAGCCCGCCGCCGCTTCCGTACCCGTTGCCGAGGAGGCATGACACCCATGCTGGAGATCAACTCCGTCCAGGCCGGCTACGACCGCACCACCGTGCTGCACGGCGTCACCGTCACCGTCCCGAAGGACGGCGTGGCGACCGTCCTCGGTCACAACGGCGCCGGCAAGAGCACCCTCCTGCGGGCCGCCATGGGCCTGCTCAAGCCGAGGAGCGGGACGGTCCTGCTGAACGGTGAGGACATCACAGGCCTGGCCCCGAACCAGCGGGTGGCGCGCGGTATGGCGTACGTCCCGCAGGGCCAGCAGTCGTTCCCGCACCTCACCACCGCCGAGAACCTGCAACTCGTCGCCGACGGCCGCCCCGACGGCAAGGCGGCCGTCGCCGAGGCCCTGGACCTGTTCCCCGTTCTGCGCGAGCTGTCCGGCCGCCGCGCCGGTCTGCTCTCCGGCGGCCAGCGCCAGCAACTCGCCCTCGCCCGCGCCCTGATCACCCGCCCGAAACTCCTCCTCCTCGACGAACCGACCGAGGGCATCCAGCCCTCCGTGGTGGCCGAGATCGAGGAGACGATCCTCGCCCTGACCCGCCGCGGCGGCCTCTCCGTCCTCCTCGTCGAACAACACGTCGGCTTCGCCATGCGAGCGGCCCAGCACTACTACGTCCTCGAAGCGGGCCGGGTAACCTCCTCCGGCGAGGGCGGCACCGGGGCGGAGGGGACCGTACGGGCGGCGCTCAGCGTCTGATCCCCGGGGCGGGTGCACAACTCTCGGCCTACAAGGGGGCGTGCAGACCGTCCGCGAGCGGGCCGTGGCTGTGCCGCCAGCCCGTCGGTACGCGCAGGGCGCCCGCCAGATGAGGGTGGCCCTGCGGCAGGTCCGCGTGCACGTGGGTCGCGGGCGGCCGCGGCCACAGCCGTACGGCCAGCAGGGCGGCGGACAGGGCGATCGAACCCAGGGCGAGTACCGCCCAGTCGAGCCCGGCCGCCGCCCCGAGCCAGCCGGCCAGGGGGTACGTCAGCAGCCAGCAGCCGTGTGACAGGGAGAACTGGGCGGCGAACGCGGCCGTACGCTCCCCGGGCGGAACCGAGCGCCGGATGAGCCGGCCGGTCGGCGTGAGCACCGCCGAGCACGCGGCACCGAACGCGGCCCAGAGAGCGAGCAGCGCGGGCACACGCCAGCCTCCGCCCGGGACGGCCGTGACGACCCCGAGCCCGGCGAAGACGACGGCCAGCGCCAGCGCGCCCGGCAGCATCACCGCCCGGTCCGGCACCTTGTCCAGGACCCGCGGCAGGACCAGGGCCACCACCATCGACCCGGCCCCGTACGCGCCGAGCGCCAGCGGCAGGGCGCCCTCCGACAACCCCAGCACGTCACGGACGTAGACGACGGAGTTGACGGTCACCATCGCACCGGCCGCAGCGACCGCGAGGTCGAGCGCGAGCAGGGCGCGGAGCCGGGGGACGGCGAGGAAGAGCCGGGTCCCCGTGCCGGTGCGGCGGCCGGTGCCCGGCACGGTGCGGGCGGCCCGCTCGGGCAGGGCGGTGGACACCACCAGCGCGGCCGAGGCGACGAAACCGAACACAGTGCCGGTGAACAGCCAGTTGTAGCCGGCGACGGACAACAGCGCGGCCGCGAGCACGGGCGAGAACAGGCTCTCCAGGTCGTACGCGAGCCGTGACATCGACAGCGCCCGCGTGTACGCGCGCTCCTCGGGCAGCACATCGGGGATGACGGCCTGGAACGTGGGCGTGAACGCGGCCGAGGCGGACTGGAGCAGGAAGACCAGGACGTACACCTGCCAGACCTGGTCGACGAACGGCAGGAACACGGCCACCCCGGCGCGGACCAGATCCGCCGACACCATGAGCCCCCGCCGCGGCAGCCGATCGGCGACCGCGCCCACGACCGGCGCGATCGCCACATACGCCACCATCTTGATCGCGAGAGCGGTCCCGAGCACCGACCCGGCGTCGGACCCCGCGAGGTCATACGCCAACAGCCCGAGCGCGACGGTCGCGAGCCCGGTCCCGACCAGGGCGATGACCTGGGCGGCGAAGAGACGCCGGTAGACGCGGTGACGCAGAACGGCGAGCATACGAACGAGTGTAACCGTCATGTGCGCATCTGCGCACATGACGGTTTGGTTGGAGGGGTGCAGGCTCTAGGCTGGCCCTATGCCTGAACGCCACGCTGTCTCACCTGCACCCGGTGCGCATCTGAGTGCCCCCGACAGGGCGCGGCTCACCGAGGCGACCGGGGTGTTCGCGATGCTCTCCGACGTCACCCGGCTGCATCTGCTGTGGCTCCTCGCGCAGGGCGAGTCCGACGTCGGCTCCCTCGCCGAGCGCTGCGAGGCCTCCCGGACCGCCGTCAGTCAACACCTGGCGAAGCTGCGGCTGGCCGGGCTCGTGGACACCCGCCGGGAGGGCCGCCACATCCACTACAGCCTCAGCGACGGCCATCTCCGGCGTCTGGTCATCGAGGCGCTCAGCCACGCGGACCACCGGGTGAGCGGTCAGGCCCCGCACGACTGACAAGGGCGTCTTCCTCACCGAGGCGGCCTGCGCGTCCTGGAGCACGCGCAGGCCCCGCCCCTACGCCTCGAAGCGTACGGCGGGGCGCGCATGTGCCCCTCGCGGCGGACCGGCAGGGGGGACCGCGGCGGATGTGACGACTCGTCGTTCTGCGGGAGTGTGAAGACGCCCGGGAAGCCCGGGCATCGTCCACGGCGAAGGGTCCCGTCATGCTCCGTGGTGCGCCGGCCTCCACCCGATTTCGTGCCGCCGCCGCGGCTGCCGTGCTGATCGCCGCCGCGGTCTCCGGTTCCACGGTCACCAACTCGGCTGCGGCGTCGGAACGTTCGGCCGCCGCCGTCTCCGGTGCGCGGGCGGGCCGGTCGGCGCCGCAGGAAGCGGCCGCCCTGACCGGATCCGCCAAGCTCTACCGGCCGACCGCGGAGGACATCACCTTCACCTTCGACGCGCACCTGGCCGCCGAGCACCGGATGGATCCGCGGCAGGCCACCGGCACCTTCCGCTTCAGCCGCTACTGCGGCGACGGCAAGGGCCACTGGGCGGAAGGCCGGATCGACTGCCTGCTCACCGGCGGCAAGGGGGCGATCGCCACCGGAGTCATCACCCAGACCGATCTGCCGAAGGCCCTGGGCAATCGGGTCGGCTTCTCCGTCCACGACGGGGGCAGACACGATCGGCTGGGCTACAGCTGGGCCACCGTGGGCAGTCCGGAGGGCACCAAGGACCTGCCCACCTGTGTGAGCGCCGCGCCGTTCGAGCAGGTCAAGAGCGGAACGGGCGACTTCCACGTCCTGCCTTGGCAATCGCCCTTCGCGGGGCAGACGCAGGCGTCATAGGTGTACGCGGCGGCGCAGCGCTCGCTCAGCCCTCCAGCCGTCGCAACCGCTCCGCGTCGCACGTGCGAGGGCAGGTGGAGCATGCCTCGCCCGGGCGGATCGTGTAGTAGAGGCAGCACCCGATGCGCGTACGTGTCGGGTGCTCGTGGCCGTCGGCCGTGCGCAGGGAACGGAAGTCGGCGCCGCCGGGGAAGGGCGCCCGGGCGGAGGGCAGCACCTCCGTGGCCGCCCGTACGCCGGCCGCCTCCTCGCCGCGCATGCGGCCCAGGTACCAGAGGCCGGAGACCAGGTCGTCGGAGACCATGCCCCACAGCGCCCGCGAGCCCCGCCGGACGTACGGGCCGAACGCGTCCAGCACCGGCGTCATGTGGTCCGCGACGGCGAGCCTCAACTCGGCTCGCAGACCCTCCAGTTGGGCCACCGGGCGCGTACCCGGCAGCGTTGCCACCGGGTCGTCGGCCAGGCAGGCGAGGTCGGTGCCAGGGGTGATTTCGTACGTGCCCGACGCGAGGTCGACGCGTATGTCCTCGGGGGCGATGCGCGGCACACGCCGCTCCAGGTACCAGACGCCGCTCATCAGCAGGCCGACCGACCACGCGTAGTCGTGCAGGGCCCGGGAGGCCGCGACATGCCGGGGCGCGGTGTGGTCGTAGCGGTCCTGGATGCGGGCGGTCTCGGCCTCAATGAAGGCCTCGATGCTTTCCTGACCATCCGTCAACGCAACTCTGTCGTTGGTGATTTGGAGTGACGGCGCGGATTCTCGGCCGGGTTCCACGACTTGCACGGCCAGCGCCTCGCACGCCGCGTCCAGACGGCGGTAGGCGGCGGTGAGGAGGCCGGGGACATGCGTGGCGGAGCCGGCTCGGGCGGTCATCAGGGGTGCCGCGATCATCGGCAACTCCAGAGCGTGAGGGCGTTTGGCGATGCAGGAAAGTAAGGCTTACCTTAGCTGCAAGATCGTGTGCCGATGACCAAGCGGGGTGTGGATCGGCGTGTTGCTCTACTGACCAGCCAAGTTACTTACGAGTTGATCAAGGGCGGTGTGTATCACAGTGATCTCACAGCTGTTGATAGATAAAGCATGCCTAACCTAAGCTCACGTTTCGTGACTGCGACCGAACGGGCCGCGCCGTCCGGCGTACCCCTGCGTGCCTTCCGGTACCTGCCCCTGTTCCTCGGCGGCATCGCCGCCCTGGGGCTGTGTGCCGCGCTGAGCCTCGCCCTCGGTGCCCGCTCCGTACCGCTGTCCACCGTGCTCGACGCGCTGTTGGGGCACGGACAGGGGCGTGACGCACTGGTGGTGACGGGGCTTCGGGTGCCGCGTACGGTCATCGGCCTCGCCGTCGGTGCCGCGCTCGGGGTCGCCGGAGCCGTGGCCCAGGGCATCACCCGCAACCCGCTCGCCTCACCGACCACCCTCGGGATCAACGCGGGCGCCGGTTTCGCGGTCGTCGTCGCCATCTTCGCCCTCCGGCTCACCGACCCCGTCGAGTACGTGTGGTTCGCCTTCGCCGGAGCCGCCGCTGCCGCCGTCTTCGCCCAGGCGCTCGCGCAACGGGCCGGAGACATCGACCCGGTTCGGCTCGCCCTCGGCGGCACGGTCCTCCAACTCGTCCTGCTGTCCTGGACGTCGGCGGTCATGCTGGCCAGCCAACGCACCCTCGACGAGGCGCGCTTCTGGCTGGCCGGATCCCTCGCCGGACGCCCACTCGACACCCTGTGGCCGGTGCTGCCGACCCTGGTCCTCGGCCTGCTGCTCGCGCTGGCCGTCGCGCCCGCCCTCAACGCCCTGGCCCTCGGCGACGATTCGGCCCAGGCGCTCGGTGTCCCGGTCGCCCGTATCCGGCTGGCCGGCGGCATCGCGGTCGTCCTGCTCGCCGGTTCCGCGGTGGCCGTGGCCGGCCCCGTCGCCTTCATCGGACTCGCCGCCCCGCACCTCGTACGCCCGCTGCTCGGCGGCGACCACCGACTGCTCGTCCCCGGCTGCCTGATCGCCGGGCCCCTGCTCCTGCTCACCGCCGACGTCCTCGGCCGCCTCGTCATCCGCCCCGCGGAACTCGAAGTCGGCATCGTCACCGCCTTCCTGGGCGCCCCGCTGCTGGCCCTGCTCGCCCGGAAGGTCGCCCGATGACGCTGACGTACAAGGCGGTCGTACGACGGGACGCGCGCCGCACGCCCGGCCGCGGCCGCCTCCTCGCCTACGGCACGACCGGCCTCCTCGTCCTTCTGGTCTTGCTCACGGTCTCCGTCTCCACCGGGGAGATGAGCACGCCCGCGTCCGTCGCGCTCCGCGCGCTCGTCGGGCTCGGCGACCCGGGTGATGTGCTGGTGGTGCAGGAGTTCCGCGCGCCGCGTGCCGTCGCCGCCATTGTCGCCGGGGCGGGTCTCGGGGCGGCGGGATCCGTCCTGCAGCGGCTCTTCCGCAACCCCCTGGCGTCCCCGGACGTGATGGGCGTGACCGGCGGGGCATCGCTCGGCGCGGTCGCGCTGCTGGCGGCGGGCGCCTCCCAACTCCTCATCCCCGTCGGCGCGTTGGCGGGCGGTCTGCTGGCCGCCCTGCTGCTCGGCGTGTTCGCCTGGCGCTCCGGGCTCGCCGTCACCCGGCTCGTCCTCACCGGCCTCGCCGTCCAGGCGGGCCTCGCCGCCGCGGTGAACCTGATGATCGTGCGCTTCCCGGCCGAGCTCGCCGGCTCGGCGCTCCAGTGGACCACCGGGTCGGTGTACGGGCGGACGTGGACCGAGGTGTGGGGCGCGGCCGCGGCCGTGGTACTCGCCCTCGCCGCCGCCCTGGTCACCAACCGCCGCCTGGCCGTGCTCGACCTGGGCGACGACCCGGCGGGCGCCCTCGGCCTCAACACCTCCGCCGCCCGTCTCCAACTCCTGCTCGTGGCCGTCGCGTTGGCCTCGCTGGCGGCCGCCCTAGCCGGTCCCGTCACCTTCGTCGCGCTCGCCGTACCGCACATCGTCCGCTTCCTCACCGGCCCGCCCACCGCCGCGACCCTCGCCCTGGCCGCCCTCACCGGAGCCGTCCTGCTGCTCGCCTCCGACCTGGTCGTCCAACACCTGCTGCCGATCGAGGGCCTCCCGGTCGGCGCCGCCACCGCCACCCTTGGCGCGCCCTGGCTGCTGGTCCTGATGTTCCGGCAGAGCAAGCCGGTGCGGGGGAGCGGGGCATGAGCGGATGGGAGAGGCCCGACAGGAACGGCCGTCAGCGGGTGTGTCGGCGCGACCAGCCCCCACCCACCCGCACCCGAAGACCCCCGCCGTCCCCCGCCGCCTCGTACCGCCCCCCGCTCGCCCCCAGGAGCCCCGCATGACCACCACCAACCAGCTCTCCACGCAGGGCCTCGACCTGCGCTACGGCGAGCGACTCGTGGTCGGCGGACTCGACCTGACGCTCCCCGGCGGTGCCGTCACGGCCATCGTCGGCCCCAACGCCTGTGGGAAGTCGACCCTGTTGAGGGGACTGAGCCGACTGCTCGCGCCCGCCGCCGGCACGGTCACCCTCGACGGCGCCGATATCCACCGCATGCCCGCCCGGGCGCTGGCGCTGCGGATGGGCCTGCTGCCGCAGCAGCCGGTCACCCCGGAGGCGGTCACTGTCGAGGCGCTCGTACGGCTCGGCCGGTATCCCCACCAGCGGCTGCTGAGCCCTTGGTCGGCCGCCGACCAGCGGGCCGTCGACGAGGCGCTGGAGCGGACCGGCACGGCGGCGCTGCGGGACCAGCCCGTCGACCGGCTCTCCGGCGGCCAGCGCCAACGCGCCTGGATAGCCCTGGCGTTGGCGCAGGACACCGAGCTGCTCCTGCTCGACGAACCGACCACCTTCCTCGATCTGCGGCACCAGCTCGACGTCCTCGACCTTGTCGCCGCCCTGCACGCCGAGGCCGGCCGCACCGTGGTGATGGTGCTGCACGACCTCGGACAGGCCGCCCGTTACGCCGACCACATGGTCGTGCTCAAGGACGGTCGCCTCGCCGCCGCCGGCGCGCCGGGCGAGGTGCTCGACGCGGACCTCGTCAGGTCCGTGTTCGACGTGGAATGCCGGGTCATCCCCGACCCTGAGACCGGCACACCGCTGGTCGTCCCGAAAGGCACCGCGGCACGGCACACCACCGCGGCCGCGTCCGCCTGACCGCTCACCCCACACATCCGGTACGTCCCTGGGATCCAGGTACAGCCGGTTCATCCCGTACACCCGTCTACCGACGAGAAGGACCACCCCCCATGCTCAAGCGATCCCCCCTGCGCGGAACCGGCCGGCCCGCCGCCGCGCTGCTCGCCGTCGTGCTCGGTACGGGCGTCCTGGCCGCCTGCGGCAACGACGACTCCACCACGATGACCGACACCACCCAGGCCGGCGCCGACAGCGCCGCCTTCCCGCGCACCCTCAAAACAGTGATGGGCGACGTCAAGATCCCGTCCCAGCCGAAGAAGGTTGTCGTCCTCGATACCGGCGAACTGGACGACGTCACCCTCCTCGGCGTCGACCCGGTCGGCGCCGTCGCCCCGCACTTCAAGACCGAGGGCGGCTTCCCGACGTACCTGGAGGCCGACCTCAAGAACACCACGGACGTCGGCCCACTCCTGGAGCCGAACCTGGAGAAGATCGCCTCCCTCAAGCCCGACCTGATCCTCTCCTCCAAGGTCCGCCACGAGAAGGTCTACGACAAGCTCAGCGCCATCGCCCCGACCGTCTTCACCGAGACCACCGGCGGTGTGTGGAAGGAGAACCTCAAGGTCCACGCCGAGGCGCTGGGCCTGGAGGACGAGGCCGAGGCCAAGCTGAAGGAGTACGAGACGCAGGCTCAGGCGCTCGGTGAGGCCATCGAGAAGAAGGACGGCGCCATGCCGACCGTCTCCGTGGTCCGCTTCGTCGCCGGCCCGACCCGCCTGTACGCCTCCAACTCCTACAGCGGTGTCGTGCTCGACGACATCGGCTTCGAGCGCCCGAAGTCCCAGGTCTCCGACGACCCGGCCGTGACCATGAAGGACGTCAGCCCCGAGGAGATCGACCAGGCCGACGCCGACCTGATCTTCGTCACCACCGCCGACACCCCGGACAAGACCCAGCAGAAGCAGGTCACCTCCAACCCGGTCTGGAAGGACCTGCCCGCCGTCAAGGGCGACAAGGTCTTCGAGGTCCCGGACGAGACCTGGATGTCCGGCATCGGCGTCCAGGCGGCCGAGGAGATGCTCGCCGACGTGGCCAAGGCCACCGGCGTCGAGCTGCCCAAGCAGTAACCCCTCTTCAGCACCAAGCAGCAACCCCTCGCAGGACCCGGGGCGGGCCCCACCACGAGAGCGGCCCGCACCGCCGACCCCCCCCACCTACCAACGGAAGCCGCCCACCACCCCCATGCGCCTGTACCTGCTCGCCCTGAACCCCACCGACTCCGTCACCGAGGGCTTCCTGCCCGCCGCCGCCCGGCTCGGCCTCGACGTCACCGTCCTCACCGACCAGCCCGACGTCCACCGCACCACGTACACGCGGTATCCGGACATCGAGATCCTGGAGTGCGACGTACGCGACTTCCGCGCCGTCGTCACCCGGATCTCCACCCATCACCGGCCCGACGCGGTCTTCACCAACAGCGACCACCTCCAGACCCAGGCCGCCCTCGCCGCCCAGTACTTCGGGCTCCCCGGCAAGGACTGGCGGGCCACCCTGCGCACCAAGGACAAGGGCGAGATGCGCCGCCATCTGGCCGCCGCCGGCGTCGACACCGTCTGGTCCGCCGAGGTCACCGGCCCGGCCGACCTCACCGGCCCGGCCGTCCGCGACGCGCCCTACCCCTGTGTCGTCAAGCCCCGCGAGGGCGTGGCCAGCGAGGACGTCGTGCTGGTCGACACCGCCGGGGACCTCGTGGCGCGCGGCAAGGAGATCCTGGCCCGCCGCCCCGGCGTCACCCTGGTCGTCGAGGAGTATCTGCCCGGCGAGCTGTACACCCTGGAGACCCTCGGCGACGGCCGCGTCCGGCACGTCCTCGGCGGCTTCCACACCGAGCTGTCCCCGCCGCCCTACTTCATCGAGGAGCGGCTGACGTTCGTCCCGGCCCACCCCGAGCCGGTCGTCGCCCAGATCCTCGCTCAACTCGACGTGCTGGGCGTCGGCTTCGGCGCCTGCCACACCGAGTTCGTCGTGCACGAAGGCCGGGCGCGCATCATCGAGGTCAACTACCGTGCCATCGGCGACCAGTGCGACCTGCTGCTCGCCCAGCTCCTCGACCTCCCGCTCTTCGAGCACATCCTGCGCACCCACCTCGGCGAGGCACTCCCCGCGGACCTGGAGTTCCGGCGCGACGGAGCGGCCCGCCTGGAGTACCCGTGCGCCGACCGCGCCGGAACGCTCGTAGCGGCCCCCGAGTCGACCGAACTCACCGTGCACGGCGTACATCTGACGTACCGTCCGCTCCGCCAAGTCGGTGAACTCCACGAGCTGTACCAGACCAACCGCGACTACCTGGGCGTACTCCGCGCGACCGGCACCGGCCAGGAGACCGTCGACCGGGTGGTCGCCGACTTCCTCGCCGCACAGCGCTGGGAGATCCAGCCGTGACCACCGTTGCCTCCGTAGACACCGCCGAAGCCGAACTCCTCACCCGGGTGCTCGGCGCCCTGCTCCGGGAGGACGTCGTCGGGCTCCGCAGCCGCAGCACGCTCGTCGAACGCCCGGACGGCCCCTGGCTGCGCCTGCCCACAGAGGGTGACGACGCCCTGCTGCTGCCCGTCACCGAGGACGGCTTCCAGTCCGCGTACGCGGCCCGACTGCCGTCGCTGGTACGGGAGTCGGACGGCATCCACCTCACGACCTGCGACACCGTCCTCGCCGCCCTGCGCGCGCTGGCCGACCCGGCCGACCGCGACGGCTTCGCCGCCTTCACCGAGGAGTGCCGCCAGACCCTCGCGACGATGCGGCTGCACGACGCGACGGGGCGGGACGTGGCGGACGGGCTCACCGCGCTCTACGGCACCGACCTCGCCGACTGGACGGGCCTGCGCGGCGGCCTGGCATACGAGACCCTCGCCGCGCGCCTCGACCACCCGGTCTACCCGACCGCGCGCGGCCGCTCGGGTCTCGGCGAGCACCAACTGCGGGACTACGCCCCGGAGTTCCACCCGAGCTTCGCACTCCAGTGGCTCGCCCTGCCCCGCGAGTCGGTCACCGTCGCCGGACACCTGCCGGACGGCTGGCCCACCCCCTCCGCGCTCGGCCTCGCGGACCTCGACCACACCCATGTCGCCCTGCCCGTCCACCCGTTGACCGTCGGCGAGCCGCTCGACGCGGCACTCCGGGAGACGGGACTCGCGGACCGCGCCGTGCTCGCCGACTGGGCGTACCTAGACGTCGTACCCACCCTCTCGATGCGTACGGTCGCCCCGGCCGCCGCCCCCTCGCTGCACCTCAAACTGCCCCTGGCGACAGCCACGCTGGGCCTGCGCAACAAGCGCTCGATCAAACCCGGCACCCTCGTCGACGGCGCGGCCGGACAGCGGCTGCTGCAAGCGGTGATCGACCGCGAGCCCCGCTTCAAGGACACCGTCCTGCACGCCGACGAGACCGTGTACGCCCACGCCGGACATGAACTGCTCGCCGTGCTCTGCCGCCGCTACCCGGCCGGCCTCGACGACTCGGTCATCGTCCCCATGGCCGCCCTCCTCGCCGAGGCCCCCGGCGGCGGACTGGTCGTCGAGCACCTCGCCGACCGCTTCCACGGCGGCGACGCGACCGCCTTGCTGGACGCGGTGCTCACTCTCCTCTTCGACTGGCAGACGACGCTCTTCGGCTACGGCATAGCGCTGGAGTCGCACCAGCAGAACGTCTCCCTGGTCTTCGGCACCGAGCCGGGCGACCTGCGCCTGCTGCTGAAGGACAACGACGGGCCGCGTATCAACACCGCCCGCCTGGTAGCCAGACTCGGCGCAGGTGGGGGAACCTGGGGCTTCGACGACGCGCGGACCTTCGGGCCGGACGACCGCGCCGTGGCCGATGTGTTCACCACCATCACCCTCCATCTGTGCGCCGGCGCCTACGCGTTCGGCCTCGCCCGACACGGCCGCGCCCCGCTCCCGGCGCTGCTGGACCTCGTACGGACCCGGCTCACCGAGGCCGTCGACCGGCTCGGCGGCGACGCGGCGGCCGTACTGCGCCGACGCGTGCTGCACGCGCCCGAACTGCCGGTGAAGGCGATGGTGACCGCCGGGACCCTGCTCAGCAAGGAGAGATCGGGCGCCGCCGACATCAACAAGCACTACACCACCGGGCCCAACTACCTGCTCGCGGGCGGTGGTTCGGCATGACCGCCGAAGCGCTTCCGATGTCGCGCCCCGCCTTCGGCCAGCGCCAGGTGCACGCCGTGGCCGCCTGCTACTTCGTGGCGTCGTTCGCCGCGCTGGGACTGCCGCCGTTCTTCACCGAGATACTCCCCGAGCTGGACGACCGCACGGCCCGCTGGGCGGGGGTGCTGTATGTGGTGCCCACCGTGTTCAGCGCGATCGCGGCACCCCTGTGGGGGCGGCTCGCCGACCGCTTCGGACGAAAACGGCTGCTGCTGCGGGCCCAGTTGGGCCTCGCCGTCTCCTTCCTGCTCGCCGGGTGGGCGGACTCACTCACCATGTTCACGGTGGCGCTGGTGCTCCAGGGCATCCTCGGCGGCACGTTCGCCGCCTCCAACGGCTACCTGGGCGCCGCCCTGGAAGGCGCGCACCTGTCGAAGGCCCTGACCCTCATGCAGGGCAGCGCACGGGCCGCGCTGGTGTTCGCCCCGATCGTGGTCGGCGCGCTGTCGCCCTGGATGTCACCGCACCGCCAGTACGCCCTCCTCGCCCTGCTCCCGCTCGCCGCCGCCCTGCTCCTGGCCGCCCTGCCCGAACCGGGCGAGACCGCCATGGCGGAGCGGGAACAGGAGGCGGAGACCACCGACATCGCCCCGGCGACGGCGCTGCACAGGCTCTACGCGCTGGAGTTCGCCTTCGTGTTCTCCACGGTCATCTCCTTCCCCTACCTGATATCCCTCGTCGAAGAGCGCCTCCCGAACGCCTCGGCCGCCCTCTCGGGCCTGCTGTTCGCCCTGCCCCACCTCTGCTACCTGGTCTCGGCGATGGCCGTGCACCGCGTGATACGCACCCGCCCCCGGCAGGGCATGGCCCTCGGCTTCGCCCTGATAGCCCTCGGCCTGGCCGGGCACGGCGTCGCCGGCACCCTGCCCGCACTGATCGCCGTACGGCTGCTGCTCGGCGCGGGCCTCACGCTCGGCATGGTGGGCCTGTCGGTCATGGCCGCCGAGTGCGCCCGGGGCCGCGCTCCCGGCGGGATGTTCGGCTCGCTGGAGTTCTTCTCCAAGGCCGGCGCCGTCGCCGCCGGAGTGACCGCCGCCGTGGGCAGCGCCCGCTTCGGGTCCACCGCACCCGTGCTCATAGGCGGCGGCATAGCCGCCCTCACCACCTTCGCGACCCTCCTACCCCCACAACCGCGTACCCGCTGGAGCCACTGAATGCCCCCGCTCACCGACACGCTCGGTACCACCCAGCTCCCCACCGCAGACGACGCGGTGGCCCACACCCTCCTCAACTGCCTGCTGCGCGAGGTCTCCGGCCCCGAACGTCAGACCGCCGTCATCGACGGCCACCTGCTGCTCCGCCTGCCCCGCCGCGGCCTTCTCCTCCGCGTCGCCCTGCGCCGTACGTCCCTGCTGGGCGCCCACCGCTTCACCGGCCCGGTGCGGGAGCAGTCCGACACGGGCTGGACGGAAGTCGACTGGCGCCGCCTCGCCGAGTACACCCGCGACGAACTCTCGCTGCGCACCGGGGTGAGCAACGACGAGTTCCTGGACCAGATCGACTCCAGCCACCGCACCCTCGCCACCGCGCTCGCCACCCGCGAGAGCGGCGCCGAGGGCCTGCCCGACCACCCCGACTATCTCGCCTCCGAGCAGTCCCTGCTGTTCGGCCACCGCTTCCACCCCACCCCCAAGGCCCGCACCGGCGACGCGGCCGCCTGGCAGTCGTACGCCCCTGAGGCCGCCGCCTCCTTCGCGCTGCGCTATCTCGCCGTGCGCGAGCACCTGATCGCCGAGGAGAGCGCCGAGCCCGGCGCCACCGCCGTCCTCGACGGGGAACGCGGCGACGTCCCCGAGGGCTACCGCCTGCTGCCCGCACACCCCTGGCAGTACGAGATGCTGCGCGAGCACCGGCTGCTGCGCGAGGCCCTCGGCCGCGGCGACATCCTCGACCTCGGCCCCGGCGGCCGGGAGTACGCCGCCACCGCCTCCGTCCGCACCCTCTTCGACGGCGACGCCTTCCTGAAGTTCAGCCTCAACGTCCGTATCACCAACTGCCTGCGTAAGAACGCCAGTTACGAACTCTCCGGCGCCGTCGCCCTCACCCGCGTCCTCGCCCCGGCCCTCGCCGACCTGGAGACCCGCTTCCCCTGCAGCGCGATGCTCCGCGAACCCGCCTACCGCAGCCTCGCCGTCCCCGGCCCCGACGGCACCCCCGACCGCTCACTTTTCGAAGGCTTCGGAGTGATCCTCCGCGAGGGCCTCTCCCGACGACTGCTGCCCGGCACGACCCCGCTGCTCGCGGCCGC
The DNA here is from genome assembly GCF_008386495.1 of Streptomyces tailanensis. Classification (GTDB taxonomy): domain Bacteria; phylum Actinomycetota; class Actinomycetes; order Streptomycetales; family Streptomycetaceae; genus Streptomyces; species Streptomyces tailanensis. The sequence goes on along the minus strand of NZ_VTHJ01000023.1, from coordinate 11,603 downwards.
CGTCGCCGACGAGTACCCGACCAGCGCCGCCCACATCTCCCGCCTCCTCGACGGAGCCGGGCCCGAGGCCGCCCTGGCCTGGTGGAAGGCGTATCTGCGCCTCCTCGTCCCGCCCGTCCTCTCCGCCTACTTCGACCACGGCCTCGTCCTCGAACCCCACCTCCAGAACGTCCTCATCTGCGTCGACTCCGACGGCATGCCCGCCCAGGTCCTCTTCCGCGACCTGGAGGGCACCAAGCTCGTCCCCGACCACCACGGCGACACCCTCGCCGCGCTCCCGCCCGAGGTCGCGGGGCCGATGTCGTACGACGCCCGGCGCGGCTGGGACCGGGTCGTGTACTGCCTGCTCGTCAACCACGTCGCCGAGCTGCTCGCGGCCCTCGCCGATCTGCACCCCGAGACCGAGGCCGACCTGTGGGCGGAGGTCCGCGCGGTCATCCGGACGTACGCCGACGAGGAGGGCTGCCCGCCCCGCCTCGCCGCCCTGCTCGCCGGGGTCCCCCTGCCCGCGAAGGCCAACCTCCTCACCCGCTGGGACCGCAAGGCCGACCGTGAGGCCGGCTACGTCCGCCTGCCCTCGCCTCTCGCGGAGGACATCCTCCGCTGGGGCACCCGATGAGCCAGGAGCGCACGATGACCGACCCCACCCCCGCCGTACGCGACCGCGTCCTGTCCCTGCCACGCACCGAACTCCCCGCGTACGTCTACGACTTGGCGGCCCTTCGCGAGCACGCCGCATACGTACGGTCCGTCCTGCCCGAGCGGGTCGAGCTGTACTACGCCGCCAAGGCCAACCCGGAGCCGGAGATCCTCGCCGCGCTCGGCCCGTATGCCGACGGCTACGAGGTGTCGTCCGGCGGCGAACTCGCCCATGTCGCCAAGGCGGTACCGGGCCGCCCGCTGGCCTTCGGCGGGCCCGGCAAGACCCCGGACGAGATCCGGGCCGCCCTGGAGCAGGGGGTGGAGCGCTTCCACGTGGAGAGCGAGCACGACCTGCGCATGCTCGCCGAACTGGCCCGCGAGGTGGCGCCGGACACGCGGGTCGGCGTACTGCTCCGCTTCAACCTCGCCGTGGCGGACGGCTCGCTGGCGGGCAGTTCCCTCGCGATGGGCGGCCGCCCCACCCCGTTTGGCCTGGACCCGACCCAGGCCCCGGACGTCATCCGTCTTCTCACGGACGGGACGTGCCCCCACCTCGAACTGCTCGGAATCCACGCCCACTTGGCGAGCGGCCTCGATGCCCCCGAGCAGTTGGCCGTCGCTCGCTCGATCGTGGACTGGGTGACCGGCCTGGGCGTCCCCCTCGCCGAGGTGAACGTCGGAGGCGGCATGGCCGTGGACTACGCCGACCCCGACAGCCGCTTCGACTGGCGGGCGTACGGTGAGGGAATGGCCCAACTCGCCGATGATCACCCGGAACTGACGCTCCGTATCGAACCCGGACGGGCACTGACCGCGTACTGCGGCTGGTACGCCACCGAGGTGCTGGACGTGAAGCACAGCCACGGCGAGGAGTTCGCGGTGGTCCGGGGCGGCACCCACCATCTGCGCACCCCGGCGACCAAGGGGCACGACCAGCCCTGTTCCGTGCTGGCGGCGGGGGAGTGGCCCCACCCGTGGCCGCGCCCGGCGGCCGGCGGGGAGCGCGTCAGCCTCACCGGACAACTGTGTACCCCGAAGGACCTCCTCGCCCGGAACGTTCACGCACCGGGGCTGCGGGCCGGGGACCGCGTGGCCTTCTCCCTCGCGGGCGCCTACGCGTGGAACATCTCGCACCACGACTTCCTGATGCACCCGAGGCCGAGCTTCCACTTCCTGAACTGACCCTTTAGGGGGGTGTGACCGTTGACAGGCGGGCGGACCGGGCGCAGACTCGTTCGTACAACTTAGTGAAGTGAATTTCACCTGACGAACAAGACGACACGACGAACAAGGTCGGCGCCCGGGGACGGGACGCGGCTCGTCCTCAACGACGAGGGAGTACTCATGCACACCACCGTCGGCATCATCGGCGGCGGCCCCGCCGGTCTGCTGCTGGCCCGCCTGCTGTACAACGCGGGAATCGACAGCGTGGTTCTGGAACGCAAGGACCGCGCGTACGTCGAGCAGCGGCAGCGCGCCGGAATCCTGGAACAGGCCACCGTCGACGTCCTGCGCTCCGCCGGCGCCGGCGCTCGGCTGGACGCCGAGGGTATGCCTCACGACGGTATCGAGCTGCGCTTCGACGGGCGCGCCCATCGCGTCGACTTCCCCTCCCTGACCGGCGGGCGCCGGGTGTGGGTCTACGCCCAGACCGAGGTCGTCAAGGACCTCATCGCCCTTCAGCTCGCCGACGGCGGACCCCTGCTGTTCGAGGCCGAGGTGCACGCGGTGGAGGGCGCGGACACCGACCGCCCGGTGATCCGCTACACCCACGAGGGCCGCGAGCAGACCCTGACCTGCGACTACGTGGTCGGCTGCGACGGCTTCCACGGCGTGGCCCGCGACGCCGTCCCCGACGGAGTGCGCACGACGTACGAGCGGACATACCCCTACTCCTGGCTGGGCATCCTCGCCGACGCCCCGCCCGTCTACGACGAGCTGATCTACGCCCACTCCGAGCACGGCTTCGCGCTGGCGAGCATGCGGTCGCCGTCCGTGAGCCGCCTCTACCTCCAGGTTCCGAACGGCACCGACCCGGCCGACTGGTCCGACGAGCGGATCTGGGACGAGCTGGACGCCCGCTTCGCCGTCACCGCCAACCCCGGCTGGCGGCTCAAGCGCGGGCCCGTCACCGCCAAGTCCGTGCTGCCGATGCGCAGCCACGTCACCGAGCCGATGCGGTACGGCCGCCTGTTCCTGGCCGGCGACGCCGCCCACATCGTGCCGCCCACCGGCGCCAAGGGGCTCAATCTGGCCGCCACCGACGTCATCGTGCTGGCCCGCGCCTTCGCCCAGCTCAAGGAGACCGGCTCGACCGAGCTGCTCGACGCCTACTCCGACACCTGTCTGCGCCGGGTATGGCGGGCCGAGCACTTCTCCTACTTCATGACCACGACCCTCCACGCGGACCCGGAGCAGTCCTCGTTCGAGACCAAGCTCCAGCTCTCCCAGCTCGACCGCGTCGCCACCTCCACGCACGCGGCCGCCGAACTGGCCGAGAACTACACGGGGTTGTCGCTGGACGTGGACTCCTGACGGTCCTGTGGGTGTGGGGCCCGGAGGGAGATCTCAGGTGCGGTCGCCCTTCGGTTTGCCCCGCTGATCCGGGGTCCCGTGCGGCGGCGGGCTCATCGGCTGTGGCGACGTCGTCGGCGACACCGGCGAACCGGAACTGCTGCTGCGCTGCTCGGGCCGTACGGCGCCGGGGTCCCCGGAGGTCGGTTCGGCCCCCGCGTGCAACTGGTCCAGGCGGGCCGTCAGCAGCTGCGTCACCGCCAGCCGATCGGCGTGGGCACGCTCGTACGCCAGCAACTCCTCCAACTCCTCGGCGGTGAGTGCGCGCACGCGGCCCTCCAGACCCCCGAGCGGCAGATGGTCGTAGTCGGGCAGGGGCAGTGTGCTGCGCTCTGCCATCGGTCTCCCTCCCTCATGGGTACGCACACCGCAGGGTTGATCACATTGGGTAATCACTCAGGGGTGTGTCTGTAAGGCGCTGGGCCTGTCCGGGTCAGTGGGCGCCGAGGCCGCCGCTGCCGAAGGAGCCGCTGCCGCCCTTGCTCCAGCGGGGCCGCTTCTTCTCCGGGCTCGGCCGGGAACCCAGGTTTCCGTGCACCTGGTAGGGCAGCAGCCGGAGGTCGCTCTTGGGTATCTCGTCCGGTTCGCGGTTCTCCAGCTCCTCATGGACCGGGCCCCCCTCCGGCAGATGGGGCTGCTCCTCGGGGAGCGGACGGCGCGGGGCGCGGGCGCGCCGGCGTGTGTCCAGCCAGACGGCGCCGACAAGCATCGCCACGACCGCCACACCGGCTATGAACGGCGCGATACCACCCAGCACACTGCGCTCTGCTACGAAAATAGCCCATTCCATGCTCATATCGGATAAATACCCCCAAATGGTGGAGTGAATCGTCGAGGTATGCACGGGTGCCCGCTCTCGTCGCGCCGAAAACGGAACCGGCGAACCCGGCGAACCCGTCGAACCCGTCGAAACCCGGGCGTCCGCGCGGCTGCGGCATCGGTGCCGCGTTTGATGGAGCCCCCTCCGGCTACCCGCCCGTGGTGACCTCGACGACGACATCCCAACAGGAACAACAGGAACTCGTCCGCTTCCTGGAGGACCGCTTCGCATGTGCGCAGGCGTGCACCGAGTGCGCGCGTGCGTGTGCCCTGCGGGCGAGCCTCGCCGACCCGGACGGGCCCGAAGACCAGGAACGCATGCGACGCAAGGGCATCATGTGCGCGGAGGTGTGCGACGCCACCTGCCGTGTGCTGTCCGAGCAGGCCCTCCTCGACGAAGCCGGTATCCGCGTCCAGGTGGAGTGGTGCCGAACCGTCTGCCTGGAGTGCGCGCACGTCTTCGACGAACAACCCGACGCGGAGGAAAGCGCCAAGGCCTGCCGCGACTGCGCCCGGGCCTGCACGGAATTCCTCGCCGTCCTCGGCTGAATGTGTCCCCATGAATGTATTCCCAATTACTGGAACGCGTTCTAGCGTGTGCGCCGTCAGGTCCGCCCTGGGGAGCCTGGAGGCGCCGTGCACCTCGAATACACACCCGAGCAGCAGCGGTTGCGCACCGAACTGCGCGTCTGCTTCGCCGAGTTGGTACCAACGGGTGCCCACACCCGCCACGCCGACCCGGCGGCGCAGAAGCGCTTCTACCGCGAGACCATCCGCCGCCTCGGCACGGACGGCTGGCTGGGCGTCGGGTGGCCAAAGGAGTACGGCGGACGCGGTCTCACCGCCATCGAGCAGTTCATCTTCTTCGACGAGGCCGCCCAGGCGGGCGTCCCGCTGCCCCTGATGGCGCTCAACACGGTCGGCCCGACGATCATGCAGTTCGGCACCGAGGAGCAGAAGTCGTACTTCCTGCCACGCATCCTCTCCGGCGAGATCGACTTCGCGATCGGCTACAGCGAGCCCGACGCGGGCACGGACCTGGCCTCGCTGAAGACCCGCGCGGTGCGTGACGGCGACTCGTACGTCGTCAACGGCCAGAAGATCTGGACGACCAACGGCGACACGGCGGACTGGGTGTGGCTCGCGACCCGCACCGACCCCGACGCCCCGCCCCACAAAGGCATCACCATGCTCCTCGTCCCGACCACCGACCCCGGCTACTCCTGCACCCTCATCAACACCCTCGCCTCGCACGACACCACCGCCAGCTACTACGAGAACATCCGTGTCCCCGTCTCCCGTCGCGTCGGCGAGGAGAACAAGGGCTGGCGGCTGATCACCAACCAGCTCAACCACGAACGCGTCACCCTCGCCGCCCACGGCACCATGGCCATCCGCTCCCTGCACAACGTCCAGCGCTGGGCCATGGAGACCAAGCTCGCCGACGGCCGCCGCGTCATCGACCTCCCGTGGGTACGCCGCCGCCTCGCCCAGACCCACACGAAACTCGACGCCCTCAAACTCCTCAACTGGCGCATGGTCAGCGCCGTCCAGGACGGCACCCTCACCCCCCAGGACGCCTCCGCCGTCAAGGTCTACGGCTCCGAGGCCCGCCGCGACGCCTACGCCTGGCTCATGGAGATCGTCGCCACCGCCGGCGCCCTGAAAGAAGGCTCCGCGGGCACCGCCCTCCACGGCGAACTGGAACGCGGCTACCGCTCCGCCGTCATCTTCACCTTCGGTGGCGGCAACAACGAGATCCAACGCGAGATCATCTCGTGGATAGGCCTCGGCATGCCCCGGGTCCGGCGTTAGCCGGTTGTGACGAGGCTTTTTAGTTGGCATAAAAGCGGGATAGTTGGCACTGAGCGGAGCGCTTGGCCTGACGCGCGATGGGCTTGGCTTGTTGGCGTCCTAGGCCCGCTGACCTGCTAATTCCTCAGGGCCAGCGCAACTGGGCCGTGCGGGGCTGAGGCGGCGGCCGATGCTGAGGTCGCCGGCGTCCCGGATGTTGAACGGCGCCAGCCCGATCCTCTGGGCGCCCTCGCCGCCCATCTGTGTCAGGCGGTGGTGGCCGACGTCGTGAACGTGGCCAAAGCCGGCGAGAACGTACGGACGACGGTCGTGCTGCTCCTGGGTCGGACTCGTCGCCGTCCTGTGGCCGGCCGAGCGGCACCCCGCCTGGCTCACCCCCAACTGCGCACCGCCGTACCGGCGTTGTTCTCCCTGCTCTACTCGGTGGGCACGCTGCTCGCCGGGCCGCAGGCCCTGTACGGCCGGGCGAGATCGCGATACTGCTGTCCCTGCTCTTCATCGCCGTACGGCACTGCAGGCCGCTGTGGGCCGTGGTGTGCGGCACGCTGAAGGGCGTCGCCCTGCTGCTCACGCCGGTCCGCTACTCGCATTGCTCAAGGACGGCGGCACCCTCGGCTCCATGGTCGGCGGCCTGGTCCTCATCGGTCTGGTGGCCGGCCTTGCGGCCTACCTGTGCTCCCTCGACTACCGCCGCACCGTCGCCGTCAGCGAGACCCGCCGGGAGGAGTGCCTGGCGATCGCCGCCGACCTGCACGACTTCGTCGCCCACCACGTCACCACCATCTTGGTCCCCCCCGGGTCATGATCGGAGAAGGAACAGGGTGCGGAGGAGGCGGAACGAGGCTCGGCTGTACCTCTGTCGCTTGATGGTCTTGCGGTTGACGTGGCCCTTGACGATGCCCGAGCTCTACGGGAGGGCGAGGCTGGCAGAGTCGCACGCGGCACCGAGTCGTACGGCGTAGCGTGCGATCCGGTGCCGGATCACGAGGCGGCCTCCCCGCTGGTTGCCGGTCGTGAAGAACTGGGAGAGCTCCTCTGTCAGTGTCCTTGGGGTCCTTGGCTGCCTGACCGCGTCGCAGTAGGTGGTCAGGCGCGGGCACAGGAGGTGATCGGCCTGGGTGGCTTCGGCCCACGTCAGCACCATGCCGAGTGAACCGCCCCGGTTCGAATGGAGACTCGATTTCGTGAAAGTCCCCATATCCCTGCGGTGACGCCTTGCGGATCCTGCTGGCCAGATGTGAGGTCATGCCGCAAGGGTGGGGTCGAGGCGCGCGAGGTGGCTGGTGCGGGTGTGGTCGAGGGGCTGGCCGCTCCACCAGGCGTCGAGGCGGATCAGGTTGAGGGCGACGGCGGAATAGACGTGTTCGAGGTGGGTCTTCGCGAGGCCCCGATAGCGGGCGCGACGGCTGCCGGTGACCGCTATGGCCTGGCGGATCGTGCCCTCGACGCCGGCCCGCAGGGCGTACTTCGCCTGCCACTCCCGATCCTCCTGGGCGGTGTGGTTGGCGTGGATGAGTTCGTGCAGCGGCCGTGGCCGCAGGGTGAGTTGGCGGCCCCAGCGGGTGGCGTTGGTGCATGCTGCTCTGAAGGGGCAGGGGCCGCAGTCGGCCTGGTCGAAGCGGACCACGATCACGTCGCGGCCCTTCTGTTTGGCCGGGCTCCAGAACCGGCTGGTGGCGCCCTGGGGGCAGGTGGCCTGGCGTGCGTCCCAGTCGATGGCGAAGGCTTCGCGCTGGTAGCCGGCGTTCTCCCGGTACTGGCGGGACGTTCCCGTCAGCAGTGGTGTGATGAGGGCGATACCGAAGGCGGCTCGGGCACCGACAATGAGTTCGGCACTCGCGTAGCCCGAGTCCAGATAGTGCTCGGCGGGCAGCAGGTCCCGGCCGGCGAGGGCCTGATGGACGGGCTCGACGAGTTTCACGTCGGGCACGGTCGCCTCCGTGGTCGCGACATGCGTGATCACGTTCGGGATGGGAGGACGTGCCCGCCGACCGGGCCGCGGAGCCTCGTCGTCAGGCCGGGGCGGCTGGCAGACCTCGCTGATGTGCAGCTTGTACCCGGTCCAGTGCAGATCTTCCTTGGTGCCGTAGCGGGCATCGAGGTCATAGGGCGAGGTCAGGCGGATTCTGCCGGGCGGGAGACCGTCCTTGTCCGCCTCCCGCTGCTTGACCACCTCCCGCCCATGGCTGTCGGTGGTGATCCGGTAGTTCTGCACGGTGATCTGCCGCAGCACCTGGACCGCGGGCAGCTCCCGCAGCCAGACCGGCGCGTCCGGGTGGTAGACCGCCCGCAGCAGAGCCACCGCGTCACGGCCGTAGTCCACAGCGAGCTGGTCGCGCTGGGCCTGGGAGCCGGGCGGACGCCAGTACGCGTCGATCCGCCGCCCGTAACGCCGGTTCCACTCGCCGACCTCCAGCACCTGTGCCACCCAGTGCGGGGCCGCGGCGGACAGGGCCTCCAGCGCGGCCCGCACGGTCTCCCCGGCCAGCTCCAGCCGGTTCAGCTCCCGCACCGCCGCCAGCACATGAGTGGAGTCAGTGCGCTGCCTGCCTCCGGCCTTGACCAGGCCCTTCTCTTTCAGCGCCGCCAGCAGCAGATCCAGCACCCGTTCCTCCAGGCCGTGGCCGGCCACCCGGGTGCGGAACTCCGAGAGCACCGAGGCGTCGAAGCCGACGTCCTCCAGCTCCAGGCCCAGGCAGTACTTCCACGACAGATCGAACCTGACTCGCTGAACGGCGGCGCGGTCGGTCAGGTTCTCCGCCATCTGCAGCACGGTCACCATCGCCAGACGTCCCGGCGACCCTCCCCGCCGGCCCCGGCGTCCGAACGCCTCGGCGAACTCCGCATCCGCGAAGAGCCCGCCCAACTCGTCCCGCACCCGCATCGCCAACGGCGGTGCCCCGCGTCCCGCCGCTGCCCGCGCGACCTTCGCAGTCGTCTTGGGAACCTCGGGCCACTCTTCCGGCCGCAACGACATAACCCCACCCCTGGTGGCCAGGGACGACAAAACCGACCACCACGGTGCCAACAGCATCCCCAAACCCCAGGACACGACATTTGGCCAGCAGGATCGGCGGGGGCGTGAAAATTGGGTGCGGCAGCCGTCCGTCGACGTCGGCCGATACTTGGGCCTGTGAGCCCGCGTGAAAGTCTGATGCCGGAGCTGGCCTGAGGGGCCGTGCACTGTTGCCGTCGAGCACGCCGTTCAGACTCCCGCATTCCCCTCCCGCTCCCGGGCGGCTGCCGTCTGCCGGGCTCGCTGCGAAGGGGTGGATGTGGAACCGGAAGAGATCGGTGCGGCCGAGGGACGGGTGGAGCGGATCGCCGCGATCGATGTGGCGAAGGCGTCGGGGATGGTGTGCATGCGTTTGCCGCACCGGAGCCGGGAAGGCCGCCGCGTCCAGGAGGTCTGGAATGTCGCCGCGACCACGAACGCGGTTCTCGAACTGGGTGATCGGCTGCTGTGCCAGGGCGTCACACGGGTGGTGATGGAGGCAACCGGCTCGTACTGGAAGGTGTTCTTCTTCCTCTTGGAGGCCCGGGGCCTGGAGTGCTGGCTCGTCAATGCCCGAGACGTGAAGAACGTGCCCGGCCGGCCCAAGACCGACAAGCTGGACGCGGTCTGGCTCGCCAAACTCGCCGAACGCGGCATGCTGCGGCCCTCGTTCGTCCCGCCGAAACCCGTTCGGCAGCTGCGGGACCTGACCCGCACCCGCACCGTACTGATGGAGGAGCGGAGCCGGCACAAGCAACGCGTCGAGAAGCTCCTGGAGGATGCTCAGGTCAAGCTATCCACCGTGGCTACCGATATCTTCGGCGTCTCGGGACGGGCCATGATGGAAGCGATGATCGCCGGAGAGCGCGACCCACGGACGCTGGCCCAGCTGGCCAAGGGCCGGATGACCACGAAGAAGGACGCCCTCGCTCTGGCACTGACCGGCCAGTTCGAAGAGCACCACGCCTTCCTGTGCCGCACCCTGCTGGACAGCATCGACCACCTGACCGCCCAGATCGACAAGCTGTCCGCCCGAATCACCACCGCGATCGAGGACCTGCCAGGCCCCGACGGTGGCAGGGACCGGCAGGGACCGGGTCTGGTGCAGCGGCTGGATGCCATACCCGGGGTCGGCCCGACCACCGCACAGATCCTGCTCGCCGAACTGGGCCCGGATATGCGGATCTTCCCGACCTCGGATCGCCTGGCATCCTGGGCGAAACTGTGTCCACGCACCGTCCAGTCCGGCACCAAGCAGGCCCCCGGCCGCACCGGGAAAGGCAACCCCTGGCTCAAGGGCGCCCTCGGCGAGGCGGCCATGGCCGCCTCCCGTACCAATACCTTCCTGGGCGCTCGCTACCGAAGAATCGTCAAGCGCCGCGGCCACAAGAAAGCCCTGGTCGCCGTCGCCCGCTCGATCCTGGTCATCGTCTGGCACCTCATCAACGACCCTGACACCGAGTACAACGACCTCGGTCCCGACCACCACCAGCGTCTGATCGACCCGGCCCGCCGAACCCGAGACCTGGTCCGCCAACTGACCGCACTGGGACACCACGTCACCCTCGCCCCTGCGGGCTAACCACCAGCTCTCCCAGCAGCCCACCCTCTCCGTCCGGCCGACGCCGTCCGGACACTCCCGCCTGCCCCAAAGAACGTGAATTTTCCGTTCAGGATCGAGTCATGGCACGACCTTCCCGTTACCCGCTTGAGCTCCGCCGTCGTGCGGTGCGCATGGTCGCCGAGGTGCGCGACGACTACCCCACCGAGACGGCCGCCCTGCAGGCGGTTGCGGAGAAGCTGGACATCGGCTCCCGCGAGACGCTGCGGAACTGGGTGAAGCAGCACGAGATCGACGCCGGGACGCGTCCGGGGACGACGACGCAGGAGTCCGCCCAGATCAAGGCGTTGAAGAAGGAGAACGCCGAACTCAAGCGGGCCAACGAGATCCTGAAGGCCGCGGCGAGTTTCTTCGCGGCCGAGCTCGACCGGCCACACACACGCTCGTAGCGTTCATCGACGAGCACCGGGACCGCTTCGGCGGCGTCGAGCCGATCTGCAGGACGCTCACCGAGCACGACTGCAAGATCGCCCCTTCCACGTACTACGCCCACAAGAAACGCCTCGAAACTCCCTCCGCCCGTTCCGTGCGCGATGAGGAACTCAAGGAGCGGATCCAGGAAATCTACGCGTCCAACTACCGCGTCTACGGGGCCCGGAAGATCTGGCGCGAGCTGAACCGGCAGGGACATGCCGTGGCCCGCTGCACCGTCGAGCGCCTCATGCGCGAGCTCGGCATCACCGGCGCCGTCCGCGGCAAGCGCGTCATCACCACGATCCCCGGCGGGCAGGCTGAGCGAGCCTGTGACCTGGTCGACCGCGACTTCATCGCCGATGCTCCGAACCGGTGCTGGGTGGCGGACTTCACCCATGTGAAGACGTGGTCCGCCACCGTCTACGTCGCGTTCGTCGTGGACACCTTCTCCCGCAGGATCGTCGGCTGGTCGGCGGCCACGGTGAAGGAGACCGTCTTCGTCCTGGACGCTCTCGAGATGGCCGTCTGGCAACGCGACCGGGACCAACATTCCGTCCAGCCAGGCGAGTTGATCCATCACTCGGACGCCGGGTCGCAGGGCGGATTCAACCGGTCGTCGCAACACCTCGATCTCGGAGGTGTTGATGGGACGCCAGCGGGTCTGTAAAGCGAGCGGTGTAACTGGGCTTGGTGTGGCTAGAGTTGGCCTGCGGTGAGGCGGCC
>NZ_VTHJ01000022.1 GCF_008386495.1 Streptomyces tailanensis | reverse complement strand
GCGGCTCCATCCTCTGGCTACGCAGCCTGCCAGCCCTCCCGTGATCTCAACTCAGAACAGGCCCTAGCAGGGGGACCGCCAGTAACGTGAAATTTGGCGATCGGTGACCGGAAAGGGCGTTCTTCTGCCCGGCCTGCCCCTGTTCGGTGTGATCCGGGGCAGTGTCCCCGCCGTCCGGTCCGTGAAATTCTGCGCTCGCACCGCGCACACCAGGGTTACCGAAAAGTACGATGGCGGCGCGGCGCACACCGCAAGTGGACGATTTTGGGAGGCGGCGTGACAGCCATCGAGCAGACAGAGGCGGCACGCCCGCGGGGCACTCGCCTTCCGCGCCGAGCCCGACGGAACCAGTTGCTGGGCGCCGCCCAGGAAGTCTTCGTGGCCCAGGGGTATCACTCGGCCGCGATGGACGACATCGCCGAGCGCGCGGGCGTCAGCAAACCGGTTCTCTACCAGCACTTCCCGGGCAAGCTCGATCTCTACCTGGCCCTGCTGGACCAGCACTGCGAGTCCCTCATCCAGGCCGTACGCGGCGCGCTCGCGTCGACGACCGACAACAAGCAGCGCGTACGGGCCACGATGGACGCGTACTTCGCGTACGTCGAGGACGAGGGCGGCGCCTTCCGGCTGGTCTTCGAGTCGGACCTGACGAACGAGCCCGCCGTGCGCGAGCGCGTCGACAAGGTCACCACCGAGTGCGCCGAGGCGATCCGCGACGTCATCGCCGAGGACACCGGCCTGTCGCGCTCGGAGGCCATGCTCCTCGCCTCGGGTCTGGGCGGCCTCGCCCAGGTCGTGGCCCGCTCCTGGCTGCACAGCGACCGCAGCGTCCCGCGCGAGCAGGCGGTGCAGCTGCTGGCCTCGCTGGCCTGGCGCGGCATCGCCGGCTTCCCGCTGCACGGGACCGACCACCACTGACCGCACCACGGCCCGGTCCGGGGTTTTGTTCCCACCCTCTGTTCGCTGTTGGCGTTCTTGAGCGGAGCGTGGACGTCCCCTCACCGGGCTAATGTGTGCTGGGTACGGCGCGGACGCCCGCGCACTTCACTGACCGTCGGAGGGACATAGCCGTGGAGGTCAAGATCGGCGTGCAGCACGCGCCCCGCGAGATCGTTCTGGAGAGCGGTCAGAGTGCCGAGGAGGTCGAGCGTGCCGTTGCCGAGGCGCTGGCCGGCAAGTCGGCGCTGCTGAGCCTCACGGACGAACACGGCCGCAAGGTCCTGGTCCCGGCCGACCGTCTCGCGTACGTCGACATCGGCGAGTCGGCGGTCCGCAAGGTGGGTTTCAGCGCGCTGTAGTTCAGCTGTAGTTCAACGGGCACAGCCCAACAGGCCCAAGGGAGGGGCCCGGTGGTGTGAACCACCGGGCCCCTCGCCATGTACCCGTCCCGCGTCGCCGCCCCATGAAATCCCTTGAAATCCCTGAATCCCTTGGGCCCGACGCACACAGGTGGCGCACAACTCCTCCTCGGAGGAGGATTGCGTTGGTTGACTCGCGGGTAGGACCGGCTACGACCGATTTGCCCAGGCCATGGCCGTGCGGGAGGGAAACCGATCATGTTCTTGGAAGCACTCGGATCCGCGATCCTTGGCCTCGCCCTGGCCTGCGCCGCAGCCTACCGACTGCCGCACCGCCTGCCGTCCCGCACCCTCGTCCTGCCGACCGGCGTGGCCGGCGCCCTCTTCGGCGCCTTCCTCACCCACACCGCTCTGGGCTCCGCCACCTACCTGCTCATCCTCACCGGCGCCCTGATCGTCGCGGCAGCCTCACTCTCCCTGCTCCTGAGGCCAACGGAACGCTTTCGACGCAGCAGCTCGGCAACGGCGTAGGAGGGATCGGGCGCCGTAGAAGGAAGCGGCGCCTTGCAAGGGGCGAAGCCCCTAAGGGGCGCGGGGAACTGCGCGACCAGCCACCAACGACCCGCAGCCGCCAGCCAACACAGACCCCAACGGCGACCAGGCGCCCCCGTTCAGGCCGCGAGGCCCAGCGCAGCCATCCGCTTCGTGTGCGCCTCAGTGATCCGCGAGAACATCCGCCCCACCTCGGCCAGATCGAACCCATCGGCAACCCCGCCCACCAGCATGGTGGACAAGGCATCCCGGTCGGCGACCACCCGCTGCGACTGCGACAGCGCCTCCCCCATCAACCGCCGCGCCCACAGCGCCAACCGCCCGCCCACGCGCGGGTCCTCGTCGATCGCGGCCCGCACCTTCTCCACGGCGAACCCGGCGTGCCCGGTGTCGTCGAGCACGGCGAGCACCAGCCCGCGCGTGTCGGCGTCGAGATGGGCCGCGACCTCCCGGTAGAAGTCACTGGCGATCGAGTCGCCGACGTACGCCTTGACGAGCCCCTCCAGCCAGTCCGACGGCGCCGTCTGCTTGTGGAAGCCGTCGAGCGCGCCGACGAACGGCTCCATGGCCCGCGTCGGCTCCTCCCCGATCTCCGTGAGCCGGTCCCGCAACCTCTCGAAGTGGTGGAACTCGGCGGCCGCCATCTTCGCCAGCTCGGCCTTGTCGACGAGCGTCGGCGCCAGCTTCGCGTCCTCCGCGAGCCGTTCGAACGCCGCGAGTTCCCCGTACGCCAGCGCTCCGAGCAGATCGACCACGGCGGCGCGGTACTGCGGGTCGGCGGAGGCCCGGTCCCAGTCCTGGGCGGCGATCCCGGTGACCTCGGCGGCGGTGTCGGCCGCGTCTGCCGTGTCAGCGGTGGCGGCGGAGTTCTCAGGCTCAGGCTTGTCAGACGTCGTCATGAAGCGCACAATAGCCCGCTCGCCGTAGGGCGGAAGGGCCCGGTCAATCAGTGTGACAACGACTACGTGACCAAATCGGCCATCGCATGTGCGCGATTCCGGGGTATGGTGGTAATGCGCCTGCTGAGTACGTCGACGTACCTGCGACATCTCGGGTATCTCGACCGTCTCTCGACAGGCCGCACGCATGAGGATGCCCGGTCGGTGGCCCGATCGGCTCCGACCCGACAGCCCTCCTTGTTCCGTACGGCATTCCGCGCACGGCGTCCGGAGGGAACCCCTCAGCGGTATGAGCGCTAGAGCGTCGGCAGTGGTCCCGTGCCACACGGCCCGCCCGTGAGGGCGGCCGACGTCCCCTCGGCACGGTCAGACGACCCGACCCCCGCGCTCGCGCCACACCGCGTACACAGAAGAGGCAGCACCCTGACTACGACTTTTCGAGATCTCGGAATCTTTCCCGAGACGGCCGAGGCCCTGGAGGCCGTCGGCATCATCACCCCCTTCCCCATCCAGGAGATGACGCTCCCGGTCGCCCTCTCCGGCACCGACGTCATCGGCCAGGCCAAGACCGGCACCGGCAAGACGCTCGGCTTCGGCCTCCCGCTCCTCGAGCGCGTCGTCGTCCCCGCCGACGTCGAGGCCGGCCGCGCCAAGCCCGAGGACCTCGTCGACTCCCCGCAGGCGCTCGTCGTCGTCCCCACGCGCGAGCTGTGCACGCAGGTCACCAACGACCTGCTGACCGCGGGCAAGGTGCGCAACGTCCGCGTCACCGCGATCTACGGCGGCCGCGCCTACGAGCCGCAGGTCGAGGCCCTGAAGAAGGGCGTCGACGTCATCATCGGCACCCCCGGACGGCTCCTCGACCTCGCCGGCCAGAAGAAGCTCAACCTGAAGCACGTCAAGTGCCTGGTCCTCGACGAGGCCGACGAGATGCTCGACCTGGGCTTCCTGCCCGACGTCGAGAAGATCATCAACATGCTTCCGGCCAGGCGTCAGACGATGCTGTTCTCGGCGACCATGCCGGGCGCGGTCATCGGTCTGGCCCGCCGTTACATGTCGCAGCCGACCCACATCCGTGCCACGGCGCCGGACGACGAGGGCGCGACGGTCGCGAACACCTCGCAGCACATCTACCGCGCGCACAACATGGACAAGCCCGAGATGGTCGCGCGCATACTGCAGGCCGACGGCCGGGGACTGGCCATGGTCTTCTGCCGTACGAAGCGCACGGCGGCCGATCTCGCCGACCAGCTCAAGCAGCGGGGCTTCGCCTCCGGCGCGGTCCACGGCGACCTCGGCCAGGGCGCCCGTGAACAGGCCCTGCGCGCCTTCCGCAACGGCAAGGTGGACGTCCTCGTCTGCACCGACGTCGCCGCCCGCGGCATCGACGTCGAGGGTGTCACCCACGTCATCAACTACCAGTCCCCCGAGGACGAGAAGACGTACCTGCACCGCATCGGCCGTACGGGCCGCGCCGGTGCCAAGGGCATCGCGATCACGCTCGTCGACTGGGACGACATCCCGCGCTGGCAGCTCATCAACAAGGCGCTGGACCTCGGCTTCAACGACCCGCCGGAGACGTACTCCACCTCCCCGCACCTCTTCGAGGAACTGAGCATCCCCGCGGGTACGAAGGGTGTTCTGCCGCGCTCCGAGCGCACCCGGGCCGGGCTGGAGGCCGAGGAGCTGGAGGATCTCGGCGAGCCGGGCGGCCGTGGGCCGCGCGGTCGTGGTGGCCGTTCCTCGGGCTCGTCGTCCGCCGAGCCCGAGCGTCCGGCGCATACGCCGCGCCGCCGCCGTACCCGTGGTGGTGCGACCGTCGACGGGGTGTCCCCGGAGGCCGCCGCGGTCACCGAGTCCGCGCCGTCCACACAGGCTCCGGGCGCCGACTCCGCCGAGTCCGAGCCCCGTACGCCGCGCCGCCGTCGCCGTACCCGTGCCGGTGCGGCTCCCGCCGCGGAGGCCGTGAGCGCGGCCGAGGCCGTGCTGGAGACGGTCGAGGGCACGTCCGACAAGGCCGCCGAGGAGACCCCCGGGCCGCGCCGTCGCCGCACCCGTAGTAAAGCGACGCCCGCCGCGGAGAGCTCGGTGGAGACGGCCGAGGGCACTCCCGCGGAGGCCGATGCCCAGGCTGTGGAAGCGGTCCAGGCCGTCGAGGCCGTCGAGGAGGCGGCCAAGCCGCGTCGCCGCCGGACCCGTAAGTCGGCGGCCGCGGAGCCCGTAGTGGCTGCTGTCGAGACCGTGGAAGCCGCGCTCGACACGGCCGAGGGCGCGACCGACACCGAGCCCGCCAAGCCGCGCCGCCGGACCCGTAAGGCCGCGGTGACCGTCGAGGCGGCGCCCGTCGAGACCGTCGCCGAGGAGGCCGCCGCCGAGGTTGCCGCGCCGAAGCGCCGTCGTACACGGAAGGCCGTCGAGGCCGTGGTGGAGGCCCCGGAGGCCGTGACCGCCGAGTCGGCCACGGCCGAGGCTCCCGCCAAGCCGCGCCGTCGTACGCGGAAGGTCGCGGAGGCCGCAGAGGCTGTGGTCGAGGTGGCGGAGGGCGCTGCCGAGGCCGCCGTCGCCGAGGCGCCGAAGCCGCGGCGTCGCACGCGCAAGGCCGTGCCCGCGACGGAGGCCACGGTGCCGACCCAGCCGACCGAGGAGCAGGCCACGAAGCCGCGGCGGACGCGTAAGGCTGCGGCCGCGGTTGCCGCCGAGGAGTCGGGTGAGGCGCCGGCGCCTCGTCGGCGGACTCGTAAGGCTGCGGCTGCCGTGGAGCCGACGGAGGGCTGACCCGGCCCTCAACCAGGCGTAGGCCCGGTCCCCTTTCCGGGGGCCGGGCCTTTGGTGTTCCGCGTGGTGTTCTTCGCCCCCGCCGCCCCTACCCGTCCCATCCTCAGGGGCGGCTGCCCCTTCAACCCCGCCCTTTTCTGGGGGCTGCCGCCCCCAGGCCCCCGCTGGGGGATGAAGGGTGGCTGCGGTGCGTTTGTCCGTGACGGTCGTGTTTGACTGATCGCGCAGTTCCCCGCGCCCCTTAAAAACACGCAGTGGGCCGGAGTGTAGAACTGGTCACCAGCCCGCCCGCCGGACCCCACCGCCCGTTACCCTCCCCCCATGAGTCGTCCTCCCACGTTCACCCCGCCCCCCGGCGCCCGCGCCCACCGTCTTCGTACCGCTCGCGGAGAGTTCGCCGTGATCGAGGCGGGTGTGGCGGTGAAGGGGTCCGTGCTGATGGTGCCGGGGTTCACCGGTAGCAAGGAGGACTTCATCGCTCTTCATGAGCCGCTGGCGGAGGCGGGGTACCGCACGGTGGCCGTGGACGGGCGGGGGCAGTACGAGAGCGAGGGGCCCAAGAACGACGAAACTCCGTACGCACAGGCGGAGTTGGCACAGGATCTGCTCGCGCAGGCACGGGTCGTGGGCGACGGCGAGCCCGTCCATCTCGTCGGACACTCCCTCGGCGGTCAGATCTCCCGCGCCGCCGTACTGCTGGACGCGGCCCCCTTCGCCTCGCTCACGCTGATGGCGTCGGGGCCGGCCCAGATCTCGGCCTCCCAGCAGCAACGCGTGAAGCTCTTGCGGGACGCCCTGGCCGTGATGGGCATGGAGCAGGTGTGGGACGCGATCCAGGCGATGGAGCCGCCGGAGGAGACCGACACGGGCGCCCTCGGCGAGGGGCTGGACGACCGCGCCGACCTGCGCCGCCGCTGGCTCGGCAACAGTCCCGCCCAGCTGATCGCCACGGGCCGTCAGCTCTGCGCGGAGCCCGACCGCGTCGCCGAACTCGCCGCCGTCGACCTGCCCAAGCACGTCCTGTCCGGTGAGCGCGACGACACTTGGCCGATCACGGTCCTCGACGACATGGCCGTACGGCTGAGCGCCCACCGCACCGTCATCCCCGGCGCCGAGCACTCCCCCAACACCGACCAGCCGAAGGCGACGGCCGACGCCCTCATCGGCTTCTTGGACCAGATCAGCGGCTGAGCCTTCTGGTGCCCGCTCAGTACTGGGCGCGCAAGTGCTCCCAGAAACCGTCCCGCAGGGCCCGTCGCAGGTCCGCCTGTCCCCGCAGCGAGTACTGGAGCAGCCCCTCCGCCTCGACGAGCAGATCCTGGTCGACCGAGCCGGGCAGGTACGGGTGGCCGTGGAGGAGTTCCTGGAGCGTCTCCCGGCCCCGGGAGGCCAGCCACTTCGCGGCGATCTGTGCGCCGACGAAACGGACGTCCTCCCGGGTGGGGCGGACGCTCGCGGCGGCCTCATAGGTCGCGGCGGTCCGCCGTGACACATACGGCTTGAAGAAGTCGAGGTCGAACGTCCGCTGGCTGTCGACCTCCCAGAGCAGCGGCTCGGCCTGGTTGCGGCCCTCCGGCGCCTCGATGCCCCACAGATGGACCCGTGCCCCGTAGCCCTGCGCGGCCTCGACCGCCGAGACCAGGTCCTCGTCGCCGCCGAGGAGCGCCGCGTCGCTGATGGCGCGGTGCCGGGCCAGTGACTCCAGGTCGGTGCGGATCAGGGAGTCGACGCCCTTCTGCTGGTTGTTCGCGTTGAGGTTGCCGAGCCGCACCTTCACGTCCGGCAGTTCCGCGATGGACTGCTGCTCCGCCGTGTGGATGCGGCGCCGCGCCCCGTCGTACCAGTAGACCCGCAGCAGCCGGCTGTCCGCGAAGATCGTGCGCGCCCTGTCGATCAGCGCTTCGATGAGACCTTCCGCATCGAGGTCGAAGGACCGCCGGTCCTCCGTCCCGGCGACGAGCCGCCCCACGGCCGCGTACAGATACCCGGCGTCGACGAAGATCGCATGCGTCGAGGGCGTCTTCGCCACCTCGGCGAGCATGCGCTGCAGCAGCTCGTTCGTACGGTCGATGCGGGCGCCGAGCGCCGCGAGGTCGTCGTTCATATGCATCCATTGTCCCGGCGGTCACGCTGCGAACACAACCGGTCCCAATCAGTCTTCCAGCTTCCTGGTAGACGCACTCCGACCATCGCTTACCGGACAGTAATTAGCTTCTCGAAAATTTTCCTTAGCGTAGGGAATGTTTGTAACATGCATACCGTTGAATCCTCATGGAACCCGGGCACCGACGACCCGCGTACCACCACCAGTAGTTCTCCTCAGGAGGATGACCAGACGAAGGGAGAAGCCCTTGCGCTTCGAAATCCTGCGACTCGACGATGTCGACGGCACGCCCGTGGACAGCACCGTCGTGGACGCCGCCTCCGTCAACCGGATCGTGCAACAGGCCGCCGCCATCGGGCAGCGCATCTGGATCCGCCCGGCTGACGTGACCGCCTCGTAGTACGCGGTCCGTTCACACTTCAGAGCCCCGTACGGCATCGGTGCCGTACGGGGCTCTGCGTGTGCGCGGGTGGCCGACGCGGCCTCAACTGCCCTGGATCACCTGGGTGACGCCGTTGATGATCTGCTGCACGGCGATCGCGGAGAGCATCATCCCCGCGAGCCTCGTCACCAGCACCACACCGCCGTCCTTGATGACCCGGATGATCAGCAACGAGTACCGCATCGTCAGCCACAGCACGACATGGATCGCGAGGATCGCGACCCACACGGACACCTGGGTGGCCACACTGTCCGCCTTCTGCACCGCGAGGATCACCGACACGATCGCACCCGGACCGGCCAGCAGCGGCATGCCCAGCGGGACGAGGGCGACGTTCACGTCCTTGGTCTGCTTCGGCTCGTCCGTCTTGCCGGTCAGCAGGTCGAGCGCGATCAGCAGAAGCAGCAGCCCGCCCGCCATCATCAGCGCGGGCACGGACACATGCAGATAGTTCAGGATCTGGTGACCGAGAAGCCCGAAGACCGTGATCACCCCACCGGCGACACACACGGCCTGAAACGCCATCCGCCTCTGCGTCCGCGCGGGACGACCGGCGGTGAGCCCGAGGAAGATCGGCGTGATCCCGGGCGGATCCATGATCACGAAGAGAGTGAGAAAGAGCGAGCCGAAGACGGCGAGATCGAACACGGGGTGCCTTGCGGAAGTGAAGAACAAGCAGGAGGGCGACCCACAACTACTGTGGGCAGTCGTTCCGCAGGGCGATGGGGGCACCGCCCGCTCGAACGAAGTCGAGAGTGGGGGAGGGTGGGCAGGGCCAGCAGCCGCCGGGTGCCGTAAGACGAAGGGGCGACCTAGCTCCCGCCCGCCCCCGGGACGGGAAACCCTCCGGTGGCCCGCCGCGTGATCTCCCCGTACACATCGGGGTCGGTCGTGTACTCGCCGAGCACGCAGGTCTTGCGGCTGCCGTGGTAGTCGGAGGACCCGGTGGTGAGCAGCCCCAGCTCCTTCGCCAGGCCGCGCAGTCGGGCCCGGGTCGCCGGGTCGTGGTCCATGTGGTCGACCTCGATGCCGTCGAGTCCGGCGGCGGCCAGTTCGGCGATCGCGGACTCCGGGACGGTCTTGCCGCGCTTGACGGCGGCCGGGTGCGCGAAGACGGCGACGCCGCCCGCGCCCTTGATCAGCCGGATCGCGTCGAAGGGGTCGGTCTCGTGCTTCTCGACGAAGGCACGGCCGCCGTCGGCGAGCCACTGCTCGGTGAAGGCGTCGCTCACGGTCGGTACGACGCCGAGTTCGACAAGGGCGGTGGCCACGTGCGGCCGCCCCACGGAACCGTCACCGGCGATGCGCGAGACCTGCTCCCAGGTCACGGGCACGCCCAGCTCGTTCAGCTTGGCTATCATCCCGCGGGCCCGCGGCACCCGGTCGTCCCGCACCAACTCGCGCTCAGCGAGCAGATCGGGCTCCTCGGGGTCGAACAGGTAGGCCAACATGTGCATGCTGACACCGTCCAGCCGGCACGACAGCTCGGCACCGGTGACCAGCGTGAGCCCCTGCGGCAGCGCGGCGATCGCCTCGGCGTACCCGCGCGTCGTGTCGTGATCGGTCAGCGCGACGACGTCCAGCCCGGCCTTGGCCGCGTTCCGCACGAGCTCGGCCGGAGTGTCCGTACCGTCGGATGCCGTGGAGTGACAGTGCAGATCGATGCGCACGAGGCGGACTCCAGGCATGACGGGACACAAAAGAAGCGGACGCTCAAGAATAACGCGTACCCGAACCACATTTGTCACACCTGAAACCGCCGACTGCCCCCTACAGAGTTCGCGAGCAGCTCGGGTGAATCGGTTGTTCGGTGACTGCGAGTGCGTGGGGTTTCTCGCGCAGTTCCCCGCGCCCCTGACTTTCCCGGGCCGACCCGGAGCTATCAGGCGCCCGGCGAATCAAGGATCCGCGCCCTACGGTTCCAAGATCCGCGGTGACAGCGCCCCGCAAGGCAGCAGCTCCACCTCCGCCCCCGCGTCCCGCAGATCTGTCAGCACCAGTTCGTCGTACATCAGCAACCCGGTCTGCTCGGGCCACACGACCGCCCACAGCCACAGTCCGAGCGCCTCCCCGGCGAACACCGCACGGTCGTCGGGGGTGGCGGAGACATGCCAGAGAGGCGTCGGGCGCCCGGCGGCCAGGACCTTCGCCTGGGGCGGTTTCTCGACGCTCAGATACGGGCCGGGGTCGGGGCCGTCGATGCCCGCGTACCGCGCGCCGAGGCCGACGCCGAGTTCCTCGGCGATGAGCACCAGCTCCCCTATCCCGCCGAGCGGCCCCGGGCCGGAGCAGGCCACGGCGGTGGCGCGGCCCCCGCTGCGGTCGTCACCGGCGAACGCGGCCCCGGTGAACAGCCAGCCCACAGGCAGCGGCCACGGCATCCACACGGGCACCTTGGCACGGTGCACCACAACGCTGAGGGCCTCGACGCTGGGCGGGATCACGGGCTGCAGCGGGTGCACCGTCCCGTGCACAGCGCACTGCCAGGAGTCGGCAAAGAGGCCGGGAGCCCTGACCCGGCCACCACACTTCGGGCAACTGGGTTCGCCCCTCATAGGGCCCAACGGTCCTCCCCGTGCTTCCTCGCGTCAAGGACGATCACCCGTCCGGCGTGTGCGCGTCACATTCCGCTCACGGACACCGGATCCCGGACAGCGGCTCGCCCACTTGGCCAACCAACGGAATCAACTACCCGCACGTCCAAGGGAAGCGGCGATTTTCGGCCACCTGCCGGGCGCCCTCCGGTCACGTACGCCGTGCCGTCCGTCACACCAGGGAGTCGAAAGAGGAGTCGGAATCGGTCGGTCCCGTCAGTCCAGGGGGACCGACTTGCGGACCGGGTCGCGCAGATCCGTGCCGTGCGTGAGCCAGCGCTCCTGGAGGGCCTGGGCGCCATGCACCCGCTTCCAGGCGGCCTCGTTGGCGGTCATCGGCAGGAGGGGCAGAAAACGTACGGGGTCGGCGGGGGCGTCCAGTTCGAGGTCCTCGACGAGGCCGCCGGACTCGGCGACGAGGACGGAGGTGAAGAGGGCGCCCGGCCAGAGCGGCTCACCCACGTCGAGGGAGGCGCCGGGGGCCACGACCACGCCTTCGACCTGCGGTGACGCGGCGAGCACGGCGAGCGGGCGGAGCACCTTGTCGGTGTCGGCCGCCCCGTGCCGTACGGACAGGACGAGCTCGGCGCGCGGGCCCTTGACGGGGTCGGCGAGCATCGCGGTCGGGTCGGCCATCGGCTGGAGGGACATGCCGAGGGTGGCGTAGCGGACGAGGTCTCCGTCGGTGAAGCGGAGGACCTCGATGCGGTCCGTACCGAGGAAGGTGACCGCGGCACGCGCGTCCGGTTCGCCCAGCGCGGTGCGCAAACGGGCCTCCACCAACGGAAGAACATCAGCCATGAGCCGAGCATAGAACTCGTCAGGAACCGGCAAACGGGCACCTTGACACTTCAGTCGACTGTTAGTCTTGGGCGCCGGTCAGGTCAACACACGAGCAGCACGCAGAAGCGTCGCTCTCAAGACCTCGGCCGAGAACTGACTCCCCTACGGGGAACCCCGAGCGGGGCATGGAACGTCCCTTACGAGGGACCGGCCGGAGGAGGTGGGGCTGCGATGGACCGAAGTCGACCGTGCAGTACCACCCGCTCTTCCGCCCACTGAGTTCCGTAGCTCTGGCTTCAACTCTCTGCTTGGCTGCCACCCTCACTCGCGTCGTGCCGTCCGTCGGTCGTCGCGCAACGGAAGAGCACTTCTTTCCCGTCTTGATCTGAATCGCTGATCTGAATCAAGCGAAGCTGTCACCGCGACGGTGCGGTGCTCCCCGCTTTGTGGACGTGCCAAACATCCGCAGTCAAAACGTCCCCATTCCGGGTAGTTCCAACCGTCGTCGGCGGCCTTTCGTTGCGAAGGAGTCTGCCCATGTCGATGATCAACAACCTGCGTGCCGCGGTCCGCCCGACCCGTACCTCGCACCTGTCGCTGCGCAAGGACGGGGGCCCGTACGACGCCACGCGCCCGGCGGAGGCGACGACGGCCGTCGTGGACTGCGCCGTCTACCGCGACGGCGTGCGCGTCGCCACCGAGCGCTGCCTGACCCCGCACGAGGCGATCCGTCAGGTGCGCCGGGACGGCGGCTTCGTCTGGATCGGGCTGCACGAGCCGTCCGAGGCCGAATTCTCCGGTATCGCCGCCGAGTTCGGGCTGCACCCGCTGGCCGTGGAGGACGCGGTGCACGCGCACCAGCGGCCGAAGCTGGAGCGGTACGACGACACCCTCTTCACCGTCTTCAAGACCATCCACTACGTCGAGCACGACGAACTCACCTCCACCAGCGAGGTGGTCGAGTCCGGCGAGGTCATGTGCTTCACCGGGCGGGACTTCTTCATCACCGTCCGGCACGGCGGTCAGGGTTCGCTGCGCGCGCTGCGCCACCGGCTGCAGGACGACCCGGCGTTGCTCGCCAAGGGCCCCTCGGCCGTGCTGCACGCCATCGCCGACCACGTCGTCGACGGGTACGTGGCCGTCGCGGACGCCGTCCAGGACGACATCGACGAGGTGGAGACCGAGGTGTTCTCGCCGGGGCGCAAGGGCACGCCGCGGGGTACGGACGCCGGCCGGATCTACCAACTCAAGCGCGAGGTCATGGAGTTCAAGCGCGCGGTGCTGCCGCTGGTGCGGCCCATGCAGCTGCTGAGCGAGCGGCCGATGCGGCTGGTCGACCCCGACATCCAGAAGTACTTCCGTGACGTGGCCGACCACCTCGCCCGCGTCCAGGAGCAGGTCGTCGGCTTCGACGAACTCCTCAACTCGATCCTCCAGGCCAACCTGGCGCAGGCCTCCGTCGCCCAGAACGAGGACATGCGGAAGATCACCTCGTGGGCGGCCATCATCGCCGTACCGACGATGGTGTGTGGCGTGTACGGCATGAACTTCGACTACATGCCGGAGCTGCGCTGGAAGTTCGGGTACCCGATGGTCCTGACCATCACGGTCGCGATCTGCTTCGGCATCCACCGCACGCTCAAGCGGAACGGGTGGCTCTAGCCGAGGGGCGGTTTTGCGGGGCCCGGCTAGGCTGCTGTTCATGACGGAACAGCTGCTCGACCGGGCCCTCGTCGAGGAGGCCACCAAGAAGTCCGGGCTCATCTGGGTGCGGGGCGACGGGGTGGCGTCGCGTGCGCTGTGGCATGTCTGGCACGAGGGTGCGGTGTGCCTGGTCGGCGACGGGCCGGGGGAGCAGCCGTTGCCGGGGCTCGTCGACGGGGGTTCCGCCGTGGTCACCGTGCGCAGCAAGGACAAGGGCGGGCGGCTGGTGACCTGGGACGCGACGGTCGTGGAGCTGGCCGCGGGCTCTGTCGAGTGGGAGGCCGCGGTGGCCGAGCTCAAGGGCAAGCGGTTGAACGCGCCTGATGGTGAGGCCATGCCGGAGCGGTGGGGCCGGGAGTGCCGGGTACTTCGCCTGGAGCCGACGGGGACCACGTCGCCGTTGCCCGACGGCGACCTGGCGGCGGTGCCGGTGCCGACGCCCGCGACTACGCGGAGGCCGATTCCGGCGGGGTTGCCCAGGCTGCTTCTGAAGCGGCGCAAGAAGGCGTAGGAAGGCTTAGGAAGGTTTAGAAGTAACGCTCCGCCACTACGACGTGGGCAGCTGCTTGCCGTAGTCCACCACCGACTTCTCGTCCGGTTCCTTCAGGGTGAAGTCCTTGCCCCAGTCGGTGAGGAGGATCGTGCCGGCGTCGCCCGCGCGGACCAGGCGGAGGGGGTACGGGGTGCCCTCCAGGGCGACGTCGAGGGTGCCGCCGGAGCCCTTGTCGCCGGTGATGCGGATCGTGCGGGTGCCGGACTGATCATGGTAGCCGTCGGTGGACAGGGCGCCGTGGAGGGTGAGCAGCCCGTCGAGGAGGACGTCCTTGTCGGTGAAGCCGCTGAAGCGCTTGTAGGCGGGGTCGCCGGTCGGCACCTTCACGTACATGCCGTCCAGCTTGTCCGCGGCGGCCGCCTCGGCGTCGTCGTCGCCGCCCTTGCCCTCCTCCTCGGGGGCCCAGAAGTCGGCGTCGGCCTTGAGGAAGAGGTGCTCGCCGACCTTCAGCAGCCGGAAGGTCGAGCCCTCCGCGGTCACCGAGCCCGTGCCGCCGCCCTCCTTCAGGCGCATGTCCAGCTTGTACGTCTTGCCGTTGCTCACCACGGCCCCGGAGAGCCGGACCGCGCCCGCCGCGGTGGCGGCCGCCTTGGTCTTGCTCTGGATCTGTGCCGGTTGCAGCTTGCCGACGCCGTTGGTGCCCTCGTTCGGATCCTCGCTGCACCCGGTGAGCCCCAGCCCGCTCGCCACGAGGGCGCAGACGGCGCTCACCAGTGCGGCCCTTCGGGTACGGGGAATGAGAGTCACAGACGACACACCTCTTCGTGGGGAGTCCAGGCGTACCGCAGAGTACCGGGGCTCCCGCCGCGCCACGGAGGCAGTCCGTCCGCACCGCTCACCAGGGCATATCCGATCGGGACGGGCTAGCCTGAAGCCCTCCTCCGCGGACAATCCCGTATGACTCCGTATGACTCGCGTGATTATCGCGAAAGGCTCACTCCACATAGAGGACACAAGGCTCACACAAGAGGAAGGGGTGGCTCATGGCGCCCGTGGCGACCCGGATCTTCGTCTCGCACCTCTCCGGAGTCGCCGTCTTCGACCCGAACGGCGACCAGGTGGGCCGGGTCCGTGACCTCGTGGCCATCCTGCGGGTCGGGCGGAAGCCGCCGCGGCTGCTCGGCCTGGTCGTCGAGCTGTCCACGCGGCGCCGGATCTTCCTGCCGATGACCCGGGTCACGGGAGTGGAGTCCGGCCAGGTCATCACCACCGGCGTCCTGAACGTGCGCCGCTTCGAGCAGCGGCCCACCGAGCGGCTCGTCATCGGGGAACTGCTGGACCGTCGCGTACAGCTCGTGGAGACGGGTGAGGAGGTGACGGTCCTCGACATCTCGGTGCAGCAGCTGCCGGCCCGCCGCGACTGGGAGATCGACCGGGTGTTCGTACGGAAGGGGAAGGGCGGGGCGTTCCGGCGGCACCGGGGCGAGACGCTGACCGTGGAGTGGTCGGCGGTGACCGGGTTCTCGCTGGAGGAGCACGGGCAGGGCGCGGAGAGCCTCCTCGCCACCTTCGAGCAGCTCCGCCCGGCCGACCTCGCCAACGTCCTGCACCACCTCTCCGCCAAGCGCCGGGCCGAGGTCGCCGCCGCCCTCGACGACGATCGCCTCGCCGACGTCCTGGAGGAGCTTCCGGAGGACGACCAGATCGAGATCCTCGGCAAGCTCAAGGAGGAGCGGGCCGCCGACGTCCTGGAGGCCATGGACCCGGACGACGCCGCCGACCTGCTCGCCGAGCTGCCGGAGGAGGAGCAGGAGCGGCTGCTGACGCTGATGCGGCCGGAGGAGGCGGCGGACGTACGCCGGCTCCTGGCGTACGAGGAGAAGACCGCCGGCGGTCTGATGACCACCGAGCCGATCGTGCTGCGCCCGGACTCCACCGTCGCCGACGCGCTCGCCCGGGTCCGCGAGCCCGACCTCTCCCCCGCGCTCGCCGCCCAGGTGTATGTGTGCCGGCCGCCGGACGAGACCCCGACCGGCAAGTACCTCGGCACGGTCCACTTCCAGCGGCTGCTGCGGGACCCGCCGTACTCCCTGGTCAGCTCGATCCTCGACAACGACCTCCAGCCGCTCGATCCGGAGGCCCCGCTGCCGGAGGTCGCCGGGTTCTTCGCGACGTACGACATGGTCGCGGCGCCCGTGGTCGACGAGAGCGGCTCGCTGCTGGGTGCGGTGACCGTGGACGACGTACTGGACCACATGCTGCCCGAGGACTGGCGGGAGACGGAGTTTTACCTGGACGAGGACGGCGGGGACGTCGAGGGGGCCGCCCATGGTTCCTGAGCGCGACGGGCGCGGAGGACGAGACGGGCGCCGGGGACGAGACGGTCGTGACGGGCGGATCGGAGGGCTCGGGGGGCGCGAGCGGGATCACGCGGGCGCGCCCATGCGCGAGCGCACGCCTTCCTCCGGTGCGCCCGTACGGGAGCGCATGCCCACCGGGGTCACCGCGCGCCCACGTACGCGCCTGGACCTGCCCCTGCCGCGCCGGGCCAGGTTCCTGCCCGAGTGGGACCCGGAGGCCTTCGGACGCTTCTCGGAACGGATCGCACGCTTCATCGGCACCGGGCGGTTCCTCGTCTGGATGACGGTCGTGATCATCGTGTGGGTGCTGTGGAACATCTCCGCGCCGAGCCACCTGCGCTTCGACGAGTACCCGTTCATCTTCCTGACGCTGGTGCTGTCCCTGCAGGCCTCCTACGCCGCCCCACTGATCCTGCTGGCGCAGAACCGGCAGGACGACCGCGCCCGGGTCGAACTCGAACAGGACCGCAAGCAGAACGAACGCTCGATCGCCGACACCGAGTACCTGACCCGGGAGATCGCGGCGCTGCGCATCGGTCTGGGCGAGGTCGCCACGCGTGACTGGCTGCGTTCCGAACTCCAGGACCTGACCAGGGGGCTGCACGAGCGGAACGGGGACGGACGGGTCGTATTCCCGGTGGAGCACCCCCGCGGGCGTGATGAAGGCGACCGCTGACGGGCTTTCCGACGCCCCCGCCGGTCGCCGTACCATCGTCCTTATGGCTATGGAAGACGCGGTGCGTGAAGCACTGGCGACGGTGAACGACCCCGAGATCAACCGGCCCATCACCGACCTCGGGATGGTCAAATCGGTGGAGATCGATGCGGACGGAGCGGTCGCGGTCGCCGTGTACCTGACGGTCTCCGGCTGCCCCATGCGCGACACGATCACGCAGCGCGTGACGGAGGCGGTCTCGCGGGTCGAGGGCGTCACCCGCGTCGACGTCGAGCTCGACGTCATGAGCGACGAGCAGCGCCGCGAGCTGGCCTCCGCCCTGCGGGGCGGCCAGGCCGAGCGCGAGGTCCCGTTCGCGAAACCGGGCTCCCTCACGCGCGTGTACGCCGTCGCCTCGGGCAAGGGCGGCGTCGGCAAGTCCTCGGTGACGGTGAACCTGGCGGCGGCGATGGCGGCCGACGGTCTGAAGGTCGGTGTCGTGGACGCCGACATCTACGGCCACTCCGTGCCACGCATGCTCGGCGCCGACGGCCGTCCCACCCAGGTCGAGAACATGATCATGCCGCCGTCCGCGAACGGCGTGAAGGTCATCTCGATCGGCATGTTCACCCCCGGCAACGACCCCGTCGTCTGGCGCGGCCCGATGCTCCACCGCGCCCTCCAGCAGTTCCTGGCGGACGTGTACTGGGGCGACCTGGATGTCCTTCTGCTCGATCTGCCCCCGGGTACGGGCGACATCGCCATCTCCGTGGCCCAGCTGGTCCCGAACGCCGAGATCCTCGTCGTGACGACGCCTCAGATGGCGGCGGCCGAGGTGGCGGAGCGCGCCGGCTCCATCGCCGTCCAGACCCACCAGAAGATCGTCGGCGTCGTCGAGAACATGTCCGGCCTCCCCTGCCCGCACTGCGACGGGATGGTCGACGTCTTCGGCACGGGCGGCGGCCAGGTCGTGGCGGACGGTCTGACGCGTACGACCGGTACGACGGTCCCGGTCCTCGGCAACATCCCCATCGACGTCCGCCTCCGCGAGGGCGGAGACGAGGGCAAGCCGGTGGTCCTGACCGACCCCGACTCCCCCGCCGGCTCGGCCCTGCGGGCCATCGCGAGCAAGCTGGGCGGCCGCCAGCGGGGCCTGTCGGGCATGAGCCTGGGCATCACCCCGAGGAACAAGTTCTAGGGCGATCTCAGGGCTCGCTTCGAAGCTTGGGGTGCTGCTGCTTTCAGGGGCGCGGGGAACTGCGCGACCAGCCACGACGGACCCGCAGCCCCCAACGAACCCTGCACTCCTACGGCGATGAAGGGCACCGCAACCAAACGAAGCGGTGCCCTTTCGCTTATGCGTATGTGGCGATGTCCTTGATCATGGCGAAGCCAAGACCGTACGCGCTCATCCCTCTCCCGTACGCCCCCACATGCACCCCTTCCGAGGTCGACCCGGCGAGCACCCACCCGAACTCGGACTCCCGGTAGTGGAACGGCGTAGGCACCCCGTCCACCGGCAGGGACAGCGTCGACCAGTCCGGCCCGGCCAGGTCGTCCGCCAGCACCCACGCCGCCTCGGTCTGCTGGTCCAGCCAGTCGTCCCGCAGGGAGTGGTCCAACTGCCCGGGCCACGTGAAGGACAGCAGCCCCACGCCCGCGAGCCACGCCGCCGAGGAAACCGACGTGGCTTCCAGCAGCCCCGTACCGTCGGCGCTCCTCCGGGACGGATTCGCGGCGACGGTCACCACCACCGCGAACCGTTCCTTGGCCTCGTCGTCCGCCCCGGCGGCGTACTCGTTGCGCACCGAGGGCTCGTCACCGTGGCCGATCGAACCGTGTTCGACGGCACCTTCCGCCGACGTACCCACCTGCATCAGCCAGCGCGGCCCTGTGAAGGCCTCGTCGAGGCCGTACCACGGGAAGGGCGCCAGCAGGTAGCCGTCGACCGTGCGTCGGGCGGAGGGGACCTGTTGTCCGCCCTCCGCGGCCGACGCCTGCGCGCCTACCCGACTCGTCGTCTCCATCTGCCCGGACGCCTCCTCGCTCTAGGCGGACCGGAGCGGCCCGCCCCCCTCGGGCGTCGTCGCTCGCTCTGCGTTCGGTCCGCACAACAACTGGGCAGCATAGCCACAGCGCTCCGAGCAGCAGGGAAAACGCCCGGCGCGTAGGACGGCGTACGGGCGGCTTCGGGCCGTACGGAGATGCGTGACCGGTATGAATCGCATCACGTACGGGGCGCGGCAGCACGCGGAGGTACGGCGTACAGCCGAGATGGCGTACGGCTCAGGTGGCGTCCATGTCGTAGGGCGGACGCTCGTCCTTCTCCAGGGCGGCGCGCTTCTTGCTCATGTCGACGGAGCCGCCCGAGGAACCCGACGTGGAGGCGGCGGCGGACGAGGTCTCGGACTCGCGGCCGTGGACCGCGTCCGTGAGCTCGGCCATCTCCTTCTTCATGTCGAAGCCGTTGCGGATCTCCTTCAGCCCCAGGTCGTCGTTGTCCAGCTGCTTGCGGATGAACGTCTTGGGGTTGAGGTCCTCGAACTCGAAGTCCTTGAACTCCGGGCCGAGTTCGTTGCGGATGTCCTGCTTGGCGCTGTCCGAGAACTCACGGATCTTGCGGATCGTGCGCGTGACGTCCTGGATCACCTTCGGGAGCTTCTCCGGACCGAAGACGAGCACGGCAAGGACGATGAGCGTCGCCAGCTCGAGCGCACCTATGTCATTGAACACCTGAAGCTCCTTGCGATGTCCTCGGTCGCGGCCCTCGGCAGATCTTCCGCGGTCCGGCAGGTCTTCCGTGGTCCGGGCCGGGTCCACGGTACCCGGCGATCCTGTCGATCGGGTACTGTCGCGCACCCTCCGACCAGGGTCGCACGGCTGGTTTTCCCAGCTGTTTGCCTGACAGGAGGGGGTGCGGGGCCCCCTCCTGTGAAGTTCCTGTCAGTACGTCCGGCCGTCCGAGCCGTGGTGGCGCACTGTCAGCCGCCGTCGGACGAGCCGAGGGTCAGGGTGACCTTCTGTTCCCTGCCGTCGCGCTGGAGGGTGAGCTCCAGCCGGTCGCCGGGGCGGTGGGCGCGTACCTTGACGATCAGCTCGTCGCCGGAGTGGATGCGCTGGCCGTCAACCTCGGTGATGACATCACCCGACCGAATGCCGGCCCGGTCGGCCGGCCCACCCGCGTTGACCGCGTCGCCGCCGTCGTCGTTGCCGATGCGGGCGCCGTCACCCGAGTAGTCCATGTCGAGGGTGACGCCGATCACCGGGTGGGTCGCCTTGCCCGTGTTGATCAGTTCCTCGGCGACGCGCTTGCCCTGGTTGATGGGGATCGCGAAGCCGAGTCCGATCGAACCGGCCTGCCCGCCGTCCGACTCGGAGCCGCTGCCGGCGGATCGGATGGCGCTGTTGATACCGACGACCCGGGCGTTGACGTCGACGAGCGGTCCGCCGGAGTTGCCCGGGTTTATCGGCGCGTCGGTCTGCAACGCGTCCACGTACGACACATCGCTGGCGTCGCCGCTCTGGCCGCCCGCCGTGATGGGCCGCTCCTTGGCGCTGATGATGCCGGAGGTGACCGTATTGGCCAGGTCGAAGGGGGCACCGATGGCGACGACCGGGTCGCCGACCTGGACCTCGTCGGAGTTGCCGAGGGGCAGCGGCTTGAGCCCGTCGACGCCCGTCACCTTGACGACGGCGAGGTCGTAGCCGGTGTCCCGGCCGACGATCTTGGCCTCCGCGGTGTCGCCGCCACTGAAGGTCACCGATATCTCGCCGGAGGTCGCGGCGGCCTCGACGACGTGGTTGTTGGTGAGGATGTGGCCCCGCTCGTCGAGCACGAACCCGGTGCCGGTCCCCTGCGCGTCCGATCCGCTCACATGCAGGGTCACGACGCTGGGCAGCGCACTGGCGGCGATCCCGGCGACGCTGTCGGGGGCCCGCCCCGTCCCGCCTCCGCCGGACTGCGGCAGCTCGACCTCGCCGACCCCGCCGTTCCGCTCCAGATACGCGCCCACGGCTCCGCCGGCGCCCCCGGACACGAGCGCGATCAGCACGGCACCGACCGCGGCGATCTTCAGCCCCCGCTTGTGCCGCGCCTGCTCGGTCACCACGGCGGCCCCGGTCTGCTGCAACGGGCCGGAGCCCGACCAGGGGTCGTAGTTCTGCCAGGGGTTGGGGGCGCCTTGCGGGACGGCTTGGGGCGCGTCCGCGTAGGGCGGCTGGGGGGAGGGGGACGGGTAGGAGGGCGGGGCGGCCTGGGACGCGTCCAGGTAGGGGGCGGCGGGCGTGGGGTGGGAGGGGTGGCCCGTGTAGGGCTGCGGCGCCGGTTGAGCCGAGTCCGCATAGGACGGCGGCGTGGGTTGAGCCGAGTCCGCGTACGGCGTCGCGTGGGGCTGCGGGGCGTCCGTGTAGGGCGCGGCCGCAGGCTGTGGGGTGTCCGCGTACGGAGTCGCCGCGGGCGCGGTGGCGTCCGGGTACGGGCCCGTCGCGGGCTGGGGAGCGGCGGGCGGCATGGAGGTGCCGGGGGCCGGGGTCACCGGCGACGGCGAGGGTGTCGCCGACGAGGCGTGTGTGCCGTGGGCCGAAGCGGCCGACGGCAGGGGGGCGGCAGGGGGCGCTGACACCGGCGAGGGGCCGTGCGGCGGGCTCGGTGCGGCGGCGGACGGCGGGGGCGGCGCCGCCGAAGTCGCCGTGCCGTGCGACGGCTGCGCCACGACGGCGGGCGCCCCATGCGTCTGGGACGTCATGGGAGCAGGTACGCCAGGTGCCTGGGACGTCACGGGGGCGGGCACCCCCTGCGTCTGGGGTGCCGTCGGGTCGGGCACACCGTGCGCCGGAGTCGTTGCCTGAACGTTTGTGCCGTGGGCCGGCGTCGTCGCCGGATGCTGGACCGGCGGCGCGGGCGCCCAGGGGCCGGGCTCGCCGTACGGCGGGGTGCTGTAGGGATCGGGGTCGTGCAGCGGCTTGGGGCGCTCAGAGGGCGCTCCAGGGGTGCCCAGGGCCCCGCTCTGCTCGCCCGCCACCACGGTGGTGTCCTGGACCCTCGTGCTCCGCTCCGCCGAATCGAGCCCCGGCCCCTCGTGAACGGCAGCCGACCGAGCCGTGTCGCCGTTCACCGAGGCGCTCTTCGTCAGGCCCAGTCGTGTGGTTGTCGCATCGCTCGTGGTGACCTCGTCGGCGGCGGGCGAACTCTCCTCGCCGAACGACGAGTTGCTCTGCTTCAGCAGCGTCGTCGCCCCGTCACCGGCAGGCGCGGCCTCAGCGGCGGCCACGTCCTCAACCGACGCCTCGGCCGCAGCGGGCCGCTCCAACTCGAAGTCGCCCCCGGTATCGGCATCCGACGCGGAGTCACCGGACTCGGAGTCACTCGGCTGTTCGGAGCCGTTCGGCGTCAAAGGCGGTGCCGGGCGGGCCAGTTCGAAGTCGTCGTCGGGGCCGGCCCCACCCGGGGCGGGCACCGTCGCGGGTCGCTCCAACTCGAAATCGCCCCCATCGCTTTCTCCGCGAACCGAGTCCGCGGCCACCCCGTCGACCCCCGTCGCCTTGTCCCCCGCGCCCTGCGACGCCCGGGGTCGGCTCCACCACTGCGCCTTCGTGGGCTTCCCCTCGTCCATGTTCTCCCCACACCTAGGGCCGTCTCAAAAACCGGCCCGCTGCCCACCGTTCACCGAGTGCCGCAGGCCGGAACCGGCCAGTGCGGACGCGGCCCACTCTGGATTCAACCAGGTTCGTGGGCCGGCGCGCAGAACTCGGGGTCAGCGGAGGGCAGGGGAGGTGGGAGTGGGGGACGAGGTGGCGTCGGGTGCCGTCAGCAGGCCCGGAGCGGTGAGCCCGGGTGCCGGGGACCACCCGGTCAGCTGGAGCGGCGGAGCGGCGGTGAGCGGACGTATGAGCGGGGACATGGCAGCGGCGCCGGCCAGGAGGGGCGTGGTCAGCGGGTGCGCGGTCTGCCGGACCTGGCCGACCGGAGCGGGGACTCCGGGCAGCAGGGGCGCGGAGATCGCCGTCGGCGCCACGGGCACCTCGCCCGTGGACCGCTGGCCCTGTCCGAGGAGCGGCCCGGCGGATCCCCGGCGGCGCTGCGACTCGGGGGCGGCTCCCGTGGCCTGCGCCCGCAGCGGTGTCACATTGCTGCCGGAGCCGGAACCGCCGCGGGCGTCCACCGTCTCGGCCGGCACCCCGGTGGTCATGCCGCCGAGCGCGATCGCGGCCAGCGACACCGCGCCGGCGGCCACGAAGGCGAACCGGAAGCCGCGTGAGGCCGAACGCTCGGCCTCGTGCCGGCTCACATCATGGATCCGAAAGCCACGGTCACCCGTGCCTCCGCGGTTCTCGGCGGTCTCGTCCCCCCGGCCCTCGGCGGGGTCGTCGTCCGCCGAGAAGCCGCGGCCTCGGTCGAGGAAGCCTCGGTCACCCGACGGGGCATCCGGGATACCACCCCCCAGCGCCCCTCGGTCGCCCAGGAAGCCGCGCCCGCTCAGAAAGCCGCGGTCACCGAGGAACCCGCGGCCGCCGGAAAGGCCCCGGCCGCCGAGCAGTCCACGACCCTCCGACGGCGACAGAGCGCCGCGGTGCGGTCCCGACGGGAGGTATCCGAAGGAGTCGGACCGGGGTCCGAAGACGCCGAAGTCCGCGAAGTCCCCGCTGTCAGAGGAGTCCAAGGGAAGACCGGGCCCACCGGCCGTCCCCCTGAGTCTTCCCCCGAAGCCGCCGCCGTCCAACGGCGAACCGCCGTCGGTGTCGCCGCCCGCCGGGAGCATCTGGAGCCGGGCCAGGAAGCTCTCGGAAGGGGGCGGTGGGGCGGCCTCCGCGAAGACGTTCTTCAGACGGCGCTGTGCGTCCGCCTCAGCCTTGCACTTCGAGCAGGTGGCGAGATGTGCCAGGACGCGCTCGCGCGCCTCATGACCGAGCTCTCCGTCGACCAGCGCGGAGAGACGGTCTCCCAGGTGCTGGTCAGCGACTCGCCGCTCGGCTGAATTGGGTCGTGATCCAGTCACGCGGTCGCGCCCCCTCCTCCCAGCGCGGGCACCCGTGGCACCGAGAACCCTCGACGCTCGGCCCGGGCTTCCGGGGAGCGGTGCGCGAGGGCCTTGCGGAGCTGGGAGCGGCCGCGGTGGATCCGGGAGCGGACCGTGCCGAGCTTGACGCCCAGGGTCGCGGCGATCTCCTCGTACGACAGTCCTTCGATGTCGCAGAGGACGACGGCGGCGCGGAACTCGGGCGCCAGGGTGTCGAGGGCCTGCTGGACGTCGGCGTCGAAGTGCGCGTCGTTGAAGACCTGCTGCGGGGTGGGCTCGCGGCTGGGGAGCCGCTCGGCCGCGTCGTCCCCGAGGGCGTCGAAGCGGATGCGCTGCTTGCGCCGGACCATGTCCAGGAAGAGGTTCGTGGTGATGCGGTGCAGCCAGCCCTCGAACGTGCCGGGCGTGTACGTCGACAGGGAGCGGAAGACGCGGACGAAGACCTCCTGGGTGAGGTCCTCGGCGTCGTGCTGGTTGCCGGTCAGACGGTAGGCGAGGCGGTAGACCCGGCCGCTGTGGGTGCTGACGATCTCCTCCCAGGTGGGCGGAGTCCACGCCTGCGCGTGCGCGTCCGTGGTGAAGGTCGCGGTCTGCGCGGCGTCGGTGGCGTGGCTGTGGTCAGCGGTGTCGTTCACGGATTTCGGCCTGCCCGCCGACCCGAGAAAGCGCCGCAGCACTCCTCCCCGATCCACAGGCGCGGCCGCACCTCCCCTGTCGGCTCTGGTGGTGTCCAGTGGAGCCCCTACCATAGCCACCTCGCCCGTTAGCTCCGGATAAGCGGTTTTATAAGAAATTGATGTGCGCCGATGTGGCTCATATGGCTGATGCGGCTCATATGGCTTGGTCAGCACCTGCGTCTGCGCCCGCGCCCGCTCCCGCTCGGCGTACCGATCCATCCCTAGACCCCCGTCCGATCCCCCGTCGCTCACTCATCCCTTTAAACGACCGGTCCCATCAGCAGGTTCCCGACGGCAACGGATACAGTCACGCCCAGGCAACCAGGGGACATAAGGAGAGGGTCATTACCGGCAACCGGCTGACGAGCTGGGCGTTCGCCGACGCCTTTGTCGCCGAGGACGACGCGCTGCGCTGGGCCCGCGACCGGGCCCGGGAGGCAGGGCTGCGCTCGGTGTCGCCCGGCACGGGCGCCGCGCTGCGGGTGCTCGCCGCCACCGTGGACGCGAAGGCGGTGGCGGAGATCGGGACCGGGACCGGTGTGTCCGGGATCCATCTGCTGCACGGCATGCGGCCGGACGGGGTGCTGACCACCGTGGATCCGGAGCCGGAGCACCAGCAGTTCGCCCGGCAGGCGTTCCGCGTGGCCGGCTTCGCCAGCAACCGCGCGCGCTTCATCCCCGGCCACGCCCTCGACGTACTGCCCCGGCTCGCGGACTCCGGGTACGACCTCGTCTTCTGCGACGGCGACCGGCTGGAGAGCCTCGACTATCTCGCTGAATCGTTGCGCCTGCTCAGACCCGGTGGCCTCGTGGCCTTCGAGGGTGTCTTCGCCAGTGGCCGCACCGTGGACTCCGGCCCTCAGCCCACCGAGGTCATACGCCTGCGGGAGCTGCTCCGCGCGGTCCGCGAGAGCCCCGAACTCGTACCGTCCCTGCTCCCGGTGGGCGACGGCCTGCTGTGCGCGGTCAAGCGCTGATCGCTCTACTGGACCGGCTCCCGCTACAACAGTGCCCCGGCACCGCCGAGTGGCGGTGCCGGGGCAGCTGAAAGGGTATGGTCGCTACGCGCGTCAGCCGACGACCTTCTTGAGGGCGTCGCCGAGTGCGTCGGCCTCGTCAGGGGTCAGCTCGACGACGAGCCGCCCGCCGCCTTCGAGCGGAACGCGCATGACGATGCCCCGCCCCTCCTTGGTCACCTCGAGCGGGCCATCGCCCGTCCGCGGCTTCATGGCCGCCATGCTCGTACCCCTTCCTGAAACCAGCTCATCGCCTAAGCCGACGGCCCTGGAGGGCAGGCGCGGTCCCACCTCGGGGCACGCGACACCGGCATCGAACACATTGCTTCCAGGCCATTATCCCGCATCTCATGACCCGATGACCAACATCAGTCGGCATCGCTTGGGCAACGCGCGCGAGCAAAACCACCCAATTCGGCGATGTGACTGCGATACTGCGCCACCGCACGGTCCTCGGCGGCCGCTCGGCCGATCGAGATTCTTTGACGCAGGTCACACGCTCCGCCCACGCCGCCGCCCGTGATCTCCGCCATGCTGTGCTGTGACGCAGGGCGTACTGACCAGTACGCCGCCAGCCGCGACACCGGAGGGGAACCGCCATGGCCGACACCGTGCTCTACGAGGTGAGCGACGGGCTCGCGACGATCACGCTGAACCGCCCCGAGGCGATGAACGCGCTGAACCTCGCGACCAAGGTCGCGCTGCGGGAGGCCGTGGAGGCCGCCGCCTCAGACAACGCCGTACGTGCCGTGCTACTGACCGCCGCCGGGGACCGGGCGTTCTGTGTGGGGCAGGACCTGAAGGAGCACATCGGGCTGCTGGCGGAGGGCTCGGGGCAGGTCATGAGCACGGTCAAGGAGCACTACAACCCCGTCGTGAAGGCCCTCACCACCATGGCGAAACCCGTGGTAGCCGGGGTGAACGGGGTCGCGGCCGGCGCCGGCTTCGGCTTCGCGCTCGCGGCGGACTACCGCGTGGTCGCCGACACGGCCTCCTTCAACACGTCGTTCGCCGGGGTCGCGCTCACCGCCGACTCCGGGGTCTCCTGGACCCTGCCGCGGGTCGTCGGGCCCGGTCGCGCCGCCGATCTGCTGCTCTTCCCGCGCACGGTCAAGGCGCAGGAGGCGTACGAGCTGGGGATCGCGAACCGGGTCGTCCCCGCGGCCTCGCTGCACACCACGGCCGAGCAGGTGGCGCGGATGCTGGCCGAGGGACCAACGGTGGCGTATGCGGCGATCAAGGAGGCGGTGGCCTACGGGTTCTCCCACTCGCTGGCCGAGACGCTGGAGAAGGAGGACGAACTCCAGACTCGGGCAGGGGCGTCGCAGGACCACGGGATCGCGGTGCAGGCCTTCGTGAACAAGGAGACGCCCAAGTATTTGGGCCGGTAACGGTTCGTGGGGAGCTGCGGGCCGGTTGTGGATGATCGCGCCCACGCGGCGGAGTCGCATGTGTCACTGCCCCGCGCCCCTCAAGCGGCGCTCCTGGCGACGCAAGTCTCCAAGTGGTCGTCGACCAATCCGCACGCCTGCATCAGGGCGTATGCCGTTGTAGGGCCCACGAAGCGGATGCCTCGCTTCTTCAGGGCCTTCGACAGGGCCTTCGACTCGTCGGTGACCGCGGGGACGTCCGCCAGGGACTTCGGGGTGGGGCGGATGGCCGGGTCCGGGGCGTAGGACCAGATCAGGGTGTCCAGTTCGCCGGGGGGCCAGTCGGCCAGGACCTGGGCGTTGGCGATCGTCGCTTCGATCTTGGCGCGGTTGCGGATGATGCCGGGGTCGGCGAGGAGGCGGGCCTTGTCGGATTCCGTGAAGGTGGCGACTTGGGCGATCTTGAAGTCGGCGAAGGCGGTGCGGAAGCCCTCGCGGCGGCGGAGGATCGTGATCCAGGACAGGCCCGACTGGAAGGCCTCCAGGCACAGCCGCTCGTACAGGGCGTCGTCGCCGTGGACGGGGCGGCCCCATTCCTCGTCGTGGTACGCCACGTAGTCGTCGGTGGACAGAGCCCAGGGGCAGCGGAGTACGCCGTCGGGCCCCGCGAGAGCCGTGCCGTCACTCACTGGTGGTCACCCTCTTCCCGCTTGTGCAGCGAGGTCAGGGTCGCCTCGCGGGCGCCCGCGAGGGCGGACTCCAGGTCGGCGATGCGGGCGTCGCGCTCGGCGATCTCGGCGCCGAGGCGGCCGAGGGCGTCGTCGACGTCGACCATGCGGTAGCCGCGCAGGGCGAGCGGGAAGCGGAGCGCCTCCACGTCCGCTCGGTTGACCGGACGGTTCTCCGGCAGCGGGTCCTGGAGGCGCTCGCCCGCGGCCTCCGGCAGTGCCGCGCTCTCGCCGCCGCCCACCACGGCGAGCGTCACCGCGGCGACCACGACCGCGAGCGCGACGACCAGGAACAAGAACATGAACATCGTTGAGGTCCCCACGCTTCGGCTGGTGTCTCGGATCCGGGTTCTGTCGCGGACCCGAGGTGTCTCCGGGGCGGATCGGATTCGGATCCGAGTTGTGTCCGGCTCCGATCGTGCCATGCGAGTCTGACAGTTAGGGTCGCAGGTGGTCAGGGGGGTTCGGAAAGTCCTGCGCCGTGGGTGCTGTGCGGACTTTCCGAACCCCCCTGAGTCGCAGGTCGTCCACAGGGCGCAGGGGAAGAGGTCACAGCGGATGCTCAGGCTGGGCAGGCGGGAATTCGGCGTGCACGAGCCGGTGATCATGGCGATCGTGAACCGGACCCCCGACTCCTTCTACGACCAAGGGGCCACCTTCCTGGACGAGCCCGCGCTCGCGCGTGTGGAGCGGGCGGTCGCCGAGGGGGCCGCCATCATCGACGTCGGCGGGGTGAAGGCCGGGCCCGGGGAGGAAGTGACCGCCGAGGAGGAGGCGCGGCGGACGGTCGGGTTCGTCGCGGAGGTGCGGCGGCGGTTTCCCGATGTTGTCATCAGCGTCGACACGTGGCGGCATGAGGTCGGTGAGGCCGTCTGCGAGGCCGGGGCGGATCTCCTCAACGACGCGTGGGGCGGGGTGGACCCTCGGCTGGCGGAGGTCGCGGCGCGGTATCGGGTGGGGCTGGTGTGCACGCATGCCGGGGGGTCCGAGCCTCGTACGCGGCCGCATCGGGTCGAGTACGGCGATGTCATGGCCGACATTCTTCGGGTGACCGTGGGGCTGGCGGAGCGGGCCGTGGCGCTGGGGGTGCCTCGGGAGTCCGTGCTGATCGATCCTGGGCACGACTTCGGGAAGAACACGCGGCACAGTCTTGAGGCGACTCGGCGGCTGGGGGAGATGGTGGCGACCGGGTGGCCGGTGTTGGTGTCTCTGTCCAACAAGGACTTTGTGGGTGAGACGTTGGACCGGCCCGTGAAGGAACGGGTGGTGGGGACGCTCGCGACGACCGCGGTGTCGGCGTGGTTGGGGGCTCAGGTGTATCGGGTGCATGAGGTGGCCGAGACGAAGCAGGTGCTCGACATGGTGGCGTCGATCGCGGGGCATCGGGCGCCGGCCGTTGCCCGACGGGGGCTGGCGTAGGGGTTTTTCGCCCCCGCCGCCCCTACCCTCCCCATCATCAGGGGCTGCGCCCCTTCAACCCCCGCGGGGGAGCTCGGTCCAGTCGGTGCGTTGGCGGGTGCGGCTGAGTGGGGGCCGTTCGCGCAGTTCCCCGCGCCCCTGAAGGGGCGCGGGGAACTGCGCGAACAACCAACGACAACCCGCACCCGCCATACAAACCGCACCCCCCGAGCTCTCAGGCGAAGCGGGGTCGAAGGGGCAGCCGCCCCTGGGGATGGGAATGGGTAGGGGCGGCGGGGGCGAGAAAAAGACCGCCGTCGGGTTAGCGGCCGGCCTCCTTGGAGACCAGGGCTACCGCCTCGTCCACGTCGTCCGTGACGTGGAACAGGGTCAGGTCCTTCTTCGCGGCCTTGCCCTCGGCCACCAGCGTGTGGGTGAGCCAGTCGATCAGACCGCTCCAGTAGGACTCGCCGAAGAGGACGATGGGGAAGCGGGTGACCTTCTGGGTCTGGACGAGCGTGAGGGCCTCGAAGAGTTCGTCGAGGGTGCCGAGACCGCCGGGCAGGACCACGAAGCCCTGGGCGTACTTGACGAACATCATCTTCCGGACGAAGAAGTAGCGGAAGTTGAGGCCGATGTCGACGTAGGGGTTGAGGCCCTGCTCGAAGGGGAGCTCGATGCCGAGGCCGACGGAGGTGCCGCCGGCTTCGAGGGCTCCCTTGTTGGCCGCCTCCATGGCCCCGGGGCCACCCCCGGTGATCACGGCGAAGCCCGCCTCCACCAGGCCGCGTCCGAGCCGCACGCCCGCGTCGTACTCCGCGGAGTCGACCGGCGTACGGGCGGAGCCGAACACGCTGATGGCGGCGGGGAGTTCGGCGAGCGTGCCGAAGCCCTCGATGAACTCCGACTGGATGCGAAGGACCCGCCAGGGGTCGGTGTGGACCCAGTCGGAGGGACCGCCCGCATCCAGCAGGCGCTGGTCGGTCGTGCTCGCCTGCACCTGAGTGCGCCTGCGCAGCACCGGTCCCAGCCGCTGCTCCTCCGGTGGCTGCTTCTTGCCCTCGGGGTTGCCGGTCGCCATGTCCGCTCCCTCCGCCGTGCTGGTGGTTCACCTCAGCGTAGATCCACGCGGGTTACGGAGGGGGTACGCGCGCGTGTCCGCCACAATCCGCCACCCGGTACTTCTCTGAACTCCTGCGAACTCCTCCGACACTTCTCCGGCAGACGTCGTCTCACGCCGTCAGCCATGCCCTCAGGCGCTCCTCCCCCGCCAGGATCGTCGCCGTGTCCACGCGTTCGTCGCGCTTGTGCGCCAAGTGGGGGTTGCCGGGGCCGTAGTTGACGGCCGGGACGCCGAGCGCGCTGAAGCGGGAGACGTCCGTCCAGCCGTACTTGGGCTGAGGCGTGCCGCCGACCGCCTCGATGAAGGCCGCGGCCGCCGGGTGGGAGAGGCCGGGCAGAGCGCCCGGGCTGTGGTCGTCCACGACGAACTCCTCGACGCCGCAGTCGGCGAAGACCTCGCGGACGTGGGCGAGTGCCTCATCCTCCGTACGGTCGGGCGCGTAGCGGAAGTTGACGGTGACCACGCACTCGTCGGGGATGACGTTGCCCGCGACCCCGCCCCCGATGCGTACGGCGTTCAGGCCCTCCCGGTACTCCAGGCCGTCGATCACCGGGTAGCGCGGTTCGTACACGGCGAGGCGGGCCAGGATCGGGGCCGCCGCGTGGATGGCGTTGGAGCCCATCCAGCTGCGGGCGGAGTGGGCGCGCTCGCCCTTGGTCTTCAGCAGGACCCGCAGGGTGCCCTGGCAGCCGCCCTCCACCTGGCCGTTCGAGGGCTCCAGCAGGACCGCGAAGTCGCCCGCGAGCCACTCGGGGTGGGCCTCGGAGACATGCTTCAGGCCGTTCAGTTCGGCGGCGACCTCTTCGTTGTCGTAGAAGACGAAGGTCAGGTCACGGTTCGGGGAGGGGACCGTGGCCGCGATACGGAGCTGGACCGCGACGCCCGACTTCATGTCGCAGGTGCCACAGCCCCACAGGACGCCGTCCCCGTCGAGGTGGGAGGGGACGTTG
This sequence comes from Streptomyces tailanensis, assembly GCF_008386495.1. Lineage (GTDB taxonomy): Bacteria > Actinomycetota > Actinomycetes > Streptomycetales > Streptomycetaceae > Streptomyces > Streptomyces tailanensis. The sequence continues at coordinate 101,364 of NZ_VTHJ01000022.1, read as the reverse complement.
TCGGCGATGGGAACGGTGTCGATATGGCCGGCCAGGATCACGCGCTCCGCCCGCCCCAGCGTCGTACGGGCGACGACGTTGTTGCCGAACCGGTCGACCGTGAGATGCGGCAGGGCACGCAGCGCGGCCTCGATCGCGTCGGCGAGCGGCTTCTCGGTACCGCTCTCGGAGGGGAAGTCGACGAGCTGCGCGGTCAGGCGCGCCGCGTCCTGCGTGAGGTCAATCGGGGTCTCGGCCATGCCGTCGACTCTAACGCGCCACCGAAAACCGCCCCCGGTCGGCGGGGGCGGGACATGCTCGGGGTCGGGCGGACGACGTGCGCGGGACTCGGCGGGCAGCGTGCGCCAGGCGAGCAGCGTGCGCGAGGCCAGGCCGCGCCGCCGCGGGCGGCCTGCCGAGGAGGCATCGCCCCGGCTGCCGGCATCGGCGCCCAGCCCGCCGACGGGTGGCCGCCGCGGCCACACTCGTCGGGGCCGAGCGTGTTCGGGGCCTGGGCCGCGAGGCGCACGGCCGCAGGGCAGATGCCCGCCGCCGCCAGACGCGGCGGCTTGCGCCGGGGCGAGCGCGCCCGCGGCCTCCGCCGCTGCGGAGCGGCTGGGGCGGGCCGCCGCGGGGCCGCGCCGCCTCGGCCGGCCCTCCGAGGAGGTTCACTCCGGCTGCCGGCATCGGCGCCCAGCCCGTCGGCGAATGGCCGCCGCGGCCGCACTCGTCAGGGCCGAACGCGCTCGGGGCCTGTGGCCGCCCGGCGCAGTTCCAGGCCCCGCACGGCGCACGGGCGCGGGCGGGTTGCCCCGCCGCCACCAGACGCGGCGGCTTGCGCCGGGGCGGGCGCGCCCGCGACCTCCGCCGCTGCGGAGCGGCTGGGGAGCGGGCGGGGCGGGTCGCGGTGAGGTTGGCGATCGGATCCGGTCAGCTCTCGTACGACTGTTCACAACCCCCGGCGGACGGCCATTACTCTCCAGTACCTTGTACCGCGTGTCTGAGCCGTACACCGTTTCTCCTCATCCCCGTCGCCGTCGTGGTGGCTGCTTTCTGCGTTTCGCGGCGGCGTTCGTCGTGCTGGTCGCGCTCGGGGCGTATCTCACGATGCAGTATCTGACCGGGGGCAACGGCACACCGCGGTGTGTGGTCGTGTCGGGCGCGGACGACGAGGTGTCGTACGAGTTCACGCCCGAGCAGGCGGCCAACGCGGCGACGATCTCGGCGGTGGGTACCTCGCGCGACCTTCCCGAGCGGGCCGTGACCATCGCGCTGGCGACGGCGATCCAGGAGTCCGCCCTGCGCAACATCAGCCACGGCGACCGGGACTCGCTCGGGCTGTTCCAGCAGCGGCCGTCGCAGGGCTGGGGCACCGAGGAGCAGATCCAGGACCCGGTGTACGCGGCGGGCGAGTTCTACGACCATCTGGTCAAAGTGGACGACTATGAGGCCCTCCCGTTGACCGTCGCCGCCCAGCGCGTGCAGCGCAGCGGTTACCCGGACGCGTACGCCAAGCACGAGCCCGACGCCACGCTGCTCGCCGCCGCCCTGACCGGCCGGGCGGCCGCCACGCTGACCTGCGAGGGGCGCCAGGAGGCGTCCACCACCGCCTACGCGGGCGGTCCCGAGGCGGTGCGCAGCGCGCTCGCACGGGACTTCGGGGACGAGATGGACGAGATCTTCGACACGGCGGGGGCCGTGGTGGGTTCCTCGGGGTCCGAAGGTTCCTCGAAGGCTGCCGCCAGTGGTTCGCCGCAGGCGCAGACCAGCCCCGACCCCGCCGCCTCCCCCGTCGCCGGCGCCGTCACCATCCCTGTCTCGGACGCCGGGGGCGCCGACGAGGTCCGGCGGCGCGGCTGGGAGTTGGCGCACTGGGCCGTGGCCAACTCGTCCCGGCTGGGCGTGCAGCGCGTCTCGTACGCGGGGCGGGAGTGGGTCGCCGAGGGGCGGGCCGGCGCGTGGCGGCAAGCGGAGGGGGCGGCGGCCGACTCCACCGCCGAGGTCCGAATCGTCACTGGACAGTAGGGGGCACGGCTCACCCGTGCGAGGTACGCGCGACACACCGCGTCGACGAAAGGCGCAGGTTTTCGCCCACTCACCCTCCCTCTCGCGAGAATCCTTGAAAACAAAGGGACGTAAGGATTCAGCAGACTTTCGGACCGGGTGGCGTTTGTCCGCCTTCATCCCCATTCGATAATGCGACGTATTGCCAACTCTTTACGTCGGGTCGCCGCAACCTTCGCGGACTTCGAGCGGTAGTCACTGCGTCCGAGCCCGGAACGGTCGACTCGACATCCACTCGACTCGACGGTCAACTCCCGGGAACGGTCGGACACTTCAACGTTCTCTTCCGTCAAAGGAGCACCATGTCCCTCCCCCTGACCCGCCGGATCGCCAATGCCGCGCTGCTCACCGCAGCGGGAGCGGCCTCCGTGGTCGGTGCGGCCGGCTCCGCGAGCGCGGCGCCCGAACTCCCCGCCACCCCGAACCTCGGCAGCCTGTCCGCCGTCGACGCGGCGAACACCGGTACCGCCGTCGAGAGCGCGACGCAGAGCGTCACCGGGGTCGCGAACGGCGTCGGCAACAAGGCGGCCAAGGAGACCCTGCCGAGCGTGAGCAAGACCGGTGCGAAGGCCGTCAAGACCGGCGGGAAGACCGTCAAGAAGACGACGCCCGTCGCGCAGAAGGCTGCCGGGCAGACCGTCGGCACTGCCGGTGACGTCCTGGGTGACACCACCAGGACCGCCACGAAGAGCGGTCTGCCGGCCGGGCAGCTGCCGGGCGCGAGCCCGCTGGGCTGACGTCCGGGATTCACGGTTCGCGGCGAAGGGGTCCGGGGGTCTCCCCCGGGCCCCTTCGGCTTGCCACGCCAGGCACTCCACTACGCCAGGCGCTCTGCGGCTTACCCCAGGCGCTCTACCGCTGCCGCCACCCTCTCGTCCGTCGCCGTGAAGGCCACACGGACGTACCGCTCCCCCGCTTCGCCGTAGAAGTCGCCGGGCGCGACGAGGATGCCCAGGTCGGCGAGGTGGGCGACCGTGTCCCAGCAGGACTCGTTCCTCGTGGCCCACAGGTAGAGGCTGGCCTCGCTGTGTTCTATGCGGAAGCCGTGGTTCTCCAGGGCCAGGCGGAGCGCGGTGCGGCGGGCGGCGTAGCGGTCTCGCTGCTCGCGGACGTGTGCGTCGTCGCCGAGGGCGGCCACGACCGCCGCCTGGGTGGGGGCGGAAGTCATCATGCCGCCGTGCTTGCGGATCTGGAGGAGGGGGTTCAGGACGGCGGGATCGCCGAGCAGGAAGGCCGCCCGGTAGCCCGCGAGGTTCGAGCGCTTCGACAACGAATGGACCGCCACGATGCCGTCGTACGAGCCGCCGTTCACGTCCGGGTGGAGAACGGAGACGGGGTCGGCCTCCCAGCCCAGCTCCAGATAGCACTCGTCGGAGAAGAGCAGGATCTCGTGCTCGCGGGCCCACGCCACGATCCGGGTCAGCTCGGCCTTCGAGAGGACCTTGCCGGTGGGGTTCGAGGGCGAGTTCAGCCAGAGGAGCTTGAGGCCGGTGGGGTCCAGGGCCGTGGGGTCGTCGTAGACCTCGTACTCGGCGCGGGCGAGGCGGGCGCCCACCTCGTACGTCGGGTAGGCGAGGCGCGGGTACGCGACCCGGTCGCCAGGGCCGAGGCCGAGCTGGGTGGGGAGCCAGGCGACCAGTTCCTTGGAGCCGACGATCGGCAGGACGTGGTGGTGGGTGATCCCGCGGGCGCCGAGGCGGCGCTCGGCCCAGCCGGTGATCGCGTCGCGCAGCTCGGGCGTGCCCCAGACGGTCGGGTAGCCCGGTGAGTCCGCCGCGGCCACCAGCGCTTTCTGGATCAGCTCGGGCACCGGGTCGACCGGGGTGCCGACGGAGAGATCGACGATGCCACCGGGATGCGCGGCGGCCGTCGCCTTGTACGGCTCCAGCTTGTCCCAGGGGAAGGTGGGGAGGCGATCGCTGACTGCGGACACGGGATCTGGCTCACTTTCTCGTCCGTACGTTCCGCCGCGGTACCGGCGGGCCGCGGGGACGGAGGCGTACGTACTGCTCGTACGGCAAACGCCTCGGTCCCGTACGGCGATCATGGTGATCAGGCCGTACGGGACCGAGGCGGCGCGGATGCGGGCCGCCGACCAGGGCGGCCTGCGGCGTCGCTCTCTCAGGCCTGCGGCGGCAGCGCGGCGACGAACGGGTGGTCACGCTCGATCAGGCCGAGCTTGCTGGCACCGCCGGGCGAGCCGAGCTCGTCGAAGAACTCGACGTTCGCCTTGTAGTAGTCCTTCCACTCCTCCGGAGTGTCGTCCTCGTAGAAGATCGCCTCGACCGGGCAGACCGGCTCGCAGGCACCACAGTCGACGCATTCGTCCGGGTGGATGTACAAGGACCGCTGGCCCTCGTAGATGCAGTCGACCGGGCACTCCTCGATGCACGCCTTGTCCTTGACGTCGACACAAGGCTGCGCGATGACGTAGGTCACGCTGTCGTTCCTCCTCGATAGGGCGCTGGCGAGCCGTCTTCAGGCTCCGCCACCTGGCGCGCGGGAGCGCGGCGTCGTCGATGCCCGCACCTAGTATCTCCGTTCTTGGGCGTGATCCGAACAGGAGGGGTGAACTGACCTGTGGAAATCTCTGCCGGTGGACGGTTCGAGATCCGTGTCTCCGCTGCTGACGTGGGCAAACGTGTCTCCGTGCGACGCGTTGCCGCGGATGCCGCCGGGGGTGGGAAATTCACTGACACGGTGGGTGTTCTCACATCATGGGACGACGGAGTGCTGGTGATCGTCCGGCGGGACGGGCAGCACGTGCGGATCGAGGAGTCGTCGCTGGTGGCGGGGAAGGTGGTGCCCGCCACGCCCGCCCGCAGGCGCGGACCGGCCGCCTCGTACGAGGAGCTCGCGCACGTCTCCGCGCGGGCCTGGCAGCCGCTCGAACGGGAGCGGCTCGGTGAGTGGGAGCTGCGGGCCGCAGTCCAGAAGGTGCCGCGCGCAGCGCGTCCGTGGGGGGCGGTGGTCGGGCGACGGGCGGGATTCACCCGGCGGGCCAACTCGGTGCTGCCCCTCGGTGACCCCGGCATGCCCCTGGACGACGCGCTGACGGCCGTACGCGGCTGGTACGCGAGCCGGGGGCTGCCCGCGTACATGCAGCTCGCCACGGGCGCCGAGGGCACGCAGGAGCTGCTGTGCGCCGAGGTGGAGGAGCGCGGGTGGGTCCGGGAGGTCACCGCCGAGCTGTGGATCGGGGCGCTGGCACCGGTCGCCGACCGGGAGGCCGCCGGGGTCGTACTGTCCCGGTCGGCAGACGAGGCATGGCTGAGCCGCTACCAACGCAAGGGCCTGAGCGAGGTCGCCCTCAAGGTGCTCGGCAGCGGTCCCTCGGTGTGGTTCGCGACCCTCCCGGGTGCCGAGGGTGAGGGGCCGGCCGCGATCGGTCGGTGCGTCGTGGACGGCCGCTGGGCCGGGTTCGCGGCCGTGGAGGTCGCCCCGGGCCGACGCCGCCAGGGCCTCGCCTCGACGGTGATGGCCGCGCTGGCCCAGCGGGCGCTGGACGAGGGTGCCTCCGCGGGGTGGTTGCAGGTGGAGTCGGAAAACGCGGGGGCGCGGGCGCTGTACGGGGGGATGGGGTTCGCGATGCATCACGCTTATCACCACTATCGGGGGCCTGAGTTCGACACCGATGCCCGGTCCGAGTCGTATGGATCGTCGTGATGGGGCACCACCCTGCTATGTCTGCGCCCTTTCCTCCGGAGCCGGAGCGGGCCGCTGAGGTGCGGCGGCGGTTCGAGGAGGAGGCGCGGGCCGAGCGGCCCGATCTGGCCACGTTGTGCCTGTTGGTGGGGGCGGCAGGGGACGGGGCGCTGGACGAGGCCGGCATCGACGCGGCGCAGATCGAGCTGGACCGGCTTGCCGGGCAGCTGCCGTTCCGGCCCGGTGGGCCGCGGGCCTGGGCGGCCGCGCTCGCCGAGTCGCTCGGGGAGCGGTGCGGGTTTCGTGGGTCCGCCGCGGACTATCAGCGGCTGGCGTCGTCGCTGCTGCATCAGGTGCTCGTACGGCGGCGCGGGCTGCCGATCCTGTTGTCGGTGGTGTGGATCGAGGTGGCCCGGAGGGCGGGGGCTCCGGTGTACGGGGTCGCGTTGCCGGGGCACTTCGTGGTGGGGTTCGGGCCGCCGGAGGAGTTGTCGGGGCAGGTCCTCGCCGATCCGTTCGACGGCGGGCGGGTGCTCAGCGGGAGCGACGCGGAGACGCTTGTCGCCGGGGCGACCGGGGGGCCGTTGGACCCCTCGATGCTGAGCCCCGCGGATCCGTTGGACGTGGTGGTGCGGATCCTCAACAACGTGCGGGCGTGGGCCGCCGCCCGGCCCGAGCGGTCGGATGTCGCGTTGTGGGCCCTGGAGTTGTCGTTGGCGATGCCTTCGCATCCGGCACGGCTCCGGTACGAGTGGGCGCAGTTGCTCGTGCGGCGGGGGGAGTTTCTGCGGGGGGCGGCCGAGTTGGAGGCCTACGCGGAGGTGGTGGAGGCGGTGGATCCGGGGGCGGCTGAGAAGGTACGGCGACAGGCCGACGCGGCTCGGGCTCTGCTGAACTGAGCCGGGTGACTGTCCTACGACGAGAGGGCACCCGGCAGATGCCGGGTGCCCTCTCGTGCGCGATCCGCTAACTCGGGTCCGTCTCGATGACCGCCGTGCGGTCATCCTTGCTCTGCAGGGCCAGCCGCAGGGCGCCGTAGACATCCTCGACGGTGACCGGCGTCTTCTCGCCGTTGGCACGGGTGATCAGTACGCCGTCGAAGGTGCTGCCGTACAGCTCCTTGAGCGCCTTCTCGTCGTAGGAGTCGACGAGCTTGCCGTCGACGGCCTTGACCTTGAGGAACTTCCAGAGGGAGTTCTCGGGGCTGAGCGGGAGCGGGGTGCTCTGCGCGGGGTTCGTCTGCACGGTGACGTTGGCAGACATCGCCGGCGCCGCGAACTCCTTCATGAACCGGTCGACCTCGGCCTTGTCGACCGACGGCTCCTGGGTCCTGGTCGGGAGGTTCACCGCGGCGTCCTTGCCGGTCTCGACCTGGGCGCGGTACGCCTCCTCGACGGCCTCGGTGGAGCCGCCGACGTCGATGCCCTTGCCCGCCTTGCCGTAGACGGCGACGGCCTTGCCGGCCTCGAACTTGACGGTGCCGTCGCTCGCCGTGCCGGAGCTGCCCGCAGCGCGCTGGAGGGCGGCCTGCAGCTTCTCCTCGTCGACGGGCATGACGGGCTCGACGACCCGCTTCTGGCCGAAGAGCGCGCCGACCACCGAGACGGGGTTGTAGTCGCTGACGGCGGCCGCGCCGACCGTGGCCTGCTTGTCGAACTGGAGTCCGGCCTGGTCGGGCGTGAGGGAGACGGTCTCGCCGTCGACCGTGAGCTTCAGCGCCTTGGTCGTACGGTCGCCGAGGGCCTTGTCGAGCTTGTTGACGGCCTCGTCGCGGGTGCCGCCACCGATGTCGACGCCGAGCACGGTGGTGCCCTTGGGGACGTCGGAGTGGTTCATGAGGAGGCCGGCGCCGTAGACACCGCCGCCGAGGACGACCACACCGCCGACGAGCAGTCCGAGCTTGCTGCGGCCCTTCTTCTTGGCCGGCTTGGCCGACTTGGCCGCCTTCGCGTTCTTCGCCTGGCCGGGCTTCTGCTGCGGGCCCGGGTCGGGCAGCTTCGGCGGGGTGTGCTGGGTCGCGCCGTCGGCGCCGCCCGGACCGAACCGGTCGGCCTGCATGCCCGGCGGCACCACGGGGATGCCGCTGGTCAGGGTGTGCCCGGAGGGGTTGTCGACGACGGGGCCGGGGCCGCCGTAGCCCGGGGTGCCCGGCTCGGGGGCGGGCCGCTGCGGGGTGAGGATCGCGGTGTCGTCGCTGAGGCCGCCACCGGGGCGGGCGTAATCGGCACCGGGGGCGGAGAAGTCGTTGCCGGGGCCACCGAAGGGGTTGCCCGGGGCGGCGGGCGACCCGAGCGGGCTGTCGCCGGTGACGGGGCCGCCGGTCGGGCCCGCCGGGCCGGACCGGCCGTTCGGGCCGGAGGGACCGCGTCCCGGGTCGTTGTCCGAGAAGTACGGCAGATCGTCGCGCTCGGGCTTGGCGGCGGCGAGCGCGGCCGACACGTCGAAGGAGCCGGTGCCGCCGCCGTGGCCGGGAGCCACCGGTCCGGCGCCGGTGGCACCGGGGAGCCCGGCACCGTTCGTACCGCTCGTACCGCTCGTACCGCCGGGCCGGGGGCCGCCGTTCGCGCCGGGGCGCGGGCCACCGGGCCTGGCACCGGCGCCGACCGGGCCGCCGCCCAGCGGACCTGCGCCGTTGCCGCCGCCGGGGCGGGCGCCCCGGCCGGGGCCGCTCGGCGCGCCGGGGCCCGGCGCGGGCATCGTACCCGTGGAGAACCCGGCGCCATTGCTCGCGCCGGAGCCCGGACCCTTGGGCGGCGCGGAGGCCTTGCGTGGCGCGAACCAGTCGCTGGTCGGCTTGTCGTCGGCCGCCGGGGAGGGCTCCGGCACGGGTGCCGGGGTGTCCGTCAGCACGGGCATGGCCGTCGTGCCGGTGGTCTCCGACTCGGACCCGGTGTCGTCCGCGGCGCCCTCGCCGTCGCCGACCGGCGTGCGCACGACGACCGGCGGGATGGGCCGGGATCCGGGGATGTTGATCCGGACCCGCGTCGTCAGTGTGGTCTCGGTCTTGGGTCCCTCCGGCCGCTCGCCCGCGCCCGACCGGGCCGCGTCGGCGCCGGCCTCGGTGGCCATGGGCGTGCCGTACGGCGGTGTCCCCGACGGGTACGCGGTGCTGCCGCGCCCATTGGCCCCGGAGGACGAAGTGTCAGTTTCACGACTCAAGGCAGGTTCTCCCGGTTTGCTCCGCCGCCCGTCACGACCTCAACTCAGCGGGCAGCTCGGCGGCGCGCACCACCATACTGGCCACTTCCGGCGTGTATCCCACGACCGAGTGGGAAACCCACACGGGACCCCCACCTGCGCGCTGCGGCGAAGTAGTACGTCACTTCCCAAGTCGGGCGCCGGGCCCGGTCGGTTGCCGCCCCCAGCCAAGCGTGGCGCACATCACAGCGACGGCCATGCCGCCGAGCAGGAAGAGGTACGAGCCCGCTCCCGCGGCGAACATGAAGTCGCCCTCCGGCCGGGTGGAGGTGAGCAGGACGACGGAGATCATCCAGCCGAGGGCCGGTGCAACGGCCCCCGATCTGGAGCCCATCGCCCGGGCGCCGCCCAGGAAGAGCCCGGCCGCGCCGAGCAGCGCGAGCAGCAACCCGCCGGGGAACCAGGCGGGTTGGACCAGCCCACCGGCCACTCCGACCACGGCTCCCAGCGCGAAGAGCCCCAGGTGGGCGGCGCTCCGCCCGAGCGAGGGCATCGTCAACGGCTGTGCGAGCGCGCTGCCTTGCCCGCCCGTCGGCCGGTCCGCCCGCGTCATCGCCGGACCACCTCTCGGCTTCCGCCCGCGAGCACCACTCGTTCGTCATGCACATATGTACGCATCACAGGCCCGTTCCGTTCTGAGCAGCCTCGAATGAAGTGCCCGGGATCCCCTCGAACAAGTCGCTCTCCCGGCTCCCCCCTTCACGTCTGCCACGCACCAACTCGTAGTACTCGGTGGCCAGAAGAGGCTGCGCCAGCTCGTTGGAGAGGACGAAATACGGCTCGGCGACCGCGATCTGGGTGGCGTGCGCGCGCATCGCCGCGGCCTTCGCTGCCGCGAAGCCGGTGCCGTCGATCTCGGTGGTGACGATGTGGTCGTCCACCACTCCGGGCACATCGGTGACGGCCGCGGCCCGGGTGAAGGGGAGCCGTCCGGGCTCGGCGAGGTCGCGGCGGAGCCGGGCGAAGCCCTCCACGATCACGCCGCGCGGCATCCGGTTCCAGTAGACCTTGGCGATCTCCCAGGGCCGGCCCAGATCGGGGCGGAACTCCGGGTCGGGGGTCAGGTCGGCGGCGCGCATGGCGACGCGGTGGGCCTGGATGTGGTCGGGGTGGCCGTAGCCGCCGCCCGGGTCGTAGGTGACGAGGACCTGGGGGCGTACCTCGCGGATCACGGCGACGAGGTGGGCGGCGGCCTCGTCGAGGTCGGCGGACCAGAAGGCGCCGGGCCGCTCGTTCTGCTCGACGCCCATCATCCCGGAGTCGCGATAGCGGCCGGGGCCGCCGAGGAAGCGGTGGTCGGTGACGCCGAGCTCCTTCATGGCCTCGGCCAGCTCGCCCACCCGGTGCGGGCCCAGCGCGTCGTCACGGTCGGGCGCGAGATGCCCGAGGTGGGGCGGGATGACCTCGCCCTCCTCGCCGAGGGTGCAGGTCACCAGCGTCACCCGCGCTCCCTCGGCCGCGTACTTGGCCATGGTCGCGCCGTTGTTGATCGACTCGTCGTCCGGGTGCGCGTGCACCAGGAGCAGTCGGCGAGCGACGCGAGATGGGGGTCCCCCCGGCCGAAGGCTGGGGGAGGGCAGATCCGTCATGGGCCCACCCTACGAGGCACCCGCACCCCGCCGACGGCGGGCACGGGCATTCACGGGAACGGGCGACCACGGGGGCGGGGACGGCCCCCGGGTGGCCAGAGGTGTCAGAACTTGATGCTGCCGATCATGCCCGCGATGTTGGTCGTCAGCTCGCTGATCGTCGGCGCGATGGTCGAGGAGGCGAGGTAGAAGCCGAGCAGGATGCAGATGATCGCGTGTGGTGCCTTCAGCCCTGACTTCTTGATCAGGATGAAGACGATGATCGCCAGCAGCACCACCGCCGAAATCGAGAGTGCCACGGCGGCTCACCTCCAAAAAGTTCCCTGGGACCTGGGGAGTGAAGCAGTAGTCAGGCTTGACGCGGATCGTGCGAGTCAAACCGTGACGTGGGTGACGCAGTTGTAAATCCACACAGCGGGCAGCAGGTTCATACCCACCCGGCGGTAGTGATCATAACTATCCATACGCGCGCATCGATCGGCGCACGGCCGCACAAGGGGGCGCATGGCCAATATGGTCGTCGCATGACGACCGAGCCCGAGTCCTTCCCCCGTCGGCACGCACGGACGCAGCGCTTCACCCTCGGCGCGCCGCGTGCGTTCTCCGTCGCTCCCGACGGTTCCCGTGTGGTGTTCCTGAGGTCCGCGTCCGGCACCGACCGGGCCAACAAGCTGTGGGTGCTGGACGTTCCGGACGGCGACGAGCGAAGCGGGACGGGCGTCCCACCGGGCGAAGGCCCGGAGAGGATCGCCGCCGATCCGGGCGCGCTGCTCGGCGGCTCCTTGGAGGAGTTGTCGGCCGAGGAGCGGGCACGCCGTGAGCGCAGCCGCGAGGGCGGCGCCGGCATCGTCGGCTACGCCACCGACGCGGCCGTGGAGTTGGCCTCCTTCGCCTTGTCGGGGCGGCTTTTCGTGGCCGAGCTGCGGGCCGGGACCGCACGTGAACTCGACGTTCCCGGACCGGTGATCGACCCCCGTCCCTCCCCCGACGGCCGGTACGTCGCGTACGTCGCCCGGGGTGGCCTGCGGGTCGTCGAGGCGGAGGGCGGCGGCGATCTGGCGCTGGCCGAGGAGGGGTCGGAGAACGTCACGCACGGTCTGGCGGAGTTCATCGCGGCCGAGGAGATGGGCCGTTCGCGGGGGTTCTGGTGGTCTCCCGACTCGGACCGCTTGCTCGTGTCACGCGTGGACGACACGCCGGTGCGCCGCTGGTGGATCTCGGACCCCGCGCAGCCGGAAGGGGAGCCGCAGCGGGTGGCATATCCGGCGGCCGGAACCGACAACGCGGACGTACGGCTCTTCGTGACCGACCTCTCCGGGACCCGCACGGAGGTGGTGTGGGACCGGGCGCGCTACCCGTATCTGGCGCATGTGCACTGGTCAGCGGCGGGTGCGCCGTTGATCCTGGTGCAGGCGAGGGACCAGCGCAGCCTGCTGTTCCTGGCCGTGGACCCGGACTCGGGGGCGACCCGGATGGTGCACGCCGACGAAGATCCACATTGGCTTGATCTTTTCCCTGGGGTGCCCTCGTGGAGTCCCTCCGGTCAGCTCGTGCGTGTCGCGGACGAGGGCGGCGCGCGGGTGCTGGCGGTCGGCGAACGCCCGCTGACGGGACCGCAGTTGCACGTCCGCGCGGTCCTGGACGTCTCCGACGACGACGTGCTGGTCTCCGCGTCGGCCGGCGAGGCGGCCGCCGAGCCGGAGATCGGCGAGGTGCACGTCTACCGCGTGAACGAGCTGGGCATGGAGCGTGTCTCCCAGGAACCCGGCGTGCACTCGGCGGTGCGCTCCGGGGGCGTGACGGTGCTGGTCTCCCATGTCCCGGACAAGGCGGGGGCCGAGGTGCGGGTGCTGCGGGACGGCAAGCACGTGGCGACCGTGGCGTCCTACGCGGAAGATCCCGGTCTGTCCCCGCGCGCACGGTTCACACAGGGGGGCGCACGCCGCGTACCGTGCGCCCTGCTTATGCCACGGGAGTACGACGGTGACACTCCCCTGCCGGTCCTCATGGATCCCTACGGCGGTCCGCACGGCCCCCGGGTACTGGCCGCGCACAACGCGCACCTCACCTCACAGTGGTTCGCCGACCAGGGTTTCGCGGTGGTGGTCGCCGACGGGCGCGGCACTCCCGGCCGCTCCCCCGCTTGGGAGAAGGAGATCGACGGCGACTTCACGCTCTCCCTCGACGACCAGGTGGACGCGCTGCACGACCTCGCGAAGTCGCATCCGCTGGACCTGTCCCGGGTGGCGATCCGCGGCTGGTCGTACGGCGGCTGGCTGGCGGCCCTCGCGGTCCTGCGCCGCCCGGACGTCTTCCACGCGGGCATCGCGGGCGCCCCGGTCACGGACTGGCGGCTGTACGACACGCACTACACGGAGCGGTACCTGGGCGATCCGACGGCGACCCCGGAGACGTACGCGAAGAGCTCGCTGGTGACGGACGAGGGGCTGTCCGCCCCCGCCGATCCGCACCGCCCGCTGATGATCGTGCACGGCACGGCCGACGACAACGTCGTGTTCGCCCACGCCCTGCGCCTGTCGTCCGCCCTTCTCGCCGCCGGCCGCCCGCACGAGGTGCTCCCGCTCTCCGGGGTCACGCACATCACCCCGCAGGAACAGGTCGCGGAGAACCTGCTGCTGCTCCAGGTGGACTTCCTGAAGCGCGCCCTGAACCTGGGCTGAGCACCGGCATTCCACGGAGCACCGCAACGATCAATTGAGGAACCACGACGAAGCACCAGCCCGGTCCGCGAGAGCGGCGCCGGTTCAGGCGCAAAGGACAGCAACAGGCCGGGGCGACATGGCGCGCCCCGGCCTGTTTACGGCACCCGCACGGCCGTACGTGATTTAGGTTCGCGCGTCCGTATATCGGAACCGCGTCAGCGAAGTTGCCGACGTGTTAACGCATTTGGTGCGCATTTGTCCGCTTATTCCACCCCATTCACATGATCGTCAGTCGGCTCCTCCGGCGGCACGACCTGCTTCTCCTCCGCGAAATGGCAGGCCGAGTCATGGGCCGCCGGCCCGGTGGTGAGCCGGAACTCCGCCGGGACCGCGAGCAGCGGTACCTCCAGCGCGCACCTCTCTTGCGCCTTCCAGCAGCGGGTGCGGAAGCGGCAGCCGGACGGGATGTTCGTCGGGGAGGGCACGTCACCGAAGAGGATGATCCGCTCCCGGTGCTCGCGGGCCTCGGGGTCCGGTACGGGCACGGCGGAGAGCAGCGCCTGGGTGTAGGGATGCGTCGGATGGTCGTAGATCTCGGCGTCGCGGCCGGTCTCCACGATGCGGCCGAGGTACATGACCCCCACCCGGTCGGAGATGTGCCGCACGATCGACAGGTCGTGGGCGATGAAGACGTACGACAGCCCGAACTCGCCCTGGAGCCGGTCCAACAGGTTGATCACCTGGGCCTGGACGGAGACGTCGAGCGCGGAGACGGGCTCGTCGGCGACGATGATCTCGGGGCGGAGCGCCAACCCGCGGGCGATGCCGATGCGTTGGCGCTGGCCGCCGGAGAACTGGTGCGGATAGCGGTTGATGTACTCGGGGTTGAGCCCGACCACGTCGAGCAGTTCCTGGACCTTGCGCCGCCGGTCGCCCTTCGGGGCCACCTCGGGGTGGATGTCGTACGGCTCTCCGATGATGTCGCCCACGGTCATACGGGGGTTGAGGGAGGTGTACGGGTCCTGGAAGACCATCTGGATGTTACGGCGGACGGACTTGAGGGCCTTGCCGGAGAGCTTGGTGATGTCCTCGCCCCTGTACTTGATCGACCCTGCCGTCGGCTGTTCAAGGTTGACCAGCATCTTGGCGACTGTCGACTTGCCGCAGCCGGACTCGCCGACGATGCCGAGGGTCTCCCCTTTGCTGAGAGTGAGGTCCACACCGTCGACGGCCTTGACGGCGCCGACCTGCTTCTTGAACAGAATGCCCTGGGTCAAGGGGAAGTGCTTGACCAGTCCACTCACCTCCAGGATCGGCTCAACCATGGAGGCACTCCGTCCAGAAGTGACAGGCGCTCACCCGGGTCCCGTCCGACGGGATCACGTCGTACAGCGGGGGCGCATCGGTCCGGCACACGTCCCGGGCCATCGGGCAGCGGGGGTTGAAGGCGCAGCCGGGCGGGATGTTCATGAGGTTGGGCGGCAGGCCCTTGATGGCGTAGAGCTCCTGTCCCTTCTGGTCCAGGCGCGGGATCGAGTCGAGGAGGCCTCGGGTGTACGGGTGGGCGGGGGCCTTGTAGATGTCGTGGACGGGGGCGGACTCCACGATGCGGCCCGCGTACATCACGGCGATGCGGTCGGCGACGTCCGCGACCACGCCGAGGTCGTGGGTGATGAGGATGAGCCCCATGTTCAGCTCGCGTCGGAGTTCGGCGAGGAGCGCCATGACCTGGGCCTGGACGGTGACGTCCAACGCCGTCGTCGGCTCGTCGGCGATGATCAGCGCCGGCTCCAGGGCCAGCGCCATGGCGATCATGATGCGTTGCCGCATGCCGCCGGAGAACTGGTGGGGATAGTCCCGTACGCGCTCCTTGGCGGCCGGGATGCGGACCCGGTCCATCAGCTCGACGGCCCTGGCGCGGGCGTCCTTCCTCGACATGCCCCGGTGGACGACGAACATCTCGCCGAGCTGGTCGCCGACGGACAGGACCGGGTTGAGGGACGACAGCGCGTCCTGGAAGATCATGGCCATCTCGGCGCCGCGGAACTTCCGGCGTTCCTCCTCCTTGAGCCGCAGCAGGTCCTGGCCCTTGAAGAGGATCTCGCCGCCGGTGATCCGCCCCGGCGGCATGTCGAGGATCCCCATGATCGCCTGCGCGGTGACCGACTTGCCGGACCCGGACTCGCCGAGGACGGCAAGCGTCTCCCCCTCATCCACCCCGTAGTCGACGCCGTTGACGGCCTTGGCGACCCCGTCCCGCGTCCTGAACTCCACATGCAGATCACGCACTTCGAGCAACATGGCGCCGGCTCACCTCAACTTCGGATCGAGGGCGTCGCGCACCGCGTCGCCGAGCATGATGAAGGCGAGGACCGTGATCGCGAGGGCTCCCGAGGGCCACAACAGCGCATGCGGAGCGTTGCGGATGTAGGGGGAGGCGGCGGAGATGTCGATGCCCCAGGAGACGCTCGGTGGTTTCAGACCGACGCCGAGGTACGACAGGGTCGCCTCCAGCGCGATGTACGTGCCGAGCGCGATGGTGGCCACGACGATGACCGGGGCGACGGCGTTCGGTGTGATGTGCCGTAGCAGCATGCGGGAGTTGGACGCGCCGAGCGCCCGGGCCGCCTGAACGTAGTCGTTCTGCTTGGCGGTGATGACCGAGCCGCGGGCGATGCGGGAGATCTGCGGCCAGCCGAGCAGCACCATGAACCCGATCACCGGCCAGATGGAGTTGCTGGTCACCACGGACAGCAGGACCAGGCCGCCGAGGATGACCGGGATGGCGAAGAAGATGTCGGTGATCCTGGAGAGGATCGAGTCCCACGGGCCGCCGAAGAAACCGGCGAGCGCCCCCAGTACCGAGCCGAGGATCGCGACCCCGAGCATGGCGCAGACGCCGACCGCGACGGACGTACGGGCACCGTAGACCGTACGCGTGTAGACGTCGCAGCCCTGGCCGTCGTAGCCGAAGGGGTGGCCGGGCGCGGAGCCCTGCTGGGACTTGGCCAGGTCGCAGTCGAGGGGGCTGCCGGAGGCGATGGCCGAGGGCCAGAGAGAGATGACGATCAGGAAGAGGATGATCAGGCCCGAGACGATGAAGACGGGGTTGCGGCGCAGGTCGCGCCAGGCGTCGGACCAGAGGGAGCGGGGTTTTCCCGTGGATTCCGTACCGCCGCCCGGTCCTCCACCGAACGCCGGCGGCGGCCGCTTCGCCGGCGTCTCCGCCTCGGTCGTGGCGAGGTCCATAGCCCCGCCCGTGCCCGTCCCCGCGATCACCCCCTCGGACTCCAACGGCTGCTCAGGCATAGCGGATCCTCGGGTCGAGTACGGCGTACAGGAGGTCGACGACCAGGTTGCAGAGCAGGAAGACGAGGACGAGCACGGTCACGAAGCCGACGACGGTCTGCGTGTTCTGCCGGAGAATCCCCTGGTAGAGCTGGTAGCCGACGCCGTGGATGTTGAAGATCCGCTCGGTGACGATCGCGCCGCCCATGAGGAAGCCGATGTCGGCGCCGATGAAGGTGACGACGGGGATGAGGGAGTTGCGCAGCAGGTGCCGGGTGACGACGCGGTGTCTGGGCAGGCCCTTGGCGATGGCCGTACGGACGTAGTCGGAGCGCCGGTTCTCCGCGATCGACGTACGGGTCAGGCGGGTGACGTACGCGAGGGAGACCGAGGCGAGGACGAGGCCCGGGAGGATCAGCTCGTCGAAGGGGGCGGCCGGGGAGACGGACGGCCTGATCCATCCCCACTCCACGCCGAGCAGCAGCTGGAGCAGCAGGCCGGTGACGAAGGTGGGGACGGAGATGACGACGAGGGTGAGCAGCAGGACACCGGTGTCGACGGGGCGGCCACGGCGCAGGCCGGTGACGACGCCCAGCGTGACCCCGATGACGACCTCGAACAGGATCGCCACGACGGTGAGCCGGATGGTGACCGGGAAGGCCGTGGACATCAGCTCGGTGACTTCCTGGCCGTTGAACGCCGTACCGAAGTCTCCGGTGAAGACGTTCCCCATGTAGGTCAGGTACTGCTGCCACACGGGCTGATCGAGGCCGAACTCCTTCCTGAGCTGCGCGGCCGTCGCCGGGTCGCACTGCCGGTCGCCGCACAGGCCCGCGACGGGGTCGCCCATCACGTTCACCATGAGGAAGATCAGCAGGGTCGCCCCGATGAACACCGGGACCATCTGCACCAGACGCCGGACGACGTACCGCCCCATGACGGGTTCAGCCGACCTTGATCTGGTCGTAGACGGGAACGCTGAACGGGTTGAGGGCCACGTTCGACAGCCGCTCGGACCAGCCGGCGCTGCCGTTCTGGTACCAGAGCGGGATGGCCGCCATGTTGTCCCGGACGACCTCCTCGGCCTGCTGGAAGATCTCGACGGCCTTGGCGACGTCGGTCTCGGCGTTCGCCTGGTCGACGAGCCTGTCGAACTCCTCGTTGGACCACTTGCCGTCGTTGGAGGAGGCATTGGTGTAGTAGAGCGGTTGGAGGAAGTTCTGGGTCAGCGGGTAGTCCATCTGCCAGCCGGCCCGGAAGGGCCCGGAGATCTTCTGGGTCGTGCTCTTGCTCCGGAAGTCGGCGAAGGTGCCGATCGGGTTGCCGACACAGGCCCGGTCGTTGTCCAGGGCGTTGTTGATGGAGTTGCAGACGGCGTCCACCCACAGCTTGTGGGAGCCGGTGTCCGCGTTGTACGTGATCTTCACCTGCCCGCCGGGCAGCCCACCGCCCTCCTCGATCAGCTTCTTCGCCGCGGCGGCGTCGTAATCGCACCACTCACCACACAGCCCCTCCTTGTAGCCGCCGTCCTTGCCGAGGACGGGTGAGGTCCAGTCGGTGGCGGGGGTGCGGGTCTTCTGGAAGATGGTGTCGGTGATCTGCTCGCGGTTGATCGCTCGGGACAGCCCCTTGCGGACCTTGACCGAGCCGGCCTTGTTCCAGTCCTTGTCGTAGTGGGGGAAGGCCAGGGTCTGGATGATGCCGGCCGGGGTGTTGAGGTAGCGGTCGCCGAGGTCGCCGCGGACGTTCTTCAGCTGCTGGGCCGGTACGTCGTCGACGAGGTCGAGGTTGCCGGCCATCAGGTCGGTGTAGGCCGTGTTGTTGTCCGTGTAGACCTTGAGGGTGACGCCACCGTTGCGGGCCGCGTCCTCACCCGGGTAGGCGTCCCACTTCGTCAGACGCATCTCGGAGCCCTTGGTGTACGACTCCACGGCGTACGGGCCGTTGCCCACGGGCTTGGCCAGCCAGGCGGCGTGGTCGTCGAAGAACGCGCGGGGCAGCGGCACGAAGGCGTTGTAGCCGAGGGTGTCGGGGAAGCTGGAGAACTTCTGGCTGAGCCTGACGGTGAAGGTCCGTTCACCTGTGACCTTCAGCCCGGACATGGTCTCGGCGCTCTGCTCGCCCTTCTCCGGGTGGACCTTGTCGTAGCCCTCGATGTAGCTGAAGAAGTAGGCGTTCTTCTGGTTGTTCTTGAGGCTCGCCCCGTAGTTCCAGGCGTCCACGAAGGACCTGGCGGTGACCTTCTCGCCGTCGCTGAAGGTCCAGCCGTCCTTGACTGTGATGGTGTAGTTCCGCGAGTCGGAGGTCTCGATCCTCTCGGCGAGCATGTCCTCGGCGGCGCCGGTCTTCGCGTCGTACCGCTTCAGCCCGCGGAAGATCATGTCCAGCACCTTGCCGCCCTGCACCTCGTTGGTGTTGGCGGGCTCCAGGGGGTTCTGCGGGTCGGTCCAGGAGGAGCTGAGCACGGCGCCGCTGTCGCCGTCGTCCCCGCCCCCACAGCCGGTCACGACCAGCGCGACCGCCGCCGCACCGGCGGCCCATCGGGCATGCGTGGCTCCGGGCATGGGGGCCTCCTCGTACGTGCGCGAATGTGCGCTGCTGCGCTGCCTGGTACCGGCCAATATCGGATGACTGGGTGCATAGCGCACATCACCCGGCCCGTCCGGGGGACGGCCTTCACGCGGATGCACGCACCACGTCGGGCAAGGCACCACGGGCACGGCCGGCCGCGCTACGCCCTCGCAGGGCCGGTCCCGCCCGGAGCCAGGCCGGCCGGGCCGCCGGTTGATGGGCGAGCCCGGGGCTTCAGCTTGTGTGCCGCCTGGCCTGGCCAAAGGCCTCGCCCTTGATTCCGCCAAGGAAGGCGCGCAGGGCGGCGGGCGTGGTCGCTATGACGGTGTCGGGGGTGGCGCTTTCGCGGAGGTGGGGGCGGTTACTGACAGGGGCTGCGGCTATCTCGACGCAGGTGTCGGAACCGGGCTCGCTGAAGCTCGACTTCTGCCACGCGAGCTGGGACACGCGGTTCCTCCTAGAGCAAGGGATGCAGAAGGCGTTGGATCAGCCGTAGGGAATCCTTCACCGGCGGCGCCCCTCCGTCGGCTTCCACCGAAGGTAGTGCCGCTTCGCACAGCCTAGCGAACCAGGTTCGGTACCTGGTGAGGACTTCCGGTTCCCCGAGATACAGCGACTTCTCGACATGGGCGACGACAACGGTACTGAGCTGGGGCGCCGTCGGCTCCAGGAACGTGAAGGACGTGCCAAAGCCCACCCGCCCATCGAAGGGGAGCACTTGGAGTGTCACGTTGGGGAGCTGCGCCACCTCGATGAGCCGGAGCAGTTGGTCTCGCATGATCTCGGGCCTGCCCCAGGAGACATGTAGAGCCGCCTCGTGAACCACCGCGTGAATCCGGGGTGGCCGCTCGCGGGTGAGTACCCGCTGCCGCTGCATGCGGAAGTCGACTTCCCTGTCCTGCTGTTCGGGTGTGGCCATGGTGTAGCCACCCCGGTAACCGGCCGTCGCGTAGGCCAAGGTCTGAAACAAGCCGGGGATGAACATGGGCTCGTAGCAGATGACACGCTCGACACTGTCCTCAAGCTCGACCAAGTCCAGCAGCGACGGCCGCAGTTGCTCCCGGTACGCGGTCCACCACCCCTTCCCCGACCTCTGCCCCAGCTCCACCAGCGCGTCAACATACGTGGTGTTCTCACAACCACCAGCAGCAGCAAGCGCGCGCAATCGCTCGGGCGACAGGCTCGTCCGCCCCGCCTCGACATTACTGATATGCGACTGCCGCATGCCCATCACCTCGGCGGCCTCAACCGTCGAGAGCCCTGCACACTCACGAATCGCACGAACTTCCGCCCCGAACCTCCGCTGACGGTACGTCGGGTTAGCCCTCAACCCCATTCCATCTCCTCATCCAGCCAGGAAGTCACCAACCACACATGACAACAAGGAGGTTGTATATCAATAACCCGTGCCGCTACCTTACGTATCACGTCAGTCACAGCCAGCGCACAACTGGAGGCTGCCACATGCGCACGCCCGAAACCGCCGAACCCCCCCCAAGTCCCACTGGTCGTACGGTTTCCTCATCCCCCACGACCCGCGCGCCGCCTCCGTCGTCAGAGCCGCCCTCCGCGCACTGCTGCGCGCGACCCGCCTCGGCTGCGTGGCGGACACGGTCGAACTCCTCGCCTCCGAGCTGGTGGCCAACGCGTACCGCCACTCCCCCGCCGACGCCTGCGTGAGCGTCGAGCACACCCCGGATACCCTCACCGTCTCCGTCTGGGACCACAACCCCGCACCCCCCACCCCCGCCGAGGCCCGCCGGGACGACGACGCCGAGTCCGGACGCGGGCTCGGGATCGTGGCGGCGTGCGCGGACGAGTGGGGCGTGCGCGACTACCCGCACGGCAAGGCCGTGTGGTTCAGCGTCGTACCGAAGCGGAACGGAGACGAGGCGTGAGTTGTCCACAGGCACAGCCCGCGCCGCAGCCCCGCAGGTACTCTGGCGGGCAGCGGGCAGACCGACGCATCGCCCCAAGGAGACCGCGCATGAGCACCGCCACGCAGTCCGGATCCGGCGACTCCGTCACCCCTCAGCCGGCCGGCACCCCGGAAGATCTACGGGCAGCCCTCGCTCAGCTGGCCCCCGATGCTCTGCCCACGTTCGACGCGGAACGCTCCGTAGCACTTCAGCAGGCGCGCGAGCAGGTCAGCGCAGCACCCATGCGCCGCTTCGTGGGGCAGTGGGCGGTGTACGTCGCGCTGGAGCGGCATCCTGAGCGGGCCGCCAGACTGCGTTCCCTGGAGGCACGCGCCGCTGCCACCGAGAGCATTGAGGAGGCCCGGGCCATCGCGTCCGAGATCGGCCGGATCCTCGACACGGCGTGCGCGGAGGCCGGGATCGAGCGGGCCGAGGGCGTGTGACGGTATGGGAGACGAAGAAGGCTGGCGCTGGGAGTACGACCCGGATGCCGAACACGTCGCGGCCGGATTCCCCCAGCACATCGTCGACGAGGTCGAGCGACTGGCGTCCGAGTTGGTCGCCCTCGCCGAGGTCGGCGTCGATGTAACGGACATCGGAGAAGGACCCCGACGAGGCGTGGCCGGTGGCGTACGCCGCATCCCGCTCCTCACCGACGGCTGGTTCTACGCGTTGCCGGTACCCCGGCTACGTCTCATCGCGATCACGCGGATCATCCCGCCGTTCGACTATCTCTGAACACCGAGGGGCCGGTGTTTGCCTCGGTATGTGAGGAAGTACCGCACTTACCTGTTCGCTACGCTCGGGACATGGAGTACGCGAAGATGCGCGCGATCGCCGAGCGGCTCACGGCCTATGCCGAGCAGTTGGAAGGCTCATGGAAGGTGGAGATCGGCCCCTCCGGCCCGTTCCTCGCCATGATGTGCCCCTCGAAACGCCACGAGGGCACCGTGCGCCGTATCCGCGATCAGCTCGACGCGCAGCTCTCTGCCACCCACCCCGGATACATCTGCGCGAACGGCCCCGTAATCGAGCACGTGTCGCTCGGCCGCATGCGACGCCCGGACGCTGTCGTCATTCCGGAGGAGGTGCTCGACGAGGAAGGCCTGACCGTGGACGCCGCCCAGGTGCTGGCCACCATCGAGATCGTCTCGCCGTCCAACCCGGACAACGACTACGGCGAGAAGCTCACCGAGTACCCCGCCATGGGGATCGCCCACTACATGATCGTCGACCCTCGCACGGGCACCATCGAGGTGTACTCCGACCCGTGCAAGGGCCGCTACGCGCGCAAGGATCCGTACATCTTCGGTGACAAGGTGCCGTTCAGTGTCTGGACGGTGGAGACCGTCGCGTTCCGCCGCTATGGCAGGGCGGGGAACCCCACAGCCTGACGTGCCTGGACGCACTGACGCTGACCGGGTCGCTGCCACGGTCAGCCCAAGTCCCCCCGCTCCACACAGAATTCGTTTCCTTCGGGGTCAGACAGCAGGACCCAGCCACCGCCGTCGGGCCGGGTGTGGTCCGCGATCAATCGGGCGCCGAGCGCAAGCGCCCGCTCGACCTCCTCGGCGCGGGTACGGCCCTGCGGCTTCAGGTCCAAGTGGAGCCGGTTCTTCACCGACTTGGCCTCGGGCACCCGGACGAACAGAAGCCTCGGGCCGCCAGCCGGATCCTCGATTATCGCCTCCGGGTCGCCGGGCTTGTCGTCGTCGGCCAGCGGACGGCCGAGCAATTGGCTCCAGAAGAGGCCGACGTCGTACGGGTCGCCGGTGCAGTCGATGGTGATGCTATGGACGGTTGCGTACAAGGTGGGACTCCGATCGGTGTCGACGATTCACAGTTCACGATTGGCGTGGCAGGGCGGGTCGGCCAGCGCCCCCAGCACCGTCCCAGCAGCCTCCTCTAGCGACCCGAAACACACGTGTGCGTCCCGGAGTTGCCCAGCACCGTGTGTGGACGCCACCGCGTACACCGTGCACCCGGCGGCGAGCCCTGCCGCCACCCCCGCTGGCGAATCCTCGACGACCAGGCAGCGGGAAGGGGCGGCGCCGAGGCGTTCCGCAGCCTTCAGATACCCCTCCGGCGACGGCTTCCCCTCGGTTACGTCCTCCGCACACACCCGCACCTCAGGAACCATCAGCCCAGTACGGGCCAGCCGGGCCGCAGTGGGCTCCGCCCGGCTGGACGTGACCACGGCCCACCGCCCCACCGGCAGCGCCCGCAAGAGCCCAGCGGCTCCGGGGAACGCCCGGAACCCCGGTTCCTCGGCGGCCATCAGCCGATCCAGCGCCCGGTGTTCCTCACCGGGATCCCTCTCGGGCGCGACGAGCCGCAGAATGTCCGCCCGTCGCCTCCCCTGCGTAGCCACCCACACGGCCTCCGGATCCAACCCCCGCTCCCGCGCCCAGGCCCGCCACACCCGCGCATGCGCATCGGCGGTGTCGATCAACACCCCGTCCACGTCGAACAGCACGGCCATGGCCACCCCCTCACCTGGCTTCCACTCCACGCCCAACGGCTCGTCCACCTTCGTTCGAGCACACCCGCCGACGGCCTATGCACGGCAGATCCTATTCCCACAGCACTGAGGCGGCCCCACCGGATTTCCCAGCGACGCCGCCTCATTGTCCTAGGCCTCAAAACGAAGCGTGGATCACTTCAGCGAGTACTTGATGATCCAGGTAGCCCTATTGAAGTTGGAGGGCTTCCTTCCGCACTTGAGGGTGGTCTTGCCCACCACTTGCAAGTAGCCACAGTTCCCGACGATCGGGGTCTTGGCGTTCTTCTTCAGGGAAGCAAGACTCCAACCCTTGGTTCCCTTGCCTATGTCGCACGCCCTCAAGTAGACCGGCTTGTTCTTGCCGTTAGAAGCGATGCAAGAGGCGTAAACGACCGTGGGCGCGCTGTAGTTCGCGTACTTATGCGAACCATAATTGTTCCAGTGGAAGGCGTCCTTTTTCTTACATGTGGCCAAGGTCAGCTTCTTCTTGTCCCCATTTCCCTTGACGCACTTCCCGTTGTACTTGTTCACCATGTACCAACGGCCACCTGCTTCGGCCTGAGCGGTGGGCGCGGGAGCACTGACAGCCAGCCCCACAGCCATCGTCGATGCCATCGCTCCAACAAGAAGGCTTCGCCTGATGGTCATTTTCGTCCCCCAGTGCAGTTTCGTTGTCGACGCCGTATGCATCGACAACTGATCATGAAGCACTTACGACGGATATCCTCGCCAAACTGTCGAGTTCATGTCACGCAACTTTAGGTACATCTGAGGTGGAGCAAAGAAGCTGGGGAGGGCCAACTGCCCCTCCCCAGCCGAAAGTTCGTCGCCGTCCGGTGTGCCGGACACCAAGGATCAGCCCTTCGTGACCTTCGGCCCGGACTCGCCTGCGGCATCCTTCTCCAGTGCCTTCAGCGCCGGATCCAGCACAACGTCCTCCGCGCGGGCCTCGGTCGTCGGGTCCTCCGGGAAGTGGCAGGCCGTCAGGTGGCCGTCGCGGTTGCCGGAGATCTGGACGAGCGGCGGCTCCTCGGAGGCGCACTTGTCCTGGGCCTTCCAGCAACGGGTACGGAAGCGGCAGCCGGACGGCGGCGAGATCGGCGAGGGCACGTCGCCGTAGAGCCGGATCCGCTCCCTGTCCTCGGCCTCGTCGTCGATCGCGACCTCGGGGACCGCGGAGAGCAGGGCGTGGGTGTAGGGGTGGCGGGGCCGGTTGTAGATCGAGTCCCGGTCGCCGACCTCCACCACCTTGCCGAGGTACATCACGGCGACGCGCTGCGAGAAGTGCCGGACGATGGCGAGGTCGTGGGCGATGAACAGGAAGGCGATGCCCAGCTCCTGCTGGACCTTCTGCAGCAGGTTCACCACCTGGGCCTGGATCGACACGTCCAGCGCGGAGACCGGCTCGTCCGCCACGATCAGCTTCGGGTTCAGTGCCAGGGCGCGGGCCACACCGATGCGCTGGCGCTGACCGCCGGAGAACTCGTGCGGGAAGCGGTTGTAGTGCTCGGGGTTGAGGCCGACCAGCTCCAGGAGCTCGCGGACCTTCTTCTCCCGGCCCCCCTCCGGCTCGATCCCGTTGACCTCCATCGGCGACTTGATGATCGTGCCGACCGTCTGCCGCGGGTTCAGCGAGGAGTACGGGTCCTGGAAGATCATCTGGATCTCGGACCGCACCGGCGCCAGCTGCCTGCGCGAGGCACGCGTGATGTCCTTGCCCAGGTACGTGATCTTGCCCGCCGTCGGCTCCAGCAGCCGGGTGATCAGCCGGCCCGTCGTCGACTTGCCGCAGCCCGACTCGCCCACCAGACCGACACTTTCGCCGACACCGACGGTCAGGTCGACGCCGTCGACCGCCTGTACGGCGCCGACCTTGCGTTTGATCGGGAAGCCGCCGTAAATGGGGAAGTGTTTGGTCAGGCCCTTGACCTCAAGGAGGGTCTCCTTCGAGGTGTCCGTGGAGCCCTTCTGTGCGGGGAGGGTGAGGTTGTCGCTCATGATCTCGGTTCTCCCTAGCGCAGCCGGGGCTGGATCTTGTCGATGAAGATGGTCTGCTTCTGCTCCGCGGTCAGGTGGCACGCGGAGGCGCGACCGTCGGCCAGCGGCGGCCGGGTGTCGGTGCACAGGGTGCCCATGACCTCGCCGGTGAACGCGCACCGGGGGTGGAAGCGGCAGCCGGTGGGCGGGTTGAGCAGCGAGGGCGGGGTGCCGGGGATGGGCGTCAGCATCTCGTGGATGTCGCCGTCCAGGCGCGGCATCGAGCTCAGCAGGCCCCAGGTGTAGGGGTGCTTGGGCTCGTGCAGCACCTCCTTGACGCTGCCGCGCTCCACGGCCCGGCCCGCGTACATCACCAGCAGGTCGTCGGCCATGTGCGAGATGACGCCGAGGTCGTGGGTGATGAAGATGATCGCGGAGCCGAACTCCTGCTGGAGGTCCTTGAGCAGGTCGAGAATCTGCGCCTGCACGGTCACGTCGAGCGCGGTCGTCGGCTCGTCGGCGATCAGCAGATCCGGGTCGCACATCAGCGACATGGCGATCATCGCGCGCTGGCGCATACCGCCGGAGAACTGGTGCGGGTAGTCGTCGAAGCGCACCTTGGGCTGCGGGATGCCGACCTTCTCCAGCATCTGGATCGCCCGGTCCTTGGCCTCCTTCTTGGAGGCGCCCTTGTGCTTCATGTACGGCTCGGACAGCTGCCGGCCCACCGTGTAGTACGGCGACAGGGCGGTCAGCGGGTCCTGGAAGATCATCGCCATCTTGTTGCCGCGGAGCTGCTCCAGCTCCTTCTCCGTGGCGGTGACGAGTTCCTTGCCGTCGAGGAGGATCTCCCCGTCGATGGTGCTGGTCCGGGGGTTGTGCAGGCCCAGGATCGTCAGGTTGGTGACGGACTTGCCGGAACCGGACTCGCCGACGATGCCCAGGGTCTTGCCGCGCTCGACGTCGAAGGAGAGACCATCGACGGCCTTGACGATGCCGTCCTCGGTGGAGAACTGCACCCGCAGGTCACGGACCGAGAGGAAGCTCTCGGACCCGGACGGGGCCGGGGCGTCCTCGGTCTTGGTCAGTGTGGTCACGGTGGTTCGTTCTTCCTAGGAGAGCCGGACGCGCGGGTCGATGTAGGCGTACGCGATGTCGGTGAGGATGTTCACCATGAGGATGAAGAAGGCTCCGAACATCATGACGCCCATCGTCAGCGGGAGGTCCTTGGAGCCGGCGCCCTCCACGGCCAGGCGTCCGATGCCCTGAAGGGAGAAGGTGATCTCCGTGACGACGGCACCGCCGAGCATGGAGCTGATGTCGATCCCCAGAACGGTGACGATCGGAATCATCGAGCCGCGCCAGGCGTAACGGAAGAAGACGTACTTCTTCGACATGCCCTTGGCACGAGCGGTACGGACGTGCTCCTCCGCGAGCTGCTCGATCATGGCGGCACGCGCCATACGCGTGTACTGCGCGGTGAAGATGGTGGCCATCACGACCACGGGAATGGACATCCCGATGAACCAGGCGACCGGGTCCTCGGTAATGGGGGTGTACTTCGGGTCCTCCATCAAACCCGTGCTGTAGACGAAGATGACCAGCACGATCGGGCCGAGGAAGTAGATCTGGAAGGAGCTCAGCACCATGGACGCGCCCGTCGCCACCTTGTCGAGCATGGAGCCGCGCCGGTAGGCGGCGAGCATGCCCGCGCCGACACCGATGACGAGGAAGCAGATCGCGCCGCCCGCGGTCAGCGTGAGGGTGGTCGGGAACCGGTCGATGATCGTGTCCCAGACCATGTCGCCCGAGTGGAACGACTGGCCGAGGCACGGGGCGGCGCAGTGGCCGTCCGGGAAGTCACGGCCCGTCACGATGCCGGACATGAACTGCCAGAACTGCTGCGCGATCGGCAGGTTGAGGCCGAGCGCCTCGCGGATGTCCTCCAGTCTCGCTGCGGAGCAGTCCCTGCCACAGGCCAGAGAGGCGTAGTCGGACGGCGCCGCGACGAAGAGGAAGAAAGTGGCTGCGCCGATGAGGAACAGGGTGACGACGGCGCCGGCCAAGCGCCGGATGATGAACTGAAGCATGGCGGGAAGGCTGCTCTCTACGGAGACGGTGGGAGGTTTCACGGAACCGCGGGAGTGCGCTCCGCCTGGTGCGCACCCCCGCGATCAGCCGTAGGACGTTACGACTTCAGGAACAGTCCGTTGACGTCGATGTAGCTCGACTCGGTGCTGTAGCGGGCACCGCCGATGTTCGAACCGTGGAGCTGGAACTGCTTGACGTACCACAGCGGAGCGGCCGGGTTGACCTTCTCCAGGATGTAGTGGTGCGCCTCCTGCCAGGTCTTCGCCGCCTCGGTCGGCTCCTGGGTCAGGGCCTTCTTGATCAGCTCCTGGACCTTCGGGTCGTTGATGTGCGAGTAGTTCGGCGAACCCTCGGCGATCTGGTCACCGTCGTAGACCGGCGTGACGACCGTACCGGCGGACGGCCAGTCCTGGCCCCAGCCGCTGATGTAGATGTCGTACGGGTTGTCGACCTTGCCGATCTGCTCGTAGTAGCTCGCCGAGTCGACCTCCTTGGAGACGACGTCGATGCCGACCTTGGTCAGCGCGTCCTCGATGGCAACCTTGCGCTTCTGGCCCTGCTCGTTGTTGTTGTAGGCGAAGACGAGCTTCTTCTCGGCGGCCGGGACGTCCTTCAGGAGCTCCTTGGCCTTCTCGATGTTGCCCTGAGGCGTCTTCAGACGGCCGTACGGGTCGTAGGAGTCCTCGTAGCCCGGCAGGGTCGGGGCGAAGAGGTTCTGGGCGACATCACCACCGTAGACACCGCCCTCACCGGCGATCAGCGACTTGGAGTTCGCCGCGTAGGTGATGGCGTCGCGGACCTTCTTGTTCTTGACCCGGTCCAGGTTGAAGTTCAGCACCTGGACGTAGGGAGCGTAGCCCTTGATCGTGCGCTTGCTGGTGGCCGGGTCCGTGACGACATCCTGGATCTGCGTGGACTCCACGGAGCCGGTGAGCTGGATGGCGTTCTTGGACACACCCTGGTCCGCGATCAGGCGCTTGGTCTGGGTCGACTCGGTGACACCGAAGTCCATGTTCCAGCCGTCCACGTACTGGTGGCGCACGGAGTCGGTCTTCGGGTCCCACTGGTCGTTCTTGACGAGCTTGAGGGACTTGCCGACCTTGTACTCGGAGATCTTGTACGGGCCGGTGGAGACCGGGGCCTTGTCGTACTTCTCCTTCGTGTCGGTCTTCTCCGGAACGATGGTGTAGCCCGGCATGGCCAGCGTCTGCGGCAGGTCCGGACGCGACTGGTCGAAGTGGAAGACGACCGTCTTGTCGTCCGGCGTCTCCAGGACGCTGTCCGGCAGGTGCTTCTTGCCGTAGCCGCCGTCCGGCAGGGCCTCGCGGTAGTCCGCGCCGCTCAGCCAGGTCTGCACATAGGTCGGACCGTCGAAGATGAACTTGGCGTACTGGCGCTCGATGGTGTGGCGGACGTCGGCCGAGGTGATCTCGTTGCCGTTCTGGTCCTTGATGCCGTCCTTGAGCGTGAACGTCCAGGTCTTGCCGTCGTCGGAGGACGTGCCCGAGTCGGTCGCGAGGTCACCGACGACCGCGACACCGCCCTTGCCGTCTTCCTTGAAGTTCGTCAGCCCGCGGAAGAGCAGGTTCGCGACCTGACCGGCGTCGGAGACGTAGATCTGTCCCGGGTCCAGGTGCGAGAGACCCGCCTCCTGGTAGACCTCGATGGTGCCGCCGCTCTTGGCGCCGGGCACTTCCTCGGCCGGGCCGGTGGAGGCAGCGGCGTCGGCGTAGGTGACGGGCTTGGACTGCGCCGCCGCCCCCTTCTGGTCTTCCGCGGTGTTCTTGTTCGAGCTCGTGCCCTTGTTCTCCGAGCAGCCGGTAAGCGCGAGAGAGCCGGCCGCGACCGCGACGACTATGGCGCGCGCTCTGCGCGAGTTGAGCGACTTCATGTGGCGAATCCACCTACCTGTCGGTTGTTATCCATGAGTACTGCCTGACGCGGCTGGTAGGCCGACGCGGGGGCGGCAGTCACCCCCCACCAATGGACGATTCAGCGCCCGGACTTGGGGTCGAAGGCATCCCGTACGGAGTCTCCGAGAAGGTTGAAGCACAGGATGAAGATCACCAGCGCCAGGCCCGGGAAGAACATGAACGCCGGGTCCTGCTCGGCGTACCTGGCGCCGGCGGCGAACAGTCGTCCCCAGTCCGGTGTGGGCTCGACGAAGCCGACACCGGCGAAGGAGAGGAAGGCGATGGTGAGGATCGTGCTCGGCAGCTGGTACGTGAACTGCACCAGGATCGGCGAGACGACGTTCGGCAGGATCTCCTTGCGGACGATCCGCCAGGGTGAGGCACCGGAGACCTTGGCGGCCTCCACGAACTCCCGCTCACGCAAGGACAGCACGGTGGAACGGACAAGTCGGGCCATGCCCATCCAGCCCAGCAGCCACAGCACGATCAGAATCGCGAGTGCCCGGAAGTACGTGGGCGTCTCCTCCCGCGGGTCCACGAAGAACGCGGTCACCACGGGCATGAAGGCGATGAAGAACAGCTGCTGCGGGAAGGACAGGAAGAAGTCGGTGACGCGGCCGATCCAGTAGTCGGTACGACCACCGAAGTAGCCGCCGATCAGACCGATGATGACGCCGGTGACCATCAGCAGCCCGGTCACGCCCAGCGCCATGAAGAGCGACGTGCGCATGCCGTACACCAGCATGGCGAACAGGTCACGGCCGTACTGCGGCTCGACGCCGAACCAGTGCTCCCCCGAGACACCACCGAAGTAGCCGAGCGGCAGACCGAAGTCGTCCAGCACGGGAGTGTCCGCGTACGTGGGGTCCTGGCCGTACAGCGTGTACGGGTTGGTCCCGCTGATCGCTGTGAGCAACGGCGCGCACAGGGCGATGACGAAGTAGAAAATCACTACCCCGGCGCAGAACATACCGGTACGGTCACGCCGGAAGCGCTGCCACATCAGCTGGCCGGGGGAACGGCCTTCGAGCGACTTCGGCTTCTCAGCCTCGCTGGTCGCCGCCAGTTCGGGGTCCAAGACGACCGTGGACCCCGAGCCCTCGGCCTTGGTTGGACTTGTCATGTCTGTTCTTCCCCCGGGGGGTTGGAGAGTCGAGCGCAGCACAGATACCGGCGGGTTCTGTGGTTTGGGGGAACTTTCGCCAAACGGGTCAACGCGCGTCAAGGGCGGAAGACATAGGGATCTCCCTACCGTCCATATTTTGAGCAAAAATTGCAAAGATTGACACCTCAGCGCGCTTGACAGGCGATCCAGAGGCTTCGCGAAACGGACATTCGAGTAGGGATTTTTGTTTACATGTCCGAAACTTGATCGCTGGATCACCGATATCCGAACGGTACTTCACAGCCCGCGGACAGCATGCCGAAGGTCCGGCCCTCCTCGGAGCGGAGAGACGGATCGGTGGTGACGACTCGCGAGTCTACACGCGTAGCACAGGTGCATCCGTGCCGGTACGGCCGCCGCGAAGATTCCCCGGAGCCGGGGCAACGGTTTGCGAGGCCCATGGACTCTATGGAGCGTCAAGGAGGTGCCCATGGGGGATCAGAAGAAGACTCGGGACGAGGAGTTCCAGAGCTTCGTCATCGGCTGCTGGCCACGGTTGCTGCGTACGGCCTTTCTCCTCTCGGGCGAGCAGCATGCCGCGGAGGACCTGGTTCAGGCGACGCTGGAGCAGGCGTACGTGGCCTGGCGCCGTATCGGCTCGGCCGACGCACCCGAGGCTTATGTACGACGCGTGCTGATCAATACGCACGCGCGCAGGCATCGCAGACGTCTCAAGGAGTTCCTGTCGCCCAAGGGCGACTCCGGCCTCGGCCACGAGCAACCCGACCCCGGCGACCCGATCGGCCGGGCCGACAGCCGCGGCGCGCTGCTCAAGGCTCTCGCCCAACTGCCGCCACGGCAGCGGCAGACGGTGGTCCTCCGTTACTGGGAGGACCTGACCGAGACACAGACGGCGGAGGCCATGGGTTGTTCGGTGGGCGCGGTGAAGAGCAACGCGGCCAAGGGGATCGCGAAGCTCCGCGCCATACCGGGGCTGGACGAGACGGTGACGTACGGAGGGCGGAAGTGATGAACGCAGGCGGGCAGGAGTACGACGACATGACGCACAGGGACATCTCCCTCCTCCTCGCGGACGCCACGGACGAGGTCGAGATCGGCCTGGCCCCGGTCCAGGCGGTGATGCGCGGCGGCCGGCGCCGCAGGACCCGCCGCTGGGCGGTCGCGGGGGCCGTGGCCCTGGTGATCGCCGGCTCGACGGCGTCGCTGGCGGTGACGGGGCTGCACGGCGGGGACGGGAAGCGGGGGGCGCCCATGGCGACTCAGGGGCCGACGGCCGAGGAGCGGGATGTGAACGCTCCCCAGCGGACGGTGCTGGCGAGCGGAACCGCTCAGGGCGAGGAATGGCAGGTGTTCATCGACGTGTGGGCGGCGCCACGTGACGAGGCGGAGGCCCGGGAGCAGTTGGCGGCGATGAAGCAGCGCGGAGAAAATCCCGGGGTCGGTCGGCCTGCCGAGCTGATCGGCAAGAAGGCGTTCTTCGTCTGGCGGAGTTTCGGGGACAGCGACGATCTCTCCCTGTTGGACCTGTTCACGCAGGAGTCCACCCAGTCGGGCACGGACATACAGGCCTTCTCATTCAAGCTGGAGCGTCCCGGCGGTCCCCTTCACATGGTCATCGGCCACGTGGCCAAGACCGCCCAGCGCGTCACATGCACCTGGAAGGACGGCACGGCCACCGAAGTCCTCCGAGCGCCCGAGAGGCAGGACGCCGGCGGCGGGGAAGTGGCGATCCGGTCGGCCGAGGGGTTGCCTGTGGACTGGTTCGTGTGCCTGGCGCCGGAGGGCAAGGCGTACAAGTCGGCGGAGGTGACGGAGTGACGGGGGTGCTGACCGACCGACGCACGCTCCGCGTCGCCCTCGTCGGCGAACTTCCAGGGCTGCGAGCCGGCATCCAGACGGCACGCGACGGCGCGGAGAGCTCCGAGGGTGTCGAGGGCGTCGAGATAGTCGCGGAGACCGGTACGTACGAGCATCCGATACTCCTGGTCAGGGACTCGGCCCCGGATGTCGTCCTCATGGACTTCGACCGGCTGGGCGCCTCCGCCCTGGGGACATGCAAGTCGCTGACCCGTGAGATGCCGATGACACGGATCGTGGCCATGGTCCAACACTGCGGCGACGAGCGGCTGTTGCGCTGGCGCTCAGGTCCGGCGTACGGGGATACATCTCGAAGTCCGCCGAAGCCGCGGAGGTGATCCGCGCGCTGCGTGCGGTGGCAGAGGGCGCCATGTTCGTCGGCAGCACCGCCGCGCATCGCGGCCAGGCTGCTGAGCACGCGACCCGCTGCCTGAGCCGTTGTCACGAACGGGCCCGGTCACCCACGTCGGTGGGTGACCGGGCCCGTTCGTCAACTGGGGCGACCGATCGCGTGGCGACCGGTCAGCCGTACTGGCGGATTCAGCCGTGCTTCGCCCGGCTCGCCGCGCGCGCCCGCTCGCGCGCGTCGAGGTTGACCTTGCGGATGCGTACGGCCTCCGGGGTCACCTCGACGCACTCGTCGTCGCGGCAGAACTCCAGGCACTGCTCCAGGGAGAGCTTGCGGGGCGGGACGATCGCCTCGAACGAGTCGGCCGAGGACGACCGCATGTTCGTGAGCTTCTTCTCCTTGGTGATGTTCACGTCCATGTCGTCGGAGCGCGAGTTCTCACCGACGATCATGCCCTCGTACACCTCGGTGCCCGGCTCCGTGAAGAGGACGCCGCGCTCCTGGAGGTTCGTCATCGCGAACGCGGTGACGGCGCCGGAGCGGTCGGCGACGAGCGAGCCGTTGTTACGGGTCGTCAGCGTGCCGAACCACGGCTCGTGGCCCTCGTGGATGGAGTGGGCGATGCCCGTGCCACGGGTGCCGGTCAGGAACTCCGTACGGAAGCCGATGAGGCCCCGGGAGGGGACGACGAACTCCATGCGGACCCAGCCGGAGCCGTGATTCGACATGTTGTCCATGCGGCCCTTGCGGACGCCCATGAGCTGCGTGACCGCGCCCATGTGCTCCTCGGGGACGTCGATCGTCATGCGCTCGACCGGCTCGTACGTCTTGCCGTCGACCTGCTTGGTGACGACCTGCGGCTTGCCGATGGTCAGCTCGAAGCCCTCACGGCGCATCTGCTCGACCAGGATGGCCAGCGCCAGCTCACCACGGCCCTGGACCTCCCAGGCGTCGGGACGCTCGGTGTCGAGGACGCGGAGGCTGACGTTACCGACCAGCTCGCGGTCCAGACGGTCCTTGACCTGACGGGCGGTGACCTTGCGGTCCTTGACCGCGGCCTTGTTGTCCGCGCCCTTGCCGGTGCCGCCGCGGCCGACCAGCGGCGAGGTGTTCGTACCGATGGTCATCGAGATCGCCGGCTCGTCGACCGTGATCAGCGGCAGCGCGATCGGGTTCTCGGGGTCGGCGAGGGTCTCTCCGATCATGATGTCCGGGATACCGGCGACGGCGCAGATGTCACCGGGGCCGGCCACCTCGGCGGGCTTACGGGTGAGCGCCTCCGTCATCATCAGCTCGGTGATGCGGACGTTGGACATCGTGCCGTCGCGCTTGATCCACGTGACGGTCTGGCCCTTGCGCAGCTCGCCCTGCTCGACGCGGAGCAGCGCGATACGGCCGAGGAAGTTGTCGGCGTCCAGGTTGGTGACGTGCGCCTGGAGCGGGGCGGCCTCGTCGTACTGCGGGGCCGGGACGTGCGACAGGATCGTGGAGAAGAACGGCTCCAGGCTGTCACTGTCGGCCGGGACGGTGCCGTCCTCCGGCTTGGTCAGCGAGGCCACGCCGTCACGCGCACAGGCGTAGACGATCGGGAACTCGATCTGCTCCTCGTCCGCGTCCAGGTCCAGGAACAGGTCGTACGTCTCGTTGACGACCTCGTCGATCCGGGAGTCGGGACGGTCCGTCTTGTTGATGCAGAGGATGACGGGCATACGCGCCTGCAGGGCCTTGCGCAGCACGAAGCGGGTCTGCGGCAGCGGCCCCTCGGAGGCGTCGACGAGCAGCACGACCGCGTCCACCATCGACAGACCGCGCTCGACCTCACCGCCGAAGTCGGCGTGGCCGGGGGTGTCGATGATGTTGATGGTGATGACGTCGCCGCCATCCTTCGGGTGGTACTTCACCGCCGTGTTCTTGGCGAGGATCGTGATGCCCTTCTCACGCTCCAGGTCGTTCGAGTCCATCATGCGGTCGTCGAGCGACTCGGCGGCGTGCGCGGCGAAGGCACCGGCCTGCTTGAGCATGGCGTCGACCAGGGTGGTCTTGCCATGGTCGACGTGGGCGACGATGGCGACATTGCGGATGTCGTGGCGCGTGGCCATGGTGTGGCGTTCTCCCGGAGTGTGAGGAAGGCCCCTGCTGCGTACGTCTGTGTTACGCGGGCCCTGCCGGGCGGAACGTGCCACGGCCTCACCCCATGGTACGGGGCCGCGGTGGGGATGGTCTCTGCAGGGGCTCCAGGCCAGGTCAGGCGCTCTTGACCTGCGGCGCAAGCTCCACCCGCAGTTCGAGACCCAGGGCTCGGGCGAGGCGGTCCAGGACCGGGATGGTCGGGACGGTGCCCCCGGCCTCGAAGCGTGCCACGGCCGACTGGGTCATATCCGCCCGGCGGCCCAGTTCGTGCTGCGACAGCCCGAGGGCCTGCCGCCGTGTGCGCACGGTCTCGCCGAGCGCGAAGCGCAGTTGTGCGGCCGCGTACTCCTCCTCGATCTCGGGGGTCATGGGTCGGGCCCGGCGGGCGTCGGCGAGGCTGGTTCGCCCGGTTTCCGTCATCGGGTGCCTACCGATCGGATAGGCTGCGGCAAGTGCGTCGCGAGAACCAAGCACGTGCTGTCTCCTTGACGTTGGCCGTCAACCGGGCTGGTTCCAACCCGGCTGGTGTTGATCGCGTAAGACTCGACCGCTCGCTGAGTGGCCGAGCAGCGTGAGCCAGGAATCCCCTGCATCAGCTGGGGGAGGGTTCAAAGCTCCTCCTCGTCCACAGTGACACGGTGGGTGCCGCAGGTGGCCCGCCGAAGCCGATCAGCCGCCAGTTCACCCGATCGTGCGTCCGGCCGCCGTCCCGCGTCTTCGCGGGGCGGCGGCCGGATGTGCGAGGGGTGATCCCCTACTTTCCCGTGGGGCTCGCCGACGCCCTCACTCCCTTCTTCAAGAACCCCATGTCCTCGTACACCGGCGTCTGGAAGCCGAAGGCGCCCGCGTTCGCGAGGTTGGTGCGGGCGGCGACGAGCTGGGGGCGCTGGTAGAGGGGGATGGAGCCGGCGGCGGCCCAGATGCGGGCGTCCGCCTTGCGGATCAGGGAGCGGGTCTTGGACTCGTCGAGGGTGGCGATGGCCTCGTCGAAGAGCTGGTCGACCTGGTCTGTGCCGACCCGGGTGTAGTTCTGCTCGACGCTCAGCGAACCGTCGGCCGCCGGGACCGGCTTGGCGTAGATCGGGCGGGCGTCGGTGGCCGGGTACGCGGAGGTGGGCCAGGAGTACAGGGCGAGGTCGTACTGCCCGTTCGCGATGTGGTCCTTGAAGTAGCTCTCGTCGGCGACCTTGCTGATCTGCGTACGGATCCCGATCCGGTCCAGCATGACGGCGACCCGCCGGCCGACGGTCCGCAGTGACTCCGTACCGGGGCCGGACGGCAGCACGAACCGGAGCGTCAGCGTCTTGCCGTTCTTGGTGAGCGGTCCGCGCACGGCGCCGACGGGCGCCGGGGTGCCCTGCGGTGCGTACGCGCCCGGGGCGCCGCCGGGCGCGAACTGCTTGCCGTCCTGGGCGAGATGCGCCCCGTCCTCGTCGGTCTCGTACGGCTTGTTGTCATCGCCGACGATGTACGTACCGTCATCCTCCGAGGACCGGGACCGGGAGGACGCCGGGGAGCCACCCTTGCCCTCGCTCTTCTCCCCTTCTGACCCGGCCGCCTTCCTGCCCTCCCTCAGCGGCGGCCCCTGCTCCCACCCCGCGTCGGCCAGCAGTGCCCGGGCCTCCTTGGGGTCCTTGCCGCCGAGGGCGCCACTGTTGTCGGCGTACGCGGCCTGGCCGGCGAGGGCGAGGTGGCTGCCGACGGGGACGGCGGGCAGGCCCAGGGGTTTCAGGACGAGGGCGGCGAGCTCCTCGCGGTCGAGGGCGCGGGCGATGGCGCGGCGGACGCGGTCGTCGGAGAGGGGGCCGTCGGAGCCGTTCAGGGCGAGCTGGGTGAAGGCGGGTTCGAGGGAGCGTCGGACCGCGAAGCCTCGCAGGGCGGCCTGCTCGGCGGTGTACTCGGCGAGCGCCTCACGCCGCTTCTCACGGGCGCTGATCTCCTTGTCGGCGGCCTTCTCGTCCGAGCCGTGCGCGATCGCCCAGGAACGCAGCGACTTCGCGGGCGGCAGCCCGGGGCCGTGGGCGATCGGGCCGCCCTGGGCGAGGGAGCCGAGGGGGCCGCTCATGCCCTTGGCGCCCCGATCGCCCCGGGTGTCGTCGGAGGCCGACATGATCCGCTGGGCCTGGGCCGAGTCGATCTCGGCGATGTCGACCTTGTTCTCGGCGAGCGCCTTGGTCCGCTCATCGCGCGGTACGGCGCGCAGCACCAGCGCGGAGAGCTTGGCGGGGCGGCCCCACCAGCGGGGGTTGCGGGTGAGGGTGACCGCGCCGTCCTCGCGGTCGATCTCCTTCAGCGCGAAGGGCCCGGCGGTGACCTTGAGCCTGCGGCGGGCGCCGTCGTTGAAGGAGTCGGGGGTGCCCATCACCTGCTTCGGGTACAGCGGTGTGAACAGCGACTTCCAGTCGGCGTAGGGGCGGGCGAAGGTGACCCGGACCTCCAGGTCGCTGTCACCGCGCTCGATCTTCGCGATGCGTTCGTAGCCCGCGTTCCGGGCCGTCCAGTACGCCGAGTCCTTGCCGGACAGGGCCCGCCACTGCGCGGCGAAGTCGGCGGCGCCGATCTCCCGGCCGTCGCTCCACACGGCCTGTTGGTTGAGTTTGTAGAGGACGACCTGGCGGGGTTCGCGTTCGACGACCTTCGCGGACTCGAGGTAGTCGGGGTTGGGCTGGGGGCGTCCGTCGGCGTCGAGGCGGTACATCGACGGCAGTACGGCGCCGGCGATCCGGGTCGTGGCCGGGTCGGCGTCCGCCTGGAACGTGTTCAACGTCTCCGGCACGGCGTCCACGGCCCAGCGCAGGGTCCCGCCGTCCTTGAGCAGGCTCCGGTCCGCCGGGGCGATGTCCTGGCCGGCGACGGGCTTGCCCGCCGGGTCGTCCTCGCCGCACGCGCTGAGCAGGGGCACCGCGAGCGCACCCGCGGTGAGGAAGGCGACCGAGCGCATGACCGCGCGCACGCCGAGGCCGTCGTGGGACATCTCTGCTACCTCCGACAGGGCCGCGCCATCTGCGACCAGGGGGTTTATGATCACGTTTGGGGGCATATGGAGCTGATCAGATCTATGACCACCCTGGAGAGGAAAGGGTTCACCAACCGAGGCGACACGGCGGCGCGGAGCGAAAAGTCACCCATGCGGCGCAACGCACCACCCGTACATCCCCGGCGTAACGCAACGCACCACACCGGACCCCCGGCGCACACCGAGCGTGCGAGGGCGTGCAGAGGAGGCCTGCAATCCGCCAATCGATGCACATCCCTTCACAGCGCAACGTGTGACGCGCAACACTCGCAGGCGCATGAACGTTGCCGCCCGGTCCTCCTCGATCCGCGGAAGTGAGGGCAAGTCATGTCCGTGCAAGATGAACTGACATCGGTCCAGCGGTGCCTCGACGACCTGTACCGGTCGGTGGGACGCCTGGAACAGCAGATCGGCGGGGGTGGGCTCGACATGCGTCGCGTCCGCACCGACGCCGATCACCTGCGCGAGAGCGTCGCGCTGCTGCGCGAGACCGC
Organism: Streptomyces tailanensis; assembly: GCF_008386495.1. GTDB lineage: Bacteria > Actinomycetota > Actinomycetes > Streptomycetales > Streptomycetaceae > Streptomyces > Streptomyces tailanensis. The sequence continues at coordinate 62,992 of NZ_VTHJ01000022.1, read as the reverse complement.
CACCGGCGCCACGTCCCCCAAGCGCCCCGAACTCGTCACGATCCCCGACACGCCGTACGACGACACCCTGTGGACGGACACGGACGACGAGGGCCTCGGCGCCCGCGACCGCCACGCCCCCTGACCCCGAGCACTCGGACCCGAGAACACCCAGAACACCCGAGGCACCCGAAGCACCCGAGAGCTCGACAACCGAAGAATAAGAACCGACCGGGAGTCCACGTTGGCCACTGGTACGGAACCACCCGCAACAGAACCCCATCCCGGACGCGGCGGCGTACTTACCGGTACGCGCGCCGCGATCACCGTCCCGCATCTGCGGACCGACCGTTGGTGGCTGGCGCCCGCGGCCACGGCCGCCGGGCTGCTGGCCTTCATCGTGTACTCGACCTGGCGGGCCTTCGCGGACGCGCACTACTACGCGGCCCCGTACGTCTCGCCGTTCTACTCCCCCTGTCTGGCGGAGCGCTGCGAGCCGATGCACGCGGGCCCCAACTGGGAGATCTTCGGCGGCTGGTGGGGCATCTCGCCCGCCATCATCATCCTGATCTTCCCGCTCGGCTTCCGCCTGACCTGCTACTACTACCGCAAGGCGTACTACCGCGGCTTCTGGGCGTCCCCGCCCGCCTGCGCGGTGGCCGAGCCGCACAAGAAGTACACCGGTGAGACCCGCTTCCCGCTGGTCCTGCAGAACATCCACCGGTACTTCTTCTACGCCGCGATCGTCGTCGCCGGGATCCTGACGTACGACACCGTCCTTGCCTTCCGCGACGAGAACTACGAGTGGGGCCACATGGGCCTCGGCACCCTCGTCTTCCTCGTCAACATCGTGCTGATCTGGGCGTACACCCTGTCCTGCCACTCGTGCCGGCACATCGTCGGCGGCAAGCTCAAGCACTTCTCCAAGCATCCCGTGCGCTACCGGATGTGGCAGTGGGTCGGGAAGCTCAACGCCCAGCACATGCTGCTGGCCTGGGCGTCGTTGGTGAGCGTGGCGCTCGCCGACTTCTACGTGTACCTGGTCGCGTCCGGCGCTTTCGATGATCCGAGGTTGTTCTGATGTCCGTGGTGGACCGGCAGGAGTGGGACGTCGTCGTGGTCGGCGCCGGGGGCGCCGGACTCAGGGCCGCGATCGAGGCGCGGGAGCGGGGCGCCCGTACGGCCGTGATCTGCAAGTCGCTGTTCGGCAAGGCGCACACCGTGATGGCGGAGGGCGGCATCGCGGCCGCCATGGCCAACGTCAACGAGAACGACAACTGGCAGGTGCACTTCCGCGACACCATGCGCGGGGGCAAGTTTCTCAACCAGTGGCGGATGGCCGAGCTGCACGCCCAGGAGGCGCCCGACCGGGTCTGGGAGCTGGAGACCTGGGGCGCCCTCTTCGACCGTACGAAGGACGGCCGCATCTCGCAGCGCAACTTCGGCGGCCACGAGTACCCGCGCCTGGCGCATGTCGGCGACCGTACGGGTCTGGAGCTGATCCGCACCCTCCAGCAGAAGATCGTGGCGCTCCAGCAGGAGGACCACAAGGAGACCGGGGACTACGAGTCCCGGCTGAAGGTGTTCCAGGAGTGCACGGTCACCCGGGTCCTGACTGTGTCTGACAGCGGCTCCGCCGCGGGCGGCAGCCGGGTGTCCGGGGTCTTCGCGTACGACCGTGAGACCGGCCGTTTCTTCGTCCTCGAAGCGCCCGCCGTCGTGATCGCCACCGGTGGCATCGGCAAGTCCTTCAAGGTGACGTCGAACTCGTGGGAGTACACGGGTGACGGGCACGCGCTGGCCCTGCTCGCGGGGGCGCCGCTGCTGAACATGGAGTTCGTGCAGTTCCATCCGACGGGCATGGTCTGGCCGCCGTCGGTGAAGGGCATCCTCGTCACCGAGTCGGTGCGCGGCGACGGCGGGGTGCTCCGGAACTCCGAGGGCAAGCGGTTCATGTTCGACTACATCCCGGACGTCTTCAAGGAGAAGTACGCGGAGTCCGAGGAGGAGGGCGACCGCTGGTACGAGGACCCGGACCACAACCGCCGCCCGCCCGAGCTGCTCCCCCGTGACGAGGTGGCCCGCGCCATCAACGCGGAGGTGAAGGCGGGCCGGGGCTCCCCGCACGGCGGTGTGTTCCTGGATGTGTCCACGCGGATGCCGGCGGAGGTCATCCGCCGCCGGCTCCCCTCCATGTACCACCAGTTCAAGGAGCTGGCGGACGTCGACATCACGGCGGAGGCGATGGAGGTCGGGCCGACCTGTCACTACGTGATGGGCGGCATCGCGGTCGAGTCGGACACGGCGGCCGCACGCGGCGTGCCGGGGCTGTACGCGGCCGGGGAGGTGGCCGGCGGTATGCACGGCTCCAACCGGCTGGGCGGCAACTCCCTGTCCGACCTGCTGGTGTTCGGCCGCCGGGCCGGGCTGCACGCGGCCGAGTACGCGGCTGGGCTGGGCGGTGAACGGCCGTCGGTGGACGACAGCCAGGTCGACACGGCCGCCGCGGAGGCCCTGCGCCCGTTCTCCGCCGAGGGTCCGGTACCCGGCGAGCAGGAGGGACGCCCGCCGGAGAACCCGTACACCCTCCACCAGGAACTCCAGCAGGCCATGAACGACCTGGTCGGCATCATCCGCCGGGAGGGCGAGATGGAGCAGGCGCTGGAGAAGCTGGCCGATCTGCGGGTACGGACGCGCCGGGCGGGGGTCGAGGGGCACCGGCAGTTCAACCCCGGCTGGCATCTCGCCCTGGACCTGCGGAACATGCTGCTGGTCAGCGAGTGCGTGGCGCGTGCCGCGCTGGAGCGCACCGAGTCGCGCGGCGGCCACACCCGCGAGGACCATCCGGCGATGGAGCGCGAGTGGCGCCGTATCAACCTCCTGTGCCGGCTGGCCGATCCTACGGGCGGGTTGGCGGCCACGGACCCGGTCGTCGGCCAGATCGCCCTCACCCGCGAGACCACCGATCCCATCCGCCCCGACCTGCTCGCCCTGTTCGACAAGGAGGAGCTGGTCAAGTACCTCGCCGAAGAGGAGCTGTACGAATGAGCGGCTACACGGCCCACTTCAGGGTATGGCGGGGTGACGTCGGGGGCGGCGACCTGGAGGACTTCAAGGTCGAGGTGAACGAGGGTGAGGTCGTCCTCGACATCATCCACCGCCTCCAGGCCACCCAGGCCCCCGATCTCGCCGTCCGCTGGAACTGCAAGGCCGGCAAGTGCGGTTCGTGCTCGGCGGAGATCAACGGGCGGCCACGGCTGATGTGCATGACCCGTATGTCGGTGTTCACCCGCGAGGAGACGATCACCGTCACGCCGCTGCGGGCGTTCCCCGTCGTACGGGACCTGGTCACGGACGTGGGCTTCAACTACCAGAAGGCGAGGGAGGTCCCGTCCTTCGTCCCGCCTTCCGGACTCGGCCCCGGCGAGTACCGCATGATGCAGGAGGACGTGGACCGGCCGCAGGAGTTCCGCAAGTGCATCGAGTGCTTCCTGTGCCAGGACACCTGCCATGTCGTCCGCGACCACGAGGAGAACAAGCAGGCCTTCGCCGGCCCCCGCTTCCTGATGCGCGTCGCCGAGCTGGACATGCACCCGCTGGACGCGGCCGAGGACACCGGCCTCGACCGCAAGACCACCGCCCAGGACGAGCACGGCCTCGGCTACTGCAACATCACCAAGTGCTGCACGGAGGTCTGCCCCGAAGGCATCAAGATCACGGACAACGCGCTGATCCCCTTGAAGGAACGGGCGGTCGACCGCAAGTACGACCCGCTGGTGTGGCTGGGATCGAAGATCAGGAGGCGTTCCTCAGCAGGCTGAGGGCCTGCTGGAGGTTGTGCTCGGCGATGTCCCGCATGAACTCCCGGTCCGGGAAGTCGCCGTCGAGGAGGCGGAGGGGGCCGGCGACGAGGGAGAGGCGTATGGCCAGGCGGTAGAGGCGGAGTCGGTCCTCGTCAAGAGCCGGGCCGGGGGTGCGGAGGACGTCGTAGTGGGGGCCGAAGCGGAGCTCCAGGAACACGTGTTCCCACTCCGGGTCGAAGTACATCAGGCCTTCGATGTCGATGAGGACCGGATGGCCGTCGGTGTCGATGAGGACGTGGTCGGGGCCCAGCTCGCCGTGGATCAGGGTGTGGTGGTCGCGGGGCCGGACGGCCGACGCGAGCGTACGTATCCGCTCGTCGAGCGCCTCGCGCGCCCCGGCGATACGGGCGTCCCGGCCGGCCGCCTCCGCGATGTCGAGCAGGGCCCGGTCCCGTACGACCTGCGCGCAGGACGTGCCGTGCGAGGTGCCTCCCGCGTCGACGACGGAGACCTTTCCGAAGGCGTGTGTCGCGTGGGCGCGCATTGCCTCCAGCGCCTCCGCCAGCCGTTCCAGGGTGGCCGTCGCCGGGCCCTCCGGGCCACGGTGCAGCGCCTCCTCCAGGGTCCCGCCACGTACGTCCTCGACGACGGTCGCGTCCGCCGGGAGGTGGCGGCCGGTGCGGTCGGCGAGGAGGAGGCGCGGGGTACGGACGCCGAGGTCGGCGAGCCGGTCGTGGGCGGCCGTGAACAGGTCGATGCCGGAGGCGTGCGAAAAGGGGTCGCGGGGGTCCGGCTCCCCGGCTCCGCCGTTCCAGTAGTCCTCGTCCGGCGACCAGACGTACGCGATCGCCGTGCGGCGGTCGTCGAAGGTGAGCCGGTAGACGCCCTTCTTACTGCCGCCGCGCAGCCGCGTGACGGCGGTGAGGCGACAGGCCGGGCCCATGGCGGCGTGGGCGAGGGGCTCCAGATCGGCGCGGGTGAGGAGCTTGCGCGCGCCCGTCACGGGGTGACGCGGGCGTTGCCGGGGCGGGTCGCGAGGAACGACAGCACCGAGCTCACGACGCACAGCACTATGGCCGCCGCGCCGATCGCGTACGAGCCCTCAGTGGCCCAGGCGTACCAGAACAGATCGAGCGCCACGGCGCCGACGAGCGTCGCGTACCCCCACAGACGCGGCCGCAGCGTGCTGCGGCGCAGCCATGGCAGCAGCCACCCCGTACGGATCGCGATGACGGCGAACACGACGACGACCAGCGAGACCGTCGCGAGGAACCCGGTGACGATGTTTTCCGGCATGTCCGCCTCCCCCGGGAACAACGAGGTTCCCTCTGAACAACAGGGCGATCATGACATGCCCTCGCCACGGCGACCAGTCCGTTCTCACCCGGCGATCCCATCCTCCCCGGCCGCCCCTCTCCGCCACATCCCGGTCGCGACCACGCGATAACCGCCATACGCTCCCAAATGTGACGTCGCGTCTGAGGAGAAGCAGGCCGCGGGGCGCCACGTCGCACATAGGTGTGCGGGTGGCGCACGCCGCGTTCGGGGGGCTGGTGGCCGTGGGCTGGCTGCTGCTGCCCTCGGCGACGGATACGACCGCCGTAGACCGCCCCACGCCCCCCGCCGTCATGGCGCAGCCCGAGGACGACGGGTCCTCCGCCACCGATCTGATCCTGCCGGTGGCCGCCGCGGGCGCGGCGGCGGCGATCGCCACGTACTCACTCGTACGGCGCAGAAGGCGCACCACGCTGCGCACGACCCCGACCGCCACCTTCGAACAGCACCTCGCCCCGTTGTCCGACCTCCACCGCCGGGGGCAGCGGTTGCTGGTGGAGACGGACGACAGCGTGCGTACGAGTGCCGAGGAACTCCGTTTCGCGGCGGCCCGGTCGGGCAATGAGGCGGCCAAGCCGTACGTGGAGGCGCTGACGGAGGCGCGGGAGGAACTGACCACCGCCTTCCGGCTGCGTCAGCGACTGGACGAACCGGGTGAAGGCGCCGACACCCTGTCGCCCGACGACGAGCGAGCCCTGCTGGAGGAGATCCTCGCCCGCTGTACGACGGCACAGCGACGGCTCGACACGGCGGCCCCCGGCTTCGACCAACTCCGCGCCCTGGAGCGGGAGATGACCCCGGCCCTGGAGTGCGCGGAGGCCCGCTTCCGTGAGCTGACCGGCCGTACGGCGACCGCGGCCACCACCCTCGCCGGGCTCCGTGAGCGGTACGCCCCCACCGCCTGTCTCCCCGTCGCCGGCCACGTCGAACAGGCCAAGGACCGTCTGGTGTTCGCCACGGCCGAGCTCAACCGGGCCCGCCAGGCAACCGACACGGGCAACAACGAAGCAGCCGCCGTGCACCTGCGGGCTGCCGAGGGCGCGGTGGACCAGACGGACGTCTTCGTGACCGGCGTGGAGCGGCTCGCCATCGAGCTGGCCCGCGCCGCCGAGACCGCGAAGCGGGGCGCACCCTTCACCGGCCCCTACGACGACCCCCTCGACGTCCTCCGCCGCCAGGGCCACTGGCCACTCCCGGCCCGCAGCACGGTGACCGCCACGGCGGACTTCATCACCACGCATCGCGGGGCGGTGGGGGTACGGGCGAGAACCCGCATGACGGAGGCGGAACGCTACTTGGCGCACGCCGAGGCCGAGAGCACCCAACGCGCCCACACCCTCGCCCAGGAGGCCCGACGCCTGGCCGAGCAGGACGTACGGGCATACGGCAACCCGTACGGCGGCCCGGTGGGCGACGGCGTTGCCGGGGCGTTGCTGGGCGGCATCCTCCTGGACGAGGCACATGGCGGGGGGCGAGGCGACCTGAGGGGGCCAGCCTGCTACGGCGGAACGGCAACACGTGGCCGCAGGGCGGTGGGCGGCCAGTTCTGAGACCCCGCGTGCCTTTAAGGGGCGTGGGGCTGTGTCGATATGCGCCTCCGCCGCGTGGGCGCGATCAACCCCCACGAACCCGCAGACCGGTACGACCCGAAGCACCCCTCCGCTGACGAACCATCACGCTAGAACAGGCTCAACAACGCCTCCGCCGGATCCGTAAGCCCGGTCTCACCCCCCGGCAGCGGCAACTCGAACCACACCGTCTTCCCCCGAGGCGTCCGACGCGACCCCCACGCCGCGGAGAGCAGCCCGACCAACTGCAGCCCCCGTCCCCCCTCATCCGTGTCGCGGGCGCGCCGACGGCGCGGCTGGACAAGCCCCGCGTCCCAGACCTCGCAGACAAGGGTCCTGTCGAGCAGCAACCGCAGCCGAATCTCCCCCTCGCCATACCGCAGCGCGTTGGTGACCAGCTCGCTGACCAGCAGTTCGGCCGTGTCGACCAGCGGCTCCAGGTCCCAGCTGAGGAGCTGCCCGCGGGCGTACTCCCGGGCACGGCCCACGCTGCGCGGCTCGCGCGGCAGGGTCCAGTCGCCGACGGAGTCGGCCGGCAGCCCCTGAACACGTGCCATCAGCAGGGCGATGTCGTCCTCGCCGTGGTGGGTGTCGAGGGTGTTGAGGACGTGGTCGCAGACGTCCTCGAGGGACCGGGGCGTGTCGGCGCGCAGCGTGGCCGGCGGCTGGGCGGGGTCGGTGAGCGCACCGACGAACGCCTGGAGGCCCTCGTCGAGGGGATGGTCGCGGGATTCGACCAGTCCATCCGTGTAGAGCGCGAGCAGCGCGCCCTCGGGGAGTTCGACCTCGACCTCCTCGAACGGCTCGCCACCGACGCCCAGCGGCATGCCGGGCGGCACGTCGAGCATGAGCGCGCTCTCACCGGGTTCGACCAGTACCGGCGGCAGATGGCCCGCGTTGGCGAAGGTGCAGCGGCGGGTCACCGAGTCGTAGACGGCGTAGACGCAGGTCGCGAGGTACACCTCGGCGAGGTCCTTGTCCCGGGGCCGGCCGGCGGCGGTGCGGGAGGCCGACTGGCCGCCGCCGGGGGTGCCGAGGCCTCGGGCGATCTCGTCGAGTGCCGAGAGAACCTCGGCGGGTTCGAGGTCCAGCAGGGCCAACGTACGGACTGCTGTACGAAGTTCGCCCATCGCCACCGCCGCGCGCAGTCCGCGGCCCATCACGTCGCCGACGACGAGCGCGGTGCGGTGGCCGGGGAGTTCGATGACGTCGAACCAGTCGCCGCCGACCTCGGTGGCCGCGTTGCCCGGCAGATAGCGGCACGCGATGTCGAGTCCGGAGGCCTCCGGGTCGCCCGGGGGCAGCAGGGAGCGTTGCAGTATCAGCGCGCGCTCGTGCTCGCGGCGGTACAGCCGCGCGTTGTCGATGCAGACGGCGGCGCGCGCGGCCAGTTCCACGGCGAGCGCGCGGTCGCGTTCGCCGAACGGCTCGCTGCCCTTCGTCCGGGAGAACTGGACGAGTCCTACGACGGTGTCGTGGGCGACCATCGGGACCGCGAGCGTGGTCTGGATCAGGTTGCCCTCCTCGGGCACCTGTTGCGGGCGGGCGGTGCGCAGGGCGTCCGCGCAGGGCGAGTTGAACGGGTAGTGGTGGACCGCGCCGACGCGCACCGGGGCCGGTCCGCCGACGAAGGGCGCGTCGGAGACCGCGCTGGCGAAGGCGACCCGGCGCAGTTCGGCGCTGCCGTCGGCGAGTCCGGGCGGGGTCTCGTCGCCGACCAGGAGGCCCTGGTAGAGGTCGACGGTGGCGAGGTCGCAGAAGCCGGGGACGACGACGTCGAGGAGTTCGCGGGCGGTGGTCTCCAGGTCGAGGGAGTTGCCGATGCGCGAGCCGGCCTGGTTCAGGAGGGCGAGGTTCCGCCGGGCGGCGGCGGCCTCGCGGGCGGCGGCCCGACGGGCCGTGATGTCGGTGCCCAGCCAGGCGATTCCGATGGGACGGCCGGTGCCGCTGTGTACGCGGTAGAGGTTGACGGACCAGTGGCGGCGCTCGTCGGAGCCGGGGACGAAGCCCGTGATGTGCATGTCCGTGATCGAGTCGCCGGTCTGCATGACCCGGCGCAGGGTCGCCTCGACCCGCTCGGCCTCCGGGGACCGCAGATAGTCGTGGACGCCCTTGCCGCGGTGGTCGTCGACGGCGCCGCCGTAGATGGAGGCGAAGCGCTCGTTGACACGGCGTACCCGAAGGTCGGGGTCGATCAGGAGGAATCCGAACGGAGATTGGCCGAAAATCGACTGCGAAGCGGCGAGGTCGGTCTCGATCCGGCGCAGGGTCCGGACGTCCACGACGATGCACACGGCGGCCCGTTCGCCGTCCTCCACCGTGGTGGGCATCACATAGACCTCGGCCAGTCCATCGACCCCCTCGCCCCCGTCGGGCCCCGGCACGCGGAACGGGACGACCCCGGTCCACTCCCGGCCGTCGAGGACCTCGGCCATCTTCCGCTGACCCTCTTCGCGCCGGTCGGGGTCGATGAAGGCCTCGATGGGGTCCATGCCGACGGCCCGCTCGGCCGATATGCCGAACAACTGCTCCGCGCGCAGACTCCATTGGTCGACGAGGCCGTCGGCGCCTATGGAGAACGAGGCGACCTTGATGTAGTCGTACATGGATCCGGGCGGGCTGATCTGCCACATCGAGTCACCGGACCCGTGCCCGGCCATGACACCCGGGACACCCGGGGGCGCGGCCTCCACATCCGCGGCACCGCCGCCGCCCGTGCCGACCGCCGCACGACTCCCGGCCCCGTCACGGCTCCCGGCCCCGTCGCCGCCCGTCGTCCTGTCGCGTGCGGCCGCGGACAGGCCGGAGTCGTCTGCGGCCCTCGCGCCGTCCGACGGGTCCTTGGACTCCGTGTCCGTGGACTCCGTGGCCTTCGCTGGTATCTCGCTCACGCGAACCGTCCCCTCCAGCTCACCGCGTCCGGCTTCGGTCACCAGGGGCGGCTGCCCGCAGTATCCAGCACTACGGCGCCACGCAACACGGTGTTCACGATCACAGCACGGTCCCGATCGTTTTTGGACCGGCCGGGACATACTCCCAAGCCTTCCAACCAGGCGGCGCCCGCTCGAACCAAAGACCCCAGCCAGCGCTACTGGCTTGAACCAGTCGGTCGCACGCGCGCCCCGGGGAGCCGCCCCTCCCTCGGCCCGTACGCCGTGGACGCCCGTCGTGCATCAGGACCCTAGGGGTGTTTCGAAAGTCCCGTACGTCGAACCGGGCCGCTCAGCCGGGAACCGCCAGCTCGAACCAGACCGTTTTGCCCGCCTCACCGGGGCGGGTACCCCAGGCACGCGAGGAAACGGCGACGAGTCGCAGACCGCGGCCGCTCTCGTCGTCCGGTTCGGCGGCGCGCTCGCGGGGCGGGTCGGGCAGCGGGTCGGAGACCTCGACGAGCAGGGTGCGCGGGGGGCCGTCGGGGCGCACGAGCCGTACGCCGATGGGGCCGGTGGCGTGGCGCAGGGCGTTGGTGACCAGTTCGCTCACCAGCAGTGCGGCGATGTCACCGAGGGGCTCCAGATCCCAGTCGCGCAGCCGCGTCCGGACGACTGCGCGCGCGGTACGCACGGCGCCGGGCTCCGCGGGGAAGGTCCACTCGGCGCAGTCGTCTCCGGTGTCGATCACGCCGATCACTTCCCAGTCCAGAAGCGAGTCCTGTCCGGTTTCATTGGGTTAATGGGCACATACCCGATATGCGGACCGGCGTACCGCGCGGAGGGCTGCCGCCCTTGGGCTCCGCCATGGGCGCCTGAGAGCTCGGGGGTTCCTGATTGCAGGCGGCTGCGGGTGATTCGTGGTTGCTCGCGCAGTTCCCACCCACCCACACTCGCCGACGAAACTGAACCCCCGAGTTCTCAGGCGCCCTGAACGTCCCCCCAAGCCAGCCGCGCCGTCTCCATCACCGCCGGGACATCCTGGTCCAGCCAGTCCACGTCCCACACCTCATCCGCCGTGAGCCAGCGCAGCTCATCGTGGTCTTCGAGAGGGCGCGGCTCGCCCGAGATGAGGTGGGCGATCCAGACGCGCAGGACGTAACCCGGTCTCACCGGCCACTCGCCGGGCACCCGCTCCGCGGACTTCGCCTCAACGCCGAGTTCTTCGCGCAGCTCACGGACGAGGGCCTGTTCAGGAGGCTCGCCGGGCTCCACCTTGCCGCCGGGCAACTCCCAGCGTCCGGCCAGCTCAGGCGGTGCGCTGCGGCGCGCGGCGAGCAGTCGCCCGTCGCTCAGCAGAGCGGCTCCCACCACCACGATCGGTTCGGTCATGCGCGGGAGCCTACGGGAGCGGGCGTACCCGCCGGGCAGAGTGGATCACTTGCTCCCGACCTGACCGTTCTGACCGTTCTGACCGACGCGTTCGACCCAGTAGAGCTGCTTGTGCCCTCGATGGTCGAGGCTGTCCGCGATCTCCTGGGCCTCCGCACGGGTCGCGTACTGCCCCACGCGGTAGCGATTGCCGTTGTCGTCCTGCCTTATGACCAGCCAGGGAAGAGTGATCGTGCCGTCGTTCATAGAGCCCCACTGCTCCTTCCCGCCCCGGCCCTCCCAGGTCCCACCCCCGGATGCCGTCGCGCCCCACTGGCCAAGGAAACCGCAATCCGCATATGCCCGAGCGTACGCCTAACCTTCACGCAGCGAATCCGAGTTTTCACAAAGAGGCACGCAACCAGCCAAGACGGAGGGGGCGCACTCCGTCGAACGCGCCGTCGATCACTACCCGCGCGCCCCCTGGTGCCGCAACGAGCAGCGAGCCAGGGCCTTTCGAACAAAGCGCGACACCACCGGATCCCATGACGCCCCGGCGGCGAGAACGACCGAATTCGAACTACGTTCGGACAGGCCCCGAAGCCTCCGAAATCTACAACTTCCGCCAGAAGACGGCCACTTGGCCCATTCCCGCACCGCCGCCCCATACACACGGAGTCGGCCGATTCCCCGTACGGGCGGCGCGCCGGTCAGTCACTCACGGCTCAGTCACTCGCTGCGCCGACGAGACACCCTTCACTTCAGCCGGGCAGCCCATACACGACTCACTTCACCGGCAGGTGATACGACACCCGGTACCGGTCCGCCGGCACCACCACGTCCGCCGTCTCGACCGGGCGGCCCGAGGCGTAGTACGTCCGCTGGACGACGAGGACGACATGGCCGGGTACGCCGCCGAGGGCGAGGAGTTCCTCGGCGAGGCCGGGGCGGGCGCCGACCTCCTCGGTGACGTTGTCGACGACGACGTCGATGGCGGCCATGCGCTCGACGACACCCATACCGCCGAGCGGGCCCTCCTCGGGGAGCATGACCGGTGTGCGGCCGGTGAGGGCGAGGGGCTCCCAGGAGGTGGAGAGCATCATCACCTCACCCGCGTCCCGGAAGGTGTACTTGGTGCACATCACGCGGTCCCCGGGCTGAATGGCCAGCCGCTCGGCGATCGCGCCGCTCGCCTCGACCTGCTCGCTGCGCGACTCCCAGGTGCCCCGCGTGGCGGCGTCGGCCTGCTCCTGCCGGAAGGGGGTGGCACCACCGGCGGGTCGGAACCCGGAGCGGGCCACCCGGCGCGGCACCGGCCGCTCCCGCACATACGTACCCGACCCGGAACGGCCTTCCACCAGCCCCTCGGCCATGAGCACCTTGCGGGCCTCCAGCGCGACCGTGTCCGAAACGCCGTACTCCTCGCGGATGCGGGCCTGGGAGGGGAGACGGGTGTGCGGCGGCAGCGAACCGTTCACGATCTTCTTGCGGAGATCACCCGCGACACGCAGATACGCCGGCTGCTCACCGAAAGTCACTGGCCGCTCCCATCTGGCTGTACAGACAGCAACAGCGTGGCAACCGTGGGTTGTGCCATGCAAGCAAAGGCCAGAGAATCACTCGATGTGATGACATGCCCCCGGTGAGGGCTTTACGCAGGCACTTTCTCCCCGCTATGGGAGCCGTCACACCTGCGCGTCGGACTCCTCCCCTCCACCGGCCTCCTCGGCGCTCTCCTCGTCGTACGTCGGCGGTGTGGTGGCCAGGCCCAGAGCCTCGCGTGCCGTGACCGCCTTCGGGCCGTCGGTGAGGCGGTGCGCCTTGTCCCAGTGGTCGCTGAAGGTGCCGGCGTCGCTCGCGTCGGCCGCACCCTGCCACTCCTCGCGCGCGTCGTCGAGCGCCTTGGCGTAGTCGGTCACGGCCTTCTCCGTACCGGCCTCCCAGTCGTGCACCCGCAGCGCCGCCGTCTGCCGGTCCAGGGCGTCGGCCACCTGCGCCGCCCACTCCTTGTGGGCGGGCAGGTCGTCCTCGACGTACTCCGTGTCGGGTACGTCGTCGAAGGCCTCGTCGAGGACGGCGTCGGCCTCAAGGAAGGTGAACTGATCGGGGTCGAGAGTCGTCTCGTCCTGCCGCAGCGAGCCCGTCAGGCTGGCTTCGGCGTCCGCGTTGCCGAACATGCAGGTGATCTCGCGGTCGCCGTACCGCCAGCTCTGCCGGGTGGGCGTGAAGTAGTACACGTCGACGTCGTCCGGGACCGCCCAGCTGTCCATCGCGTACGACTCGGAGAGGTCGTAGCACCTCTCGTCCGCGACGTCGGTGACCGCGTCGTCGCCCGGGTAGTCCCCCGCCGGCATCAGGAAGTTGGCGAAGACCTCGGCGTCGTGCTCCCCCTCGCACGGCACGGTGTCGACGTCGTACGCGTAGCCCTCCAGGGACCCGCTCGGCGCGTCGAAGCACTCGCCCTTCTCCACCGAGAAGGTGGTGCCCGCGCCGCTCGCCGCGTCCCGGAAGCCGTCCCACGCGTCGCGCGCGCCGCCCGTGGTGAACGCGAGCGTCATCAGGAGCGCGCCGATCGTCGACAGCACGATTCCGGCCACCGCCATGCCCTTGCCGCGCTCCCCCTTCTTCCTGATCTGCACCAGCGCGACGATCCCCAGCAGCAGCCCCACGCCCGGCAGGAAACACAGCACACCGAGCACCAGTCCGGCGATCGCGAGCCCGTTGACGGGCGGTGGCGGCTGGAGCGCGGGATACCCCTGCCCCCAGGCCTGGCCCCAGGGCTGAGGGGCCGGGGCCGCCTGGGACGGGTACGGCTGCCCCGGCACCCGCGGGTACGGCTGCGGCTCACCCGGAGGCACGAACGGGTTGCCCTGGGGCTGCTGGGGCCCGGAGGGCGGGGGTGTGGCCACGGGTACCGTGCTCCTTGTCCGAGGGGCGAGGGTGCGGAATCGGGCGGGATCGTGGGGGGGATCACGCGAGACGCCGGGAACTGACGTACGAACGTCATCGAACGCCGTACGACAGGGCGCATGGTAAGCGCGGGAGGGGCAGGGACGGTATGCGAGTGACCGACGGGGCGGGCCGGGCTACCGACAAGAAGGTCGCCACCGCCGAGGTGATCGAGGCGGTCGAGGCGGTCGAGGCGGTCGAGGCGGTCGAGGCGGTCAACGGGCTGACGGCCCGCTGGGCCGGCGCGGTGTGGCGTCCGGGTCGTGTCCGATGGGACCGTGTTCTCGGCGGCGGGAGTGTGGCCGCTGCTGGCGTTCCTCTCGGACGGTGCCGCGGGCGCGGCTCGGAGCGAGCCGGGAGAGGCGTTGGGCCTGCCCGCCAGCCGGGCGGCGGGCGCGGCGCGGAAGTTGCTCGACGGCCTGGCGGGCGTGCGCGGGCTGGATTCCGCGCTCGGGCTGTGGACCTGGCGGACCGACGAGCTGCGGAACGACTGGGCGGCGGGGCTGCCCGCGGGGACGCACGGGGTACTCACCGGGGACGAGGGCACCGACCGGCGGACACTGGACGCCTGGGCGGCGAAGCACACCGGCGGACAGATCGACCGTATGCCGGTGACGTTGCAACCGAACACGGTCCTGGTGCTGGCCACCGCCCTGGCGCTGCGCACAGATTGGGAGGTGCCGTTCAAGAGCGACCTCGTGCCGTGGCGGGGCGACGACCGGGCCGGGCTCACCCGGACCACCCCCGATCTCGACTCCGTGGCGGTCGTGCGGACGCCCTCCGGTGCGGTGACCGTGGCGACCGTGCGGGGGACGGACGGTCCCGACGTCCTTCTGCTGCTGGGCGACGAGGAGTTGGGGCCGGGGGAGGTCATCGGCGCGAGTGTGGAGGTCCTCGCGGGCACACGGACGGCGGTCCCCGGCAGCCGCCTCCCGCTCGGGCAGGCCGGCCCCGGACTGCTGATTCAGAAGCTCCCCTGCCCCCACCCCGAACCACCGAGCCTGCGGCTGGACACCATCCAGTTCGCCCTGGTCGCCGAGCACGACCTGGCGGCCCGGCCCGAACTGTTCGGCCTGGCCACGGCCGCGGACGGCGCCCCCGGCCACTTCCCGGGCATCAGCGCGGCCCCGCTGGGCCGTATCTCCGGTCAGCAGTCGGCGACGGCGAGCTTCGGCGCGAGGGGTTCCGGGCGGCCGCCGTCACCGCGTTCGAGATCCTCTGGATGGAACTGCCGGAGAGGGAGCCGCAGTACGAGACCCTCCGGGTCCACGCCACCTTCGGCCGCCCTTTCGGTTTCCTCGCCGTCCACCGCGACACCCGGCTCGTCCTCGCGGCGGGCTGGGTCACCGACCCGGAGCCCTTCCGCGAGGACGACCTCGAGAGGGCCGGCTAGAACTGCAGCGCCCACGAATCGATACGCCCGGTGTCCAGCGCGGCGTTGTCGCTCACCCGGAGCTTCCACACACCGTTCGCGACCTCCGAGGAGGCATTGACCGTGTACGTGGTGTTGATGTTGTCCGAGCTGCCACCGGTGCCGTACGCCTTCAGTGTGTACGCCGTGCCGTCGGGTGCGATGAGCTGTACCTGAAGGTCACCGATATAGGTGTGAACGATGCTCACAGGCACGCTCAGTGATGACGGCGCGTTACCTGAAACGCCGTTCACAGTGATCGGGGACTCGACGGTGGAATTGTCGTTGACCGTGTAGTCGGCCGTGTTCTCAAAACGCGGCCCGGTCGGCGGTGGTGTGGTCGACCCGCTGCCCACGTTGAGCAGACGGTTGGGCGAACCGCTGCCGGGGCCGGTGACGACGCCGGTCGAGGAGGCGTTCACGAGAGCCGTGGCGACCTGGGCCGGCGTGGCAGCGGGGTTGTCGGCCAGGTGGAGCGCCACCGCACCCGCGACATGCGGGGTCGCCATCGACGTACCGGAGATGGTGTTCGTCGCGGAGTCACTCGTGTTCCACGACGAGGTGATGGAGGAGCCCGGCGCGAAGATGTCCAGCACGGAGCCGTAGTTGGAGAAGCTGGAGCGGGCGTCGGAGGACGTGGTGGAGCCGACGGTGATGGCCTCGGTGACACGGGCGGGCGAGTAACCCGACGCGTTGGAGCTGTCGTTGCCGGCCGCGACGGCGAAGGTGACGCCGGCGGCGATGGCGTTGCGTACGGCGGTGTCGAGCGCGGTGTCCGCGCCGCCGCCGAGCGACATGTTGGCGACGGCCGGCTTGACCGCGTTCCGGGCGACCCAGTCGATGCCCGCGACGACCTGCGCGGTCGTACCGGAGCCGGAGTTGTTGAGCACGCGGACGCCTACGATCTTGGCCTTCTTGGCGACGCCGTACGCCGTACCGCCGACCGTGCCCGCGACGTGCGTGCCGTGGCCGTGGCCGTCCTGGGCGGTGTTGTCGTTGTCGATGGCGTCGTAGCCGTAGGAGGCGCGGCCGCCGAAGTCGCTGTGGGTGATGCGTACGCCGGTGTCGATGATGTACGCGGTCACGCCGGTCCCGGCGGAGTCCGGGTAGGTGTAGGAGCTGTTGAGCGGGAGCGCCTTCTGGTCGATCCGGTCCAGGCCCCAGGAGGGCGGGCTGGGCTGGGTCGTGTTGATGCGGAAGGTGCGGTTCTGGACGACGGAGGCGACGTTCGAATCAGCGGCGAATCGCTTCGCCTCTGCCTCGGTGGCCTCGATCGCGTAGCCGTTGAGCGCCTTGATGTACGTACGCTCGATGTCGGCGCCGTACTCCTTCGCCAGGGCCCTGCCCCTGCTGGAGTCGGCCCGGGCGTCCGCCTTGAGGGTCACGATGTAGCTGCCGGCGACGGCGTTCGCCGCGCCCTCGTACTGGATACGGCCTTCCTGGACACGGCCTTCGGGCGCGGCCGCGGCGGGGAGGGCGGAGACGAGACCGGCGGCGAGTGCGGCGGTGGCCGCCGCGCTGATCATGGCCAGTCTTCGCCGGGTTTGACGCATCACTGCCATCTGAGGGTCCTCCTCGATCGGTGGTGCGCGGGTGGGGGTGGTGCACGCACGGGAGGAGTGAACGACATGCTCATGTCAATTTCGTCCCTGTGAGACTCCTGTGCGTCAGCCGAAAGATTGAGGCCTCCACAGGAATTACACAAGGGCCCTGCACGAACGTAACGGCGGACGGACGCAGGTGGTGCAACACGGCAGCCACTCACCCACCATGACACACCGTCACCAATCACCCACCCCGACTACCCTGCGTTCATGACACCTCTGCCGGATCGCTTCTGCCCGACGGACGGCACGCGCGTCCCCGCCGCCTCTCTCGCCTGGTGCTGCCCGGCCTGCCGGGGCCCGCTGGACCTCGACTTCGCGCCCACGCCGGCCCCGCTCAAGTCCCTGACCGGCCGGGTGAACTCCCTCTGGCGCTACGCGGAGTGTCTTCCCCTCACGTCACCCTCGGTGTCGCTGGGCGAGGGCCGGACCCCGCTGGTCGAGCTGAAGGAGGGCGTATCGGCGAAGCTCGACTTCCTGATGCCGACGCTGTCCTTCAAGGACCGGGGCGCGGTGCTCCTCGCCGAACTGGCCCTGCGGCTCGGGCCGCGCCGGGTGGTCGCCGACAGCAGCGGCAACGCGGGCACAGCGGTCGCCGCGTACTGCGCCCGGGCCGGGCTGCCCTGCACGGTGTACGTCCCTGACGGAACGTCGGCCAAGAAGCTGGAGCAGATCGGGGCGCACGGCGCGCAGCTCAAGGTCGTCGACGGCAATCGCGAGGCGGCGGCGCGGGCGGCACGTGAGGCGGCGGACGCGGACGGTGTCTTCTACGCCTCGCACGTCTACAACCCGTACTTCCTGCATGGTACGAAGACCTACGTCCACGAACTGTGGGAGGACCTCGGCGGCCGCCTCCCCGAGGTGATCGTCGTCCCGGTCGGCAACGGCACACTGCTGCTGGGTGTCGCCCTGGCCGTGTCCGAGCTGTACTCGGCGGGGCTCATCGACCGACGCCCCGCCCTCCACGCCGTCCAGTCGGCGGCTGTCGCCCCGCTGGCCCACGCCTTCGCCGAGGGCGCCGACGACCTGGTCGGGGTCACCCCCACGGCCCCCACGCACGCCGAGGGCATCGCGATCCCCCGCCCACCCCGAGCCCGCCAGATCCTCCGAGCCGTACGCGCCTCCGGCGGCACCTTCCACACCGTGACAGAGGACCAGCTCCGCCACGCCCAAAGCGACCTGGCCTCCCGCGGCCTGTACGTCGAGTCCACAGGCGTGGCCTGCTGGGCAGCAGTGAGGGAGGGAGCGCTGGGGGCACGCACGGCGGTGGTCCCGCTGTGCGGGGCGGGCTTGAAGACGGGGCTGGCTTCAAACCCCGGCTGAGTGAAGCGCCCCAAAGGGGCGCGGGGAACCGCGCGAACAACCCCCAGAAGCCCGCACCCGCCAACGAACTGACCGGACCGAGCTCTCAGGCGAAGCGGGGCCGAAGGGGCGCAGCCCCTGGATGGGGGTCCCCCCACTCGAGCGAAGCCGAGAGTGGGGGAGGGACGGGTAGGGGCGGCGGGGGCGAACGCCGAGGACACCGAACGCCCGACGTCAGTACCACGCGAACAACATCAACGCGAGAACCCCCGCCCCAACCGCCGTCAACACCACACTGCTCCGCTTGTGCCCGACCCACACCAGGAGCACCGCCGCGGCAACCGCCAGCACCCGAATCTCCCCGTTGAACACAACAAGCACGCCAAGAATCGCCAGCGCCACCCACATGCGTCCCCCCTCTCCCCCACCGACTTCCTGCCCGCTGAAGGCTTTCCCCCGCCACTAGATCAACACCCCCAAACCCCCACGATCCAGACAAGGAAAAGTCCAAGGGCCGAGCCGGTAGGGGTCCGGCCCTTGCTGATCGGGGCCGAGGTCTGTGGGACTTCTCCGCAAGGTTTTCGGCCTGATCGCGCTCCCCAACTCCGTCCCTCGCCCGCAATCCGCCACTCACAGCGGCCTAGCGGTCAGCAAATCGCCGGGGCCGTAGGCGGCATCGAGCCCTGGACAGTCGACTCCGTTGCGCGAGACCGCCACGACTGGAACAGGTTCGTCGGTGAGGGCGGCCCGGTGTCGATGGAGAGCTGCCAGGTCGTGCCGGTCGAAGGGCGACTGCTCCAACCACTTGATGGAGCCGACGAAGATCAGCTCCTCGGCAATGGGAGCGCGGTCCGCCCCGACGATGTCGATCTCAACGTCGTTGGTGCGGTTCCAGTAGCCGCCCACTGCGGGCGCCGCGGGGAGTCGGTCGTCGGGCAGTATCCGGGCGAGTGACTCGCGGACGAGCGGCTCGATCGCCCGGCCGCGCCAACTGGTCCAGCTCTCCCGGATCCGCGCCAGGGTCAGATCGCCCCGCCCTCGCTCGATCTCCTCCATGGACGGGCCGAGCAGGTGCAGCCAAAACCGCAGGTAGGGATCTGTCACCCGGTAGCGGCGATCCTTCGACGGACGCAGCGATACGGGCAGCTCCGCGGCGACGATCCGCTTGTTCGTGAGCAGTTCCAGGGCTCGCTGCAACGGCGTAGCCCCGATCCCACCGGCCGCACGGGCGATGTTGGTGAAAGTCCGCTCACCACTGCCAATAGCCGCAAGCACCGTACGCGCCTGAGCCTGCGGGGGGAATTCGGCAGCCAACGAGCGCTCGGCCGACACCAGCAGGGCCGAGACGGGGTCGTTCAGGGCCTCGCCGAGGAAGTCCCACAGTCCCGCGCCGTGCGGCCACTCCGCACAGATCAGCGGCAGCCCGCCAGTGACCAGCGCGGCATCTGTTAGTGCAAGGTCTCGCCAGAGGTCGATCACGCGTGCGCGATCGCCGGGGAGCTCCTGGGGGTGATGCCGGCCGTGCCCTCGGCTACGGTGAACAGCGACGTCCGGCGTCTCGCGCGGGAACTCTCCCGCTTCCGGAGCAGCCATGCCGTACGCGATCTGCAGCCAGCGCTGGCACGGGTACTCGCCCCCGGTCACGGCTGACACGGACTCCACGACCGACACCGGATCGAGCCGCCCTGCTCACCGGGCTACCCGGTTCGGCCCTCCGGATCCCACGCCCCGGCGGGATCCTCCGATCCCTTCCGACGCGTCGCACCACGCCGCGGCTTCTGCGGAGCAGAGCCCCATCTCCGGCTGCTCACGGAGCTGTTGATGAGCGACCGGGCACCGGACCCGCCACCATGGCCGGACCTGTTCCCGGGCTGGGGGACGGTTTTCTCCCAGCCGCCGACGGAGCTCTGGAACCCGCTGGTGAGCAGCTGGCTGAACGCCGCGGCGCGCGACGGTACGCGGGAGATGGCGCTAGGCGTGATGGTCGGGGCGACGCACGGCCGCACGGCCGCTCTCCACCGGCTCTACACCATCGCCTGCGACTGGGCGGGGCCCGCGCGCCACCCGTCCCGGGCGGCGGTCGCCGCCCTCTTCTGGCAGCACATCGACCACGCGCAGTACGCCCGCACGGAGCGTGCGGGCGCCAGACCTCGGACCACGGAAGAGGCACGATGAAACACCGCTTTCCCAGCCTGCTGTTCATCGCTCTCTGCGGCCTCGCACCGGCTGTGCTCGGAAACCTCCTGCACTGGTCGGTGTGGCTGTGGGGCTTCATGTCCATGGTCACAGTCTCGGGCTCCCTGCTGCTCGTGATGACGGTCCTCAGCGGTGGCCGTGCGTCGGCCGCCCCTTACGAGCCCGGGGAACCTGAACCGCCCGCCGCGCCGACGGAGCCGCCGTACCAGGAGACGCGGGTGGTTGACGCGGCGCTGCCGAGCGCCGTGGACGGCTACGACTTCCTCTTCTCCGCCGCCGTGTGGCGAGCGCCTGCGGAAGCTGAACGACCTTCGCAAGGACGAGGAGATCTGGGAGTACGAGCGTCAGCACGAGCGCAACAAGCGGCGCTACCTCGGTGACGACGTACTCAAGAGCGCGGGCAGCGCGGTGGTGTGGTGGCTCGCCCGCCACGAGAACGAGATCGAGAAGGCGGTCGACATGATCGGCCCGCTCGCCCAGATCGCGGCGGCGGCCAACGACGAGGAGGTGCCCGAGCTGTTCCGCCACCTGCTGGTCCCACCCGTGGACGCGCGGAGCGAGGCGACCATCGGGGGTCCGCTGTGGCGCGGGGACGGCCCGGGAGGAGGGACGTTCGACCGCGAGGAGGAAGTAGAGGTCTCGGATCGGCTGCTCCTGCTGCTGGCGGCGCTGGGCCTGAAGCCGGACATGGACGAGTACGCGGTGTTCGTGCACCGCGTGGTGCGGAGTCTGGAAGCGGCCGGGCTGGACGAGGCCGCCGAGGAGATCAGGCGGACCCTTCTCCCGACGCCCGACGCCCGACGAGGGCGGGGGCGAGGGGCCGGAGGGTGGGCCTTCGTGCGAGGGGGACACCACGGGGCCCTGGTCGCCGCGCTTCCCAGCCCCCGAGGGCTCGCCGTTCACCGACGCGGCCGCGGACCCGGATGCCGATGCGGACGCGGGCATGTTCACGCCGGGGGTGGCGGAGAGCGGCGCCGGCGAACGGAACCAAGGCTGGCAGGAGACGAGCGAAGACGGTATGACACCTCCGTACTTCTGGGACACCTCGCACAGCCCACACCGGCCCGCCGCACCTCGCGCACGGGACGAGGACGACGAGGCCGGGAGCTGATCCGGTAGACGCTCGGCTCTCCAAGGCTCCCCTTCACCGCACACTGCGGCGGGGGAGTCCTTTCCTACCCCGAGGCCTGGGCAAAGCCATCACTCGCCAGGGCGCTGACCCGGGCAAACCAGGGGCCCGACCTCGAAGGTCGGACCCCTCCTGACCTGCATGTTTGCCAGATCGGTGACGTGGTGCTGCGTCACCCGCTACACGTTGAAGCGGAACTCGACGACGTCCCCGTCCTGCATCACATAGTCCTTGCCCTCCATGCGGGCCTTGCCCTTGGAGCGGGCCTCGGGGACGGAGCCGGTTTCGACGAGGTCGTGGAAGGAGATGACCTCGGCCTTGATGAAGCCCTTCTGGAAGTCGGTGTGGATGACGCCGGCGGCCTCGGGGGCGGTGGCGCCCTTCTTGATGGTCCAGGCGCGGGATTCCTTGGGGCCGGCGGTGAGGTAGGTCTGCAGGCCGAGGGTGTTGAAGCCGACGCGGGCGAGGATGGCGAGGCCCGGCTCCTCGGCGCCGACCGACTCCAGGAGCTCCATCGCGTCCGCCTCGTCGAGCTCGGCGAGGTCCGCCTCCAGCTTGGCGTTGAGGAAGATCGCCTCGGCGGGGGCGACCAGGGCGCGCTGCTCGTTCTTGAAGTCCTCGTCGACCAGTTCGTCCTCGTCGACGTTGAAGACGTAGAGGAAGGGCTTCGTGGTCAGCAGGTGCAGGTCGTGGAGGAGCTCGTTGCGCTCGGTGCCCTGGACGATGCCGTGCGCGAAAAGGGTGTCGCCCTTCTCCAGGATCTCCTTGGCCTCCTCCACCGCCTTGACCTTCGGCGCGATGTCCTTCTTGATCCGCGACTCCTTCGCCAGGCGCGGAAGGACCTTCTCGATGGTTTGAAGGTCGGCGAGGATCAGCTCGGTGTTGATCGTCTCGATGTCGTCCTTGGGCGAGACCTTGCCGTCGACGTGGACGACGTTCTCGTCCTTGAAAGCACGGATGACCTGGCAGATCGCGTCCGACTCGCGGATGTTCGCGAGAAACTTGTTGCCGAGGCCCTCGCCCTCGCTGGCGCCGCGCACGATGCCCGCGATGTCGACGAAGTCGACGGTCGCGGGGAGGATCCGCTGGGAACCGAAGATCTCGGCCAGCTTGGTCAGGCGCGCGTCCGGGACGCCCACGACGCCGACGTTCGGCTCGATCGTAGCGAACGGGTAGTTGGCCGCGAGCACGTCGTTCTTGGTCAGGGCGTTGAACAGGGTCGACTTGCCGACATTGGGCAGACCGACGATTCCGATCGTGAGCGACACGTTTGCGACTTCCCGTACGTAGGAGGAGGGCCAGGCGGCCGGGCCTGGGGTGGCAGAGCCCGGAATCAGGGCCTGTCCGCCGGATCCTGCGGATCGTGCCCCAGCGGCCAGAGGGCTGGCCGATCCCCCAGTTTACGGCGTGCCGACGCCTGACCCGGCGACGTATCGAACGCTTGGCCAAGGTCCGCTCATCGGCGTGTCTGTAGACCCATTCGGCACATTAACCGACCTAAGTTGGTGCGGTGGAGCAACCCAGGACGCAGCCCCCTCGGACCGGTCGGCCCCGCCGCACGGCCCTTCCGCCCGTTCCGTCCCAGGCGGCCAGAGGCGGCCGGGGCCCGTCGGGCGTGGGGGCACCGCGCCGTGCCCCGGTCGCGCGCCGGCCCGTTCCGCCCCCGGTCCAAGCCGTACGGCGCGTCGCCCGCGCCGTGCGCCGGATGCCGAACCCCCGGCTCACCGGGCTCGGCTGCGGGTTGTTCTGCGGAGCGTCGATGTTCGCGCTCGCCTGCCTCGACCAGCTGCTGTTCGGGGGCTCCCCCGCCCTGTACGGGGTGCTGTTCCTGTTGGTCAGCGCGTTGACCGCGGTGTGGGTGCGGTCGGGCGACCTGACGAGCGCGCCGGTGGTCGTCCCCATCGCCTTCGCCGCCGGACTGCCACCGATCGCCGGCGGCGAGGGCGGCCTCGGCGGGCATCTGATGGGGCTGATCACCGCCCTCGCCGTGGAGGCGGGCTGGTTGTACGGCGGTACGCTCGTCGCCGGGCTCATCGTGACCGTCCGCAAGGTGCGGCTGATGGCCCGGCGCGCCGCCGAGCGGGAGTGGGAGAGGGAGAGCGTGAAGGATCGGGGTCGGGATCGGGAGAGGGCCGTTCGGGAAAGGGGGCAGGGCCAGGGCAGGGTGCCCGGCGCCCAGGCCGCCCGTCCTCCGCACGACCGCCGGACCGTCCGCCCCCGATCGCCACGGCCATCCGCCCAGCCGCGCCGTACCGTCCCTCGAAGTTCCTAGCGGGGTCGCTTCGCGGAAAGCCGCTGAGCAGGCCGCTGCGTGGAGAGTCGCTGGGCGGACTGTTGCTCGGGGGGCCGATGAGCGGGCCCTGGACCGGGGCGCTGAGCGGCCGTGGCTCCGGGAGCCCCGGAGCGACCGCGGTTGGTGGAGCCCCGAGCTGGCGCTCCTCGGAGAGCGCATGAGCCGGCCGGGGTTCGGGCCCCCCGAACCGACCGCGGTTGGGGAGCCCCCGAGCGGACCGCTCCTCGGAGAGGCCTTGGGTCGGCCGGGGTTCGGGGCCCCCGAGCGGCCCGTCGCTCGGCGAGCTCCTGAACGGGCCGCTCCTCGAAAGAGACCTTGAGTCGGCCGCTGCCCGGAGCGTGCCCGAAACGACCGGCGCTCGGGGACCCTGTGCGGGCCCTCCCTCGGAAGGTCAGTAAAGCGGGCTCCCGCCCTGCGACTCCCGGCCGGCGGTGGTCCTAGCCCGCCTTCGCCGCCCGCATCGCCGCGCCCACGATGCCCGCGTTGTTCTGCAGCTGGGCGGGGACGATCTCCGCCTTGATGCCCTCGATGAGGTGGAGGAACTTCTGGGACTTGCGGCTGACGCCGCCGCCGATGATGAACAGCTCGGGCGAGAAGAGCATCTCGACGTGGGCGAGGTACTTGGTGACCCGCTTGGCCCAGTGCTCCCAGGTCAGCTCGTGGTCGTCCTTGGCCTTGGTGGAGGCCCGGGTCTCGGCGTCGTGGCCGTCCAGCTCCAGGTGGCCCAGCTCCGTGTTGGGGACGAGGACGCCGTCGGAGAAGAGGGCGCTGCCGATGCCCGTGCCGAAGGTGAGCAGGAGGACGGTGCCCTGGCGGTCGCGTCCGGCGCCGAACTGCATCTCGGCGACGCCCGCCGCGTCCGCGTCGTTCAGCACCGTCACCGGCAGCCCGCCGAGCCGCTCGCCGAGCAGGGCGCGCGCGTCGACGTCGATCCAGCTCTTGTCGACGTTGGCCGCCGTACGGATCGTGGCGCCGCCCGTGACCACGCCGGGGAAGGTGACGCCGACCGGGCCGGTCCAGCCGAAGTGGTCGATGACCTCCTTCACACCGTCGGCCACCGCGTCGGGTGTCGCCGGGTGCGGGGTCAGCACCTTGTACCGCTCGTCCGCCAGGTCGCCCCGGTCCAGGTCCACGGGAGCGCCCTTGATCCCGGATCCGCCGATGTCCACGCCGAAGATGTGCATGGCCCTACGTTACGTCGTACGACTGACAGTCACGGCGGGGAGGTACGGGACCGCCGCCACCCGGAACGGGAATCCTCACGTCCTCGAACGCGTACGGCCCCGGAACCTTCACGTTCCGGGGCCGTACGAATTCCGGGGGCTCGGGCCCCCTCAAAGCTGCTGTCACGCCTCGGTGACCGCGCCCCGGCCGGTGCGCTCGGCGACGAGGGTCGCCGCCTCCGCGCGCAGGTCGCGGCGGAGTTCCTTCGGCAGGGAGAAGGTGATCGACTCCTCAGCGGCCTTGACCAGCTCGACGTCCTCGTAACCGCGCTGGGAGAGCCACTCCAGGACCTCCTCGACGAGGATCTCCGGCACGGAGGCGCCCGAGGTGACGCCGACGGTCTCCACGCCCTCCAGCCAGGCCTCGTCGATCTCGGCGGCGAAGTCCACGAGGTACGCCTCGCGCGAGCCGGCCAGCTTGGCGACCTCGACGAGCCGCTTGGAGTTGGAGGAGTTGCGCGACCCGACCACGATGACCAGTTCGGCCTCCGCGCCCATCTGCTTCACGGCGAGCTGACGGTTCTGCGTGGCATAGCAGATGTCGTCGCTGGGCGGCGAGACGAGCAGCGGGAACTTGTCCTTGAGGGCGCCGACCGTCTCCATCGTCTCGTCGACGGAGAGCGTGGTCTGGGAGAGCCAGACGACCCTGGACGGGTCGCGG
The DNA here is from genome assembly GCF_008386495.1 of Streptomyces tailanensis. GTDB lineage: Bacteria > Actinomycetota > Actinomycetes > Streptomycetales > Streptomycetaceae > Streptomyces > Streptomyces tailanensis. The sequence continues at coordinate 37,298 of NZ_VTHJ01000022.1, read as the reverse complement.
ACCTCGACCTTGGCGACGTCCCCGGGGCCGTCGACCAGCTGGATGTGGTCCGGGGCCTCGCCCGATGTGCCGATGACCTCTTCGTGCCCCTCGTGCCCGATCAGGAGGATGTCGAAGTCGTCCTTGGCGTACCGGATCGCTTCCTTGTGGACCTTGGTGACGAGCGGGCAGGTCGCGTCGATCGTGGCGAGCCTGCCGCGCTCCGCCTCCTCGTGGACGGTCGGGGCGACGCCGTGCGCCGAGAACATGACGATGTTCCCTTCGGGAACCTCTTCCGTCTGCTCGACGAAGATGGCGCCCTTCTTCTCCAGGGTCTGCACGACGTACTTGTTGTGGACGATCTCGTGACGGACGTAGATCGGGGCCCCGTACTGCTCCAGGGCCTTCTCGACGGCGATCACAGCACGGTCGACACCCGCGCAGTAACCGCGCGGAGCGGCGAGGAGGACACGACGGCGGCCAGGCGAAGGGGTCATGCCTTCCATCGTAGGGGCTCCCCTGGGTCGGACCCCGACGCGGGAGAGGCTCCGACGTGGGAGAGGCTCCGCCGCCGCGTTCATGACGCCCTCTCCTTGTCAGTGCCCACCACTAGAGTCCCCACCATGGCCATCAACACGTCCGCCGAAGCCCCCCTCCCCGTCGGTGAGGTCTCCCGCCTTATCGGCGGCTGGATCGACCGGCTCGGTGCGGTGTGGGTGGAGGGGCAGATCACGCAGTTGTCGCGGCGGCCGGGCGCGGGCGTCGTCTTCCTCACGTTGCGGGATCCGTCGTACGACATCTCCGTGAGCGTGACCTGTTATCGGCAGGTGTTCGACGCGGTGGCCGACGTGGTCAGCGAGGGCGCGCGGGTCGTCGTACTGGCGAAGCCGGAGTGGTACGCGCCGAGGGGGCAGTTGTCGCTGCGGGCCACCGAGATAAGGCCGGTCGGGGTTGGTGAACTGCTCGCACGGCTGGAGCAGTTGAAGAAGTCGCTGGCGAGCGAGGGGCTGTTCGCGCCGGAGCGGAAGAAGGCGCTGCCGTTTCTGCCGCAGCTCATCGGGCTCGTGTGCGGCCGGGCCTCGGCCGCCGAGCGTGACGTCCTGCAGAACGCCCGGCACCGCTGGCCGGCCGTCCGCTTCGAGGTGCGCAATGTCGCCGTGCAGGGCGTGCACGCGGTGCCGCAGGTCGTGCAGGCGGTGAAGGAGCTGGACGCGCTGGCCGACGTGGACGTCATCATCGTGGCGCGCGGCGGCGGCAGCGTGGAGGACCTGTTGCCGTTCTCCGACGAGCAGCTCGTGCGGGCGGTGGCCGCGTGCCGGACGCCCGTCGTGTCGGCCATCGGGCACGAGCCGGACACGCCGCTGCTCGACTATGTGGCGGACCTGCGGGCCTCCACGCCCACCGACGCGGCGAAGAAGGTCGTACCGGACGTGGGCGAGGAGTACGAGCGGGTGCGGTGGCTGCGGGACCGTGCGCGGCGGTGCGTGGAGGCGTTCGTGGAGCGGGAGGAGCGAGGGCTGGCCGCTGCCCTGGCCCGTCCCTCGATAGAGGATCCGCATCGCATGATCGACGAGCGGGCCGACCATGTGGCCTCGCTCCTCGACCGGGGCCGCCGCTGCCTCGGTCATCATCTGGACCGCGCCGTCTCGGAGCTGACGCACACGCACGCGCGCGTGGTGGCCCTCTCCCCCGCCGCCACCCTCCAGCGGGGGTACGCGGTGCTGCAGAAGGCGGACGGCCATGTGGTCCGCGCTCCCGGGGAGGTCACGGCGTCGGAGCCGTTGCGGGCGCGGGTGGCGGAGGGCGAGTTCACCGTCCGGGTCGACGAGGACGACGAGGACGACGAGGTCGACGGGACTGTCGGAGGGGACGCATAGGGTGGGGCGCATGACCAGCAACGTGAGCGAGGCCGACGAGACAACCGAGGCCGCGGGGGCCGAGGCGGCCCCCGGCGCGTCCGAGTCCGAGGCCGACCGGGCCCTCGGGTACGAGCAGGCGCGTGACGAGCTGATCGAGGTCGTACGGCGGCTGGAGGCGGGCGGTACGACGCTGGAGGAGTCCCTCGCCCTCTGGGAGCGCGGCGAGGAGCTGGCCAAGGTGTGCCGCCGCTGGCTGGACGGCGCCCGGGCCCGGCTGGACGCGGCGCTGGCGGAGGACGAGGACGCGGACGGCGCCGGCGAGTCCGGGTGACTTCCCCGGCGAGCGGCCTTCTGACCGACGCCGGACCGCCAGCCACAGCAACGGCGTAACGCTTCCCTGTGAAGCGGATCACCCCGCCCCGCTTTTGATTGAACTTTGAACTTCCCTCGCGTACCGTCAACGACGTAAACGCCCCGCTTCACGAAGGTTGTCTTCATGTCCCTCGTTCTTGACGCAGCCGCCCAGGACCTGCTGTTCCGCGAGGCCCACACCGCGAACACGTTCACCGACGAGCCGGTGACCGAGGAGCAGGTGCAGGCGATCTACGACCTGGTCAAGCACGGCCCGACCGCCTTCAACCAGACCCCTCTGCGCATCACCCTGGTCCGCTCCGCCGAGGCCCGTGAGCGCCTGGTGAAGCACATGTCCGAGGGAAACCAGGCCAAGACGGCCACCGCCCCGCTGGTCGCGATCCTCTCCGCGGACAACGAGTTCCACGAGGAGCTGCCCGCCCTGTTCCCCGCGTTCCCGCAGGCCAAGGACCTCTTCTTCGCCGAGCGCCCGGCCCGAGAGTCCGCCGCCGGCATGAACGCCGCCCTCCAGGCCGCGTACTTCATCATCGGCGTCCGCGCCGCGGGCCTGGCCGCCGGCCCGATGACCGGCTTCGACTTCGCCGGCGTGCAGAAGGAGTTCCTGGACGGCGACCACACCCCGCTGATGGTCGTCAACATCGGCAAGCCGGGCGAGGGCGCTTCCTACCCGCGCTCCCCGCGCCTGGAGTTCGACCAGGTCGTCACGACGGTCTGAGCCTCACCTCCGCCAAGCAACGACGAAGGGCCCCCGGCGGCGGGGGCCCTTCGCGCATGCCCGTTCGCGGCGGGGGCGCTCACTCCGTCTTCAGTGCCTGCGCCATCTTCGTCAGCTGCCCGAACGGCGCCGAGCCCGCGACCACGGTCGTGGATCCCTCGCGCTCCAGGACTAGGGCGTCGTAGCGCTCGCCCTCGTACCGGGTCCAGGTGTCGTCGCCGATCTTCTGGGTGGTCTCTGTCTTCTTCGCGTCCTGGGTGGCGTCCGGGATGAACCGGGACGGCTTCTCGGCGGACTGCTCTATCGCCACGTACTTGCCGTCGGGGTCGTGGAACCCGAGGTGCCAGTGGTCGGACTCGTCGCCCCGGAAGCGGACCGAGGTCGCCTTCCAGGTGTCCGGCAGGCCTTCGGGCGCGGCGACCGGGTAGGAGGCCGCGCGGCGTGCCGTGGTCAGCTCGACCGTGTAGTCGACACGCTTGAGCTCCTGCTGGGTCTCGTCGTGCGGGATGAAGAGATAGATGACCCATGCCGCCAACACGATGAGCCCCAGAGAGAGGACCATGTCGCGAACGGTCTGCTTGCCTTTCGTACCTGCCACGTCCTCATCGTCGCAGGCGCACTGGTCTGCTCATCCGTGGGGTCCCCTGCTCATCCTGTCGAACTGACGATAGAGTCGAGCGGAACCCTCATCCGGCCGTCGTCGTATCAGAAAGGTGCGCTCCGATGACCGAGAATCATCAGCTGCCGTCCGAACTCGAAGTCCCCTCCGAGGCCCCCGACCGCAACCTCGCCCTGGAACTCGTACGGGTGACCGAGGCGGCCGCGATGGCCGCGGGCCGCTGGGTCGGCCGCGGGGACAAGAACGGGGCCGACGGTGCCGCCGTGCGCGCGATGCGGACCCTGGTCTCCACCGTCTCGATGAACGGTGTCGTCGTGATCGGGGAGGGCGAGAAGGACGAAGCGCCGATGCTCTTCAACGGCGAGCGCGTCGGTGACGGGACCGGCCCGGAGTGCGACATCGCCGTGGACCCGATCGACGGTACGACGCTGACGGCCAAGGGCATGACGAACGCGATCGCCGTGCTCGCGGCGGCCGACCGGGGCACGATGTTCGACCCGTCGGCCGTCTTCTACATGGACAAGCTGGTCACCGGGCCCGAGGCGGCGGACTTCGTCGACATCAACGCGCCGGTGTCCGTGAACATCCGCCGGGTCGCCAAGGCCAAGCGGTCCACGCCGGAGGACGTGACCGTCGTCATCCTCGACCGGCCGCGCCACGAGGGCCTCATCACCGAGATCCGGGAGACCGGGGCGCGCATCAAGCTGATCTCCGACGGGGATGTCGCGGGGTCGATCCTCGCGCTGCGGGAGGGCACCGGGGTCGACATGCTGCTCGGCGTGGGGGGTACGCCCGAGGGCATCATCTCGGCCTGTGCGGTGAAGTGCCTGGGCGGCACGATCCAGGGCAAGCTGTGGCCCAAGGACGACGCGGAGCGGCAGCGGGCGATCGATGCGGGGCATGACCTCGACCGGGTGCTGACCACCGATGACCTGGTGTCCGGGGAGAACGTGTTCTTCGTCGCTACCGGGATCACGGATGGGGAGTTGCTGCGGGGGGTGCGGTATCGGTCGGAGACCGCTACCACCGACTCGATCGTGATGCGGTCCAAGTCGGGGACGGTGCGGCGGATTGATTCGGTGCATCGGCTGAGCAAGCTGCGGGCTTACAGCTCGATCGACTTCGAAAAGGCCAAGTAGCTCCGCCGGTTGAGCCGTGGGGTTCGAGGGGGCTATTGCCGTCTTTGAGCTGCGGGTTCGTCGTGGCTTGTCGCGCAGTTCCCCGCGCCCCTAAAGAGCACCCCGGCGTCAGAAAGGCGCCCTCTTGTGCGGAGAGGGCGCCTTTCCCACGAATTGACGTCAGCCGGCCGCCGCTATCGTGCCAGCCGCCCTCGCCGCCTTCTTCAACTCCAGGTCCCGGCGGCGCCTTCGGGCCAGGACCACTCGGCGTTCCGCTGCCGTGAGGCCGCCCCAGACGCCGTACGGCTCGGGTTGCAGGAGTGCGTGTTCGCGGCACTCGACCATGACGGGGCAGCGGGCGCAGACGCGCTTGGCGGCTTCCTCTCGGGAGAGGCGGGCCGCGGTGGGCTCCTTGGAGGGGGCGAAGAAGAGGCCGGCCTCGTCGCGCCGGCACACCGCCTCCGTATGCCACGGGGCTTCCTGATCCCTGTCGCGCACTGGCCCCCGCTGGGGCGGAACGGCAGCGACCTGCAGGGACGAATGCGGCGGTTGCAGCACGGTCTACTCCTGACGACGGCTTCGCGAGCGAGAGACGATGCAGCAAGGCCTACCCGCTGTGCGCGGGCCTATGCACTGAGTCCCGAACCGCTGGAATCCGCGTCCTCACCGAGCGGGCACAACCGGACCGGATGCCTTCGGGCAGAGTCCGGGCGTGGTCGAATTCACAAGCGTCAATGATCCAGGTGTTTGCGCAAATGGTTGTCGACCTTGCGTGCGACGCGATCGGTGACACGGTCGATCAGGTCGGCGATCGCCTTGCCCCGCTTGGGCTTCGCCTCGACGCTGCCCAGTACGGCCAGCCCCTCGACATAGACCACCGGCGCGTCCGCCTCACCGGAATCCAGCGTGTCCACCGCGAAATCACCGAGGACACCGCCGCCGCTGCCGCGCAGCGAGACGTTCTCCGGGACGCGGATCTCGACGCTGCCGAATATCGAGATCGCCCTGATCATCACCTGACGGTGCTCGAAGAGCGCCTCGCTGAGGTCTATCTCCACGCTGCCGAATATCGCGTACGCATGGATGCGGCGGCCCGCCCGCCAGCGGCCCTTGCGGACCGAGGCGCTGAAGACGGCGACCAGCCGGTCGTCGGGGTCGATCGGAATGGCGCCGGGGGTGGGGCGGTTGGGCACGGCGGACACGGGTGTGTACGTCGCCGCCTTGGGGGCGTGGGCGGCCGGCAGGTCCCGGATGAACGCGTCCAGCTCGCCGACCGTCTTGGTGGCCAGCACGCCTTCGACCCGCTCGGCGTGCTCCTCGGCGGTGAGCCGCCCCTCGGCGAGGGCGTCGCGAAGGATGTCCGTGATGCGGTCACGGTCGGCGTCCGAGGCACGCAACTCGGCGACGGAGGTGCGCGGTTCGGGCTGCTTCTGAAGGTCCACGGCAGCAGCGTACCGAAACACGATAGATCGCGATAGCCCCTCTTCGGCCATCGACCCGGGCCATCGACCGGTCATCGACCGGAGTCCAACTGAGCCTTACCTCACAAGCCCGGCGTCAGTGGCAGGTTCTACGCTGGTGGGCGCTGCCGATGGAGGCCAGCCGCGCTGTCTTGTCGAGTGAGGAATGGGCGACATGCCTGAGTTCGAGTACACCGATCTGCTCCCCATGGGAGAGGACACCACCCCGTACCGGCTGGTGACCTCCGAGGGTGTCTCCACCTTCGAGGCCGACGGGCGCACGTTCCTCAAGGTGGAGCCGGAGGCGCTGCGCAAGCTCGCCGCCGAGGCCATCCACGACATCCAGCACTATCTGCGACCGGCGCACCTCGCGCAGCTGCGGCGGATCATCGACGACCCCGAGGCGTCGGGCAACGACAAGTTCGTCGCCCTCGACCTGCTGAAGAACGCGAACATCGCGGCCGCCGGTGTGCTGCCCATGTGCCAGGACACCGGTACGGCGATCGTCATGGGCAAACGCGGGCAGAACGTCCTCACCGGGGGCGAGGACGAGAAGGCCCTCTCGAAGGGCATCTACGACGCCTACACCAAGCTCAACCTGCGCTACTCGCAGATGGCTCCGCTCACCATGTGGGAGGAGAAGAACACCGGCTCCAACCTCCCGGCCCAGATAGAGCTGTACGCGACCGACGGTGGCGCGTACAAGTTCCTGTTCATGGCCAAGGGTGGCGGGTCGGCCAACAAGTCGTTCCTGTACCAGGAGACGAAGGCCGTTCTGAACGAGGCCTCCATGATGAAGTTCCTGGAGGCGAAGATCCGTTCGCTGGGTACGGCCGCCTGTCCGCCGTACCACCTCGCGATCGTGGTGGGTGGTACGAGCGCCGAGTACGCGCTGAAGACCGCGAAGTACGCCTCCGCGCACTACCTGGACGAGATCCCGGCCGAGGGGTCGCCGCTCGGGCACGGGTTCCGGGACAAGGAACTGGAGGAGAAGGTCTTCGAGTTGACGCAGAAGATCGGGATCGGGGCGCAGTTCGGCGGCAAGTACTTCTGCCATGACGTACGGGTCATCCGGCTGCCTCGGCACGGGGCGTCCTGCCCCGTGGCCATCGCCGTGTCCTGCTCCGCCGACCGTCAGGCCGTCGCGAAGATCACGGCGGAGGGTGTGTTCCTGGAGCAGTTGGAGACCGATCCGGCGCGGTTCCTGCCGGAGACGACCGACGAGCACTTGGCCGAGTCGTCGGACGTGGTCCGTATCGACCTCAGCCAGCCCATGGACGACATCCTCGCCGAGCTGACCAAGTACCCGGTCAAGACCCGGCTGTCGCTCTCCGGGCCGCTCGTCGTGGCGCGTGACATCGCGCACGCCAAGATCAAGGAGCGGTTGGACGCGGGTGAGGGGATGCCGCAGTACCTGAAGGACCACCCGGTGTACTACGCCGGGCCGGCGAAGACGCCCGAGGGGTACGCGTCCGGGTCCTTCGGGCCGACGACCGCCGGGCGTATGGACTCCTATGTGGAGCAGTTCCAGGCGGCGGGCGGGTCCAAGGTGATGCTGGCGAAGGGGAATCGGTCGCAGCAGGTCACGGACGCCTGTGGCAGCCACGGCGGGTTCTACCTCGGCTCCATCGGCGGCCCCGCCGCCCGGCTCGCCCAGGACTGCATCAAGAAGGTCGAGGTCGTCGAGTACGAGGAGCTCGGGATGGAGGCCGTGTGGAAGATCGAGGTGGAGGACTTCCCGGCGTTCATCGTGGTCGACGACAAGGGGAACGACTTCTTCAAGGATCCTGCGCCGGCGCCTACGTTCACGTCTATTCCGGTGCGGGGGCCTGGGCTGGCGTAGTGCCTTTGGGCGCGGCGGGGAGTAAGTTTCGCCCCCGCCGCCCCTACCCGTCCCATCCCCAGGGGCTGGCGCCCCTTCGGCCCCGCCCCCGCCTTCCAACTCGGGAGGTTGGGATGCATTGGCGGGTGCGGGTGGTGCGTGGTTTGTCGCGCAGTTCCCCGCGCCGCTGAAAAAACGGGCTGCGCCCGGTTTTCTCAGCGGCCCGCAGCGCCGTCAGAATCGCCCTCACCCGCACGGCCTACCACCGGGAACATCACGGACGGTGTGGGCGCTGTACCCGGCATGAGTGAATACCGTGTCGAACACGACTCCATGGGTGAGGTCCGGGTGCCCGCGGACGCCAAGTGGCGGGCGCAGACTCAGCGGGCCGTGGAGAACTTTCCCGTCTCCGGGCAGCGGATCGAGCGTGCCCATATCGAGGCGCTGGCCAGGATCAAGGGCGCCGCCGCGAAGGTGAACGCCGAACTGGGCGTGCTCGACAAGGACATCGCCGTGGCGATCCAGGACGCGGCTGCCGAGGTGGCCGAGGGGCGTTGGGACGAGCACTTTCCCGTGGATGTGTTCCAGACCGGGTCCGGGACCTCGTCGAACATGAACACCAACGAGGTCATCGCCACGCTGGCGACGGAGCGGCTCGGCCGGGATGTGCATCCGAACGACCACGTCAATGCCTCGCAGTCGTCCAATGATGTGTTTCCTTCGTCCATTCACATCGCCGCCACCGCCGCCGTCACCCGGGATCTCGTTCCCGCGCTCGAACATCTCGCGGACGCTCTCGACCGCAAGTCGGTGGAGTTCGCCGACGTCGTGAAGTCCGGGCGTACGCATCTGATGGATGCCACTCCGGTCACGCTCGGGCAGGAGTTCGGGGGGTATGCGGCCCAGATCCGGTACGGGGTCGAGCGGCTCCACGCCTCGCTCCCCCGCCTTGCCGAACTGCCCCTGGGGGGCACTGCGGTTGGCACCGGTATCAACACCCCGCCGGGATTCTCCGCCGCCGTGATCGCCGAGGTCGCGCGGGTCACCGGGCTGCCGTTGACCGAGGCGCGGGATCACTTCGAGGCGCAGGGGGCGCGGGACGGGATCGTCGAGACGTCGGGGCAGCTCCGTACGATCGCGGTGTCGCTCACGAAGATCGCCAACGATCTGCGGTGGATGGCCTCCGGGCCGAGGACAGGGCTCGCGGAGATCTCCCTGCCCGACCTCCAGCCCGGGTCGTCGATCATGCCCGGCAAGGTCAATCCGGTGATCCCGGAGGCCGTGCTCATGGTGGCCGCGCAGGTCATCGGGAACGACGCCACCGTCACCACCGCGGGCGCGTCCGGCAACTTCGAGCTCAACGTCATGCTGCCAGTGATCGCGAAGAACGTACTGGAGTCGATCCGGCTGCTCGCCAATGTGTCTCGGCTGCTCGCCGATCGGACCGTCGACGGGATCGTGGCCCATCGGGAACGGGCCCGTGAGTACGCCGAGTCGTCGCCGTCCGTGGTCACTCCGCTCAACAAGTACATCGGGTACGAGGAGGCCGCGAAGGTCGCCAAGAGGGCGCTGGCCGAGCGGAAGACGATCCGGGAGGTCGTCCTGGAGGGCGGGTACGTGGACCGCGGCGACCTCACCCTGGAGCAACTCGACGCGGCGCTCGATGTCCTGAGGATGACGCGGCCGTAACAGGGCGGCGGATTCCGGCCGTCCCGGATGACACGCCAGTAACTGATTTCCCGCCATCGCGTGAACCGTGACCGGGGCCGCAGCGTCGTATGCCCATGACACCTAATATCTCGGCATGACAGACGACGGAGTGGTGAGACGAGTGGAAACAGGCGGGTCGGCGGCGTTCTGGGCGCCCGGGAGCCAGATCCTGTGGCGCTACCGGGAGAACGCTGGTGAGGGCTTCCACATCGCGCGCCCCGTCACCGTCGTACGGGACGACGAGAACCTGCTGGCGGTGTGGCTGGCCCCCGGCACCGAGTGTGTGAAGCCCGTCCTCGCGGACGGCGCGTCGCTGAACTCGGTGCCGCTCGCGTCCCGGTACAAGGAGCCCCGTGGCGTGGCGTTCGGCCACTGGCGGGGCACCGGAGTGCTGAAGCTGGCGCGGCCGGGCGAGCCCTGGTCGGTGTGGCTGTTCTGGGAGCAGGGTTGGCGTTTCAAGAACTGGTACGTCAACCTGGAGACGCCGCTTGCCCGTTGGGAGGGCGGTGTGGACTCCGAGGATCACTTCCTGGACATCTGTGTGTACCCGGACCGGTCCTGGAGCTGGCTCGACGAGGACGAGTTCGCGCAGGCTCAGCTGGACGGTCTGATGGGCCCTCAAGCCGCCGAGCGGGTAAGGGAGGCGGGGCGGTCGGCCGTGGAGACGATCCGGGTCTGGGGCCCGCCGCTCTCGGACGGCTGGCAGCACTGGCGCCCGAATCCCGCCTGGGGAGTACCGTCTCTCCCGGACGACTGGGACCGTACGCCTGCGCACTTGTCCTCATGAGACCCTTGATGCGCCCCCGGTCCGCAACCGTAGGATCGTCCTCCACAACAGTTCACAGGGGCAACTCCCGCAGTTCGGGCAGGGCTTGACCGTACGTCACCGAGGGGCGGCAAGACGTGATCAAGGGGTACGAGGGCTACACCGGTACGAGCCGGAGACGGCCGGTCGGACGGACAGTGCTGTCGTCCGGCGGGCCCGCCGATACCGTGTGCGGCACAGGAACTGCCTCTGACCACGCGGGAATTCCGTTCCCAGGACATGTATTCCGGGTATCGGCCTTTCTGCGGGACGAACTGCGCACACGACGCGCAGTCCCGGACGGATGGATTCGACACGCGTGACGGAGCACCCCACCTCCCACGAGCGCCCTCAGAGCGGCGCCGGCCCTGCGGATCCCTGCGGGGCGGTCCTGCATACCCAGCAGCCGCTGCACACCACGCCCGCCACGGCCTTACCGGCACAGGCACGCATGGGTGACGCGTCCGCCGAGCCGGGTACGGCCACGTCGTGCGCGAAGAGCGGTCAGGCTGCTCCCTCGGAGCACGCCCAGCCGACGCTCTCCGAGCACTCGCAGCCCGCGGCCACCGAGCCCGACCCGCACCGCCCGCGGCCCACGCCGGAGACCATTCCGGCGCAGCCCGGCGGCGAGCCGGACCGGTCGCCCGGTGCGGTCGGCGGCCTGGAGCGGCGCAGCGGGCAGGGTGTGCCGCCGGGCGCCCCCATGCCCATGCGGCGCGACGGCGACCGGCTGCGCTTCGTGGGCGCCGCGACCCGGCGGATCGCCCGGGGCATCGACCTGGACGAGATCGTCATGGGTCTGTGCCGGGCCACCGTGCCGACGTTCTCGGACGCGATCCTCGTGTATCTGCGCGAGCCGCTGCCGGTCGGCGACGAGCGGCCCACGGGGCCCATGGTGCTGCGGCTGCGCCGCACCGACCGGATCCCGGAGGAGCGCGACACCGAGGGCGGCTTCCTGCCCGTGCTCCAGCCCGAGCCGGTCGACCTGGCGGTCGTCACGGCCGAACAGTGCGAGGTACGGCCCGGTGGCGCGCTCGCAGAGGTGCTGCGCGGTGTACGGCCGGTCTTCGCGGACGCGCCGGCCGCGCATGACGCGCTGCCGGAACTGCTGGGGTCCGACGCCGATTTGACGGTGCCGACCGGGCAGCGGGCTATCCTCGCGCCGCTGCGCGGGCGGCGCCGGGTGATCGGCGCGGCGGTCTTCCTGCGCGGACCGGAGCGGATGCCGTTCGAGCAGGACGATCTGCTGGTCGCCGCCCAGCTCGCCACGCACAGCGCGCTCGGCATCGACAAGGCGGTGCTGTACGGCCGCGAGGCGTACATCGCCGACGAGTTGCAGCGGACGATGCTGCCGGAGGCGCTGCCGCGCTGCACCGGCGTACGGCTCGCACACCGGTATCTGCCGGCCGCCGAGACCGCGCGGGTCGGCGGTGACTGGTACGACGCGATTCCCCTGCCGGGCAGCCGGGTCGCGCTGGTCGTGGGTGATGTGATGGGTCACTCGATGACCTCCGCCGCGATCATGGGGCAGTTGCGGACCACCGCGCAGACGCTGGCGGGGCTGGATCTGCCGCCGCAGGAAGTGCTCCATCATCTCGACGAGCAGGCGCAGCGGTTGGGCACGGATCGTATGGCGACCTGTCTGTACGCCGTGTACGACCCGGTATCGCATCGGATCACCATCGCCAACGCCGGGCATCCGCCGCCGGTGCTGCTGCATCTCGGCGGGCGCGCCGAGGTGCTGCGGGTGCCGCCGGGAGCGCCGATCGGGGTCGGCGGCGTGGACTTCGAGGCGGTGGAGCTGGACGCGCCGGCCGGGGGCACGCTGTTGCTGTACACGGATGGTTTGGTGGAGTCCCGCTTGCGGGACGTGTGGACCGGGATAGAGCAACTTCGCGAGAAGCTCGCCGCTACCGCGCAGTTGACCGGGCCGGATCATCCGCCGCCGCTGGAGGCGTTGTGCGACGAGGTGCTCGACATGCTCGGCCCGGGCGACCGGGACGATGACATCGCGTTGCTCGCGGCGCGGTTCGATGGGATCGCTCCCAGCGATGTCGCGTACTGGTTCCTGGAACCGGAGGAGATGGCTCCGGGGCGGGCGCGTCGGCTTGCCCGGCATGCGTTGTCCCGCTGGGGCCTTGAGGAGTTGACGGATTCCGTCGAGCTGCTCATCAGTGAGGTCGTCACGAACGCGGTGCGCTATGCGACTCGGCCGGTGACCCTGCGGTTGCTGCGGACCGATGTGCTGCGGTGTGAGGTGACCGATGATGTGCCGCAGTTGCCTCGGCTTCGGCAGGCTCGGGCCACGGATGAGGGGGGCCGGGGGCTCTACCTCGTCAATAAGTTGGCCAAGCGGTGGGGGGCTACTCGGTTGAGTGCGGGGAAGGTTGTCTGGTTCGAGCTGAATCAGGCGTGAGCGCTCCGCTGGGTTGAGCGGTCAGAGCTCGGGGCTCAGTGTGTTTTGCGGGCTGCGGGTTCGTTGTGGCTGGTCGCGCCCACGCGGCGGAGCCGCAAATGTACACAGCCCCGCGCCCCTTAAGGGCGCGAAGGGCGCCCGGTGAAAACCGGGCGCCCTTCTTTTATGTTCCTACCCGTCCGCCTGTGGGTCGTTCGGGTCTGTCGGGAGTTCTATGTCGCCCTCGTCGCCGGTCGGGGTTTCCTCCGGGGTTGTTTCCGTGGTTTCCTCCGGCGTCGTCTCCGGGGTCTCCTCCGGGGTGGTCTCCGGGGTTTCCTCCGGCGTCGTCTCCGGGGTCTCCTCCGGGGTGGGGGACGCGGACGGGGTCTCCGACGGGATGAAGCTCGGGGTGGGGGACTCGGTGGGGGCCACCGCGGCGCCCTGCGTGGTGTCCAGCTCGAACTTCGTGGTCTTGCCCATCACGCCGAAGGTGTAGTCGGCCCAGATCCGGGCGGGGAAGCCACCGCCGTTGATGCGGGGTTCGCCGAGCGCCTTGTACATCGAGACCTGCTTGCCGCCGCTGTCCATGTCCTCGCCGAAGAGGCCGACGGAGGTGACGAGGTTCGGGGTGAAGCCGGTGAACCAGGCGGAGCGGTTCTCGTCGGAGGTACCCGTCTTGCCGGCGACCTGCTGGCCGTCGCGGGCGGGGTTGTCGCGGACGGAGGTCTTGGCCGTACCGTCGTCGACCACGCCGGTGAGGACCGAGGTGACCGTGTCGGCGGCCTCCTTGGTGATGACCTGCTCGCCGATCGGGTCGTCGAACGTGACCGCGCCGTCCCGGTGCGTGGCCGAGGCGACGATCTGCGGGGTGACCTTCTCGCCGTGGTTGTCGAGGGTGGCGTAGATGCCGGCCATCTCCAGCGGGCTGGCGCCCATGGAGCCGAGGGTCTGGGCGGGAACCGCCTCCATGCCCTCGGTGTCCATGCCGAGCTTCTCCGCGTCCTCCATGACCTTCTCCATCCCGACGTCGACGCCCATCTGCGCGAAGACGGAGTTGATGGACTTGTTCATGGCGGTCTGCACGGTGACGTCGCCGTAGTCGACGTTGTCCTCGTTCGGCGGTTTGAAGCCGACCTTGGTGCCGTTGTCGACGACCTCGTGCCCGCTGTCACCGTCGTAGACGGTGCTCGCGGTGATCGGCTCGCCGTCCTGGGTCTCGGCGCCGTCGTCGAGGGCGGCGGCGAGCACGACCGGCTTGAAGGTGGAGGCGGGCTGGTAGTCCCGGCGGGTGGCGTTGTTCCCGAAGTGCTTCACGTAGTCGACGCCGCCGTACATGGCGAGGACCTTGCCGGTCTTCGGGTCGACGGAGACCGCACCGGCCTGAATGTACTTGTCGACCTTCCGCTTCTTCGGGTCGAGCTTGCTGGTGAGCTGGTCCTTGACCGCCTTCTCCAGCGCCTTCTGCTTCTTCGGGTCGATGTTCAGCGTGACGGTCCAGCCACCGGCATCGATGAGGGTCATGGCCTCTTCCAGGTCGGACGCCCTGTCGGTGGCGACGAGTCGCTTGGCCAGCTCGGCGTTGGCGGCGTCCCACAGGTAGCCGTTCTGGCCCGCCATGTCGGGGGCGGCCTGGGGTTCCTTCGGCTTGGGGAGCTTCATGCCCTCGCGCTCCGAGGCGTCCAGCTTCTTCATCTCGACCAGGTTGTCCAGCACGTAGTTCCAGCGTGCCGTGACCAGCTTCTTGCCGGTCTCGGAGGCGGTGGACAGGTCGTACTGGCTGGGGGCCTGGAGCAGTGCGGCGAGGTACGCGCCCTGCTCGACAGTGAGCTTCTTGGCGTCGACGCCGTAGTACGCCTGGGCGGCGGCCTGGATGCCCCAGGCGCCCCGGCCGTAGTAGCTCGTGTTGATGTAGCCCGCGAGGATGTAGTCCTTGGTCTCGTTGCGCTCCAGCTTCAGGGAGATGACCAGTTCCTTGAGCTTGCGGGTCACCGTCTGGTCCGACGTCAGGTAGTAGTTCTTGACGTACTGCTGGGTGATCGTCGAGCCGCCCTGCTTGCCCTTGCCGGACAGGGTGTTGATCAGACCGCGGGTCATGCCCTTGAAGTCGACGCCGGGGTCCGAGTAGAAGGTCTTGTTCTCGGCGGCGACGAAGGCCAGCTGGACTTCCTTGGGAACTTTGTCGAGCTCGACGATCTCGCGGTTGGTCTTGCCCGAGCGGACGAGGATCTTGCCGTTGGAGTACTTGTAGACGTTGCTTTCCTTGGTCGCCTCGGGGTTACCCCCCTCGGGGACCTCGATCATCAGGTAGAGCACGACGAAGGCGCCCATACCGAGCAGGATGACACCGAAGAAGGTGCCGAGGATCTTCTTCCAGGTGAAGAGGCGGCGTATGAGGCTCTTCTGCTTGGTGCCGTTCTTTCCCGCGCCCTTGGCGGCGGCTCTGGCAGCCACGCGGCCACCGCCACCGCCCTCGGGTGAGCCTATGACCGCCGTCCCTGCCGCTGTCGCGCCCCCGGACGAGCGCTTGGGCGCCGCGCGGCGACCGCCACGCTGCCGCGCTCGTCTTTCTTCCGCTCGTCCCATGGCTCCGGTCCGCTCCGCCTCTGCTCGTCTCGTACTGCTCGTACTACGTCTCGTGCTGCGTCTCGTGGTGCTCGTGCCGAGTCTCGTACGTCTGTGCGCGCCTCGTACGTCACTCGGGTGTCGCCGGTCGGCTCAGCAAGCTAACACCGAGCGCTGTGGCCAGGGGGAGCCCATACGGCCCGATTCGGCGTGACAATGCGCACGAGTGCGCGTCATCACGCACCTCATCCCACCGGAACGGACGTTCCAACAGGGCCGATGGTTGCCCCACCAGGCCCACTTGTCGCCGACGGCCTCGGTGACAGAATCGTGACAATCGGCTCCGACCAGCGCCCTTCCCACCCCGGGCGGCGACCTATACACGGTGCGTATACGCGCGGTGTATACCCCCTGTGTACAGTCGTGCTCATGTCCATCGGTCACACACTCCTGGGACTCCTGGAGTCCGGGCCCCGACACGGTTACGACCTGAAGCGGGCCTTCGACGAGAAGTTCGGTCACGACCGGCCGCTGCACTACGGCCAGGTCTACTCGACGATGTCGAGGCTGCTGAAGAACGGCCTCGTCGAGGTCGACGGCATCGAGGCCGGCGGCGGCCCCGAGCGGAAGCGGTACGCGATCACCGAGGCGGGCATCACCGATGTCCAGCGGTGGCTCGCGACCCCCGAGAAGCCCGAGCCGTATCTGCAGTCGACCCTCTACACGAAGGTCGTCCTCGCCCTGCTCACCGACCGGAACGCGGCCGACATCCTCGACAGCCAGCGCTCCGAGCACCTGCGCATGATGCGCATCCTCACCGACCGCAAGCGCAAGGGCGACCTCGCCGACCAGCTGATCTGCGACCACGCCCTGTTCCATCTGGAGGCCGACCTGCGATGGCTGGAGCTGACCACGGCCCGACTGGGCAAGCTGGCCGAGGCGGTGGCCAAGTGATGACTCCCACCGGTTCCCTGCTCATCGCGACCGACCTGCGCAAGGCGTACGGTCCGACGACCGCGCTCGACGGCGCCGAGTTCTCCATCCACCCCGGCGAGGTCGTCGCGGTGATGGGCCCTTCCGGCTCCGGCAAGTCCACGTTGCTGCACTGCCTCGCCGGGATCGTGCCGCCCGACTCGGGCTCGATCATCTACAACGGCCGCGAGATGGCCACCATGAGCGACACCGAGCGCAGCGCGCTCCGCCGCAGCGAGTTCGGGTTCGTCTTCCAGTTCGGCCAGCTCGTGCCCGAGCTGACGTGCGTGGAGAACGTGGCGCTGCCACTGCGGCTGAACGGCACCTCCCGCAAGGAGGCCGAGAAGACCGCCCTCGGCTGGATGCAGCGCCTGGAGGTCGACGACCTCGCCCGCAAGCGGCCCGGCGAGATCTCCGGCGGCCAGGGCCAGCGGGTCGCCGTGTCCCGGGCGCTGGTCACCAGCCCCCGGGTGCTGTTCGCGGACGAGCCCACCGGCGCGCTGGACTCCCTCAACGGCGAGCGCGTGATGGAGCTGCTCACCGAGGCGGCCCGGTCCACCAACGCCGCCGTCGTCCTGGTCACGCACGAGGCGCGGGTCGCCGCGTACTCCGACCGCGAGATCGTCGTACGGGACGGGAAGTCGCGGGACATGGAGCGCGTCGTATGAGCTCTCCCGTCGTCCGCCAGTGGTACCGCGACCTGGCCATGGGGGTCCGGTTCACCTTCACCGGGGGCCGTGAGGGCTGGGTGCGAGCCGTGCTCACCGCGGTCGGCGTCGGCCTGGGCGTGGCGTTACTGCTGCTCACCACGGCGATACCGAGCGCGCTGGACACCCGGGGCGCCCGCGGGGAAGCCCGGATGGACGTGGGCACCGTCTCCGCCGACGAGTACCCCAAGCCGACCGACAAGAGCCTGGTCGTCGCGGACACGGACACCGAGTACCAGTACCGGGAGATCCGGGGACGGCTGCTGCAGCCCGAGGGGGCGAACGCGCCACTGCCCCCCGGGCTGAGAGAGTTCCCCGCGCCGGGCGAGATGGTCGTCTCCCCCGCCCTCGCCGAACTGCTGAAGTCCGACGAGGGGAAGCTGCTGCGCGACCGGCTGCCGTACGTGACGGTCGGCCACATCGGCGAGGCCGGGCTGATCGGCTCGCATGAGCTCGCCTACTTCGCGGGCGCCGAGGGGCTCGCCGAGCGGATCGACGGCTCGGTCGTGGCCCGCATCGAGAAGTTCGGGCCCGCGGTCGAGGATCCCGAGGAGCCGATGGAGCCGGTCCTGGTGCTGCTCACCCTGGTCGTCTTCGTGGTGCTGCTGATGCCGGTCGCCGTCTTCATCGCCACGGCCGTACGGTTCGGCGGTGAGCGGCGCGACCGCAGGCTGGCGGCGCTCAGGCTGGTCGGCTCCGACAGCCGGATGACCCGCCGGATCGCGGCGGGCGAGGCGCTCGCCGGGGCCGTGCTGGGGCTGGTGTTCGGCACCGTGTTCTTCCTGATCGGCAGGGAGATCGTGGGCTCGGTGGAGGTGTTCGACGTCAGTGTCTTCCCGAGCTACCTCAACCCCTCCCCCGTGCTCGCACTGCTGGTCGCGCTCGCGGTCCCGGCGGCGGCCGTCGCCGTCACCCTGTTCGCGCTGCGCGGCGTCGTCATCGAGCCGCTCGGTGTGGTCCGCACGGCCAGGCCCGCGCGGCGCCGGCTCTGGTGGCGGTTGCTGCTGCCGCTCGCCGGGCTCGCCCTGCTCTACCCGATGATCGGGCAGGGGTCGGAGAACGGGGACTTCAACGAGTACGCGGTCATCAGTGGCGTCGTCCTGCTGCTCTTCGGCATCACCGCGCTGCTGCCGTGGGTTGTCGAGGCGTTCGTCGCCCGGCTGGGCTCCGGCGCCGTCTCCTGGCAACTGGCCGTCCGCCGACTCCAGTTGAGCAGCGGCTCGGCGGCCCGCATGGTCAACGGCATCGCGGTGGCGGTGGCCGGAGCGATCGCCCTGCAGATGCTGTTCTCCGGGGTCTCGGGCCGCTTCACCGAGTCGACGGGGCTGGACACCACCCGGGCCCAGATGGAACTCGCCCTGCCGCAGGGCCTCTCGGCGAGCGGCACCGGCGAGAAGCTGAAGCAGGCCAAGGGCGCGAAGGCCGTCGCGGCCATGTCCAGCGCGACGGTCGCCGGCACCGCCAAGGACCCGGAGGACGTCGCCGAGATCGTCATCGGCGACTGCGCCGCGCTGCGTGAATTCGCGAAGATCCCCTCGTGCCGCGACGGCGACGTCTTCCTCATGGGCCAACCGGACGACCCGGCCACGCTGAAGCTCTCCACGCCCAACCACACGGTCTACTTCGACCCGTCCTACGCGGGAGAAGAGCCGGGCGCCGAGGTCGCCTGGAAGCTGCCCGGCGAGGTGACGAAGGTGACCGAGCGCGCCGACACGCTGCGGCCCTTCGGGGAGGGGCTGATGGCCACCCCCGGCGCCCTGCCCGCGAAGGCGAAGACGGACGCGTACATGTACAGCACCGTCTTCGTACGGACGGACCCTTCGGTTCCGGACGCGCTTGACGAGGTCCGCAACGCCGCCGTCGCGATCGATCCGCTCATCAGGACCTGGGAGTGGGCGACGACCAGGCGGGTCGACCAGTTCACGACCATCCAGACCGGCCTGCTCGTCGGTGCGGCCGCTGTGTTCGTCCTGATCGGCACGAGCCTGCTCGTCTCCCAGTTGGAACAGCTGCGCGAACGCAAGAAGCTCCTGTCGGCCCTGGTCGCCTTCGGCACCCGGCGCCGCACGCTGGGCCTGTCGGTACTGTGGCAGACGGCGATCCCGATCACCCTGGGTCTGATCATCGCCCTCACCTTCGGTGTGGCGCTGGGCGCGGTCCTGCTGAAGATGACAGCCACCCCGGTCGCCATCGACTGGCCGAACGTCCTGGCGATGACCGGCATCGGCGCGGCCGTCGTCCTGGTCGTCACGGCGTTGAGCATGCCGCCGCTGATACGGCTGATGCGGCCGGAGGGGTTGCGGACGGAGTAGCCGAGGCCCGGACCGCCGGCCCTCGTACCCGGCGCGCTGGTCAACCACCGCAAGCCGGTCTCCTGAGGCGGCCCGCCTCACGCGTGCGGGCCGACCGTGACCTTCCCGATCGCCAACTCGGCCCGCGCTTCCAGTACTTCGCCGACCCGGTCCACCCGCTCGCCCAACGCCCGCTCCTGCCGGGCCGTCAGCCGTCCCAGTGGTTCCACCATGACCGTCGTACGGCGTCCGTTGCGCCGCTGGTGCCAGACGCCCGCGACGACGCCGTCGAGCAGGAGGAGGGGGTAGTTGCCGGCCTGGCCTCGAGCGAGGGCGCGTTCGTAGGCGCCACCCGGGAACAACCGTTCGCGCGGCTGCGCGGCGATGCCGTACGCGTCGAAGTAGGGAAGCAGCCGTACGCCCCGCAGGACTCGCGCGGGCTCCTCGGGGAAGCCGGTGTCGCCGGCCGCCACCCAGGCGGGCTCCCCCGCGAAGTCGACCTCCTCGATCTCGTCGGCGGAGGCGAGTGAGGTGAAGAGCCGGTCGGCCCAGCCGCCCGGTGCCGCCGCCCACCTGGCGAAGTGCCGGGCGCGGGCGGGACCGTAGGCGCGCAGATAGTGCCGTACGAGGGTGGTGAGCCCGGCGTCGGCCGTCGGCAGGGGCTCGAAGTGGGGTGGCCGGGTGTACGTGGCTTTGCGGCCCCGGTCGGGGGCGAAGCACAGGGCGCCGGACTGGCCCGCCCGGTGCATGACCTGCCGCCAGCGGGGCCACAGGCTCTGGAATGCGGGCATCACCCGGTCACCGGCCCACGGCCCGGTCCGTGCGACGACCTCCTCGCCCAGTTCGTCGAGGGTCAGCGGCGTCGCCGCCTCGTCCAGCGCGGCGGCGACCAACTCCGCCTGCTCCTCACTCAAGCGCACCTCCGGCGCGAACTGGCCCGCCCCGGACGGGATCGCGGGCAGCGCGGCCGTCCAGAACGGCAGCTCGGCGGCGGGCAGCAGATGCACGGTGCCGCGCGGTCCGAACGTCTTCACCAGCGTGCGGTCCTCCCACAGCGCGGCCCGTACGTCCGCTCGCGTCAGCCCCTCGGTGCGTACCCCGACCGACACCTCGGCCGCCGACAGCACCTGGGCGTGCGCGCCCATCATGGCGGCGACCATCTCCGCGACCGACGTCCCGGCCAGTACGGGAGACCCCAGGAACTGCCGCTCCATCCGCCGTGCGCTCGCCTGCTCCCAGGTGACCGTCACCGCCGGTTCCGTCTCCGTCCCGGTGTCCACATCGTTATCGCCTCCGGCTTGGCTTCGGCGGACCGTCTCGCGTAGGTTCAGACCAAGGTAATTCGCGTGAGCAAAGCTGCGCGGGCGGCACCGTGCAGTGGAGGGGGCTGCGCGGTGCCGTGAAGCCACCCCCCGAATCCTCCGACCCCCCGGCGTCAAGCGCGCGTTCCGGCGTCACTTCACCCGTACGAGGGCACCCGACCTCCTCCCGCTCGACAGTCGCACAAGAATGCGCGAGCCCATGGTTCCATCAGGATTCCCCTCGTTCCCCTTGGAATCCACCACGATCCGGCCATGATCACCGCCGATCGCGCCCTGAATGAGCGCTTCCACACTCACCGCCACGCTGTCGTTCGACTCCGGAGAGTAATTGTGGCACGCCGATGCACGCAGCATCACTCACAAAGGGTTATGGTGGAAGCCCCCCCTCGGGCCGGTCCGTCTCCCCCCCACGGACCGGCCCGTTTTTTGTGCGGCCTCAGGGCGCCTGTTTCAACCCCTCCCAGCACCTGTTTCAGCCCTCCCACGGCCACCCGACCCCCGTACACCCCTTGGCGGACTTGGCCTCAACCCCCGGTAGGCTCTGCCCACCAAAGGGGACTGCCGGACCGGAGGGGCTGACATTCACGTGAACCTGCGCGACAAACTGCGGAGCCTGCTCGTCAGGGTCTACGCACGCAGGGTCGAGGGCCACCTCGACCACGCCCAGGTGCCCCAGCACATCGGCGTCATCATGGACGGCAACCGGCGCTGGGCGAAGGCCGCGGGTTCCACCACCGCGCAGGGGCACCGGGCCGGGGCGCACAAGATCGAGGAGTTCCTCGGCTGGTGCACCGAGACGGACGTGAAGGTCGTCACCCTCTGGCTGTTCTCCACCGACAACTTCGGCCGCCCCCAGGAAGAGCTGGTGCCGCTCTTCGGCATCATCGAGGACGTCGTACGCACCCTCGCCGCCGACGGCCGCTGGCGGGTGCACCACGTGGGCACCCTCGACCAGCTCCCCGGGCAGCTCCAGAGCGCCCTGAAGGAGTCCGAGGAGGCCACCGCGGACGTCGACGGGATACTGGTCAACGTCGCCATCGGGTACGGCGGCCGCCAGGAGATCGCCGACGCCGTACGGTCGATGGTCCAGGACGCTCACGACAAGGGCACCTCGATGGAGGAGCTCGCCGAGAACGTCTCCGTCGATCTGATCGGCCGCCACCTCTACACCGGCGACCAGCCCGACCCCGATCTCGTGATCCGTACGAGCGGTGAGCAGCGGCTGTCCGGATTCATGCTCTGGCAGACCGCCCACTCGGAGTACTACTTCTGTGACGTGTTCTGGCCGGCCTTCCGGAAGGTCGACTTCCTGCGCGCCCTGCGTGACTACGCGGCGCGGCACCGGCGTTACGGAGGCTGAAACTCCGTAACCCCCGGGTATCCCAGCGGGACGGAAGTAACGAGGAGTTCACCGGGGCGCCGTCGTACCGCTTGGCATGGCGGCGCATGTTCGAGGGCATAAGCCAGTCAGGTCGACGCCCGAACCACGGGTGTCGGATCTCAGCGGGCGGCTCGGGGCCGTCCGCCCGGGAGGCCCTTTGCACCAGCCCGATCGTGCGGTCACAGCACGGACGAAGCAGCGGAGGGCCGGTCACCGGCCCGTGCAACGGCGCCGACGACCGGCCCAGTTCGAACCCGTCGCTCCCCGACCTCATCCGAGGGGGTACGTCCTTCCGTGGTGACCAGCACAAAGCGCCACAAGCCAGACCGGCGCACTTATGTCCTCGACACCAGCGTCCTGCTGGCCGACCCGAACGCTTTGAACCGCTTCGACGAGCACGAGGTCGTGCTTCCGATCGTCGTGGTGACGGAGCTGGAGGCCAAGAGGCACCATCCCGAACTCGGCTACTTCGCCCGGCAGGCGCTGCGCCTGCTCGACGAGTTCCGGGTACGGCACGGCCGCCTCGACGCCCCCATCCCGATCGGGGATCTCGGTGGCACCGTCAGGGTCGAGCTCAACCACTCGGACCCCAGCGTGCTGCCCAGCGGCTACCGGCTGGGTGACAACGACTCCCGCATCCTCGCGGTGGCCAGGAACCTGCAGGCCGAGGGTTACGACGTGACCGTCGTGTCGAAGGACCTGCCCCTGAGGATCAAGGCGTCGTCCGTCGGCCTCCTCGCCGAGGAGTACCGGGCGGAGCTCGCCATCACGGACGCCTCCGGCTGGACCGGGATGTCCGAGGTGACCCTGCCGGGCGAGCAGGTGGACGTCCTCTTCGAGGCGGGGACGGTCTACGTCCCCGAGGTCAGCGACCTCCCCGTGCACACCGGTCTGACGATCCAGTCGGAGCGCGGCAAGGCACTGGGCCGGGTGACGCCCGAGGGCAACATCCGTCTCGTACGCGGTGACCGTGAGGCCTTCGGCATCAAGGGCCGCAGCGCGGAGCAGCGCATCGCGCTGGATCTGCTGCTCGACCCGGACGTCGGGATCGTGTCGATGGGCGGCCGGGCCGGCACCGGCAAGTCCGCGCTGGCGCTCTGCGCCGGCCTGGAGGCCGTACTCGAACGCCGCCAGCACAAGAAGGTGATGGTCTTCCGGCCGCTGTACGCGGTGGGCGGGCAGGAGCTCGGCTATCTGCCGGGCTCCGAGTCCGAGAAGATGAGCCCCTGGGCGCAGGCGGTCTTCGACACGCTCTCCGCGGTCACCAGCCGCGAGGTCATCGAAGAGGTCACCGCGCGCGGCATGCTGGAGGTTCTCCCGCTCACCCACATCCGCGGCCGTTCGCTGCACGACGCGTTCGTGATCGTGGACGAGGCGCAGTCGCTGGAGCGAAACGTTCTGCTGACCGTGCTGTCCCGGATCGGCGCGAACTCGCGCGTCGTTCTGACGCATGACGTGGCGCAGCGCGACAACCTGCGCGTCGGCCGCTACGACGGTGTCGTCGCCGTGGTCGAGAAGCTGAAGGGTCATCCGCTCTTCGCGCACGTCACGCTGACGAGGTCCGAACGGTCCCAGATCGCGGCCCTTGTGACCGAAATGCTGGAGGACGGGCAGATTTAGCCGAACCTCAAGGCGCCGTCCGGCAAAGGCGATGAGCCTAGCCGGGCGGCGCCTCGGCATGTGTGGCTTTCCGGGAATCCCCTGGGGCAAACGAGGTGTGACCTTTCACACGTACCACTGAATTGCCTCGCGGTGTCGGGTTACGGCAGAGTCTCACTCCTGTCAGGCCCCGCATACGACACACCTGTACCCCCAGCGGTACGGCACAACAGAAACACCAGGTCAACTCCATACCGTCGTCGTATGCCGCCCGAGCACCACGCGGCGCTCCCCGCAAGGGAGTTGCCCACCGGGCCCGCGCCTCCGTGACCCCGCAGTTGGGAGGCCAGCGCCAGGGGCACGATTGCGTCCGCCAGGGTCACCGAGGCGGGCGATGCTGGAAGGAAACCGTGTGAGCCGGATTTCGGTCCGGGGATTCGCAGTGGCCTCGGCCACCGCGGTCACCGCAGTCGGAAGTGTTGTCGGCGTTGCCTCGGGCAGCACCGCTCAGACCACGGATGACGCCGAGGCGGTCGCGAACGACACCACGTTGCTCGCCGACATCCCCGTGGGCCAGCAGGCCCAGGTCCAGACCGCATCCCTGACTGCACAGGCCGACGCCCAGGCCATCGCCGCCGACGCGAGCGCCCGCAAGGACGCCGAGGCGACCGCCCGTAAGAAGGCGGCCCAGGACGCGATCGACAAGCAGAAGGCGGCGGAGAAGGCCGAGCAGGAGCGCAAGGAGAGGGAAGAGGCCGAGGCGCAGGCCGAAGAAGCCGCCGGCAACCTCGGCGACCTCGGGAACACCCCCGTCCAGGGCTCGTATTCCATCGCCGAGATCCAGGCCATGGCGAAGTCGGTCGTGGCGAGCGACCAGTGGACCTGCTTCAGCAACATCGTGGACCACGAGTCCGACTGGAACTACAAGGCCGTCAACCCCTCCTCGGGCGCGTACGGTCTCTTCCAGGCGCTTCCCGGTACCAAGATGTCGTCCGCCGGTTCCGACTGGCAGACCAACCCGGCCACCCAGATCAAGTGGGGCCTGAACTACATGGAATCGCGCTACGGCAGCCCCTGCGGCGCGTGGTCGTTCTGGCAGGCCAACCAGTGGTACTGAGCTGACCATCAGCTGCTCAACCTTCTGAAGCCCTCCACCGTCCTTTGGTGGGGGGCTTCGGCCATGTACGGTCGAAGCCCCCCAGCGGAATCGCGGCCTCCGGGGGGAGTGATGAACAGCAGGGGCGACGGGGGAAGAGGACGGATCATGTCGCGAGTGCCTGGGTGGCTCGGCCGACTGGGCGCCGGGCTGAGCGGGTGGGGCGAGCGGTTGGAACGGCGCCGCGCGCAGATCGAGTCGGAGGAGGGCGGGGACGGGGACGGGGACGGGGACGGCCGGAACGCCGGTGGCGCCCGGAAGGCTCCGGATGGAGGCTCCCCCGAGGAGGCGTCGGACCGGTCGGCGCAGGAATCGTCGCAGGCATCCACGCCCGCCCCCGGCCCCGTACCCGTACCCGTACCCGCTGTCGTCGTCCCCTCCCGTCCCGACCCCGCGTCCGCGGTGCCGTGGGGGATGCGGGTGGCGGCCGAGGCCGGCTGGAGGCTACTCGTACTGGCGGGCACCGTCTGGGTGTTGATGCGGATCATCAGCTCCGTACAGCTGCTGGTGCTGTCCTTCACCACCGCCCTGCTCGTCACCGCGCTGCTCCAGCCGACGGTGGCACGGCTGACCCGCTACGGCGTACCGCGCGGCCTCGCCACGTCCCTCACGGCGATCCTCGGCTTCGTCGTCATGGGGCTGATCGGCTGGTTCGTCACCTGGCAGGTGATGGAGAACATCGACGACCTGTCCGACCAGATTCAGGACGGCATCGACGAGTTGCGCAACTGGCTGCTCGACAGCCCGTTCCACGTCACCGAGAAGCAGATCAACGACATCGCCCAGAACCTCCGCGAGGCGGTCGGCGAGAACACGGACACGATCACCTCGGCCGGTCTGGAGGGTGTGACCGTCATCGTCGAGGCGCTCACCGGCATCCTGCTGACGATGTTCTCCACGCTGTTCCTGCTCTACGACGGCAAGCGGATCTGGCAGTGGACGCTGAAGCTGGTGCCGGAGGCGGCCCGGCCGGGGGTCGCGGCGGCGGGCCCGCGCGCCTGGCAGACGTTGACCGCGTACGTACGCGGCACGGTGATCGTGGCGTTGATCGACGCGATCTTCATCGGCCTGGGTATCTATTTCCTGGACGTACCGATGGCGGTCCCCCTCGCCGTCTTCATCTTCCTGTTCGCGTTCATCCCGTTGGTGGGTGCGGTCGTCTCCGGCGCGCTCGCGGTGGTGGTGGCGTTGGTGACGCAGGGCGTCTTCACCGCGGTCATGACGCTGGCCGTGGTCCTCGCCGTCCAGCAGATCGAGGGTCACGTCCTCCAGCCGTTCATCCTGGGCCGGGCCGTCCGCGTCCATCCGCTGGCCGTCGTCCTGTCCGTCGCCGCGGGCGGGATGATCGCGGGGATCGGGGGCGCGGTGGTGGCGGTGCCGTTGGTCGCGGTGACGAACACGGTGGTGGGGTCACTGCGGGCGTACGCCCGTGAGGGCGCGGGCTAGGCCCTGTCGTAGTGCAGCAGCACGACGCCGTTGCCGAAGGTGTGGGTCTCGATCAGGCGTAGCGGTGTCTGCCGCATGGCTTCGGTCTGGAGGAAGGCGGGCGTGCCTCGGCCGATGAGGATCGGGTGGACGTAGACTCGGAACTCGTCGATCAGGTCGTGCCGCAGGAACTCGGAGGCGAGGTTCACCCCGCCGATGACCAGGTCGCCGCCCTCCTGCGCCTTGAGGGCCCTGATGTCGTCGACCACGACGTCCCGGACGATCGTCGAATGCCAGTCGGCCCGCTGCAGGGTCCGGGAGAACACCAGCTTGGGAATGGTGCGCCAGATCGCGGCGAAGTCGGCCATGGGGCGGGGCAGGTTGGGGTCCCGGTCGGCCGTGGGCCAGAAGTCGGCCATCAACTCGTACGTGACGCGCCCTTCGATGAGGGCGCCCATGCCCCTGAGCAGGTCATTGAAGTGCGTATGCAGTTCGTCGTCGACGAGAGGCCAGTCGAGCTCCCGGTTCGGGCCCTCCATGTAGCCGTCGAGGGACACGGACGTGATCAGGACGATCTTTCGCATGGCGGCGGCTCCCTGCGTTCCCTGCGCTTCCCGCGCTCCCAGTGTCGGTTGTCAGGGACGAGGATGGCGCGGGCGGGACGCGACCGCACGGACTTGGGCCTCCGGCGTGTAACCCGGTCACTTGCGTCGCCGAGCCGACTGCGGGACCCGAGGGATGCCAGGTAGAGGGCGCGGCGGCGTTCGCGCAGGCCCCGGGTTGCGCGGCGGCGAACGCGTTCGTCTGCGGTGAGGGCGGATGAGGGGCCGAGGTCGCGGCATGTGGTCGGGCGAGGACTCGGTGGCGTGGGGATGTGCGGAGCCGGGGCCTGCGGGGCTGGTTCCGCGCGGTGCCGGCTTGCGCGGGTTCGGTAGCCAGATGTGCAGCATCCAGGTCAGGGCTCGGACTGTAAGGTCCAGCATTGCCGGCGCTCCTTCGAAGCGTTCGGCCATGCCCCGGGGCCCTGCCAGGCCGCCGGGGCCTCGACGCTTTTCAGCCCACATTGCTACTCATGTCAGTACATAGCAGTACGCTGCATTATGCCCATTGCTGCAGCTCAGGGCTGTTTCACGGTGGGTGGTATGGCAGCAGAGGCAAGCGATTCGCCGATCAACCCCAACAAGATCGCGTACGTCTATATGCAGGTGGCCGACCACGTTGCTGCCCGAATCGCGTCGGGCGAGCTGAGGCCAGGCGCACGACTGTCCGGCGAGCGGGATCTCGGCACGGAGTACGGCGTCGCGTACCTGACCGCCCGTCGCGCCATTCGCGAGCTACGCGAACGCGGCCTCGTCGTCACGCTTCCCGCGAAGGGCACCTTCGTCGCCTACCCGGAGGAGCAGGAGCCCAACGACGACGGCGCGTAAGCAGGCTCCGGGGTAATTGGGCACTTGGTCTCACAGTTGGGTAAGGGGGTGCCGCGTTCGCCCAGGTCAGCGGCGGGGCTTCGGTGGGTTCTTGGGACTGGGGACACAATCACGGCGTATGCGGGGTGGGCGTGGGGTTTGTCCACAGGCTTGGGCATCGGTGGAGCGGGGTGCGCGAGAGTTGGGGGGTGCGGGAACTGAGGGGAACGGCCCGGGAGGGCTTGCTGTTGACGTCGTGGGCGATGGCCGAGGGGTGGAGCAGGGCCTCCCTCTTCCGGCAGTTGAGAGAGGAGGGGTGGACAGCGCTCGGTGGTGGTGCCTGGGCGGAGCCGGGGGTCAACCCGGACCTTCGGGTGCGGCTTCGGGCCGTCCAGCTCACCACGCCTGAGCTGGTCGTCAGCCATCGGGCCGCAGCCTGGTTGTGGCGGATCGAACTGCTGGGGGTGGAAGCCGAGTTCACCGATCCGGAGGGGTTACGGCAGCGGAGGGGCGTGCGGGTTCACCGGTGCGCGTTGCCGGGCGAGGATGTGGTGACGTGGGATGGCCTGCGGGTCACCACGGTGGACCGTACGCTCGCCGATCTGCTCCCGGGGTGGCCCTCGCGACGAGGCCTTGGTCGCCGTTGACTCCGCGCTCTCCCACCGGACTGTCACCGCGCATGGCACTCGGGGTGGCACAGGTGGCGCGAGGGATGGCCTGCGGGTCCGCCGGGCGGCGCTCACCCGTCCGGACCGACTCGCTGCCGCTCTCGGGGACGGCCTACGCGGTGCCGTCCGCGCGCGTCACTGGCTCGAACTCGCTGATCCTTCATTCGGCTCACCAGCGGAGACGGTAGCGCGGCTGCCGCATGTACGACGCCGGTCTGCGCCCCGAGACGCAGGCCGAGGTCCGCACTGTCCACGGACGCGTCCTGCGGGTCGACTTCCTGTTCCGTGCGCAGGGCGTCGCTGTCGAGATCGAGGGATACGCGTACCACGGCAGCCGCGAGGACCACCGCCGTGACGTCGCACGCTTCAACGACCTCCAGCAGTGCCCCGGGATCCGGGGCATTCTGCGGTTCAGTGCGGAGGAGGTGTTCCACTCGCCGGAGCGGATGCTGGCGACGATTCGGCGGACGCTGGGGTGACGGCGACAGAGCGGCCTTGCAAGGGCATCGGCAAGGTGAGTGGTGAACATGCAGGCGGGCAAGCAACTCAGCCTCAGCTCTCGTTGCTATTACCTCCGGTCGTCGGGAAGGAGATCTCCACGCGGCGGTTCTTCTTGCGGCCTTCCTCCGTGGAGTTGTCGGCGATGGGGTAGTCCTCGCTGTAGCCGCGTACCTCGAAGGTGACGTTGCCGCCGAGGTCGCCGGTGAGGGCGTCGTGGACGGCGTCCGCGCGCTTCTTGGAGAGGGTCAGGCCGTGGGCGTACGAGCCGAGATCGTCGGTGAAGCCGAAGACGCGGACCGTGCCCGCGTTCTGGGTCTTGATCTCCTCCGCGATCGCCTGGATCCGGGAGCGCGCCTGCGGGTTGAGCGTCGCGCTGTCCTTCGGGAAGAGGACCTCCGCCTGGAGCGCGAAGGTGACGTTCTCGTTCGTGTCTTCTCGGCGCTCCTCTCCGCCGAGGTCCTCCACGACCGACTTGATGTCCAGGACCTTCGCGGGGGCGAGCGTCGCGCCTTGGGCGAGCTTCAGGCCCGGGCTGTTCGCGTCGACTTCCGGGGGTGGGGAGGTGGTGACCGTGCCTGGGGGTTTGCTGGGGTCGTCGGCGGCTTGGGCGGGGGCGGCGGTCAGGGTGAGCGCCGCCAGGAGGGCCAGGGCAGCCGTGCCCGTGGGCGTGGCACGTGGGGTCAGGGCGGCCATGGTCACTCGCCCTCGGAGAGTTCGACGGTGGCGGGGGGCATGGAACCGACTAGGAAGTCAACCTCTGTGGTGGATTCGGGCGGGGCGGGGAACTGGGCGAACCAGTCGACGGTCGCACCCTCGTCGACGCCGCCGCTGAATTGAGTGCAGAGACAGCGGCCAGAAGTATCCCGGAGCACGAGGTACCTCTTCTTACCTTCCTGGTCGACCAGGCTGGCGCCCGCCATGGAGCTGCCGTTCTTGGAAAGCTCGCGTTCGTCACCACGCCAATCCGCTGCGGACCAGAAGCCGCTTGTGTTGTTCGTGACCGTTCCCTCGACCGTCACGAATCCGCCGTCGTCGCGAGTGACAGAACCAATCGTTAGCGTCAGCCCGTTCTCGCCCTTGACCTCGGCGAGCACTGTTTCCGACTGCGGTGACTGCGACTCCCCTTGTCCATCGTCGCTGTCCCTCTTGGTTGGAGTCGAGGATGACGCGGACTCACTCGACTTGTCATCGTCTCCTCCGCCACAGCCGGCCACCGTGAGGAGCAGCCCGGTCGCGATCGCCACCGCGGTCACTGCCCTGCGGCCCTTCATGGTGTGCCGAAGGTTCATCGGTCCAGCTTCCTCTCACTCGGCCAGATACACAGAGAACATCACGGATGCGTCGGGAAGGGTGTCGGGATCAAAATCTTCGGGGTCGATGTCCACGATCTCACCGTCGCAGATCAGTTCCACGGGCTTCGTCGGATCCGCGTTCACGTCGAATTCGCAGCGCGGTTGGATGACGGCGGCCGCCTGGGCCGTGGCCGTCATGCTTTCCGTGCCGGGGATGATCGAGTCGCCGACGGTGTAGTCCGTTTCGACGCTGACCTGAAAGCCGGGATTGCCGTCCACCTCGATCTGCTCGGCATCGCCCTGCAGCGTCGAGTTGTTCTGGGCGGCCAATTCCTGGGCCGCGGCGGTGGCCCCGTCAGCGGGGAGCCCTCCATCGGGCAGGTCCAGCCAGTCCAGCCAGTCGTCTCCGGCGCCGATGGCATCTCCCAGATCGAGCAACAGCTCGTCCCGTGCCTGCTGTGCCGCCGCCAACGCCGCAGCGTCCGCCGCGGATTGAGCACCATTGCGGGCGGACGCTGCCTGGGCGAACACGAAGAAGGCCAAAGCCGTGAAGAGCAGAATCGTAGTCAGCCAGATGTAGATAGGAAGGGTCGCCCCTCGGTCGCGCTGTAGATGAACGAGGGTCAGCCGCCAGCGATAACGTCGTTGACCGCGTTCATCAAGGCTTCCGAGATTTTGCCGTCCAATCCAAGCCCGTCGATCATCACAAAAATCCCCGCAACGATGATCATGATGCCCGCGTACTCGATGAACCCGGCACCCGAGTCCCGTCCCTTCCCCCGCATTCGGGAGATGACAGTGTTCCTCCACGCCGCGAACCGGCTCTTCACCTTCATGGCGATTGCCTTCCCGCCCGATGCCGACATCAACCTGATCACCGTACGTGATAACAGTCCTACTGCGGGTGGGTCCAGGGGCCCAACTTCCCCCCGTGAGTGGAGTCATCGGGCCCACCCCTCGTGGGTCGTGCCCAGCCAGTGGGCGATGGCTTCGCTGCGGGTGGAGGTGTGCAGTTTCGCGAAGATGTGGTTGATGTGGTTCTTGACGGTCTTCTCGCTGATGAAGCAGGTGGCGGCGATTTGGCGGTTGTTCATGCCGGATGCGATGAGGTCCATCACCTCCACCTCCCTTGAACTCAGGCCGAAGGACGGCCGGTTGGAACGGTCGAGAATGCGGCGGTGGAGTGCCGACGCATGGGCGGGTCGAGCCTTTGACGACTGTGCCATAACTGGTTGCAGCTGCGAAGAGGGGTCGTGACTTTCGTGTGAAGGTTTGTAGGAAACGCCGAGCGAACTTGAGACACCCGTGGGCCTGCCCTCCCTCAAGTCCCGTACCGCCTTGACCAGTTCGGCCGCCGTGAACTCGCCGTGGACCAGGTAACCGGACGCGCCCCGGCGCCGGGCCTCGGCCACGACCTCGGGTTCCGTGCTGTAGGTCAGCATCATCACGGGGCACAGCGCGGCCAGTTCGGGCAGGGCGGTGAGGCCGTCGGTGCCGGGCATGCGGACGTCGAGGAGGGTGACGTCCGGGGTATGCCGTCGCGCGTCCCGTACCGCTTCCTCGCCGTTCGTCGCCTGGGCTACGACCTTGATGTCGGGGTGGGTGCCGAGCAGGGCGGCCAGGCCGGCGCGGACCACCGGGTTGTCGTCGGCCACCAGTACGCGGAGTGCCTGGTCCTGGTCAGGCATGGGTGGGCTCCTGTTGGGGGGCTCGGGAGGTGGGGGGTGCGGGCAAGGGGAGGGTGACCGTCACTTCCGTACCTCCTGCGGGGGCTGAGTGCAGGTGGAGGCTGCCGAGTATCCGTTCGGCGCGTTCCGCCATGCCCAGGAGGCCGAAGTGGCCGGATTTTGCTGCTTCTTCGAGGGTGAGTGAGGGCGGGAGGCCTACGCCGTTGTCCTTGATCGTGAGGTGGAGCGTGGTGGGAGAGACCGTCAACGTCACCTCCGCCTTCGTCGCGTTCGCGTGGCGGTGGGTGTTCTCCAGGGCTTCCGAGACGATCGCCAGGAGGTGGTGGGGCGTTTCGGGTGGGAGCGGTGGGGGTTCCGCCATGCCCTTGTGGGTCAGGGGGGTGGGGATCGAAGTACGGGACTCGAACTCCGTCGTCTTCGCCCTCAGTTGGGTCTTCAAGTCTGTGGGTGGAGGCGTCGTTGTCAGGTCTGTGTGGCGGCGTAGGTCCGTGAGGAGGTCCCGGGATTCGGCGGCGGCTCGGCGGGCCGCCGATGCCACCAGGGTCGCCTGTTGTTTCAGCAGGGCCGGGTCCGGGTCGGAGCGGTCCGCGGAGATGGCCAGCGCGTCTGCCGCCAGGGCCAGGCCGTGCAGGGTCTTCGCCACCGAGTCGTGCAGCTCTCGGGCCAGGCGGGCGCGCTCGGACTCGACCGCTTCCGCCACGGCCAGGCGGGACGTGGCGTCCGAGAGGGCCTGGGTGGCCGTACCGAAACGGAACAGCAGGTTGCGAAGGGTTACGCCGATGATGCCGGCCGCGATGCAGAAGCCTGCGATGAGGAGGGTGCCGGCGCCTGCGCCGGGGCGGTGGTCCCAGGCGCGGTGGACCGTGAGCAGGACGGCGAGTTGCAGGCCGGTGAGGACGCCGGCGCCGCGCCAGCCGTAGAGGAGGCCGGCGAGGACGGGGGTGCAGACGGTGGCGTAGGCGAGGGGGGAGGCCGGGGAGGCGGTGAGGAGGAGGACCGCGCCGAAGAGGAGGTCCAGCGCCATGAGGGAGGGGTGGGCGAGGAGGCGGGGGGCGAAGCGGTCCCAGTCCCTGAGGGTGGCGTAGGCGATGGTGATGCCGAGGACCGCGGCGGTGAGTACGGCGTGGGTCGGGGGGCCGTCTGTGGTGTTGGCCAGGGCGAAGGGGGTGCCGATGGCGAGCATGGTGAGGCGGACGGCGATGGTTTGGCGGGAGAGGGCCTGGAGGGCGTTGAGTTGGAGGCGGAGGGTGGCGGGGGGTGCGGCGTCGTCTGCGAGGTACCCGGTGCCGGGGCTGGGCGGGGGTTGGAGGCGCTTGCCGGCGCTGACAGGGTGCCGCCTGTGCCCACCCTCCCCCACTCTCGACTTCGCTCGAGCGGGGGGACCCCCATCGCCCCAGCGGCACGATTGCCCACAGGCTAGGGAGGCGGCCGTGAGGACCCTCTGCACGACTGCCCGCAGCTGAGTCAAGTGGTGGGTGGGCAGTCGGCTTCTCATCAGCGGCCCAGGATGTCGCCGAAGTTGGTGCCTGAGCCCAGGAACATGCCCGTTGCGATGAGGATCATCGTGGCCGGGAGCATGAAGACCAGCGTCACCAGAGTCGCCTTGGGGATGGTGCGGGCGGCTCGGCGGCGGGCGTTCTGGGCGTCTGTGCGGCGCATGTCGGCCGCCAGTTGGATCAGCGTCTCGGCGATCGGGGAGCCCAACTCCTCGCCTTGCTGTAGCGCCGAGACGAACTGGGCGACCTGTTCGGAGGAGTTGCGTTTGCGGAGTTCGTCGAAGGCCTGGCGGCGGCTTACGCCCATGTCCATCTGGCGGAGCGTGATGCGCAGCTCGTCGGCCCAGGGGCCCTCGTACTTCTCCGCCACCCGGTCCAGGGCCTGGCGGAAGCCCAGGCCCGCTGAGACGACGACCGCGAGTACGTCCAGGAAGTCCGGCAGCGTGCGGTCGATGACGTCCTTGCGGTCGCGGATGGCCTGCCAGATCGCGGCGTCGGCGGCCAGCAGGCCGAAGGCGAAGGTGCCGGCGGCCAGGAGGGGGCGGGAGCTGGTGAGGAAGACCAGGCCCATGAAGGCGCCGAAGAAGCCGTAGACGGCTCGGCGGGCGGCGTAGCGGTTGAGGGTGAGGCCGCCGGGGTTGCCCGCCATGTCGATGCGGCGGCGTTTGGCCTCGACCCTGCGGGGGCCCATGAGGCGCAGTACGAGGGGGGCGAAGCGCATGCCCAGGCGGTCGATCGCCGAGCCGGTCTTGGAAACGCGGGTGGCGCCGACCTCCAGGGCCAGGGCCAGGTCGTTCGGGAGTTTCGCCTCGGCTCGGATCATGCGGATGCCGAGGAGGACGCCCGCGACCGAGACTGCCGTCAGGGCGGCCAGGAGGAGGGGGAGCATCGTCGTCGTGGTCATCTCAGGTCACGGCTCCCCTCTCATACTTCGATCTTGCCGAGGCGGCGGATGACGAAGAAGCCGACCGTGTAGAGGCCGATCGAGACCAGGACCAGGACCTGGCCGAGGGAGGAGCCGGTCACCCGGGCCAGGGCGCCGTCGTTCGAGGAGTTGATCAGGAGGAGGGAGCCGAGGCCCAGGAGCGGGACGGTGAACGCCGTCGCGTTGACCTCCGAGAGCATCGTGCGGACCTCTCGGCGGGTTTCCTTCCTGTCCTCCAGGGTCTGGGTGAGGTTCCGGAGTGAGCTGACCACCGAGCCGCCCGCCTTGTTGGAGAGGACGAGGGTGGTGACGAGGACGATCAGTTCGCGGGAGGGGAGGCGCTCGGCCAGTTCGCCCAAGGCGTCGTCCACGGAGCGGCCGAGGGAGAGTTGGTCGGCCACTCGGGCCAGTTCCTCGCCCGCGGGGGCTTCCAGTTCCTCCGCCGCCATCGCCAGGGCGGTACGGAGGGCGAGGCCGGCGGCGGTGGCGTTGGCGAGGAGACGGGCCACGTCCGGGAGTTGGTTGATGAAGGCCTCGATGCGTTTCTGGCGCTGCCAGTTGAGGAAGATGGCCGCGCTCCAGACGCCCACCGCGCCGGCGATCGGGCCGAAGAAGGGGGCGAGCGTCGCCGCCGCGATCAGCCACAGGGCGACCACGACCATGGCGACGTACGTGGCGAACTCGCCCGCCGTCAGGTCGAGTCCCGTCGTCGTCAGGCGCAGGTGGATCGCGCGGCCGAGGCGGGTGCGGCGCAGGCGGCGGTCTACGGCCGTGAAGCGGCGTACGCGGCCCGCCGCCGTGCGCAGCGGGCCGCCCGGGGTGCCCGCGAGGCGGTCGACCAGGGCCTGGCGCTGGGCGCGGCCGGAGACGTACGTGTGCGCGCCGGCCACGGCGAGGGTGCAGCACAGGACGGTGGCGCCGAGGGCCAGGAGGGTGGGGTTGTTCACGGCGCGCTCCTGTCTGTCTTGTCATTCCCGGGGGTGCTGGGCCTCATCCGATGGCCTGCCTCGTGTTGAGTGCGTCGATGGCCTCCGCCACGCCGTACGCGGGGGGCAGGGGCTCGTTGGCGACGTACAGCTTCTCCGCTACGGGGCGGGGGATCGGGAGGTGTTCGAAGCGGCCGTGGACGACGCGGTCGGCGCCGAGAGGGGCCGGGACGAAGCGGGAGACCGTGGCGATGCGGAACTGTTCGCGGCCGTGCGAGACGAGCAGAGCGATCTCGGTGATCTTGCGGGAGCCGTCGGCGAAACGGGTGAGCTGGGCGACCACGTCCACCGCCGAGTTGATCTGGTCCTTGAGGGCCTCGAAGGGGATGAGGACCTCGGACATCGACCCGAGGGTCTGGAGGCGCATGAGCGCGTCCTCGGCGGAGTTGGCGTGGACGGTGGCGAGGGAGCCGTCGTGGCCCGTCGACATCGCCTGGAGCATGTCGAGGGTCTCGCCGCCGCGGACCTCACCGACGATGATGCGGTCGGGGCGCATACGGAGGGAGTTGCGGACCAGGTCGCGGATGGTGATCTGGCCCTTGCCCTCGATGTTCGGGGGGCGTGACTCCAGGCGGATCACGTGCTCCTGCTGGAGCTGGAGTTCTGCGGAGTCCTCGATGGTGATGATGCGTTCGCGGGGCGGGATCAGGCCGGAGAGGGCGTTGAGGAGGGTGGTCTTTCCAGTGCCGGTACCGCCGCTGACGATCACGTTGAAGCGGGCGCGTACGAAGGCGGCCAGCAGCATCAGCATCTGCTCGTCGAGGGAGCCGAGGCCGATGAGCTCCGGGAGGGTGTACGCGCGGGGGAAGCGGCGGATCGTGAGGGTCGGGCCGGTGAGGGCGAGCGGGGGGATGATGACGTTGACGCGTTCGCCGGTGGGGAGGCGGGCGTCGACCATCGGGTTGGACTCGTCGACCCTTCGGTTCACCGTGGAGACGATGCGCTCGATGGTCTGCATCAGCTGGTCGGTGGAGGCGAAGCGGATGGGGAGCTGCTCCACTCGGCCGGCTCGCTCCACGAAGATCGAGTCGGGGCCGTTGACCATGATCTCGGTGACCGACGCGTCGGCGAGGAGGGGTTCGAGGACGCCCAGGCCTAGGGCCTCGTCGACGACCCTGCGGATGAGTTGGGAGCGTTCGGAGGAGGAGAGGACCGGGCCCTCTCGGCTGATGATGTGGCCGAGTACGCGTTCCAGGCGGGCGCGGCGGTCGGATGCCGTCAGGGCCGACATCTCGGCCAGGTCGATCTCTTCGAGGAGCTTGGCGCGGTAGACGGCCACGAGGTGTCCGTCCTCGCGTCCGGTTCCCCCCTCGTCGGGGGCGGCGATACGGGATCGCAGGCTCATCTTTCGTCAACTCCTCTCGGGGGGAAGGTCGTTGTGGGGCTGGTGGTGGTGGGAGGATGGGTTGAGGGGTGTGGTTGGGGGGGCTGGTCAGTCTTCGTCGGTGTCGTTGGGCATGGTGGCGCTGCGTTCTACGGTCACGGGGTCGAGCAGGGGGACGACCGAGGGGACGGTGACGGTGACCGTGGCGGTGGTGGTGTCGCCTCCGCCGCCGCCCGGGTCGACGTCCGGGTCCAGCCACGCGCTTGCCGCCGCCGCGCCCGCGGCCGCGCCCGCGCCGGGCTCCAGCGACTCGGCCCGGGCGGCGGCGCGGGCGGCCGAGCCGGCCTGGCTGATGCCGTAGCCGATGAGGCCGAGCTGGATCGCCGCCATGCCGACGAGCAGGAGGATCGGGAGGAAACCGGCGAACTCCAGGATGGAGACGCCTCGGTCGTTCCAGCGGTGGGCACGGGTGGGCTTTGAGGTGGATGGCTGTCCCGGTCCCGCCGTGAGGGCTGCGGTTGGGGTGCCTGTGGTGTGGGGGTGGGTCGGGGGCGCGCGGGGGGGTGTCCGTCCTCGGAACGGCGCGGAATCGGTTGGCCGAGAAGTGCAACGTGTTGACGCGCCAACCGCTGCGGGCGGACACCCCCCGACACGCCCCCTTGCGTCCGTACGCGACCGCCCCGCCGTACGGGGTTCCGCGAACTCGGCACCTCTCCCCGCGTCCATACGCGGCCGCCCCGCCG
>NZ_VTHJ01000021.1 GCF_008386495.1 Streptomyces tailanensis | reverse complement strand
CCGCCTCCGCTGTCCTGGAAAGAACCGCAGATCAGCAGGTCGGGTGACCTGCGACGTTAAACGCCAAGGTGAGAACGTCGGCGAGAACCTCGTCCTGCCTGACGTGGACCGCCGGGCCGTACGCGGCCTGAAGTTCTCCGCCGCCCTCCCGGAACGCCTCGCCGTGGCCACGGTGGCAGCCCGCTTGGCCGACTGCGAGAGCGCTCGCTCGGTGCTCGGCGAGTCGGCGCGCTTTCAGTACGACGGCTGAATCGAAAAGCTCGGCAGGGAGTCGGCAAGGCGCTGATGAGGAAGCTCCGCGGCATCGCCGAGGAGCGGCCGGGATGCAGTCGCCTGGAGTGGATGACCGACCGTGAGAACGAGGGGGCCCGATCGTTCTACCGGGAACTCGGCTTCGCCGAACTCGACGGAAAGATCGTCTACCGGCTGGAGACAGGGACCGGCGTCATCAGGGAACCGGCGCACGCCGTTTCGGCCTGACCCGCTCTACACACCGGGTGTCGCGCCTGCCGGTGGCGGCGGTGTCAGCCCGTGGTGGCGATGAGTTCGTCGAGTATCTGCTCCAACAGGCTGTTGTCGCCGAGGAAGCTCTTCACTGAGGCGTCCTCGTTGTGCTGGGGGTCCATGCCCGACCAGTTCAGGGCGTATCCCGTGTCGGCGCTGAGCTGGGCCAGAAACGCCCGCTGGGCACGGCCGTTGCCCTCGCGGAACGGGTGGAGGACGTTTATGTCGCCGTACAGCTCGGCCAGTCGGATGACGAATTCCTGCCGGGGGAGATCCCGCAGATGACCGGAGGAGGCGAGACGGCCGAAGACCTCTCCGGCGTAGGACACCAGGTTTCTCGCCGGGCAGAACGGTGTGCGCTTGGCGATGTTCACGGTGCGTAACTCGCCTGCCCACGGGTAGATGTCGCCGAAGATCGCGGCATGGAACGCCTGGAGATGGCCGAGGTAGTACGCGCCGGGTAGCGGGCGTTCGGCGAGCATGACGAGGCGCGCCCGGGTGATGTCCGCCTCCGCTGCATCGAGCAGCTGACGGTCGGTGATGCCGAGCTTGTTGCGCAGCACGCCGTTGGGCATGGCGTACGGATCGTTCACCCTGCCCGCC
The DNA here is from genome assembly GCF_008386495.1 of Streptomyces tailanensis. GTDB lineage: Bacteria > Actinomycetota > Actinomycetes > Streptomycetales > Streptomycetaceae > Streptomyces > Streptomyces tailanensis. The sequence goes on along the minus strand of NZ_VTHJ01000021.1, from coordinate 131,632 downwards.
GCTCCGAAGTCTGTCGGTGGCGGGCGATCGCGCGGGCGACAAGGGTGTCCGCGTCGAGGTCGCCCTTCACGTACGCCTCGGTGTCGCGGTCGGAGGCCGCGGAGGCCTGGAGCCCCTCGGCCTCGATGGAGCCGGTGGCCGAGGCGACGGCCGCACGTCGTGCCGCTCGGCCGCTCAGCGCCTCGAAGGCCTCGACGGACAGGAGGACGCCCTGGGGCTTGCGGTGGGCGCCGATCAGGACCGGGCCGGCATCCGCGCCGGACTCCGACAGGTCGGTCAGGATCCGCGACAGTCTCGCGCGCGCGTCACTGACGGTCACGACCTCAGGGATCTCCATGCTGTCACCGTACCCATATAGAGGCTTGATTCTGTACAGATTCTAGTACGGATTCCGGTGAGTGTCCCGCCCCGGGCGGCCCTGAAGGCCTCCTCACGTAGCCATCAAGGTAGCCAGGGAAACGTCGTCCCTGCACGTTTGTGCAGGTCATAGCGTTGCGGTGATTCTCCCCGGCGTACAGCCCGACTCGTCTGCCGCTCTCTATTTTCGCAGGTCAGAGGCTGTGTTTTCGCGCTGAACAAACTTCCCGGGTCGAATCCGGGTCGAATGACCAGGCCATGGGCGCCGAGCTGGGACAGCCAGGCGGCGTCGGAGACGTCCGTCTTGCGGCCGGGCAGTCTTGACCTGCCGGGCGTTGACCAGGATCACGTTCAGGTCCTTGGCCAGCAGATAGTAGAACGGCTTCCAGCAGTCCGAGGTCGCCTCGATCACGACGAGTGTGACCTCGGCAGCGAGCGGATGATCCCGCAGGGCGAGCATGGCGTTCGTGGTCGAGCCCCAGGTCGTGGTCACAGCAACACTCCACGGTTCCCGTGGACGGCCCTCAGCGCCACGCTGACCTGCGAGCTCACCGGCATCACAGAGCAATCGGCTTCGGCCGGAACGAACCCCACCAGCGTCCCGGACCGGCATCAGCCGGCGTTGGGTTTGGTGGGTCTCGGGTGGTGTGTGGGAGGGCTCGGGGAGCGGGTCGGCTCCCGAACGGCTCCCAACGGCTGGGCTTTTACGGAGTACAGGGTGTCGTTCGTTATCGGAGGGGGCGGTGACTGGTGCGCTGGGACCAGCGGACGGCGATGAGGCCCAGCGCAGCCACAAGGATCACGATGCCGATGATCAGTAGGTAGCCCAGCCCCTCCGCCGCCACTCCGATGATTCCCAGCACTACGGCGACCAGAACGAGAAATAGCAAGAGGGCCATGACGCGTATGCCTCCCTTGGGTGGCTGAGCGCGGGCGATCAGCGGCGCGCGAGCTGCCGCTCGCCGCCTGCGCCCGTCTGGTAGGGCATGTCGTAGTGCTGGAAGATCGCTTCCTCCGACTCGGCGGGCAGGATGTCGTCCATACCGACCGAGGGCGCTTTCTTCACCAGCGTCTTGGTGTAGGAGACCTTGACGTAGTCCGGTCCGAGGGTCGCCTCGTCGAGGGGTACGAAGGCCAGGTGGTGGCGGGTGGGGAGTCCGGTGCGGACCGTGGCCATGGCCGGTTCGTCGGTGGTGGTGTCGACGTAGACCGCTTCGAGTACGCCGATCTTGTGGCCCTTCGGGTCGACGACGCTGCGGTTGCGCCACTCGCGGATATCGGCTGAATGGATCATGGCTTGCCTCCTGAGCCGTTGATCCGGGCCGGTGCGAGCCGCCCCCTCGGGCAGTCGCAGCCCGCTGAGCCCGGTAGCCCTTTGTTCTTCCAGGTTATCCGGGAATCTCTACGTCGCGCCCTCGCGCGGCAAGGGTTCCGAACGTGGTAGTCGACAGGCATGCCGATGAAGCGTTCCGGCGCCGCGGATGCTGTTCATCGAGCAGGAGTTGGACCAAGACCCACACCGCCCTGACGCGCGCGGTCCACGTCATGACCGGAACTCCAGCGCCGTCTGATCGAGGACGGTGCAGAGCAGTAGCGGGCTCCGGCAAGGCGTGGGTCAGGACCCCAGACCGGTGAGGGGTTCGGAGCTGTCGATGAGGGCGCGGGCCACATCGGCCAGGCGCCGGTTGTGGGCGCGGGCGTAGCCGCGCAGCGCGGTGAACGCCTGCTCCATGTCGATGTCCTGGCGTTCGGCGAGTTTCCCCTTGGCCTGTTCGATCAGTACCCGGCTGTTGAGCGCCGTCTGCAGCTGTTCGTTGAGCACTGTGCTGCGCTGAGCGGTGCGTTGTTGCAGCAGGCTGATGGTGGCGACGTCTGCCAGCGCCTGGGCGATGAGTGTGGCGGCCGGGTCGAAGGGTCCGGGGGCGGCGCGGAAGAGGTTCAGGGCGCCCACGGTCTCGTCCCGAAGGCGCATGGGCAGGGCCTGGACGGCTCCGAATCCGATGCGGTGGGCCACCGTGACGAAACGCGGCCAGCGGTCGACCTCCCGGGTCAGGTCGTGGATGATCACCGGTACACCGGTGCGGAAGCACTCGAGGCAGGGGCCTTCGTCGTTCTGGAGCTGGAAGAGCTCCAGCAGGCGCACCTGTTCGTCGGAGGCGGCCATGACGCGGAGTTCGCCGTCCCGGTCGGCGAGCAGCACCCCGGCGGCGCTCGCGTCGAGCATACTGACGCAGCGGTCGGTCAGCAGGCGCAGGAAATCGATGAGGTCGAAGTCGGCGACCAGATTGTCGGCCAGCTCGACGAAGGTCTTGGCCAGAAGCTGTTGGTCCATCGTGGGCACCCTCGATTGAGACTAGTCCCTGCCCGAAGGGGCGGGAAGTACGGCACGTTCCTCGGCCGGGACCGAACGTCAGGTTTCCTCCTCGGCCTGATCGGGCTCCGCGTCCGGGGAGAAACGAAGCCGTCGGGCCACCACGTCGGCGGCCACGTCCGCGAGCCGGCGTCCCTGCGCATAGGCGTAGGCGCGGAGCCGCACGAAGGCTTCTTCGATGCCGACTCCGAGCTGATCAGTGAGCATCCCGCTGGCCTGGTCGATCTCCGCTCGGTAGGCGCCCAGGTCCTCGAAGCCGCGGTCCGGCGTCGGCCCGCCGGTCGGCGCGCCCGTCTCGTCGATCCTTGTGTCGAGCAGGAGCAGCGTCGCGAGATCGGCGAACGCCAGTGCGTCGGCCAGTTCCTCCGTGTCCAGTACGGTCGGAATGTTGGCGTACAGGTCCAGAACTCCCGGGCTGATCGCTCCCTTCTGCAGGGGGAGCGAGAACACCGCGCGGGCCCCGGCTTCCAGGGCCGTGTCGGCGAACACGGCCCAGTGATCCTGAAGTTCAGTGGCGAGCAGATCGGGTGTCAGGACGGCCGAGCCGCGTACAAAGGCGTCCACGCAGGGCCCCTCGCCCAGCGTGAGCTGGAGCTCTTCCAGTTGCTCGCTGATGTCGTCGGTGCTGCACAGCGGATGACTCACCGCGGCCTTGGACATCGCCGACAGCCCGGCCCCCCCCGACCGGCAGCGCGGCCACCGCAGCGGTGCATACGTCCACCACACTCACACGGGCACCTCGTCGGATCGCCTGCTCGGCCACCAGCATCTGAATGCGGGTCGACCGCCTGTCAGACCTCACTGGGGCCACCGTCTCCGGGCATCACGACAAGGCCCTCCAGTCTCGCCGTGGTGCGTTCCCCGAAGGGAAGTACCAGCGCGCGGAACGTGGTGGCGCCCGCCGGCCGGCGAAGCTCTCCGATGTCCAGCCACCCCCAGGAGTGGAGCGCAGCGAGGGTTGGGCGATCGGCCCGGTCCACCAGGGTGGCGCCGAGCGATGACTGATGGTCGGTCAGCAGCCGCTCCTGCGCACGGCGGGCGAGTTCCCGGTCATGGGGGTGCGGCCGGATCAGGATGGCGCTGAACGCGAAGACGTTGCCGGACGCGGTGAGTTGCTCGATGCTGCGCGGCAATGCTCCGTCGAAGCCGAGCCACCAGGAGCCGTCGCGACCTACCGGGAATCCGAAGGCGCATCCCCTCAGGCTGTCCGTCTCGGCGATGACCATGGCGAATCCCGGTCGGCGCATGTCCACGGTGAGACGGTTGAGGAAGTTCTGGCGGCTGGGACGGCGGTATGGATCACCCGGCGGCGTTGCGCGGGACTCCACATACAGCCCCGACAACTCCTCACGCAGGTCCTCCACCAGCCAACGGTTCAGTCGACGCAACCGCACCGGAGCCAGGTCGGACGGCTCGCCGTCCCCTGACTTCCGTGACTGTCCGCGCCCGGGTTCGGCCGTCATCGCACATCGCCCGAGAGAACAGGCGCAGCCGGGACAGACCGGTGCGGCGGGGCCGGCCGGGGCGCGGCCGGGGTGTCGCCGACAGGAGGCGGCAGGTGGTCGAACGGAAGGCCGAGGAGCAGAAACCCGCAGCCGGCCAGGTCGAGAATCCGAACCAGCGTCGTCGGCGGATGGTGCAGTCGCAGGGTCCCACCGGCCACGGTGGTCTGCTGCGCGGCGTGGAGGAATGTGTTGAGTCCGCTGCAGTCGCAGAAGGTGACGGGGGTGAGGTCGACGTCGATGGTGCGGATACCGTCCCGCAGGCACCGATCCAGGGACTCGCGCACCAACGGCGCGGATTCGAGGTCGATCTCACCAAACAAGGTGATCAGCGCCTGTTTCCTTTGGTCATGACGGTGGACGGTGAGCTGTGAGAGGGGCATGACGCCTCGGTTCGGAAGACCATCCGGCAGCGGCACGGTGAGCCGGAGTTCCGGCACCCTGGGCGCGCTCCCGGCAGGGGCGTACTTTCGGCGGAGGCAGAGCCGCGGCCGGTCCGACAGCCTGCGCAGCAGGACAGAGGACCCACCCGGTTCCCTCCAGGGAAGCGCCGGGTGACAGACGAAGAGTCCGCACCCCGCAGCCATCTGTGTTCAGCAACAGCATGCCGCCGGGGTCTGGGACGTCTACACAGCAGCGTAGTCCTCGCATCGTGTGACGGACGGTCGGAAGCAGCCCAATCCCGGGATATGGACGGTCCAACACACGTGGTGGTTCGCATGGCGGAGCCGGTCGTGCGGTTGTCGGCTCACTCCAGGAGCACGAGGTGGTCGGCGGCGCCCCCTCGCCATTCGATCAGGAAGAGGGTCGCGTCGTCGGTGGTGCGGCCGCCCCGTTGCTGCTTCAGGGCGTGGGAGAGTGAGCGCACGACCGCTCGTACTCCGTTCTCCGTGTGTTCGATGCGGTTGACCCAGTGGATGAGTTGTTCTTCGCCGAATTGTTCTTCGCCGGCTTCGTGCTCCTCGATCAGGCCGTCGGTGAAGCACAGCACTCGGTCGCCGCGTTGGAGCGTCTGCCGGCTGATCCGGGGCTCTTCACCGCCGAAGCCGACGGGCAAGGTGGTCGGGCCTCCCAGTTGCCGGACGACCTCGTGGTCACGGATCAGCAGCGGTGCGGGGTGGCCCGCGTTGACCCACTGCAGGTGGCCCGTCGCGATGTTCAGACGCATCATCTGGGCGGTGACGAAGTGGTCGGGCCCGAACTGCTCGGCGATGGCCCGGTCCATGAACGTGTAGATCTCGGACAGGCCGATGTCGGCACGTCTGGCGTGCCGGTAGGCCCCGACGGCGACGGTCGCCATCGTGGCGGCGTCCAGGCCGTGGCCCATCGCGTCGACCATGGCCACGTGCAGGATGTCCTCGTTGAGGGCGTAGTCGAAGCTGTCGCCTGCGACGTCGTAGGCGGGCTCCAGGATTCCGGCCACCGCGACCTGCGGGACGGACATCGCCAGCGGCGGCAGCAGGGACCACTGGATCTCCGCGGCCACGCTCATCGGTTCGCGGCGCCGGGCGCGGAAGAACTGATCGGTGTAGCTGTGCTTGGTGACCAGCATGTCGGCGACCAGGCCGGCGAGCCTGCGCAGCAGCCGCCGGTCGTCGTCATCGACGGTGTCCAGGGTGAGGGCCATCACGCCCACCTGGTCGCTGCCGTCCAGCAACGGCAGGTACATCCGGACGCCGTCGGACTGCGGCACCTCGACAGTGGTCGCGTGCAGAAAGGCTGTGCCGGCGGGAGAGTCACCGATCGGCTCGGGCTCGCCGACCATGAGCCGCCGACCCGGCAGCGGCACCAACACCAGCTGGCCATAGTCCTGCAGCAGGATCGAGACGTCGCGGCCCCCGACCCTGGCCACCTCTTCCGCGATCAGCGGGGCGATCAGCTGCGGCGGCATCTCGTGCGCCCGGTCCAGCAGCACCCCCAGCAGCCGCTCACCGAACCCTTCCGACCGGTCCAGCACGCCCTCGTCGGGTCGGCGCTCACCTTCCGCCATAACCGCACTCCCGCACCGGCGTCGTCGAAGCTTCGGCCGCCGTGTCCATGCTCACCCCGTACCGCGAGTCCAGCGCCCGCACCGACCCGCGCGGTCCGTCCCGCGGTCACGGCGGATGCGCTCGACCCGCTCACGTGATCTGCACACATGGGCTCCTGACACGACCGCGATCAACCCGCACAGAGTGACGCGGCGGGCCACGCCGAACAGCCCATTACGCCAGACGCGGCATGTCACACACGGTCGGAACAGACGACTCTCCGTCCCGTTGTGCACCACATCTCTCCCGTAGCCCTCACAGGAGCAGAAGATCGGAGCCGCTGTCCGCGAGGAGCCGCGCGGTCTGCGGGGACGGGTGGTGCAGCCGCAGGGACGCGTGGGTCTCGGCGGCGTGCCGCGACGCGTCGAGGAAGACGCTCAGGCCGCTGCTGTCGCAGGGGCCGACGGTGGTCAGATCGACGTCGATGGCGGTGGTGCCGTCACTCAGGCACCGCTCCAGAGCGGTCCGCACCCGGGGCGCGGTGGCCGGGCCGATCTCGCCGGCCAGGGTGATCAGTGCTCGCCTGCCCCGGTCGTGCCGGTAGATGTTCAGCTGCGGAAGAGTCATGACGCCTCGGTTCATGGGCCCGTCCGCTCCTCGCGCAGTCGATGGCCCGGTGACGGCAACCGGCTGGTCACCTGTGGTGAGTGGTACGGCTGCGGCGGCGGCGCGGTGGGAACCGGCCGCGGCCCCCGTCGCGTTGGTCCCGTCGTTCGCCGGTGGCCGGCGACTCGGACCGACCGGGTTCCACCGGGGGCTGCGGTGTGCCGCGGCCGCGGCGGCCAGGCAGGGGGGCGCTGTACCGGTGCACGGCGATCCTGTCGGCGTGCTGGATGTTGAGCCGGTGGATCACGTATGCCGCCGCTGCGATGAGGACGATGAAGGCGGCGGCCGTCAGGAAGACGTTCATGGCAGCCGCCTCACATACCGATGATCAGGCGGCTGGCCCGACTGGGCGGGCCGGGCTGTTGCGGGACGGCCGCGGACACCGCGGAGGCGCCTCCCTCGTACTCCCACGCCTCGTTGGGGTCCAGTGGCCCGTCGGTCGCGGAGACGCCGTGCCGGGCCTCGTCCGCGGCGATGAGCGCGCTCGCGGTCAGCGGCGGGCCGTTGTAGTCGGACGCGGCAGCCATCAGGCGGGCCGCCGCCTCCGCGTCGGTCTCGGGCGGGATGACCAGCAGGTCCCAACGGCCGGTGCTGTAGGAGAGCAGCAGCAGCTTGTGCGGGTCGATTTCCGGGGTGAACCAGCCGACCTTGACGATATGGCCGTCCACGGGAACCTGGCGGGGGACGACCGGCCAGTGCTCCGGGTTGACGGCGATGCGGGTGATGCGGCCCCACAAGGGGTCCAACACGTCGGTCAGTGCGGGCAGTTCGCTCAGCAGATCCCGGGAGCGGGGCCACCAGGCACCGTCCAGGAGTCCACGGGAGGTGCCGTCGGTCTTCAGGGCGAGACGCGCGGCCGGGGCTGCGACGGGCTCGGGGGGCGGCAGGGTTGGAAGCAAGGTCGCCGACATGATGCGGACCCGTCTCCGGGCCGCCTCTACGGCGGCCCGTGGTCGTACGACTGCGCGGGACCGTGGCGGCCTCCGCCCCGCACACGATTGTCCTGCTCGCCCCCGGTCGGGGGCGCTGGGACCTGCTGGTCGTGCCTCCGGACACCAGCGAGGAGGCCGCGGAACCGCTCATGGCGGCCGCGGCAAGTGGCCACGTCTGATCCGGCCCACGACGAACTGCCCGGCGAATCATCAGGGCACCGACGGCCAGGTTCGGCGACGACGACCGTCAGATCCCCGCGATCAGCCGGCCGGGCCGGCCCGTGGTGGCCTCGCACGACGAGGAAGTTTCGCCGGCCTGTTCCGCCGCCATTGAGGGCGGCCGCGGTCGTCGGCGGGCCGGTGTTCGCGCTCGCGGCGGCCATCAGCCGGGCGGCCGAGGGGGCGCCCGTCTCCGGGGGGATCACCAGGGGTTCCCAGCGGCCCGCGGTGTAAGACAGCAGCAGGATCTTGTGCGGATCCTGCTCCGACGTGAACCAACCGACCTCCACCACATGGCCGTTGACGAGGATCTTGCGCGGGAGTGTCGGCCAGTAGTGCGGGTTGACGGCGATATGGGTGATCCGTCCCCACAGCGGATCCAGTACGCCCGCCAGAGCGGAGAGTTCGTGTGTCAGGTCAGGTGACCGAGGCCACCAGGCGCCGTCCAGCTCGACGTGCCCTGGTGAAGGACTCACGGGTTTCAGCGCGAGGCGCGCGGTCGGGGCCCTGAAGGGAACGGCCCGTAGCGGGGGAGGAGAGGTGGTCGCGGACATCGCGCGAACCCGTCTCCGGACCTCTGCGCGAGCGCGGCTGCCCGGTGTCGTTGCTCACTGGGGAACGACACCGGCATCGGAGCCGGTGTGCGAAATGCTCCCGATGAATTCACGCTGCTCCCCGACGAGGCCGAACGGACCGCTCCTGGACGTCGGCTCACTTTTGTCGGCGGTCGTCCTCCGAGCAGCGGCTGGTCTCACCGCCGCCCGTTGCTGCTCGCGGGTGTGGAAGAGGTCGCCGAGCTGCCCTCACCGTCGGCGAACCGTCCGGCGGAACCCGGCGCCATCCCGGTGAACAGGCCGACCGCGGCCATACCCGTCGCGCGCTCCTTGCTCGCTTTGGCTCCGGCAAGCGATTACTCGAGCCGCCGCTCTGGTTGTTCCTCGTCCTCGCCGAACAAATACACATCGCCGACCGCGATGTTGACCTCGACAACTTCCAGTCCGGTCATCCGCTCGATGGCAGCGATCACGTTCTCTCTGACGTCGCCCGCGACCTCGACGATGGAGACGCCGTACTCGACGACGATCTCCAGGTCGACCGCGGTCTGTACCTCGCCGACCTCGACCTTCACCCCGCTGGTGACGGACTTCCCGCCGGCACCGGGCATACGTTCACGCATGGCCCCCATGCCACGGGCGAACCCACCGCCCATCGCATGGACGCCCGGCACATCCCGGGCCGCCAGCCCGGCGATCTTCGCCACCACATCGTCGGCGATCGTTGTATGGCCGCGCGACCCCGGATCGCTTCCGTGCGGCACCCCCGCACTCTTCCCGCCGCGCTCGCCCAATGATCCCGCGCGAGGGGTCTCGGGCTGGTTCGGCAGTCCGGTATCCGTCATCTTCGGTCACCACTTTCCGACGCAACAGGCAGCCTGTCGTGCCCCTTCCTTCATGCTGACGGCGAGTGCCCGACCTCGCTCAGACGAGTGGCATGTGAGCGATGTCGGGCATTGCACCACCATCACCCCGATGAGCAGCAGAAGAAACAGCTGAGTGGATCACACCTTCTCCCGGTGGCATGTGCCGGTGACGCAACGGCCCCGGCGTATACACACCGGGGCCGCCCTTCCGGGTCGTTGCACGTGAGAGTGCGCGGACCCACTCACCAGGGTATGCCCGGGACGTCATTTCGTCATATGGGAGGACATGGCCGTCGCGTGACCGGACGGAGCCCCGAGGGCGGCCCGTGCCGTGTCAGTCGCTGTCCTTCTCCTCGGTCTCCATGAGCTGGATCCCCTTGTGCTTCAGTGTGACCATCGCGGGTGTGTTTCCTCTCGCCCAGTCGACCTGGATCAGTCCCTCGTCAGCCAAGTACGTGCAGGCCGCGGCCAGGTCCTCCTCGGGCATGGCCAGGTCCTCGCGCAACTGCGCCCCGGTGAGGCCGAGGAGGCGATTGCCTTCGATGGCCTCGTACAGGCTCTTCATGATCGCCTCGCGGTAGTGCTGCCGCTCGTGACGTGTCGCCATGGTCGCCTGCCTCTCGTGCCGGCACTGACGGAAACCCGGACGTCTGGGGCCGTATCCACCTTCCCCCGCTGAGGGGCGTCTCCTCAGATTTCGTCCGGCTGTGTGTGATCGTCCCGGGAGGACTGGCTGGTCAACAGCCAGGAGCGCACCGGCTCCGCCATGCGCGTGGTGTCCACGGTGAGGTGGAGGCGTGTTCCGCCGTCAGCGCCTGCCGGGTAGCTGCGCGCTTCGGTGGCGGCGAAACAACGGCGGAGAATCTCCGCGACATGGCGAGCCGCCTCCGGGTCCGCGGCGACGATACGAACCTCCGCGTGCCCGGCCGACGGCAGTTCCGGTGACTTCATGGTGACCCCTTGCTCATACAGGACTACGTGCATCAGGCGCGACGTGTCGGTGGGTGTGACGGCCGTCGCCCCAGACCCACCCCGGCTGGAAGCAGGTCTGCGTCATCAGCGGCTCCCGTCGCGATGCTCACGGCGTGCGGCGTCGGTAGGAGGGCCCTTCGGTGCGGTCGCACGTGAGCCCTTACGGGTCCGCCGACCGATTCCCGGTAGGGCGTCGCTGTAGCGGAACGCCCCGATCCTTTCGTCATGCTGCGCGTTGAGCCGGTGGATCAGGAACGCTCCCGCGATGATCGCGAAGATGATCACGGCGACGGTGACGGCTGTCTCCACATCCTCACCTCCTCAGGGCGGAACTCAGGATCCCGATCGCGGCTCCGGCCGCCGAAGCGGCTCCGCCGTCGGTCTCCCGTTCCCCTTCCCGGCTCCGAGCCTCCGCCGCGTCGTGGCCGATGGCCTCGTCGGCCATCAGACCGCTGGCGGTGCGGATACCACCTGGAACGGTTGCTGCTGCCATCAGCCGGGCGGCGGCGGCCGGCTCCGTCTCCGGAGGGATCACCAGCAGGTCCAGGCGGCCCACCGTGTAGGAGAGGAGGATCACTTTGTTCGGGTCCTGCTCGTCGGCGAACCAGCCGACATGCACCGTGTGCCCTGTGACGGGGACCTTACGCGGGATGACGGGCCATTGGGCCGGGTTCACGGTGACGTGGGTGATCCGGCCCCAGCACGCGTCCAGCGCGTTCGTCAGAGTGGGGATCTCGCGGAGGAGATCACGGGAGCGGGGCCACCAGGCACCGTCCAGAAGACCTGGAACCGAGCCGGTCGGGGCCAGGGACAGCCTGGCCGACGCCGAAGGCAGACGCTCTTTGATGATCGTAGGTTCGATGGTCGCGGTCATGACGCGGACCTGTCCCCGGCCTCCTCCTGGAGGCCGGCGTTCTTGCTCGCTGGGAACGACACCGACGTGGCGGCCGGTGTGCGAAGTACTCCCGTTCGCTTCACTCTACGCCGCTCCGAGGCCCCGGGGCGCGCTCGTGAGCAGGCACGTTATCGAGCGGCAACGAGTCCGGCACCGTCGGCGAGCGCGGCCGGCGCGGCAGCGCACGACTCACGGTGAGAGGACGACTGAGAGGACGAGGTCCCGCGTTCGGCGGGGCACCGGATTCTCGCGGCGATCCTTCACCTCCACACCCCGTGGAGCCCGCCTCGCCCGTCGCCTGGCGGCCGTCCGGCTGGACGCGTGGGGAACGCCCTACGGCACCGAAGCGCAGGGCGACATCGTGCTGATCGTCGCGGAGTTGACGACGAACGCCGTCCGGCACGGGCACGTCACCAGATGCCTGCGTCCTATTTCCCCCGCCCCTCCCCACCCGGGCCGCGTCCCACGGCCCGCGCTGTGTGGCTCTTCTACCAGTGACAGGAAGGCGGACGGCGGAAGTTCCGGGAATACCATCCTTCTGCGCTGCTCGGCTTGTGCCGTCTCCGCGGCCCGCTGCCGCCAGGGGAGTGGGGATTGTGCGCCGCCCGCGCGGTGTCGGCCCGCGGGCTCAGGTGAGGGCGGCCGCCAGGCAGGCGAAGGCGGCGATGATGACGGCGACGCGGACGTAGTGGTAGCGGTCCCAGCGGTTCATCTGCTGCTTCCAGTCGGCGGGTCGGTTGTCGGGGGTCCAGGTCCTGCCCCGGTTGTTGATCGGGACGAGCAGCAGGATCGACATGATCACGCTGAGGATCAGCAGCGCGCCGGCGGTGACGACGAGGCCGGTGGCGTGGTGGTGCCATCCGGCGATGGCCCAGATCGCGACGAGGACGAGCGAGGTGATGTACCAGACCGGCATCACGGCGCCGAGCATCCGGCCCCCGTGGGCGCGGCCGAGTTGGCCACTGTCGCCGGGGAGTGCGTTGAGGATCGGGTTGATGACGAACGCGACGGAGAACTCCACCCCCACCATCACGCCGACGACCACGGTGGTGACGACCTGGAGTGCGTTGAGCATGATGACCCCTCCTGGGATCTAGCGCCGCTAGATGACGAGGCAACGCTAGTGCTGCTGCCGCTCTATTGTCTAGCAATGCTAGAATCGAATCATGTCGGTACAGGAACGCAAGGAGCGCGAACGGGCGGCCCGCGAACGCCTCATCTTGGCGACGGCCCGCGAACTCGCCGAGCAACAGGGCTGGGACGCGGTCACCACCCGCCGACTCGCCGAGCGCATCGAATACAGCCAGCCCGTCCTCTACAGCCACTTCCGCGGCAAGCGAGAGATCATCGGCGCCGTCGCCCTCGAAGGCGCCACCGAGATGGCCGCGGCGCTGCGGGCCGCGACCTCCGCCGCGGGCGGCCCGCGCACCCGGGTCACCGCCCTCGCCCGTGCCTACCTCGACTTCGCCGCACGCAACCCGGCGGTCTACGACGCCATGTTCCAGCTCGACGGCGGCCTGGCGTTCGCGAACGAGGACACCCCGGAGCCGCTGAAGGACGCCTTCGCCGCCCTGTTGGAGAGTCTCGGCGAGGTGGCAGGGGACGGCGTCCACCCGGGGCTGTTCACCGAGGTGTTCTGGGCGGCCCTGCACGGGCTGGCGACCCTGACCCGGGCGGGACGGCTGCCGCCGCAGGACACCGAGCGGCGGACGGAGTTGCTGGTGGACCGGCTCGCCATACTCTGACGCACCGTCCCGGCGGGCACACGGCCGGGCTCCCCCACTGCCTGCCCGCGGCATCGCTTCCGGTCACTCGCGCCCACACGGCGCAGCCGCAGATCACCAGGCCCCATACCCCGACGGGGCACCCGCCCCGGAACTGCGGTGCTCATCGGCGCGCGAGGCGCTACGGGTCTGAACGGTCTGTGGTGCGATCGATCCCGCCGGGTGCCTGTTCACGCCCCAGTGCACCGTGACCGCGTCGCAGCGCCCGCGAGGGCGTTGCCGCGCCCGTGAGTCATCCGTAGGCGGCGACGCAGCCCGCGGTGACGAGGAAGTAACCGGACACTATCGCCAGCGCGATGACGTCGCCGTGGCCGTACGAGGGCTTGCTCAGGAGGTCCAGGTTCTCCGCCAGGCGGGGCTCTTCGGGGTCGTAGACAACCCTGAGTTCCTCGCCGACCTGGGGAATGCGCTCGTACGTCTGCACGATGGCGCGGACCTCTCCCTTCTCCGGGTCCGGCCAGTAGCCGCAGCGGACGCGGATCGGGCCGTCCGGCTCGGCGTTGAGGTGTTCCCGGCAGACCGCCTTGATGACGCGTCCGTGCTTGCGCAGTCGGCGTTGACGGCGGCTCTCGGGATAGGACACGAGTACCGCGATGCCGCAGATCACCATCCAGAGGATGACCAAGACCAGCACAGGGCCCCCGTCCTGACGTGCCGTGTATGGAAGGGATGTGTCCCGATCCATCCCTTCCATCCCTAGCAGTTCCCGGAGGCATGGGGAAGGGCCGGGCCCGGTCGGCCCCTCCGCTCAGCCCTTGGTGCGCAGCGCACGCCACGTGTTCGGGCCGACTATGCCGTCCGCCGCCAGGCCGGCCCGCTTCTGGAAGGTGACGACCGCCGCATGAGTCAGAGGGCCGAAGTCGCCGTCCACCTCGCCGACTTCGGTGATGCCGTGCAGATGCTTGAGCAGGCACTGGGCCTCTCTGACCTGGCTGCCCCCGTCGCCCTGCGTGATGGCGAAGTCCCACGTGTTGTTCCAGCCCGCCGTATAGCCGCGGCCGTGGGTCTCGTCCTCGTACGTCGCGGGCTTCTCGCAGGTGGGAGGCGCCGAGGCAGCCGGGGTCTCGTCCCGCGGCGCGTACGTGTACGTCACTGTCGCCGCCCCCAGCGACGCCGCGGCGATCGCGGCCACCAGGACGGGGCGCCGCCACTTCCGGGGCCGCAGCCTGGGCAGCCGGGCCGAGCGCGAGGTGCCCGCGGCCTGTTCCACCCGGCGCAGCAGCGCGGCGGTGTCGGCGGCGCGCTCCTCGTGCGTGGGAGCCAGGCAGTCGCGGACGATCTCCCGCCAGGCTTCCGGGAGTTGGGGGGACAGGCGCAGTTCCTCGGCGCCCCGCGCATAGCGCGTCGCCGCGTCGGCGCGCGCCTCCGTGCCGCCGCCCGGCAGCGGGAACGCTCCCGTCAGGACGACATGGGCGAGGACGCCGAAGGCCCAGATGTCGGCGGTGGGCCGGATCCGCGTACCCCGCTCGTCGATCTCGGACCAGAGCAGTTCCGGGGGCGTGTAGTCCGGGGTGGCGAAAGCGGGGGCGTAGGCGTGGGTGCCCTCCATCTCGGCTGCCAGGTTGAAGTCGGCCAGCCGGACCGTGCCGTCCTTCATCAGCAGCACGTTGGCCGGTTTCAGGTCGCCGTGCACCCAGCCCGCGTGGTGCAGCTGGTGCAGGCCCTCGCAGATCTGGGCCAGGAGCGCGGGACCGGAGTGGGGAGCCGGAGTCCGCTCCAGCAAGGCGTCCAGGGAGCCTTCGGCCTGTTCCAGTACGAGGACGGTGGCGCCGTCCAGTTCCGGATGGTCCGGGTCGTCCACCGTCAGCGTGTCGTACATGCGGATCAGCCGGGGTGCGCGCAGCCGCCCCAGCAACTCCACCTCCCGCTCGGCCAGTTCGCGCAGATGACGCAACTGGCGCGGGGTGCGGGTGCCGGTGGGCAGGAACTTCAACGCCGCCTGACGGGGCAGGTCCGGCTCCGCGTCGCCGACGAGCCGGGCCGTGTAGACGGTGGCGAAAGCGCCGGAGGCGAGGCGTTCGCGAATCTCCCACGGTCCGACCCGGTAGCCCTTCGGCACGGAGACCGCGCATGGCTGACCGGTCACCGGATCACCCGGCTCGCGGCGGCTGACGCCGGGGCGGCGAGCGCGGTGAGGTCGTCCTCGCGTACGAGGTCGAAGCGGAGGGCGAGGGAGACGAGGGACTCCTTCTTGCCGTTGAGGCGCGGGCTGCCCGGGTCGGCCGTGTCCGGGCCGGGCCGCAGGCGCAGCTTGACGGCCAGGTAGTCGATGTTCCAGTAGACCGCGGAACGGCTGACCGTCGGCCAGGTCGGACGCAGCCGCTCCACCAACTGCTCGACGGCGGGCAGCGGAGCCCGTGACTCACCGCGCAGCCGGGGCTCGCACAGGGCGGCGAGGACCGCGAAGTACCGCTTGGTGCGGTCCAGAGCGAACGCCGGGACCGTGGCCGCTCCGGAGAGCCCGTGCCGTTCGATGCTGCGGAAGACATGGCGCGGCGCCCAGACGTCGAAGGTGAGCAGGTCGCCGGCGGCGGGCAGCACCACGCGCGAGAACTCGAACGGTACGGGCGCGTCCATGCGCCCCGGCACGACCTTGATGTGTTCCCCCGCGCCCTCCGGGTTCTCCACGACGTACGTCTGGTCCTCGCTGAAGTTGCTCAACAGCCAGAAGTTCCGGTGCGCCGTGATCTCACCGGCGACCCGGGGCACCCCCTCATGCGCGATGGTCAGCCCGTCGTCCGTAGCCGCCCGCCCGAACGCGATCCGCTCCCCGGTGGCGATTCTGATCTGTCCGTCCACGCTGCCACACGACGGCGGCACCACGATGACGCTGTACATGGAGTCGTCCCCCTCCCCCGATACCAGGGAATCCACTGTTCCCCAGGCAACGACCGGCAGGGTAAGGGGCGTTGGTGAACGATTGCGAAGCTTTCGGGGAGCATGGCGAGTCGTTCGCTGGTGGCTGGCCGAGAAACACGGCGATCAGCACATCTTCGAGCATCTGAACCTCCTTGATGTGGGTGAGGCGAGACCAACTGCAGTTCCTCGGGCTCGGCGGCTGCCTGAGCGGAGGTGCGCAGGCTGAGCGCTGCGGCGGTGAGGGTGGTGTTCCGGGGGCGCGCACAGTAGAACTGGGCCCATGTCCGACCAGCAACCAGCCCCTCGCCCGGCCCAGATGCCCGGTGTGCCCAGGGCGTACGTGCCACCGCAAGCCCAGGACGTCAGCGCCGGCTACCGGCGACGGGCCGGCATTCTCGGCTGGCTCGCAATCATCATCGCGGTCCTCATGGGGGTTGCGTTCGTGGCGAGCATTGTCCTCCTTGCAGTGGCGGATGCGGACGTGGACAACGCTGCCTACGGTTACCTCGCCATCTTTCTCTGGTTCGGGATCGCCGCCGCGATCCCCGTCCTGCTCGCGGTCGCCATCCCCGCTGCGGCCATGAGGCGGCGTGTGCGGCAGCAGCGGCAGGCGGGGATCACACCTTGGTAAGGCGCCGAGGCGTAGGTTCCGCCCGTGCCATTCCACAGGGACAGGCATAGGGGAACCACGGCCCGCCGATGGTGCAATCACGGCACGATGGAGTAGCTGAGGTCCATCGCGGTGAGCGAGGCCGGCACCAAACGCAGACCGGGATGTCCGCGTCGAACGCCTTGCAGGCGACGGCCAGTGGGCCCAGAGCCCACCAGGCCCTCGCTGCCCGCTTGTCCTGGCCGGGGGTCGCTGGTCAGCCGATCGGAATGGCCTCGCGGTCCAGCGTGTGCTTGATGACGCGGAGTCCCTGATCGACCATTTCGGCGATGGGCGCACCGAGGCTGTCCGGCTTCACATCGGTGATCCAGACGAAGAGGCTGCGGTTCTCCTCCCGGGCGAGCACCTGCATGGAAGCGTGGTGGTGTGTGGGTTCCAGGGAGCCGCCGACCACTGCGTAGGCGATGCGCCGGGTCTCATCGTCGATGTCGACGACAAGTTCGCGCACCACGGCGCCGTTGGCGAAGGTGACGGTCCTGATGTCGCCGTCGACGCGGGTGTCGGTGACGTACCCCGGTGCGAGGCGGTGGTGGACCTCTCCGAAGTCACGGACCGCCGCCCACACGTTGGCGGGGGTGTCGTCGATCAGCACTTCGCGGTGGATGGATGCCATGGATCTGTCCCTTCTGGGGTGGAGCGGTCAGTCGCCGGCCGGGGCGGCGGCAAGGCAGAACGGGTGGCCCTCGGGGTCGGTGAGGACGATCCACTGGCCCTCGCCCGGCTGGAAATCGGGCCGGGACGCACCCAGGTCGAGCAGTTCCTCGGCCGCGGCGTCCAAGTCGGCGACGGTGAAGTCGAGGTGCATGTACTTCGTGCCTTCGGGCCAGTTCGGCACCTCGTAGCCCTCGACGCGGACGAAGGCGAGCTGGACGGGGGTGCCACTGCCCAGGGAGGCGAAGTCCTGGTCGCTGTGGGTGATCTCCCACCCGGTGGCCTTCTGGTAGAACGCGGCGAGCGCGGCCGGGTCGGCGCAGTCGACGACGACCGTGCTGAGCTGCTTCAGAACAGACATGCCGATGACTCCTGGGAATCGGTAGGGGATGAACGCAGCGGCGTACGGGGAGCGCGGAGGCCCTCGCACTCTGCAAGCGTCCTCCCGGCTGTGGGCCCCGGTCTTGAAGATCCTTGCAGTGGGGCGCGGTTGTCAGACCTCCCACGTAGCGTGTGACGGGTGCTCACAGCCATTTCCGTTGCCAGCCGCCCAGACTTCAGCATCAGCGCGGTGACCTGCCGTTCCGACCACGCCCGCTGGTCGGCGCCGGAGGTGCGTGCCGACTACCGCGTGGTGCTCGTGCGCCGCGGGCGGTTCCGTCGGAAAGCGGCAGGCATCCCAGCCGACATCGACGCGACCCTCGCCTACGTGGGCGCACCGGGTGAAGAGGAGAGCTTCGCCCATCCCACCGGCGGCGACGTCTGCACGTCCATCAGCGTGGCACCGAAGCTGTGGCGCTCCCTCGCCGGAGACGCCGAAGTACCGGCCGTCCAGGCCGTCTACGTCGATCCGCACCTCGACCTTGCCCACCGCCGCCTGCTCGCCGCCGCACGCTCCGGAGACGTCGACTACGCGCTCTCCGAGGAACTGCTGGCCCTCCTGTCGACCGCCATCGGCCGCACCGCGACCGGATCGACCCCGCTCGCTCCCACGCCCTCCGGGCGCGACCGGCCCCTCATCGCGGCCGCCCGCGAGGCGATCATCGAAGCCCACCCCTCGTCGGACACGCTGTTCTCGCTCGCCAAACTGCTCGGCGTCTCCCCCTACCGCCTGAGCCGGGCCTTCCCACGCGAACTCGGCGTGACAGTGACCCACTACCGCCAGCGCGTCCGCATCGGCAGGGCCCTCGACCGCCTGGAGGCCGGCGAGAACAGCCTCAGCACCCTCGCCGCCGACCTCGGCTACGCCGACCAGGCCCACCTCACCCGCACGATGCGCCAATACCTCGGCCGCACACCGACGGCCCTTCGCCGTCTGCTCACCCCTGCACAGTGACCCGCGTACCTGGAGCATGGTCCTTGCTGAAGGCCGAAGAGCTGGTGCAGGTCAGAGCAACGGCTTGTCCGGCGTCCCCCTCACCTGGCAGCAGGGGACGTTCACCCCGACCAGTACGACGGTCGCCAGCGTGTTCACCCAGTGGACCGACCCCAGCCCGGAACGCCAACTCGCCATCACGTTCCGCACGGTTCACGCCCCCGACGCCGACCTGATCCTCGGCCGCGGCCTGGAAGCCGCCCCCCGCGACCGTGCTCGCGCACCGACGCAGCTGATCGCGGTCGGTAGCCCGGACCACCCGGCCATCGCCACCCTCCGCGCGGCGCGTACGACGGCCGGTGTCGCGCAGGACGTCACCCTCAACACCGCCTTGGCGGAAGCCCTCACGTGGCACCGCGAGTACTGGACCGACAAGGACGCCCGCGCCCGAGGCAAGGCGTACGGGGGTCAGGACTGGGATGTCCGATGGAGCCGCACCTCGGAGTTCGAGGGTGTGTGGAGCGTGGACCTGACCGGCACCGCACGTGCCGAGGACAGGCCCGTCCGCCTCACCGAGACGATCACCTGGGAGGACGAGCACTGGGTGGTGGCCCCGCTGCCGGGTGTCGTACCGAAGCCGTCGAACGCGGCGGACACCGAACCACCCGGGTAGGCCTGGCGCCGGTGGATGACAGGAGGGTCGCGCGATCCCGGGAAGGGTTCACGCGGTGCTCCGCCACGTCGAGGCAGCGACAGCAGCACGAATCTCGCCCCAGGCCGCTCCGCGACGTCATCGCCTTCACCCCGAAGATGCCGGACACGCGCTCTCTGCTCGCTGGCCTCTTCGCCGGTGGGCCCGAGTTGGGGCTGACCGTCAGCGGCGAGGGTGCCGTCCTTCAGTTGTGCAGCCGCACCGGCCGCCCCCTGGTCTCCGTCGAGGCACCGGTCCTGGGTCCACACACCGTGCGTGTGGCCCTTCGCTTCGCCACCGCTGAAGCCCGCCGAATTTCCCGGCCGCCTTCGGAGTGTCAGTGGGGGTCCGTACGCTCGGGGGTGTGGAGGGGGACGAGCTGTACGAGGAACCGAGCGAAGGACTGCCTGATCGGGGGCGCGGTACCGAGGTCTGGCAGCGGCTGAGTGCGTACGCCTACCTCAGTGCGCCCGAGCGGCTGGAGTATGTGGCGGTGATGCGGGTGTTCTGCGGGACGCTGCTCGCGGATCTGGCCGTACCGGATGTGCTCGACAAGTTGGCGCGGAGGGGCGATCCGGGCAGCCCAGGGGCGGCGCTCGACGCTGAGACACTCACCGTGCGGCTCGAACAGCTTGTGCGGTGGGGCAATCTGCTGCGCAGCACGCACACCGTCACGGCGGCCAGCATCGCCGAGTACCAGCGTTCCCGGTCCCGTTACCAGCTGTCCAAGCTGGGGGAGCGGGTGCAGCGGGACGCGGACGAGGTGCTGGCCGGGGCGGACGCCGCGCGGGAGGTCAGCAGTGAGCTGCTCACTCTCGTCGACCGGGGGCTGAACGAGATCGCCGCCATGGTCGGCGCGCCCGGCGGGGCGGATCCTCAAGCGGCGCTGGAGCGGATCAGCACGCTCTTCGTGCAGTTCGCCGAATTCGCCGAGTCCGTACGGGACTTCTACGCGTACCTGGGCCAGGTGCTCGCGCGCTACGACCTCGACGGTGCCGAGTACCAGGGGTTCAAGGAACTGCTGCTCGACTATGTGGAGGCGATCACCGAGGACATCTCCTTCCGGGCCCCGCGTATCGCCGCGCACCTGGACGCCGTATGGCCGCACTTGCCCGCACTGCTCGCCCGGATCGACGCGCACACGGCGGGCATCGGGGTGCTCGCCGACGGACTGCCCGAGACACGGGTGCAGCGCAGCCGGGGGCGGGATCTCGCGGACTGGGAGGGGTTGCGCGACTGGTTCACCGACACCGGTGGACACCAGCACGGCAGCCAGGTGGACCAGCTCCGGGACGCCACCCTCCGCGCCCTGCAGTCGCTCCTCGCCAACGCCAAGCGGATGCTGCGCTCGGCCTCCGGGGAGATGTCCCGCCGCAAGGATCTGCTGCGGCTGGCGGCCTGGTTCGACGCGGCGGAACCGGAGGAGGCCCACGACATCGCGGTCGCCGCGTTCGGGCTCTACGGGGCACGGCACCTGGGCGTGGCACCGGATCCGGACCAGTCCGTACCGGCGTACGTGAGCTGGTGGAACGGACCTGTGGTGGATGTGCCGGTGGCGCTGCGCGAGCGCGGCAGCAGGGCTCCGCGCGGGCGCTCCGCGTCCGCCGAGGACCACTCCGAGCAGAAGCGCCGCCTCATGGAGCAGGCGCGGCGGCAGGCCGAGGCCCGGCAGGCGGCGGCCGACGAACTGCTCAGCGCATCGGGCAACTTCACGCAGGTGAGGCTCAGCGCTCCCGCGATGCGACTGCTGCTGGAACTCCTGACCACCGCCCTCGGCAACGCCCGGTTGCACAAGGACGCCGGCGACTTTCTGTTCGACGGCGCGCAGGTGAGTGACCCGGATCTGGGTGTGCGGCTGACGGCTCGGCGCACCCTCGGGCGTCACACAGTCCTGCGTTCCGAGGACGGGGACATGACGGTCGACGACCTTTCGTTCGAGGTGAAGAGCCTGGCCGGCCCGGTCGAGAGCCTGGCAGGTGAGAGCCTGGTCGGCCAGAACGCGTCCAGGCCGGTACCGGGGGAGGCGACCGCCTGATGGCCCTGCCCTCCGCGCACGACGTCGCGCTCGCGGCCGAGCGCCGCGCCGCCGCCCGGCTGCTGCTCGCCCACCCCCTGGTCACCAGCACCGGGCCGCACAGCGACACCTTCCCGCTGATCCGCCGCCACGCCGACTGGCTCGCCCCACGCTTCCAACAGGTGTTCGGCTACCGCCTCCTGGTGGAGGCCACATACGCCCGTCTGTTCAAGGCGGGCCTCGGCCCGGGTTCGGGACACCGCCTCGAACGGCCCTCCACCGGGACGCCGTTCACGCCACGTACGTACTCCTACCTCGCCCTCGCCCTCTCGGTCCTCGTCACCGCCCCGGAACAGCTCCTGCTCTCCCAGCTCGTCGCCGATCTGCGGGCCGCGGCCGTCGACGCCGGGATCGAGATCGCCGACACCGGGCGGCAGGCCGAGCGGCGCACGCTCGCCGCCGCGCTGCGGCAACTCGTCGACTGGGGCGTCCTGGTCGAGACCGAGGGCCAGGTCTCCGCCGTCGCCGAGGAGCGGGCCGGTGAGGCACTGCTGACCGTGGACCGCGAGATCGCGCGGGCCGTCGTCGCCGGCCCGCTCGCCCAGAGCCGCGACGGCGCCGACCTCGTACGCCGGGCCGCCGACCCCGGATTCGGCGGGCCACGTACGTACGTCCGCAGGCGCCTCGTCGAAACCCCCGTCGTCCACCTCGACGACCTCACGGACGCCGAACGCGAATGGCTGCGCACCCGGCAGCGGCGCGAGGCCCAGGCGTTCTCCGAACTGCTCGGTCTGGAGGCCGAGATCCGGGCCGAGGGCATCGCCCTCGTCGACCCGGACGGCGACCTCACCGACCTGCACCTGCCCGGCACCGGCACGGTCGCCCAGGCCGCGCTGCTCCTCGTGGAGCGGCTGGTCGTACGACTGCGCCCCGAGGACCCTGGCCATCCGGCGACCGGCGGGCGGCTCGTCATCGGCGTACCCGTCCCGGACGGGCTGCTGCCCGAACTGCTCGACGAACTCATCGAGGAGTACGGCAGGCGCAGCAACTGGCAGCGTGGCCATCTGGCGGACCGGGCCGGATTCCTCGCCGCCGTCCTCGACCTCCTCGTACGGATGCGTCTCGTGGCGCCGGCGGGAGGACCGGTACGCGCGGAGGGGTACGGGCTGCCGGAGGGGTACGAGGAGTCGACGGGCGACGGCCGCTCCGTCACCGATGTGTCGGGAGCGCGCGGTCAGGACCGTACGACCGGTGGGGCGCGCGGTCAGGACCGTACGACCGGAGCCGGCTGGGTTCTGCTTGCCGCGGCCGCCCGGTACGTCACCACCGTGGCGGTCAAGTCACGCCGTATCGACCAGTCCGCAGCGTCCCCAGCGTCCGTAGGGAACGACCTCTCCAAGGAGCCCCGGTGAACCGCCCGCCGTCCCCGCACCGCTACCGCCTGCACCGTGCCGGCATCCGCAATGTCTGGCAGTACGACGAGCAGGAGTTCGCCTTCGGCGACGGCCGGCTGCTGCTGCGAGGCAAGAACGGCGCGGGCAAGTCCAAGGCTCTGGAGATGCTGCTGCCCTACCTTCTCGACGGTGACGCCCGTGCGCTGGACGCCACGGGAACCGGGCGCACCACCCTCCTGTGGCTGATGCTCGACGGCTTCGAGCAGACCAACCGGCTGGGCTATCTGTGGGTGGAGTTCGCGCGCACCGACGAGGAGGGCACCGACCGGCACCTCACCCTCGGCGCGGCCATCCGCGCGTCCCAGTCGACCAAGACGGCCAAGCCGTTCTTCTTCACCACCCCGCTCCGGGTCGGCGAGGACCTGCACCTCGCCCCCGCCGGCCAGCCGCTCCCGGTCGACCAGCTCAAGTCGCTCGTCGGCCCGGAGAACGTCACCGACCGTGCCGTGGAACACCGGGCCCGGGTCGCCCGTGAACTGTTCGGCCTGACCGACCCCGCCCGCTACCGCAACCTGCTCCACCTCCTCCACCGGCTGCGCCGCCCCACGATCGGCGACCGCATCGACTCCGGCGGTCTGGTCTCGGTACTCGCCGAGACACTGCCCGCCCTCGATGACGAGATCGTCGACAAGGTGGCCCGTAACCTCGACGACCTCGACGCCGTACGGGCCGATCTCGGACGCCTGGAGCGGACGGACCAGGCGCTGCGCACCTTCCTCACCGGCTACCGCGGCTATCTGCACGGGGCGCTGCGTCACCGCGCGGCCGAGACGGGCGGTGAACTGGAGCAACTCGCGGAGTACCGCAGGTCCGCGGGTGACGCGGCACGGAGAGCGGAGGTACTTCGTGAGCGCGAGGCGGAACTCGACGGCCGTATCGAAGCACTTGAGGGCGAGAAGACCGCCGCCGAGACGGACCTGGCCGCACTGCACGCCAGCGCCGGATATCGCGGTCTGAAGGAGCTCGGCGAGAAACGCGCCACCGTCACCGCCCTGCACGGTGCGGCCACCACCGCCTTCAAGTCCCTGCGCCAGGCGCATACCCACCAGGAGGAGGCGGGACAGCGCCTCACCGCCGAGGCGGGGCGGCTCGGCGCTGAGCTGGTCGAACTGAGCACAGCGCACGGGGAGTTGGTACGGGAGGCGGAGCGCTCCCGGCTCGACCCCGTGCACCTGGGCGAGCCCGTGGCGACCCACGCCGGGCCGGTGGCGCCCGCGACGACGGCCGAACTGACCGCCCCGGAGGGCGACTTCCACCTCGTACGGCACAGCCAGGCGCTGGCGGTGGACACCGAGGCATGCGCGACCGCCCTGCACGCGTGGGACGCCCAGCTCGACGCCGCACAGCCGGTGATCAGGAACCGTTCCCGGTCCGTCACCGAACTCGGCGCGCTCATCGGCAAGTCCGACCGGGCCCAGCGGGAGGCGCGGGAGGCCGACGCCGCCCGTGAGCGGCTGGAGGAGCAGGCGGATCGGGCGCGTTCCCGGGTCGAGCGGCGACGGCAGGATGCCGCGCGCGAGGGGGTCGCATACGCCGACTCGGCCCGCGCCTGGACCGAGCGGCTGCGGAACCTCACCGGACTGCCCCTGGACGCCGTGGACGCCCTGGTCGCCCACGACCCCGCGGACGGTCCGCTACCCGCCCGTACCCCCGATGACGTGGCCGACGCGGCGCGGTCGGCCGTCGACCCGTGGCTCGCCGAGCTGGGCGAGCAACGCGACGCCCAGGCCGTGACCCTCCGCGAACTGAACGCCGAACGGGACCGCCTCCGGCGCGAGCGCGAGCAGTGGGAACGCCGTACCGACCCCGAACCGCCGCCCCCGCCCCACCGTGCGGCTCCCCGCACACCCGGCACCGGAGCACCCCTCTACCGCCTGGTGGACTTCGCCGATGGGCTTGAACCTGCGGTACGGGCCGGGCTGGAGGCCGCGCTGGAGGCGAGTGGTCTGCTCGACGCCTGGGTCCAGGCCGACGGCACGGTGCTGGACCCGGCCACCCTGGACACCCTCCTGGTCCCGGATCCGGGGGCATCAGCGGCCGAGCCGACGCTCGCGCGGGTGCTGCGGCCGGTTGACGCGCCGGACAGCGGGGTGGGGATCGAGCGGATCCAGCGCGTGCTGGAGGCGGTGGCTCTGGACGCGGTGGGGACGGCCGGTACGCCGGCGGCGGACGGACCGCACACCGCCATCGGCGCCGACGGCTCCTGGAAGCTCGGCATCGCGCGCGGGCGGCACACCAAGCCGGCCGCCGAGTACGTCGGCGCGGAGGTGCGCGCGGAGACCCGTCGCCGGATGCTGGCCGAACTGGACGGTCGACTGGCCGCGGTGGAGGACGAGTCGGCGCGGATCGGGCACAGTCTGCGGGTGCTGACCGAGCACCGGGACCAGGTCACCGACGCCCTGCGCCGACCGCCCACCGCACGGGGACTGACCGACGCGTGGGCCCGTACCGCCGAGGCGGAGCGCGCCGCCGAGTCCCTCGTCGGCCAGGCCGGGGCGGCTGCCCGGGACGCGGAACAGGCGCGAACCCGTGCCGTCGCCGCCAGACGGGAGACCGAGGCGACGGCCAGTGCTCACGGCCTTCCCGCCGACCCGACGGCGCTCGACACGGTCCGCCTCGCGCTCAGAGGGCTGGCCCAGGGCACGGAACAGCTGCGGCGACGGATCCGCGCGGTCGTGGCAGCCGCCGACGGCCACGGCGTCGGCCGTACGGACTACGAGCGTGCCGCGGCGGCCCGCCGGGACGCCGAGTCCGACTACGCCGAGGCACTCGACCGTCTGGACGCCGCCCGCCGTACCGTCCAGGCGTTGGAGGAGGCGCTGGGCGCCACGGAGCAGGAGATCCTCGCCCGCGAGGCCGAGGCGAAGCGCCGCCTGGACGCAGTGGGGCGCCAACTCCCGCGTATACGGCAGGACATGGCGGACCTGCACGACGAGCGGGTACGCGCGGAGGAGGACGAGAAGGGGCGGCGCGAGGCACTGGCCGTGCAGGAGGCGGAGGCGCTGGAGCGGGGCAGGCGCCTGCGTATGGCCTTGTCGCTGCCGGGGGTGTTGCAGGGAGCGGGCCTGGAGGCCGATGAGGACGATCACGATGCTCACGACGGAGAGGCGCCGATGTCCCCGGACCCGATCCACGGCGACGCCCGTGAGCGCATCCGGGCACTGCGCGTGCTGGTCGACGCCGTACGCCGCCGTCTGGACGCCGAACGCCGCGACATCTCGGACACCACCCTCCTCAACCGTCACACCGAGCTGCGCGACCAGCTTTCCGGCGGCTACGACGCGACGATCGAGGAACACGACGGCATCAAGCTCTGCCGACTCGTCGACGACCACGGCCCGCACGACATCGCCCAGGTCGGCATGCGCATCGCGGCCCAGGCGGCCGAGGCCCGGGACCGGCTGACGGAACGCGAGCGGGACGTCTTCCAGCGCTTCCTGACCGGAGAACTGGGCGACCACCTCTCCTCCCAGGTCCTGGCCGCGGGCGCCCTGGTGGCCGCCCTCAACGCCACGCTGTCCACGGTCCGTACGTCACACGGCCTGGGCGTCACCCTCGACTGGAAGCTGGCGGACGGCGTGGAGGCCGACGTCAAGGCGGCCGTGGACCTGCTGCGGAGCCCCTCCGGCCTGCGCACCCGTGAGCAGTCCGAACAGCTCCGCGACGTCCTCCAGCGCCGTATCGAGGACGCCCGCCGCGCCGACCCGGTCGCGGGCTACGCGTCCCACCTGCGTACGGCCCTCGACTACCGCGACTGGTTCACCTTCACGCCCTGGGTGGTCAGCGACGCGGCACCGGGAAGCCGCCGCAAACTCTCCGGCCGCACGGGAATGAGCCAGGGCGAGCAGCGCGTGCTCTCCTACCTGGTCCTCTTCGCCGCGTCGGCGGCCCACTTCACGAGCCTCGCCGAGTCCGCCCCGCACGCACCCCGCCTCATCCTCCTGGACGACGCCTTCGCCAAGGTCGACGAGCCCACCCACGCCCGCCTCGGCCGCATCCTGGTCGACCTGGACCTCGACTTCGTCCTCACCAGCGAACGCCTCATCGGCAACTGGCCCGACGTACCGTCCCTGCACATCTACGAGTGCCTGCGCGATCCCCACGTACGGGGTGTGGCGACGCTGCACTACACGTGGAACGGGCGGCAGCGGAGGCTGGTGTCGGTATGACGAGCGTGCGAGCGGGGGACGAGGGCGTGGGTGTGGCGAACGGGCGAGCGGCGTACGACCCGCCCGTCGACGCCGACCCGCCCGTCGACGCCGACCCGCCCCTCGACCCCGACCCGCCCCTCGACCCCGAGGCGTTGGCGTTCCTGTCCCGGCCCGGCCTGAGCCGTCTCTGGGCGGCGGCGCGCACCCGCCTCGAACGAAACGGCCTCCAACCCACCGGCACGATCCGCCTCCAGCACCTCGACCCACAGGAACGCGAAGCCCTGTCCCTCCTCCTGGCCAAGCCGGTCACCGGCCCCTCCACCACGATCCGCCTGCCCGACCTGGACACCCGCCTGCGCGCCAGCGCGGCCGACCGAGGGCTGGCCGCCACACTGACGGCACTGGGCCCACCCCTGACCGACCGGCGAGCGGCCCGCGACGCGGCGGCGGCCGAACGCACCCGTCTCTGGTCCACGGCGGAAGCGACCCTGACAGCCACGCCCCTGGCCGACCAGCCCTGGACCCACGACTGGCTGACGGACATACGACGGTCCGGCACACTCACCCGCCACCCACCCACCACCGCGCTCACCACCCTCACCCAGGCCATCCAGACCCTCGCGACCCTCCACCCCGGAACGGGCCCCACCCCCACCCCCTGGGGCCGAGGCGAACTGGCCACCCGCACCACGGGCTCGGCCCACGGCCTGGACGACGGCACCCTGCTGGCCCGCCTGGTCCTGAGGGGCATCGCGCTGGCCCAGGGCGTCGACTTCCCGACCGACGCACCGGCCCGCCGCGCCCTGTGGCGCCGGGCCTCGGTCACACCGGACGAGGTCTCCAGCACGGTCCTGACGTACGGCCTGCGCCCGACCGGCACCACCTGGCAGGAGACGGCCCTGCGCGAACGCGCGGACCACCACCAGGAGACCCACCTGACCCTGCGCGAACTGCGCACCCTCCACCTGAAGTTGCCCTCACACACCCGCATCCACGTCTGCGAGAACCCGCGCGTCGTGGAGGCCGCGGCGGACTCCGGCTGCACCACGCCGCTGATCTGCACCTCGGGCAGCGCGACGACGGTCGTCCTCACCCTCCTGGACACCCTGGCCGCGACCGACTGCACCTTCGCCTACCACGGCGACTTCGACTGGCCGGGCATCACCCTCGCCAACCGCGTCATGGGACGATACGCGGCGGAGCCGTGGCGCATGACTGCCCCGGACTACGAGTACCTGGCGGCACGCACCGAACTGCGAGGCATGCCACCGCTTCCACTCGTCGGCACACCGGTCGAGGCGACGTGGGACGCTGAACTGGCCCCGACCATGGAGGCGTTGGGGGTGGCGCTGCACGAGGAGGCGGCGCTGGACCTCCTCTTGGAAGACCTGGCGTGAGCCAGGGAGGAAGGACCATGGACAACCTCACCGAGGCGAACCTCAAGAAGCTGGCCGGCGCTCGCTCCTACGAACGTGCGCTCGGCTACCTCGATGCCGTATCCGGAGTCGAGGTCGGCGACGGTTGGGTGACCGCGAGCGTCCACGGCACGGAGCGATACGAGGTGGAGCTGACCCTGGACGGACCCGACGGGCCGGCCGGTGAGTGCGACTGCCCGTACGGAATGGAAGGCAACTTCTGCAAACACCTGGTGGCCCTCGGCCTGACCGTACTCGCCCAGCGGGAGAGCCTGCCGCGGCAGCGAAAGGCGGCCCGGGACCGAGCACAGGATCTCGACACATGGCTGTCGGCCCTGTCCAAGGACGAGTTGCTCGCCCTGCTGAGGGAACAGGTGGACGAGGACCGGCGGTTGAGGCGTCGCCTGGAGCTGCGGGCGGCGGGCGCCCGCGGAGACCTCTCCGGTGTCCGCGCGAGCGTCCGTGAGCTGCTCGACGTACGCCCGTTCGCGCGATACGGCTACGTCGAGTACGCCGACGCCCGCGCCTACGCCGACCAGGCCGGGCAGGCGGCGTCCGCGATCGGGGCGCTCACCGGCTCCGGTCGGCCCGCCGACGCGATCGAGCTGACACGCGAGGCCATGCGGTTGCTGGCCGAGGCCGTGGAGACCGTCGACGACTCCGACGGATGGCTCGGACAGGTGGGTGCCGATCTCGCCGCCGCCCACCTCGAAGCATGCCGTGCGGCACGTCCGGATCCGGAGGAGCTGGCGCGCTGGCTGATCGACCACGCGCTCGGCGATTACGACGACGGCCTCACCGACATCGACCCGCTCGACTACCAGGACGTCCTCGGCGATGCGGGCATGACCGCCCTGCGGAAGCTGGTGGTCGAGGCATGGCGGGGAAACCGCACAGGATGGGCCGAGAAGTACTTGATGGAACGCCTGGCCAAGACGGCAGGCGACATCGACACGGTGATCGCCGTGCACGCGGCCGACCTCACACCGAACGGCCACACACACCTGCTCATCGCCCGCGAACTGGACACCGCCCGACGCCCCGACGAGGCCCTGAGCTGGGCGGAGCGAGGCATCCGGGAAGCCGAGGACCTCTCCGCCGTAGACACCGCCCTCGTCGACCACCTCTGCGAACGCTACGCACAGGCGGCCAGACTCCCCGATGCCGTCGCCCTGCGCCGCGACCACTTCACCGCCCGCCGCTCCCTCCTCACATACCAGCAACTCCGCGCCGCCGCACGGGCCGCCGACTGCTGGCCGGCCGAGCGCGAGAGAGCGCTGACTCTGCTACGTGCCGACGCGGAGCGACGGCGACAGGACCGGTACGGGTACAGCGGCTGGGTCCTGGTCGACGCCTTGCTGGACGACAAGGACACAACAGCCGCCTGGCAGGCCGCCACCGAAACCGGCGCCCACGACAGCCAGTGGCTCACCCTCGCCGACCGGATCCGCGCCGACCGCCCCGCCGACGCACTCGACGTCTACCTTCGCCTGGCCGAGCCCCTCACCAAGGACACCGGAAACGAGATCTACGAGCAACTCGTCGCCCTCGTCCTGAGCATCCGCGACTGCCACCGCCGCCTGAACACCCCGGACGCGTTCACGGCGTACGTCACCACCCTGCGCACCTCCCAGAAACGCAAGCGGAACCTGATGCGCCTGATGGCCGAGCACGGTCTGTGAGCCGGGGCCGGGCGTGGTTCCGTCCATGAAGTCATCTCGGCTGTCATCTCGGCTGTCTGCTGCGGGCGTTCGCTTCGGCGACGAGGGCGCTGAGCAGCTCGGACGGGGTGAGGGGGCGGAGGCGTTTCGGGTCGGCGTCCCATTCGCGTCCGCCTGAGAGTGGACGGAGTTGGACGTACGGGCCTTCGTGTCCCATGACCTGCCCGATGCGGTCGCGGGCGGTGTCGTGGACGGTGTCGCCGACGGTGGGGGTGCCGTCGGCGTCGTCCGTCATCCGGCGGCTCCCTTCGTGATCACGTCCGCGAGCAGGAGGGCGACGGGGGCGGAGCAGACGCCGAGGTGGACGAGGGCGTACCGGGCTTCGCTGTTGTGGTCGTTCTCCTCGTGGTCGTCGGCCCAGGGAGTGCGGACGTCCATCGCGGGGAGTTGGATGCCGGCCCGGGAGAGGGCGGTGGCGAGGGCGTCCCGGGCGTCGAGGGCTTCCTGGATCTTGGGGGTGTGGGGGGCGTGGGAGGTGTGAGGCGTGGGGGTCATGTGGATCCTTGTCGGTGCGGTTTCGCTGATTCCATGACCCGGTTGCGCTGGCTGAATTACGCTGCGTAGTCCGGACGTTACCAGGATGCGTCCGGATATGGGCGACCTGGCTGTGGACGGGGCTGTGCTTCCCCGTCGCGCGGAGGTCGTTCCACACGTTCCACATCGGTCATGCGAACGTCCCGGAGGGAGCGGTATGCCGCAGCGACGCGTCATCACCGGCCGCAGCCAGGAACCCCGTCAGCGCTTTGCCGAGGAGCTGCGGACGTTGCGCGCCGCGAGCGGTACGAGCCTGCGGGCGCTCGGCGAACGGCTGGGCTGGGACTGGTCGTTGTTCGGAAAGATGGAGAAGGGCGAGACGCTGGGCAGCCCGGAGGTCGTCCAGGCCCTCGACCAGCACTACGGGACGCCGGGGCTGCTGCTGGCGTTGTGGGAGCTGGCCGCCGGGGACCATACGCAGTTCCGGGAGCGGTACCGGCGGTACATGGCGCTGGAGGCGGAGGCGGTGAGCCTGTGGCACTTCGCGGTGAGTGTGCTGCCGGGGTTGTTGCAGACGCCGGGGTATGCGCGGGAGGTGTTGGCGGCGGGAGGGCTCAAGGGGAAGGAACTTGAGCAGCAGGTCGAGGCTCGGATGGGGCGGCGGGAGTTGTTGGAGGGGGAGGATTCGCCCCGCTTCCGGACCATTGTTTCCGAGGCGGTCCTGCGTACGGCGCTGCTGAACACACGTGAGTGGCGGGGGCAGTTGGAGTATCTGTCCGATATGGCGGAGCGCCCCAACCTTGCCGTTCAGGTGCTGCCGTTCAGCGCTGGCCCGTATGGGCTTGATAGCACCGATGTGTGGTTCCTGCGTCTGCCGCAGGGACGTACGGTGGCATATACGGAGAACGCACACTGCGGCGACCTCATCGAAGACAGTGCGGCGGTTGAGAAGCTGCAAGGTGCTTACGATGCAGTTCGTGACCTGGCGCTGTCCCCGGCCGAGTCGCGGAAGTTCGTCCTGCGCATGTTGGAGGAAGTACCGTGCGATCCATCGACCTGAGCGTCGTGACGTGGCGCAAGAGTTCGTACAGCAACTCGGACGGTGGTGCCTGCGTCGAGGTCTCCGACGACTTCGCCGCCATCATCCCGGTACGCGACAGCAAGGTCCCGCACGGCCCGGTGCTCGTGTTCCCGACCACCGGCTGGGCCTCCTTCGTCTCGGCCGTCAGGGGCGGGCAGTTGGGCGACTGACCTCTACGTCCGCTCGGCGGCCTCGTGTTCGCCGGCGCTGACCAGCCCTGTCTCGTAGGCGACGATGACGGCCTGGACACGGTCACGGAGTCCGAGCTTGGCGAGGATGCGGGCGACGTGGGTCTTGACGGTCGCCTCGGCCAGGTGGAGTCGGGTGGCGAGTTCGGCGTTGCTCAGCCCTCGGGCCAGCAGGCCGAGGACCTCCAGTTCGCGCGGGGTGAGCGAGGCGAGGTCGCGGTGGAGGGCGGCGGTGTCGCTGCCGCGCTGGGTGAACCTCTGCACGAGGCGGCGGGTGATGGCGGGCGCGAGGAGAGCGTCGCCGGTACGGACCGTGCGGACGGCCGCGGTCAGTTGCTCGGGGGTGACGTCCTTGAGGAGGAAGCCACTGGCCCCGGCGGACAGCGCCGCGTAGACGTATCGGTCGAGGTCGAAGGTCGTCAGGATGATGACGCGGGGTTCGCCGGGGGCGCCGGCGAGGATGCGGCGGGTGGCCTCCAGGCCGTCCATCTCGGGCATCCGTACGTCCATCAGGACCACGTCGGGACGGGTGCGGCGGACCGCTTCGACCGCTTCGGTTCCGTTGGTCGCCTCGGCGACGACGTCGATGCCGTCCGCGCCGAGGATCAACCGGAATCCGGTGCGGACCAGGGTCTGGTCGTCGGCGAGGAGCACACGCAGCGGCTCGGTCACGGTGCCTCCAAGGGGATCAGGGCCTCCACACGGTAGCCGCCGGTCAGGCGTCGGCCGGTGTTCAGGGTTCCGTCGTAGACGGCGAGGCGCTCGCGCAGGCCGATCAGGCCCCGGCCGCTTCCGGCGGCCGCGCCCGGTTGCCCACCGGTGTCGGTGACCTCCACCCGGAGCCGTTCCGGGCCGTATTCGACGGTCACGGCGGCGGTGGCGCCGGACGCGTGCTTCACGGTGTTGGTCAGGGCTTCCTGGACCACGCGGTAGGCGGCGAGTTCCAGGCCGGGCGGGAGGGGACGCGGCGGGCCGGTCACGGTCAGGTCGACGGGCAGTCCGGTGTCCCGGACCCGTCCGACCAGCGTTTCCAGCTGGTCCAGGCCGGGCTGCGGGGCCAGCTCCGCCGCCGTATCGGCCAGGTCCGCACTCCCGTCCGTGCCCTCGCCCTCGTCGGACATGGTGAGCAGTCCCATGACGTGGCGCAGCTCGGTCATGGCCGCCCGCCCACCCGCCTCGACGGCGAGCAGCGCCTCGCCGGCCTGCTCGGGGGAGGTCTTCATGATCTTGCGGGCGGCACCCGCCTGGATGATCATCACGCTGACGTTGTGCGTGACGACGTCGTGCAGTTCGCGGGCGATCCTGGCCCGCTCGTGCTCGACGGCCCGGCGCAGCGCCTCGGCCTGTTCGCGTTCCAGGGCGGAGAGCCGGGCGCGGCCCTCGTCGGTCCGGAGTTTCCAGGTACGCAGGCCCACGGCGGCCACGGCCATCGGGACCAGGATCAGCAGGACGACGTATTCGTTGGGGATGATCGGTGTCACCGAGTTCCCCGAGGTGCCGACCAGGACGACCGACACCGGCAGCGCCGCCAGGGTCGCCACCCGGTACGGGCTGTACACGGCGGCGCTGTAGACGGCGATGACGAACGCGTAGAAGGTCAGCCGCAGGACGTTCTGCGGCGTCGCCAGTGTCGCGGCCGTCACGACGCACAGCACGGCGAGCGGGTAGCGGCGGCGCAGCGCCAGGGCACCCGAGGCGATGACCGCGAGGGTCACCATGAAGGCCAGGCCGCCGGGGCCGGACGGGCGTGGCATGACGTGCTGCACGCCGGGTGCGATCTCACGCACCACTACGACATCGACGTTGTCGATGCCGTAGTGGACGGTGGCGATTCCGAGCGCCAGTGC
Organism: Streptomyces tailanensis; assembly: GCF_008386495.1. Taxonomy (GTDB): domain Bacteria; phylum Actinomycetota; class Actinomycetes; order Streptomycetales; family Streptomycetaceae; genus Streptomyces; species Streptomyces tailanensis. The sequence goes on along the minus strand of NZ_VTHJ01000021.1, from coordinate 98,013 downwards.
CACCAGCGCGTCGAACTGCCAGGCGCGCCGGGTGGGCCGCAGCGGTGGACCGCTCGGATGCCCGGCGTCGCGGAACGTCCGGCGGGCGGCTTCCCGCAGCCGCGCCGGCGTCGTACGTACGTCCGTCACCGGTTCATTGTCGCCGCCACGCGGGCCCACGGAGTCCGTCCCGGCGGTCATTCCCACCGCACCCCGTACATCCCCCGCCTACATCGCAGGGATGACGTTTCCGGGGCTCGTCCCAGCGCGGTACCGCAAGGGGTTCGGGCGGGCGACGCGTGCGGGACGGGCCCGCTCCTAGCGTTCACGCAGCCAACTGCCCGTAACCAAGGAGCTTTTCATGACCATGCCGGTGATCGAACTGCGCGACGTGAGCCGCCGATACGACGACGGCCCGCCCGCTCTGCACGAGGTGTCGCTGACCGTGCGGCCCGGCGAGGCCGTCGCGATCCTCGGCCCTTCCGGCAGCGGCAAGTCCACGCTGCTCAATCTGATCGCGGGCCTGGACCGGCCCGATACGGGGACCGTCACCGTGGACGGGGTACGGGTGGAGCGGCTGGGCGAAGCCGGATCGGCGCTCTACCGGCGGTCGAAGATCGGCATGGTGTTCCAGTTCTTCAACCTGCTCGACGATCTGACCGTCACCGACAATGTCGTCCTGCCCGCGCGCCTCGCGGGTATGGCACGCGGCGAGGCAGACCGCCGGACGGCCGAACTCCTGGAACTGCTGGGCATCGACCGGCACGCCCGCGCCTACCCGGGGCGGCTGTCCGGCGGCGAGCGGCAACGTGTCGCGGTGGCCCGGGCGTTGATGAACCGGCCGGCGCTGCTCCTGGCCGACGAGCCGACCGGGGCCCTGGACACGGCCGCCGGACAGGACGTCAGCAGGCTGCTCACCGGCCTCAATGCCGAAGGCCAGACCATCGTCGTGGTCACCCACGACCTGGCTTTGGCCCGGTCCTGCACGAACCGTACGGTGCGGATCGCCGACGGCCGGATCACCGAAGACGTCCGGTCGCAAGACGCCGGGTCGCAGGCCGCCTCGCAGGCCGCCGCCTCGCAGGCCGCCGCCTCGGAGGGCGTCGCCTCGGAGGGCGCCCGATGAGCGCGCTCGGCAAGGTGGTGCGCTCGGGGGTGGGACGACGCCGGGTGCAGACGCTGGTGATCGGGCTCGCCACGATGATGGCGGTGGCCGCCTCCGTCCTCGGCGGATCGCTGCTCGTGGTGTCCGGCGCGCCCTTCGACGACGCCTTCGCCAAGCAGCGCGGCGCGCATCTGTCCGTGCAGTTCGACGCGGGCAGGGTGAGTGCCGGGCAGCTGTCGAAGACCAAGGACGCCGAAGGGGTGAGCAGTGCGGCCGGGCCGTTCCGTACGGCGACGGTCACCCCGCGGTCGGACGGGGCGGGCCCCGGGTGGCCGGTGATCGTGGTCGGCCGGGGCGATCCCGGCCGTGACGTGGACGAGGTGGCACTGCTGGACGGGCGGTGGCCCACGCGCTCCGGCGAGATCGTGCTGTCCGCCGACTCCCCGCTCTTCCCGACCCTGGGCATGAAGATCACCTTCCCTGATCTGTCCGGCGGTCCGACGCTGACGGTGGTCGGTGTGGCCCGCTCGGTCACGCAGACCGCTGACGCCTGGGTGGTTCCGTCCCAGATGCCGACGCTCACCGCGCCCGGCAGCGGCGGCTACCAGATGCTCTACCGCTTCACCGACGCGGGCACCGCCGCGCAGATCACCGCGGGCGGCAAGGCCGTGACGGAATCCCTGCCGCCGGGAACGGCCGTCGGCGAACAGTCATGGCTCACCGTCAAGAAGACCGTCGAGCGTGACACCGCCCTCTACGTCCCGTTCCTCATCGCGTTCGGCTCCCTGGGCCTGGTCATGTCGGTGCTCATCGTCGGCAACGTCGTCGCGTCGGCCGTCGGCACGGGAACGCGCCGCATCGGCATCCTCAAGGCCGTCGGCTTCACCCCGGCCCAGGTCGTGCGGGCCTACGTGGGCCAGGCGCTGATCCCGGCCGCCGTCGGCACGGCCCTCGGTGTCCTCGCCGGCCACCTGCTCGCCGTCCCCGTACTGGCCGAGACCGAGGAGGTCTACGGCACCTCGTCCCTGGCCATCGCCCCCTGGGTCGACCTGGCGGTGATCGCCGGGGTGCTCGGCCTGGTGGCGGTGACCGCGTGGGCGAGTGCCTGGCGGGCCGGCCGGCTGCGTACGGTCGATGCGCTCGCCGTCGGGCGTACCGCCTCGGCGGGGCGCGGCCGGTGGGCGGCCCGCCTGGCCGGACGGCTGCCGTTGCCGCAGCCGGTCGCCCTGGGCCTGGCCCGGCCCTTCGCGCGGCCCGCCCGCGCGTTGGCCATGGGCACGGCGATCCTGTTCGGCGCCATCGCCGTCACGTTCACCGTGGGGATGGGCGCCTCGCTCGGCCAGGTGATGAAAGCCAGGGCCCACGACGCCGCCGATGCCGTCGTGCCCGCGCCCTTGCCGGACTTCGGACCCCAGGGCCCCGGCCCGGAGAACCCCGAGAGGCAGCCCAAGGCCGATCCCGCCGCGGTCACCGCGGCCATCGAGGCCGCCGCCGGAACCGGGAAGTACTACAGCGCCGCGACGGTACGGGCGACCGTGTCCGGCCTGACCGGCACCATCGACGTGATCGCCTTCACCGGTGACGCCTCCTGGGGCGGCTACACGATGGTCTCGGGCCGCTGGATCGACAAGCCCGGCGAGGCCGTGGTCCCGACCCCCTTCCTGGCCGCCACCGGCACCCGCACCGGCGACACCGTCACCCTGAACGGCCTGGCCGAGCCGGTCACGATCCGGATCGTCGGCGAGGTCCTCGACCCCCGCAACGACGGCATGCAGGTCTTCACCGACGCCTCGACCCTCACGGCCGCACATCCCGACCTGACGGAGACGAGCCATCACATCGCGGTCACGTCGGGCACCGACGTGACCAGCTACGTCGACGCGCTGAACAAGGACCTGGCCCCGCTGGGGGCCACTGCCCGGACCGGCGGACTCGACGGCGGCAGCGACATGGTCGTCACCCTCAACGCGCTGTCCGCGACCCTCACGCTGATGCTCGTCGCCGTGGCCGCGCTCGGCGTGCTGAACGGAGTGCTGCTCGACACCCGCGAGCGCGTCCGGGAGATCAGTGTCCACAAGGCGCTCGGCATGACGCCCCGGCAGACCGTCGCGATGGTCATCACCTCGGTCGTCGTGACCGGACTGGTCGCGGGCGCTCTGGGCGTGCCGCTCGGCGTGGCCCTGCACGGCTGGGTCATCCCCGCGATGGGCGACAGCGTGGGGCTCCGCCTCCCCGATTCCGTCATCGCCGTCTACCACGGGGCCGAACTGCTCCCGCTCGCACTCGGCGGCCTGCTCATCGCCACCCTGGGTGCGCTCCTGCCCGCCGGCTGGGCCGCCAGGGCCCGCACCGCCACCGCTCTGGGTACCGAATAGGAGGACGGTGAGGGGCGGTTGGCTGGTTCCCTCCAACCGCCCCTCACCCAACCACGCCCATCACCTCCGCCAAACGCCCCCACTCCCCCCGGGGCAGCACATCGCCCGCCCGGTCGTCGATGATCTGCAGGGCCACATGGTCCGCCCCCGCCGCGTGGAACTCGTCCACCCGCGAGCGGACGCGGTCGTCGGAGCCCCAGGCGTACACCGCGTCGATCAGGCGGTCGCTGCCGCCGTCCGTGAGGTCGGAGTCGGTGAAGCCGAGGCGGAGGAAGTTGTCGGTGTAGTTGGGGAGGCCGAGGTAGAAGGAGAGGTGGGCGCGGGCGAGGGAGCGGGCGCGGGCCGGGTCGGACTCCAGGATGACCGTCAGCTCCGGTGCCAGTAGCGGCCCTTCGCCCAGGAGCTCGCGGGCCTCGGCCGTGTGTTCCGGGGTCACGAGGTACGGGTGGGAGCCGGCCGCCCGGTCGCGGGACAGCCGGAGCATCTTCGGGCCGAGCGCGGCCAGGACCCGGCGGTCGGCGGGTACGCCGGCCGTGTCCAGGGCGTCCAGGTAGGCGACCATCGCCGAGTAGGGGCGCCGGTACTGATCCGCCAGCTTGGCGTGGCTCACGCCGAGACCGAGCAGGAAGCGGCCGGGGTGGGCGGCCTCCAACTCGGCGAAGCGTACGGCGGTGTCGGCCGCCTCGTGTTGCCAGATGCTCTGGATGCCCGTGGCCACGGTGATCCGTGCCGTCGCCTCGACGAGAGGGACGGCGTGGTGCACTCCGGTGCTACCGCCGAGCCAGATCGCTCCGAACCCCAGTTCCTCCAACTCGGCCGCCGCTTCGGCCAGTTCACCGGTCCGCGTCGGGTCTTCCGTACGCAGCCCGATGCTGAAGATGCCGTATCGTCCCAGGTTCTGTTTGCTCATGCAGGCGCCAACCCGGCGGCCCGCGCATGCTATTCCGCGGCCCTTCCGCGACATAAAACGTGTCGCATCCATTGACGTCCCTCCCGCCCCACGTTTACCTTCTGGCCGAAGTTACGCACAACGTTCGCAATTTCGAACATTGTCGTTTCGAGCCGCTCCCGGAAGGGACTATCCGTGTTCCCCACCCCCACTCGCGTCCGCCCGCGCGCCTGGTCGACGCCTCGCCAGCTGTTGACGCTGGGCGCAGCGCTGCTGGCCCTCTGCGCGTCGCTCCTGGTCGTTCAGCCCTCGCAGCCCGCCGCCGCTGCCGACGGCAAGCCGTACACCAACCCGGTCAAGTCCCAGAAGGGGGCCGACCCGTGGCTGGAGTACTACAACGGCAACTACTACCTGGTGACGACGTCGTTCACAGGTGAACTGACCATGCGGAAGTCGCCGACGCTGGCGGGGCTGAGCACCGCCCCCAGCGTGCAGGTGTGGTCGGACAGCACCAGCAGCCGCAACTGGAACATGTGGGCGCCGGAGATCCACTTCTTCGACGGCAAGTGGTACCTGTACTACTCCGCCGGGCCGCGCGGATCCGCCTGCTGTGACGACCAGCGCACCCATGTGCTGGAGAGCGCCGGGTCCGACCCCATGGGGCCGTACACCTACAAGAACATGCTCGCCGGGTCGAACCTGAACCCGGGCGGCTGGTTCATCGACGCCAGCGTGCTCAAGCACAACAACAAGCTGTACCTGGTGGGCAGCGGTTCCGCGAACGGCAGCAAGCAGAGCCTCGTCATCGCGCCGCTCAGCAACCCGTACACTCTGGCCTCCACCACCTTCACCGTGATCTCCAGCCCGACACTGAGCTGGGAGACCCAGAGCGGTGAGGTCAACGAAGGTCCCGAGCCGCTCTACCGCAACGGCCGTACGTTCCTCATCTACTCCGCCAGCGCCTGCTGGGGTCCGGACTACAAGCTCGGCCAGCTGGAACTGACCGGCTCCGACCCGCTCCTCGCCTCCTCCTGGACGAAGAAGCAGACCCCCGTGTTCCAGCGGAACGACGCCAACGGGGTCTACGCGCCCGGCCACAACGGGTTCTTCACCTCGCCGGATGGCACCGAGAACTGGATCGTCTACCACGCCAACGACGCGGCGAGCGACGGCTGTGACAACGGCCGTACGACCCGCGCCCAGAAGTTCACCTGGAACGCGGACGGCACCCCGAACTTCGGCACCCCGGTCGCCCTCGGTACGACACTGGCGGGTCCGTCGGGTGAGACCGCGACGACGCCCACCGCGTACACCATCGTCAACCGCAACAGCGGCAAGTGCCTCGACGTCAACGGCGGCAACACCGCCGACGGCACCAACATCTTCCAGTGGACCTGCAACGGCGGCGCCAACCAGAAGTGGCGCATCGAGGACCGGGCCGACGACACCAGCCGACTCGTCAACGTCGCCACCGGCAAGGTCGCCGACGTCGCCGAGTGCGCCACCGCCGACGGCACCGACATCCGGCAGTGGTCCTGGCTGAACAACAACTGCCAGAAGTTCCGCATGGTCTACCTCGGCGGCGACTACGTGCGGATCGTCAACGCCTCCACCGGCAAGGTCATGGACGTCGCCGACTGCGGCACGGCCGACGGCGCCGACGTACGCCAGTGGTCCTGGCTCAACAACAACTGCCAGCAGTGGCGCCTCGTCCCCACCACCGCCTGATCCCGAAGGACCGTAGAAGAACATGAGACGTCTCGTCAGACGTGCCCTGGTGGCAGCCGCGGCGGCGCTCGCCGTGCTCACCACCGTGACCACCCCCGCCCAGGCCGCCGCGCCCGCGTCCCCCGCCGTGACCTTCACCAACCCGATAGCCACCCAGCGGGCCGACCCGCACATCTTCAAGCACACCGACGGCTTCTACTACTTCACCGCCACCGTCCCCGCGTACGACAAGATCGTCATGCGCCGGGCCACCACCCTCCAGGGCCTCGCCACGGCCACGGAGACCACGATCTGGACCAAGCACGCCAGCGGTGACATGGGCGCCCACATCTGGGCCCCGGAGATCCACTTCATCGACGGCAAGTGGTACGTCTACTTCGCGGCCGGCGCCTCCAACGACATCTGGAAGATCCGCCCGTACGTCCTGGAGACCAGCGCGGCCAACCCGATCACCGGCACCTGGACCGAGAAGGGCCGGATAGCCCTGCCGCTGGACACCTTCTCGCTGGACGCCACCACCTTCACTCACAACGGCACCCGCTACCTGAGCTGGGCCCAGAACGACCCGGCGGTCGGCACCGGCACCAACCTCTACCTGGCGAAGATGTCCAACCCGTGGACCATCAGCGGCAGCCCGGTCATGATCTCCAAGCCCGAGTACTCCTGGGAGACCGTCGGCCACCGCGTCAACGAGGGCCCGGCCGTCATCCAGAAGAACGGCAAGGTCTTCATGGCCTACTCGGCCAGCGCCACCGACGCCAACTACTGCCTCGGCCTGCTGACCGCCTCCGCCACCGCGGACCTCATGAACCCGGCCTCGTGGGCGAAGACCTCGACGCCGGTCTTCAAGAGCAATGCCGCGACCGGCCAGTACGGCCCCGGCCACAACACCTTCACGGTCTCCGAGGACGGAAAGTCCGACATCCTCGTCTACCACGACCGCAACTACAAGGACATCAGCGGGGACCCGCTCAACGACCCCAACCGCCGCACCCGCTACCAGAAGCTGTACTGGAACGCCGACGGCACCCCCAACTTCGGCATCCCGGTGGCCGACGGCGTGACCCCGGTCCGTCTGTCCTCGTACAACTACCCGGGCAAGTTCATCCGGCACTGGGAGTACCGGGCGAAGCTGGAGGCCGACGTCACCAACCTCGCCGACTCGCAGTTCCGGATCGTCACCGGTCTCGCGGGCAGCGGCACGGTCTCGCTGGAGTCGGCGAACTTCCCCGGCTACTACCTCCGTCACAAGAACAACGAGCTGTGGGTGGAGAAGGACGACGGCACGGCACTGTTCGACGCCGACGCCTCGTTCCACCAGCGGGCCGGCCTCGCCGACTCCGCCGCCGGATTCTCGTACGAGTCGTACAACTTCCCCGGCCGCTACATCCGCCACTTCAACAACCTGCTCTACACCCAGCCGGTCAGCACGACCCTCGACCGGCAGGACGCGACCTTCTACAAGGAGTAAAGGAGCAGGGTCAGCGAAAACCGAGCAACGCCAGTGCACCGTGCCCTCGCAGGGCACGGTGCACTGCTCTCAGAGTCTCGGATACCCGGTCGGTCGTTCCGGATACCCGCCCAGGCTTCCGTTCCGGCCCCCGTCCCGTCGTCGTGCGGCTGCCGACAATCCCCGGTACTCAGAACGCAGTACGAGGCGACCTCGGGGTCACCCCGGGGTATGACCGGGGCCCGGCCTACATGGTGTGCAGGGTGTCGCGGGAGGCCTTGATGAAGTTCTGCAGCGCCTGCCAGAAGGGCTCGTAGCAGGCGTCGAAGCGGGCGACGGCGCCGGTGTCGTTGTCGATCATCGCCTCGATCGCCTTGTGGAACGGGCTCGTCGACCGCCGGGCGGTGTTGGCGAGTTCGGCGACCTCGTCGGGCCCCTCCAGCGAGACGATCCACGTACGGTGCCGCAGGGTGCTGTACTCGTCCCGCTGCCGGTCGCGCAACCGCCGCAACTCCTCGATGTGCTCAGGCCCGAGCCCGCCCTCGGCGCCCCGGACCACGTCGGACACCTTCCAGTGCACATCGTTCAGCCGCTGCGCCTGCTCGATGAACTCCGCGTACGCCGTGCGCCGCGCCTCCCGGAGCCGCTCCACCCTCTGGGCGCTGGTCGTGGTGTCCGCCTGTATTCGCGCCGCCCGCGCCGTCCCCCGACTGGTCACCCAGCTGGCGAGCACGGCGGTGCCGGCGGTCAGCGAGGCGATCCAGAACGCGTTGTCAGCCACGGCGGGACCCCAGCGAGCGTTCGGTCACCCCGGCCAGGTGGGTCGTGAAGACCGCGTGGGCGTCCGGGGTGAGGGTGCGCAGCGCCACGAGCGCCGTGATGACCACGTCGCACAGCTCCGACTGGACGTCGTCCCACGTGTGGGTCGTCCCCTTGCGCGGGTTCTGCCCGGTCGCGCCGATCACCGCCTGGGCGACTTCGCCGACCTCCTCCTGGAGCTTCAACGTCCGCAGGAGCAGGCCCTCTTGGCCGCCGTGCGGTTGGTCGGCCTCCAGCCAGGCGTGGAGAAGGGTGATGGACTGCCAGAGGTCGTCGGGGTCGGGGGAGTCGGAGGCGGCGGGTGCTGTGGGTTCGGCGAGTTCGGCGTGCTGATCACTCATGAGGCGCAGCCTGCCACGCCCCTATGACAATAGGCGATCACTCCTTGAAGCCCGTACGACAATGGGCACTTACTCCTCGAACAACGGGTCCTGCTCCCCCTCCTTCTCCTTCCGCATCCGCTTGATCCGCGCCCCCACGACCAGCGACGTGACCGCGGCCGTACCGGCGAGCGCCACGGGGACCATCCAGCCCCGGTCGACGACGTGGTGGAGCGCGTGGTCTAGGGAGAGCCGGCCGGGCCCGGCGATCGCGAGGCCGGCGGCGGCGAGGCCGAGGGTCGCGGCGTACTCGTAGCCGCCGCTCGCGTTGAAGAAGCCGTTGGGGGTGTGCACCGCGGCCGCGCCGGCCATGGCGCCCGCCGCGGCGGCACCGGCCCCGGGCGTCGCGAGCCCGAGGGCGAGCAGGGTGCCGCCGCCCGTCTCGGCCAGCCCGGCCGCGGTGGCGCTCGCCTTGCCGGGGGAGTACCCGACGGACTCCATGAAGGCGCCGGTCCCCTCGATCCCGCCCCCGCCGAACCAGCCGAACAGCTTCTGCGTCCCGTGCGCGGCGAGTACACCGCCCGCGCCCAGCCGGAGCAGCAGCAGTCCCAGATCGCGTCGATCGAATGAGGTCATGACCACTCCACTCCCGAACAGCCCGTGTGAATGTCCTCTCCCGCGTATCCACCGTCGCACCGATCACACCTGCCCGACCTGCCCGCGCGGCCGTTCGGGTGGCCGTGCGGTGGCGTACACCCGTGAACGGTGTGAGGCTGACCGGCATGACGATCGCACCAGCCAAACTCAGTGACCCGACCGTCCGGGCCTTCGTCAACGCCGTGAACGCCCACGACCGCGACGCCTTCATGGCTCTCCTCGCCGACGACGCGACCATGTCGGACGACGGCTCCGACCGCGACCTCGACGACTGGACCGACCGGGAGATCTTCTCCTCCCACGGCCACATGGAGGTCGAGAACGAGTCCAAGGGCGGCCGCGCCCTCATCGCCCGCTACAGCAACGACACCTGGGGCGAGATGCGCACCGCCTGGCGCTTCACGGTGTCGGAGGACGGCAGGATCAGCCGCTTCGAGACGGGCCAGGCCTGACCCTCGTCCCCGAGCTTGCTTTCGTGTGTACTCCAACCCTTAACGTCCAGGCATGGAGACGAACACATACACGAGGCCCCTCGGCCGCAGCGACATCCAGGTCAGCGCCCTCGGCTTCGGCTGCTGGGCGATCGGCGGCGAGTGGTGGTGGGTCGACGGGCAGCCCCTCGGGTGGGGCAAGGTCGACGACGACGAGTCCGTGCGCGCGATCCACCGCGCACTCGACCTCGGCGTCACGTTCTTCGACACCGCCGACGCCTACGGAACCGGCCACAGCGAGCGCGTGCTCGGCCGCGCCCTCGGCAAGCGTCGCGCTGATGTCGTCGTGGCCACCAAGTGGGGCAACCTCTTCGACGAGGCCACCCGCACCGCCCACGGCCACGACGACTCCCCGGCCCATGCCCGGCGTGCCCTCACCGCGTCCCTGGACCGCCTGGGCACGGACTACGTGGACCTCTACCAGCTGCACCTCTCCGACGCCGACCCCGAGCGCGCCGCCCAACTCCGCGACGTCTGCGAGGAGTTCGTACGGGAGGGCCTGATCCGGGCGTACGCGTGGAGCACCGACGACCCGGACCGCGCCGCCGTGTTCGCCGAGGGGCCGCACTGCACGGCCGTACAACACCGGCTGAACATCCTCCAGGACGCGCCCGAACTTCTCGCCCTCTGCGCGGAGTCGGACCTGGCCAGCATCAACCGCAGCCCCCTCGCCATGGGCCTGCTCACCGGCAGGCACTCCGCCGGACGCGCCCTGGAGACCGGCGACATCCGCAACGCTCCGCCCGCCTGGCTGCCGGGCTTCACCGCGGACGCCGGCGCCGACCCGGAGTGGCTCGGCCGGGTCGAGGCGCTGCGCGAGATCCTCACCAGCGACGGCCGTACGCTCGCGCAGGGCGCCCTCTCCTGGATCTGGGCCCGCAGCCCGCACACCGTCCCCATCCCCGGCTTCCGCTCGGTCGCCCAGGCCGAGGAGAACGCGGGCGCCCTCGCGAAGGGGCCGCTCACCGGGGACCAGATGGCCGAGGTCGACCGGATCCTGGGGCGGTGAACGGCCCTCGCTGAACCTGGGCCAGGAGGCGTACTCCTCCTGTTCCTGCTCCGTGAGCGTCAACTGCCCCGCCTTGATCGTGGCGAGCCGGGGCGCGCGCCTCGACCGTCTCCTTGCCCCGCTTGTAGCGCTTGGTGACGCCGGTGCTTGTACATGGGTTCGTCCTTAAGGAGGTTGGAGGTCCGGCGGGGCTACGACACACTGCGCAGCGCGTCCGCGGGCCGCATCCGGGAGTCCCGCCGGCCGCCCATGGCCCCGGCGATCAGACCGCCGGCGATGGCGAGGCCCGCCGCGAGCGCGATGGCGGACGGGGAGACGGGCGCGGACAGCGTGATCTCCAGGGCGTCGGAGCCTGATGACCGGGGGCGCCACCGCCCATACCCCCCGCCGGTGTTGCCCAGCTCAGCCTTGAGGGTCGGGCTGATCGCGGTCACGGTGTACGCGGCGGCGAGGCCCAGCGCGATACCGAGGGCACCGCCGATCAGACCGTTCACGATCGACTCGCCCACGACCTGCCGGGTGACCTTGCGGCTCGGCCGGCCCAGCGCCTTCAGCGTGCCGAACTCACGCACCCGGCGGCCAGGAAGTCCCGCTTGGATACCGTCCGGAGAAGAAGCAGTACGGCGGGCAGCCGTCCCGCGCCCGGTGCTTACCTCGCGGTCCCACGCGAGGTCCGCCCCCATCCGGATCGCGGAACGGCTGCCACCTCCCCCCTCGGGTTGGCCGCGGAAGCCGCCGCCTCCAAGTGTGAAGCTCTCGTGGAGGCGAGTCATGAGCATATGCCTGCCACGTGCTCGAATGGCCCGGAGCGACGACCTCCGTTTGTGCAAGTTGAGTAGCTGCCCCGCCGGACCGAGGCCACGGCGGCTGCCCAGTAACTGATGTGAGCGATTGGCGGATTCGTCCCACCGATACGCCGTGAACGCGCCGTAATGGGACGTCATGGTGAGACTCAGCTGCCAATTGATGCGCCCGCGACGGCCCGCACGTGTATCGCGCCCGCGACGGCCCGCCCTGAGCGACTCCCGCAGCCGCTCGGACTCGGGTCTCGGCATCACCGAGCGAAGACCGCCCGCGCGATCTCATCGGGGGCGGCGCTCGCCTCGGCGATCAGCTCCCCGTCGGCGGACCAGATCCCCGAACGGCCGGACGTGCGGTCGAAGCCGCCGCCGGTCGGACCCGCGAAAGCCGCCGTGGCGACCCACACGCCGTGGTCGGCGGCGACCCGGCGGGCGCGCTCACCGTGAAGCTCAGCCTCGTGATCGGCGTGGACAACGCCGGCCACGTAGCCGTCGATGCCCAGCGCGGCCGTCTTCGCGGCGTGCTCGGGGATACCTGTGTCGCGGCAGACGGCAAGCCCCAGCCGCCACCCGTCCACCTCGATCACGGCGGGCTCGCCGGGCACGAAGCGGGCGGCCTCGCTGCCGTGCAGGTAGACCTTTCCGTAGGCCACGCGCGCGCCGTCTCCGTCCACAGCCAGGACGCCGATGCGCGGACCCGGCACAGGTGCGCCGACCAGGGCCAGCGTCCCGGTCTCGGCGCATGCGGCGACGATCGGAGCCAGCCGCGCATCGTCCGGGGAGACCGGCGCCGCGTCCAGCTCGTATCCCGTCAGCGACATCTCGGGGAACACCACCACCCGCGCATCCGCCACCCGAACCGCCTCCGCGTGCGCCACCGCATTGGCCGTCACGTCGTATGCCGCGCACCTCGGCTGCGCCACCGCGATGCTCAACGGCTGCCCCACCCTGGACTCCCCTCACCGAATCGCACGATCACCCTATACAGCGGCCGCACGGCCGAGCCGTTGCGCCCACACGGTCTTGCCGGAGGACCAAGGACTCGGCCCGCCCCGCGCTGACCGTGAAACCCGGCGCCTGGGCCACGTTCCTCGCGTTCGCGGCGCTCTGACTCACCGGCCGTTCCGGTGCGTGCTGTCCCCTGGGTGTTCGCCGAGGGGAAGCCTGTAGGCCCGGTTCTTGGGGCAGCGCCAGGCAGGCCACGGCCGCCTGGTCGTGTACTTCTTGGACTCCTGGAGAGTGACCGTGCCGGCCACATGGCGGAACGTGCCGAGGCACTTGGGCAGCTTCGCCTTCGCCGTGGCCGCCGGGCCGGGCGCCGATGCCTGACGGGCGAGGTCGTCGATGGTGCGGGCCCCCTGCGCGATTCCCCGATCGACCAGGGAAGCCAGGATCGTGGCGATGTCCGAGGAAGGGCGGGGACTCGAAACGGAGCGTCAGCTACCGTGCTGGTCCTCGACCCCACTCAAGCGCCGATCACCGGGCTCCGGGGCCGTGCCTCAGCCCCGCCCCACGTACGGCATCGTCGTCGCCATGAGCGTCGCGAACTGCACGTTCGCCTCCAATGGCAGCTCCGCCATGTGCCGCACCGTACGGGCCACATCGGCGACGTCCATCACGGGCTCGGGCATCAGCTGCCCGTTCGCCTGGAGCACTCCCTTCCGCATCCGCTCGGTCATGTCGGTCGCCGCATTGCCGATGTCGATCTGGCCGACCGCGATGTTGTACGGCCGGCCGTCCAGGGAGAGTGACTTGGTCAGGCCCGTGAGGGCGTGCTTGGTGGCGGTGTAGGCGACGGAGTGCGGGCGGGGCGTGTGGGCGGAGATGGAGCCGTTGTTGATGATCCGGCCGCCCTGCGGGTCCTGCTCCTTCATCTGCCGGTACGCCGCCTGCGCGCACAGGAACGCTCCGTTGAGGTTGGTGTCCACGACATGACGCCAGGCGTCGTACGGCAACTCCTCGACCGGTACCCCGCCCGGGCCGAACGTGCCCGCGTTGTTGAACAGCAGGTCGAGCCGCCCGAACCGGTCCCGTACGGCGGCGAAGAGCGCCGCCACGTCGTCGGGCTGTGAGACGTCCGTACGGACGCACGGCGCCTCCGCCGCCCCGGTCCCCGCCTCGGCCACGGTCTCGGCGAGCTTGTCCTCCCGGCGTCCCGCCAACGCCACCGCCCAGCCGCTGCGCAGCAGCTCCACGGCCACGGCACGCCCGATACCGGAGCCCGCACCTGTCACGATCGCGATCTTCGTTCGCATGGTCGTCATGGGCTCGCAGCGTAGGGGAGGGGCTGCATCGGGCCGGGCAGACGAGGCCCGCCATCCGGAACTCATCCGACCGACACCCTGCTGTTGTGTACGCGACAGAAGATCGTCGACCCTGGCCACTCCAATGCAGGGGGCGTCTTGAAAGTCCTGTGCGGTGCCCGCGGTGTTCGGTGCGTGCCCTCGGCGTGCCGAGGGTGCGTGCCGGGCGCCGTGGCTGCTGTGCAGGACTTTCAAGACGCCCCCTACAACAACCGTAAGGGGAGGGCCAGATGACACCCGCAGCCCAGCACTCGCCCGAACTCCGCGCCGCAGCCCGGCACTTCGACCGCCGCCGCTTCCTCACCGTCACCGGTGCCGCGGCCGCGCTCGCGTTCGCCACGAACCTTCCGGCGGCGGGCGCCGCGGCCGCCGCTCCACTGGACGCCGCGCGGATCACCGAGAATCCCTTTACCCTCGGCGTGGCCTCCGGCGACCCGCTGCCCGCCTCCGTACTCCTGTGGACCCGGCTCGCGCCGAAACCGTACGAGCCCGACAGCGGCCTGCCCGCCGAACGCGTCGCCGTCCACTGGGAGCTCGCCCACGACGAGAGCTTCCGACGGATCGTCAGACGCGGCACCGCCACCGCCCACCCCGAGTTCCACCACACCGTCCACGTCGAGGTCGGCTATCTGGACCCCGGCCGCGTGTACTACTACCGCTTCCGCACCGGCACCTGGATCAGCGAGACGGGCCGTACGCGCACCGCCCCCGGACGCGGCGACAAGGGCGGGACGGCCTCCGGGCTCAGCTTCGCCGCCGTCTCCTGCCAGGCGTACTCCGACGGCTACTACACCCCGTACCGGCACCTCGCGCAGGACGACGTCGACATCGTTTTCCACCTCGGGGACTACCTCTACGAGTACGCGGTGAACTCGGTCGGCGGCAACCGCAAGTACACCGACCGCACCCTCCCCGACGTCTTCAACCGCGAGACGGTCACCCTGGAGGACTACCGCCTGCGGTACGCCCTCTTCAAGAGCGACCCCGACCTGCGGGCCGCCCACGCCGCGCACCCCTTCGTCGTCACCTGGGACGACCACGAGACCGAGAACAACTACGCGGACGACATCCCCGAGAACAGCGTCCCGCCGGAGGAGTTCCTGCTGCGCCGCGCCGCCGCCTACCGCGCGTACTGGGAGAACCAGCCGCTGCGCACCCCGCAGAAGCCGTCCGGCCCCGACATGAGGCTCTACCGCCGCTTCCACTGGGGCCGCCTCGCCCAGTTCGACATACTCGACACCCGCCAGTACCGCTCCAACCAGGCGTACGGCGACGGCTGGCAGGTCCCCGGCCCCGAGTCGGCGGACCCGTCGCGCACGATGACCGGCACCACGCAGGAGCGCTGGCTGCTGAACGGCTGGGCCAAGTCCGACGCCGTCTGGAACGTCGTCCCGCAGCAGGTCACCTTCTCCCAGCGCCGCAACTCCACCAGCGACACGTACAAGGTGTCGATGGACTCCTGGGACGGCTACTCGGCCTCCCGCGAACGCCTCCTCGCCGGCGCGGACGCCGCCGGTATCGAGAACCTGATGGTCCTCACGGGCGACGTCCACAACGGCTACGCGTACGACCTCAAGCGCGACTTCGACGACCGCTCGTCCCGGACGGTCGGCACGGAGCTCGTCGCCACCTCCGTCAGCAGCGGCGGCAACGGCTCCGACAAGCCCGCCAACTGGGACACCTACATGACCGCCAACCCGCACATGCGCTTCTACAACGGACGTCGGGGGTACGTCACGGTCGCCCTCGGCCGCACGTCCGCCCGGGTCGACTTCAAGACGGTCCCGTACGTGACGACCACGGGGGCCGGCATCTCCACGGCGGCGTCGTTCGCGGTGGAGGCGGGCAGGCCGGGGCTCACACCGGCGTAGTCATGTAGTCACAGTCATCAGGTCGTCGCCCCGACGGTCGTCCTCGTCGGGACGCTCGCCCGGATATTCGCCGGGGTAGCGGACGCCGATGCGGTCCCGGATCGCGTCGAGCGTCCGCATCACGGCGAGGGTGCCGTCGAGGGGGACGAGGGGGGACTCGGTCTCGCCGGCGCGCAGGGCCCGCATGACCTCGCCGGCCTCGTGGCGGAAGCTGTTGCGGGGACCGTCCGCCGGGTCCGCCGTGACGGTCTGCGGCTCGCGGCCGTCGCGGTGCAGGACGAACCGGTCCGGGAAGAAGAAGCCGTTCGGGATGTCGATACGGCCCTGGGAGCCGGTGACCGACGCGGAGGTCGCCGTACCGCCGACGATGGAGCAGTGCACCGAAGCGATGGCACCGCTCTCCCAAGAGAGCAGTGCTCCTGTCTGGAGATCAACGCCCTCGTCGGAGAGCACCGCTCTCCCCGTGACATCCGACGGCTCCCCGAGCAGCAACTGTGCGAACGAGACCGGGTACACACCAAGGTCCAGCAGCGCGCCCCCGCCCTGCGCCGGATCCCGCAGCCGGTGCGACGGCGGGAAGGGGCCGGCGAGCCCGAAGTCGGCCTGCACCGTCCGCACTTCACCGATCGCGCCGTCCCGCACCACCTCGACCAGCCGCCGGACCAGCGGATTGCAGTACATCCACATGGCCTCCATCAGGAACCGCCCACGCTCCCGCGCCAGCCCGACGAGTTCCTCCGCCTCCCGCACGTTCAGCGTGAACGGCTTCTCGCACAGCACACCCCGCCCCGCCTCCAGACACATCCCGGCGGCGGCCCGATGCGCCGAGTGCGGCGTGGCGACGTACACCACATCCACGTCCTCGTCCTCGGCGAGCGCCCGCCAGTCCCCGTACGCCCGGGGTATCCCGAACCGCTCCGCGAACGCCTTCGCCGACTCCTCGCTCCGCGAGGCCACGGCCACGACCTCGGCGTCCGGCAGATCGACGAGATCGGCCGTGAAGGCCGCGGCGATGCCCCCGGTCGCCAGAATCCCCCACCGCACACGCCCGTCGTTCGACATCGCCACCCCTGTACCCCTGCTCTCGGCCCACGGGGCGGAAGTGTGACCCCGCCCACGTCGTACGAGCTGAGAGCATAGGTGGCGGACCGAACTGAGAGGGAGGGGCACATGCCCGAGGGGCACATACCGGGCTCGGCGCCGGTCGAACCACAGCCGAAGGCCGCGCCCAACACCGAGACAACCGACCGTGGACACGTGCAACCGCCGTACGGGAAGCAGACCTCCACCCCCGAACCCCCCACCTCCGCCCGCCGTACCGGTCTCCTCGTCACCCTCATCCTCGGCGGGCTCACCGCCACCCCGCCCCTGGCGATGGACATGTACCTCCCGGCGCTGCCGGAGGTCACCGACGCGCTGCACGCCCCCGCCACCACGGTTCAGCTCACCCTCACCGCCTGCCTCGCCGGCATGGCGCTCGGCCAGCTGCTGATCGGCCCGATGAGCGACCGCTGGGGCCGCCGACGCCCCCTCCTCCTCGGCCTCGCCGTCTACATCCTGGCCACCGTGCTGTGCGCCCTCGCCCCGAACGCCGAGACCCTCATCGCCTTCCGCCTGGTTCAGGGCCTCGCCGGCTCGGCAGGCATCGTGATCGCGCGGGCCGTGGTCCGCGACCTGTACGACGGCGACGAGATGGCCCGCTTCTTCTCGACCCTGATGCTGATCTCCGGGGTGGCCCCGATCCTGGCGCCGCTGATCGGCGGTCAGATCCTCCGGGTCACCGACTGGCGGGGCGTGTTCGTCGTCCTGACCGTCATCGGCGTCGCGCTGATGGCGATCGTGTGGGTGCGGCTGCCCGAGACGCTCAGCCCCGCCGACCGGCACGGCGGCGGCATCCGCGAGACCCTGGGCGCGATGCGCGGCCTGCTCACCGACCGGGTCTTCATGGGGTACGTCCTCGCCGGCGGCTTCGCCTTCGCCGCCCTCTTCGCCTACATCAGCGCCTCCCCGTTCGTGATCCAGGAGATCTACGGCGCCTCCCCGCAGACGTTCAGCCTGCTCTTCGGCGTCAACTCCGTCGGCCTCGTCATCGCCGGCCAGATCAACGGCAAGGTCCTGGTCGGCCGGGTCAGCCTCGACAAGGTGTTCGCGGTGGGCCTCGCGATCGTCACCCTCTCCGCGACCGCCCTGCTGCTGATGTCCACGGGCGTCTTCGGCGAGGTGGGCCTGGTCCCGGTGTCGGTGGCCCTCTTCGTCCTGATGTCCGCGATGGGCATCGCCCTGCCCAACTCCCAGACGCTCGCCCTGATGCGGGTACGCCGCGCGGCGGGTTCCGCGTCGGCCCTGATGGGTACGTCGTCCTTCCTGATCGGAGCGATAGCGTCCCCCCTGGTCGGCATCGCGGGCGAGGACACAGCCGTCCCCATGGCCATCGTCCAACTGACCGCGACACTGGTGGCCGCGACCTGCTTCGTGGCACTGTGCCGTCCGTGGAACAGGCGTACGACGCTGGAGGGAGCGGAGAGCTGAGCGCGCCGAGACTGCGCACGGACACCCCGGAACGGGCCGGACTCGACCCCGAGGAACTGCGCCATCTCGTACGAGAGGTGCGCGCGCTGACGGAAGGCGAGTGCCCGCGCGCCCCCGCCGCCGTCGTACTCGCCGGCCGCGGCCCCTTCGTAGCCGTAGAGGAGGCGGCGGGCTGGGCCGTCCGCTACGAGTCCTACGACGAGCGCACGGACAAGGGCGTGGAGCTGCCGCCCGGGTCCTGGACCCCTGCGACGCCGGCCACGCCCTTCGACCTGGCCTCCCTCACCAAGCTCTTCACGGCGGTCGCGGCGGTTCAGCAATTGGAACGCGGCACGCTAGGCATCGACGCCAGGGTGGCGGCATACCTCCCCGACTTCACCGGCGCCGCCGCGTACGGCCTCACCATCCGCAACCTCCTCACCCATACCTCCGGGCTACGCCCCGAACTCCCGCTGTACGACTGCCCGACGCCGGACGCCCGCCTGGCGGTGCTGCGCGCGGAGACCCCGGTGGCGGCCCCGGGAACGGCGTACGCCTACTCCGACCTGAACCTCCTGCTCCTCCAGCACGTCCTGGAACGCCTGACGGGCCGGGGCCTGGACGTCCTCATCCGCGACGGCATCACCCATCCCCTGGGCATGACGGCCACGGGCTTCGGCCCCTACCCGGCCGCGGCGGCCACGGAGGACCAACGCCACCCCTGGGCCAAGGCCGACCGCGGCATGCTCCGGGGCGAGGTCCACGACGAGAACGCCTGGTCCCTCGGCGGCGTCGCCGGCCACGCGGGCCTCTTCTCCACGGCCCACGACCTGGCCGTCTTCTGCCGCGCCCTCCTGGCGGGCGGCTCCTACGGCCCCGCCCGCATCCTCGCCCCCGACTACGTCGACCTCCTCCTGACCCCACCGGCCCTAGGCTTCACCCTCGACCAGCCTTGGTTCATGGGCGAGTTGGCGGGAAGGGGCGCGGCGGGCCACACAGGCTTCACAGGCACATCCCTGGTCCTGGACCGCGCGACGGAAACCTTCCTGATCCTCCTGACGAACGCGGTCCACCCACGCCGCCGGGACCCGATCAACGCGGCCCGGGCGGCGGCGGGGACGCGGGTGGCTCGGGCAGTGCGGGGGACATGAAGGCGGGCCGGGCGGTTATGGCATTTTCGATGCCATACTGGGTTCATGGCTGACGACAGTGTCGACTTCCTTCCGGGTGAAGGCCCCACCAGCGGTGTCTCCGTCACCCTCACCGCCGGCACTCTTCAGGCGATCCGTGAGCGGGTCGGCAAGCGGGGTGTGTCCGCCTATCTGGAGCGGGCGGCGCAGCGGCAGATAGAGCGTGACAACCTGGATGAGCTGATCGCGGACTTCGACAAAGTGCACGGGCCGGCCGACCCGGAGGCCGTGGCGGCCAAGCGGGCCCGGCTCACGGGCGGTACGGCTCACGCGGGGGAGGCCGCGTGAGCGGCGCGTTGGTACTCGACAGCGAGGGACTCGCGAAAGCCGTACAAAGGGACCGCGAGGTGCACGAGTGGCTGACGGCGGCCCGTGCGGCGGACCTGCCCGTGCTCACCTCCGCCGCGGTGCTGGTCGAGGTCATCCATCCCCGGATCAATGACGCCGCGCTGAGGTGGACGCTGTCGAGGCTCCGGGTGGAGCCGGTCTCGCAGGCCGTCGCACAGTCCGCGGCCGCCCTTCTGCGAGGCGCGGGACTGCATGGCCACAAGTACGCCATCGACGCCATGCTGTGCGCGACCGCGGTGCAGCAACCGGGCCGGGTGACCATCCTGACCTCCGACGCGGAGGACATCGACATGCTCCTCGTCGACCATCCGCGCGTGGTGGCGGAGAAGGTCTGATTCCGGCGTCGCGGGTCGCCCATACAATCACCACGTGAACGCCCCCCTTCCCGCCGCCGACACCCTCCGTGCCGCCCTCGCCGCCCTCCTCGACGGGCTGCCGCCGAAGGCGGCCGTGCAGGCGGTGGAGCGGCTGATTGTGAACTATCGGGGGCGGACGCCGACGGATGCGCCGGTGTTGCGGGACCGGTCGGACGTGGTGGCGTACGCGGCGTATCGGATGCCGGCGACGTTCGGGGCGGTGTGCTCGGCGTTGGAGGCGTTCGCGGCGGCGGTGCCCGGGTGGGTGCCCAGTAGTCATGTGGATGTCGGGGGCGGTACGGGCGCGGCGACCTGGGCGGTGAACGCGACCTGGGCGGGCGGGCGGCCGGTGACGGTGCTCGACTGGGCGGAGCCGGCGCTGGCGCTGGGGCGGGAGATCGCCGCCGCGAACCCGGAGCTGAAGGCCGCCGAGTGGCAGCGCTCTCGTATCGGATCGGCGCTCACGATCGAGAGCACTGATCTCATCACCGTCTCGTACGTTCTCGGCGAGCTGACCGACGCCGACCGCGCCGCCGTGGTCGACGCCGCCGCGACCGCCGCCCAGGCCGTCGTGATCATCGAGCCCGGCACCCCCGACGGCTACACCCGCGTCATCGAGGCCCGCGACCGCCTCATCGCCGCCGGTTTCCACATCGCCGCCCCCTGCCCGCACAGCGCCGCCTGCCCCATAGTCCCCGGCGAGGACTGGTGCCACTTCTCCGCCCGGGTCAGCCGTTCCTCCCTGCACCGCCAGATCAAGGGCGGCTCCCTGGCGTACGAGGACGAGAAGTTCAGCTACGTCGCCGCCACCCGCTTCCCACCGACCCCGGCCCCCTCCCGCGTCGTACGCAAACCGCAGATCCGCAAGGGCCAGGTCCTGCTCGACCTCTGCGAGGGCATCGACGACACCGTGGGACCCGCGCTCGCCCGTACCACGGTCACCAAGCGTCATGGCCTCCTCTACAAGGCGGCCCGGGACGCGGACTGGGGCGATGCCTGGCCGCCGGCCGAGCACGCCTGAAAACCGGTTGCGCAGACCACCCCGGCACCCGATATGTGATCAGGTATGTCCACCACGCCGTACCTCGAAGAGATAACCCCCGCCAACCTCGACACCGCGCTCGACGTCCGCATCCGCCCCGACCAGGAACATCTGGTCGAACCGGTCGCGCAGTCCCTCGCCGAGGCGTACGTCCGCCCCGGCGTCGCCTGGCCCCGCCTCATCCGGGACGGCGACCGCGCCGTCGGCTTCCTCATGGCCTTCCTCGACATCGACTGGAAGGGCGACGGCAGCGGCACCGACATCCGTTCCGGGCTGTGGCGGCTCAGCATCGCCGCCGACGAACAGGGCCGGGGGTACGGCCGTTTCGCCGTGGAATCCGTCGCCGCCGAGATCCGCCGCCGCGGCGGCAACCGACTCTTCGTCACCTGGCACCCCGGCCCCGACGGCCCGGAACGCTTCTACCTCGGCCTCGGCTTCCGCCTGACGGGCGAGACCAGCGGCGGCCAGACGGTGGGCGTACTGGAACTGGACGAGTAGACCGGCAGGTCCGTTCAAGACGTCTCGCCGGTCGTGCCTCCCGTGGTCGTACGCCCTTGCTGTCGTTTCTCCTGGAGTTTGCGCAGTAGTTCGCGCTTCTGAGCCTGGGGGTCGAGGCCGCCGCCGACGCGGCCGTTCGGGTCGCCGCCGCGCAGGGCCTTGCGGCCGAGGTTCTTGCGGGCGCCGCCCACTCCCAGCATGTTTCCGGCTCCACCTCGGGACATGGGAAGTCTCCTCCCGTGACGATACGGTTCGTCTCGTAATTCGGCCTCCCCACTGTCAGGCGAGACGGACCGTCTTGTCAACTGATAAATTCGGGGCATGGCCAAAAAGACCGCCCCCGACTCCACCCGCCGCAGCGAGAAGTCCCGCCGCGCCATCTACGACGCCGCCCTCTCCCTCGTCAGCGAGGCCGGCTACCAGAAGGCGACCATCGAGGGCATCGCGGCCCGCGCGGGCGTCGGCAAGCAGACGATCTACCGGTGGTGGTCGTCCAAGGCGGACGTGCTGTTGGAGGCGTTCCTCGATCTGCAGGAGCAGGCGGCGGAGGCGGTCGCCGTACCGGGGCAGGAGCCCGAGGAGTACGCGATCCCGGACACCGGCGACCTCGCGGCCGACCTCAAGAACGTCCTGCGTGCCACCGTCGACGAGCTCCTCGATCCGAAGTTCGAGGCCCCCTCCCGCGCCCTCGCCGCCGCCGGCGTCGTCGACGCGCGGCTCACCGAGGAGTTCGTCGCCAAGCTCCTTGAACCCCAACTCCAGCTCTACGTCCAGCGGTTGAAGTCCGCGCAGGAAACGGGCGCCGTACGCCCGGACATCGACCCCCGCATCGCCCTCGAACTCTTCGTCTCACCCCTGGCCCAGCGCTGGCTCCAGCGGACCGGCCCCATCTCGTACGACTACACGGACACCCTCGTCGACTACGCCCTGCACGGCCTCGCGCCCCGATGAGCCCCGGAGTCGGTCCCAGCGGGCCCGCGCAAGTGTGACCAAAGCGACCAGAGGGTACTCGGCGGTGGACGGAAAATCCCGCCAAAGCATGCAATAGCCCACCATCCCTGTCCCGCTCCGGCATGGCCCCACCTACCCCGGATGGGCGCTCCGGCCACCCGGAGCGCAGGATGGTGGGACCATGAGGCATGCTGTCCGCACCACAGCGAGGCGAGGGGACAGATGAGCGCGACGTTCGGCGGCCGGACCGGTCGGCAGGGCAGGATCTCCGAATGGCTGCGTGCCCGCCGCACAGGCCGCCCGCTCCCGGAGACCGCCGACGACGCCGGCCGTGAGACGCTGCTGCTCGCCGCCGCCGCTGCCGGACTCCCGCTCGCGCCCGCCGCGTACCCCTCGGGCTACCGGTGTTCCTGTGACCGCGTCGGCTGTCCCACCCCCGCCCGGCACCCGGTGTCATTCGCGTGGCAGACCCAGTCCACCACCGACCGCGCCCAGATCGAGCGCTGGGCCCGGCATCAGCCGCAGGCCAACTTCATCACCGCGACCGGCATGGTCCACGACGTACTCGACGTTCCGCTCAGCGCGGGACGTCAGGCCCTGGAGCGGCTGCTCGCCTCCGGCATCGAGGTGGGCCCCGTAGCCGAGTCGGAGTCCGAGTCCGACGACGGACGGCTCCTCTTCTTCACCCTCACCCGCGGTACGCCCGAGGACGAGGACGAGTGGTGGCCCTGCGAGCTGGACTGCCACCCAGAGACCATGGACGAGCATCCGGGCCTGCGTTGGCACTGCCGCGGTTCGTACGTCCTCGTACCGCCGGCCCGGCTCCCCGGTGACCTCGCCGTCCACTGGGTACGGGGCCCCGAGCACCCGCTGCCGGACCCGCTGACCCTCCTGGAGATCCTCACCGACGAATGCGCCCGGCACGCGGGCGAGGAGCGGGACCGGGACCACACGAACACGGCCTGGCCCCTGCACGGTTGAGAGCTCCCTCCCAGGAGCTATTCGCCCTTCGCGCCCGTCAGCCCGCCCACCTGGCTCAGGAACTTCACCTGCTGGTCCGCCGCCGTACTCGCCGGATCGAGCACCGCCTGGTTGGAGACGAACTCCAGCGTCAGCGACTCCTTGGGCTCGCCCGCCATCAGCGCCTTGACGGCCACGTCGTTGACGGGGATGTCGACGCCCTGTGCGGCTGTCTGCTTCTGGTAGTGGCGGGTGGTGAAGAAGACCAGCGCCCCGCCGTCCTTGGTGCGCAGCCCGACCGGCGCGTAGTCGCCGTTGGTCAGGGGCTCGTCGATGTACTGGCGTACGATGCCCGGCCGTTCCGCGTTCTGCCGGCGCTCCGCGCGCTCCTCGGAGGTGTACGGCCCGTCCGCGAAGACGGCGCTGTCCTCCTTCAGATACGTCGCGTACCGGTCGGGCAGCTGAGCGGGCGCGACGGCGAGAGCGGGGTCGTCGGGTGCGACCACCTGGGCGAAGCCGTCCTCGTCCTTCTGGAACTCGGGCATCTGGTCCGCGGCGACGATCGTGAGGAACGACACCTCCCACAGATCGTCCAGCCCGTCCCGGGTGAACACGAACACCCAACGGTCCCCGGAATTGCCCTTGTTGGCGGCGGCGTCGGCCACGAACCAGCGCGGCCACGCCGCCTTCTCCGGGATCGTGTACTTGACGTCCGTCAACTCCAGCGGCACATGGTCGGGGTTGCCGCTCGGGTTGATCTTCGCGCCGGAGCGGAGCTTGCCGCCGTCGATGTCGGCGAGGGCACCGGTCACCCGGTCGGCGTCCAGGGACTGGTCGTACGCCTTGTCCGCCGCGTTGTACGCGGTGGTGAAGTCCTTCAGCGCACCGGCGGCCTCCGACTGCGTCGCCGTGGCGACGATCTCCAGGTCGCCACGGACCACCACGCACCCGCTCGCCGTCAACGACAGCGCCGTCACCGCCGTGACCAACAGCGCGCCACGGCCGTACGAACGCAGTCCGAGGAACCTCCCGCGCGTACGAACCGGCCGAACCTCACGAAGCCTTCGTGGGCTCCGAACCCCGCGAACCCTGCTCATCAGGAATCTTCACCTTCCCCTTCCCGGAGGCGAACCCTACCGGGGCGAGGAGCAGCGCGAGCGTCGGGATCAGATACAGGAGCCAGACCGTGACTTGGAGGACGGTCGGGTCGGGCAGGAAGTCGGCCCCAGTCAACCCCGCTTCGGTGTAATCAGGACATCGCCCGTCCTCGGATGCGGGAACACCTCGACCGGCTGCCGGTACACCTCTGACAGCAGCCCGCCCTCGAACACCTCGGCCGGCGGCCCGTCCGCCGCGATCAGCCCGTCGCGCAGGATCGCCACCCGGTCCGCGTACGCCGCCGCGAGTCCGAGGTCGTGCAGGACGACCACCACGGCGTCCCCGGCCCGCGCCCGCTCCCGGCACACCCGCAGTACCAGCTCCTGATGGCGCAGGTCCAGCGCGGCGGTCGGCTCGTCGAGCATCAGCAGCGGCGCCCGCTGGGCGAGCACCCGCGCCAGCGCCACCCGGGCGCGCTCGCCGCCGCTGAGCGCGGAGAAGGGCCGGGCGGCGAATCCGGTGACCTCCGTGACGGCCATCGCCTCCGCCACCGCGGCGTCGTCCGTGTCGCCGGGGTCCTCCGCCTCGTACGCCCCCGGCTGCCGCGCCCAGGGCGCCCGCCCCATCCGTACGACCTCCTCGACCGTGAACGGGAACGACAGGGCCGTCGACTGGGGCAACACCGCCCGCCGCAGGGCGAGTTCGGGAGCGGACCACTCGTCCACCGGGCGCCCGTGGACGCGTACGACCCCGCCGTCGGCCGGCAGATCGGCGGCCAGGGCGCCCAACAGGGTCGACTTTCCCGCCCCGTTGGGACCGACCAGGGCGAGCACCTCACCCGCACGGGCGACGACGTCGACACCGCGCAGGACCTCACGGGACCCGAGCCGGACCCGTAGCCCCTCCGCCTCGGCCAGTACGTCGCCGGGGGCGGACGGGGGCGGGGGAGTGGGCCCGGCCGCCCCGAACCGCCACCCTGTCAGTACATCCCTCAGACCAGTCTTCATGCCCAACCCCCTTGCTTGCGGCGGGTCCTGCGGAGCAGCCAGAAGAAGAACGGGCTGCCGATGAGCGCGGTGAGCACCCCGAGCGGCAACTCGGCCGGCTCGACGATCGTCCGGGCCGCGAGGTCCGCCGCCAGCAGCACCACCGCACCGCCGAGCGCGCTGCCCGGGATCAGGAACCGGTGCCCCGGCCCGGCCGCCATGCGCAACAGATGCGGAATGACGAGACCGATGAAGCCGATGACCCCCGACACGCTCACCGCGGCGGCGGTCAGCAGCGCGACGACCAGGATCAGCACGACCCGCAGCCGCTCCACGTCCACACCGAGATGCCGCGCCGGACGCTCACCCAGGGCCAGGAGGTCCAGTTTGCGGGCGTAGAAGGGTGCGATGGCCAGCCCCAGCAGGGCGCACGGCAGCACGGCCAGCACCTTCGGCCAGGTCGACTGGGCGAGCGAGCCCAACTGCCAGAAGGTGATCTGGTTGACGGCCGCGGTGTCCTCCGCCAGGAAGATGAACAGCCCGATCGTGGCACCCGCGAACGCGTTCACCGCGATACCGGTGAGGATCAGCGTCACGACCTCCGTACGGCCGCCCGACCGCGACATCCCGTACACGACGAACACGGTGATGAGACCCGCGACGAACGCGAACACCGAGACCGTCCAGTTCCCGAGGAACGTGAGCCCGAACGCGATCGCCGCGACCGCGCCCACCGCCGCGCCCAGCGAGACGCCGATGACGCTCGGCTCGGCCAGCGGGTTCCCGAAGATCCCCTGCATCAGCGCGCCCGCGCACCCGAGCGAGGCGCCGATCAGCAGCGCCAGCACGATCCGCGGGAACCGCACGTTCCACAACACCGACTCGGGAACGCGTTCGAGTTCCGCCCCGCCGAGCCCGATTCGGTGGGCGACGGAGGAGATCACGTCACCGGTGGGGATGGGGTAAGCCCCGAGTCCCCCGGCTACGGGGATCAGGAGGAGGAGGGCGACGACGAGACCGGTGGTGAGGAGGTAGGGGGCGCGGCGGCGTCGGGGGGTGGTGGGACGAGGGGCGTCGGCTCTCTCCGGCTCCATCGGCTCGGCCGACTTCTCCAGTACCGTCACGTCGTTCCTCTCCGGGGCGGGCACTCGCAAATGCTTAGGTTAGCCTTACTTGGGTGCGGCACTCCCGAGGGGAGCGGGGCTGTGCTGACGCCGTCGGCGTGATGCTTCAATGCGTGAGTGACTGACTTCGACGTGCTGCGGGTGTTCTGCGGGCCCGGTGGCGGATACGGCAACGAACTGGGCGTCGTACGCGAGGGATCCGTACTGCCCGACCGCGAGGACCGCCAGGCCTTCGCCGCCGAACTCGGCTTCAGCGAGACCGTGTTCGTGGACGACCCCGAGCGCGGTGTCATCGACATCTACACCCCCACCCTGCGCCTGCCCTTCGCCGGCCACCCCTGCGTCGGCGCCGCCTGGCTGCTCGACGTGCCCGAACTGGTCACCGAGGCCGGTGTGGCCGGGGCCCGGCTGGACGGGGAGTTCAGCTGGATCGAGGCCCTGCCGGAGTGGGCCCCGCCGCGCACGTTCCGCCAGTACGCCTCCTCCGCCGAGGTCGACGACCTGGAGGTGCCGCCGCCCGGCGAGCGAAGCGAGATGGGGGTGCCCCCGGACGGAGTCTGGGGGGGGATCTATGCCTGGGCCTGGGAGGACGAGGCGGCGGGTCGTATCCGCGCGCGGGCCTTTCCCGGCCGCGACGACGGCATCGACGAGGACGAGGCCACCGGCGCGGCCGCGCTGCAGCTGACCGCGCGACTGGGCCGTGCCCTGAACATCGTCCAGGGCACGGGCTCACAGATCCTCACGGCTCCGCAACCGCACGGGTGGGTGGAGGTCGGCGGCCGGGTGTTCCTGGAGCGCCAGCCGGAGCCCGGCCATGGGCTCATGCGGGAGCCCGGCCATGGGCTCACGGGACTCACGGGGCTCACGCGCTGAGGGGGAATTCCTCGCCCAGCGCCCGGAACACGGCCGTGTTCAGCGTGAACGCCCGCTTGCACTCGCTCACGATGCGCTGCTTCTCCAGGTCGTCGGCCCGCACCCGGTCCAGCAGTTCGCGGTAACCCCGCTTGAACGCGGCCGGGTTGGCGATGTCCTCGAAGACGTAGAAGCGGACCCCGTCGCCCTTCCTGGTGAAGCCCCAGGTCTTCTCGGCCCGGTCGCGGATGATCTGGCCGCCCGAGAGGTCGCCGAGGTAGCGCGTGTAGTGGTGGGCCACATAGCCGCCGGGCCAGGTGCGCGCGCACTCGGCGACCCGCGCCGCGTACGCCTCGGTCGCCGGCAGCGCGGAGAGCGTCGACCGCCAGTCCGGGCCGCGCAGATGCCTCAGGTCCCGCTCCAGCGCTGCCAGCCGCATCAGCTCGGGCTGGATGAACGGCCCGGCGACCGGGTCGTCGGCCAGCGCCCGCGCGCCGCTCTCCAGTGCCTCGTACACGAACCACAGCTGCTCGGTGTAGCGCGCGTAGGCGTCGACGCCGAGTTTGCCGCCCAGCATGTCGCCCATGAACGTCGTGGTCTCCGCCTCCGTGTGCTGCTCGTGGGACGCGGTGCGGATGATCGTGGAGAACGCCGTGACTGCCGTGTCTGACGTGCCCGACGCGTTCATGAAGGCCTCCGGTGCCGAAGAGGAATGACGAGAACCTGCCCATATTTTCTATGGTTAGGCTTACCTAAGTCGACAGGTTCCCGACCCCCTGTCGGTAAAACGGTACCCCGGACCCCGATCAAGCTCACCTGGAACGGCATGAAAAGGCCCGCCGTCCGGAGGGAACCGGAGGGCGGGCAAAGGGGGCAGGTGAGGCGGGGCTACGGCAGCGTGAGGATTTCCGTGCCCGTCTCCGTCACGACCAGCGTGTGCTCGAACTGGGCGGTGCGCTTGCGGTCCTTGGTCACGACCGTCCAGCCGTCGTCCCACATGTCGTAGTCGTGCGTCCCGAGCGTGAGCATCGGCTCGATCGTGAACGTCATCCCCGGCTGGATCACGGTCGTCGCGTGCGGGGAGTCGTAGTGCGGGATGATCAGCCCCGAGTGGAACGACGAGTTGATCCCGTGCCCCGTGAAGTCGCGCACGACCCCGTAGCCGAACCGTTTCGCGTACGACTCGATGACCCGCCCGATGATGTTGATCTGCCGACCGGGCTTGACGGCCTTGATGGCGCGGGCGAGGGACTCCCGGGTCCGTTCGACGAGAAGCGACGACTCCTCATCCACGTCCCCGACGAGGTAGGTGGCGTTGTTGTCGCCGTGGACGCCACCGATGTAAGCGGTGACATCCAGATTGACGATGTCGCCGTCGCGCAGCACGGTCGAGTCCGGGATGCCGTGGCAGATGACCTCGTTGATCGACGTGCACAGCGACTTGGGGAACCCGCGGTAGCCGAGGGTCGACGGATAGGCGCCGTGGTCGCACATGTATTCGTGGGCGACCCGGTCCAGCTCGTCCGTGGTGACCCCGGGCGCGATGTGCTTCGCGGCCTCGGCCATCGCCCGCGCCGCGATCCGGCCGGCGATCCGCATCGCCTCGATCGTTTCGGGCGTCTGCACCTCCGGTCCGGTGTACGGAGTCGGGGCGGGCTTGCCCACGTACTCGGGTCGGCGGATGTTTCCGGGGACGAAGCGGGTGGGGGAGAGCTTCCCCGGTGCGAGCAGTGACTGGCCAGACATGCCAGCGAGTTTAACCAGCGGCTGTGGGGGACCATGTCGGTGGCGATCGGATGCGAATCGGATGCGATCGGTCGGTGAGAGGAGCTCGAGTCATGCCCCTGTTCAAGCGGCGCACGGTCGGCAATCCCGGCGAGTGGTTCTACTGCCTGGAACACAAGAAGGTCGAGGAGGGCCCCGACTGTCCCGGCAAGGACCGCATGGGCCCCTATGCCACCCATGAGGAGGCCACCCACGCGATGGAAACGGCCCGCGAACGGAACGCCGAGTGGGAGACGGACCCCCGCTGGCACGACGCCCCGGCCGGAGGCCCGGACGACGCCTGACCGCGGCCCCGCCCCGGCCCACCCCCTCCATCGCTCCGCGGCGGAGATCCCCCGCGCCCGCCCTTCCGGGCGGGCGCCACCTCTCGGGCCGCTCAGTTCTCCGAGCGCAGATCCAGCACCATGGCGCACAGCTCCGGGGCACCGTCGAACGGCACAGTCTCACCGACTGCCCGGTACCCCCACCCCTCATACAGGGCACGCACCTTGCCGTGCTCCTTGTGCACCAGCAGCGTCACCCTCTGCTCCGGCCTGCCTTCCAGCAGCGCATCATGGATCTGGCGGGAGGCTCCCGTGCCGCGCCACGGAACCCGCACCATCAGCTCCGACAAGGCGAAGGTCCGCGCCCCGGTCTCGGCGGTGAACGCCTCCGGCAGGCTTGGGGACACCTTGGCCCACCAGGTCGTGCTCGGGCCCAGGGGTGCCCCGTACGCGTACCCGACGGGTTGACCCTCGTCGTACGCGACGACACAGGCGAAGCCGGGGTGCGCGGACCAGTGGTTGACGAACTTGGCGAAGGCGTCCCGCCCGGCGAGCGGGTCGTCCACACCCTCGTACACCTCGTCATGAACGTCGAGGAGGAGTTCCCGGATGCCGGGGGCGTCCGTGTGTCCGTAGGGCCGGAGGTCGAGTCGGGCGGGCGTGGTCACTGGCTTCCTTCCTGCTGTCGGGCCGCCTTGGCCACGTGGTCGAGTCGGGCGGTGATACGGCTGCTCACCACTCCGGTCACAGGCACCTCCGCGACGGTCGCCGCCGCCCGTTCCGCGTTGCCTTGCGCGAGCTGGAGTTCGGCGAGCAGCACCGTGTAGTAGGCCCGGTTCCGGGTGAAGCGGTTGTCGAGGAGTTCGAGGGCCTGCGCCGTCTGCTGCTCGCCGCGCGCGTACTGTCCCGCGCTTTGATGAGCGATGGCCCCGAGCCCGGACTTGCAGCGCCTCGTTGCGTAACTGCGCCGCCCTGGCGTAGTCCCCGCAGTCGTGGGCTGACCATCCGGCGCAGGCCGCCACGTCGGCCACGGCCCGCATCAGGGCGCGCTCGACGCGTGCCAGCTCCCCGTCATCACCGAGGTGTTCACCCCGACGCATGAGGAAGTCGCCGCCGCCCGTGCCATCGTGGCCGCCGCCGATGAAGCCGGGGGCCGCATCGTCCGCGTGGCTGAGCAGATGGTCGGCCCGCCCATGGTCCAAGCCGCCCGAGCCCTGCTGTCCCGCGTGGACGGCCGCACGCCACGCGGGGCGACCGCGTGACCGTCGACATGCCCATGCCCATGGGGTACCGGCGGATCACCGAAGGCCGCTACCGGGAAGTGGTCGGGCTCGGCTACCACGAGCTGCCGGAGGGCATGGTCATTGAGCACCGACCCGGGCGCACCGTCACCGAGGCCGACAACGTCCTGATGACCACGCTCGGCGGCAACGACGCCCCGATCCATACCGACGCCCAGTACAGCAGCCTGACCGAGTGGGGCCGCCCTCTGGTGTGCAGCAGCATCACCCTCCACATCGTCGGTGGGATGACCGTACGCAGCACCAGCGGCCTCACCATTGACAACCTCTGATTCGAGGAGATCCGGTTCACCGCCCCGGTCTTCGTGGGCGACACGCTCTACGCGGAGACGGAGATCACCGGCCACCGCCTGTCCCAGAGCCGCCCGGGTACCGGCATAGTCACTTGCCGCACGACCGGCCACAACCAGGACGGCAACGCCGTCGTGACCTCCACCCGCAGCTTCTTCGTCCCAGTCGACGCCGACGCCGTCCGCGACCACACCAGCTACTAGAACGGGGGACACCATGCCTGATCCGATCCAGATCATGAAGGCCGACGACGAGCTCTGGCAGCAGTACGACGCCCTCGCCACCCGCAGCTACGGCCATCCCGTGGGAGACATCACGCGCCTGCGCCCGCACGCGGACATCCGCGTGGCGGTCCGGGACGGGAAGGTCATCGCCGGTGGACTCGGCCTCCTCGTGGACCAGAGTTTCGGCGGGGCCCCCGTACCCTCCGCGGCTCTCAGCGCCGGGTGCGTCGCCCCTGAGGAACGCGGCGCCCGCCTCTCCGTCAACATGCTCGCCGACCGGCTCCGTCACCTGCGCGACCAAGGCGCGGTGATCTCCACGCTCTGGACGACATCGGGCGGGTACGTCCGCCGCCTCGGCTGGGAGGCACCGGTCCCCGTATTCGCGTGGTCCATCGCCACCGACGACCTCAAACGGGGCTTCACCCGCTCGGGGCTGCGTATCGAGCACGGCCGGACGAAGGAAGCCGATGAGCTGCAACGCCGTCTGGCCCGGCAGTGGAACGGGCCCGTGATACGCCCGGACTGGTGGTCGGCCTGGATGGACGACAAGCGGCAGTTGACCACCTACGAGTTCGGATCGGCGCAGACCACCGGCGTGCTGTCTTTCTCCACGACGCGGAGCGAGCGGCACGGGATGGACCTGACCGTGCACGACTTCTGGGCCGGGGACGAGGAGACCGTCGGCGAGATGATGGCGTTCCTCGCCGACCATCACACCCGTGCCGCGGTCATCCACTTCCGGCGGTCCGTCCTTCCCCCGTACCCCGCACTGCTGCACAACCTCCACCGGTACCGGCTGACGGCGCAGGCGTGGCACCCGTGGATGCTCCGCGTCCTCGACCTCCGGGAAGCGGTGCGGCTGCGTGGCTGGCCCGCCGACGTCGACCTCACCGTGCCCGTGGAAATCGAAAGCGAGAACGGCGAGAACTGGGACCAGCATCTGCTGGAGGTGAAGGACGGCGTCGGACAGATCACCACGACGCACACCGCCGGCGGCGTGCGACTCACCCGGCGGCAACTGGCCGTCTGGTACGCAGGCGGCTACCGGACAGCGGCCGCAGCACGCCTCGCGGGAGTCGCAGCCAGGTCCGACGAAACCCTCA
This sequence comes from Streptomyces tailanensis, assembly GCF_008386495.1. GTDB lineage: Bacteria > Actinomycetota > Actinomycetes > Streptomycetales > Streptomycetaceae > Streptomyces > Streptomyces tailanensis. The sequence continues at coordinate 65,337 of NZ_VTHJ01000021.1, read as the reverse complement.
CCAGGCTGGTACGTAGCACCGCGGACCTCGAACCCTGGTTGCCCGAACACTTCTAACCGCCACCCGCGGCTGCTGTATCCGCCAGCACCAGCTCACCGTCCTGCATTTCCTGCCCGGGGCCAACCTGACGGATCGCCAGCGGCACCACTGCGGCGAGGATGGAAGGCATTTTCCTCCACAGCGGCGGCGAGCGATGACGAGGGCGGGAGCAGCCGAGCCGACCGGGAGGCCACGCGGATGGCAGCAGTGTGGGGCGGGACGACGACCGTCCCCCACCGCTGTACCCCGCAGGCGCCAACGGCGATCAGCCCCCACAGGAGACCGTCACTCATCACTCGGCAGTGACGGGCGGTGCGGGTGGGAAGGGCTGTGACCCGCAGGCGCCGACGGTGAGCGGCCCCCACAGGAGGCCCGGACTTGTCAGCCGGGAGTCACGGGCGGGCGGGTGGGCGAGGACCGGCTTTCGCGGAGCCGGACCGCATGCTCGTTCGTCCGCACGTCGTACGTCATCAACTTCGGCAGACACACCGCCAGCAACCCCACCGCCCCCACACACAACACCCCACCCGCCCACACAGACGCCCGCACGGACGTCCACGCCGCCATGCCCCCCGCCCGCACCTGCCCCAACTGCGGCCCTACGGAATACGACAGCAATTCGATCCCCGCAAGCCGCCCCCGCAACTCATCGGGAATGGTCTGATTCCACATCGCCGCCCGAAAGATCCCGCTGATCATGTCGAACGCACCGCCCAGCACCAGGAAGCCCAGCACCAGCCACACATCCCGCACCAGCCCCGCCGCCACCACGGAGAGCCCCCACAACGCCGCCGCCAGCACCACCATCCGCCCATGCCGATGCACCCGTGACGTCCACCCACTCGTCAACGTCACCAGCAACGACCCGGCCGGCAACGCCGCGTACTCCCCCACTGCCTTAAGGGCGTGGGGGGACCCCCATGCCCCAGCGACCACTCCGCGTCCAACTCGTCCGCGAGGAACGGCAGTACGGCCAACGGCATCGCCAGAAACATCGCGGCGAGATCGACGGCGTACGTACCGAGAAGCTCCTTACGGCTCCACGCGTACCGCGCACCCTCCGCGATGGACCGCAACGAGGGTTTCGCGGCCTCGTGGGACGCGGGGGAGGGCGCCAGCCCCACCGCCAGCGCGACGGACACGACAAACGTCGCCAGATCCGCCGCGTACGCCCAGCCGAGCCCGGCGTACGCCACGACGACCCCGGCCAGCGCCGGCGCCGCTACCCCGCCCACCGTCCAGCGCAGCGAGTTCAGCGAGGCGGCGGCCGGCAGGTGCTCGTGCGGGACGATACGGGGAACGATGGAGTCCAGAGCGGGCCGCTGCACCGCGACGAGCGCGGAAGACAACGCGGCGACCACGTACAACGGCCAGACCATCGGCTCCGGCAGCAACGCGTTCACGAGCAGCCCCGCGCACAACACCCCCAGCCCGACCTCGCTCCGCAGGATCAGCGCCCGCTTGTCCAGGGCATCCGCGAGCGCCCCGCCGTACAGCCCGAACACGACCAGCGGCACGAGTTCGACGGCCCCGATGGCCCCGACCGCCACCACCGACCCCGTCAACTCCTTCATCTGCACCGGCAGCGCGACAAAGGTCAGAAAACTCCCGAAGTTCGTGATCAGCCCCGCCACCCACAGCCGCCGGAAGTCCACGGACACCCGCCACGGCCCAAGGTCGGGCAACAGCGCCGACAGCCGGGAAGCCGAGGGGGACGGGGAGGGCGCGGCAGAGTCCGGTGGGCAGGACGGAGCGGCATCGTCGGAAGCGGTCACGACGGGCCATGCTCAGCCGTGGCCACCCCCGGAGCAACCGGTTTTCCCCGCCCCGGGTGCTCACCAGCCCGCCGGCGGCGGCGCCGTCAGCTGCTCGGCCAGCCGGGAGAGACGGTCCCGTAGCCGCCGGCGGCCCCTCCGCCGCGGCAGCCCCGGCTCCCCCGCCGCCGCGCTCACCAGATGCTGGACCGTGTCGAGGTCGACGTCCGGTTCGGGCGGCGCCGTCAGGGACTCGTGGGCGAGGACGGCCAGGTCCCGGTCCCCGGTGTCCAGTGCGAGCACCCTCGCCCCGGCGCGGCGCGCGTCGTGCACCCGTTCCAACAGGACGGCACCCGGCGCGGCCGGGGCCACGACCAGCAGGGTCTCGCCGCGTCGGGCCGCCGAGACCCGGCCCAGCCCGACCGCCAGATGCGAAGGGTCCGAGGGGCGCGAGGCATGGCGTACGAGCGTGGGGGAGAGTTCCGGCGTGCCGGACCACGCGGCCTCGTCCACCAGGTGCGCCGCGAAATGCCACGGCTCGTACTCGGCGGTGCCCACGAGCAGCAGCCCACCGCCGTACGACACCACGGACCCCCGCAGCGCCCCCGCGAACCGCCGGGTGGCCCCCAGCCACTCGGTCCCGGCGAGCATCTCCCGCAACAACGCGACTCGTACGGTGTCCATGCGCCCGCATCCTGCCGCAACCGGCCACTCGTGACCCGGAGTTCACCGCGAATTCGCCCGAGCGGGGCACGCACGGCCCACCGGGACGACCCGCAACCACCGAAGGAGCCCCTCGTGCCCCCCACCCACGAGCCCGCCACCCCCACGCAAACGCCCGCCCCCGACACCAGCATCCCCTTCCGCGCAGGCACCGACGGCTACGCCAGCTTCCGTATCCCGGCCGTCGTCGCCGCCCCCTCCGGCACCCTGCTCGCCTTCTGCGAGGGCCGGGTCGGCGGCCGGGAGGACTTCGGGAACATCGACATCGTGGTGAAGCGGTCGACGGACGGCGGCCGGACCTGGGGCCCGCTCCAGGTCGCGGCCAAGAACGGCGACGCCCTCGCCGGCAACCCGGCTCCGGTCGTCCTCGACACCGGCCGGATCCTCCTCGTACACGTCCGCAATGCGGCCCTGGCCACCGAGGACGCCATCCGCCGAGGCGTGGTGAGCGCGGCCGACGGCCGACGGGTCTGGGTGCAGCACAGCGACGACGAGGGCGCGACCTGGTCGAGTCCCAAGGAGATCAGCGAGCAGACGAAGAAGGCCGAGTGGCGGTGGTACGCCACCACCCCGGGCCACGCCCTCCAGCTCTCCACCGGCCGCGTCGTCGTCCCCGCCAACCACTCCCTCCCACCAGCCGGGAAGGACAACGGCACGGAGGGCAAGTACAACGGCGGTCACTGCCTGCTCAGCGACGACCGGGGCGCCACCTGGCGCATCGGCTACGTCGACGACAACACCGACGGCTACATCAACGTCAACGAGACCACCGCCACCGAACTCCCCGACGGACGCGTCTACTTCAACACCCGTAACGACTCCCCGGCCCCCGGCACCCGCGCCGACGCGTACTCGCGGGACGGCGGTGAGAGCCTGGCCAAACCGTTCCGGCCGCAGGCGGGCATCACCGGCCCGGTCGTCGAGGGCAGCGTCCTCCAGCTCCGCGACCCCGACCTGCTCCTCCACTCCGGCCCCGCCGACCCCGGCTTCCGCGCCCTGATGACCGTCCGCGCCAGCACGGACCACGGCGTCACCTGGCGCCCCGCCCACACCGTCGACGGCCTGCCCGCCGCGTACTCCGATCTCGTACGCGTCGACGAGGACACCGTCGGACTGCTCTACGAGACGGGCGACTTCAGCGCGTACGAGACGATCACCTTCCGCCGGATTCCCGTGACCTCCCTCACCTGATCCGGCCGCTCCCGGCCTCCGTCCGCGCACGTAAAGTCAGCCCATGACCTCTACTGACAGTCCACAGACGACCGACGGTGCACAGACGGCCGTCCCCGCCAAGACTCCGGCCAAGGACCCCTTCGACCTGCCCGACGTCTCCGGGCTGGTCGTCGGCGTGCTCGGCGGCACCGGGCCGCAGGGCAAGGGGCTCGCCTTCCGTCTCGCCAAGGCCGGGCAGAAGGTGATCATCGGCTCGCGGGCCGCCGACCGCGCGCAGGCCGCCGCCGAGGAACTCGGGCACGGGGTCGAGGGCGCCGACAACGCCGAGACCGCGCGCCGCAGCGACATCGTGATCGTCGCGGTGCCGTGGGACGGCCACGGCAAGACCCTCGAATCCCTGCGCGAGGAACTGGCCGGCAAGCTCGTCGTCGACTGCGTCAACCCGCTCGGCTTCGACAAGAAGGGCGCCTACGCGCTGAAGCCGGAGGAGGGCAGCGCCGCCGAGCAGGCCGCCGCCCTGCTGCCGGACTCCCGGGTCACCGCCGCCTTTCACCACCTGTCGGCGGTGCTGTTGCAGGACCCGGAGATCGAGGAGATCGACACGGACGTGATGGTCCTCGGCGAGGAGCGCGCCGACGTCGAGATCGTGCAGGCGCTGGCCAACCGCATCCCCGGCATGCGCGGCATCTTCTCCGGCCGGCTCCGCAACGCCCACCAGGTCGAGTCCCTGGTCGCCAACCTGATCTCCGTGAACCGCCGCTACAAGGCCCACGCGGGGCTCCGCCTGACCGACGTGTAGCCGATACACGTACGCGTACGGGCATGGGGGACACTGGGCGGCGTACAACCTTGTACCACCCCGTCCGACTGTCCTGTCAGGAGCCGACCCCCATGCCCCGCCTCGCCGTGTACGCCCTCGCCGTCTGTCTGCTCGCGGTCGCCGCCGCCGTGGTCTCCTTCGCCCGGGGCAGCTGGCTGGGTGTGGTGTGGGTGCTGATGGCCGGACTGTCGTCCAACATGACCTGGTACTACGTCCGGCGGGCGAGGCTGGAGCGCGAGGCCGCCTCCGCCGCCTCCGCCCCCTCGGTCACAGACTGAGGCGTCACAGACTGAGGCACACGTCGCTGCCCTCGGTCCAGAAGCGGTACAGCCGGAAGCCGCAGTCGGCCAGCACGTCCTGCACACCCAGCGCGCGCATGAACGCGTCGATCGCGTCCCAGAACGCCTCGTTCACGGTGGGAATGAACAGCACCGCGAACACCAGCAGCAGCCCGAACGGCGCCAGCGGCTCCACCTGGCGACGGATCTTGTACGACAGCCAGGGCTCGATCACCCCGTAGCCGTCCAGGCCGGGCACCGGCAGGAAGTTCAGGATCGCCGCCGTGACCTGGAGCAGCGCCAGGAAGGCGAGGGCGAACTGAAACGCCGCCGGCACCCCGTCCGTCACGCCCAGCCAGAACGGGGCCGTGCAGACCGCCGCGAACAGGACGTTCGTCAGCGGGCCCGCCGCCGAGATCAGGCTGTGCTTCCAGCGGCCCTGGATCCGGCCCCGCTCGATGAAGACCGCGCCACCCGGCAGACCGATACCGCCCATGATCACGAAGACGACCGGCAGCACGATGCTGAGCAGGGCGTGGGTATAAGCGAGAGGATTGAGCGTGAGATAGCCCTTCGCGCCGATGGAGATGTCGCCGCTGTGCAGGGCGGTACGGGCGTGTGCGTACTCGTGCAGACACAGCGAGACGATCCACGCCGACGTCACGAACAGGAAGACGGCCAGCCCGGGTTGCTCGGCGAACCCGGTCCAGGTGGCCCATCCGGTGACCGCCATGACGGCCACGATCCCCACGAAGACGGGACTGATCCTCCGGTCGCTCCGGCGGGACACGGCGGTGGTCATGGGGCTCCTAGGACTCTGGATCAGGCTGCTGGACGGACTGGACTGCCCGACGGTACCGGGCGCAAGCCGAAAACGTCTCGCGGGTATCTCCGAGTTCCTAGCAAGGTGGGCATACGAACTCGATGTACCGGACATCGGCACCCGACCCCGACAGAGACAATGGACCCCGTGCGCTATCGCATCCTCGGCACCACCCAGGCCCTGTACGCCGACGGCACTCCTGTCCCGGTCGGCGGCGCCCGGCTGCGCGCCCTGCTGACCGTGCTCGCGCTGCGGCCCGGGCGTACGGTGCCCGTGGCCGCGCTGGTCGAGGAGGTGTGGGCGGCCGGTGACCCACCCGCCGACGCGAGCGGCGCGTTGCAGGCGCTGGTCGGGCGGTTGCGCAGGGCGCTCGGTCCGGACGCGGTGGAGTCGGTGAACGGCGGCTACCGCCTGGCGGCCCGCCCCGACGACGTAGACCTGCACCGTTTCGAACGCCTGGCGTCGGAGGGCGCCCTCGCCCTGGCCGACGGCGACGCCGCCCACGCCGCGGTCGTCCTCGACGACGCCCTCGCCCTGTGGCAGGACCCGCCCCTCGCCGACCTCCCCGACCGCACCGCCGAAGCAGCCCGCTGGGAAACCCGCCGCCTGGACGTCCACCGCACCCGCCTCACCGCCGCCCTGGCCCTCGGCCAAGCCGAGACCGCCCTCCCCGAACTGACCGCCCTCTGCGACACCCACCCCTTGGACGAGCCCCTCCACTCCCTCCGCCTACAAGCCCTACACGCCACAGGCCGCACCGCAGAGGCCCTGGCCGCATACGCCCGAATACGCCAAGTCCTGGCAGACACCCTGGGCACAGACCCGGGCCCGGACCTACGAGCCCTCCACGCCGAGCTCCTGACACCCGGGCCAGGGGCAGCGCCCCGTAAGGGGCGCGGGGAACCGCGCGATCAACCCCCACAAACCCGCACCCGCCACACAACCCCGCCCCCCGAGCCAATGGGCGGCGGGGTCAAAGGGGCGGCAGCCCCTGGATGGGGGTCCCCCCGCTCGAGCGGAGCCGAGAGTGGGGGAGGGACGGGCAGGGGCGGCGGGGGCGAAAAACCCCGCCCAGGAAACCTCCGCGCCCGCCTGACCTCCTTCGTAGGCCGAGACACCGACATCCACACCATCCGACACGACCTCACCACCACCCGCCTGGTAACCCTCCTGGGCCCAGGCGGCGCCGGGAAAACCCGCCTTTCCCAGGAGGCCGGGGAAACCGTCGCCCACTCCATGCCGGACGGCATCTGGCTGGCAGAACTCGCCCCGGTGGACGACCCGGCCACCGTCCCCGAGGCCGTCCTCACAGCCCTGGGCGCCCGCGAGACAGTCCTCCGCGGCGCCGGCGCCGAGGAGATGCGCGTCGTCGCCGACCGCCACGACGACCCCCTCGCCCGCCTCACCGAACACTGCGCCAGACGCCGCATGCTGATCGTCCTGGACAACTGTGAACACGTAGTGGAAGCCGCCGCCCACCTGGTCGAGCACCTGCTTCAACACTGCCCGGCCCTGACCGTACTCGCCACCAGCCGCGAACCCCTCGGCGTACCGGGCGAGTTGGTACGCCCGGTGGAACCCCTGACGGAACCCCACGCGCTACGCCTGCTCGCCGACCGGGGCGCCGCCGCCCACCCCGGATTCACCGTCGCCGACGACCCAGAGGCCGCCGCCGAGATCTGCCGCCGCCTCGACGGCCTCCCGCTCGCGATCGAACTGGCGGCGGCCCGCCTGCGCATGCTGACGACCCGACAGATCGCCGACCGCCTCGACGACCGCTTCCGGCTCCTCACCTCCGGCAGCCGGACCGTCCTCCCCAGGCAGCAGACACTGCGTGCCGTCGTCGACTGGTCCTGGGAGCTGCTCGACGAGGACGAACGGGACGTCCTGCGGCGGCTGTCGGTCTTCGCCGGCGGCTGCGACCTCCCCGCCGCCGAGGCCGTCTGCGGCCCCGCCGCACTGGACGCGCTCGGCTCGCTCGTCGACAAGTCCCTCGTCGTCGCGGCCCCTTCCCCGGTCTCCTCCCCGATCTCCTCCCCTGTCTCCTCCCCTGTCTCCTCCCCTGTCTCTTCGCCTGTCTCTTCGCCGGTCTCTTCGGCGAGCGCGGGCGGCGGCGGGATGCGCTACCGGCTCCTGGAGACCGTCGCCGAGTACGCCGGCGAACGCCTCGCCGAGGCCGGCACCCGCCCCGCCGCCGAACGCGCGCACCTCACGTACTACCGCGAACTCGTCCGCACCACCGACCCGTTGCTGCGCGGCGCGGGACAGCGCGCGGCGATCGACCTCCTGGAGCTGGAGTACGAGAACATCCGCACCGCGCTGCGGCACGCCGTCGCCGGGCGGGACGAGCAGGAGGCGCTCTGCCTGACGCTGTCGCTGGCCTGGTACTGGCAGATGCGCGACCTGAAAACCGAGGCCCGGTACTGGTCCGCCCAGGTCAAGGAGCTCGGCCCGGACCCCTTCACGGCACCCGCGCGCCCGGTCCCGGACCTGCCTGAGCGCATCGTCGACAGCCCGCCGCCGATGCGCCCCGACGTCCTTCAGGAGGCCCGGCGGGCGGTGCATCTGCTCCATATGGCCTGCATGGACATGGAGTTGACGGCCTGGGAAACCCCCGAGGCCAAGGAGAAGATCCGGGTCATCGCCGAGACCTACCGCCCCGGCCAGCCCCAGACCTGCCGCTTCCCGGGTTTCATGTGGTTCTACGCCGTACTGCTGTCCGGCGACATGGAGCGTATGCGGGAGATCCTCGACGAGAACATCACCACGTCCCGTGAACTCGGCCTCACCTGGGAGCTGGCGCAGGCCCTGCAGCTGCGGGCCAACATCCTCGCCAACCGCGGCGACTGGGCGGGCGACGCCACCCGCGACGCCGACGAGGCCCTGGAGCTCTTCGACCGGCTCGGCGACGCCTGGGGCTCTGCCGAGGCGCTCTCGGCACGCGGCGAGGCCCTGGAACGCCAGGGCGACTTCACGCTCGCCGCGGCCACCTACCAGCGGGCCATCGAGTACGCCGAACGGCTCGGCGCCTTCGCCCAGTTGGGTCTCCTCAGCGTCCGCCTGGCCGCCGTGCTCATCGAGGGCGGCGAAGGCGAGCGGGGCGAGAAGATGCTGGTCGACGTGTTGGCGGACGGTCCCCACGCCACCCACGACGCCCTGCCCGCGGCCCGGCTCTTCCTGGCGGTCCGGCTCGGCCGCACCGGGCGCGCGGACGAGGCCCGCGAGCAGATCAGGCTGCTGCGCGAGGACTTCGAGGCGCACACCTTCGTCGTCTTCGCCGGGTACGTCCTCGGCGTCGAGGGTTGGCTGGAGACGGTCTCCGGGAACCACGACGAGGCCCTGGCGTTCATGCGCCGGGCGATGGAGCGGAGCCTGGACCCGCTGACCCTCCTGATCACGCCCCACATGCCCTCCATCCACCTCGTCACCGTCGCCCTCGCCCTGTCGCGCGCCGACGGCGGCTGCCGCGCCCTCGACGCGGCCCGCCTCCTCGGCGCCGCCGACGCGCTGCGCCCGCCCGGCCACTCCCCGAGTCCGCTGGAGGTCGAGAGCCGCGCCGACGCCGAGGCCGCCACCCGGGCAGCCCTGCCGGACGACGAGACGTACGACAGGGCGTACGCCGAGGGCGGCGCCCTCACGGTGGAGGAGGCCGCCGCCCTGATCTGACCGCCGTGTGGCCGTTTGTCGAATACTCGAATATCAGCTCTTCGTGTATCAGCTCTTCGTGCGGAACTTGTGGATCGCGATCGGCGCCATCACCGCCGTCAGGACCACCGACCAGCCGAGCGTGACGAACAGGTCGTGGGCGATCGGTCCGCCGGTCATCAGCCCGCGTGCGGCGTCCGCGAGGGACGACAGCGGGTTGTAGTCGGTGAAGGTCTGCAGCCAGCCCGGCATGGACTGGGTCGGCGCGAAGATCGACGAGCCGAACTGCAGCGGGAACAGCACCAGGAAGCCCATGGCCTGCACGGACTGCGCGTTCTTCATCGTCACGCCCAGCACCAGGAAGATCCACATCAGGGACGAGCCGAAGACGACGGCCAGGCCCACCGCACCGAACAGCCCCGGCCAGCTGGTGATGTCGAAGCCGATGAGGACACCGACGGTCAGCAGGATGGTCGTGGCGACCAGCATGCGCAGCAGCTCGACGGAGATCTTCGCGAGCAGCACCGAGGACCGGCCGATCGGCAGGGACCGGAAGCGGTCCATGACGCCCTTCTGGAAGTCCTCGTTGAAGCCCGTGCCGACGCCCATGGCGATGTTCATGCCCATCATCGCCATCAGCCCCGGCACCACGTACTGCACGTACTGCTCCTGGCCGCCGCCCAGCGCCTGCCCGATGGAGCCGCCGAAGACGTACACGAAGAGCAGCGTGAACACGATCGGCATCAGGACCGCGTCGAACATCGACTCGGGGTCCTGCCGGATCCACAGCAGATTGCGCCGGACGAGCGCACCGGTGTGCCGGGCGTGGGCCCGCAGCCCGATCCGTCCGTCGTCGCTCTTGAGGGGGACGGTGGCGGCGCTCATACGGCGACCTCCTCGTACGCGGGAGCCGGGGCGGCATCCTGGGCCGCACCGGTCTTGTGACCGGTGAGCGACAGGAACACCTCGTCCAGGCTGGGCAGTTCGGTGCTGATCGAGCCGATCGTGATACCGCGTGCGGTGATCGCGCCGACGACCGCGGTGAGCTGCTCGTCACTGAGGATCGGGACGAGCAGGGTGCCGGTCTCGGAGTCCACGGTGGTCGTGGCGAGCCCGGTGATGCCCAGATCGTCCAACTCCATGGCAAGCGGCCGAAGTTGAAGTGCGTCGGCAGGCCGTACCCGGAGCGTGCGACCACCGACCTGCGCCTTCAGCTCCTCGATACCGCCCTTCGCGGTGACCTTGCCCCGGTCGATCACGGTCAGCTCGGAGGCCAGCTGCTCGGCCTCCTCCATGTACTGGGTGGTCAGCAGCACGGTCACCCCGTCACCGACCATGCGCTTGACCTCGGTCCACACCTCGTTGCGGGTGTGCGGGTCCAGGCCGGTCGTCGGCTCGTCCAGATACAGCACGGCCGGGCTTCCGATCATGGACGCGGCGAGGTCGAGCCGCCGCCGCATACCGCCGGAGTACGTGGCGGCCGGGCGCCCAGCCGCCTCGGTCAGCGAGAACCGCTCCAGCAGACCGCTCGCCCGGCTCTTCGCCTCCTTGCGGGGCAGATCGAGGAGCCGCCCGATCATGTACAGATTCTCGAACCCGGACAACTTCTCGTCCACCGAGGCGTACTGCCCCGTGAGCCCGATCACCCGGCGCAGCTGTCGCGGCTGCCGTACGACGTCATAGCCGGCCACGGTCGCGTGCCCGGAGTCGGGCGTGATGAGGGTGGACAGACACCGCACAAGCGTCGTCTTCCCCGCCCCGTTCGGCCCGAGCACCCCCATCACGGTGCCCTCACGCACATCCAGATCGACACCGTCCAGCGCCCTGGTCTCCCCATAGTGCTTGACCAGCCCCCGCACGGTGACAGCGCCCTTCGCGCCGCTGGTTTCCTTGTCGATTCGCGTCATGCGGACGACGGTGTCAGGCTCCGCCGACAGACCACCGACAGACCACCGACAGCTCGCCTACACGGCCGACAGGGCGCCGACAACGGGCGGCAGTGTGTCAATCGGCGGTGAGGGCCGTGACGGAGCGGCTGCTCTTGAACGAGTACCTGTACTTCACGTTGTCGTTCACGTCGGTCGCGATGGCCGCCCACCGGTCGAGGGTGGCCAACCTGTAGCTGGCCTGGCAGTAGTTGAGGGAGTTGTTGCTGTGGTAGAAGCACACCTTGACTTCGCGAGTGGAGTCACTGGGGCTGTTGGTGATCTTCAGGTTGATGTCCTGGCAGGCCGATGAGGTCGTGAACATCTGGCTCACCGTCTGGTCGATGAGCTTCGTGAACTCCACCGCCCCGCCGTAGCAGGTCGCCGCACTCGCCGGACTGCCGGTGGCCAGGCCGAGGCCCAGGCCCGACACGAGCAGTGCGGCGGCGGAGGCGCCGGCTTTGGCGCGGGTGGCGATGGATCGCTTCATGGATTGGTTCCCCCTGGGTATGTCGGTGTCGATGTGACCGTGCGCACACGTCCCCTGCCGCGGGCAGCGGGTACGGGGCGCGGCTCAAGCCTGGCAGGGACCGAGACATGAGGGAGCCTGCAACTCTTGAGGTTGACTCCTGTGCTCTCCCGGCCCCGAGGCGCGCGACCAGCAAAAAGCAGCCCGCCGACGGGGGAAGATCGGCGGGCTGCTGTGGTGGTGCCGCAGTGGCTCAGTGGGCCTCGGGCCTAGTGGCCCTCGGGCTCTAGTGGACGGAGTGCTCCTCCAAGGGGAACGTACCGCCGATGACGTCTTCGGCGAAGGCCTTGGCCGCGCCGGTCATGACCTCGCGGAGGTTGGCGTACTGCTTCACGAACTTCGGTACGCGGCCGCCGGTCAGGCCGAGCATGTCGGTCCAGACCAGGACCTGCGCGTCCGTCTCGGGGCCCGCGCCGATCCCGACCGTCGGGATGTGCAGCACCCGCGTGACCTCGGCCGCCAGCTCCGCCGGAACCAGCTCCAGGACCACCGCGAACGCGCCCGCGTCCTGGACGGCCTTCGCGTCGCGCAGCAGCTGGGCCGCCGCCTCATCGCCCCGGCCCTGCACGCGGTAGCCCATCGCGTTGACGGACTGCGGGGTGAGGCCGATGTGGGCCATGACCGGGATGCCGGACTCGACGAGGAGCCGGATCTGTTCGTGCGACCGCTCGCCGCCCTCCAGCTTGACCGCGCCGACCCCGGCCTCCTTGACCAGCCGGGTCGCCGAGCGCAGCGCCTGCACCGGGCCCTCCTGGTAGGAGCCGAAGGGCAGGTCGCCGACGATCAGGGCGCGGCTGGTGCCCCGTACGACGGCTGCCGACAGCATGGTCATCTCGTCGAGGGTGACGGGCACGGTCGTGTCGTACCCGAGGTGGCAGTTGCCCGCCGAGTCGCCGACGAGCATGACCGGGATGCCGGCCTCGTCGAAAACGGACGCGGTCATCGAGTCGTACGCGGTGAGCATGGGCCACTTCTCGCCGCGCTCCTTGGCGAGGGCGATGTCGCGGACGGTGATACGGCGCGTGCCCTTGCCCCCGTACAGCGCCTTGCTGCCGTCGGAGGGCTTCGTCTGGGCAGCCGAAAGCTGCGTCATGGCTACAGCTCCTTCATGTCATCTCGAGGCACCCTTACGGCGTCCCCGGACCAGCTCCATGGTGGCACCTCGTGCCAGAGAGGGCCAGGGGAGGGGGGCGGTGTGACCGTTCAGGCACCGAGACATGAGAGACGCACCGGCACGTAAGACTCGGGTAAAGGATTTACGATACGAGACGGTGCCGTATCGAAATGCGATCACGCTCAACCGTATGACTACCGCAGTCCCTGACTCCCAGATACCCAGCGGCGCATTGGCGCCGCTGGGTGATTCTCGGTGTGCTGATGCTGAGCGTCTCTGATCGGCTTGGGTTTCCTGGGTCGTCCTGGGTGATCCGGAGCGACGTCGGGTGGTCGGCTCGCGGTGGTGCTCGGCGGGGGTTGGAGTCCCGTCGGGTGTGAGCCGGTGTCCGGCTGCGGGGCGCGGCCGGTGCCGATCGTGTTCGGTTCCTGCTGCCGTCAACGCCGCTGGATACGGCGGGTCTGGCGCGGTGGAGGCCGCCCTGCCGGACGCTTTCCGTTCCGGTGTGGACCCGGACGGGGCAGGGATCCCGCGCCGCTTCCCGGGCGCGGGGTGTTGTGTTGCGGGAGCGGTGTTTCCGGTCCCTGAAAGCGCCGCCGGTATGTTGATCCGGCGACCTGTGAACCAGCTTGACGTCGCGCGCCCCGCGCGCCTCCCCGATCCCGGACGCACCACTCGAATCGGCCACGCCCTGCACATTCGTGCGATCGCCTGGTGTGCGGAGAACCCAGGCATACCGACCCGAATCCCGGGCGGATCGATTCCGTCGGTGTGCTGCTGTCCGTCGTCGGGCTCGTGCTGCTCGTCTACGGCATCATCAAGGGCGGTCAGCTCGCCGACTTCACCGATGTCACGGTCCTCGGCACCATCGCGGCCGGGATCGCGGTCCTTGCCGCCTTCGTCGTGTTCGAGAAGCGCAGCGACCATCCGTCCATCGACATCACGTTCTTCAAGAACAAGGTCTTCTCGGCCGCGATCGGCGTCATCGGCCTGGTCTTCTTCGCACTGATGGGCGTGACGTTCTTCTCCGTCTTCTACACCCAGACCGTACGCGGCTACTCCCCGCTCCAGACCGGCCTGTTGATGCTGCCACTGGCCACCGCCCAGCTCCTCTTCGCGCCGCGCGCCCGGCTGCTCGTCGACCGCTTCGGCAACAGCGCGGTGTGTACGGCGGGCATGGGGCTGATCGCCGCGACGCTGGCCGCGTTCACCGTGCTGGACGCGGACACGCCGATCTGGATCCTCGAAGTGATCTTCTTCGTCATGGGCACGGGCATGGCCCACGTCATGACACCGCTGAGCGTCGTCATCATGCAGGCCCTGCCCCGGGAGAAGGCGGGCTCCGCGTCCGCGCTCAGCAACACCTTCCGCCAGGTCGGCGGCGCCCTCGGTATCGCCGTACTGGGCTCCGTACTGTCGGCCGCCTACCGCGGCGGCATCGAGGGCGAGCTGCCCGCCGACGCCCCGCACACCGCCGCCGAGTCCATCGAGGCCACCCTCGGCTTCGCCGCCCGCCTCGGGCAGCGGGGCGAGGCCCTGGTCGGCCCGGCCCACGACGCCTTCCTGCACGCCATGCACGTCACCGCGCTGTGCGGGGCGGGCATCGCCGCCGTCGGGGCGGTGGTCATGGCGGTGTTCCTGCCGGGGAGGACGAATACCGGCCAACGGGATGAGAAGGAGGCGGAGTTGGTGGCCGCCGACCGCTGATCCTCGGCCACCGGCACCGGGGACAGACCGTTGATCCTCGGCCACCGCGACCGTACCGGGCGCCCTTCATCACCGTATGCGAGATCGCCGTACGCGAGGGAGAATCGCCCCGCACGACGACAGAGAGTGGAGTGGACCGTGAACCTCGTCGAGAGCCGGGCCGGAGATGCCGGGGACGATCGGGTCGGGAGCCCGGTACGCGGGCGGCCCCGGAGCGAGGCCGTGGAGCGTTCCATCATCGAGGGCGTGATGAAGCTCCTCGAAGAGGGAGTACCGCTCTCGGAGTTGTCCATCGAGCGGGTCGCCCGCACCGCCGGCGTCGGCAAGGCCACCATCTACCGCCGCTGGAGCGGCAAGGAGGAACTCTTCCTCGACGTGGTGCGCGCCGCCGAGCCCCCGGACCCGGTGCTGCCCGGCACCTCGATGCGCGACGACCTCGTGGTCCTGCTCGAAGCGACACGCCAACGCGGGCTCCTCAACCGGTCGTCGGCGATCCTGCACAACGTCTTCGCGCAGATGAAGAGCAGCCCGAAGATCTGGAACGCGTATCACGCCACTGTCGTCGCCCCGCGCCGCCGGGCCGGGATCGAGGTGCTGCGCCGCGGACAGCGCGACGGCGAACTCCGTGCTGACGTGGACGTCGACCTCATGGGCGACCTGATCTTCGGCCCCATGCTCGTCCGCACGAGCCTGCGCCCGGACGCGGATCTCCCCGAGGATCTCGCGGAGCGGATCGTCGACACGGTGCTCGAAGGGCTTCGTCCGCCTGCGAGGTGAGTCACAGTCTGCGAGCTGAGTCACAGTCAATGTGCGCGTTTCGTTACAAGCGCGCCGCCCTGCGCGCTGGTTCGGAACTCCGAACTGCGACTTGTTCGTCCTCGTGCTTGTACGGCCGCCGCGGGGCGGCAGGATCGACGGCGATCATCCCCTAGGGTCTTGAGAAACGCGGGGGGACGATTGTGCACGGCAAGTTGTGAGGCGACGGTATGGCGCAGGCGTACATGACGGAGACGGGCGGCGGCGGCACGGAGCCGGGCCGCGAAGGATCCCGGCTTCGGCGCCTGTTCAGTCGGTTGTTCGATGGCTGGAGAGGGGACCGGCGGATCTGGCGGCGCGGGATCGTCGTCGCGGTCCTCGCGCTCCTCATCGCCCTGGTGATGGTGCTGCACGCCCAGGTCCCCAACGCGATCGGCAATCTCGGCAGTCTGACCGAGACGTTCCTGCCCTGGCTGGGCGCGGCGATCCCGCTGCTGCTGGTCCTCGCGCTGGTCCGCAAGTCCGCGACCGCGCTGATCGCGATCCTCGTCCCGACGATCGTCTGGCTGAACCTGTTCGGCGGACTCGTCACCAGCAAGACCGGCGGCGGCGGCGACCTCACCGTCGTCACCCACAACGTCAACGCGGACAACGCCGACCCCTTCGGCACGGCCCGTGACGTCGCCGCCTCCGGCGCGGACATCGTGGCCCTGGAGGAGCTGACCGAGGCCGCGGTGCCGGTGTACGAGGAGGCCCTGGCGGCGACGTACAAGTACCACAAGGTCGTCGGCACCGTCGGGATGTGGAGCAAGTACCCGATGGGCGGCACCAAGGCCGTCGACATCAAGCTGGGCTGGGAGCGCGCCATGCGCTCGACGGTGACGACGCCGGAGGGACCGGTCGCCGTGTACGTCGCCCATCTGCCCTCGGTGCGGGTGAAGCTGGAGGCCGGGTTCACCGCCCGCCAGCGCGACAGGAGCGCCAACGCCCTCGGTGAGGCCATCGCCGACGAACCCCTCCCGCAGGTCGCCCTCCTCGGCGACCTCAACGGCACGATGAACGACCGCGCCCTCAACGCCGTCACCGCCCAGATGCGCTCCACCCAGGGCGCCGCCGGCGACGGCTTCGGCTTCAGCTGGCCGGCGTCGTTCCCGATGGCCCGTATCGACCAGATCATGGTCAGGGGCATGGAGCCGATGGCCTCGTGGACGTTGCCGCAGACGGGCAGCGATCACCTGCCGGTGGCGGCACGGGTGACGATCGACACGTCGGAGAGCTGACGGGGCTGGTCGGGGCTGAGCTCGCCCGGTATCAGCCTCTCCACGCCCCCGGCACACCCTGAAAAGTCATAGGGACCACCCGAGTGGCAAGCCCCGTAGCTTGGCCATGACCGCACGACTGAACACATCCACGGGGGAGCCCACTCGGGCGAGTGGGTCGCGACAGTCCTTGCGCCAGGACTGTGGCCTGCGCGCGGCACCCCCATCAACGACCCAGGGGAGATCGGGACATGAGGACGACGACGAAGCGGCTGACGGCGGTCGCGGGTGGTCTGGTCATGGCGGCGGGCACGCTCACGCTCGGCACCGCGTCGACCGCCGCGGCCGCGACCTGCTACGGAGGCGCGGTCAACAAGACCTTCAACATGGGACAGGACGAGGCCGCGCACACCTTCGGTCGGTACACCACCACGTCACGGTGCAGCGACATCAACCTGAGGTTCACCGACTGGGGCAATGCCAACCCGTTGCTCGTGCGTGTGTGCTTCCACCCGTCCTCCGGCGGCACGACATGCAACTCCTGGAAGGAGTTCACGTCGAAGCACGTGGACGACTGGCGAGTGATCGCCGAGGACGTCAAGGACGGCACCAAGTACAGCATCCAGATGGACTTCGGCAGCAACACGTTCAAGGCCGATCTCGCCCACTGACCACGGCCTGACGGGGGAGGAGACCCGGCTGCCCGCGGTGCAGGTGACCGCGGGCAGCGGGCGTCGTCAGTTGACGATGGACACGACTTCGCAGGCGGCCTCCGCGAGCTGCCGTTCGCCCTCGACACGGGCCCGGCCCAGGCCGGTGGCGGGATCGATGCCGCGTGTGCACAGGCGCCAGGCGGTTTCCGCGTCCAGGTGTACCGAGGCGGCCGGTCCCGCGCCGCCCGGTTCGGATGCCGTCGGCCCGGCGCCGGGCGGTTCGGACAGGGTCCAGCGGTCCGCCGTGGCGGTGGCGGTCCAGCTGCCGCCGCCCGGCCCTTCGACGATCACCTCGACTTGGGTCCCGGCAGGTGCCGTCGTGTTCCGCAAGGTGTGCGGCAGGGCCCGCATGAAGGTGTCCAGGACGGTCGACAGGGCGTGCGGTTCCGGGTCGGTGGCGTGGCCGATGGCGTGGCGGATCTGTTGGCGGTGGGTCCAGTACTCGGTGTACTCCCGGGCGATGTCCAGCCAGGCCGGTGCGGGATCCACTCCTGCCCACGACACCCCCAGGGCAGGGGCGTCCAGGTCGGCCGTGGCGAAGCGGTCGACGAGTTCGGCCCCGGCCGTCGCCAGGGCGTCGATGAGTGGGGCGGGGCTGTCGTCGGCGCGGAGGTCGACCCATTCCTGGTTCGTGCGGTGGATGAACTCCTCCAGAGACTCGCCCGGCGTGAAAATCCGCTCGTATCCGCTCGGGCCGCGACCGAGGCGGCTGTAGAAGTCGCCGAGGATGTGGGCGGCGACGTCATGCACCGTCCAGCGGGGTAACGCCGGCCTGCTCCAGTCGGCGGGCCGCAGTTGCCGCAGGGTGTCGAGCAGTGCCTCCAGCTCGGGGCCGAACAGGGCGCGTGCGTCGATGGGGGTGCCCAGCCAGGAGGTGCTGGACATGCCGTTGGAGACGTTGGACTCGGGACTCATGGCGAAAGCCTGTCAGAGATGAGTTTCCCGATCCGGCGGAGTCTGTCCTTGTGACGGGGCCCTTGTGACGGGGCCTTGTGACAGGAAGGGGCACCCCATGCCGAACACCCCCCAAGCCCACCTCGACCCCCGCTACAGCGACCCCACCGCCACCGCACCCCCCTGGCCGGATACCGAGGAGCTGCTGGCCGGGGCCGAGCTGTTCTGGATCTCGACGGTACGACCCGACGGCCGCCCCCACGTCACGCCCCTGCCCGCGGTGTGGTCGGACGGCGCGCTGCACTTCTGCACCGGCCCGGAGGAACGGAAGGCGAAGAACCTGGCGGGGAACCCGCAGGTCGTGCTGACCACCGGCACGAACACTTGGGACAAGGGCTACGACCTGGTGGTGGAGGGCGAGGCCGTACGCGTGGCCGACGACGACAGGCTGCGCGAACTGGCCGCCGCGTGGGAAGCGAAGTACGGCAGTTTCTGGCACTTCGAGGTACGGGAGGGGTATTTCCACCACGGTCCGGGCCGCGCTCTCGTCTTCGCGGTGGCGCCCCGCACGGTTTTCGGCTTCGGTAAGGGAGAGCCGTTCAGCCAGACCCGCTGGCGGTTCGGCTGACATCCGACGCCGACGAAGGAGTCACGCCCATGGACTTCACTCTCGAAGTGATCCCCCTGCCCGTGAGCGACATCGACCGCGCCCGCGACTTCTACCGGGACAAGGTCGGCTTCCACGTCGACATCGACCAGGAGGTCATGCCCGGCATGCGGATCGTCCAGCTGACACCCCCGGGTTCGGGCTGCTCGATCGCCCTCGGCGACTCCATCTGGGAGATGGCCCAGGGCGCGAAACCAGCCCCCGGCTCCTACCAGGGCCTGCAACTCTGCGTCGCCGACATCAAGGCCGCCCGCGCCGAACTCGTCGAACGTGGCCTCGACGTCTCCGAGCCCGTCCAGTACGCCCCCGACGACGGCGCCACCTTCATGTACTTCAAGGACCCGGACGGCAACGGCTGGGCGATCCAGGAGTACCGCCGCCGCGCCACCGAACCGCTCCGCCAGGTACTGGCCGACCTGGCGGCCCGGGAGCAGTGAGGCGGGCCGCACGTCAGACGGTCCCGGTCGCGGCGTACTGGCAGCCTTCGAGGCGCCGGTACCACCAGGGGTCTCGAAGGGCGTCGGCGAGCGGGTCCGGCAGAGTGCGTGCGAGGTAGCCGACGTCCAGGGGCGCCACCAGGCGTCGCAGCTCGGCACGGGCCCGCGGGGGCAGGTCCCGCAGCACCGTGTCGAGCATGGCGCGGGCGTGTCTGACGTCCCGGAGAGAACAGCCCCGGCACGTGCAGTCGTCCAGGAACGGATAGCGGGGCCGGCGCCCCGGCGGCCGGAGGAAGGCCCGGTACCGCCGCAGCGCGCTGTCGGTGACGCCGGGGAAGACGTAGTAGTCGGTCGAGAGCGCCTCGTACCGGTGGACGGCGAGGCTGGTACGGGCCGAGAGCCCATGGACCCGGTCCGGAGCGGGGCTGTCCCAGTGCCGTGGACGGTGGTGTTGATGCTGCGGTGCGGTGCGCAGCGCGCCGGGCCGATTACGCGGCATCGGCCTTTCGCCGGGGTGCGTTCATGGAGATCATCATGCCGGTCCCGACCGGGTACGCGAAAGGCCCGACCGGTATGCGATCGGCCCCACCGGCACGCGAAAGGGGAGCCCGGACGCAGGGCTCTCCTGCGGCTGGCGGGCCGTGAGCGCACCCCACCTCGTCGCCCTCGGCAGAGCCGGAGCGGGAGCCGCTTGCGAACGCGGCGCGCTGGTTGAGCGCAGTGAAATGATCGCCGTATGAATCAGCCCAGTGCCGGCGCCGCGACCCCGACTTCTCCGTCTGGAAGGGTGATCGTCCTCACCGGTCCACCCGGCGCGGGCAAGAGCACCGTGGCCCGTTTGCTGGCCGACCGGCTGTCGCCCAGCGTCCACCTGCACTGCGACGACTTCTGGCACTTCATCAAGCAAGGTGCGATCGCTCCGTACCTGCCGCAGGCCCACCGGCAGAACGAGACCGTCATCGGCATCCTCGCCAACACGGCGTTCGGCTACGCCGCAGGTGGCTACCAGGTCATCTGCGACGGCATCGTCGGCCCCTGGTTCATCGACGCGTTCCGAACCATGGGTGAGACACGAGGCATCGAACTGCACTACATCGTCCTACGCCCCGATCAGGACACGACGCTGCACCGGGCGGCCGGCCGCAGCGACGACGCCTTGGGCGACCCTGAACCGATCCGTGCACTGCACCAGCAGTTCACCGACATCGAGGCATTCGAAGCCCACGTTCTCGACACGACGCGACTCACTCCGGAAGACACCGCCCGCTCCATCCTGAACGGCCTCGACGAATGTGCCTTCCTGCTCGAACCGAGGTCTCCCCTCCAACGTCGTTGATTCCCCTTGGCATGGGGCTCAGGACGGTCGCTGTCGAGCGCTGCAGGACGACTTGGACGACCTGTTGGGGTCGTGAGTCGTAGGCTTCCCCGGGTGATCGAGACCATCGTCCTCGATGTCGGCGAAACCATCACCCGCGTCCGAGCTGCGCGGGCTCGGCATCAAGGTCATCGACGCCGGGAATCAGACGCGCAGGGCGGGCGAGTTGTTGCGGGGCCTGAACCTGCCCGCCGATCTGATCGCGACGTCCGGCGAATGGGGTGTGGCCAAGCCCGCTCCGGCGTTCTTCGAGCGCGTACTTGAGGTGTCTCGGGCCGCGCCACACGGGACTCTCTACGTCGGCGACCACCCGGCGACGACCTGTACCCAGCCAAAGCCGCCGGTCTCCGTACGGCACATCCGCCGGTGTCCTTGGGGGGCATTTGTGGGCGGACGACCCTGCCGTCGTAGCGGCGGCGGACTGGCGGATCGACTCGTTGGCAGAGCTCACGACGATCGTCACGGGCTGAGGAGCGGGTCAACGCGTCCTACCGGGCGGGGCGTTGCCCACTACCGCGGTGTCGCCCCGCCGAAGTTGACGCAGCGGCAGCTCGCCGATGCCCTCCGTGTCGACCCCGTCAGGCTGCTGAGTGAGTGGTGTGCATCGTGAAGTTGCTGGTCACGGGCGTGGTGTGAGGCGTGGGAGAGATACTCACGCTGGTCGTCGGCCGGTGTCCACGGTGAAGATCGTCTGACCTGTCGGCCGGAGCCGTTCTCGGGTTCTGCTGCGCTCGCCGTTCTGCCGCTCCTACGATCCGTGACCGGTCCGGTACACCGGGAGAGTGCGGGGAGGACGCGGGGATGCAGGAGCTGGAGCGGATCACTGCTCGCCGGAGTGAACTGGACGCGCTCGCCGAGGAGTTGGCAAAGCAGCTGCAGGAAATCCAGGCCGAGCGGGAGGAGTTGGTGATCGTCGAGCATGTCCTGACCAGCCGTAGCCTGTCCCTGACAGTGGTAGGAACGCGATACGTAGCAAAAGCAGTGATCTAGTTAGCCTGCGCAAGACTTGACAGTCTTGCTGCCACGCAGGTCGCCGATCACGACAGCAGATGCCAGGCGCCGGTCGCCTCTTTCCCCACATCCGGCACTGCGCGACGGGTGTGAGCGCCCTGTTGACACGGTCGGAAACGAACAGAACAAACAGAGACTTGACATTCAAGGTCCGGCGTCGAACGCGGTTCGAACTTGGTCGAACCGTGCCCAGGCGCCGGGTCTCGTGCTTCCCCAGCAGAGAGGTCTTTCCTGCATGTCCAGCTTCCTCAGCAGACGACGTATCCTCGCCACGAGCGCGGGTGCCGCCCTCGGTCTCGGCGCCGCCGCGGCTCCGGCCACAGCCTCTCCATCCGCGCCCCGGTACTCCTCCGGCCCCGAGGAGACCAGGACGCTCGACGAGCTGCACCAGGCCGCCCTCGCCGAGGGCGGCAAGCTCGTGCTCTACGCCGGCGGTGACACGCCGAACCAGCTGGACGCCGTCAAGGCGGGCTTCACGCGGCGTTTTCCGGGCATGGACATGACACTGATCGTGGACTACAGCAAGTACCACGGCACCCGTGTCGACAACCAGCTCGCGACCGGCAGCCTCGTCCCCGATCTCGTCCAGCTGCAGACTTTGCACGACTTCGCGCGCTGGAAGGAGCAAGGCCGTCTGCTGCCCTACAAGCCCGCCGGGTTCTCCAAGCTGCACCACCGCTTCCGGGACCCGCAGGGCGCCTGGGTGGCGGGCGCGGTGATCGGCTTCAGCTTTATGTACGATCCGGCGGCGGTCGGTTCGGACGCGCCGCGCACTCCGCTCGACCTGCTCGACCCGAAGTGGAAGGGGAAGATCGCCTCGTCGTACCCGCATGACGACGACGCGGTCCTGTTTCTCTACAAGCTGTACGCCGAGCGGTACGGCTGGGACTGGGTGGCCCGGCTCGCCGCACAGGACGTGCGGTTCGGGCGGGGCACCGATTTCCCCGAGGACACGGTGAGCGGCGGCCAGGCGGCGATCGGTGTCGGCGGGTCGGGGTCCCTGGCGGCGTCGGCGTCGCAGCCCGTGCAGTGGGCGGTGGCCGACGGGCATCCGTTCGTGGCGTGGGGGCAGCGCCTCGCGGTCCTGAGACAGGCCAAGAACCCGACCGCGGCCAAGCTCTACCTCAACTGGCTGCTGTCCGCCCCACGGCAGCAAGCAGCCCGCTTCGGCTGGTCGGTACGGACCGACGTCACTCCCGCGGGCGGGCTGAAGCCGATCTGGGAGTACCCGAACGCCCACCTCGACGGCTTCCCCCGCTTCATGGCCGACCGTGCCGAAGTAGAGCGCTGGAAGCAGACGTTCGCCCTGTACTTCGGCGAGGTCAAGGGCGACCCCACACCGGGCTGGCTCGGGCTGCACCCCGGAGCGTGACCATGGGCGGGGCCGCAGGTCCCACCGGTGGGCTACGCCGCCAGGGCTGCGTCGTTCTCGCGGGGTGTCCGGTTTGATCACCTGATGTCCAAGGTGGCCAAAGGCCCGGCGGGGTTACGGGCGTGGTGGCGGAGGCCGACGGCGATGTTTGGGCGGCCGGTGAGCCGGAGGGGGCCGATGGCCAGTTCTCGAGGGCGGCCATGGCTTGGGGTGTGGCTCCGGTCCTCAGCCTCTCTATGGTCTGACCTGGTCACGTTCGGCGATGGCCTCGGACCGCCTGACCGTTCTACCCACGTCGTAGCGGGTGGCGGGCCGCCGGTTCTTCGATCCAAGTGGCCGTCCGGGACCGGGAGTTGAGGGTTTCGGCGCACGGGTCGGGCAGGCGAGGCGCGGGCGGAGGTTCCTGAACCCCCGGCGGACTCGGGCCGGGGTGAGGCGGCCGGGCCCGGCGGGCTTCTCCCACGGCCGTCGCAAGTCGGTGGCGGCCTGGCGGAGGAGGCGGAGCTGGGTGTGGGCGGCGATGACGCAATGCCGCGAAGTTAGGACTTGCGGAGAAACAAATCGTTGCTTCCCTGAGTGCTGGTCGTTGGCGTGGTATGGGGATGCTGGGCGGGGTTGAGGCGGATCTAGCCGCGAAGTTCGAGGCGTTGTTCCCGCATTTGGACGAGCGTCAGCGCCGGTTGGCCATGGGAGCGGAGGCCCGGTCGCTGGGGCATGGAGGGATCCGGGCAGTGGCCCGTGCAGCCGGGGTGCGTGAGGGCACCGTCTCCCGCGGAGTAGCAGAACTGGAGTCCGGGGTGGCCCCGTTGGATCGGGTCCGCCGGAAGGGCGGGGCCGCAAGCGGGCGGTGGATCTCGATCCCGGGCTGCGGCCTGCCCTGCTGGCCCTCGTCGAGCCGGACGTAAGGGGTGATCCGATGTCGCCGCTGCGCTGGACGACGAAGTCGACCCGCCACCTGGCCGGCGAGCTGACTCGGCAGGGCCATCGCATTTCAGCGGAAACCGTGGCCGACCTGCTGCGCGAGGAGGGCTTCAGCCTGCAGGGCAACGCCAAGACCATCGAAGGCAGGCAACACCCGGACCGCGACGGCCAGTTCCGCTATATCAACGAGCGGGCCAAGGAACACCAGGCCGCCGGGGACCCGGTGGTCAGCGTCGACACCAAGAAGAAGGAAGTGGTCGGCAACTACAAGAACGCCGGCGGCGAGTGGCACCGTGAGGGCGAGCCGGTCCAGGTGCGGACGCACGACTTCCCGGATCCGGAGCTGGGCAAGGCCATCCCGTACGGGATCTACGATCTGGCCGCGAACACCGGATGGGTCAGCGTCGGCACGGACCACGACACCGCCGCGTTCGCCGTGGAGTCCATCCGCCGCTGGTGGAACAGCCAAGGGCGCGGCGCCTATCCGCACTCCCGGCGGCTGCTGATCACCGCGGACGCGGGCGGCTCGAACGGCTACCGCACCCGCGCCTGGAAGGCCGAACTCGCCGCCCTGGCCCTGGAGACCGGCCTGGCAATCACCGTCTGTCACTTTCCGCCAGGTACTTCAAAATGGAACAAAGTGGAGCACCGGCTGTTCTCCCACATCACCATGAACTGGCGCGGCAGGCCCCTGACGAGCCACGAAGTCATCGTGAACAGCATCGCCGCGACGGCCACCCGCACCGGGCTGACGGTGCACGCCGAACTCGACACCACCACCTACGAGACCGCAGTCCGGATCGGCGACCGGCAGATGGATGCCCTGCCCCTGCACCGCCACGAGTGGCACGGCGACTGGAACCACACGCTGCGACCCGAGGCATACGCCCAGGCCAATGACGCACCGGACCCCTTCGACCAACCCAGCCCCGACCTCGCCTGGCTCTGCCACCCCGCCCTGACCGGAATGCCGGCCCACGAGTGGGACACACTGATCACCACGCTCACCGGCCTCCACGAGGACCAGCGAGAAGCCCACCTGGACAAGCGGCGCGGCCACCGGCCCCGTCTGGCGGCTCCCGGCACCGGACGGCGCCCCATGAACCCTCGCCGACCGGCTCCTGGCCACCCTCCTCCACTACCGGCTTGGACTCCCGCAGGTCGCCATCGCCCTCCTCTTCGGCGTCACCCCCGAAACCATCAACCGGCGCATCCGCGACATCCGCCAACTCCTCGGCACGGCCGGACACATCATCCACCCCGCCGACCACCAACTCGCCACCCTGGAGCACCTCTACGACCACACGAGCACGGTAGGCCTCACCGTCCCACACAAGATCAAGACAGCGAGTTAATAATCCGCAACCCCTTAAGGGACGTGGGGTGGTGTCAAGGTGTCGGCCGGGGTGATCTTGTAGGTGTTCGGTGCGGTGCGGGTCAGCAGAGCATCAGCCTGGGGTATCCCGCCTGGCCGAGCCGGCTGGCGGGGCGGCCCAGCCAGGCCCAGTTCCGTTCATGGCCGGGTACGGCCAGGCTGCTGCACCCGTCAAAGGCGACCGTCCGCCAGCGTCGGTAGCTCACTGAGCGCTCAGTGATCGGAGTACCACACATACGGCTGTCCATGAGCAACTGCCCATGCTGTCCTCCACGCTTGCCGTCTGCGAGATTCCCGAGGACGGTCCTGCTCGGCCCCTCCGCGAACTCCGCGCGGCCGTGGACGAGACGGTCACCTGGCGGCTGGCCGCCCAGTACACGCGCATTGCCCGCCCTGCCCGGTCTGCTCGTCGAACTGGCCCGTGCGAGCCTCAGCTGTTCTGGATGCGGCGGGCCGCAGCCACGAGGTTGGCAGGCAGGGCAGGACCAGCGCATGCGTGATCGATCAGCAGGCCGCGGTACGAGTCGTTCGGCAGATTCGGCGCCAGTTCGATGAGTTCGCTCAGTTCGGCGGGCGAGCCGGTAAGTCGTGCTCGGTAGGCGGCTCCGGCCGCGCGAAGTGTGAGCTCAGTCGGCTCGTGCTTCAGTCCCTGATCGATCAGCTGGACCGCCGCGGTGAAGTCGCCCTGTTCGGCGCGCACGTCGGCCAGGTCGAGACAGAGCGACCAGTTGGCCGGGTCCAGGGCAAGAGCGCGCTCGAACGCGGCCGCGGTCTGTTCAGGGTCACCCAGTTTGCGCCACGTACCCGCTCGCACGACTTCCGTCAGCATGATCCGCTCAATGGAGTCGGCCTGGTCGCAGAGGGCGAACGACGCATCGGTGAGACCGCATGCCCGCAGCAGGATCGCCATCTTGGCCAACGCCTCCGGCAACGGCTGGCGGGCAGAGACCGCGTCTATGGCATGGAACCAGGGCCGGAACCGTTCCCGCATGCTTTCGGTGTCCAGACCATGCCCATAGTCCATCGTCCGCATCGCGGCCTCGGCCAGCGCGTCGGAACTCACCACACCGAGAAAACGTTCATCGCTGAACCAGGGGGCTTTGGCCCATGCGATGTCGGGTTGCGCACCCGTAACCGATCCGATCGCCAGCGCCGCGTCGTCCATGTCGTCCTCAAGGAAGCTGATGTACGACTGCGCCAGTACCGCCCTCAACGAGCTGGCGTCCTGAACGACCTGGGCCAGTTCCGACGGCTTGTCCCTCCACAACTCGGCAAGAACCGTATAGGGCTCGGGATTCTCAGGCGCGGAGGCGATGGCACCCGCCAGATAGTGCACGGCTGCCGCTGGGCTGCCCCCGCAGTGCGCCATCACCCGCGCGAGACCTACTCCGGCTGCTACGGCCCGATGCGACACCGTCTGATCCACCCATCTCGAAGAACTACCGTGGGGCCGACGGTTCGCGACCGTCGGCCCCACATGCTTCTGGAGGGAAACCCCTCTGACCAGCGCCTACAGCACCGGCAAGTTCTTCCGCAGCTCGAACGCCGTGACCTCGCTGCGGTACTCCTCCCACTCCTGCCGCTTGTTGCGGAGGAAGAAGTCGAAGACGTGTTCGCCGAGGGTCTCGGCGACGAGGTCGCTGCGCTGCATGAGGGTCAGGGCCTCGCCGAGGTTCTGGGGGAGGGGCTCGATGCCCATGGCGCGGCGCTCGGCGTCGGAAAGGGCCCAGACGTCGTCCTCGGCGCCCGGCGGGAGCTCGTAGCCCTCCTCGATGCCCTTGAGGCCGGCGGCCAGGAGCATCGCGTAGGCGAGGTACGGGTTCGCGCCGGAGTCCAGGGAGCGGACCTCGACCCGTGCCGAGCCCGTCTTGCCGGGCTTGTACATAGGGACGCGGACCAGGGCGGAGCGGTTGTTGTGGCCCCAGCAGATGTACGAGGGGGCCTCGCCGCCGGCGCCCGCCGTGCGCTCGGAGCCGCCCCAGATGCGCTTGTAGGAGTTGACCCACTGGTTGGTGACCGCGGCGATCTCGGCCGCGTGCTTCAGCAGGCCCGCGATGAAGGAGCGGCCCACCTTCGACAGCTGGTACTCCGCGCCCGACTCGTAGAACGCGTTCCGGTCGCCTTCGAACAACGAAAGGTGCGTGTGCATGCCGCTGCCCGGGTGCTCACTGAACGGCTTCGGCATGAACGTCGCCTGGACGCCCTGCTCCAGCGCCACCTGCTTCATGACCAGGCGGAACGTCATGATGTTGTCCGCCGTGGAGAGGGCGTCGGCGTAGCGCAGGTCGATCTCCTGCTGGCCGGGCGCGCCCTCGTGGTGGGAGAACTCGACCGAGATGCCCATCGACTCCAGCATGGTGATCGCCTGGCGGCGGAAGTCCATGCCGACGTTGTGCGGGGTGTGGTCGAAGTAGCCCGAGTAGTCGGCCGGGGTCGGCCGTGAGCCGTCCGTCGGCTTGTCCTTCAGCAGGAAGAACTCGATCTCGGGGTGGGTGTAGAAGGTGAACCCCAGGTCGGAGGCCTTGGCCAGGGCCCGCTTCAGCACATACCGCGGGTCGGCGAAGGACGGGGAGCCGTCCGGCATGAGGATGTCGCAGAACATACGGGCGGTGCCCGGGGCCTCCGCGCGCCACGGCAGGACCTGGAACGTCGACGGGTCCGGCTTGGCGATCATGTCGGACTCGTACACCCGGGCGAAGCCCTCGATGGCCGAGCCGTCGAAGCCGATGCCCTCATCGAACGCCTGTTCCAGCTCGGCAGGGGCCACGGCCACGGACTTCAGGAAGCCCAGCACGTCCGTGAACCACAGGCGTACGAAACGGATGTCGCGCTCCTCCAACGTACGGAGCACGAACTCCTGCTGCTTGTCCATCTTCCGCTTCCATCCATTCCTTGCTGGTCAGGCCGCCTGCTCCCGAGCGACGGGAGACGATCGGGCACCTGAGCATCACACCACAACACCATTTCGTGCGCGTTGCGCACCTTGATCGGGAAACCGACCTCGGGCTGAACGCCCGGCGTACGGCAGGTGTACCGCTGGCTCTGCTGCTCTACCACTGCCCTATCGCTCTGCCGCCCATCTTGCCTGCTCGCGCCGACATCCGTAACGCCTGTGTCATTCTCCGGGCGACGGGACCGGTCCGCGGAGGGAGCATGGAGGCGGGATCCCTCGTTTACGAGAGGGAGCCGATCAAATTACGATCAGCTGGTCCGACCGTCCCATCCGCCTCATCCCCCACTAAGGACTCACGCCATGGCCGCCAAGAACAACAGCAGCGCGGCGCGCAAGGCGCGCATCGAGGAGATGCGCCGTGCCGAGCGCTCCCGGGAGCGCCGGAACCGGATCCTCACGATCGGTGCCAGCGTGCTGATAGTCGGCGGCCTCGTGGTGGGCGGTACGGTCCTGGTCCAGTCCCAGTCCGACGACAGCGGCAGCAACTCGGCGAGCGACTCCAAGGCCACGGGCAAGTGGAAGACCGGCTCGGACGGCGTGAAGACCTGGAGTACCAAGCTCTCCCAGAACCACGTCACCAAGTCCGTGGACTACCCGATGGAGCCCCCGGTCGGCGGCGACCACAACCCGGTCTGGCAGAACTGCAACGGCGACGTCTACGACAAGGCCATCAAGAACGAGAACGCCGTCCACTCCCTGGAGCACGGCGCGGTCTGGGTGACGTACAACAGCAAGGCCTCCGACGCCGACGTCAAGGCGCTCGCGGAGAAGGTCAAGAAGACCCCGTACACGCTGATGAGCCCGGTCGACGACCAGAAGGACCCGATCATGCTCAGCGCGTGGGGCGCGCAGCGCACGGTCACCAGCGCCACGGACCCGAACCTCGACAAGTTCTTCGAGAAGTACGTCCAGGGCGAGCAGACGCCCGAGCCGGGTGCCGCCTGCACCAACGGCGTCTCCTGACGACTGACGACTGACAGTTGACGATTGCTGACCGACGACAGCTGACCGACGACAGCGGCCTGGCACAGTGGGGAACATGAAGCACATCGGTTGGATCGCCTCCGGGGCGGCGGCGGTGCTCGTCGCGGCCGGGGCGATCACATACGCGGTCGCCGACGGCGACGACTCCGGCCTCGCGGCCCCCGCCGCCGACTCCGCGGACGCGGGGTTCGCCCGGGACATGGCCGTCCATCACCAGCAGGCCGTCGAGATGTCGTACATCGTGCGCGACCGCACGGACGACGAGGAGGTCCGGCGGCTCGCGTACGACATCGCGCAGACGCAGGCCAACCAGCGCGGCATGATGATCGGCTGGCTCGATCTGTGGGGCCTGCCGAAGGTGTCCTCGGACAAGCCGATGGCCTGGATGGGCATGGGCGACATGGCCTCCGGCGAGGACGGCGCCCTGATGCCCGGCATGGCCACCAACGCCGAGATGGAGAAGCTCAACACCCTCGACGGCAAGCAGGCCGAGATCTTCTTCCTCCAGCTGATGACCGACCACCACAAGGGCGGCATCCACATGGCGGAGGGCTGCGTCGCCAAGTGCACGGTCGGCGTCGAGAAGAAGCTCGCGCAGGGCATGGTCAACGGCCAGGAGTCCGAGATCACGCTGATGACCGGGATGCTCAAGGAGCGGGGGGCCGCGCCGAGGTCGTCCGCCGGGGAGTCCGGAGATGCCTCGACGGACGAGCCGAGCCCGTCCGCGTCGACGTCCGCGTCGACCGAGGAACACGAGGGGCACTGAGACTCGTGCGGCCCGGCCCCGGCAAGTGTGTCCTCTTCGACGTCGACGGCACGTTGATCGACGCCGTGGACAACCAGCGGCGGGTCTGGGGAACGTGGGCGGGGCGATACGGCCTGGACGCGGCCGAGGTCTACCGGGTGGCCCTGCGGACGCGACCGATGGAGACCTTCGCGGAGGTGGCTCCGGACCGGGACCCGGGGGAGTGCCTGGCCCTGCTGCACGAGCTGGAGGACGACGACGTCCGGTCCGGCGTCTACGGGGCCTTCGCCGGCGCGTCGGAACTGCTCAGCGCCCTGCCGCCGCGGTCATGGGCGCTGGTGACCTCGAACTACGAGCACCGGGTGCGGGGACGGTTCGCGCGTACGGGGCTGCCGGTCCCGCCCGTCCTCGTGGACGCCGCCGCGGTGGACGAGGGCAAACCGTCGCCTGTGCCCTATCTGCTCGCCGCCGAGCGGCTCGGCGTCCGGCCCGAGGACTGCCTGGTCATCGAGGACGCCCCCTCCGGAGTCGAGGCGGGACTGCGGGCCGGCATGACGGTATGGGGGGTCAACACGCCGACCCCGGCACCGGGCGTACACCGCCACTTCCCGGCCCTCAGCGATGCGGCCCCGGAGATCCTCGCCTTCGCCGGCGCTTCTGCCAGGTACTCCGGTTAGGCTCATGGCCGTACGACCTTGATCGGCTGGTTGGCTGATCGGCTTGATGCGACGGGAGGCCGGGGATGATGGCGCCGGGGCGCAGGAGCAGCACGTTCACGCGACTGCTGCGGCACGGTTTCACCGATCCCTCGGCCGCCGAGCGGCTGCTGGAGAGCGTCGAGCTGACGGCCGTACGGAACGATCCGGTGCTGTTGGACGCGCTGGGTGCCACGGCGGATCCGGATCTGGCGCTGCTGGGCCTCGTACGGCTGCTGGAGGCGCAGCCGGACCGTACGGATCGGCGGGAGGTGCTGGACACGCTGATAGCGGCCAAGCCGCTGCGTGACCGGCTGCTGGGTGTGCTGGGCGCCTCGGCGGCGCTCGGGGACCATCTCGCGCGCCACCCGCACGACTGGCGGGCGCTGGTGATGTACGAGCCGCAGGACCTGCACCCGGGCATCGAGGAGTTCGAGCGGGGCCTCGCCGAGGCCACCGACCCGGTGTCGCTGCGGGTCGCCTACCGCCGCTGTCTGCTCTCCATCGCCGCGCGGGACGTGTGCGGCACCACCGACGTCGCCCAGGCCGCCGCCGAGCTCGCCGACCTCGCCACCGCCACCCTCCGCGCCGCCCTCGCCATCGCCCGTGCCGCCGCGCCCGAGGACGCGGCCCAGTGCCGGCTCGCGGTGATCGCGATGGGCAAGTGCGGAGGCCATGAGCTCAACTACGTCTCCGACGTCGATGTCATCTTCGTGGGCGAGACCGCGGACGGGGCCGACGAACAGAAGGCCGTCCGCGCCGCCACCCGCCTCGCCTCGCACATGATGCGGATCTGCTCCGAGACGACGGTCGAGGGCACCATCTGGCCGGTCGACGCCAATCTGCGCCCCGAGGGGCGCAACGGCCCGCTCGTACGGACGCTCAGCAGTCATCTCGCGTACTACCAGCGGTGGGCGAAGACCTGGGAGTTCCAGGCGCTGCTCAAGGCCCGGCCGGTCGCCGGGGACCTCGAACTGGGGGAGGAGTACGTCGCCGCGCTCGAACCCCTCGTCTGGAAGGCCGCCGAGCGCGAGAACTTCGTCGCCGACGTGCAGCGCATGCGGCGCCGGGTCGTCGAGACCATTCCGGTCGCCGAGGTCGACCGCCAGCTGAAGCTGGGGCCGGGCGGGCTGCGGGACGTCGAGTTCGCCGTACAGCTGCTCCAGCTCGTGCACGGCCGCGCGGACACCTCGCTGCGCAGCGGGACCACCCTCGACGCGCTCGGCGCCCTCGCCGCCGGCGGATACGTGGGCCGCGCCGACGCCGCCCAACTCGACGCCGCCTACCGCTTCCTGCGCTCCATGGAACACCGCATCCAGCTGTACCGCCTGCGCCGCACCCACCTCGTCCCCGACGCCGACACCGACCTGCGGCGCATCGGACGCTCGCTCGGTCTGCGCACCGAGCCGGTCACCGAGCTGAACCGCGAGTGGCGGCGCCACGCGGCGGTCGTACGACGGCTGCACGAGAAGCTCTTCTACCGCCCGCTCCTCGACGCCGTCGCCCAACTCGCCCCCGGCGAGACCAGGTTGAGCGCAGACGCGGCCCGGACACGCCTCGTCGCCCTCGGCTACGCCGACCCGGCCGCCGCCCTGCGCCACCTGGAGGCGCTGGCCTCCGGAGTCTCCCGCAAGGCGGCCATTCAACGGACCCTGCTCCCCGTGCTGTTGGGCTGGTTCGCCGACTCGGCCGACCCGGACGCCGGACTCCTCAACTTCCGCAAGGTGTCGGACGCGCTCGGCAGGACCCCCTGGTATCTGCGCCTGTTGCGCGACGAGGGAGCCGCCGCCGAGAACCTCGCCCGCGTGCTCTCCGCCGGACGCCTCGCCCCCGACCTGCTGCTGCGCGCCCCCGAGGCCGTCTCACTTCTCGGCGACGGGGACGGTGGCGCGGGCGGTGCCGGCGGTGCCGGCGGTGCCGGTGGTGCGGGCGGGCTCGAACCCCGCGAACGCGCCCCCCTGGAACAGGAGATCCTCGCCGCCGTCCGCCGCGCCGACGGCGCCGAACAGGCGGTCACGGTCGCGCGCGGCGTACGCCGCCGCGAGCTGTTCCGTACGGCCGCGAGGGACATCGTCGGCTCCTACGGCACCGAGTCGTCACCGGCCGCCGCCGACCAGGGGGCGCTGGTGGACCTGGTGGGCGGCGCGGTGTCCGACCTCACGGCGGCGACCATCGCGGGCACTCTGCGTGCCGTCGTGCGCGACCGCTGGGGCGACACCCTCCCCACCCGTTTCGCGGTCATCGGCATGGGCCGCTTCGGCGGCCACGAACTGGGCTACGGCTCCGACGCCGACGTCCTGTTCGTCCACGAACCCCGGGAGGGCGCCGACGAACAGGAGGCTGCCCGCGCCGCCAACACCGTCGTCGCCGAGATGCGCCGCCTGCTCCAACTCCCCAGCGCCGACCCGCCGTTGCTGATCGACGCGGACCTGCGCCCCGAGGGCAAGTCCGGGCCGATGGTACGGACGCTGAAGTCGTACGAGGCGTACTACCGCCGGTGGTCGCTGGTGTGGGAGTCGCAGGCCCTGCTGCGGGCCGAACCGGTCGCCGGGGACGAGGACCTGGGCCGCCGCTTCGTCGAACTGATCGACCCCCTGCGCTACCCGCAGGGCGGGCTCGGCGACGACGCGGTACGCGAGATCCGCCGCCTCAAGGCCCGCATGGAGTCCGAGCGCCTGCCGCGCGGCGCCGACCCCACGCTCCACACGAAACTGGGGCGGGGCGGGCTGTCGGACGTGGAGTGGACCGTGCAGCTCCTGCAGCTCCGGCACGGCTGGCGCGAGCCGGGACTCCGGACGACCCGTACGCGGGCGGCGCTGGCGGCGGCGTGTGCGGCGGGTCTGGTGAGCGCGGAGGACGCGACGGTGCTGGACGAGGCGTGGGTCCTGGCCACACGGGTCCGTAACGCGGTGATGCTGGTGCGGGGGAGGGCGGGCGACACGTTCCCCTCCGGGGGGCGGGAACTGGCCGCGGTCGGCCGGTACCTGGGTTACGGCCCCGGCCGCGGGGGCGACATGCTCGACGACTACCGCCGCACGACGCGCCGCGCACGGGCCGTGGTGGACGCCCTGTTCTACGCCGACTGACTTCCCTCGCCCCCGCCGCCCCTGGATGGGAATGGGTAGGGGCGGCGGGTGCGAGACTCAGGTCTGGGACTGCCGCGCACGCCGGGCGTAAGCCCGAGCCGCCCGCGCACGGTCACCGCAGCGCGTGGAGCACCAGTGCCGGCGCCCATGCCGCAACAGGTACCGATTACAGGGACTCGACCCACACGCGGTGAGCCGCGAGGCATCGGCCCCGGTCAACAGATCCGCGGCATCCGCGGCCAACACCGCAAGCGCATGGTCGACGAGCTGAGTCGTCGGATGGGAAGCCGCCCGGTACATCCCCCGCCCCGGCTCCCAGTGCAGCAGCGACGCCGCAGGCGCCCGCGTCAGCGCGTCGTTGACGGCCGCGAGGGCGCTCGGCGGAGCCGGCTGCCCGTCCACGAGCGACGCGAACAACGCCCGGATCTGCTCCCGCAACGACCGCAACTGCGCCGCGCACATCTCCCGCATCCCGGCGTCCACCGGAGCGAGCCCGTGCTCGGTGAGCCACCGGTTCGCCGTCCCCGGCGTACCGAGCAGATCCAGGAACTGACCGCCGGGCAGCGCGAGCGCACTGTTGGCGAAATCGAGCGCGGGGTACTGCTCGGCCCCCGGCGCGGGCTCGACGATCACGGCCTCGTTCATGAATCTCATGGTACGGCTTGCCATCATCCGTGAGAAGCGACTACCGTCACTCACGGATAGACCTAACCCCATCCGTGAGAATCTCACGGATGTCCCGCACGTCATCCGTGAGGTGTTTCTGATGACCAACTCCGACATCCGCGTCCTCGGCGGCCCCACCGCCCTCATCCACTACGGCGGCCTCCGCTTCCTCACCGACCCCACCTTCGACGCCCCCGGCGACTACCAGCTCCCCGGCGGCCACACCCTCACCAAGACCGCCTCCTCCGCCACCACACCCGCCGGCCTCGGCCCCGTGGACGTGGTCCTGCTCTCCCACGACCAGCACCCCGACAACCTCGACCACTCCGGCCGGGCCCTCCTCGCCGACGTACCAGTCACCCTCACCACTCCCGGCGGCGCGACCCGCCTCGGCGGCACCGCTCGCGGCCTCGCACCCTGGCAGTCCACGGAGCTGCCCCGCCCCGACGGCGGCACCGTCACCGCGACGGCCACCCCGGCCCTGCACGGCCCCGAGGAACTCGGCACGGAGGAGGTCGAGGCGGTCGCCGGCGAGGTCACCGGCTTCGTACTGACCGCCCCCACCTTGCCCACCCTCTACGTCAGCGGCGACAACGCCTCGCTCACGCTGGTCAAGGAGATCGCCGCCCGCTTCGGCCCGTTCGACACGGCCGTCCTGTTCGCGGGAGCACCCCGGGGCAGCATCTTCGACGGCGCCCTGCTCGTCCTGAACAGCGCTCAGGCAGCCGAGGCCACCGAGATCCTGGGCGCCCGCCGCGTGATCCCCGTCCACTGCGACAGCTGGGGCCACTTCACCGAGGGACGAGACGACGTGACCGCCGCCTTCACCGCCGCAGGGCTGGCTGACCGACTGCAACTGGGGTGAGCCCCGTCACCTGCCGAGGCAGCGCATGTGGCAACGCCCCGTACCAGGCCCGGGCCACCGCGTAACCGAAGGCGAGGCACAGCATGCCGCCCACCGCGTCGAGCCAGAAGTGGTTGGCGGTGGCGACGATGACGACCAGGGTCAGCGTCGGGTACAGCAGGCCCAGCACCCGCACCCATGGCACCGAGGCCAGCGCGAAGATCGTCACGCCGCACCACACGGACCAGCCGATGTGCATGGAGGGCATGGCGGCGTACTGGTTCGACATGTTCTTCAGATCCCCGGAGGCCATGGAACCCCAGGTCTGGTGGACGACGACCGTGTCGATGAAGTTCTCGCTGGTCATCAGGCGGGGCGGGGCCAGCGGATAGAAGTAGTAGCCGACCAGGGCCACCGCCGTCGTCGCGAACAGCACCAGACGCGTCGCCGCGTAACGACCCGGGTGACTACGGTACAGCCACACCAGCACACCGAGCGTGACGATGAAGTGCAGTGTCGCGTAGTAGTAGTTCATGCCGACGATGAGCCATGTGACCGAGTTCACGGCGTGATTGACCGTCTCCTCGACGGCGATCCCGAGGTGGTGCTCCACCTCCCAGATCCAGTCGGCGTTCCTGAACGCCTGGGCCTTCTGCTCCGGCACCGCGTTACGGATCAGCGAGTACGTCCAGTAACTCACCGCGATCAGCAGGATCTCGAACCAGAAGCGAGGGCGGCGCGGGGTCCGCATCCGCTGTGCGAAACCCTGCCCCCGCGCATCCCCCGGCGCATCCGTGACCGACCGCGGAGCGGCCTGCTCCCGGCCTTCCTGCAGTGTCGTCACGGTCGAGTCACCCATGGGCACAGAGTTTGCCAGAAAAGCCATCCCCCACCGATCATCCTCTGGTCGGGTTCAATACGCACGCTCGTCGGGGTACGCCCCAGGGTTCCCTACTTCGCACGTATTGCACCATCCCCCGTTCTCTCCCCCTTGAGGACGAGTTCAGGAACGAGTGCGTTCCACCAGGGAACCCAGAGAACCAGGGGCCGAAGCGGTCGACCCCCGCACCACCAGTTCCGGCATGAACACGAACTCGCTGTGCGGCGCCGGCGTCCCGCCGATCTCCTCCAGCAACGTACGCACCGCCGCCTGCCCCATGGCCGGGACCGGCTTGCGGATCGTCGTCAGAGGCGGGTCGGTGAAGGCGATCAAGGGGGAGTCGTCGAAGCCGACCACCGAAACGTCCCGCGGGACCTGCAGACCCCGCTGACGCGCGGCCCGGATCGCGCCGAGCGCCATCATGTCGCTCGCGCACACCACCGCCGTACAGTCCCGGTCGATGAGCGCCATGGCCGCCGCCTGGCCGCCCTCCAGGGTGTAGAGGGAGTGCTGGACGAGCTCGGCCTCGACGTCCGCCGCGTTCAGCCCCAGCTGGTCCCGCATCGTACGGACGAAGCCCTCGATCTTGCGCTGGACCGGGACGAAGCGCTTGGGCCCCAGGGCCAGACCTATCCTCGTGTGCCCCAGCGACACCAAGTGCGTCACCGCGAGGTTCATCGCCGCGCGGTCGTCCGGTGAGATGAAGGGCGCCTGCACCTTGGGGGAGAAGCCGTCCACCAGCACGAACGGCACGCCCTGCGCCCGCAGTTGCTCATAGCGCTGCATGTCCGCGGAGGTGTCCGCGTGCAGTCCGGAGACGAAGATGATGCCGGCGACCCCGCGGTCGACGAGCATCTCGGTCAGCTCGTCCTCGGTGGATCCACCGGGGGTCTGGGTGGCGAGGACCGGGGTGTACCCCTGCCGGGTCAGCGCCTGGCCGATGACCTGGGCCAGGGCCGGGAATATGGGGTTCTCCAGCTCCGGGGTTATCAGGCCCACCAGGCCCGCGCTGCGCTGCCGCAGCCGTACCGGCCGCTCGTAGCCCAGGACGTCGAGGGCGGCGAGGACGGACTGGCGGGTGGTCGCGGCGACGCCCGGCTTCCCGTTCAGGACGCGGCTGACAGTCGCCTCGCTGACCCCCGCCTGGGCTGCGATGTCGGCAAGCCGTGTGGTCACAGCACTGGACTGTACCGGCCGGGTCTCCGCTTGCCCACCGGCCCGGCGCCGGGTGCGGGCGGGGATGCGGCCCGCTGCGGGCTGCTGCGTCATCGCGGTCCCTCGTGATTCTGGTCGGTGTCCGGTGCCCCGCGTCCGCAAGGCGCTGACGGGGTGATGATTCCCGCCGCCGCAAGGGATGGCAAGAGATTGCAGAGTCTTGCACACCCCCTCCCGTACGCGCCGATCACCTCTCTCGTATGCGCTGATCGCCTGGAAACCCAAGCGCCGTGAGGGCCCCGCACAGGTCACGACGGGGTAACCATCCGCGTTTCTTGCACTTTTTTGCTGCAAGACCTTTCGTGTCGCTTACATCGCTGTTACGTTCGGCCACGCCCGGCGGCGGCGACGGCGCCCCGGCACTCGGCAGCAGCGGCGGACGGGGCCCTCTGCCCAGCACACGGGCTTTCACCCTCAAGGAGATCTCATGCGGCGTGGCATAGCGGCCACCGCGCTGGTGGCGTCGATCGCCCTCACGGCGACGGCCTGCGGCGGAAGCGACAGCGGCGACTCGGCCGATGGTCCGGTCACCATCACCTGGTGGGACACCTCCAACGCCACCAATGAGGCACCGACGTACAAGGCCTTGGTCAAGGAGTTCGAGGCCGCCAACAAGGACATCAAGGTCAAGTACGTCAACGTGCCCTTCGACCAGGCGCAGAACAAGTTCGACACCGCCGCCGGTGCCTCCGGCGCCCCGGACGTGCTGCGCTCCGAGGTCGGCTGGACCCCCGCCTTCGCCAAGAAGGGCTTCTTCGCGCCGCTGGACGGCACCGAGGCCCTCGCGGACCAGGACAAGTTCCAGGACAGCCTGATCAAGCAGGCCCAGTACGAGGGCAAGACGTACGGTGTCCCGTTCGTCACCGACACCCTCGCGCTGGTCTACAACAAGGAGCTCTTCGAGAAGGCCGGCATCACCGAGGCCCCGAAGACCTGGGACGACCTGAAGAAGGCCGCCGCCACCATCAAGGACAAGACCGGCGTCGACGGCTACTGGGGCTCCACCCAGGGCTACTACGCCCAGACCTTCCTCCACGGCGAGGGCACCGACACCGTCGACGCCGCCGGCAAGAAGATCACCGTCAACTCCGCCGAGGCGAAGAAGGCGTACGGCACCTGGCTGGACCTCTTCGACGGCAAGGGCCTGCACAAGGCCGACACCACCGCCGACGCCTACGCCCACATCCAGGACGCCTTCGTCAACGGCAAGGTCGCCGCGATCATCCAGGGCCCCTGGGAGATCACGAACTTCTACAAGGGCAGCGCCTTCAAGGACAAGGCCAACCTGGGCATCGCCACCGTCCCGGCCGGCTCCACAGGCAAGGCGGGCGCCCCGACCGGCGGCCACAACCTCTCCGTCTACGCCGGCTCGGACAAGGCGCACCAGGAGGCGTCGCTGAAGTTCGTCAACTTCATGACCTCGGCGAAGTCCCAGGAGACCATCGCCCTGAAGAACTCCACGCTGCCCACGCGCGACGACGCCTACACCGCCGAGGTCAAGGCCGACCCGGGCATCGCCGGCTACCAGACCGTCCTCGCCGCCGCCCAGCCCCGCCCCGAGCTGCCCGAGTACAGCTCCCTGTGGGGCCCGCTCGACACCGAGCTGCTCGCCATCGCGGGCGGCAAGGAGTCCCTGGACAAGGGCCTGAGCAACGCGGAGACCGCGATCGCCAAGCTGGTCCCGGACTTCAGCAAGTGACCCCGAGTGGCCGCCGCATCCTCCGGCAACGGGGGTGGGATGCGGCGGCCACCGGCCCGCACCCGCCCGCTCAACCCCAGTGATCTTCCAGTGATCTTCCAGAAGGTGTCGAACGATGACAGTCGCCATCGACCGCGCGACCGGCAAGCGCCGCGGTGAGCCGGGCGGGCGCCCCGGCCCGCTGACGCGTCTGAAGCAGGGATACCAGCGCTACTGGTACGCGTACGCGATGATCGCCCCCGTGGTCGTCGTACTCGGCGTCCTCGTGGTGTACCCCCTGGTACGCGGCTTCTATCTCACCCTCACCAACGCCAACAGCCTCAACTCGGCGCGCAGGATCGGCGTCAACGAGATCGAGGCCACCTACGAGTTCATCGGCCTGGACAACTACGCCGACATCCTGTGGGGGCCGACCTCGTACGACCGCTTCTGGTCGCACTTCATCTGGACGATCGTCTGGACCGCGCTCTGCGTCACCCTGCACTACGTCATCGGCCTCGGCCTCGCGCTGCTGCTCAACCAGAAGCTGCACGGCCGCACCCTCTACCGGCTGATCCTGGTCCTGCCCTGGGCGGTGCCCACCTTCGTCACCGTGTTCGGCTGGCGGTTCATGCTCGCCGACGGCGGCATCATCAACGCCGGCCTCGAAACGCTGCACCTGCCGACCCCGCTGTGGCTGGAGGACGTCTTCTGGCAGCGGTTCGCCGCGATCATGGTCAACACGTGGTGCGGGGTGCCGTTCATGATGGTCTCGCTGCTCGGCGGCCTCCAGTCCATCGACACCTCGCTCTACGAGGCCGCCGAGATGGACGGCGCGAGCGCTTGGCAGCGCTTCCGGTACGTCACCCTGCCGGGCCTCAGAACGGTCAGCTCCACGGTCGTACTCCTCGGCGTCATCTGGACGTTCAACCAGTTCGCCGTCATCTTCCTGCTGTTCGGCGACACCGCCCCCGAGGCGCAGATCCTCGTGACCTGGGCGTACTACCTGGGCTTCGGGCAGCAGCCGCGTGACTTCGCGCAGTCGGCGGCCTACGGCATCCTGCTGCTGGCCATCCTGATCGTCTTCACCTCCGTCTACCGCCGCTGGCTGAACCGCGATGAGCAGCAGCTCGCGATCTGAGGCAGGAGCCACCATGAGTACGACCACTGTTGAGACCAAGGCTTCGGCGGGCCGCCGTACGACCGCGGACCCGGGCCCGGCCGCGCCCCGCGGGCAGCGGCGGCGGGGCGAGGTCGGCTTCGCGGGCGCCTTCGTCTCCCACGCGATCCTCACCGGGGCGAGCCTGGTCGCGCTCTTCCCGATCGGCTGGCTGGTCTACCTGTCCCTCGGCCCGGACAAGGACGACTACCTCCACCCCGAGCGCATCTTCGGCAAGATGACGTTCGACAACTACACGTTCGTGCTCCAGAAGACGTCGTTCTTCGACTGGCTGGTCAGCACGCTCGTAGTCTCGCTCGGCACCACGGTCATCGGCGTACTGATCGCCGCCACAACCGGTTACGCGGTCTCCCGCATGCGCTTCCCGGGTTACCGGAAGTTCATGTGGGTACTGCTGGTCACACAGATGTTCCCGGTAGCCGTACTGATGGTGCCGATGTACGAGATTCTCTCCGAACTCCAGCTCATCGACAGCTACCTTGGTCTCATCCTCGTCTACTGCTCGACGGCCGTGCCGTACTGCGCCTGGCTGCTCAAGGGTTACTTCGACACGATCCCGTTCGAGATCGACGAGGCCGGACGCGTCGACGGGCTGACCCCCTTCGGCACGTTCGCGCGGCTGATCCTGCCGCTCGCCAAGCCGGGACTGGCGGTCGCCGCGTTCTACAGCTTCATCACCGCGTTCGGGGAGGTCGCCTTCGCCTCGACATTCATGCTGTCGGACACGAAGTACACCTTCGCGGTCGGCCTGCAGAGCTTCGTCAGCGAGCACGACGCCCAGCGCAACCTCATGGCCGCCACCGCGGTCCTGGTCGCGATTCCCGTCTCCGCGTTCTTCTACGTGGTGCAGAAGAACTTGGTGACGGGCCTGACGGCGGGCGGCACGAAGGGCTGACGGCCCTTCTGGAAACAGACTCCCGTACGCCTTGCCGTACGGGTGGCGGCCGCGGTGTCCTCCCTCAGAGGGGGGACCCCCAGACCCCGCTGTCACCGCGGCCGCCTCGTCAACCGATCCGAGACTTTTGATGACCCCAACTCCGTTACGAACTCCCTTACGTACCAAGGACGTCATGAGCCAGCACTCCGCCACCGACCCGGCCGACAACTCCGCTCTCGCCACCGTCGCCTCCCGCCGCGACTGGTGGCGCGACGCGGTGATCTACCAGGTCTATCCGCGCAGCTTCGCCGACAGCAACGGCGACGGCATGGGCGACCTGGAGGGCGTACGTTCCCGACTCCCGTATCTGCGTGATCTGGGCGTCGACGCGGTCTGGCTGTCGCCCTTCTACGCCTCCCCGCAGGCGGACGCCGGCTACGACGTGGCCGACTACCGCGCCGTCGACCCCATGTTCGGCAACCTGCTGGACGCCGACGCACTGATCCG
This sequence comes from Streptomyces tailanensis, assembly GCF_008386495.1. GTDB lineage: Bacteria > Actinomycetota > Actinomycetes > Streptomycetales > Streptomycetaceae > Streptomyces > Streptomyces tailanensis. Next base: position 23,717 of record NZ_VTHJ01000021.1, on the reverse strand, counting down.
CGACGCCCACGACCTGGGCCTGAGGATCATCGTCGACCTGGTCCCGAACCACTCCTCGGACCAGCACGAGTGGTTCAAGAGGGCGGTGGCGGAGGGCCCTGGCTCGCCGCTGAGGGAGCGCTACCACTTCCGCCCGGGCAAGGGTGTCGACGGCGAACTCCCCCCGAACGACTGGGAGTCGATTTTCGGCGGCCCGGCATGGACCCGAGTGACGGAACCGGACGGCACGCCGGGGGACTGGTACCTGCACCTCTTCGCGCCCGAACAGCCCGACTTCAACTGGGAACACCCGGCGGTGGGCGACGAGTTCCGCTCCATCCTCCGCTTCTGGCTGGACATGGGCGTGGACGGTTTCCGCATCGACGTGGCCCACGGCCTGGTGAAGGCGGACGGCCTCCCCGACCTGGGCGCCCACGACCAGCTGAAGCTGCTGGGCAACGATGTCATGCCGTTCTTCGACCAGGACGGCGTGCACGAGATCTACCGCGAATGGCGCCTGGTGCTGGACGAGTACGCGGGAGACCGCATCTTCGTGGCGGAAGCCTGGACCCCGACGATCGAACGCACGGCGAACTACGTCCGCCCCGACGAACTCCACCAGGCCTTCAACTTCCAGTACCTGAGCACGGAGTGGGACGCGGCCGAGCTGCGCGTCGTCATCGACCGCACTCTGGACGCCATGCGCCCGGTGAACGCCCCCGCGACGTGGGTGTTGTCGAACCACGATGTGACGAGGCACGCCACGCGCTTCGCGAACGAGCCGGGCCTCGGCACCCAGATCCGCCTGGCCGGAGACCGCGAACTGGGCCTGCGCCGCGCCCGCGCCGCCTCACTGCTGATGCTGGCGCTCCCGGGTTCGGCGTATGTCTACCAGGGCGAGGAGTTGGGCCTGCCGGACGTAGTCGACCTGCCGGACGAGGTCCGCCAGGACCCCGCGTACTTCCGCGGCGCCGGCCAGGACGGCTTCCGCGACGGCTGCCGGGTCCCGATCCCCTGGACCCGTACAGGCTCGTCGTACGGCTTCGGCCCGGGCGGCTCCTGGCTCCCGCAGCCCCCGGAATGGGCCGACCTGAGCGTGGAGTCCCAGACGGGCGAGCCGACCTCAACCCTGGAGCTCTACCGCAGTGCGCTTGCGGTACGGCGGGAACAGCCGAACCTCGGCGCGGGCGACTCGGTGGAATGGCTGAAGTCCCCGAAGGGCGTCCTCACCTTCCGCCGCGGCGACTTCGTCTGCGTCGCGAACACCACGGGCGAGGCGGTCCGGATCCCGACGTACGGCCGTGTCCTGATCGCGAGCGGCGAGCTGACTGTGGTGGACGATGAGGCGAAGCTGCCGGGGGACACGACGGTTTGGTGGACGATGGCTTGACAAGCCATCTGTGTTGCATTCCAGTGCCTGCCGCTCGTTTTGGGTGGCAGGCACTGTTTCTCTTGCTGGTGAGGCAAGCTGCCACCGGGAATGCGTGGGCCCCATCGTGGAAGCCACGTCGATCACGACTACGGCTTCATCACTTCCTGCTATTCCGCCTCATCGCAGACCGAATGATCTTTAGAATTTCCAGACCGCGTTCATGGAGGAGAGTGACCGTTGCGCCAATAGCCGTAGCCGCCCCAAGAGCCACAGTAATCAGGGTGGTAATGAGCTCGGCATCCATCACACTGGCTCCCGCTCGCTGAGATATGTCGTAAATCCGGCACTTAGCAGTGTGATGATGAGCAAGAAGAATGAATTTCGACCGAGCACTGCGGAGTCAATATTCTTGTCGTCTGCGCCGGCGGCAAGAAATGTTGCAAACAGTAGGACGGCGACGTTCAGGAGCGTCCAGAATAGAGGGACATTCTTGGCCCGCATATGTGCTTGCGCGATCGCCGAAGCTGCTAGTCCCATGCATACAATGTACAAGTCGGCTCGGGCGCAAAATTCGAAGAAGCCCGGAGCCTGGTGATTCTTGAGAGAAGTCTCTTGGACTAGCTGTGCAATCGGTGGAAGGACGGCGAAAACAACTGCGCACATGAACCACGTGCCAAGCTTCTGTAAAGGTGTGTACCCAGAGGCCGGAGCTCCTCCTGGCGTCGGGCCTGTGCCAACAGTGCCGGGATTTCCACCTTGAGGTGGGATGGGAGGATTGGTCGAATTTGCCCCTTGGGGCGAGAAGGGTGCAGGTGGAGTGGACAACTCGTTGAGGCCCCCGATTCGATGCTCTTTCTTCGATTCCACACTTACTGTAACCAGGCCGGCCCCGCCTCGACTTTTGAGGATAGGAACGGGTGGGACATGTGTTCCGGTGGTAGATAGGTGGCTTCACAGCGGTACGCCACCGTGTGGTGGAACCGGTCAGGCGGCCTGTCCCACCATCTTGGCTGTGCTCCAGAGTCGTGCTGAGCGTACTCAAAGAGGCGCTGTGCAGGGTCCGATGGCGTATGAAGTTGCCTACTCACGCGTTGCCCCCTCCGGCCACAACACGCGCACAGGGACCCCGTTCCGCTGGGCGTAGGACACCACGTCGGCCGTGCCGCCGTATCCCCACGCCGGCTTCCCGTCCCATACGGCGAGGAGTTCGTCGGCCAGGCCGACGAGGATCTCACTGCCTGCCATGTGCGCCTGAGAGTCCGAGGCAGCCATGCCGGTGTGGTGCACTTCCGCCGCGTGGCGCATTAACTGCTGGGCCTGCTCGGCCCGTTGTCTGGTCGGCGACAGGACCACGAAGTCGTCGCAGTACCTCACCAACACCCCCAGCCGGCGGCCCTCGTCCTGCCATGCCTCGTCGAGGACGTGCAGGGCGATGTTGGCCGGCAGCGGGGAAATCGGTGAGCCCTGTGGGGTGCCCGCCCCGGTCGGGGAGGGCACCCCGCCCTCCGGGACTCCCCTCCGCAGCCAGGTCCGGATCAGTTTCAGCATCGGTCGGTCCACGACATGCCGGGGCACCTGGGCCATGAGCGCGTCGTGGTCGATCATGCCGAAGCAGTTCCGGATGTCGGCCTCGAAGACCCATTCCCGCCGTTGGTTCGCCGCAGCGCGCACGGCCTCGCACGCGTCGATCGCGGACCGCTTGGGCCGGAATCCGTAGCTCGCCTCGGTGAACTGGGCCTCGAAGACCGGTTCCAGGACCAGCTTCGCGGCCGACAGCCAGGGGCCGCGTGCGGTCAGGCAAGGGTGCATCCGGTCCCAGGCGAGGGCCTCGGCCGTGCCGTAGCGGGTGGTGTCGCAGGCGGTGGCCTGGTCGGGGGTGTGCCAGGAGGTCGGCTTGGAGAAGGTGAGGACGCCGCCGTGCTTGCGGGGCTGCCCGCCGCGCGGGGTGGAGCGTCGTGGGCCGGCGTTGCGGAGCATGACCCGGTCCGAGCGCAGCCTTCCGACCAGCTCGACGGGCAGATCCGCCAGGACGTAGGCGAGGCGGGTGACGTCGTAACCGGAGTCCATCACGACGAGGATGTCCGCGTCGCCCGGCTGCCACTGTCCGGCCCGCACGAGCCGGGTGACCACGTCACGGAGCTGGGCGGTGGTCACCGCGGTGGCGTCGTCGGCCGGCCTCAGGCGGATCGCGTCCAGCACGGCGGTCCACGAGGTGCGCCCGGTCTCCAGGCCGCGACGAAGGAGTAGGGCCGGCAACTGAGTGATAGAAGCTTCAATGACGTATGCCTCCTATGGATGCCGACACGGCCATCCAAGCAAGATCAACAAGGCCGAATCCAAGGAGTAAGACGCATGGAAAGCACCAACACCTTCTTCGCCCTCGAGGACGGCCTTCCGGCCGTCAACAAAGCTGGGGAGCCACCAGGGCGGCGCCTCCCAGCAGCGTGGTGACGGCGAGGAAAAGCGCCGAAGGTCTCGTCTGGAGGGTCTTGAAACGGGTGAGGGCCTTCTGGCCCGGTGTGGATTGCGACATCTCCACCTGGTGACAGAAAGGCCCTCATACCGTAATGCACCCCTGACCGAGACCGGACGCCTGCGCCTGGCCGGGCACCGTCCCGGTACGCCCTGGTACCCCCTCGACGTCCGGGGCCCTGCGCGCGTCGCGCAGCCCTGGCGACCCGCCCCGCCGCACGTCAACCGCAGGCGGAATGGGCGACCGCCGGGTGAGTAACCAACACGATTTTTCCTTGGAGGAACTTGTCATGCCTGAATCGCTTCGCCGCTCCAACAAGCACGCCCGCGGCACAAAGCGCAAGCGCACGATCATCATTGGCCTGGGGGCGGCCATGGCCGTGACCGGAGGAGTCCTGGCTGTGCCGGCCGCGATGGCGGCCCTGGAGTCATCCTCGGACGGCTCCCCGGCGTTCCAGCTCAAGGACGCCGAGAGCTTCGACACCGACGCCCTGATGGCCAAGCTCTGCCCCGGCCCCACTTCCACGACGCCTTCTCGGGACTTCAGCTTCTGGTTCATGGACGACGAGACCGGCGAGTTGTTCGAGGACACACTCGACGGGGTCGGGCGACCCGAGTTTCGGGACAGCGATCCCAAAACTCACAGGTTCCACGGTTACTGCGAGTACCCCGTAAGCGACACCGAGGACTTCAACGGCGAACCGGTCCAGGTCGGCGAGGACGTTCCCAACTGCGGCGACAAGGTTCAGACAGCGGAAGGCCACACCCTCAGCATCGCCAACTCCAGCGAGATCACCCACAGCGTCAGCGTGGGGGCGAGCTTCGACTTCTCGATCATCAAGGACGTGTTGGGGATCGGAGGTTCAGCCGAGGTGACCAACTCCTGGTCCTTCGGCCAGTCGGTGAGCCGGAGCAGGACACGCGACATCCAGGTACCTCCGCAGACCGTGGGCTTCCTCGAGCGGGTCCCAAAGATGCGCACCGTGACCACGCAGCCGAACTTCTTCATCGAGAGGTGGCAGGTAATAGACTCGGGGAACTTCGAGGACCCGACCTTTGGCTGGAAGGGGCAGGGCTTCGAGAAAAGCCGGATCACCTCCAGCGGGTACGAGATCTCCGCGACCGCGGACGTGCTGGACGACGAGGGGTTCCCCGCCGGACCGATCCGTGCAGACGACCGGCCGGTGACAGCGGCTGACTGCGACTGACACGGCACCGTGCGATGGCCCTCCGGAGCACGGAGGGCCATTGGGGCCCTCGGCCGCCCCGCAGGAGTTGGTCCACTCGGTGCGGCTGCTCTCCTCCGGCGGGACCGTGTTCTCGTCCCGCGCGGCGGGCACCGTGGTCGACGGCTGGCTGTGCGCTGGACGGCATGGCGGCCCCGATCCGCGTATCGCCGACCTCACCGTACGGGAGCGAGAGGTGCTCGCGCCGCTCCGCGAAGGGCTCTCCGAACGCCTAGATCGGCCGGCGGCTGCTGGTGGTTGGAGCGCGACCTCAAGGGCGCCCGGCACCTCCAGGACTTCGCCAACGGGCGGATCACCTACGCGGACCTCCCCGGCGGGCAGGGCTATTTGCGGATCTCCGGGTTCTGCGGGTACGCCGGAGAGGACGCCGCCTACGCCACCGAGCTGGCCGAGCTCGACAGGGCGCTGGACGGTCCTCAGCCATGAGCGCACCAAGCGCCTGAAAGGCCTGATCATCGACCTGCGGTCAAACCGCAGCGGCCCTGGAAGTCGCTCTCCCAGGTCGACCCGGGCGTGATGCTCGCGTATGCGCCACAAACCGCACGAGACCCTGCACTTCACCACCGCCCTCGACCTGATCGCCGACATCACCGGCGCGATCGTCACCGCCGACGCCCTGCACACCGTCGCCGACCACGCCCACTACCTGCACTCACGCGGCGCCTTCGGCCTCTTCCCCGTCAAGGAGAACCGTGCCGCCCTGTTCACCCAGCTGGACGCGCTCGACTGGGACGAGACCACCAACGCGGCCATCGCCGTGCACCGCACCGAGGAGACCAACTCAGGCCGCCACGAGATCCGCATCGTGCGCGTGCAGCCCCTCACGCCGGGGCAGGTGAACTTCCCGCACGCCACCCGGGCCCTGCTCGTCGAGCGGTACACCACCGGACGCGGCGACGGAAAGATCCACGCGGATGCCGAACTCGGCATCACCACCGCCCCGTCCCACATCGCCGGCACCGCCGTCCTCGCCCGCTGCGTACGCGGCCAATGGGCCATCGAGGCCCAGCACTTCGTCCGCGACGTGACCTTCGGCGAGGACACCCGCCGCGCCCGCACCGGCAGCCTGCCCCGGGCTCTCGCGACCTTCCGCAGCCTGGCGATCTGGAATGCAACCCCTCCGGGCAATGGGCGTGGCTGGAACCGGAGACCGGGCTCCCGATGGTGGCGGCCACGGTGGATCTCCTGGAGAGGAAGAGGGCATGAGCGACAAGGAGCTTAGGGAAGGGCTCGTCGAGCGGCTGACCGACAGCGGACATCTGCGCACCCACCCTTGGCGGGAGGCCGTGTCTGCCGTTCCGCGTCACGAGTTCCTGCGTGGGGGTTTCTTCCAACAGGTCGAGGGGTCGCCGGATTCGGTCACATCAGGTAGCCCCACATCAACGCCCCTCGTCGTGAGGAGATTTCATGCCGATGAAGAAGGTGTGTCCCAAGGGTTGACCGTTTAACAAGTGGACTCGTACCTTCTGGTCGGTTGAAAGTTTTCAGTAATCTTGCAGCAAGAAACGGCAAAGGATCTGGCGCGAACCCCCCTCAGATCCCTTCATCGGACCCTTCAACGGAGAAGGACCCCACATGGCCAGCAAAACCCTCTCCGGCGCGCTCGCCCTCGCCGCGGCCGCGTCGATCGCGATCGTCGTCACCGCCGGCGGCGCGTACGCCTCCCCGCCCGGCACCAAGGACGTCACCGCCGTCCTGTTCGAGTGGAACTTCGCCTCGGTCGCCAAGGAGTGCACCAACACCCTCGGCCCCAACGGTTACGGCTACGTCCAGGTCTCGCCGCCCGCCGAGCACATACAGGGCTCGCAATGGTGGACCTCGTACCAGCCCGTCAGCTACAGGATCGCCGGACGCCTCGGTGACGCCACCGCCTTCAAGAACATGGTCGACACGTGTCACGCGGCCGGCGTCAAGGTCGTCGTCGACACCGTCATCAACCACATGTCCGCCGGGAGCGGCACCGGCACCGGCGGCTCGTCGTACACGAAGTACAACTACCCCGGGCTGTACTCCTCCTTCGACTTCGACGACTGCACGGCCACGATCAGCGACTACACCAACCGTACGAACGTCCAGAACTGCGAGCTCGTGGGGCTCGCGGACCTGGACACCGGCGAGGAGTACGTCCGCTCGGCCATCGCCGGGTACATGAACAGACTCCTCGGCCACGGCGTCGACGGCTTCCGTATCGATGCCGCCAAGCACATCCCGGCCGCCGACCTCGCCAACATCAAGTCCCGGCTGAGCAACCCGAACGCGTACTGGAAGCAGGAGGCCATCTACGGCAGTGGTGAGGCCGTGCAGCCGAGTGAGTACACGGGGAACGGGGACGTGCAGGAGTTCCGTTACGCCTTCGACCTCAAGCGGGTCTTCAACAACGAGAGTCTCGCCTATCTGGAGAACTACGGTGAGGGCTGGGGCTACATGAGCAGCTCGGTCGCCGGTGTCTTCGTCGACAACCACGACACCGAGCGCAACGGCTCCACGCTCAGCTACAAGGACAACGCGAACTACACGATGGCCAACGTCTTCATGCTGGCCTATCCGTACGGCGCGCCCGACATCAACTCCGGCTACGAGTTCTCCTCCACCGACGCCGGGCCGCCCAACGGCGGTAACGTCAACGCCTGCTGGCAGGACGGCTGGAAGTGCCAGCACGCCTGGCCGGAGATCATGCGCATGGTCGCCTTCCGCAACGCCACCCGTGGTGAGTCCGTCACCAACTGGTGGGACAACGGCGCCGACGCCATCGCCTTCGGACGCGGCAGCAAGGGCTACGTCGCCATCAACCACGAGTCGGGCAGCCTCAGCCGTACGTACCAGACGTCCCTCCCGGCCGGCACGTACTGCAACGTGCAGAACAACACGACGGTGACCGTGAACAGTTCGGGTCAGTTCACCGCCACCCTCGGCGCCAACACGGCCCTCGCGATCTATGCGGGGAAGTCCAGCTGCTGAGCAATCCCTGGTGCGCGTGAAGCCCAACTCCACCTGGTGAAGGCGCCTGAAAGAATTTACCGTCTGTTTCAGGACTCTTGCTGAAAAGCCTTCGTCGGCGATACGGTCACGCGGGGTCGGACCCGAAGAGCCGTACACCGCAAGGAGTCCACTGCAGTGATACCGAGATGGCCCATGCCGTCGAGGCGTCGTACCGCCCACGCTGGACGAGTGACCGCGGTCGCCGCAGTCACCGTGACCGCGCTGACCGCAGCGTTCGTCCAGCCCCTGGCCGCCGGAGCCGCGACCCCGCCCGCACCCCCGTCCGACGCGAAGCTGGCCGCCGAGCCCGCCCGTCACGACCTCACCCGGGAGCAGTTCTACGGAACGTCCGCCAAGGTGAAGAGCAATTCCGACAGCCAGATCACCGTCATCGTCCCAGCCGGTTCGTCGATCGTCCTCAAGGCCGCCGACAAGCTCACCAAGCCCACCACCAAGCCGTCCGTCACCCTGAAGGCCCCGGCCACCGGCGCCACCGGCACCGTCGACATCACCGCCGACGATGGGGGCACCTCCCGCTTGAGCGAAGCCGAGAGTGGGGGAGGCGGACAGCTCAAGCGTGTCGTCTTCGCCGCCCAGATCGGCAACGGCAAGTGGCGGACCCTCGGCTCCGCCGACCACGCCCCGTACAAGGTCACCCAGACCATCGGCGAGGACGTACCGGCCGGAACCGCCTTGCGGTACTAGGCCGTTGTGATCGACTCGGCCGGACGTACGGCGAGTGCCACGGCCACCTCCACCACCGGCACCCCGCCCGCCCCCGAGATCCCGACCGCCTCCTCGCGCGACTACGCGATCGTCCACTACAAGCGCGCGGACGGCGACTACACCGACTGGCGGCTGTACGCGTGGGGCGACATCGCCGACGGCGAGGGGACGACCTGGCCGGAGGGCCACGACTTCATCGGCCGTGACGCGTACGGAGCCTTCGCCTACGTCAAGCTCAAGCCCGGCGCCTCGAACGTCGGTTACCTCGTCATCGACAAGGACGGAAACAAGGACGTCTCCGCCGACCGTTCGATCGACGTGACGAAGACGGGTGAGATCTGGGTCGAGCAGGGCAAGGAAGCCGTCATGACGGAGTGGCCCGACTACCCCGCCCAGGACACGTCCAAGGCCGTCCTCCACTACCACCGCGCCGACGGCAACTACGACGGCTGGGGCCTGCACGTCTGGACCGGTGCCGCCACCCCCACCGACTGGTCGAAGCCCCTGGAACCGGTGAGGACCGATGCCTATGGCGCGGTCTTCGAGGTGCCACTCACGGACGGCGCCACCAACCTCAGCTACATCATCCACAAGGGCGACGACAAGGACCTCTCCGCCGATCAGTCGCTCGACCTCAAGGCGGGCGGCCACGAGGTGTGGCTGTTGAACGGGCAGAAGAAGTACCTGCTGCCCCAGTCGGCGGGTTCGGCCGCCGCCCTCGACCTGACCACCTCCAAGGCGGTCTGGATCGACCGGAACACCCTTGCCTGGAACGGCAACGAGACCGCGGCTTCCACTCAGCTGCTGTACTCCCGCACCGGCTCGATCAAGGTGAACAACGGCGCGCTGACCAGCACCGACGAGCGTTGGCTCTGCCTCACCAAGTCGGCCCTCACCGACGCCCAGAAGGCGAAGTTCCCGCACCTCAAGTCGTACACCGCCTGGACCGTGGATCCACGTGACCGCGACCGGGTCCGCGAGGCCCTGCGCGGCCAGCTGGTCGCCTCCCAGCGGGCGGCGAACGGCGCGGTGCTCGCGGCGACCGGCGTGCAGATCGCCGGCGTACTCGGCGATCTCCACGTCGGCGCGAAGGACGCCGACCTCGGCCCGACCTTCCGCGACGGCCGCCCCACGCTCGCCGTCTGGGCGCCCACCGCCCAGCAGGTGTCCCTGGACCTCGATGGCACCAGGGTGGCCATGAAGCGGAACGGCACCACCGGCGTCGGTACGACCCGTACCGCTACCACCGTCCCGGAGGGCTCGTATGTGAGCGATCGGGACGGGACGCGGCGGACGGTCGGGTTCCGCGAGATGGTGAAGGCGGCGATGTCGCCGACGACGCCCGGTTCGTCCCGGCCACGAAGAACATGGCCGGGACGGGCATCGCGACCTTCTCCGACCGGGCGCGGGACGCCGTACGCGGCGGCGGGCCCTTCGACGCCGACCCGGGCGTCCAGGGGTTCGCCTCCGGCCTCTATACCAACCCCAACTCCTCGGACAGCAACGGCACTTCGGCCGAGCAGAAGGCCCGGCTCCTCCACTACCAGGACCTCATCAAGGTCGGCCTGAGCGGCAACCTCGCCGACTACCGGTTCACCGACACCAGCGGCAAAGAGGTCAAGGGCTCCGAGGTCGACTACAACGGCACCGCCGCCGGATACGCGGCCGCCCCCGGCGACGCCCTCGCGTACGTCGACGCCCACGACAACGAGTCGCTGTTCGACGCGCTCGCCTTCAAGCTGCCCGCCGGGACGAGCGCGGCCGACCGCGCCCGTATGCAGGTCCTCGCCATGGCGACGGCCGCGCTGTCCCAGGGCCCGGCCCTCTCCCAGGCGGGCACCGACCTGCTGCGTTCCAAGTCGCTGGACCGGAACTCGTACGACAGCGGTGACTGGTTCAACGCGATCCACTGGGACTGCCGGGACGGCGGCAACGGTTTCGGGCGTGGGCTGCCGCCGGCGGCCGACAATCAGTCCAAGTGGCCTTACGCCAAGCTCCTGTTGACCTCCGTCGCGGTCGGCTGCGAGCAGATCGAGGGGGCCTCGGCGGCGTACCAGGACCTGCTGCGGATCCGTACGACGGAGAGCGACTTCTCCCTCGACACGACCGGGCAGGTGCAGTCGAAGCTCTCGTTCCCGCTGTCGGGGAAGGACGAGACGCCCGGTGTGATCACCATGAAGCTCGGCGACCTCGTGATCGTCTTCAACTCCACCCCGCAGAAGCGGAATCAGACGGTGGCGGATCTGGCCGGGACGGGATATGCCCTCCACCCGGTACAGGCCGGCGGCGCGGACTCTACCGTCAGGAACGCGTCATACGAAGCGGAATCGGCCACGTTCGCCGTTCCAGGGCGGACCGTGGCGGTCTTCGCACGATCCGACCGGTAGGGCGATAACTTGGGTGGTGCAGGTGGGAGAGGGCCTGCGCCACCCAAACCGCAGGGCACAGCCGTAGGACAAAGCCGCAGGCCAAAGCCCGCACGGCAAAGCCGTAGGGACAAAGCCGCAGGGACATGCCATCCTCATGAGTCTCATGGCCGACGAAGCAAGCACCACGGTCCTGGTGGTCGACGACGCGGCCGCCAGCCGTTACGCGATGGGCGCGGTGCTGCGCCGGGCCGGGCACAGCGTCATCCCCGTCGCCAGCGCCCGCGAGGCGCTCGCCGAACTCGACCTGCGGCTGCGCTCGGGAGCCCTGCCCGACGTGGCCCTCGTCGACGTCGGCCTGCCCGACATGAGCGGCTTCGAACTCTGCCGCCTCCTCAAGGCCCAGCCCCCGATGGCCGCCCTGCCCGTGGTCCACTTCTCCGCGGCCGCCGTCGCCCCCAGCGACCGCTGCCGGGGACTGGACGCGGGCGGCGAAGCCTATCTGACGGTGCCCGCCGAACCCGAGGAGATCCAGGCGGTCGTACGGGCCGCCGTGCGCGGCGCCCGTATGCGCAACGGCGCCGAGGCCCTCGTCCAGCGGCTCACGCTCCTGTCCGAGACCATCGTCGACGTCCAGGCCGCCCGCACCCTGGCGGAGCTGGCCGGCGCCGCCGCCGAGGGGGCCGCCCGGCTCACCCGGTCGCCCGCCGCCGTGTTCGTGCTCGGCGAGGACGGCGACCTGTACAGCGGCACCTCCCGGGCCAGAGCCCGCACCACCCTCCCCGACGCCGGCGCACACGAGGCCGTGGCCCGGCTCATCCGCCGCCTCACCGACGGCAACCCCGGGCCGCACGACACCGTCGTCCCCGCGCCCCTGTGGCCGCCGGGCTTCTTCCGGCCCGGCGTCACCGAGGACGCCCGACTCGTGCTGGCCCGCACTGAGGGCGGCGCCCCCGTGTGCGTCGCCACGCCCGCGCGCGGCATACGCGCCACGTCTGCCGACACCGCCGGGCTCGTCGCCCGGCTCGCCCAGGCCGCCGCGCTGGCCGCGCAGCCGCTGCTCATGTACCAGGTCGAGCGCCATGTCGCGCTCACCCTCCAGCACAGCTTCCTGCCCAAGCGGGTGCCGGAGTTCCCCGGCCTCGACGTCGTCGTCCGCTATGTGCCGGCCTCCCGGCAGACCGAGATCGGCGGCGACTTCTACGCGGCCGTCTCCACCCCCGGCGGGACCCTCACCGCCGTCGGCGACGTCGTAGGGCACTCGCTGGAGGCGGCCACCGTGATGGTCGAGATCCGGCACGCCCTGCGCGCGTACGCGGTGGAGGACCCCGACCCCGCGGAGGTCGCGCGACGGCTCGACCGGATGCTCCAGCACTACCACCCCGATGTCACCGCCACGGTCTGCCTCGCCCTCGTCGAGCCGGACAGCGGGCACGTCCGAATCGCCAACGCGGGTCACATACCACCGCTCATCGTCCACGAGTCCGGCGTCGCCGAGTATGTGCAGGCCGCCGGGCCGCTCCTCGGGCTCGGCCTCGAACGGCCCGAGCCGACGGAGACCGTGCTCGGGCCGACCGACCGGCTCCTCATGGTCACCGACGGGCTCATCGAGACCCGGGGGATCGACCTGTCGTCCTCCCTGGAGCAGCTGCGGGCCGCCGCGACGGACGCTCCGCTCGGGATGGACTCCCTGTGCGACACGCTGCTGCACTGCTTCGGGCGGGACCGGGAGGACGACATCGCGATGCTGGCGTTACGCCTGCGGCTAGGCTGAACCGGATTGCCTTGTTGTGGAACAGCTTGTCGTGGAGGGCCCCATGCCGCAGATCACCGTGGACTACTCGTCCGTACTCGCCGATGGTTTTGACCGCCCCGGGTTCGCGCGGGCCCTGCACGAAGAAGTCGTACGGACGGCTGCCGCGAAGCCGGAAGCGTGCAAGACGCAGTTCCGGGCGACCGAGGGCACGACGGTCGGTCCCGACGTGACCGGGCATGCGATCGTGCACGTCACGTTGGGGTTGCTGGCCGGGCGGACCGATGAGACCAAGGTGACGCTGACCGAGAACGTGCTCGGGCTGCTTCGGGAGTACGTGAAGGTGGGGGAGGGGCTGGCGCTGCACGCGTCGGCGGAGGTGCGGGACCTTGATCCCTCTTACCGGAAGTTCGACGTCTGAGCGTCGCCGACTAAAAGCTCAACCGGCGGAGTATCGCCGCCATCTCCTCGTCGTACGCGGCGCTCACGGTCGTGAGCGCCGCGAAATCCTGGACCAGCTGGGCCTCCAGCTCCTCCCTCGGGATGCGGCGGCCCTCCAGCCAGATCAGGGCCGTCGACTCGACGAGGGAGATCCAGGAGCGGACGACGAGTTCCAGGCGGGCCGGTGGTGGGGTCGTGATGTCGAAGTGCGAAAGGATCTGGACATACGCGGCCTGGCGTACGCCGTCGATGAGGGCGTTGGTGCGGGAGGAGCCGACCGCCGGGCCGCCGCGCATCAGGGCGGAGAAACCGGGGCCGTGGTCGTCGACGAAGTCGAAGAAGCGGCGCATGACCCGCAGCAGGCGCGCCCCCAGCGGGCCCTCGTGGGGCTCGACGAAACGGCCCGCGAGATCCTCGGCCGCGCGCTTCAACGCGGCCTCGTACAGGCTGAGTTTGCCCGGGAAGTAGTGGTAGACGAGCGGCCGTGAGATACCGGCCGCCGCCGCTATCTCGTCGATCGAGACCTCGTCGGGCGAGCGCTGACTGAAGAGTTCGAGGGCGACGCCGATCAACTGCTGCCGCCGCTCCTCCACACCCATCCTGCGGCGCACACCGGTAGTCATGCGAACACCTTACCGATCGATTCCGGCCTCTCATGGGCCGGATCGAATCGAGCAGGGGTGTGCGGAGGCGGTGGTGTGCAGAGGCCGTCGTGTTCAGAGGCCGTTGATCTCCCGGCCGTTCGCCAAGGTGCCCTTCAACTCCGCCCGTACGCCGTCCTCGGCGGGTACGGCCAGCAGGTTGCCCCGGTACGAGCCGTTCACGCCGCCGGTCAGTTCGAGGGAGACGGTGTCCTTGCTGCCGGCGGCGAGCAGGTAGGAGTCGCCCGCCGCGGACTTCCACGGGGCGGCGGCCAGGACGTGGGGTGCGGTGGGACCGCAGGTCGGTACGTCGGCGGCGGTCGCGGTCACATAGGCGCCGCGGGCGGTGCGGAACAGGGTCAGCACCCGGGTCCCCGCGCCCCGCCAGGTCTCGGACCGGGTGCACACCCAGTCGGCGTCGCCGCTCGCGTCGGGCAGCGGTTGCCGGGCGAACTGCCAGGCGTTCAGGGTGCGCACGCCCTGCGACCGTACGGCGGCCAGTGAGCAGGCGAAGGGCGCCCAGGTGGCCGGCACGCCCTTGGCCTCCCGGCCGGAGGAGGAGGAAGACGGGCGTCCGGCGGTGAGATGCGCCGGGGTCACCTCGGACAGGTCGGTCAGCAGCCGCGTACGTCCCGTCGTGTCGGTCAGCTGAAGCACCTCCCACGACTTGCAGTCCCCGGTACGCACCGCCGGACTCGGGAACGGCGCCGTCACCCCGTCCTTCGACAGCGCGAGCGCCGACACTTCGCCCGTGGGCCGCGTCAGATCCCGTACGGCCGCCTCGCGCACCCAAGGGGCCGTCAGATAGCGGACGTTGCCATCGGCCCGGCCTACGACGAGGGCGCTCGCGTCGGCGCCGGTCGCACCGTCGGCCCGGGTCAGGTCGAGGGCGGCGACGGTGGTGTCGTCGAGGGGTTCGGCGTAGCGGGCGACGCGGAGGCCGTCGTACAGCATGACCACGCGGGCGTTGTCGACCTTGCCGGCGTAGAGCAGTTGGGGCGGGCCCGGCGGAGGGCCGGCGGGGGTGCCGGGGGTCACGGAGACCTGGACGGACTCGCCGGGGCGGGCCCATACGGCGAGGGCGCGCCGGAGCAGTGCCTTGTCGGCGGTGAGATCGCCGCGCGCGGGCCAGGTGGAGAAGTCGGTGCGGCCGGTCGTCTGCCAGGCGGTCGCCGTCGCCGTCGTCAACTTTCCCGGATCCAGGGCGGCTTGGGCGGCCGGGTTACGGGCGTACGGGGGCGCCGCCGCGTCGCCGGGGCCCCACGCGTCCCCGGGCAGCCCGAGGACCGCCCCGCACGCGACCAGCGCGGCCGTGCCGGCCAGCGCGGCCCGCACATGCTGGCGGCGGCGCATCAGATCGGTCGGGCGGGCGTGCAGCGAACACGGATCGAACTCGGGGGAGGCGAGCAGGGCGTACAGCCGCGGCGGCACGGAGTTCGCCTCCGTCAGCGCGGCCGCCGGGTCATCGACGCCGGCCTCCTCCAGCAGGGTCCTGATCGCCGGGTCGGGGAGCTGCTCCAGGCCGCGCAGTACATAGGCGGCGCGGGCCGGGGAGGAGAGGGCCGACAGGCGCTGGTCCAGGGCGAGTTCGTCGGCGCCGCCCGAGCGGGGGAAGAGGCGCAGGCCCCACACCTGCGGCAACAGGGGCGGCAACTGGGACCGCTTCGGCCAGGCCTTGCGGCGCGAGGGGAGGCCCGCCTCCAGCGCGGTGCGCACGACCTGGAGGCGGATGAAGGCGTACCCCGGGTTGCGCTCCCGGCCCGTCGCCTGCGCCGGGATCAGGGACGTCGTCGTGCGGCCCCTCGGCAGTGCGCGCTGCGTGAGCGAGTGCGCCGTCAGCACGCGCCGGTTGCGGCCCAGCGTCGGGGGCAGCGTGAGGTACGCCAGGCGGACCAGGCGAGGGTAGTGCTCGACGAGCGCGGCCTCCGCCTGCTCGACATCCACCGCCGACTCCTGGACGTGAGAAGCTGCGGGGCGTGGGGCGACATCCTGTGACTGCACGTTCAACAAAACGAGCGAATGGTCCGATGGTCACCTCACCGCTCCGCTCGGGTGGGGCCGGGGCGCCTTGGAGCTCGGGTCCCACGGCAGTAGGGCGAGTGCGGGTGGGTGGGGCTTGTCGCGCAGTTCCCCGCGCCCCTGAAAAAACGGGGCTGCGCCCCGGTTTTTTCAGCGGCCCGCAAGGGCCGTGCTTTTCAGGGGCGCGGGGAACTGCGCGAACAACCCCCACCCACCCGCACTCGCCACTCCACCGACCGGACCGAGCTCTCAGGCGACCATCCACCCACTGAACTCGACCGTCCCCCGCGCCCCGCTCCCCCCGTTCGTCGCGCTCATGAACATCCCCACGTCCTGCGCCTCGGCGGCAGCCCCCGGCACGCTCACCGACGCCACCACCCGCCAACTCGAGCCCTCGTCCGTGGAGCACGAACCCGTGTACGCCCCGGCCCCCGTCAGGGTCAGCCGCAGCAGCACCGGCGCCTTGATCCCCGTGATCCGGCGGTACGTGTCCAGCGTCCCGTCCCCGGTGCTGTCGTAGGACAGGACCACCCCGTTCGCCGGAGTGACGGCGAGGTTCAGGAAGCCCGGCGACCCGGCCGTACCGAGGCTGTTGCGCACGATGATCCCGGCCCGCGCCCAGTTCCCCGTCGCGGCCTGCGCGTCGACGCGGAGGGTCGCCGAGACCCCGTCGGCCAGGGCCCCCGCCCGGTACGCGGTGCCGAACTCCGTCGTGCCCCGCCAGAGATCCGCCCCCGCCCCGTCGATCGAGAAACGGTCGCCGAGCTGACCAAAGACGGCACCGTTGTTCGTGTACGTACGCCACTCCGCGTCCAACGGCCCCGCCTCGAACAGCGTCCCGTCGAAGCGCCCGTTCACCCGGTCCTCGCCGCGCGGCCCGTACTGGACGGTGATCGTGTAGGGGAGCGGCCGCAGAGGGCGGTCCAGCGGCGTCCCGGGCGCATCGGCGCGCCAGCTCACCGTGCCCGACCCCGCCGCCGGGACGGTCGCGATCGACGTCGGGCCGTCCGGTTCGGCCGTTCCGTCGAAGCCGGTGAGGGCGAAATCCACGCGCCCCGTCGCCCGCAGCCCGTTCACATTCCGGAACTCCGCCGACACCCGCGCGTTTCCGCCGGGCGGCATGACCGGCGGTTCAGCCCTGACGGTCAGGCTCCCCTGGTACGGCGCCCGCGCCAGCACATCCCGCACCCGCACCGCCAACCCGTACGCGTCCCCCACCGGCCGCAGCGGATAGTCCTTCCGCTCCCGCGTCCACGGCTCCTCGAACGCGAACCAGTCCACGGCCGCCGGAGCGGTCCCGGTGGCGAGCGCGTCCTCCAGGGTGTCGAGCCACTTCTGCCAGCGCGGGACGTAGAAGTCGGCCATGAGGCCGTTCCACTCCCGGTTGCCGTACTCGTGGAGGTTGCCGGTGTCGGACGTGGCCCGCCCGCCCCACACCGTGATCAGGACCTTCGCCGTGCGTTCGAACTCGGCCCGCTCGGCGTCGTTCGTGGCGAGCAGCCGCGCGTCGTTCAGCCACGGGCCCAGCAGGAACGCGGCGTTCGCGCCGGTGACCTCGTCCGACAGCCGCATAAGCCGCAGCCAGAGGGTGGACAGGGCGCGGAACGTCTCCAGGTCCCCCCGCCGGTACGCCGCCCGCAGCTGCGGCAGGTACTGGCGGCTGCGGTGCGCGAGCGCCTGCCGCGCCACATCCACCACGTCGTACCGGTAGGCCGCGTTGCCCCGCAGTCCGCCCGCCACGCCCAGCAGCCCGGCGAGGGCCGCGTCGAAGCGCCCGGGGTCGTACGTCAGCGCGCGCGGCGCGTACTCCGCGGCGCGGCCCGCGGCGAGGTCGGGGCGGGCGCAGAAGAGGGAGTCGTGGGGGTCGCTGCGTTCGACGGCCTGTTGCTGGTACGCGGTGTCGTGCAGGGCCCGCCAGGCCCGGCGCGCCGAGTCGTCGCGCCCGCCGTAACGGAAGTCCGCGTACGACGAGAACCAGGCGGCCCGGTCGAGCTTCGCCGGGCTCCACGCCAGTTCGGAGAAGAGTTCGAAGGTGGCCGGGTCCCGGTCCGTGGCCTCCGGCATGAACGCCGTACCGGCCAGCGCGCTGTCCGCCTTGTCCCGCCAGGCGAAGAACTTCTCGTTCCAGAGGTGCGCGCGGGCCCCGATCGTCGTCCGGCCGCCGAAGTTGGGGATGGTGCCGAAGCAGTACGGGGTGCCGCCCCAGTCGCGTTCGCGGTCGGTGACGCTGGTGTAGCGGTCGGAGACGCCGTCGACGATCAGCATCTTCGACTTGTCGATGGCGTCGAGGAGTTCGGGCAGCGGGTTCTCCTGCCAGCCGAGGATCACCCAGGTGGCGCCGGGGTGGGCCTTCTGCAAGGCCCGTTCCACGCCCTGCGCCGCGTCCGGCACCGGTACTTCACCCGGCGTGCCGCCCTCGTGGAGCAGGTCCATCTTGAAGTGGGCCGCCTCCCCGAACACATCCTCTGTGTGGCCGTAGAAGGAGGCGGCGACCTGAGCAAAGGAGTCGGTGCGCGGATCCAGCCAGTCGGGGCGCTCGAAGCCGTGCCAGATGCCCTGCGGGACGACGTGCGCGTCACCGCCGTTGCGCTCGACGAACTCCTTGGGGGCGTGGCCGTAGTAGCCGGGCAGGACGGGGGACATACCCAGCTCACGCAGCCGGTCGGCGATACGGCGGCCCAGCGCGGCCCGGTGTGCGATCAGCTCGGGGGAGAGCGGGCCGCCGTAGCCGGAGAGGTTCTGCAGCAGCCACCACGGCTGGTGCGAGGGGGCGGGGAGCCAGGCGCGGGACTCCTCGTCGGAGTAGCCGAAGTCCTTCAACAGCCGGTGGTACACGGCCTCCATGCCCGCGATGACCAGGACCTCGTTACAGCCGTGCGCGGCCAGGAGGTCGATCTGGTGTTCCCAGTACGGCCAGTCCGCGTACGGGGCGGTGTAGCCGTCGTTGGTGTCGTTGAGGGCGAAGCGGTGGGGGAGGGCCGTGGATCTCTCCAGGGGCCGGGCGGGCGCGGGGAGGCGGCGCGGCAGGTCCAGTTGGCTGCCGTTCCAGGCGAGATGGGCGCCGCAGACGTACTTCAGGTACCAGTGCACGCCCATGAGCAGCGTGGCCGGTGTCGTGGCCCGCACCTGGATACGCCCGGTGGTGCCGGTGACGCGGAAACGGTCGGTCGTACCCTGCCTCTCGACGAGAGTGAGCCGGAACTGGTCGGCGTGGCCGGGCAGCAGCCGATTGAGCGCTGCGCGCGCGGGAGCCGTATCGAAGGCAGGGCCCTGGCCGGGGCTCTCAGCGGCGTGGACCGGGACCGTCAGTCCCAGCGTGGTCCCGAGGCCGATGGCACCGGCCGAGCCCAGCACCGAGCGTCGCGACGGAGAGTTCATGACTGTGTGCCCCCTGTGTCGACAGATGCGGCACGCTAACCGGACCGACGCCTGTGCTCAACGGTGCGTACGGAGCTGGCGAGTTCATGTCGCCGGAATGGACCGGAGGTACGACAGATGAAGATGACGCACGAGAGGCTTGCGGTACGCGGGCTCGCCATGAGCGCGGCCGGTGCGGCCGCCGCCCTGCTGGTGCTGACCGGCTGCGGATCGGGCTCGGCCGACGAGGGGGACGCGATCCCCAAGACGGCCACCGGGACCCTGGAGTCCATCGCGGGTGAGGTGGGCTGCAAGCCGGACATCCAGACGGACGCCGACACGATCCGGCAGGCCCTCTGCACCAACACCGACGGCGACTTCGACGGCAAGTTCGTCCTCGCGACCTTCGCCACCGACCGCGGTCAGGCGGAGTGGCTGGCCAGCGCCAAGGACTACGGGGGCTACTACCTCGTCGGCCGCAAATGGGTCGCCATCGGCAAGGAGAAGACGGTCACCGGACTGCAGAGCACGCTCGGCGGGGAGATGCAGGAGGGGTCCGAGCACATGAACCCCGGCGGCAGCCACAACAACAGCGGCGGCCACGAGGGCTGACCGCGCGGGTCGCGGATCCACGGGTCGCGGATCCAGGGCGAACGAAAGCCGACGGTGGGAGATCCCACCGCCGGCTTCCTCGTTACTGCTTCAGGACTACTGGCAGTCCTGGCCGCTGTTGATGCAGTCGACCACCTGGTTCATCGTGTTCTCGTCGAAGAAGTTGATGAAGTCGTTGTGGTCGGTGATCGCCTTGTGCAGCTGGTCCGGGAAGCCGTCCACCGCGAACGGGTTCACGACCTGTCCGTTCTGGATCTGCGGGGCAGGAACGTCGTAGACCAGACGGGCCTGGAGCTGGGGGATGGCCTGGAAACCGTTGGCGCAGCTACCGTCGGCCTCGACGAAGTCCACGTGCGTACGGTGGTTGGCGCTGTCGATGTTCTGGCCGTCCCAGCAGCTCTGGAAGAAGGACGTCCGCACCACGGAGCTGCCCTCGGGGCAGATCGGGTACTTGTCCGTCAGCTGGCGGTCCTCGAAGCCGGTGCAGCTCCAGTTGGTGTTGGCGTTGGCGAGGCCGTTGGTGAAGGCCTTGGCGTCACCGGTGATGATGCGCAGGGCCTGCGGCATCGCGACGACATCGCTCTTCTTGTTGCCGACGAACTTCAGCTGCGCCTCGCTGGCTTCGAGGATCCTGCCGATGTTGCCTTCCGCACCGCCACCGAGGTCGTTCGCGTCGAACTCCTGCGTACCGTCCTGCAGGCGCAGCACCGGCCAGTAGTACGACGACTTGTCGCCCTGGTTCTGGCAGCTGGTGTCGGCCTGGAGGAACTGCTGGTCGCTGGTGAAGGCGTTGTTGTCCTGGTTGCCGACGTAGTCGTGCGTGTGCTGGGCACCGTTGTCGACACCCGGAGCGACGATGATGTTGTCCGAGTTGTGGTTGTCGTTCCCGTTGGTGCCGCAGCTCGTCGTGAAGGTACCCGTCGAACCACCGTCACCGTTCGCGGCGAGACCGTTGCCGTTGACACCCTGCGGGCCGCCGTTGGGCTGGACGGTGGTGATGTCGACGAAGTCGTCCGCCACCGGCCCGTTGACGACCTGACCCTGGTCCTGGCCGTTGTCCTGACCTTGATCCTGGTCCTGACCCTGGCCCTGGCCGTTGTCCTGGTTCTGGTCCTGACCCTGGTTGTTGTTGCCGTTCTGGCCGTCGCCCCGGCCTCCGTTGCCGCGGCCTCCGTTGTTGGTCTGGTTCTGGTCCGCGACGCCCTGGCATGTGGCGAGCTGGTCCATGCCCTGCGGAACCTGGCCGCCCGCGTTCCGGATGTTGATGCTGATCCGGTCGAGGGTGGCGACTCGCTTGGACTTGAGCGGGCCGATGATGGCGTTGTTGACGAAGCCGGCATCCCCAGCCTGAGCCTGGCGGGTGTCCGCCAGGCGCTTATAGGCATCGGTGACCTGCTGGTCCAGCAGTGCCAGCTCCTTGGCGACGCCCGCGCGCGCCTTCTCGGGCACGCTCGTCAGCTGCTGGCCGACATCCGGGCAGTCGATGGTGGCCACCTGCGCGGAGGCCAGCGTGCTGTTCTGGTTGGACTTCGACTCGCCCGCTGAGGCGTAGAAGTTCGCCCAGACCAGACCGCCGCCCGCGACCGCGAGCGCCGCGGATGCGGCAATGGCCCGAACGGCCAGCGGCGAACGTCGTTTGCGTGTGTTGCGTCCCATGGAACTCCTCTGACTTCCTTGCGGGGCATCGAGGCGCCCGACAGGAGTGAAGCGGCGCCATTCCATACGCAGGGAGTCCCAGGAGTGTTCAGACGACTCAGAAATTGATGAGAGATTCGCGAGACAAACCGGTTTCAACACCCCACGAAATACGAGGAGTTGATGATCCCTCACCCCGTGTGTGTGACTGGGGCCCCTGGGGGCGCCTGGGAAGGGGGTGTTTCGGCGGCCTTGGCCAAGATACGGGAGAACAGCCCGCAGCGTGCTGATTGGCGCCATGCGTAGCTGCGGGCAATCGTGCCGCTGGGGCGATGGGGGCACCTCCCGCTCATGGGGGTCCCTCCCGCTCGAGCGAAGCCGAGAGTGGGGGAGAAGCCGAGAGCGGGGGAGGGTGGGCGCAGCGGCACCCGGCAAGCGCCGGTGAGCGAAACCCCGCCCGAGCCCAGCCCCGGCGCCGGGTGCCGTCCCAACTGCCGTCAGCACAAGGTCAACGGCCCACCGGCGGGGCGTACTTGTACCCCACCCGCCGTACCGTCTGGACCGCCTGCCGGAACTCGGCCCCCAGCTTCCGGCGCAGCCGAGCGATGTGGACGTCGACCGTCCGCCCGTCGCCCACATGCCCGTAACCCCACACCGTGGTGACCAACTGGTCGCGAGTGTGCACCCGGTGGGGATGCGTGACGAGATGCGCGAGCAACTCGAACTCCAGATACGTGAGATCGAGCGGTCGCCCGTCGACCTCGGCGGTCCGCCGCACGGTGTCGACGCGGACCAGCTCGCCCCCGGCGTCGCTGTCCCTGACGCCGACAGACCCGTCGGCCGGTACGAGGACCAGGTAGCCGATCATCGGCGGCTTGCCCGGCAGCGTGGGCAGGGCGTGCTGAGGAGCGGGCAGCCAGGTGGCCCCCGGGGGCAGGAAGTCCGCGATGTCGATCACCTCGTCCGCGCCCACGGCACGCAGACGGTGCCGAGGGGAACCCGTGGACGAGAGGGCGGCGGTCAGCTGGGCGGTCGAGAGGGAACGAGAGGTCGCCATGAGAGGTCAGCTCTTCGCGCGAGAGGTCCGTCTGGGAGGCCTCGGCGGCCGAGTTCGTGGTCGGACCCGCCGAGGGACGTACGTCGTTCGCGCCGACCGAAGGCCGGGCCGGGGTATGCGGCTGTACGGCGTTAGAGGGCCGGCGCGTTCATCGCGCGACAACACACCCGGTCGAAGTCATGGTGCTGACGGGAAGGCCAGAACGGCTCGAGGTCATGACGACCCGTCGCGCGGTACTCCTGGATGCTGGCCATGGCCCCACTGAAGCAGACCGTTCCTAAAGACTGAGCGGGAGTGAGTCCTGTTGCCAGAACTCATGCTCAGCCGAACGCCCCGAACGGTGTTGGGCGTTCTGGTCCCCCGCGTTCGCTCCGCATCCGGCGTGCACGGATCGTGTCCGTGGTCCGGGGATGCGGGGGCGGGTTCCCTCACGTCCCGGAGCCACCGGTGCGGCCTGGACGGTCCGATGCCCCGCACGATCACTCTGGTCGTGCGGGGGCGGTGCCGTCCGTCGCCGGATCGGGTGCCCCAGGGCGCGCCTTCCGATCGCCACCGCTGCTGCCTGGTGGCGAGTGGGTTTCCTGTTCTTGGTGGTGAGGGGCTTTTGCCAGTGCTGGGCGCCCCAGCGGGAGGTGTAGGCGGGGTCGACGGCGATGACCGGGATGCCGAGTTCGGCCGCCATGCTGACGAGTCTGGCCCGCAGCCTGCTGACCGGCAGGCCGGAGATCAGCTTGCGGAAACGCTTCCGGCGGCCGTGCTTCTCCCGGGTCTTCTCCGCCTGGAAGTCGAGGTCCTCGACCGCGATCGCCAGACCGTGGCGCTGGGCCCAGTGCAGCAGGCGGATCAGGGCGTGGCGGACCTGGGCGTCGCGATGGGCGGTGGTGCCGGACAGGTCGTAGCCGAAGCGGAGCGGTTCACCGACGGGATTGCCATGGGCATCCAGGCGCCAGGCGGCCAGGTGGTCGGCGTTGGTGTCCACGCCGACCAGGCCGTCCGAACGGGCCGTGGCCAGCGGCACCGTCTGAACCGGGGGGATGGTCCAGGAGGCAGTCAGGTACCAG
>NZ_VTHJ01000020.1:16164-135759 GCF_008386495.1 Streptomyces tailanensis | reverse complement strand
AGCGGGCCACACGTCACGACGTCGGCAAGACGGCCAAACGCGCTGAGTCGATCAAGGAACACCAAGCCTGCCGAGGATAAACGCCAAGCTAAGTGCGGGGCCCCTCCGCAGCCTGAACGGAAGGGCCTCTGCCCTGGTGCTTCTCTGTGCCCCCGGCAGGATTCGAACCTGCGACACCCGCTTTAGGAGAGCGGTGCTCTATCCCCTGAGCTACGAAGGCGGGCCTTGCGGAAAACGTGGCTGAATACTCTGAGTGACTATTTGCCACGGTCTCGGCAAGACTGAGGACCGCCACCGAGGTGGCGGTCCTGACAGAGTAGCGGATCGGGGTGGGGTGGTGGGCTGGGGCTGATGCCTCAGCCGGATTCATGATCGGCGGGGTTTGCCTTCGTCAGTGAGGCCGGTGGTCTCGGGGTCTGCATCGGCATAGGTGGGGTCCTCCTTGTAGCGGGCGGCGCTGGTGGCGTTCTGGGCGAGGAGGAAGCCGAGGACGACGAGGCTTTGGGCTTCGGCGCCGAAGGCGATCATGCGGCGGTTCCACAGGGAGCGGTCGAACTGGGAGAAGCCGGCTTCGGTGTCTTCGCGGCCGCCGTAGATGGTCTGGTGGACGGCGGTGTCGTCGGGGATCTGCAGGAGGTGCTCGGCGCGGTGGAAGCCGGTTTCGGTGTCGCTTTGTCCTTCGTCGCGTTCGCCGGGGGTGGTGGTGATGCCGACGGGTTCGCGGTGTTCGCGGGGGCCGCGGGGGCCGGGGACGGTGAGCAGGTGGTACCAGCGGTGGGTGTGGGTGCTGGCGCGGCGTTCGAGTTTGCGGACGGGCAGGGGGATGAGGGTGCTGGTGCCGTTGTCGAGGTAGGCGCGTTCGTGGACGCGGCCGCCTTGGGACCACAGTTCGTGGCGGCAGCGGCGGTAGCTGAGGGTGCGGATGTAGCGGGGCCTGGTGCCTTTGTGTTGTTTGTTGATCAGGAGGCGGCCGCGGCGGGCGATGACGTCGCGGTGCATGCCGCGGAAGGCGCCGTCGTAGAGGACGCCCATGCAGCCGTCGGCGGCTTCCAGGATGCTGCAGGCCAGGTCGAGGGCGACGGCGGCTTCGCCGCCTTCCTGGTCGTGGGGGACGTGGGCGTAGTTGAGGAAGACGCGGCGGAAGTAGCCGCGGTGGCGGGTGGAGAAGACGACGAACTTGGTGCCCAGGACCATCGCTTCGTCGCTCTCGCTGCCCTCCGTGTTCTGGCCGGGGTCCTCGTTCGCGGGTGACTGGTCCGGGGCGTTGCCGGTGCGGTCGGCGCCGCCTTCCTTTTGCCAGGAGGAGGCGGGGTCGACGCGGTGGCGGCGGATCTCGCCGGTGGTCGTATCTTCGCTGTAGGGCTGGGTGGACAGGGTGGGGGATTTGGCGACGGTGCCGTCGCCGGCGATGAGCTGGTGGCGTTGCGGGCTGCTCCAGCAGCGGCGTGCGTCGCTGGGCAGCAGGCCCTGGCGCAGGGCCTGGGTGAGGGCGAGGTCGGTGAAGGTGGCGTTGAGTTCTTCCAGGCGGGGGACGAGGAGTTTGCGCTGGGCGTGCTGCCACTGGTGGCGGGAGGGCCCGGTTTTGGGCAGGCGTTTGGCTTCGTCCGTGCCCAGGTGGTGGGCGACGCCTTTGCGGATCTTCTTCCAGATGGTTGTGTCTTGCAGGTCGCCGGCGCAGTAGCGGGCGGAGCCGTGGATGCCGCGCAGGGCGAGGAAGAGGACGTAGACGTACGGCGGGTACTCGGGCGGTCGGCCCCGGCGCGGTCCGGGGGATAGTTCGAGGATGGCGGCGAGCCGGTACAGGTCCTCGAAGCGGGCCACGTCCTTGACGCGGCGGGAGGAGGTGCGCAGGTCGGTTTCGCAGGCGCGGCGGGCGGTCTTCTTGCGCTGTGTGCGCGGTACGCGGTCGCCGAAGAGGTCGTCAGGCATGCGGGATGTCTCCGTTCGGTGCGGTGTCCGGGTTGGTGGTGTGCTGCCAGTCGTGGCCGATGAGGGCGGCGGTGCTGTCGAGGGAGGTCATGCCGAGGTGGCGGGCGGCGGCTTCGATGCGGTGGGTGCGGGTGAAGGTCTCCCAGCCCGCGTACGCGGTGATGGAGGCGGGGCGCACGGCCGGGTCGGCGCCGAGGCCGATGCGGTTGATCAGGTCGCGCAGGGCGACGCAGACGCGGGCCTGGATCTGTTCGTCGGTGCCGTTGCGGGACGAGACCGCCAGCCGCAGGCGGCGGACGTCCTGGCCGGGTGGTGCGGTGGCTTGGACGTGGTGGGTGCGGGCGGCCAGGACCTGGAGGCCCCAGGCGTCCAGCGGGCACCAGCGGGGCCGGGTCTTGGTCGAGCCGTGCATCCACACCCGAGCCATGGTGAGGTCGAGGTCGGCGGGGGTGATGTGGCCGATCTCGCCGCTGAAGCCGCCCGCCAGGGCCAAAGCCACGGCGGCGGCGTGGCGGGTGGGGCGGTCGGTGAACTCCGCCGCCAGGCGCAGTTCGACCGTCTCGGCCTCGTCCAGCGGGCGGGTCTCGCCGACGGTGCGCGCCGGCAGGTCGATGTCCCGGGTGGGGTCGGTATCGGTCAGGCCGAGCCAGCGGGCGGTGGTGAAGCACATCCGCAGCACGCTGCGGCGCAGGTGCCGAGTGGACAGCGAGGCCGGTGCGATGTGCCCGTGGCGGGTGCGGCCGTGCGCGTCGACGAACTGTGTGGCCAGGGCCGTATCGAGGTCGCAGAGCAGCGGAGCGCCGCGCGCGGTGGCGAACGCCTCGAAACGGTGGAGGAGTTGGCCGAACCGGCCGAGGGTCTGCTCGGACATCTCGCCGCGCGCGGCCAGGTCCTGCCAGGCCGTCAGGACCTGGCTGATGGCGGCCGTGAGGGTGATCTCATCGGCCATGACCGACGCCCGCCGTCGGTGCGGCCGTCGGGCCGGGCCCAGCAGGCGGCGGGGCGGGCGGGTCTGGGATGTCGGGCATGCTTCCGCTTCCACACGGGCGGTGCGAACATGCACCACCGTGGGGAGGGTTGCGAGTGCCCGCAACACGAGGGCGCCGAAGCGGTGAAAGGCTCGCCCGTTCGGTGTGCGCCCTGACGTTTGCTCAGCGCGCTGGGCGGAGGGGGGTGTTGGGCATGGGTGCTGGTTCCCTTCGGGCGAGGGATGTCATGCTGGCCGGTGCGGGGTGGATGGCGAGGGGATTGAACCCTCCGCGTGCGGGTCCAGAAGCCATACGCGGACACCAGCCGCCACCCCCGGGTGCGCCGGCTGTCAGGAGGGCGGTGTGAGGGCGCCGCGCAGGCTGAGCAGGACGCCTTCGAGGAAGGCCGCGTACCGGGCGTCGGGCAGGGCCTGCACTTCCTGTCGGGTCAGCCCGAGCAGGGTGGTGCCCGCGGCGCCTTCGGCCAGATCCTCACCCGGCTCCCGCTCCTGTTGGCGCTGCGGTGGCACTGGTGGCTCCGCCTTCGCTTCCTGCGTCGTGTCCTTGCCTGGCCCGGAGCAGGGAGCGGCCGCGGGCGGCACGCCGTCGGGGGACGCGAGGTGGATGCGCAGTTGTTCGTCGCGGACCAGGACCAGGCCGATCACGAGCCACTCCACCAGGTACATGCCGCGCAACGGCACCCCGGGCAGGCCCGCGCGCAGCCGCTTCGCCAACTGCTCCTGCGGCAGGGGGCCGTCGGCCAGGAGTCGGGTTGCCGCCTCGCCGGACCAGTGCGCCTGCAGCAGAGGGCGCAGCACCAGCCGCGCCCGGGCGGAGTCCTTGGGCCACAGCTGGGCGAACGCCCGCCCGTGGTCGGTGACCGCGTACCGGCCGCGCGCGGCCCGCACCAGCCCCACGTCCGACAGGAAGCCCATGCAGTCGCCGACGGTGGCGGGGCTGTTTCCGGCGTGCTGCGCGAGCCGGCTGCGCTGCACGTCGTCTGTGTGCTCGGTCAGGAAGGCGAGCCCGAGAATGATGTTGATCTGCTGGGCAGGACTGGAGCGGCCGCTGGGCAGCGTCCGGCGCGGCGGCGCGGCGCCCGCGTCCGGCTGCCCCTCCTGCCGGCCGGGTGCCCCCCTGCCCGCGTGCCAGGGCGTACTGGAATTCGGATGCGAAAAGAAAGACACGGTGAGCCCATTTCCCGGCCCAAGAGCGGGCCGAATTTTCTCCGGGCTCTCGCGCGCACGCCGAATGGCGCATAGAATGACGGCGATGCGTGCGTGAGCCCAGAAAACTGCGCGTCCCAGTGCCGCCGAACTAGGCCTCGGCGGCACTTGCGCGTGTACCTCTAACGTGCTGTGTTGGATATGGCGTCCGCTACGTATCACCGCCCTCGGCGCCCGGCGGGATTCCGTACACACCGCGTACGACCCTGGCCAGTGCTCCCGTCCGTACCAGTTCGGTCAGCTCCGGGCCCAGCCCGCTGAGCTTGATGTCCGGGCGTACGGCGCTCAGGTGCGCCGCGATCTCCCACCTCTGCACGCCGCGCTCCTGCCCGCGTACGAAGGCGAGGATCTCCTGGGCGAGCGTCGGCCGCGCCCGGCCCGAGTCCGGGGCTTGCTCAGCATCCGGGGCGGAGGGTGGTTCCGGCACGTCATCGGGCATCTGCGCGGCGTCGGGCAGCAGTTCCTCGGCGCCGTGTGTCACCCGCTGGGACACCTCCGCCCGCGTTCTCGCGGAGTCGAACCCGCTCTGCGCCGCCGCCATCTCCTCCTGGGCCCGGGCGAGGCGGTCCTTCGCCGCAGCAAGCCGCTCCTGGTCATCGGACGCCAGTGACCTCAGTTCGGTCAGGACGGCCCGCGCTCCACGTGACTGCACGAAAGAACCTCCCCTCAATTCCCGGATCCGGAATCCGCAATGAGCGTATCCAGCAACACCTCAGCCGGTAGGGCTTCTCCTGAAATACCCCCGCCACAGCCACAGAGAAAAGAGGGGGATAAATTCGAACGGAATCCGAAAGGAGGAACTCAGTCATCGACATTCAGTGATACCCCGCACATCCCACACTCCTGGCCTGCGCTTTCTTTCCGAGACCTCAGTTACCCAGCGTCAGTGACCTGCGTGCAGAACGGGAGGGGGCGCACAGGAGTGAAATGACCCCGCAAGACAGAAAGGGGCCGGGGCCATCCCCCTCATCCGCGGCCCGACGCGAGGGCTTGGCGGCGCCCGGCGGCCGCTCAAAGGTGCGACGGAGGTGATGCGTCGGTGCGGGTGAGTGCCATCCTGCCGCGAATGGTGTATTTGGTGTATGTATGCACCGATCGATGAGAGTGGGCGCCCCGGCGTCCGGCAGCGAGGACCGGCGGCATACGGGCGCGTGGGATGATCCAGGCATGCCCCGGAGCAGTAACGACAAGGTGCCGCGCGACTACGTCGCTTCAGGTATCTGGCCGCACGCCGCTCTCGCCCCCGACGCTCCCGTCAGCGCCCACTACGGCCAGGCCCTCGCCCGCAACATCGAACGCGCCCTCGCCTCCACCGGGCAGAGCCTGAGGATGCTGGCCGAGGCCACGGGAATCACCCACTCCACCATCAGTCGGGTCGTCAACGGAAGGGTGCTGCCCGACCTCGGTACCCTCGCCCGCCTGGAGGCCGCCCTTGGTTTCCAGATCTGGCCCGGCCTTGCCGCGCTGCCCCACTCCTTCTCCGCAGACTGACAGCGACTGTGCCGCCTGAAAGGGTGGCCCGTCCCTCGCTTGCCCGCCTGGGCGCGCGCGGCACCTGGAGTCGCCCCTACGCTCGCGGCATGTGCATGTATGCACCGCACGGGTGCGGTGACTGCGACGTCCTGCTGGCCTGCTTCGACCCCGCCCACCGCATTGCGCTGACCCGCCCCGAGACGCTGGGCGACGGCCGGCCGTCGACCTTGCCCGCCATCCGGCGCCGGACGAGCGAGCCGCATCGGCAGACCGCGGCTCGCCTCGCCCGGGCGATGGCCCCTGCCGGTGCGCTCCGTTTCGGCAAGGTCACCGGCCGGATTCCCGCTGTTGCGCCGGACGCACGGCGTCAACTGCGTGCGGAGCGCCGCCTGTTCACCGCGCATGTTCCCGCGCCCGGCGATCTGCATCCGCCGTGGGACGGCGTGCAACTGGTGTGGGTTCCGTACGGCGAGGCCGCCGCCCAGGTCGCGCACCTGGCGATCGCGGACCTCGACGCCTTCCTGCAGGGCTACGTGGAGGGCTGGATCCCGGACGGATGGATCACGCTGGGCTGAGCTCCGCAGCGCGTGCCGTCCGGGCCCGCCGCGGGTCGGTCCCTGAGGGCGGCAGGCCTTCTGAACGGCTGGCTTGGGAGGGCGGAGGTCTCCCCGTCACCTGATCTCCCCCGGCGGCGTGCGCGACCTGACAGCCAGGGCCGACGGGACCTGGCAAAGGGCCGACCGGCCCTCGCACAGGCCGCCACGCACCCGATATGCAGAAGTGAAGCGAAAGGCTCCACACCGTGGCCTGTCGTCCGAATGTCGGAGCAGGGGTTGAGCGGTGTGAGCGGAAAGGGAGTTGCCATGCCCGGCATACTCGAATGGCGCCCGCCGACGCTGCCTGATCTGTTCGACTGGTTCGAGACTGGTCTGGGCGGGTTCCCCGCCTGGCGGGGTGTGGCTGGCGCGCACGGTATCCGTATCGAGGAGCAGGTCACCGACGAGGGGTACTGCCTGCGCGCGGAGCTGCCCGGCCTCGATGAGGACAAGGACATCCAGCTCGACATCACCCACGGCGTGCTCAGCCTGCGAGCCGAGCGCAGCGAGGAGACCAAGGGGCGGCACCACAGCGAGTTCCGCTACGGCACCTTCGCCCGCTCGGTCCGCCTGCCGCAGGGTGCGCAGGAGGATCAGGTGAAGGCCGAGTACAAGGACAGGATCCTCGCCGTCACCGTGCCGATCGCCGGCGCGGAGAAGGCCCCGGTCACCCGGATCGAGGTCCGCCGCGCCGAGTAGTCCCGCGCATCCCGTACGACCACCGGTGCGCGTGGGGCCGTGCATCCCCGCGCACCGTCTTTCCCCGCATGGCATGCAGGCCCGCAGCGGCCGTGCTGCCCCTCGGCGACCCGGGGAGGACACCATGCCCGAGCAGCAACCATGCCGACACCGATCCGGAGCCAGCCCGCTTTCCCTAATGGCGGCCACGGCTGCACTGGCGCTCTACGCGCTGCGACTGCGGCCGAGACTGCTGACCTGGGGCGCGACTCCGGGCGAGGTCACCCGCGCCTACCCCGGCGACGAGCTCTTCCCCGGCGCCGACGGCACCTCGACCATGGCCACCACCCTTCCCGCGCCACCCGAGAAGGTCTGGCCCTGGCTGGTGCAGATGGGATACGACCGCACAGGCTGGTACAGCTGGGACCGCCTGGACCGCTACGGAGAACCCAGCGAGGACCGCATCGTCCCCGAGTGGCAGAACCCGGAAGAGGGACAACGCCTGAAGACGACGCGGAACGGCCAGTCCTGGTTCACTGTGGCCCGTTTGGAGCCGAACCGGACCCTGGTGCTGCGCTCGGACCTGAGTCTGCCCTCCGGCCGCTCCTTCGACCCGCAGTCGGACCCTCTGGGAGGCCAACCGGAATACGCCAGAAACGTGCCGTAGGGCGTCAGCGCCTGTGATCTGAGGCTTGCGAGCCCGCTGACTGGCCACCCGTTCGGATGGTTTTCTGATGAGAGTCGCAATGCGCCGCCTGGAAGGCTTCTTCCCTGATCACGCGCTTGTGACGCGCTGTGCGGGCGTCGGCTGCGCGTGCTCCGTCCGGGTGAGCGGCCGGGATCGCAGGCCCGCCGCCGGGCCGTCGCCGACGGGAAGCGCGGCGCCCGCCGCGAAGCGTGGGGGAGCGAACTCGTCCACCCCGTGGCCGCCGTGGTCCGTTGCCACGGCGATCCCGCCAGCGACGACCCGCTGTATCTGCGCGAGGCCGACCAAGTTTCCAGGCCCCGGCGCGAGCTGCGCGACCTCGTGGAGCAACTGCGGCCGGACTACCGGGGCACCGACGAAACGCGCTGGTAAGGGCCTATGCCGAGGCCCATGGAGGTCGTTTCCCACGCTATCGCTCCCATTTTCCCGTATGGCTGGTCTGCAGCACATCGAGCCCGGTCTTGGCGATGAGACCCTGGATGAGGCGAGGGGGCTGGATCCGTTTCAGCCGCGTCTTCACCAACGTGGTGAGCTGGTCGAAAGTGTGTGTTTGGTGAGGTTGGCCAGCGACCTCTTCAGGTGCGACCACGCGCTCTCGACGGGGTCGAGCTCACTGGTACACAAGGCGGGCAGCGGTTTCCTGCCCAGCCCTCCAGGCCGTACCTGACCATGTGCGGCGGCCGGATCAGTGACCGGAGGCGGGCCGGTCGTTGATGAAGGAGTGCAGCAGGGCGTTGACGAGGTCGGGACGGGTGGCGAAGGCAAAGTGGTCGGCGCCGGGGAGTTCTGCCAGACGGGCGTGCGGGATGGTCTGGCGCAGGTGTAGGGAGACTCCGGAGGGGACTTCCTGGCCTCTGGTGCTGCTCATCAGCAGTGTGGGAACGGTGATGGCGGTCAGCAGGTGGCGGTCGTCGTCTCGTGAGATGTTGTCGAAGAAGCCGAGCAGTGTCTCCACGCCTGCGTTGTAGCTCATCTGGCGGAACCAGGAGCCGAGCTCCGTGGCGCGGGCGGTGTCGACGTCGGCGAAGACCAGGCCTGGGTCGAGGACCGCGTCGGTGATTCCCTTGATTCCATGGTCGCGGGCGGCATCGGTGAAGTGGGCGATGGCGGCGTCGTCGAAACCGTGTGGCCAGTCGTCGCTGCGGCGGAACTTGGGGGAGCCGTTGAGGACGGCGAGCTTGCCCAGCAGCTCCGGGTGCTGAGCGGCGAACCGTAGTGCGACGTGCCCTGCCGAGGCGAAGCCGACCACGGTGGGTCGGTCCAGGCGGAGGTGAGTGATGAGGGCCGCGAGGTCGGCGGTGTACAGGGCGGTGACGCTGTCCACGTCTGGGGGCAGCTTGTCGGAGGCTCCGTAGCCGCGCAGGTCGAGGAAGACGTTGCGGGCGTGGGGGTCGAAGAACTCCTGCTGGGCGGCCCAGGAGCGGGAGTCCAGGGGGAGGCCGTGCACCCAGACGATGGGCCGGCTGCCCGCACCGGTCTCGTAGAAGGCGATCCTGCCTCCCTCTACGTCGAGGAGGCGGGCCTGGTCGAAGCTGAGCGGAGGCATGGTGGCGTGCTCCTGGCGTCGGGCGGGAGGTGCCGGGTGTGGCACCTCCCGCTGCGGGTGGTCACAGTCCGGTCGGGTAGGTGACGTTGTCCAGGCCGGGCACGGTCACCTTGGCCGGGTTGTTGTCGGCGGCGACGAGCTGGCTGACGGCGTAGTCCGTGACGGAGCCGGACAGCAGCTGACGCGGGTCCTCCATGACCATCCGCAGGCGGGTGGTCATGGCGCGCCAGTCGTCGGGGCTGTGGATGACGGGCATCTCGCTGATCTCGGTGACGGACGGGTCGGAGATGTCGGGGACGGCGAGGCGGCCGGGGGCGTAGCGGGGCAGTCCGGGGAACATCAGGTCGCCCAGTTCGACGGTGGCGCGGGTGTTGGACCAGATCTGGCGCAGGGGCTGCTCCAGGGCTGCCACCTTCGACAGGTCTCCGTCCAGCGGGGTGGTGAAGGTGGGGGCGTGGGGCGCCATGTAGAGGCGTTCGAGGGGGAGCTGGTAGCCGGACGCGCCCAGGAGCATGGTGGCGACGCTGGAGGTGTTCCAGGTGACACCGGCGGTGGGGCGACCCTGCTTGCCGGCGATGACCACCATGGCCCGGTTCCAGTCGATCTGCTGCTCGCGGAACCAGTGGATGATGCGGCGGGAGATGTCCAGTCCGGTGAGGAAGAACGTGGCGATCATCATGTGGTTGACGGTTCCGTGCCCCTCGGCCGTGCCCTTTTCCAGGTAGTCGGTGCGCAGCGCGGTGGCGTTGAGGCGGGTTTCGTCCTCCAGGGCCGCGCTGAGGAAGCGGTCGGTGACGGCGAAGGTGTAGTCGGCCATGTCGGCGATGGCCTGCTCGCGGCCGCGGTAGGTCTCGACGGCGATGGTGTCGCGCCACAGTTCGGCACTGTTGGCCTCGCGGCTGCGCCGCACCTCGGTCAGCAGCCGCTCTGTCTCGCTGCGCCAGCCGGGATCCGCGTACTTCTCCCGTAGCTGTACGAGAGTGGCGACGGCGGGGCCGAGGTGGGAGACGCCGGCGAGTTCCTTGAAGCCCTTGGTGGAGAAGCGGAAGCCCTCGACCGTGGGGGGCTTGCCACCGCCGGGGTAGAGCGCGAAGTCGGTACCGGTGGCGACGATCAGGGGTGCGTCGGCCGTGTCGGCGGCGGCGGTACGGGTCAGGTGGGAGCCGATGCTGGTGGGCCCAGCCGTGTAGGTGGTGAACAGGTCGACGAGTTCGGGGCTTTCGTTGGCGGCCATGGCGGTTCCTTGTCGTGGAGCGGTGCGGAGCGGAGGGGCGGGGTTCAGGGTGTGAAGCGGTAGAGGACGGTGCGGGCGGCGAAGCGCACGTCGGCGGTGAGACTGTGGGAGACCGCGATCAGCAGTCCTTCCTCGTCGTCGTGGATGACGGCGACGTCGGTGGCGCCCGTGGTGGGGAAGGTCTCCGTGCGCACCAGCTGCCCGTCGCGCCACTGGTAGATCTCGGAGTCGAGGTCGGTGGTCGGGTCGGCCGGAGTGCCCAGGACGAAGTTCACGCGCACGACGTACAAGGTCCCGTCCGGGGCCGGCACGATGGCGAACTCGCGTGCTCCCAGCCCGTGCAGCGTCTGATGGACGACGAAGCGGGAGCCGTCCCAGCGCAGCAGCTGCGACTCGCTCTGCAGCCGGGC
This sequence comes from Streptomyces tailanensis, assembly GCF_008386495.1. Taxonomy (GTDB): domain Bacteria; phylum Actinomycetota; class Actinomycetes; order Streptomycetales; family Streptomycetaceae; genus Streptomyces; species Streptomyces tailanensis. The sequence continues at coordinate 124,993 of NZ_VTHJ01000020.1, read as the reverse complement.
CACCAGCAGGAAGAAGTCGCCGTCGATGGCGAAGTGCACGAACGCGCGGCCGTGCCGGTCGGCCAGCTCCTGGTGGGGCTGGAACTTCTCTCCGTCGAAGCGGTAGAGCACCGACGGACCGACGTGCTCCGCGTGTGCCAGGAAGTGCTGGCCGTCGACTGCGAAGGCATGCCAGTTGTAGGCCCACTGGGAGTCGATGTCCTGGAAGTGGACGAAACGTTCACCGTCCCAGACGAATATCGGGGAGGGCAGGTTGTCGTCCTCCTGCCCGGGGATGACCACCCCCTGGGCCAAGGCCAGGAAGTGACGGTCCTCGATCGTGAAGTGCTTCCACTGCTTGGCGGCGAAGCTGTCGAAGGACTGGAACTCGACGAAGGAGCTGCCGCCCCATTCGAGGACACGTGAGGTGGCGGCGAACTGATAAGGGCCTTTACCGGTACGGATGCTTGCCACGGCGAGGAAGGAGCGGTCGCCGATGCGGAAGAACTCCGCGTCCTCGCCGCCCGGCAACGACACGCGTTGGAACGGCTCGTACCCCTGGTCGCCTCGCTTGAGCAGCAGCAGGTCGGTGTCGCTGTCTCCCCCGTTCATGTCCACCGGGGTGTCTGGCACGTCGTAGGCGAGCTGGGGAATGGCGAGCAGACGCAGGCCGTCCAGGTCGAAGGGCTCCACGCCACGGGCGCCCGAGGTGGGGATGGACTGGAACTCGGTGAGGTGTGTGCTGGGCATGGTTGTCGGGCCTCTCCGCCGGAGTACGGGTGGTGGGTGCGTTGACCAGGGCGCGGTCGGTGTCGACGCGTCGCTCCCGGGGCTGCCGTGGGCCGGGTCAACCGGGAAGGTCCGCCGACGGCAGGGCGAAGTTGTTGTCGAAGACGTGGTCGGTGTCGTAGCGCGACTTGAGGAGCACGAGCCGGTCCAGCACCGCCCCGGGGAAGGCGTCCTGCAACTGCTGTCGTCCGGTGCCCGTTTCGAAGCTCAGGTAGAGCCCGTTCAGGTGCGGGTGAAGCCTTTCCCACTGCCGGTCCAGGTTCCTGCGCCCCGCCGGCACGGTGGCGGCCATCAGCGAGAAGTTCTGCGTGCGGTGCGCGTAGGCCGTCGCTGTCGAGGGCGTGTCGTTGACCGCTCCGCCGACGGACCGCAGCTGCACCATGGGCGCCCCTCCGGCCATCAGTACCGATGTGATGGCCGCGGCGGCGGGGTCGGTGAGGTGCTCCAGCAGCCCGGACCGCGACACCGTGAGCGGCTGCTGCGCGTACTGCGCCGCGTGCGTGGCCGGCAGCAGCTGGTGGTACGGAGTGACGAAGGCCTGGTTCCGCAGCACGGGTCCGGCGGACAGCACGGGTGCGAGCGCCTCCCGCGCCCCCTCGGTGCCCGCCCCCGCGTGCACGGTCATCGCCTGGGCAATGGGCTTTCCACCGGGGCCCGCCATGAGCGTCAGGAAGCTGGTGACCGTTCGGGGCGCCGCCTCCACGGCGGCCCCCCACCGGGTCAGGAACGCCGCTGTGTCCCCGGCGTCGAACGTGGTGACCGCGGCGATCACGTCGCCCACCGGCTCGGCCTGGAACTCGAACGCCGTCGCGACCCCGAAGTTGGCTCCCGCGCCGCGCACCGCCCAGAACAGGTCCGGGTCGTGTTCGGCGTCGGTTCGCACGAGGGAGCCGTCCGCCAGAACGAGTTCGGCGGTGCGCATATGGTCGATGGTCAGGCCGTGCAGGCGGGACATGAGGCCGATACCGCCGGTGGTGGCCAGCCCGCCGACCCCGACATCCCCGGTGTCTCCGGAGGACAGGGCCAGACCGTGGGGCGCGAGCTGGGCGGCGACGTCTCCCCAGCGTGCTCCCGCTTCCACACGTACCAGCCCGGATCGGGCGTCGAGCACCTGCACGGCGCTCAGTTCGGAGAGGTCGACGACGATGCCGCCGTCGTTGGTGGAGCGGCCGCTGATGCCGTGGCCGCCGCTGCGCACGGTCAGGGGAAGCCGTGCGGTGCTGGCGTGGGCCAGGGCGGCTGCGATGTCCTCGTGATCGCGGACGCGTATCACGGCGGCCGGTGCCCCGGTGCGGGTGTAGGTGTGCCGCACGTTGTCGTAATCGCTGTCGCCCGGCCGGATCGCGACCGCGGCGAGACTGTCGGGGAGGGGCAGCCGAGAGGCCGGCGGTGAGCTGTCGATGGTGCGCATGGATGCCTCCGCGGTCTCCGTACGGGGACGGGGATCCGCACGTTTCCTTTACTGGGGCGGGGGTCCTACTGGGGTGGCGTGGTCCGCACGCCATGGGCGCGGGTGATCAGGTACTGCAGCGAGGCGTCGGCGTACGGGCCGCTGCGGGCGATGAGCCGGCCCGCGTGCCTGCCGAGGTCCTCGGCGCTGAACCAGCCGGGGTTGTCCGCGCCGATCGCGGCCCGTGGACGGGTACGGATGGGGCCGATGATGAGCTCGTACACGCGCGGGCCCGCACTGTTCAGTTCCGCGTCCAGCGAGCGCACTAGCGACTTCTTCGCCGCGTTGGTGGCTCCCACGAGGGCGGCGAACGGATAGGGGATGTCCGCGCTGAAACCGCTCAGATGCACCAGCGCTCCCTTTCGGGACAGCAGTGGGGTGAGCGCACGCAGCGCGTGGAAATGGCTCGTCAGGTTGGAGGCGATCATTTCCTCCCACTCACGGTCGGAGATGTCGAGGATGCCGGTGCGTTCCGGGCTGCCCCAGTCGCCGATCGAGACGACGGCGCCGTCGAGCGCGCCGTGAGGCGACAGCTGTGCGCGTACCTTCTTGCTGTCGGCATCGCCGACATTGACGGTCCGGGTGATCAGGGTGCCGGGCTGCCCGGCTTCCCTGACGTAGTCGGCGAGACCGGCCAGTCGTTCCTCGCTGCGACCGGTGGCCACGACGGTGGCTCCCTGGCGAAGCAGCGCGAGGGTCATTCCCTCACCGATGCCACCGGTCGCGCCCGCCACCAGAACGGTCCGCCCGGACAGCAGCCGGTCCTCCTGTATGTCGCTCATGGGGCGATCTCCTCTCTGCGTGGCGGGCCGAGACCCGCTATGGGGTGGGTATGGATGGGTGCGGTGACTGGCCGGTACTCGTGGGTGCTCGCGTCGACAGCCTCAGGCGGCTGCGGCGGTGCGCTTGCCCAGTTCGACGGCGTTGCCGTAGGAGCGGGCGCTCATGGCCATGGCCGGGACGTTCTCCTGCATCAGGCGCATGCGGTGCGGGGCGTCGTGGTACTTGGGGTCGAGCTGGAACTCGGCGGCCAGGGAGAACCAGGTCACCGGGACGACACCGGCCTGGACCATGCGCTGCACCGCCGCGTTGTGGGCCTCGAGCGAAGGGCTGGCGGAGGCGTCGACCGCCACGTGCACGCGGTAGCCCTCGCGCAGGCCGCCGAGCACGGTCTGCAGCACGCACCCGTCGGTGGCGATGCCGCCGATCACCAGGTTCTCCCGGCCCTCCGCCCGGACCGCCTCGGCGAACGACTCGTCCAGGAAGGAGTTGAAGTCGACCGCGCGCTCGATGACCGGTTGGTCACCGATGGCCTCCAGCAGCTCCGGGTACAGCGGGCCGGACGGCTTGCTGGACTGGCCGTTGGTCACCACCAGGCCGCTCTCGTACCACTTCGCGGTCTTCGCCAGGCCCACGACGTTGTTGATGTGCTCCGCCAGGTCATGGGAGCGCAGCAGGTTCGCGAAACCGACGGCGTAGTCGACGAGAACGACGGTGGTGTTGGCCGGGGTGAGGGTCTCAGGTGCCATGACTGGCCTTCTTTCTCTTGTGGTGAACGGTGGCGACGGTTCGGCTGCTGAGCAGACCGAGCTATCCGATTCGTTGATGACCGCTTGGTCATTAGTGAAGGTAGTACTTCGGGCTTCTAATGTCCAGGTGGCCACTTAGAGAGTTTTGCTGGCTCGGGGTAAATGGGATGGATCGGCATAATTAGGCAGGCTAGGCTCGCGCGCCTAATGACCAATGGGTCAGCGCATTAGTAACCTTGTGTACGCTTACGGGATGGACACGCCACCCACGAACCCCGCCGACCAGGACGCTGCTCCGGTCAAGAAGCGCAGGCGGGACCCGGAAGCAAGCCGGGCCGCGATCCTCGAAGCCGCCCGGGCCGCCTTCGCCGAGCGCGGCTACGCCAAGACGACCGTCCGCGACGTCGCGCGCCGAGCCGGAGTGACCCACGGCCTGGTCCTGCGGCACTTCACATCCAAGGAACAGTTGTTCCTCGCCGCGGTCCCCAGCCCCCGCACGCTCATGGCGGAAGTGGCCGGCGACACCAAGACCTTGCCGACGCGCATCGCCCGGTCCTACGTCCGGCGCATGGCCGAGAGCGGAGGCAGCGACCCGTTCGTGGCCATGTTGCGTGCGGTGGCCTCTGAGGAGGAGACCGCCAAGCGGTTGTTCACCGCGATGCAGCAGGACAGTCTGGAGATGTACCGGCAGGTGATTCCCGGCCCCGAACTGGAGGAGCGTGTGGCGTCTGTGGGCGCCTATCTCATTGGGGTGACGTTCTCCCGGTACGTCTTCAGGAGCGGACCGCTGGCCGAGATGTCGGACGAACAGCTCGTCCGGCACCTCATCCCCAACCTGCGCAGCATTCTGCTGGACTGATGACGGGTACCGCCTGAGCACCTTCGCCGCCAGAGCGTCTTCGGTGTCCGGCTCCGGTCGGCCCTTGCTGCCCTGTCGCCTCGGCGAGGCGAGCGCGAAGGGCCGTCGACGTTGCGGTCAGTGGTCCTCGAGCGGGTTGGCCACCAGCGCGTCCCAGTCGAGACCGGTGAGTTCCTCGCCGGGCGGGACCAGGTCGTATGTCTCGAAAAGCCAGTCCTCCACCCGGTGCAGGTCCAGTTCGAACAGCACCCGCATGCCGCAACGCTCCAGGCGCAGGCGCAGCATCGGCCGACCTCTGCTGATCCTCGGCCAGACCCGCACGTCCCCGATCCCCGTCGGCGCCAGCAGGCCGTCGTGGAGAAGGTCACGGCCGATCTTCCAGGTGACGGGAGGCCCGATTTTCGGGCGGAAGGTGACCGAGGCGATAAGAGGATCATTGCGATCGAAACGGAACTCGGCTCGGAGGGGACTCCGTTGGGAGTCCCAAACGATCCGGAAGATCTGCAGTGACAGGGGGGCCACCCCGTTCGAATTCGGCCCTGGGGGCCAGGGGCCAGGCAGGTTCTCCACCATGGGTTCGACTCTCTGGTGCGATTTCTTCTACGGAATGCTTCCTGCGGTACCACCGCCCTCTCTCGGACACGCCCCTGACGCGTACACACTGGGCCCTGGGACGGCCCGGGGCCCTGCGGACGCGACGGTGACGGTGAGGGTCAAGCAGTAGTGACGGTCAGTCGGTGCCGAGCGCCGAGCGCCGTGCGCAGGGTGCTGATCGCCTGGGTGATCGCGGCCTCGGCGGCGTGGGTGTCGCGCAGGGCGTTGAGCATGACGAAGTCGTGGATGATGCCCAAGGCGCCGCGTCCGGCCGCGGGGAGTCTGGGGCGCGGCCACGGAGAATGTGGGGTGCGGCCTGGGGCGGCCCTGTCGGCCGGGCCGCCCGGCAAGGGTCAGGAACCGCTGTGGAGGTCGGCGTAGAGGAAGCGGTTGGCCTGGTCGACGGCCGCCTTGGCGGCGTTGGTGTTGGCGAGGGCGTTGAGCATGGCGAAGTCGTGGATGGTGCCCTCGTAGCGGACGGCGGTGACGTCGTTGCCCGCGGCGCGGAGCTTGGCTGCGTATGCCTCGCCCTCGTCGCGCAGCACGTCCGCCTCGGCGGTGATGACCAGGGCCTTGGGCAGGCCCTTGAGCTGGTTGAGGTCGGCGCGCAGCGGGGAGGCCAGGATCTGCTTGCGGTCCTTGGCGTTCGGGGCGTAGGCGTCCCAGAACCACTTCATGGCCTTGCGGGTCAGCCAGGGACCGTCGGCGTACTGCCGGTAGGACGGGGTGGTGAAGTTGGCGTCGGTGACGGGGTAGAAGAGCATCTGCCCGCTCAGCTTCGGTCCGCTGCGCTGCTTGGCCATGAGCGTGACGGCAGCCGCCATGTTGCCGCCGACGCTGTCACCGGCGACGGCGACCTTTGAGCCGTCGACGTTGATCTCGCTGCCGTGCTCGGCGACCCACTTGGTGGCGGCGTACACCTGCTCGATGGCAATGGGGTAGCGGGCCTCGGGCGAGGGCGTGTAGTCGACGAAGATGACGGCGGCGCGGGCACCGTTGGCGATCTGCCGGACCAGCCGGTCGTGGGTGTTCTCGTTGCCCAGGACCCAGCCGCCGCCGTGGATGTACATCACGGCGGGCAGCTTGCCGCTCACACCCGTCGGCCGGACTATGCGGATGGTCACCTTGCCGGTGGGGCCGACGTTGATGGTGCGGTGGGTGATGTCGGCCGGGGGCTTGGCGACGGGCCCGGATTGGGCACTGTCCAGGGCCTTGCGGGCGTCGGCGTAGGACAGGGTGTAGATCGGCGGGTTCTGCGCGGCGGCGCCGGCGAAAGTCTGGGCGTCCTTCTCCAGGACCACGCCCTGGTGCGTGGCGGACGAGGATGGGGTGGCGGAGGCGGTGGCGTTGATGCTGATCGTGACCGCGGTGACAAGTGCGACGGCGGCGACGGCCGCCTTGCGGCTGATGCGAACACGGGTGGTGGACATGGAGAACTCCTGGTGCGGTGGTGATGAAGAGGGCGGTGGTATGGAGGGCGCCCTGACCCGCCCCGCCGGTCGGACGGCAGGTCAGGGCACCGGGCTTGCGCACCCTGGCCACGAGGTGGCCACGGTGCCGGTTCAGTGCGGTCAGGCGGTGCGGAAGGCGGTGTGCAGGGTTGCGACGGCCTGGTTGATGGCGGCCTCGGCGGCGTGCGTCTCGCGCAGGGCGTTGAGCATCACGAAGTCGTGGATGATGCCCTGGTAGCGGACCGCGGTGACCGGGACGCCTGCCTGGCGGAGCTTGTTGGCGTAGGCCTCGCCCTCGTCGCGCAGGACGTCCGCCTCGCCGGTGATGACCAGGGCCGGCGGCAGCCCGGCGAGCTGCTCGGTGGAGGCGCGCAGCGGGGAGGCGGTGATCTCGGCGCGCTGCTGCTCGTCGGTCGTGTACTGGTTCCAGAACCACTGCATGGCGTCGCGGCGCAGGAAGTAGCCCTCGGCGAACTGGTGGTACGAGCCGGTGTCGAAGGCGGCGTCGGTGACCGGGTAGAACAGCACCTGCTGGACCAGCGGTACGTCGCCGCGCTCCTTGGCCACGAGGGTCAGCGCGGCGGTCATGTTGCCGCCGACCGAATCGCCGGCGACGGCCAGGCGGGAACCGTCCAGGCCCTTGGACACACCCTGCCCCACGACCCACTGCGCGACCGCGTAGTTCTGCTCGATGGCGACCGGGTAACGGGCCTCGGGGGAGAGGTCGTACTCGGGGAAGACGACCGCGGCGTTCGCGCCCGCGGCGAGTTCGCGCACCAGGCGGTCGTGCGTGTGGGCGTTGCCGAACACCCAGCCCGCACCGTGGATGTAGAGGATCACCGGCAGCGTCCCCTCGACGCCGGCGGGCCTGATGATGCGCGCCCGGACACTGCCCGTCGGCCCGCCCGGGACGGTGATCCACTCCTCGTCGATCGCGGGCTTTTCGATCTCGCCGGACTGCACCTCGTCGACCGCCTTGCGGCCCTCGACCGGACCGAGATCGAACAGGTACGGCGGATTGGCGGTCGCCTCCGCGAAGGCAGCCGCAGCGGGCTCCAGGACCGGCTGAACCGGCTCGACGGCATCGGACATGTCAATCTCCTGGGGTTGGGTTGGTACACCGGCCCTTGCGGCGACATGACACGGATCATGCGCAGATTCCCCGGTGTGCGTTGATCGTCACGCTAAGACCTCTGCCTGGGCGGTGATTGATGGCGAGCGCACCGCTGCTTGTTCTTCGGCGAACGGCAGGTGTCGCCGACCGTCACCCGCCGTTGAGCGGTTCTGCTCCGCCGACCAGCCGTCCGTCCCCGGCCGCGAGACGGTCGGCGCATGTACTCCTGCCGGCGTCTTTTACAGGACGACCACTGGATCATGCGGGGCGCGACGGATGGCGTCCCGCCAGGTGGTGTAGGGGATCAAGACACCGGAATCCGCAGGCCAAGGACGGTTGCTGCGCCCGATCGGTTGTCCGACTCGCTTTACCGGGACGCTTCGTGGGCTGCGGCCTCCAAGCAGATCGTCATGGGCCTCGAACCGGAACGCGTAGCGCTTGATCCCCTACACCACGTCGTGGAACGTCGTGGGACACGGCCGCGCGACGTTCCACCGGCTGCACCTGCTGCTGGACAAGCACGCGGCAAGGCAGAACTCGTCGGCACGCTCAGTGGGTTCAGGTTCCAGGCGTCCGTCGCGGTCGGTGATCCGGCACGCCTCCGAGGTCACGCCGATCCGGGGCGGCACAGCTCACAGCTGCTGTTTACCCAGAGGTGGCCGCGCCGGTGCGCGGCCTGTCGAGGCGGGAGCCGGCGGGGGCCCGTCATGCCCCCAGCACCTCGCCGGGAGCTGTATGCCCTCCTGGCGTGGCTCTTTTCCGCCCCTCAGCGAGCAGGAGCGGCAGTGTGCGCCGCCTGCCATTGGCTCGGGGACATGCCGTAGGCGGCCCGGAACGCCCGGGTGAAATGGGCGGGATGGGGGAATCCCCAACGCTGTGCGATCGCCGACACGCTGGGAGCGGATCGCCCGACGCGGTGGAGTTCCTCGCGGCATTTCTCCAGGCGACGCTGCTTGATCCAGCGGCTCACGGTCGTGGCTTCGCCCTGGAACAGTTTCTGCAGGTAGCGCACGGAGATCTGGTGGGCGCTCGCGATCGCCCCCGGTGTCAGGTCAGGGTCGGCGAGGTGCTCTTCGATGAACGTTTTGATCCGCAGGAGCAGCGCATGGGAAGCGTCAGGTTCGGCGCTCCCGTCCCCGTCATGGCCGAGCTGCCCGGCGAAGAGACTCGCGAGGAGGTTCATGGCGTGGCCCGCGAGCCGCTCGCCCACCTCGGGTCCGCAGTCCGCCGCTTGCGTGGCGAGCCCGGAAAGGAAGCACGAGACCAGCGCGCCCAGCCCCTGGTCTCCGCGGACGGTCGTGCAGGTGATCCGTCCCAGTTCGGCGCTGCTCAGCCCCACGGCATGGCGCGGGACGACAAAGTACACGGTTCGCCCCTCGGACCGCAGCTCGTACGGACGGGCGGCCTCGAAAAACGTGAAGTCTCCCGCCCGGAGGACCGCTTTCCTTCTGTCCTGGGCGAGTGTCCCCGGTCCGCCGCACTGAAGGGCGATGGCCAGGTGCTCCTTCCTGCCACCCGCCGTCAAGCTCGGCCCGCCGACCGCCTGATCCGCCGCGCCGTCCACCGTGAAGACTTCCACATAGGCGAGGCGGCCGGTCGTCGCGCCGCTGCCGGGGCCACTGGTCAAGACATCCATGGTCCGCCCTCTGCTGGATCACAGACGGCACGTGTGCCCGCCTTTTGCAGTCCCTTGCTCCGGCATGTCGGGCAGCGGCCGCCCCAGGGCAGGCAGGCTGCTGCGTTCCTGCCACTCGCGCGGCGACATCCCGTAGGCCGCGCGGAACGCCCGGCTGAAGTGGGCCAGGTGGGTGAAACCCCAGCGTCGTGCGACCGAGCTCACCGTGGGGGTGCGGGGGCCACGGGGGTCCAGCTCGCGGCGGCACTCCTCGAGCCTGCGCCGCAGGATCCACCGGCTCACGGTCATGCCTTCGCCTTCGAAGAGCTTGTGCAGATAGCGCGTGGAGATGCCGTGCGCCCGGGCGATCGACTCGGGCGACAGGCCGGGATGGGCCAGGTTGCGGTTGATGAAGAACCGGATCCGCAGAAGCAGGGCGCGCTGGGCGGTCTCGGCGTCGATCCTGTCGTGACCGAGTCGTTCGGCACACAGCGTGGCCAGCAGGTCTGTCACGTTGCGTGCGAGCTGTTCGCCGACCTCCGCGGTGTGCGCTGCGGCGGTATCGGCAAGGCGCGACAGGAACGGAGACAGGAGCCGTGCCAGTCCTTCGTCACCGCGGATGACCCCTCCGGTGAGGCTGTGCAGATCCGAATCCGGCACGAGCAGGGCAGGCCTCGGCAGCATGACCGACACGATCTCGACCGGCTCCGTATACACCGATGCGTACGGGCCGTACGAGGTCAGGATGACCATGTCGCCCGGTCGCATTGCGCCCTCCTGCCCGCTGTCCTGTGCCACCACCCTCGGCGTTCCGCGGCGCTGCAGGCCGACGAGCACGTATTCCTCGGGATCATGTGAGAACAGGCGGTGAGTGCGGCTGACATGAGCGGGACCTGACAGCACCGTGTTGATCCGCAGAGGACCGAGCTGGTTACTGGCGATGGAGGCCGAAAACGGTCTCGGCCCTTCGAGGAAGTTCATGTTGTGACGGAAGTGCGTCTGCATCACGAGGTCAGCGAAGAAGGCGTGCCGGTCTCGTGGTGTTACCTGGTCCGTGGAGACGATGACGGTCATGGTGACTCCCTCGAATCCTTTCTGCCATGGAAGAGTGCGCGCAGGCCCAGCTCGCGGGACCGCCGCGATGTCTGCGGTCGTTGCCACCTGCACCGGTGCGGCACGTACTCCGCATCTGCAGAGTCGGTCGCGTCCCGCTTCGTGGTGTAAGCGACCTTGCTCGACGCGTTCCGGTAAGCCGCGCGTCGGCCACCCCACCGGACACGGCGCCCGGATCGCACAGCGGCTGACCAGCCGTCAGACCATGCGCGGCCCCGAACCGCGCCGATGACCTGCGGATTCCGGCGCCTTGATCCGCTACACCACTTGGCGGGACGCCACCGCAGAGTCACCGCCCGACCGACTGTGTGGCGCACGAGGCCGCCCCGTCCGCTGGTCGCCCATGTCGCGATGGGCCGCGTGGTGCGCGACGGCCGACCGGATCGTCCCGGACACCCCCACTGTCGCCGTGTGTATCGAGAGAATCCGCTGCCTTGCCGGCCCACTTCCGGCCTCGGTCGCTCGCTCGCTGAGGAAGGCGTGCGGCGTCTCGTTGACCTCTCGGGGTCGTTCAGGCGACGTTGCGCAGGCTGCCTAAACCGGGATCAGGCTCGCTTCCTGCATCAGCACGGGCCCGTACGCGGTCGCGTGGAGGAGCAGGACACGGTTGGCCCTGGCCGTAAGCGTGGACGTATGCGGCGATGTCGGCACGTTTGTCCGTGCTGATCGGGACGTAGGGCATGGCTGGCTCCGGTTACCTCGGTGTGACCGACCAATGCCCGCACATCGGGTGGTCGGCACGCCTGAGTTTCCGGTGCCCGAGGCCGCGAAACATCTGTCAAATGACAGCGGTCGGCGTCACGGGTGGGCGTGAATGGCTGATGAGAGGCGGTACGGGAGACTCCGGCCTCACGGGCGACTCCGGTGCTCGCCAAGCCCCGTCCGTCCCTTGCCTACGCACCGGCCCCCGCTTACCTTTGCCGCTACTCACACGTGTCCCTACCACGTGTGAGTACCTGTGTCAGCGTTTTTTCGAGACGCCTCTCGCCGCATCCCCGTTCGCGTCTCCCAGCACGAAGGCGGTCGCATGACCACCACCCCTCCCCGCCCCGACCCCGCTCCTCCGTACACGGAGCAACGCCCCCCGCCCGAGCGCAGTGCCCGCTCCTGGGTCGTCACCACGATGGCCCTGGCGCAGCTGGGACTCTTCCTGGCCCTGCTCACCCCGGTCTTCTCCAGCCTGGCCATCAAGGTGCAGGACATCGTCCCCAAAGACGACGAGGTCTCCGCGCTCGGCCTGGTCAGCAGCCTCGGCGCAGTGGCCGCGTTCCTCGCCAACCCGGTCTTCGGCCGGATCAGTGACCGGACGAAAGGCCGGTTCGGCCGGCGGCGGCCATGGCTGGTGATCGGCGCCCTGGGACTGACCGTCGGCCTCGCCGTCATCGCCACCGCGCAGAGTCTCGCGGTCGTCGCCGTCGCCTGGTTCCTGAGCCAGATGTTCGCCAACGCCGCCCTGGCCGCGTTCACCGCGTCGGTTGCCGACCAGATACCGGTCTTCCAGCGGGGCAAGGTCGCGGGCCTGATCGGCGTCATGCAGAACGTGGCCATCCTCGGCGCCGCCTACGCGGTGAGGGTCCTCGGCACGGACATACTCCTGCTGTTCATGGTTCCGGCAGCGGTCGGGCTCGTCCTGGTCGTGCTGTACGTGATCGTCCTGCCCGACAAGCCGCTGCCGCAGCGTCCGCCGTCCGGCGGCGGCCTTCGTACGATGCTCAGGACGTTCTGGGTGGACCCCCGCAAGCAACCGGACTTCGCCTGGGCCTTCGTCTCCCGCTTCATGGTGATCCTGGCGATGTTCATGTTCACCACCTTCCGACTGCTGTTCCTGCAGGACCAGCTGGGGCTGTCGGACGACCGGGCGGTGTCCGTCATGGCCACCGGCGTGCTGGTCTACACCGTGGTCCTGATGGCTGCCGGCCAGCTGGCCGGATGGCTGTCCGACCGCTTGCGGCGCCGCAAGGTCTTCGTCGGGTTCTCGGCGCTCGTCTTCGGCATCGGCACGGCCATGTTGATCACGACTCACTCCGCAGCCGGCTTCTACGCCGCCGAAGCAGTCCTCGGCCTCGGCTTCGGCGTCTACGCGGGCGTGGACCTCGCCCTCGTCCTCGACGTCCTGCCCGATCCGGAGGACTCAGCCAAGGACCTCGGCGTGTTCAACATCGCCAATGCCGCACCGCAGTCCATTGCTCCAGCCATCGGCGCGCTGCTGGTCAACACCGCGGGCGGCCGCGAGTACCACCTGCTGCTCGGCGTCGCCGCCGCGGTCTGTGTGGTCGGCGCCCTGGCCGTCATCCCCATCAGGAAGGTGCGCTGATTCGTGTCCACGGGGCAGCGCACGCCGCCCGGACCACCACCCACGTCAGGTGCTCACCGGCGCCGACGCCCGGTCGCCGCGACCTGACAACGGTTGGTGTCAGAGATCGGTGGGAATGGCTGCGGGGTCGCGGTTGAAGGCCTCCCGGGCGATCTCCACGCGGCTGCGCAAGCCGAGCTTGGCGAGGATGTGGGAGATGTGCGTCTGTGTGGTGCGCCGGGTGAGGAACATGCTCTGTGCGATGTCGGATGTGGAGCGGCCGGCCGCGACCAGGAGGGCGATCTTGTGCTCGGTCGGGGTCAGGGCGTCCCAGCCGTGCGCGGGCCGCTTGGTCCGGGCGCCACGCACGCCACTGCGGATCCCGTGCCGGCGTAGCCGTGCCTCGGCGCGGCGGATGTCCCAGACCGCGCCGAATCCGCCGTAGAGGTCGAGCGCTTCGCCGATAAGGCGCTTGGACTCGCCCGTGTTCCCGTGTTCGGCCAGGACGACGGCCAGGTCCTCCAGCGTTCCCGCCAGCTCCACCGGCACGCCGACGGCCCGGTAGTGCTCCATCGCCGAGCGCAGCGGTGCCGGATCGCGCTCGTAGAGTCCTGTGCACCAGTCGGCGGCGGCCGTGGCGCGGGCCGGGACCTGCTCGGTGGCTGCCTCGGCCCGGCAGGCGGCCAGCGCGGCCGCGGCGGCGGAGTCGTCGTCCACGGCGAGTGCCAGGCGGACAACCGTGGGCAGCCACTGGTGGATCAGCGTCATCTCGCCCGGCTCTCGGGTGAGGAGACCGCCGAGGTGCGAGAGGGCCAGGTGCGGGTCCCCGTTCTGCTCGGCGGAGAGCGCCTGCGCGAACAGCAGGAAGTCGGTGTTCTCGCGATCGGCGACCGTGACCGGTGGCTGACTCAGTCCGGCCCGGAGGTGCCCCTCGGCCGCGGCGCGATCGTCCCGGCGGACGGCGATGAGGGCGGCCAAGCCGTGCCACAGCCACATGGGGCCGCGCTCGCGCAGACCCCGGTAGGTCATGGCGGAGACGCTCTGGTCGACCGATTCGAGCTCCGCCAGCGTGTCGTCCCACTGGCCCAGCCAGTAGGTGAGGACTGCGGCGGTGACGCTGAACCTGGCGTCATCGGTCCGGTCGTCGTCGAGCAGGAACTGCCGCGCCTCCCGAAGGGCTGACTCGGCGTCCGACCACCGGCTCAGGTTCTGCAGGGTGAAGATCCGGGCATGCAGTGCATAGCACCGCAGGTCCGCGTGGTCGTCGGTGGCGTTCAGTGTCTCCAGCGCGCGGTCCACGCAGTCCAGCGCGGACAGGTACTGCCGCTGTACGGAATGGGTGAGCCACAGATCGGTGAGCGCGTAAGCGATGGCGAATGTGTCTTCGGCCCTCTCGCCGATCTCCAGTGCGCGGCGCGCGGTGGCGTCTGCGGCTTCCAGCGCGCCCGACCCGGCCCGCTGGAACATCGCCAACGAGCCGAGCAAACGGGCGCGCCAGGCGTCGGGCAGATCTTCCTCCAATGCCTGATCCAGCGCTGCGACCGCCGCGTCGTTGTCACCGCCGCTGAACAGCGCGCGGGCCAGCACCCAGTACATCCGTCCACGGTCGGCCGGCTCCCACGACACCGCCAGGGCCTGCCGCGCGCGTACCGCGGCCTTCTCGTGCTCGCCCGCGCCGACCAGAATCTGGGCAAGAGCCGCGCTCAACGCGGCACGGTCACGCTCGTCCGCGACCCCGTGTTCCAGTTCCCGGTCCAGCAACTCGGCCGCGAGGGTCGGGGCCCTGACCGCCAGCACCGGAGCGGTGTCGGCGAGCCAGCGCCGGGCCCAGCGGTCGCCGACGCGGCCCGACTCCAGCAGTTGCTGCGCCACCCGTTGGGGCTCGACACCGCCGATACCGTCCAGCGCCCTGGCCGCGTCCTGGTGCAGCGCAACGCGAAGTGCCGTCGGTATGCCGTCGTACAGCGCCTGGCGGATCAGCGGATGCCGGAACGCCATCCGCTGACCGGCATCGACGAGGATCCCGGCTGCGACCGCCTCCTGGAGATCACCTGAGATGTCGATGGTGGACCGGCCCAGGAGCGCTGCCACCTCCCCGACCGCGAACTCCCGGCCGAGCAGCGCGGCCACCCGCAGCATGTCGAGCGCGTCAGCCTGTACGAAGCTCAGCCGACTGTCCAGCGCCGCAGCCAACGACCTTCGGACGGTGCTCAGCGAGGTCTCCCGCAGATCGGCACGCTCGCCGACCGTCACGACGCCTTCACGCACCAGGGACTCGACCAGCTCCCGCACGTACAGGGGATTGCCGCTGGCCTGGGCGGCAAGGTCGACCAGCGCGGGACCGGGCGGCGCACCGGCGACATCGGACAGCAGATCGCGGATCGCGTCCGGGCCGAGGGGCCCCAACGAGATCGTTGTCGTGGCGTGGCCGCGCAGCGCGGCGCGTAGCCGCCGCATCCCGGATCCGCGGGGCACCGGCCGGAAGGACAGGACCAACAACAACGGCAGGTGCGCGGCGGTCGACGCCAGGCGTCGGCACACGTCCAGCGACGCGTCGTCGGCCCACTGCATGTCATCGAGCACCATCATGGTCGGCGCGGTAGCGCAGTCCTCCTCGACCAGGGTGTGGAGCATCTCGATCATCGCGGCGTGCACGGCGTTGCTCAGGAGGAGGTCGGGTCGCTCGGCGCGCGCGAAGCGCAGCATCTCGGCGCGGCGGGCATCGTCCGTCCGCTGTTTGATCTCCAGGCAGTCGCACAGCAATCGCAGCGGCAACGGGTGCGCGACCTGATCCGCGATGCCGTGCAGTACCGTGCAGCCTGACTCCTTGCCGGCCGCGGCCGCCGCGGCGACCAGCGACGATTTTCCGATACCGGGCTCACCCTCGAGCAGGACCACGCCACCGGTGCCGACTTGCAGCTGTGCGATGGCGTCCCGCAGCACCGCCAGCTCGGCCTCGCGTCCGACAAGACGGGTCGGGAGGCCCGACGACATCGTCGGGTCCACCCGCCGCACAGGGGATATCCGGGGTCTACGAGTGGTATCTCCTGTGGCCGTTGTCATGTGACCGCTTTCCCGCCGCTTCACCCGTCTCCGACATGGTTTCAACAGAAAGCGTACTGTCGTAGTCGCTCCGTGCCATGAGACGGTAAAACCTGGAATGCGGTGAGAGAGTCGGAGACCTGACTGATGATCTTGAATGCGTGATGTTGTCATGGGTCGGGTCGCCGCTGCAGGACCTGAAAACTCCCTCTGATCTGCCGTCAGAAGCTGCGGGTAAGTCGCTGCGGGCGCCGTCGGCGCCGCGTGCTCAGCGGAGCACGAGTTTGCGGAGTTCCGAGGCGATCTGCTCGGGGGCTTCTTCGGCCATGAAGTGGCCGCAGTCGACGGTCGTATGGGCCAGCTTCGGTGCCCAGGCGGACCAGAGTGCCCGGGCGTCGAAGCCGAGGGCGGCGCCCCAGTCCTGCTGGAGCACGGCGACCGGCATCTCCAGTTGGCTGCCGGAGTTCCTGTCGGCCTGGTCGTGGTCGACGTCGATCTGGGCGGAGGCGCGGTAGTCGGCCACGATCGAGGGCACCGCGTCGCGGCAGGCGTCCAGGTAAGCGGCGCGGATGTCAGCGGGAATGGCCTCGGGGTCGCGGGTCCAGATGTCGAGGAAATGACCGAAGAAAGCGTCCGGTGCGGCCGCGATCATCTGCTCGGGCAGGCCCGGGGGCTGGGCCATCAGGTAGAGGTGGAACCCGATGGCGGCTTTCGTGCCGCGCATCACCTGCCACGTGTCGAGGGTCGGAAGAACGTCGAGGCAGGCCAGGTGGGTGATGGTGGTGGGATGGTCGAGTCCGGCGCGGAAGGCGACCAGGGCGCCGCGGTCGTGGCCTGCCAGTGCGAACCGCTCGTGGCCGAGCGCGCGGGCCAGGGCGACGATGTCGGCGGCCATGGTTCGCTTGGAGTACGCGTCCGGGCCGGTCTCGGCGGGTTTGTCGCTCGCGCCGTAGCCGCGCAGGTCGGGGCAGATGACCGTGTGGTCCGCCGCGAGGTCGGCGGCGACGTGCCGCCACATCAGGTGGGTCTGAGGGAAGCCGTGCAGGAGCACGATCGGGCTGCCCGAGCCGCCGACGGCGGCGTTGAGGGCGATGCCGTCGGCGACCTGGACGCGCTGGTAGTCGAAGCCGGGGATGGTCGGTGCTGCCACGGTGTGCTGCTTTCGTCGAGTGTGGGAGGGGTCCGCGGTCGGCGGACACCATCGAGACTGCCGCGCGCGAATCAGCATCCGATCAGCGCGTACCGTGGCAGGCGGGAAGAGCAAGGCCGGGAGGCGGGGATGGAGCGGGTCACCTTCGGTGTGCTCGGGCCAGTGGTCGCGTGGGATGCGGCCGGTGGCGTTCTCGGGCTGAAGGGGCCGCGGCACCGGGCGGTGCTCGCTCGGCTGATCACGGCGCGCCGACGCGTGGTTCCGGTCGCCCACCTCGTGGAGGACCTGTGGGAAGAGCCCGGGCCGGGCGCCGTGGGTGCCGTACAGACCTTCGTCGCCGCGCTGCGCCGTGTCCTGGAGCCGGACCGCCCGGCCCGGGCCCCGGCCCGTCTGCTGGTCACCGAGGGCCCCGGGTACGCGCTGCGGGCAGCACCGGATGCCGTGGATGCCTGGCGGTTCGAGGCGGCCGTCGGTGCCGCCGCGAAGCTGCCGCCCACGCGGGCGCTGGAACAACTGCAGGCCGTGCTGGACATGTGGCGTGGCCCGGCGTACGCGGAGTTCGTCCAGGAGAACTGGGCACGCGGGGAGCGCTCCCGCTTGGCCGAGCTGCGGCTGCAAGCGGTGGAGCAGCAGGCGCAGGCCCGGCTGGCTCTGGGGCTGGCCGCCGAGGCGGTACCCGACCTGGATGCCCACCTGGCCGAGCATCCCTGGCGTGAGGAGGGCTGGCGGCTGCTGGCCCTGGCGCTCTACCGCACGGGCCGACAGGCGGATGCACTCGCGGTGCTGCGCCGGGCCCGCACCATACTGGCCGACGAGCTGGGCCTGGACCCCGGCCCGGAGCTGCGCCGACTGGAGACGGACATCCTCACCCAGGACCCGCGCCTCGACCCACCGGACGAACCGATGACGGCGGCGGCCCGGCTGTGGGCACGGGCGGCCGCGGCCTACGACCGTACGGGCGCCGCAGGCCCGCGGGCCCGGCTGGATGCGACGGTCGGACTGATCCGCAATCTCGCGGTCACCGGAGGCAGCGGGCTGCAGGCGGCCCAGGAACACCGCCTGGCTGCCATCACCACGGCGGAAGAGCTCGACGACCCGGAGCTGACCGCCCGCGTGATCGGTGCCTACGACGTCCCGGCGATCTGGACCCGCAATGACAACCCGCAGCAGGCGCAGCAGATCGTCGCGGCCGCCGAGCGCACCCTGGCCGCCTTGCCGCGCGGTGGCTCACACGAGGCGGCGCGCTGCCGCCTGCTGGCCACGGTCGCACTGGAGATGCGCGGCACCCGCTCCGCACGCGGCCCGCAGGCCGCAGGCGAGGCGGAGGAGATCGCCCGGCGCCTGGACGATCCCACGCTGCTGGCGTTCGCCCTCAACGGGGCCTTCATGCAGTCCTGCACCCGGGCCGGGCTCGCGCCGAGACGGGATGCGCTCGGCACGGAGCTGGTCGCGCTGGCCATCCGCCACGGCCTGGTGACCTTCGAAGTACTCGGCCACCTGATCCAAGTGCAGGCGCGCAGCGCGCTCGGCGACTTCCCGGCGGCCGACGAGCACGCCGCCGCCGCGGACCGGCTGGCCCAGCGCCACGAGCGGCCGCTGGCGAGCGTCTTCACCCAGTGGTACCGGGCGCTGCGGCTGGCTGCCTCCGGGCAGATCGCACAGGCGGAGGCCGCATACCGGGCCGCTGCCGCACGGCTGGACGGCGCCGGCATGCCTGGCGTCGAGCACGGCCTGCTGCCCCTCGCGCAGCTGTGCCTGCGCCTGGCCGACGGCAGTACGTCGGCAGCGGCAGCAGCCGTACACGTCGACGCCGATGCGGACTGGGGCCCGTACCGCCCTTGGGCCGAGGCCTTCGTCCCGCTGCGCACCGGCCGCCACGCCGAAGCCCGGGGGATGCTGCGCGCCTTGCCGGAGCCGCCCGCGGACCTGATGTACGAGGCGCTGTGCTGCCTGGAGACAGCAGTCGCACTGGAACTCGGTGACCGGGTCGGGCTGGAACGACTCCGCACCCGCCTGCTGCCGGCTGCGGGCGAACTCGCAGGTGCGGGCAGCGGCCTGGTCACCCTCGGTCCTGTGGACGGGTGGCTCGCCGCCATCACCGATGCGCTCGACTGACGTGCTCGCATGCGGATCCGGCTGTGCGGCTCTCACCTGCCACGGGTCAGGGGCGGACGTCATGGCCCCGCTGGTGCGCCTTTGTGGACGTCATCGGTCAGGACGCCGGCCCGGCGTGCCCGTGTCCGGTGGCGGGGATGCCGGCCGGGCATGCGGAGGGCAGGGCGAGCTCCTGCACCAGCCCGGCCAACGACCGCGCCCGGGCGACCCACCGCAGGGCGAGGAAGCCCAGGACCGTGCCGAGGGTGTTGGCGATGACGTCGTTGATGTCCACGGAGCGGCCGTTGCTGAACAGGATGTACGACAGCATCTGCGTCAGCTCGATGGCCAGGCTGATCCCGGCACCGGCCAGAGCGGCCCGTCCCGGGGAGGACACGCGGACGGACATCAGGGACAGCAGCGCCCCCAGCGGCAGCATCATGATCACATTGGGGACGAAGCTGAAGTCCGCGATGATCAGCGGCACCCACTGGACCATCTCGTACCAGGGGGTCTGGTTGGCGTACGTCCCGAACACCACGTGCAGCGGGAAGATTGTCAGCTGGAGGACCGCCGCCGCGTAGAGAGCGCCGCCCAGCCGCAGCAGTGCATGCCTGCCGGTCCAGCCGGGGCTGCCGGCGCGGGCACGCAACAGAACCAGGACGGCGAAGAGGACCAGTGCGGGCACCAGCACCATGGCCGCGGAAACCGTGAAGTCGAGATTGACCATGCGTGTGAACACTTCCCTGTCGTGACAGCCCGTTGCCGTCGTCTCGCCCCGAGTGTCACCGCCTCGCACACCCTCGCGGATCTTCCGCAGGACAGGTTCCGCGGCCGCCCGTTACGACTTTCGGCAGACCGCGACGACCTACCGTGGACGGAGGCCGCACCCCGCACCGCCTTGTTAGGCTCGCCGGTGTGATCGTCCGCTGCAGCTCGTGGTCGCGCGTCTCGGCGTGGACGATCTCCCTGGCAGTACCGCTGGGCACGCTTGGCCTACTGGACCACCGGTGGGGTGCGTTCAGCGTCACGGGGTTCGGGGCTCCGCCGCTGGAGGTCGCGCTGCTCGCCGTGCTGGTGGCCCTCCTCGCCCCGCACCTGAAGGTGAATGTCCTGCCTGTCGCCGCCATGGCCGCTTCCCTGGCCTCGCTCGGCGTCGCTGCCGCGGTCCGCGCCGGGGACTCCTCGGACGGCGACCGCTTCACCGGCCTGGACGGGTACGCGTTCACCGAGCCCGTCGCGCTCGTCGTCGTGCTGGGCTTCGTCACCTGGCGGGCCACGCCCGTCGCGGTGACGGTGACCGCCCCCGCGCTGCTCGCCGCGGTGGTGCTGCGCCCACTGGCCAGCGGTGTGCGCGACACAGTCGTCGCCGTGTCCCTCTTCCTCGCGCTGATCGCCTTCGCAGTGGTGGGGGCAGGGCTGGCCGCCCGCCTCGTCGCCGCAGACCGGCGCCGCCGGGAAACCGCGCTCCAGCTGCGCCAGCGCACCGAGTTCGCCCGGGACCTGCACGACTTCGTGGCCCACCATGTGACCGGCATCGTCGTGTTGGCGCAGGGCGCCGGTGCCGTCGCGGCGAAGAAGCCGGAACTCCTGCCGCCCGCGCTGGAGCGGATCGAGCAGGCGGGGATCGAGTCGCTGGAGTCGATGCACCGCATGGTCGGGATGCTGCGCGAGCCGGACAACAGGGTCGCCCCGCGGCCGGTCACCGACCTCGGGGGTGCCGTACGCCGGCTGGTCGAGCGGTTCGAGCTGCCAGGTGCCCGGACGGAGTTGGCCGAAGAGGGCGAGCCCGGCCCACTGCCGGCAGAGCTCGCCACCACCGCGCACCACGTGGTGATGGAAGCCCTCACCAATATCCGCAAGCACGCCCGCCACTGCACCAGTGTCGAGGTCCGGCTGACCCACACCGGGGACACGGTACGGGTACGAGTGAGCAACGACGGCGGTGGGCGCCGGAGCACCGGCGGGCGGTTCGGCCTCCGAGGTCTGGAGGAACGAGTCGCGATGATCGGCGGCACGCTGCGCTCGGGCCCGGCCGCCCGGGACGGCTGGCTGGTCGAGGCAGTCCTGCCGACCGGCACCGCACCTACGAATGCGTCCGGTCCCGCGGCACCCGGCCAGGGCCACGACCGGACACAGAGAGAGACCGTGTGACCATTCGCGTGCTGCTCGCGGACGACCAGGCGATGGTCCGCACCGGTTTCGGCCTGATCCTCGCAGCGGAGGACGACATCGAGGTCGTCGCCGAGGCGGTGGACGGGGTCCAGGCCGTGGAACTCACCGCCCGCCACCGCCCGGACGTCGTGCTGATGGACATCCGGATGCCCCGGCTCGACGGCCTGGAAGCGCTGCGGCTGCTGCGGCGGCCGGGCGTGGCCGAGCCGCCGCAGGTGATCGTCGTGACGACGTTCCGCGACGAGGAGTACGTCCACCGTGCGCTGCTCGGTGGTGCCTGCGGTTTCCTGCTCAAGGACTCGGGCCCCGCCCTGCTGGTCGAGGCGGTGCGGGCCGCGGCGTCGGGGGAAGCGCTGATCAGTCCCGCCATCACGGTGCGGCTGCTGCGCCATTTCCGTGCATCGGCGACTGCCGCGGGGGCTGCTCCGGGCGCCGAGTTGTCTGCCCGGGAGACCGAGGTGGTCACGCTCGTCGCCAGGGGGTTGACCAACGCCGAGGTGGCGGCTCGCCTCCACATCACCGTCGGCACGGTCAAGACGCACTTGACGCGGATCCAGAACAAGATCGAGGCGCGCAACCGAGTGGAGATCGCGGCCTGGGCGTGGGAGTCAGGCCTGATGAACAGCTGATCCGCGACGCGGGACGCAGGCCGGTACCCCCTGCGGCGCGTACTGCGCCGCCTCCGCCCCGGACCAGCGGGCGAGTGCGTGCGGGAGGGCGACCAGACCCTGGGGCGTGGGCAGGCGTCCTGGTGCTCGCTTGGCGAACGAACGCAAGCCGTCCCTGGACGTGGTGGTGAGCGCACCGTTCCCGGCGTTCGATCCGAGGAGCCGAGGGTGCTTGTGAGTGGCGCCCCTGGTGCGCCGCACCCGCTCGGCAGTGCACCGACGACGGACACGGTTGACACTTCTATTCTCTCAATGAATAGTTACCGCCGTGTCCACGCCCCATGTCCTCCTCGGTCTGCTCACCCCGCGCGCCCTGCACGGGTACGAGTTGAAGCACGCCCACGACTCGCACCTGCCGGGTGCCAAGCCGCTTCCCTTCGGGCAGGTGTACGCAACCCTCAAGCGTCTGGACCGCGACGGCCTGGCCGCCGAGGCCGGGCACGACCGTGTGGGAGGCCCTGACCGCACGGTGTACGAGGTCACCGACCGT
Organism: Streptomyces tailanensis; assembly: GCF_008386495.1. Lineage (GTDB taxonomy): Bacteria > Actinomycetota > Actinomycetes > Streptomycetales > Streptomycetaceae > Streptomyces > Streptomyces tailanensis. Next base: position 102,588 of record NZ_VTHJ01000020.1, on the reverse strand, counting down.
GGGCGGGAAGCGCTGGCCGCGTGGATCTCGCGGATCGAACCGCCGGCGCCCCACCTGTCGAACGAGCTGCTGGCCAAGGTCGTGATCACCTTGCTGGTGACGGACGAGGCGACCGCCCGCCGCCACCTCGCCGCTCAGCGGGCCGCCCATCTCGCACGGATGCGCGCACTCACGGCGGCGAAATCCTCCGGAACGCTGCCCATCGCCCACGTTCTGGCCGCCGACTTGGCGATCGCTCACCTCGACGCGGATCTGCGGTGGATGCAGACCGCGATGGACCGCGTCACCGACCTGCACCAGGAGGTGCACCAGTGATCATTGAAGCCCGTGACGTGGTGAAGGCCTACGGGCCGACACAGGCTCTGCGCGGCATCTCGGTCGGCATGGGGGAGGGCGAGATCGTCGCCGTCACCGGGCCGAGCGGGTGCGGCAAGTCGACGCTGTTGCACATCCTGGCGGGCATCCTGAGCCCGGACGCCGGCACCGTCCGGTACCAGGGCAGGCGTGTCGACGAGTGGAGCGAGTCCCAGCGCTCGGCCATGCGGCGTACGGACTTCGGGGTGCTGTTCCAGTTCGGCCAGCTCGTCATGGAGCTGTCCGCGGCGGAGAACGTGGCGTTGCCGCTGCTGCTCGGCGGTGTCCGCCGGCGCCGGGCGGCGGCGACGGCACTCGAGTGGCTCGACCGGCTCGGGGTGGCCGATCTGGCGGACAGGCTGCCCGGTGAGATGTCCGGCGGGCAACAGCAGCGGGTGGCTCTCGCCCGTGCCCTGGTCACCGAGCCGAAACTCCTCTTCGCCGACGAGCCGACCGGTGCACTCGACACCCTCGCGAGCGAGGCCGTCCTGCAGCACATGGTCCAGGCCGCCCACACCCAGCGCACCACCGTCGTGCTCGTCACGCACGACGCCACGGTCGCCGCGTACGCGGACCGGGAGATCAGGCTGCGCGACGGAGCGGTGGAAGCCGCCGAGTTCGCTCTGCTCGGTGCGGGCACAGCGCTTTCCGCCGGCACCGCGGAGACCTCCCGGTGAGCCCGCTCACCACGCTCCGGCTCGCTCTGGCCGGCGGCCGGGCGGACCGGACCCGCATCGCACTGACGGCGTTCGGCGCCGCGCTCGGCACACTCACCCTGCTTGCCGCGGCAACGGTCCTCGCCGTGACCGAAACGCACGCGGCCACGTACACCAACGATCTGCTCAACGACGAAGGGCTGCGCCCCGGTGTCGCGTTCGGGATGCTGCTGCTGACCATTCCGGTCCTGGCGTTCGTCGCGCAGTGCAGCCGACTCGGCGCCCCCGGCAGGGAGCGCCGGCTCGCGGCGATGCGGATGGCGGGAGCGACACCGCGCCAGGTGGTCCGGATCGCGGCGGCCGAGACCGCCCTCGCGTCCGCCTTCGGTGTCGCGACGGGCTACTGCGTGTACTTCCTCGGCCGTGTGCTGCTCGACGCGCCCGGTGCCGACGGGCGCCGGTCCCTGCCGACGGATGTCCTGCCCGGACCCGCATTGATGACTGGCATCGCCGCGGGTGTGCCGCTGTTTGTCACACTGCTGGCGGTGCTCACCCTGCGCCGCGTGACGCTCACCCCGCTCGGTGTGGTCCGCGGTATGTCGCGAGGCCGCCCGAGCAGGACGCCGGGCGTGCTCGTCCTCGCGGGTCTCGGAGCGTGCGCGCTCGTCGAACCGGTCCACCGGTACTTCACCGACCATCCGCGGAACGACGACGTGCCCCTGCTGGTCATCGGAGGACTGATCACGGTCGGTGTCCTCACCGTCAGCGTCGGCGTCGTGTCGGGAACCGGCTGGATCGCGTACACCGTCGGCCGGGTGCTGCACCGTTTCGCCCGTCGTCCCGCCGCGCTCCTCGCGGGCAGGCGGCTGATGGCCGACCCGTGGTCCGGCAGCCGTACCTTCTCCGCGATGCTGGTCGCGCTCATCGCCGGGTCCGCAGCCGCCGGACTCTCCGCGCTGACCGTGGCAACGGTCGCGGCCCAGGAGGAGAACACGCGACGGTTCGCACGGCTCCTCGGTGAACCGTACGACCCGTCCGGCACGGGCTTCTACGAGCGCGCCTACGCATTGGTGGGATACGCCGTTCTGGTGGCGATGGCGATCGCCGCCATGGGCCTGCTGGTGGCGCTCGTCGACGGTGTCGCGGCCAGAAGGCGCACACTCACCTCCCTCGTCGCCGCCGGCACCCCGAGGGGCATCCTTGCCCGCGCGCTCGGCTGGCAGGTCCTCACGCCCGTCGTTCCCGCGGTCGCCCTGTCGGTGACCGTGGGCGCGCTGCTGCCGCGCTTCGCCGTACCGGACGCCCGCGAAGCGGCGCGGATGGAGGTGCGCCGCTGCACACCGCTGCCGGGCGATCCGGCCGACGCCTGTCAGGACCCCGCGTACGAGCAGGCACACACCTTGCTGCTCACGGCGCAGAAGGTGCCGGTCACCGTACACGTCCCCTGGGACCGGCTCGCCCTGCTCGCCGGCGGAGCCGTCGCCGCCACCGTCGCGATTACCCTCGTCGGTCTGCTCTTCCTCCGCTTGAACACACGGGCCACGGAGCTGCGCGTGCAGTGATCCGAGTCGCGCATGCGGGGAACCCGCCGCAAGGGGAAGGTGTGGATCAAGGACCGGTACGCCACCGGTTCTGGGCCGGCCCGGACGTATGGCATGGGCTGCTTCACCTCCGTCGGTGTGCCTGACAGTGGTGGGTGTCAGAGATCGGTGGGCACCGCTGCGGGGCTGTGGTTGAAGGCCTCCCGGGCCACGGGGCTGTGGATGCCGAGCTTGGCGAGGATGTGGGAGGTGGGCGTCTGCGCGGTGCGCCAGGGCGTCCCAGCCGTTCGCGGGCGGCGCTCCCGGACGAGGAGACCGCCGAGAGCCGAGAGGCTGGGTGCTGGTCCCCGTTCTGCTCGGCGGAGAGCGCTCGCGCGAACAGCAGTAAGTCGGTGTTCTCCGATCGGCGACCATCACCGGTGGCTGACGCAGTCCGGCCCGCGGGTGCGCGTCGGCCGTGGTTCCGACTCCGATGCGGACAACGCCGTCCACCGGCAGAACCAACCACAACTTCGTGTGGCACAAGGAAAGGATGCGGACCAAGCAGGCGGGCGCAGGTGGAACGGCGAACGAGCGTGCCGTTCCACCGTCACCGGGACGGATCCGGTGCCGTTGCGCCATCAGTGCTGCGCGGCGGCTTCACCGCGCCCTGCCCCCGGGCAGCGCGGCAGCCCATCGGCGCGGGCCTACCCCTTGTGCAGTGGTGTGGTCGCGCCGGTCGCACCCATGGCCCTGCGCGGCACGAGCGGGGCGGCGCTCTTCAGCCCATCAGCGAGGGGCCGTCGACCGTGCGGGTGGTGCCGTCGGCCAGGGTGAGGGTCAGGGTGCCGGTGAGCAGGCCGTCGGGGTTGCCGTCGGGCCACCAGGCGGTCCAGCGACCGTCCTGCACGGTGGCCTGCACAGTCTGGCCGGAGTCACGCACGGTCACCTCCCTCACGTCCGCCCCGACCGATCCGAGCGCGTAGTTGAACTGGCCGGAGTCGCTGCCACGGGCACCGAGGGTGTCCAGGGTGACGGCGTCGGCGGCGGCGCCGGCCGCCACCGTGTCGATCGCCATCGACACGCCTGACCCGTCCGAACCGGCCAGGCAGTACGTCGTCTCACCGGCGCGCGTGACGACCATCGAAGCGACCGATCCGCGGATGTCCGCGTTGGAGATCTTGGCCGGTGCGCTGTCGTCCTGGCCTCCCTTCGAGGTGTCCAGGCACCACTTCTCGGCGGCGCCGCCGTTGCGTGAGGAGCTGTCCAGGCCCGCCGGGGTGGCGGTCCAGCTAGCCAGCTGCGCGGAGGATAGCGGCCCGGAGCTCTGCGAGCCGGGCAGGATGCCGGTGGCCGCCAGCACCGCCGCCGCGGCGGCCAGCCCCCCGGCCGCCGTGAACGCCACGCGCCGCACCAGCGGACGACGGAAGGGCGCACCGGCCGTCCGCACCGGCTGCCCGGTGTCCTCCAGCACGGTGCGCAGCAGCCGCTGCTTGCGGTCGAGTTCGGCCGCGGACAGCTCAGTGCGCGGCGCGGTGTCCAGGTCGGCCAGGCGGGAGAGAAGATCGTTGTTCACCAGGGTCTCCTATCGGGGGGTCAGTGGATGGCAGCGACGGCGGGCGCACTGGCGCCGTTGGGGGTGAGGTGTTTGGCCAGGCGGCGTTTGGCGCGGGTCAGGCGCATGGCGTAGGCGGCGCGGGTGCAGCCCAAGACCTGCGCCGCCTCCCGGGCTGTCAGCTGCTCCCACACGTGCAGGGCGAGGACTTCCTGGTCATCCGGGGCCAGGGCCTGCCAGGCAGCGCCGAGTTCGAGCCGCTGGTCCACCCGCGCCGTGGCATCGTCGGTCGCCTCCCGCAGGCCGGAGGCGGTGGTCTGCTGAATGTGCACCACCAGCGCGGACTGCCGACGCCTGCCGCGCCCGTCGTTCAGCATCGCGTTGCGGGCCGTGCGAAACAGCCACGGCCGCGGGTTGTCCGGCAGCTCACGCCTGCGGCGCCAGGCCGCCAGGAACGTCTCGCCGACGATGTCGTCGACGTTCATCGGATGCGCCCGTCGGCGCACGAACCGCACAACGTCGTCGTAGTGAGCCCGGTACACGTCCGTGAACTCGGCCTCGGAATCAATGGGCATGGCTTCCTTCCGTAGCGTCTGCCCCTACATGTCCACGACCAGCACAGGTGCAACAGGCACACCAGAAAGAAGTCGTTCGATGTCGAAGCCCACAGGAACGCCTGCCGGCAGCGGTCGGCAGGCACAGCTCGCCTGGCGAGGGCGGACCCGAGCCGTGTCCCGGTGGGCGGGTTCACGACCGGCGTCGAAGGCGTCAAACCCGTCCTGCTGAGTGCACGGTCGCCCGCCGGGAAGGAATGCTCTGGAACCGGCGCCCGCACGCGGCGGTGCGCTGATGAGCACCACCGCATGCGCTCATGGTCAACGCGTCGCCGATGTCAGCGCCTAGCGTCCCTCACGTATCGCAAGCACGGCACCGCGGGAGGCGCTTCATGACCACCAGCCACAACCCCCTGAGCAGCCAGCCGCGGCTGCATCAAAAGGGCAAGGTGATTCAGGAGTTCGGGACGGTCAAGCAGTTCCCTCTCGGCCTGTCCTACGACGCACGCATGTACTCCTGCCAGCGCCTGAACAAGGTCCTGGCGGACACGCAGATCCTCTACAGCCTCTACAAGAAGCACCATTGGAACATGCGGGGCGCGACCTTCTACCAGCTGCACGTGCTGCTGGACAAGCATGCGGGAGAGCAGCTGGAACTCGTCGACACGATCGCCGAGCGAGTCCAGACCCTGGGCGGCGTCGCGGTGGGCGATCCCCGGCACGTCGCCGAGATCACGTCGATTCCACGTCCGCCTGATGGGGTGGAGGAAGTCCCGGGGATGCTGGCGCGGTTGCTGGAGGCACACGAGACGATCCTGGTCGAGGCCCATGACGCGGCGGCCCGCAGCGCCGAGCTGGGCGATGACGGCACCAACGACGTTCTGGTCTCGCAGGTGATCCGCACGGGTGAGTTGCAGGCCTGGTTCCTTGCGGAACACCTGGTCGACACTCCTCTCGTCCGCGTCTGAGCGCATCAGGACCACCGACGCCGCAACCGGCCGCTCCACAGAGGTGGCAGCGGGCCACTGCCAGTTCCTGGAAGTGTCGAAATCTGCGGGTGGCCGACTCCCAACCTGGCCGCGGCTGCCCCGACTTGGCCGCAGCCCCGGTCTTCACGCCATGGGGAAGGGAGGGGCACCGGATCGTACGCGCTCTTCAGGGTGTGCGGCGCCTGTGCCCCGGCTCCGCCGCGGCCGTCGGATTTCCGACCGGCAGGCAAGAGAGTGACCTCCCTTGCCGGCCGAGTCTGCGGTCCAGGATCGCGTCCCGGATCGGTTGCAGAGCGCGCGGCGCGTGATGGAAGACCTGCCCGAGGACATAGGCCTGCTGGGACTGCCGGGCGGTGTGCGGCTTGCGGGGGGCTTCGAAGGCGTCGAGTGCCTGGCGGACAGCGGCGTAGTCACTCAGGTCCACCCCGGCCAGGTGGCGGCCGATGAAGTAGCCGTCCTCGGTGGCCATACCGGCGCCGTACCCCGCGTACGGGGACGTGGGATGAGCGGCGTCGCCGACGAGAGTGGCACGGCCCTTGGACCACTGCTTCAGCGGCTTGCGGTCGCGGATCACCCAGTGCTGAACGTGCGCGGAGTCGGTCGCGGCGATCAGCTGGGGGAGCGGACGGGCGAAGGCCTGGCCGAGGCTGGTCGCGGTCGAGTGCAGGTCCCCGGTGAATTCCCGGCTTGCGTCGAACGCTTCGAGCATCCACCACTGGTGGCCGTCACGTCCCTTGTCGCGGATGGCGGTCCAGCTGCCCTGCACCGTGCGGGTGTGGGAGAGGACGCACATCCCGGGCTCGGTCTCGACGCTCTCGTCGAAGGTGTAGCCGCCGAAGATGTGCAGGTTGTGCTCGCGCTTGGGGCTGTCGCCCCACAGAGTGCGGCGGACCAGGGAATCGATGCCGTCCGCGCCGATCACGAGGTCCGCCTCGTGGACTCGTCCGTCCGCGAGGTGCAGTCGAACACCGCTCTCGTCCTGCTCGACGCGCTCCACCGTGTGGTTGACCTGCAGGACACCCTTGGGCAGCGCGTCGAGCAGCCGCTCGTACAGCTCGGGGCGCAGCAGGCCGATGAAGCCGCCGCCGTAGTCGCGGACAACCTGCTCTGGAAGGGCCGCGCGGACCCGGCGGCGGCCGCGGGCGTTGCGGAACTCGGCCGTACAGGGCGCACCCAGGTCCTCGGTGTTCACGCCGAGCAGCCCGAGTGCCTTGATGGGTGGCGGCCACAGGTTGAGGATGTTGCCGGCGGGTCTGGCGTGCGGGTAGCGCTCGAACAGCACGACCTCGTGGCCGGCCTGATGGACGGAGAGTGCGGCGGCCATGCCACCGGGCCCTGCGCCGATGACGGCGACGCGGCCGCGCTTGGCGGGAAGCTTCTTCATGGTGGGCTCCTCGGTCTTGGTCGTCGTTGACCTGGTAGAGGGTGAGGGCGGGCTTCTCCCGTACAGGGCTCGGTGCCCGGCCATGAAGCCCGGGGTGTGCGCGTGGCCCGTGCTCGTCGAGCGGGTCCTGGCTTTCCCAGCCTCGGTTTGCGACTTCGGTAACTTGCGGGTCGCTCTGATCAGTTCGTTCCGGCCGCTGGGGCGGCGGGCCGCGCACTGCCGGTCACTATGAGCATGTGTACCTCTGTGGACAGGGACGGTCGCGGCGGAAACCGAGGTGCATCCACGGTCGACGCGCCGGCCGATTACGGTCGATGCCCATGGCATCGGTGAAGTCGGCGAACTGCCCTGGTTGGTGCAGTTCCGGGCGTGCCGGGGTCTGGAGGATGGATGTGCCGGACCTCGTCCTGGGCGTATGCGGACGAGGTGGCGGTCGTCGTGCCTCAAGCGGCGGTGTGCAGTTTCGCGGCGGTGGCGGCGGTGATGTCGTGGGGGGTGACGCCGGGGGCGGTTTCGACAAGAACCAGGCCGTTGTCGGTGACGTCGAGTACGCCGAGGTCGGTGCAGTTGTTGGAGACGACCTTCAGGCCGGTGGCGCCCTGGGCGTGCAGGGCGTCGATGAGGACGGCCGGTATGCCGGACAGGCCGAAGCCACCAACGGCGAGCGAGGCCCCGTCGGAGATGTCGGCGACCGCCTCGGCGGCGCTCGCGCTGACCTTGTTCACGTGCGGGTCCTTTCAGCCGGAGTTCGGCCAGGGGGCAAACGGGGGAGCCGGGCAGCACCGTCGACCAGTCGCCGACGGCGACGCGACCGGCGCCGGTGTGTACGAGGCCTCGCCTGAGGCGAGGAGGACGACGGCGTTGAGCACCTCGTCAGGGAGGCCGGCCCGGCGGAGTGGGAGTGGCGGCCGATGGCGCGCATCGGGGTGGTCGTCGGCGAGCAGGTCGCCGCGCGTGGCCCTCGGCGCCGATCATTTAGGGGATGACCGAGTTGGCCGGGTGCCTGTGTCACATCGGTGGCTGTCACGGTCGCTCCCGCCCGGGCCGGAGCCTCCACCGTGCCCTGCCTGCGCGCGGCCCCGGTGACGACGACCTTGTCGGCCGGCCTGCTCTCCGCCGCGCGGTTCACGGGCGCGTTCGCGGGCGCGTACGGGCGCGAGGGACGGCCACCGGTTCGGCACCGGGTACCACGGTGTTGGAGACGGTGCCGATGCCCTCGACGGTGAGGGTGACGGTGTCGCCGGGCTTGAGCGGCGGCGGGTCCTGGCGGCCGCGCACGCCCCAGAGTTCGGCGAGGCAGCCGCCGTTGCCGCAGGTGCCCGAGCCGAGTACGTCGCCGGGGCGTACCCAGGTGCCGCGGGAGGCGTAGGCGGTCATCTCCTCGAAGGTCCAGCTCATGTTGGACAGCAGGTCCTTGCCGACGACCTCGCCGTTGATCTCGGCGGTCAGCGCCAGGCGCAGGAATCCCTCGCTGTCGCGGTAGGGCTCCAGCTCGTCCGCGGTGACGAGGTAGGGGCCGAGGGTGGTGGCGGTGTCCTTGCCCTTGCAGGGGCCGAGGCTGACCTGCATCTCGCGGGACTGGAGGTCGCGTGCGGACCAGTCGTTGTAGATGGTGTAGCCGATGATGTGGTCGCGGGCCTGCTCGGGGGTGAGGTCGCGGCCCTCGCGGCCGATGACCGCGGCGACTTCGAGTTCGAAGTCCATTGCCTGACAGCCGGGCGGCACGGGGACGTCGTCGTGAGCGCCGATGACCGCGTAGGGGTTGGTGAAGTAGAAGGTGGGCGCGTCGTACCAGGCGTCCGGGGCGCCCGAGACTGCGTCGATGCTTCGCCGTACACCCTCGACGTGCTCCTCGAACGTGACGAAGTCGCGTACGGACGGCGGTTGGAGCGGCGGCAGCAATCGCACCTGGGAGACGTGCGGGCCGCGCGGCACGTCCAGGCTTGCGTTGCCCGCCTCGCGCAGTGCCTCGGGACCGGCCTGGATCAGGTCGAGAAGCGTCCCCGTGTCGGGGCAGGGGTAGAGGGTGCCGTCGTCCTCGGCGGTGGCGAGACGGCTGCGGCCGTGCTGTTCGTACGTGGCGAAACGCATGGCATTCCTAGGGAGCTGGGTGGGTTGACACAGGCCGGGGGCCCGGCGGCCTGGCAGGGCGGGGGAGTGCGCCGAGCCCCCGGGGCTAAAGGGTCAGACCGGCGGAGCGACGAAGACGCCGCGGTCGACGTCGTTGTGCATCTCCTTGGCGATCATCTCGTTCATCGGGTTGGACGTGCCCCACTGGTCGGCGTTCTCGGGCTTCGTCAGGTCGTAGATGTGCGGGTGCCAGGTGTCCTCGTCCAGCTTTTCGAGCTCGGTGGTGTACTCCACGGTGTTGCCGTGCGGGTCGAGGAAGTACGTGAAGGTGTTGTCGCCCGCCATGTGCCGCCCGGGGCCCCAGATCTTGCGGGCGCCGGAGCGCATCACGCGGCCGGAGCCGCGCATGTACTCGTCGATGCCGCGCAGCTCGAAGGAGAGGTGCTGCAGGGAGGTGTGCGGACCGCTGGCAATGGCCATGGAGTGATGCTGGTTGCTGATCCGCATGAAGTGCATGACCTCGCCCATGTGCGGAATGCTCATCGTGTCGGACAGCCGGAAGTCGAGGTGCTGCTCATACCAGGCGCGGGTGGCGTTGATGTCGGGGGAGTTCAGGACGACGTGCGAGAGACGGACGGGAATGGACTCCTTCTCCTCGACACGACGGTGCCGGCGCGCCTCGACGTCGGCCGAGACCTCGATGGTGCGGCCGTCGATGTCGAAGAAGCGGAAGCCGTAGCCGCCGCCGGGGGTGTCGACCTTGCCCGGCTGGGAGATCAACCGCACTCCACCCGCGAGGAGTTGCTCGGCGAGTGTGTCCACGTCGGCGGGGTTCGCCGCGCCGTAGGAGATGAGGTCGAGGCGCTTCTCCTCGGCCTTGCGGAGCCGGACGATGTACTGCTCGGGGGAGCCCTCGGCGGCCAGGAAGGAGATGCCGGAGTCCTCGGCGACCTTGGTCAGGCCCCAGACGCCGGCGTAGAAGTCGAGCTGCTTGTCATAGTCCGGCACGGCGAGGTCGACGTGCCGCAGGTGGGTGAGCAGACGGTTGGTCATGTCGGGCTCCTCAGGTGAGACGCAGCAGCGCTGCCGCGTTGCCGCCGCGTACGGCGTGGAAGTGGGGGGCGGGCAGGTCCGTGACGTCGCGCAGAGCGCCGAGCGGGTCGTCGGTGCCCATGTCGAAGGGGAAGTCGGAGCCGAGCAGCACCCGGTCGGGGCCGGCCACCCGGATCAGTTCGCGCAGGACGTACGGGTTATGGACGAGGGAGTCGAAGTACAGCTGCTTGAGATAGCTGCTGGGCGGGTGCGCGCAGCCGCGGGTGTCGGTGCGGGCGAGCCAGGCGTGGTCGGAGCGGCCGATGTGGGTGGGCAGATAGCCGCCGCCGTGGGCGGCGACGATGCGCAACCCCGGGTGCCGGTCCAGGACTCCGGAGAAGATCAGATGGGACAGCGCGACGGCGTTCTCGGTCGGTTGGCCGACGGTGTTGGACAGGTACCACCGGTTGAGGCGCTCGTCGAGCGTGCAGCCGAAGGGGTGCAGGAAGAGGATCGCGCTGGTTTCCTCGGCCCGTGTCCAGAACGGTTCGTACGCGGGGTCCGACAGTTCGCGTCCCGGCGCGTGGCTTGAGATCTCGACACCGCGCAGGCCCAGGCCGAGGGCATGTTCGAGGGCTTCGACGGCGAGGCCCGGGTGCTGGAGCGGGACGAGGCCGAGGCCGTGCAGCCGCTGCGGGGCCTGGGCGACGTGCGCGGCGGTGCCCTCGTTGGCCAGCTCCCACACCGTACGGGCCAGGTCCTCGTCGGCCCAGTAGTGGTAGTGCGAGGGAGAGGGCGAGACCAGCTGGACGTCGATCCCGGAGGCGTCCATCGCGGCGAGCCGGGCCTTGACGTCAGTCAGTTTCGGGAAGCGGTCGCGGAACATCGGGCCGCTGACGGCGATGGCCTCGGGGCCGTTGCGGCGGGCGTCGAGATCGCGGGCCGCGGCCAGCCCGGGGTGTCCGGCGACGGCGTCCTCGACCTGCGGGAGCAGGACGTGCGCGTGGACGTCGATCGTGGGTGCGCTGTTCTGGGGACTCACGGGGTTCACGGAGTTCACGGGGTCTCCTTCAGGACGGACATCGTGCGGCCCATCAGACCGGGTGCGTCGGCGTCACGGACGCCGTCCAGCTGCCACTGACCGAGTTGCACGGATGCTTCGACCACCATGCGGACACGGTCGATCCGGCGTTCGTAGAAGCCGGTCAGCAGGGCGTCGAGGGAGCTCCAGTCCTGCTGGTTGCTCAGCATCTCGGCCAGTACGGAGGCGTCCTCCAGCGACATGGCCGCGCCCTGGGCGAGCGTGGGAGGGCAGACGTGGGCCGCGTCACCGATCAGGACGACCCGGCCGCGGTGCCAGGAGCCCTCGACGAGCAGCCGGTCGAACCAGGTGTAGTTGACCTTGGCGGGGTCGGTGATGCTCGCGGCGATCTCCGGCCACGCACCCCCGTAGGGCGCGGCCAGCCGCCGCATCTCGTCCGCGTACGAGGCCGGGTCGATGGAGGCGCGGTCGCGGTTGGCCTCGACGAGGTAGGCGTAGATGGTGTTCTTGCTGGTGGGGCAGTAGCCGGCGATGTAGCACGGTCCGCCGTAGGACAGGTCCATGCGCTCCACGCCCTCGGGGCGGGGCGCGGGGACGCGCCAGATGGCCATGCCGGTCGGTTCGGGTTTGTCGCTGATGCCGATCATCGCGCGCGTGTGCGAACTGACGCCGTCGGCGGCGATGACAAGGTCGTAGCGGCCCTCGGTGCCGTCGCTGAACCGGGCGGTGACGCCCGACGCGTCCTGGACCAGTTCCTCGGCGGTGGTGCCAAGGCGTATCGTCGCGCCGCTCTCGAGAACGGCCTCACACAGAATCTCCTGCAGCCGGGGCCGCTGCATGCCGAAGATCGGGGGCAGGTCGTCCCCACCGGTGCGGATGTCCTGCTGGACATGGAACACGGTCCCGTCGGGCGCGGCCAGGCCGACGGCGTCGACGGCGTAGCCGCTCTCCCGGACCTTGTCCCATACGCCCACTTCGCGCAGCACGCGCAGCGCGTTGCCCTGGAGGGTGATGCCGGAGCCGAGCACGTTCCAGTCGGGTTTGGCCTCGATGAGTTCCACGGCGATGCCCGCCCGCCGCAGCAGCACGGTCACGGCGTTGCCGGACGCGCCGCCGCCTATGACGAGGACGGTGCGGGGACGGGTGTCGTTCATGGGGTCTCCCTGAGATGGTGCCGCGCGACTTCGAGCGGCAAGGGGGGTGTTGCGGGTCGGGCGGTCGAGGGTGGCGTAGCCGTCCGGGCGCGGCTCGCCCGGCCGTCCAGGGCGTTACTTGACGGCGATGGGATTCACCGGTGAGCCGACGGAACCGGTGATGGGCAGTGGCGCGGCGGTGAGCCAGAACTCGGACCGGCCGTCGGCGGCGCAATGTGCGGCGAGGGCATCGAGGTCCCACATCTCACCGATGAGCAGACCGATGTGGGGGATGGCGACCTGGTGCAGCGGCTGGAAGGCGTGGTCGAACTCGTTGGGCCGCACCTCGAAGCCCCAGGTGTCGGTGGCGATCCCGGCGATCTCGCTCCGGTGCAGCCAGCCGGCCGTACTGAAACTCAGCCCCGGCGCCGGCCCGCCCGCGTAGTCGCCCCAGCCTTCGTGACGGGCGCGGGCCAGCCGCCCGGTGCGCACGAGGACCAGGTCGCCACGACCGACGGTCACACCGTGCGAGGCGGCGGTCGCGGTCAGGTGCTCCTCGGTGATGGCGAAGCCGTCGGGCAGTTCGCCGTCCTGGCCGATGACCAGGCCCACATCGAGGAGGACGCCCCGCCCGGCGACGTGCGGAGCCATGTGCTCGATACCGGTGACCAGGTCGCCTTCGGAGGTGACGACCTTCTCCGCCGGGCGGCCGTTCCACGCCTTGCCGTGATCGAAGATGTGCCCGAGCCCGTCCCATTGGGTGGAGCACTGCAGGGGCATGGCGATCACGTCGTCGGCGCCACCGAAACCGTGCGGAAAGCCCTGGCCGCCCAGAGCGGCGTCGGTGCCGGTGGCGAGCATCGTGTGCACCGGGTTGGTACGCCTCCGCCAGCCTTTCTGCGGGCCGTCCATGTCGAAGGTCTGTGACAAGGAGAAGCTGACGCCGTCGCGGATCAGGGCTGCGCCCTCGCGGCGCTTGGCCTCGTCGAGGAAGTTGAGCGTGCCGAGCACGTCGTCCTCCCCCCAGCGGCCCCAGTTCGAGTACGCCTTCGCGGCCTCGGCGATCGCCGCCTCGGGATCCGTACGGTCGATACGGTCGGCGCTCATCGGGCCTCCTCCGCGACACAGCGGGTGCGCTGGGCGCCGAGCCCGGTGACCGAGCCGTCCATCACGTCGCCGTCGCGCAGCAGCCGGCCCCAGTGGATGCCGTTGCCGGCCGGGCTGCCGGTCAGAACCAGGTCGCCGGGGAGCAGTCGGGCGGTCTGGGAGATGTATGAGATCAACCGTGCGACGCCGAAGATCATGTCGTTGGTGGACTCGTCCTGCATGGTCTCGCCGTTGAGTTTCAGGGTGACCTGTAGGTCGGACGGGTCGGCGATGGAGCCGGCCGGGACGATCCACGGGCCGAGCGGGGTGAAGCCGGGGGCGTTCTTGCTGCGCAGCCAGTCGGTGCCGATCGGGGGCATGTCCCGGCGGAAGACGGTCGCGCGGTCGGTCAGGTCGTTGGCGATGGTGTAGCCCGCGACGTACTCCAGCGCCTCCTCCACGGTGACCCGGTAGGCGGGGCGGGAGATCACCGCGGCCAGTTCCAGTTCCCAGTCTGGCTTCTGGGCCCAGGCGGGCAGCACCACGTCGTCGTAGGGACCGCTGATCGTGGTCGGCAGGCCGATGAAGACGTACGGGAGGTCCTCGGCGGCCCGCTTGTCCATGACCGCCGCGACCTCGGCGCGGGCCTCCTCGACGGTGCGTGGGTCGTCCGGGGCGCGGTGTGCGACCGCCAGGTCGATCACGTGCTGCCGGTAGTTGGCGCCGGACTGGAAGATCTGCCGCGGCTCGACGGGCGCCTGCACCCGCAGGTCATCCAGCGACAGCCATGCGCCGGCCGGATCCGCCGCGAGGGCGTGCAGGCGGGGCAACGTCTTGTCCCAGCGCTCCAGGAGCGTAAGGGTCGTCAGCGCGGGTTCACCCAGTGCCGCGCGCAGGTCGAGCGCCCGGCCGTCCGGCGCCACGAGGCCGGGGAACGCGGCTCCGCCCGATGCGGAGAGAGTGCCGATGGCGAAAGGGCCCGAGAAGGGTGCGAATGGTGCCGGCGCGGCTGCGGATTTCACGGAGATGTCCTCCCGATTGCGGTCCCACTAATCTGGCCCGTAGATTGCAATCAGGGAAATCGATTTCCTATATATAAGAATCCAGCCGGTGAATACCGGTGGTGCCGGCTCCGGAATTGGGACGCTTCGTGAACTTGGCCAGCCTGGACCTCAACCTCGTCGTTGCCCTGCGCGCCCTCCTGCAGGAGCGCAACGTCACCAGGGCCGGCCAGCGCATCGGACTCAGTCAACCCGCGATGAGCGCGGCCCTGGCCCGGCTGCGCCGCCACTTCGACGACGACCTGCTCGCCCGGGTGGGCGGAGGGTACGAACTGACCGCCCTAGGGCAGGCCCTCCTCGACCGAACCACCACCGCATGCGACCTGCTGGAGCGCGTCTTCGCCAGTCAGGCCGAATTCGACCCCTCCCGCGAGGAACATGAGTTCACGCTCATCGCCTCGGACTACGCGGTTGCCGTCTTCGGTACCGAACTCGCCCGCACCGTCCAAGCCGAGGCACCGGGAATCCGGCTCAGGTTCAAACAGGTACCGAACGAAATCATCGACAGCACCGGGTCGCTGCTCAGCACCGTGGACGGGCTACTGCTGCCCCACGGCATCATTCGAGGCTTCCCCATGGTCGAGCTCTACCAGGACAGCTGGGTCTTCCTCGTCGCGGACGACAACCCCGAGGTCGGCGAGCGGCTCACCCTTGACGACCTGGCCCGACTGCCGTGGGTGACGTACCAACGAGCCTACGATGCCCCCGCCGCCCGCCAGATCGCCATGCTCGGCATCGAGCCGCGCGTGGCGGTCTCCGTCGACAGTTTCCAGCTGATGCCACTCCTGGTCGCAGGCACCCGCCGGGTAGCTCTCCTTCAGAGGCGTCTCGCCGACGAGCTGGACGGAGTCGCACCCGTCCGCATCATGGAACCGCCCTATGACGCCGTGCCGCTCCAGCAGGCCTTGTGGTGGCATCCGGTCCACATGCACGACGCGGCGCACATGTGGCTGCGGGAGACGACGGCCCGGGTCGCCGAGATGATGGAGGCCGGTCGGCCTACGACCTCCCGTCCGCCGAAACGATGAGCGCAGGAAGGCGAGCCAGCCGGCGCCGTCCTTGGCGGTGGCGACGTCGATGCCGAGGATCTCGCGGCGGCCGTCGGCGTTGACGCCGACCGCGATCCGGGCGTGGACGTTGATGATGCGGCCGCCCTCGCGGCCCTTCTGGGTCAGCGCGTCCACCCGGACGAACGCATATGGCCCGGCGTCGAGCGGCCGGTTACGGCGCGGCGACCTGCTCGTCGAGGTGCTTCGCCATCGCGCTGACCTGGGACTTCGACAGCTCTTCGTAGAAGTCGTAGAGGTGCTCTTGGACCTGGGGCCGGAAGGCCCGCAGCAGCGATGGTGGTGAGGATGTGGGCATCGCCCGAGGCTAGTGATCAGTGCCGGGACGCACGGTCTCGCCGGGGCTTTTCATCTGGATGAGGGATTCGGGACCCGGGTCGCGACGACGAACCGTTCTCCTTGCTCGTCGACTTCGGGGGCTGGTCCTGCGCGTCGACGCGTTGCCACGCGGGCGTGCGGTCCTTGTCGACCAGGACGGCCCGTACGCCCTCCAGGAAGTCCGGGGAGCGGATGGTCGTGCGGGTGAGGAGGAGTTCAGCGGCGAGGCATTCGCGCAGGGTGCGGTTTCTGCCTGCCGTCAGCAGGGCGTGGGTGATTTCCAGGCTCTGCGGGGAGTGGGCGTCCAGGCTGGCCAGGGTCCTGGTCGCCCAAGGGGTGGCCAGGGCGTGGAGTTCCTGCCTGATGCCGTCGAGGGTGGGGGCGCCGAAGGCTCGGTCCAGGTCGGCTCGTACCGCTGCGAGCCTGCTGTGGGCGATCGAGGGGGCGGGTGTGTCAGCCAGGCCCTTCAGGGTGGTGTCGATCGGGGTGGCGGCGTTGTCGGCCAGGGCTTCCGTGACCTCGTCGATGCGGTTCGCGGGGACGAAGTGGGTGGCCAGGCCCGTGTACAGGGCGTCCGCCGCGTCCAGGCGGTGGCCCGTCAGGCCCAGGTACATGCCGATCGCGCCGGGGAGGCGGGGGAGGAAGTGGCCGGCGCCGATGTCGGGGAAGAAGCCGATGGCCGTTTCGGGCATGGCGAGGATCGCGTTCTCGGTTACGACGCGGTAGTCGCCGTGGATGGAGAGGCCGAGGCCGCCGCCCATGCAGATGCCGTCGATCAGGGACACGATCGGGACGGGATGTTCGGCGATGCGGGCGTTGAGGCGGTACTCGGTGGAGAAGAAGTTCTCGCTCGCCTCCGCGTCACCGGCGAGCACGTTCGCCCGGATCGCGCGCATGTCACCGCCGGCGCAGAACGTCTTCGGGTTCGTGCTCGCCAGCACCACGGCCGTGAGGGGCGTGCTCTCCCAGGCCGCCAGGGCCTCGTCGATGGCGGCGACCATGGGGGTGGTCAGCGCGTTGAGGGCCCGGGGGCGGTTGAGCAGGATCCTGCCGACGCCCTGGTGGACGCCGGTGAGGACCTCGTCGGCCGGGGGGAGGTCGGTGGCGGGGGTGGTAGCGGTCATGTGTCGCAATCAATCATGGGGCGCGGGTTTTCTCGACTCGCCGCCGGACAACCGAACACCTCTCACCCTCGCCTCAGCGCCGAGCTCGCCGAACCGCTGCCCCGGCAGCCCTGAACCGCCAGCTGAACTCGTCCCCTGTACAAGGGTGTTCGGGCAGTTCCGGCGGGTTTATTTCGCTTCTCTCGACCGCCCCGCGAGCC
The DNA here is from genome assembly GCF_008386495.1 of Streptomyces tailanensis. Classification (GTDB taxonomy): domain Bacteria; phylum Actinomycetota; class Actinomycetes; order Streptomycetales; family Streptomycetaceae; genus Streptomyces; species Streptomyces tailanensis. Next base: position 85,443 of record NZ_VTHJ01000020.1, on the reverse strand, counting down.
CTAGCATTACCGCCGTTGTGCCGGACAGTGTTCGATATTTCGAACAAAAGTGAACGGACGTGATGCCATTGACCGCGGTGATCGAGGCGCGCGGGCTGTCCAAGGTGTTTCACACGACCGTGCGCCGGCCGGGCTTCGCCGGGGCGCTCAGGTCGCTCGTCAGTCCGGAGCGCGTGGCCAAAGTCGCGGTGCAGGACGTCGACTTCCGTGTCGGCAGAGGCGAGTTGCTCGCACTGCTCGGTCCGAACGGGGCCGGGAAGTCCACCACGATCAAGATGCTCACCGGGATCCTGACCCCCACCTCCGGTGAGGCCGTCGTCGCCGGAGTCGTCCCGCACCGGGACCGGGAGCGCAACGCGCACAACATCGGGGCCGTGTTCGGCCAGCGGACCCAGCTGTGGTGGGATCTGCCGGCCCGGGAGTCGTTCAGCATCCTGCGGGACATCTACGGGGTGCCCGAGGACCAGTACCGGGCCAGGATCGACGAGTTCGACGGGCTGCTCGAACTATCCGAGTTCTGGGACACCCGCGTCCGCCATCTGTCGCTCGGGCAGCGGGTCCGCTGTGATCTGGCCGCCTCGCTCCTGCACGATCCGCCCGTCGTCTTCCTCGACGAGCCCACCATCGGCATGGACGTGGTGGTCAAGGAGCAGGTACGGCGGTTCCTGCGGCACCAGGTCGAGGAACGGGACCGTACCGTCCTGCTGACCACGCACGACATGACCGAGGTCGCCCGGCTCGCCGAGCGGGTCGTCCTCATCAACCACGGCCGGATCGTGCTCGACGGCCCGCTCCAGGAGATCCGACGGCGCTTCGGTGGCACCTGGCAGGTACGGGCGACCCTCGCCGACCCGGCCGATGTGGAAGAGATCGAGCGGATCGAACAGAGAGGTGAACCGGCCTTGTTGCCCGGGACCACCGGCATCGGCGTCCTGCGGCGCGAAGGCCCGCGCGTCGTGTTCGGGCCGGTCGGGGACGACGCCCCCACCGTGCACGAGGCGCTCAAGGCGGTCATCGCGCGGTTCCAGGTCACCGACCTGGCGCTGGAGGAGAACGACCTCGAAGACGTCATGCGCGCCGCCTACCTCAGCGACGTACCGGCCCAGGGGGCCACCGAGGAATTCGCCGTCCAAGCCGCCTCCCAAGGCGGCTGAGCCATGACAGCGAACACTGCCAGCACCATGACCCTGCTCTCCCGGGGCCGGCACATCGCCTCGATCACCCCCCGGGGCGAACTGCTCGCCCCTCCCCGTATGACCGCCACCGCCCTGCGCCTCCTCGTCCAGGTGTGCCTGGTCGTCTACCTCTGGCGGGGGCTGTACGCGCACACCGACTCCAGCGCCGGGCTCGACGAGACGCAGGCCGTCACCTACGCCGTACTCGCCGTGCTCGCGAACCGGATCCGCGGCCTGGACCGGCGCGCGGGCCGCGACACGGTGATCCAGCACCTCCACTTCGGCACGATCGTCTACTGGTACCTGCGGCCGATGAGCCCCCGGCGCTACTACGCCCTGCGCGCCCTCGGCGACCAGCTGTACGGCTTCGGCTGGGTGCTCGCCGGATACGCGCTGTCTCTCGCCGTCGGAATCGTGGTCCCGCCCTCCTCGTACGAGGTGGCCGCGGTCTTCGCGGTGAGCATGCTGCTCGGCCAACTGGTCCTCTACTACGTGATGATGCTGGTCGACCTGCTGTGCTTCTGGACGCTGCGCAACGAGTCCGCCCTCCTCATCCTCGTCTTCGCGCAGAACCTGCTCTCCGGTGTGTACGCGCCGCTCTGGTACTTCCCGGACTGGTTCATCACCCTGAGCGCGTTCCTGCCGTTCCAGGCGACCCTCGGCGTGCCGCTCTCCATCTACGTCGGACGGATCGGCGTCGACGACGCCTTCGTCCAGATGGCGGTCCAGGGCGTCTGGATCGTGCTGCTCGCCCTGTTCACCCGATGGCTCTGGGACCGGGCCGGCCGACGTGTCGTGGCCCAGGGGGGATGACCATGACCACTCGGACGACCATGACCGCTTTCCTCCATTCGTGGCGGGTCGCCTGGCGGATCACCAGGCTCAACTTCAAGGCCCGGCTGGAGTACCGGGGCGAGTTCCTGCTGGGGATCGCCACCGGGGCCATCTGGCAGGTCTCGATCATCGTCTTCGCCTCGGTGCTGCTGACCCGCTTCCCCGGGCTCGGCGGCTGGTCAAGCACCGACGTGCTGCTGATCGCCAGCATGCGCATGCTGGCCCACGGGCTGTACGTGCTCTTCCTCGGCCGGGTCCAGTACATGAACATCCTCGTCCAGGAAGGGATCGTCGACCCCTGTCTGATCCGGCCCATGCCGGTCTACCGGCAGATCCAGCTGAACTTCTTCCCGGTCAACGCCATCGGTGACCTGGTCGTCGCGGTCGGGCTGTTCGTCGCCGCGCTCCAGCGGAGCTCGCTCGACTGGACGGCGGGGCGGATCGCGTACGTGGTGGCGGGGGTGATCGGCGGCATGCTGGTCGAGGCGGCGCTCTTCACCGCCCTGGCCGCCGCCGCGTTCCACTTCCCGGCCACCTCGTACTGGAGCCAGTGGCTGGAGGAGCTGATGGGGACCTTCGGCAGCTACCCCCTCAGCATCCTTCCGAAGGCCGTCTCCGCCGCGTTCACCTTCGTCGTCCCGCTCGCGTTCATCGCCTACTTCCCGGCCGGCGTGCTGACCGGCCACGGCGGCGACATGGGCGTTCCGGAGGCGCTGGCCGTGGCCTCACCGCTCATCGGCCTCGCGGCCTTCGTGCTGTCGCGGCTGCTGTGGAACTGGAGCCTCGGCAAGTACACGGGGGTCAACGGGTGAGCGGGTAGGGCGAGTTGGCCGGCGCGTTCTCCTTGGGCCGCGTTCTCCTTGAGCCGCGTTCAACGGCTACTTGAGTCGCGTCTCCAACCCGTCCAGCACCCGGTCGAGGCCGTACTGGAACCCCTCCTCCCGGGCCGCCCGGGGGTCCGTCCCGCGCTGATCGGAGTAGCTCTCGCGCAGCAGCGGGTGGTCCTGAGCGGCCTCCTCGGCGGCGGGCCACAGACGCTCGACCGCGGTCTGCTCGTCCTGGCCGCTGCGGGCGAGGACATTGAGCCAGGCGGCCTCGCTGGTGGCCATGCCGGTGACGTATGCGACGAGGGTGGACAGCGCCCGGTCGGCCTCGGCGGCCGGGAAACGGGCGGTGGTCAGCAGGTTCAGCATGGCCTCGGAGACGCGCATCCAGTTCGTGCCGAGGTAGGACATGCCCAGCTCGCCGAGTACGGACGCGAGCCACGGGTGGCGCAGGATCGTCGCGCGCAGGCTGTGGGCGCAACGGGTCATATCGGTACGCCAGTTCGCCGGGTCGGGGGAGGCGGAGACCTCGATCTCGCCGTAGATCTCGTCGACGGCCAGCTCGATCAGCTCGTCCTTGTTGGCTACATGGCGGTAGAGCGAGGTGGCGCCGGCGCCCAGCCGGCCGCCGAGCTTGCGCATGCTCAGCGCGTCGATGCCCTCCTCGTCGAGCAGCCGCAGCGCCTCGGCCACGATCTGCTCCCGGCTCAGCGCGGGTTGCTCCCGCCCGGCCCGGGGCCGGGTCCACACGGACTGGAACGCTCGGGGCTGCTCGGTTGCCATGGCTCGCTCCCTCTCCTTCACTGCGTACGGGTTAAGCGCCCAGCGTACGGTGTGCGCAGCTGGCGGGGGTGGGGGCGGGGTCGTGCGGCGGCTGCGGGTGAGTGGGGGCTGGTCGCGCAGTTCCCCGCGCCCCTTAGAAGCCAGGGGGCGCCCCCGGGTAGCCAGGGGCGCGGGGAACTGCGCGAGCAACCACGACCCACCCGCACACGCCAACGCACCCCACCCACCGAGCTCTCCCGCGCAGGGGGTCGAAGGGGCGCAGCCTCTGGGGACGGGACGGGACGAGTAAGGGGCGGCGGGGGCGAGGAAAAAGCAGCTCAGACCCCCGGCACCCGCCGGAACCTCCCCGCCACCCGCAGCTCCGCCTCGATCCGCCCCACCACCGCCCGCAACTCCGGCAGCACCTCCGCCACACACTGCTCGACAGACCGCCGACTGCTGTGCATCGCGACGTTCACCGCGGCCACGACCCGCCCACCCCCATCCCGTACCGGAACGGCGATCGAGCGCAGCCCCTCCTCCAGCTCGCCGTCGACGAGGGCGTAGCCGTCGGACCGCACCCGCTCCAGCAGGGCCAGCAGCTCCCGCCGGTCCGTGATCGTGTGCGGGGTCAGGGGAAGCAACTCCGGAAGCCGCGGCTCAGGGAGATCCGCCAGCATCACCCGGCCCAGCGACGTCGCATACGCCGGCAACCGCGTCCCCAGCGTGATGTTGACGCTCATCACCCGACTCGTGGCGACCCGCGCCGTGTACTGCACCTCCTCCCCACCCCCGGTGAGGATCGCGAGGGACGCCGAGTCGTGGACGCGCTCGGAGAGTTCGGCCAGGTGCGGGGCGGCGATACGGGACAGCGGAAGCATGGACAGGGGAGGGAAGCCGAGGCCCAGCACCCGGGGCGTGAGCCGGAAGACGCGGTCGTACGACTCGACGTACCCGAGGTGTTCGAGGGTGATCAGCGCCCGCCGGGCCGTCGCCCGGGCGAGCCCGGTGGCCTGGGCGACATCCGTGAGGGTCAGTTCGGCGCGCCCCTCCCCGAAGGACGTGATGACGGTCAGCCCACGCGCGAGCGACTCGATGAACTCCCGGCCCAGTTCCTGCTTGGAGGCACTGGTCCAGGCGGCGAGACCGGAGGGAGCCGAGCCCGCCCCGGAGCCATAAGGGCCGGAGGCGACCCGCGGCCCCCGATCCCGCTTCAACTCGGCCTCCATCTCCGCCACCGCCACCCGCAGCCGCGGCAGCAGCGCCGAGCCCAGCGACTCCGCGGTGTGCCGACTGGTGTGGCTGACGACGTTCGCCACACATGCGACCCGCCCGGTCCGCGGCTCCCGTACGGGTACGGACACCGCCACCAGCCCCGGCTCGATCAACTGGTCGTCCAGCGCCCACCCCCGGGCGCCCGCCTCGGCCGTACGCGCCTCGAAGTCGTCGTACGCCCCGCCGCGCGGCGGCACCGCCGGAAACCCGCGGGCCTCGGGGTCGGCCTCCCGCCGGGCCCGCCACCGCGCCCAGTCGGCGGCGTCCCACTCGGTGGCGAACAGCGGGCCGGGCGCGGTGCGTTCGGCGGGCAGGAGGTCGCCGATACGGAAGCTGAGGGACATCGCGCGGCGCCGGGTGGCCTGGTGGATGAACCGGATGCCGTCCCGGTCACCGACCGCGAGCGACACCGACTCGTCGAACTCGTCGGCGAGGGCGTCCGCGTATGCGTCGAGCAGGCGGGGGAGCCGGATGGAGGCCAGATAGGCGTTGCCCAGCTCCATCAGACGGGGCGCGAGGACCGCGTCCCGGCCGTCCAGCCGTACGTATCCCATCCGGGCCAGCGTCGCCGTGATCCGGTCGACCGTGGAACGCGCGAGCCCGGTGGCCTTCTCCAGCCCGCTGAGGCTCAGGGCCCCGTCCGCCTCGGTGAGCCGCCGCAGCACGGTGATCCCCCGCATGAGGGGGGCGACGGCCTCGTCGGGCACGGGCGCGGAGACCGCGGAGCCGACGGCTCCGCTCATGGCGTTCGGGAGCATGGGGCCACCGTAAACCGCGTTCGCATGCGGTTACCTGGCCGAGCCCCGCCACGGCCCCCGTCGGAGCCTGCTCCTGCCGCCTGGTCGGGCCCGCTACGGCCCCCGTCGGAGCCTGCTCCTGCCGCCTGGCCGAGCCCGCCACCGCCTCCGGCGAGCCTGCTCCCGCTGCCCCGCCGAGCCCGTCACCGTTGCCCCGGTCGGGCCCTCTCCTGCCTCCTGCCGGGCCTGCTCGCGCCGCCCGGTCGAGCCCACACCACCCCGGCCGAGTCGGCTCCTGCCTCCCGGCCGGGCCTGTCACCGCCTCTGGCCGGGCCTGCTCCTGCCTCCTGCCCGGCCTGCTCGCGCCGCCCGGTCGAGCCCGTCACCGCTGCCCCGCCGAGCCCGCTCCTGCGCCTGGTCGAGCCAGCCACCACCCCCGGTCGAGCCCGTCACCGCTGCCCCGGCCGAGTCGGCTACGGACACCCCGGCCCCCTGGCCCCTGGACCTCGTCTCGTCCTACCGCCTCATCACCCGCACCCGATGGTTCCCCGCGGCATCCACCTCCGTAACCGTGATCTCGACGCCCGCCCGCACGTCCTTGAAGGCATCCCCAGGGACGAACGGGGCGTCGGAGAGTTCGGCGTGGACGTTCGGGCTGCGGGTGCAGCCTCCGCTGTCGCGGCGGGAGTCGTACACCTTGATGGGGCCGTTGCCGGTGTCGATGTCCGCGTCGACCTTGTAGACGAGGACGCCGGGGCGGCACACGGCGACGTCGTTGCCCGCCCGGGTGCGCAGCTCGACCGCGTATGCCGTACGGGAGTCGAGCGGGACGACGACGAGTTTCCCGCCGCCGGTGGTGGCCAGCGGGGTCAGCGTGTACTCGGCCGTCCCGGGCGCCGAAGCGCAGCCGACCTGGGCCGCGTCGAGCCAGCCGAGCTTCCACTTGTGCCAGCCGAGCAGATCGTTGTCGACGCCCCAGTCCTCGCTCATGATGTCCCAGTGCCCGACCGCGCCGCCGCCCTCGTGGGTGTAGAGGTCGGGCAGTCCGAAGACATGGCCGTTCTCGTGGGGGAGGACGCGGTAACCGGTCTCGTCGTACGAACCGGAACCGTCGTCCTGACGGCTGTAGACGAACGAGGCGTTGGCGACCGGCTTCCCGTCCGCGACCGGCGCCTCCTTGTTCCCGGCGAAGGTCACCGACAGGACGGTGTCGAGGGCGGAGGGGCCCGCGTTCGGCGTGACGAGGACGTTGACCAGGTCGTACGCCCGGAAGTCGACGACCGGATCGGCGACCCGCACCAGATCCTGGACCAGCCGGCGATACCCCGGCTCGAAGGGGGCGCCGCGCTCTATCCCGTACGCGTGGAACGGCTTCGGCATCCGCAGCCACTCGGTGACCGGGGCCTCGGGCCGGTAGTCGATACGGCCGTACGAACTCGTCCTGAACCACCTCTGGGTCTGCGGCGCGAACTCCGCGAACCGGTCCATCGCGCTGCCCTCGCCGGGGACGTCCGAGAAGTCGATCATCAGGTTGAGGGCGCGGACCGTGCCGGTGGAACGGGAGTAGCCGGGCGGGGTCGGTATCCCCTCCGACATCTGCACACCGACCCGGCCGCGGATCATGCAGGGGCCGAGCTGCGTCGTACCGCGGGACGCCAGCGGCGTGGCCTCCGCGGACGTGGTCGGCTTGGCGGTGAGGTGCCCGGTTCCGGCGGAGGTGCTGACCGCGAGCGTGAGGGCGGTGACGGAGGCGAGTGCGATGGCGCGGCGCGGGCGTATCCGACGCCGGGGTATCGCATGTCGTACCCCGTGGCGCACCCCCTGCCGTATCCCATGTCGGCGGAACGGCTGCTGCATGCACGAGCCCTTCACTCCACGGCAGCCGCCGGGGAAGAGGCTGCGCCCTCTCGATCACCCTGTGTCGAGGGGCGTGGGGGCGCGCGCTGGAAGGGCCGAACGTGGGTTTCATGCCCGCACGCAGATCTGCGGAGATCTTGTGACTCAGGTCACAGAAGATCTCTTGGGAGGCGGGAAATAACCGGGGACCGTTTCCCCGTTTAGTCAGGTGTCGAAGCGAACCGGGGATTCGATCCCCGGATCACCGCCCGACTGACCGACTGGCCGACTGACCGACTGACCGATCTCAAGGAGTACGCCGTGAAGACCGCCACCCCCGTGCAGCGCAAGGTGACCCGCCCGCGGGCCGACGCCCTGCGCAACCGGGAGCGGATCGTCACCGCCGCCCGGGAGATGTTCGTGGAGTACGGCCCCGAGGTGCCGCTCGACGAGATCGCCCGCCGGGCGGGCGTCGGCAACGCCACGGTGTACCGCAACTTCCCGGACCGCGACGCACTGGTCCGGGAGGTCGTCTGCTCGGTCATGGACCGTACGGCGCTGGCGGCGGAGGGCGCGCTCGCCGAGACCGGTGACGCGTTCGAGGCGCTGTCGCGTTTCGTGCACACCGCCGCCGACGAGCGGATCAGCGCGCTCTGCCCGATGGTGCAGAGCACGTTCGAGAAGCACCACCCGGACCTGGAGGCGTCGCGCGAACGACTGGAGGAGCTGGTCGGTGAGCTCATGGAGCGGGCCCGGCAGGCCGGGCAGCTCCGCGGCGACGTGGGCGTCGGCGACATGATGGTCGCCGTCAGCCAGCTCAGCCGCCCTCCGGCCGGCACCGTGTGCGCGGGGATCGACCGCTTCCTCCACCGCCACCTGCAGCTGTTCCTCGACGGCCTGCGCGCCCCGGCCCACTCCACACTGCCCGGCACCCCCATGACCATGGAGGACCTGCGCCAGGCCTGACCACGCCCACCTGACCTGACCCGCCCACCCGCGGCCGTCAACGGCGACGAGCCGCTGCCTCTCGACGCCCTTTGCCGCACCGTTCAGCGCACCCTTTTCACCACCGATACCGATATTTCCGTCACGAAGTTACTTCCGTCACGAAGTCCGAAGCCTGAAGTGGGTACCCCCATGTCTGAAACAGTCCGCAGCGTCCGCGAGCCGTCCCCGGTGGACGACTCGCACGCGCACTCGAACCGCTGGAAAGCGCTCGTCTTCATCGCGCTCGCCCAGCTGATGGTCGTGCTAGACGCGACCATCGTGAACATCGCCCTCCCGTCCGCCCAGCAGGACCTGGGGATATCGGACGGCAACCGCCAGTGGGTCATCACGGCGTACGCGCTGGCCTTCGGCGGTCTCCTCCTCTTCGGCGGCCGTATCGCCGACCTGTGGGGCCGCAAGCGCACCTTCGTCACCGGCCTGATCGGCTTCGCCGGCGCCTCCGCGCTGGGCGGCGCGGCCACCGGTGAGGCGATGATGCTGGGCGCCCGCGCGCTCCAGGGCGCGTTCGGCGCGCTGCTCGCGCCCGCCGCGCTCTCACTGCTCGCCGTGATGTTCACGGACGCCAAGGAGCGGGCGAAGGCGTTCGGCATCTACGGCGCGATCGCCGGCGGTGGCGGCGCCGTGGGCCTGATCCTCGGCGGCTTCCTGACCGAGTACCTGGACTGGCGCTGGACGTTCTACGTCAACATCCCGTTCGCGGTGATCGCGGCGGCCGGCGCGTACTTCGTCATCCGTGAGCCGGAGGGCGGCCGCAACCGCTCACCGCTCGACATCCCCGGCGTGGTCCTGTCCACCCTCGGCCTGGTCTCCCTGGTCTACGGCTTCACACGGGCCGAGTCGGACGGCTGGGGCGACTCGGTGACGATCACCCTGTTCATCACCTCCGCCGTACTGCTCGCCGCCTTCGTGCTCGTCGAGTCCAAGGTCAAGGCCCCGCTGCTGCCGCTGCGCGTGATCACGGAGCGGAACCGCGGCGGTGTCTACCTCTCCCTGGGCCTCGCGATCATCGCGATGTTCGGCCTGTTCCTCTTCCTGACCTACTACCTGCAGATCGTGAAGGGGTACTCCCCGGTCAAGACCGGCTTCGCCTTCCTCCCCATGATCACGGGCATGATCATTGGCTCCACCCAGATCGGCACCCGCCTCATGACCCGCGTCGCACCGCGCCTGCTGATGGCGCCGGGCTTCCTGGTCGCGGGCGCGGGCATGCTCCTGCTCACCCAGATGGAGATCGACTCCTCGTACGTCACCCTGCTCCTGCCCGCCCAGCTGCTGCTCGGCCTCGGCATGGGTACGGCGTTCATGCCGGCGATGTCACTGGCGACGTACGGCGTGGAGCCGCGTGACTCGGGTGTGGCGTCGGCGATGGTCAACACCTCCCAGCAGGTGGGCGGCGCGATCGGTACGGCCCTGCTGAACACGATCGCCGCCTCCGCGACGACCTCCTACATCGAGGACCACATCGCCACGGCCACCTCCAAGCCGGCCGCCCAACTCGTCGAACTCCAAGGCATGGTCAACGGCTACACCAACGCCATCTGGTTCGCCGTGGGCATCCTGGTCCTGTCGGCCGCGATCGCCTTCACGTTCATCACCACGGGCAAGCCGGACATGACGTCGACGACGGACGAGGGCGCGGAGGCGGAGGTGAAGGTGCCGGTGGTGGCGCACTGAACGGCTGACCGGTAGTCCTACGGCGCTCCCCGGCCAACCCAGCCGAGCGTTACCGCAACCAAGGCAAATCCGCCCCCACTTCCTTCGGCTGAAGTCCCTCGGCGACGATCTCCATGATCTCGCCGAGGGCCTTCTGCTGTCCGGGCGACAACCGGTCGAACAACGCCTGCCGCACCGCGGCCACATGCTCCGGCGCGCTCTTGTCCAACATCTCCTGCCCCCCGTCCGTCAGTACCGCGAACTGCCCGCGCTTGTCCGACGGGCAGTCCTCGCGCCGCACCCACCCGTTCTTCTCCAGCCGCGCCACGGCGTGCGACAGCCTCGAGCGCGTGATCTTCGTTTTCATCGCCAGCTCGGTCATCCGCAGCCGCCGCTGCGGCTGGGCCGACAGCACCACGAGCAGGTGGTAGTAGAGGTGCGGCATGCCCGCGTCGCGCTGCAACTGGCGGTCGAGATGGTCCTCGAGAAGGGTTGTGGCATGCACGTATGCGAGCCAGGTGCGCTGCTCCTCGTCGGTGAGCCAGCGGGGTTCTTGGGCGGCGGCGGTGTCGGTCACCATGTCGTTCGCCATGTCGGATGCGGGGTTCATACCCCCCACTGTACGAGCCCCCTCCTTGAAATTTGAACTATAGAGATGTAAGGTGAAGCAAGAAATGTTGAGACTTCAACTACGGGGGAGTGGGGAGAAGTCTCAAGTGTTCTCAAGTGCCAGAAGCGACCGCTGTGCCCGCTGAGGCATATGTGTCATGCATAGTCACAAGTGCCATGCGTGTCGCGTGTGTTGAGGGAGTCACCCCTATGTCCGCCGCCACCGCCGAGCGCATGCCCACCCTCTATCTGAGCCACGGCGCGCCACCTCTCGCCGACGACCCCATCTGGCCCGGCGAACTCGCCGCGTGGTCCGCGACCCTGCCCCGCCCCAAGTCGATCCTGATGGTCTCCGCCCACTGGGAGGAGGCCCCGCTGGCTCTGGGCGCGGTCGACCCGGTCCCCCTGGTCTACGACTTCTGGGGCTTCCCCGAGCACTACTACAAGGTCCAGTACGGAGCCCCGGGCGCCCCCGCCCTGGCAGCCGCGGTCCGCAAACTCCTCCAGGCCCCCGGCACCCCCGTCCAGGACATCCCCGACCGAGGCCTCGACCACGGCGCGTACGTCCCCCTGGTCGAGATGTACCCGGAAGCCGACATCCCGGTCCTCCAGATCTCCATGCCGACCCTGGACCCCCTGAAGCTGATGGACATCGGCCGCAAGCTCGCGCCCCTGCGGGACGAGGGCGTCCTGATCGTCGGCTCCGGCTTCTTCACCCACAACCTCGCCGCACTCCGCCAGGCCGGCACCCCCTCCTGGTCGGCCGAGTTCGACGACTGGGGCCACCGAGCCCTCGAATCCCGAGACTGGGACGCCCTCCTCGACTTCCTCCACAAGTCCCCGGCCGGCCACCTCGCCCACCCCCGCACCGAACACTTCGCCCCCCTCTTCGTCACGATGGGCGCGGCAGAGGCCTCCGGCGAACTGGACGCCCAGAAGTCCGTGATCGACGGCTTCTGGGGCGGGTTGGCGAAGCGGTCGGTGCAGTTCGGGTAGCCACGGTTGCGCGCCCACAACTCCGGCCCCGGCCGCACCGTATGGGCTCGCCATGCACATGCCTATCTCGTACGGCCTGAACCGCACCTCCTCGCCCTCCTGGCCCGCATCCGCACCAGGAAGGCAGTCCGTGGGAGCCGAGACGGCACTACACCGATGACTTTCCGCGCCCTCGGCCGTCTACCGGTGTGACTGCAACCCCGAGCGACACGAGGAGACGGAACATGAGCACCGAGCAGACCACCGAGGCAGGCGGCTTCTCCTACACGCTGAGCCGGACGCTGGACGCCCCCGCGGCGAAGGTGTGGCGGGCCTGGACGAGCGCCGAGCAGTACGCGCGGTGGGCGGGCGCCGTAGCCGGGTCCGTGGAGATGGATGTGCGGCCGGGTGGGGCGTGGAAGGCCACGATGGTCACGCCCGACGGCGGGCAGTTCCCGCTGACCGGCACTTATGTCGAGGTCGACGAGAACAGCCGGCTGGTGATCGGCATGGACGTCCCCGGCAAGGCCGCGCCCGCCGTCATGGGCATGGAGCTCGGTGAGCGGGGCAGTCACCGGACCGAGATCGTGCTCCGTCAGACCTGCGACACCGCCGAGGAACGTGACATGGCCGAGCAGGGCAGCACGATGCTGCTCGACAGCCTGAGCACCTTCCTCGCCGAGAAGGCGGGGGACTGACCCTCGCCGATCGGCCATTACCTGTCATGTCATCGACGCCCGCCTGTGCGCCTGGCAGGCTCATCCGCGTACGTACGGAGTGACTGCCCGCCCGACCGACCGGAAGGACGCCATGCCCGCCTACGCCATAGCCCACCTCCAGGACGCCGCCCCGCACCCGGAGGTCGCGGAGTACATCGAGCGGATCTCCGGGACCTTCGAACCGTACGGCGGTCGTTTCCTCGTGCACGTCGCGCAGCACGAGGTGAAGGAGGGGAACTGGCCGGGAGCGGTTGTGGTGATCGGGTTTCCCGGGATGGCCGAGGCGCGGGAGTGGTGGGACTCGCCCGCGTATCAGGAGATCGCGCCGCTGCGAGCGCGGCACATCAAGGGCGACATCATCCTGGTCGAAGGCGTTCCCGAGGGATACGACCCCACCACCACCGCGAAGGCGATGAGGGAGGCGATGGAGGCTGCCGAGTAAGGCGGGCGGACGTCCGAGCAGACGTCACAGTTCCTTCTCGTACCAGGCCACATCCCAGTACCGCCCGAACTTCCGGCCGACCTCCCGGTACGTACCGACGTGCCGGAAGCCGAAGCGTTCGTGCAGCCGCCGCGACGCCTCGTTCGGCGGGACTATGCCCGCGTACGCCCGGTGGAGGTCCTCTCCGGCGAGGGACTCGAACAGGGCCTTGTAGAGGAGCGTGCCCACGCCCCGGCCGCCGGCGTCCGGGGCCAGGTACGCCGACACCTCCACGGACGTGCCGTACGCCGGCTTCGCGCGAAACGCGCTGCTCGTGGCGTACCCAAGAATCTGCCCACCCGTCTCCCGGCCACCGCCCCTCAACGAGGCGCTTCGCGCCGCTGCGTCCAATTCATAGTTCGCCGTGGTGGCAACTATCAGGCGGTGTCGTCCGTCTTCAAGGTGGGAGAGGAGCCAAGGGCGGCGCTCTTCCGGAGTGAAGACAGCGGTATCGAATGTGATCGACGTCTCACGGATGTAGTGGTTGTAGATGTCAGTGAGGGCGGTGAGGTCGGCCTCGACTCCCGGTCTGACCTGCACCTCTTCGGACTCCGACGACATCTGGCCTCCTCGTGTGACGGCACAGGGTACTGCAAGATCAGAAAAATAGTGGGACGGCTTGGGAATTCTGTCCTGATTCCAGTCGTTGTTTCCTTCGGAAGCCGGGCACTCGGCACAGTGCCGGAAGAGTGTCCGCGCGGCCGCAGCAGACCCACGTAGACCAGACACGACCCTGCCAGCCCACCATCGCAAGGGAGCACGCATGGCAACCCGTGCCGTCGCCGCTCGTCGTTCGTCCGCTTCCGGCGGGAGCGACGCGGCAAGCAGCGTTCGCGCCTCTGGCGGCGAGATCGCCGACCGCGACCTGGTCGGCATGTACCTCGACGAGATCGCGCGTACGCCGCTGCTCGACGCCGCCAAGGAAGTCGAGCTGTCCCAGATCATCGAGGCGGGTGTGTTCGCGCAGCAGATCCTCGACGGCAAGGAGGAGGCCAGGGCGGACGCCACCCGTGAGGAGCTTCAGGCCCTCGTCGCCGACAGCGAGCGGGCCAAGGACATCTTCATACGGTCGAACCTGCGGCTGGTGGTGGCCGTGGCCCGGCGGTATCCGCGCAGCGGCCTGCCCCTGCTCGACCTCATCCAGGAGGGCAACGCCGGCTTGGTCCGCGCGGTGGAGAAGTTCGACTACCGCAAGGGCTTCAAGTTCTCGACCTACGCCACCTGGTGGATCCGTCAGGCCATCACCCGTTCGATAGCCGATCAGTCGCGGACCATCCGGCTGCCCGTCCACCTGGTCGAGGAGCTCGGGCGGATCCGGCGCGTCCAGCGCGAGTTCAACCGTGAACACGGGCGCGAGCCCGAGCCCCAGGAGATCGCCACCGAGCTCGGCTCCACCCCGGAGCGCGTCAGCGACGTACTCGACTGGGCCCGCGACCCGGTCTCCCTCAACATGTCCGTCGACGACGAGGGCGAGACCCAGTTCGGCGACCTGCTGGAGGACACCTCGGCCGTCTCGCCCGAGCAGTCCGTGCTCACGCTGCTGCGCAGCGAGGAGCTCGACAGTCTCATCGGGCGGCTCGACCAGCGCACGGCCTCCATCATCAAGATGCGGTACGGCATCGAGGACGGCCGCGAGCGCACCCTCACGGAGGTCGGCAAGGAGCACGGGCTCACCCGCGAGCGGATCCGCCAGATCGAGAAGCACGCGCTGCTCGAACTGAAGAAGCTCGCCCGGGACACGGGGTTCGACGCGGCGGCCTGACCGCCGCCGGACCCGACGCGGTGAGCACGGTCAGGGGCGTGCGCTGGCGTACCGCCGTACGTCGGCCACAACCTTGGCCGTACTACGCCGCTTCAACTCCCCGATCCCGGGGCACAAGACTTCCGAGCCCAAGACTTCACCGGGCCCGGAGCCGCCCGGCCCGGGACCCGGAGTCCGAGGGAGTCGAGGGCGCCGCAACGCAGCCAGTGCAGCCGTCGTACGCCGTACTCAAGGCTCTTGAGCCAACCTGAGCCAACCGAAGCCGAGTCCCGACGCTCTCCCCCCAGCGCCGGGACTCTCCCAGAGCCGGGCTTCGGCGCCTCCCCCCCCCCGGCGCCGGAGCCCGGCTCCTTTTGTCGTCATCGTCGTCAGCGCACGTCAGTCGCGCCGCCCGCCACCCGCCGCCCGCGTCAGACGCGCGCCCAACTCCCGTACGTAACGGACGAGTTCCGGTGGCTCATGCGCCGTGAACTCGCACTCGATGTGGGCGAGCCGCACCGCCAGCCATTCCATGGAGCCGCCGGAGGAGCCCCGCAGCCGACAGCTGTGTTCGTCGATGGGCTCCGGCGCGCCGAACCAGCGCGGGAGCCGGGCCGCGATGAACTCCACGGGCGCGGCGAACGTGACGTCGAACTCGTACGTCTCCTGCTGGTGGTACATCGACTGCCTCAGGTACTCCTCCGCGCTCCCCGTCGGCAGCTCGCGTGGCGCGAACCGGGCGCCCGTGGCGAAGGGTTCGGTGACCCGGTCGACGCGGAAGGTGCGCCAGTCGGCGCGGTCGAGGTCGTACGCGACGAGATACCAGCGGAGGCCGGTCGAGACCAGCCGATACGGCTCGCAGTGGCGGCGCGAGTCCGTGCCGTCGCCGGAGCGGTAGGCGAAACGCAGCCGCTCCTGGCCCGCCACCGCCGAGGCCATCACGGTCAGCGTCCCGGGCGCGACGGTCGCCCCGTCGCCGCTGGTCAGCGGGGTGGTGGCGGCCTGCAACGTGGCAACCCGGTGACGCAGCCGCGAGGGCAGCACCTGTTCGAGCTTGGCAAGCGCCCGCACGGACGCCTCGTCCACCCCCTCCACGGCGTGCCCGGCCCCGGCCCGCAGCCCCACCGCGATCGCCACGGCTTCCTCGTCGTCGAGCACAAGCGGAGGCATCGCCTTCCCCGCCACCAGCCGATACCCCCCGTCGGCCCCCTTGGTCGCCTGCACCGGATAGCCGAGCTCCCGCAGCCGGTCGATGTCCCGCCGGACGGTACGCCGCGAAACCCCGAGCCGATCGGCCAACTCGCCCCCCGGCCACTCCCGGGGCGTCTGGAGGAGGGAGAGGAGCTGGAGGAGCCGGGCGGGGGTGTCGGTGGTCATGAGAGCCCCTTTCCGGCCGGGGGTGTGCCTTTCGTCCTGAGCCTCGTCCTGCTTGTCGTCGTCATGAGTCGAGGGTGCCGGATATATAGGACGAGATCTGGCCTACTCCTGCTTCGCTCTGCCTCTTGTTGGTCGAAGCGCCCGTTCGTGTCCATTCCATGCCCGAACCTGTTTACTTTTCGGAAATCCGGGCGTAGCCTCCGAGCGAACCCACAGAATCGGGCATCGCATCACATCGGATCCGGATCAGTCGGAGGCGAACGGACATGTACGCACCGGAGCGGCAGCAGGAGATCCTCCGGCTCGCGCGTGACGGCGGCCGGGTGGACGTGGTGTCGCTGGCGGAGGAGTTCCAGGTCACGGCCGAGACGATCCGCCGCGACCTGAAGGCCCTGGACCGCGCCGGCCTCGTACAGCGCGTGCACGGCGGTGCCATCCCGGCCGGGCGGCTGGACTTCGAGCCCGACCTCGCCGAGCGCGAAGGCACGGCGGCCGACCAGAAGGACCGTATCGCGCAGGCCGCCCTCGCCGAACTGCCGACCGACGGCACGGTCGTCCTCGACGCCGGTACGACGGTCGCGCGCCTCGCCGCCGCCATCCCGCTCGAGGCCACGCTCACCGCGGTCACGCACAGCCTGCCGATCGCGGCCCGCCTCGCCGACCACCCGGGCATCCAGCTCCACCTGGTAGGCGGCCGCGTCCGCCACCGTACGCGCGCCGCCGTGGACGCCTGGGCACTCCGGGCTTACGGCGAAATCCGCGCTGATGTACTTTTCGTGGCGGCCAACGGCTTCTCCACCGAGCACGGCCTGACCACCCCCGACCTCGCCGAGGCCGCCGTGAAGCGCGCGGCGGTGGCCGCCGCCCGCCGCGTCGTACTGCTCGCCGACTCCTCCAAGCACAGCCAGGAACACTTCGCCCGCTTCGGCGCCCTGAGCGACGTGGACCTGCTGATCACCGACAAGGGGCTGAGCCCCGAAGACGCCCTCGCCATCGAGCGCGGCGGCACGGAAGTGCTGTGTGTATGAAACGAGTACGCATGATCCTCACCGTCACCCCAAACCCGTCCCTCGACCGTACCTACGAGGTCCCCTCCCTCGACCGCGGTGAGGTCATCCGGGCCACCGGCGAACGCATGGACCCGGGCGGCAAGGGCGTCAACGTCTCCCGGGCGGTTGCCGCCGCCGGGCAGCGCACCGTGGCCGTACTGCCGCTGGGCGGTGCGCCGGGCGCGCTGGTCGCGGACCTGCTCGACGCGCAGGGGATCGAGGTCGCGCGGGTGCCGGTGGCCGGGGCGACCCGTTCCAACATCGCCCTCGCCGAGTCGGACGGCGTCCTGACGAAGATCAACGCGCCGGGCCCGCAGCTGTCGGCCGCCGAGGAGGAACTCCTCCTGGAGACCGTCCGCGCCCAGTCCGTCGACGCCTCCTGGATCGCCTGCTGCGGCAGCCTCCCGCGCGGTCTCGCCCCGTCCTGGTACGCCGAACTCGTCGCCCGCGCCCACGCCGCGGGCGCCCGGATTGCGCTGGACACCTCGGGCCCGGCCCTGCTGGCCGCACTGCGTGAGCGCCCGGACGTCGTCAAGCCCAACGCCGAGGAACTCGCCGAAGCCGTGGGCCGCCCCCTCGCCACCGTCGGCGACGCCGTCAAGGCCGCGGAGGAACTCCGCGAGATGGGCGCCGACGCGGTACTCGCCAGCCTCGGCGCCGACGGGCAGCTGCTGGTGAACGCCTCGGGCGCCTGGTTCGGCAGCGCCCGCGTCGACGCCGTACGCAGCAACGTGGGCGCCGGCGACTCCTCCCTCGCCGGTTTCCTGATCGCCGGCGGCGACGGCCCGGAAGCCCTCGCCTCCGCCGTCGCCCACGGCGCCGCGGCCGTACAACTACCGGGCAGCGTCATGCCGACACCGGCCGACCTGGACCCGGCGGCTGTGACGGTCACGGCGGAGGCGCCGGTGGACCGGGTGCTGAGGGAGCCGGTGTCATGAGCGCCGCACCCCCGTTCCGGGAGGCCCTCAACGGTGTCGGCCACGAGTTACTCGCCTTGGTCACCGCCGTCCCGCCCCACCCCCTGTCGGCCCTCGCGGCCCGCGCCCCCCACACCCCCGTCCCCACCCCCGCCCACCACATCCCCAGGGCGATACGCGTGCGAAGGAGCCCGCGATGAGCGAGATGATCACCGCGGACCTGGTCGACCTCGACCTGTCCGCCGAGACGAAGGAAGCGGCGGCACGTGCCCTCGCCGAGCGCATGGCCGCGAAGGGCCGGGTCACCGACCTGGACGGCTTCCTCGCCGACGTCGCCGCCCGTGAGGCGCAGATGCCGACCGGCCTCGACGGCGGCATCGGTATCCCGCACTGCCGCAGCGAGCACGTCACCGAGCCGACCCTGGCCTTCGGGCGCAGCGCGGCCGGCATCGACTTCGGCGCGGCCGACGGTCCCGCCGACCTGATCTTCCTGATCGCCGCCCCGGCGGGCGCCGACGACGCCCACCTCACGATCCTGTCCTCCCTCGCCCGTCAGCTGATGAACGCCGAGTTCACGGACGCGCTGCGCTCGGTCGACGACGCGGCCCGCGCCGCCGCGCTCATCCGGGGCGACGAGGAGACGGAAGCCCCGGCGGACACCACAGACTCCGCGGCGGCGTCGGGCGGAACGGCCTCCCCCGACTCCGCCGCGGTCAGCACCACCACGGCCGAGCCCCCGGCCGACCCCACCGACGAGCCCACGGCCGACGGCGGTCGCCCGTTCCGTATCGTCGCCGTCACCTCCTGCCCCACCGGCATCGCGCACACCTACATGGCCGCCGAGTCGCTGGAGAACGCCGGCCGGGACGCCGGTGACGTCGAGATCGTCGTAGAGACGCAGGGCTCGGCCGGCTTCTCCCGGCTGGACCCGGCGGTCATCGCCGCCGCCGACGGCGTGATCTTCGCCCACGACGTGCCCGTACGGGAGAAGGGCCGGTTCGCCGGGAAGCCCACGGTCGACGTCGGCGTGAAGGCGGGCATCAACCGCCCCGCCCAGCTGATCACCGAGGTGCGGGAGAAGGCCGCGCGCGGAGAGGTCACCGCGGCTGCCAAGCCCGGCGGCACGCCCGTCGAGCGGGCCGGCGAGCCCGGTGAGGGCTACGGCACCAAGCTCCGCAAGTGGCTGATGTCCGGCGTCAGTTACATGGTCCCGTTCGTCGCGGCGGGCGGTCTGCTGATCGCCCTCGGCTTCGCGATCGGCGGCTGGGAGATCAACTCGGCCAAGCCGGTCACCGAGCACTTCGACTGGCTCCAGATCGACAGCTGGGCCGCCCTGCTGTTCCAGATCGGCGCCGTCGCCTTCGGCTTCCTGATCCCCGTCCTCGCCGGTTACATCGCGTACGGCATGGCGGACCGCCCCGGCCTCGTCCCCGGCTTCGTCGGCGGCATGATCGCCTCCAACATCGCCGCCGGCTTCCTCGGCGGTCTGGTCGCCGGTCTGCTGGCCGGTGCGGTGGTCCTCGCCATCCAGCGGATCAAGATCCCGCCGGTACTGCGCGGCATCATGCCGGTGGTGGTGATTCCGCTCGTCTCGTCGACCGTCGTCGGCTTCCTGATGCTGATCGTGATCGGCAAGCCCATCGCCGAGGCCCAGAAGGGCATGACCGACTGGCTGAGCGGCCTCTCCGGCTCCAACGCCGTCCTGCTCGGCATCCTGCTCGGCCTGATGATGTGCTTCGACCTGGGCGGCCCGGTCAACAAGGTCGCGTACGCCTTCGCCACCGCCGGTATCGCCGTGCAGGACCCGAGTCCCGCCGCGATGAAGATCATGGCCGCGGTGATGGCCGCCGGTATGGTCCCGCCGCTCGGCATGGCCCTCGCCACCACGATCCGCAAGAAGCTGTTCACCACCGCCGAGCGTGAGAACGGCAAGGCGGCCTGGGTGCTCGGTGCCTCCTTCATCTCCGAGGGCGCGATCCCGTTCGCCGCCGCCGACCCGCTGCGGGTCATCCCCGCCTCCATGGCGGGCGGCGCGGTCACCGGCGCGCTGACCATGGCCTTCGGTTCGACCCTGCGCGCCCCGCACGGCGGCATCTGGGTCACCCCGCTGATCGGCAAGCCGCTCCTGTACCTGCTGGCCATCGCGGTCGGTACGGCGATCACGGCCGGCCTGGTCATCGTCCTGAAGGGCATGCGCAAGACCCAGCCGGGCGCCGCGGCCGAGTCGGCCCCGGCCGCCGCGAAGACCGAAACGAAGGAGCCGGTCGCGGCCTGAGCACCACCTCTGGAATCCCGGTCGCAGCGTGAACCCGTGACCGTACGTCGGCCGCAGCCCCTCGCCGGGGCTGCGGCCGCACGCGTTCGGGCGCGGCCCGGATACCCCGCAGCACCCCGCGCGCCCCTTTGAGCGCCTTTACAACCCCTGTGAGTTGTACGCCGCACCTGCGAGATACGTCACGGTCCGGGCTCAAAGTCCCGTCCGGTGGTGTCTACTGGTGGGCATGCCTGAGCACGTGTCGATCCTCCAGTTGGTGGGCGTGGCCGCCCTCGCCCTCGCGGCGGTCATCTGGGTCGCCGTGCTGGTCCGTGTGCTGCGCCGGGACCGTGAGGTGCACCGCGTCCGCTTCGCCGAGATGGCCCGGCGCCGTGGTCACCGCCTGCGGGCCCTGCCCCACCAGCGCAGGAAGGGCCCGCACGTCGAACACGCGGAGCTGACCCCGGCGGAACAGGACGCCTTCGCGTTCCTGGCCCGCCAGTTCACCGACGACCGCCCCGCCTGAGCCCTTCACCGCGTACCTGAGTCCGGAACGGCTGCCCAAGCCCCGTCCTGAGCCCCTTCTTGCGCCTTACCCGAGGCTCCCCGCCCGTCGCTCCATCGCGTCCCGGGCCGCGTCCTCCGTCGCGTACACCTCGCACATATGACGTCCGTCCGGCGTGGCCGTGTGCTCGACCTCCCACAGGGAGACCTCCTGCCCGTCGATGAGCAGGAACGCGTGCTCGTAGAGCGAGAAGCTCAGCCCCGGCCGGCCGCGCCGACCGGGCCGGCTCGGGCGGCCGAAGGCCTGGGTGATCTCGTGCGCGAACGCGGTCCGCAGCAGCAGGGTGGCGAGCTCGTCCCCGGGAGGGTCCGGGTTCTCCGCGCGCCGCAGCAGCCGTCGGGCGTGGTCCGCCGAGTCGTCGGGCACGTACTCGTGGCGCGGCTCGGGGAACGCCGTCAGCTCCACCATGGCGGGCAGCTCGAAGTCGGGGGCGTCCGGCGGCAGCGGCAGGCGCGCGGTGGCGGCCCGCAGCTCCTCGTCGTCCGTGTACACCTCGTGCTGGGTCTCGCTGCCTGGCACGGTGTTGTGCACGAGCTCCCACAGCGTGACAGCGGATCCGTCGGTGAGCAGCCAGGTGTGCCGGTACGTCGCCCGGTGCAGCCCCGAACTGTAGTGCGCGGAGTGCAGCGAGCTGTCGTGCGCGAGGGCGCAGTCCAGCAGCCGTATCGTCTCGTCGGGCAGCTCGAAGGAGTTCAGGGCGCGACCGAGGAGTCGCGCGAGGTGCTCCTCCGGAGACTCGGGCGACTCGGGTGGCTCGTACGCTGCCGTCTCGTACGGAACGCTCAAGGTTTCTCCCGGCGTTGCTGCATGTCACCTTGTGGGTGCATACCGTAGCCCCTCGGTCGGACATCATGTCCGGGAACCGAGAAAACGTACGTCCATAAAACGCCGGAGCCGCGCGGTTGGTTCCCGCGCGGCCCCACGAACTCCCGGAAGCCCTTGGTCAGATGGGGTCCCGTCCTGGATCGGACGGCCCCGAACAATGGCCGGATGGCGCCGACTCTCGCTCGGACGATGCCGACTTCGGCTCGGCAGGCGCCGACTTCGGCTCGGGCGGCGCCGACCTCCACTCAGGCGGCGCTGCCCGCCGTCCAGGCGCTCCAGGACATGTTCCAGCCATTGAGACCGTTGTCCGGGGCGACCGTCTCGTCGGGAGAGTTCTTGACGACCACCACATCCCCGATCAGCGAGTTGTCGAAGAACCACTTGCCGACCGTGTCGCCGTTCGCCCCCTGGACGTCCGCGAGCCCGACGCAGCCGTGGCTGGTGCCCTGCCGCCCGAAGGGCGGGTTGGACCTGCTGTACCAGTAGTTGCCGTGGACGAACGTGCCCGACGTCGTCAGCCGCATCGCGTGCGGCACGTCCGGGATGTCGTACTCCCCGCCGAAGCCGACCGTGGATCCGTTCATCCGCGTCTGCGTGAACTTCTCCGAGATCACCATCTGCCCGTTGTACGTCGGGTTCTCCGCACTGCCGGCCGAGATCGGCACCGTCTTGATCGTCTTGCCGTCCCGTACGACCGTCATGGTCTGCGTGTTGACGTCGACCGTGGATACCTGTGAACGCCCGACGGTGAAGGTGACTGTCTTGTCCTGCACCCCGTAGACGCCGTTCGCGCCCTCGACACCGTCCAGGTCGATCTTCATCGTGACCTTGGACCCGGCCTTCCAGTACTCCTCGGGCCGGAAGTCGAGCCGCTGCGCCCCGAACCAGTGCCCGACCACCTCCTGCCCACCGCTCGACGTCACCGTGATGTGCGACTGCACGGCCTTCTGGTCGGTGATCGCCTTGTCGAACGTGAACGACACCGGCATCCCCACCCCGACCGTCGTGCCGTTGTCGGGCGTGTACGTGCCTATGAAGCTGTTGGCCGAGGAGACGGTGGTGAAGATGGAGTTGGCCGCCGACGTCTTTCCCCCGGCGTTCTTCGCGGTCGCCGAGATCCGGTACTTCGTCCCGCGCTCCAACTGCTCCTTCGGCTTCCAGGACAGCCCGTCCGCCGCGATCTCACCCGGTACGTCCGCGCCGCTCTCCGCCGCGGTCATCGTCACCTCGGTCAGCTTGCCATCGCTGACCTTCACACCGGTCGCGTTGATCGACGCCCCCGTCGAACCGTCCTTGGCCGAGATCGTGATCGTCGCCGCCGAGTCCTTGGCCGACGCGCCCTTGCCACCGTCCTTGTTGTCGGCCTTGGCGTCCCCACCGCACCCGGTGAGCGTCAACGCCCCGACCACCAGCACGGCACAGGCCCCCACCGCACGCCGCACAGCACTCTTCGGCCTCGTCACGATCTGCTCCCACTCCCACGCGTTCACGTGATCCACGCGATCCCCTCCCGTACGTGGACGAAGAGCGTCCGCCGACCGGGTGAGGTTCCCGACCGGCCCGATCCACAGCATCACGTGACAGAACCGGGACAATCGCCTACCCGGTAGGGCCCCTCCCCTCCCCCCCCAGCCCCCCTCCCCGGAACCCCCTACTCCGCCGGAACGGCGGCTCTCCCCACCCACGGCACGCCTCACTCGCGCTGTGTCATGCCCCTTCCTCGAACTCGCCGTACAACTCCCCGTAGGACGGCCACACTCCGCCCAGCCCGTCCACCGACTCGGCTGCCCGTACCGCTCGTACGATCGCCCGGGTCACCAAGTCCGCGCCTGCTGCGAGCAGTTCGTTCAGGGCGAGGGGGCCGGACTGGGGCGGCAGGGTGTGCGTGCCCGTCGCCAGGGTGAAGACCGTGTCGCCGTCGTTGAGCAGGTGGACGGGGCGTACGGCGCGGGCGATGCCGTCATGGGCGGTGCCGGCCAGCTTCTGGGCCTGGGCGCGGGTCAGGTCGGCGTTAGTGGCGACGACGGCCAGAGTGGTGTTCAGCGGAGGAGGCGGGCTTTTCGCGGCGGTTTCGGCGAGGCGCCGGAGCGCGACCTCGTGGATATCGGGCGCCGGATACGTCGTACGTCCCTCGAACAACTCCCCGTACAGCACCCCCGTCCCCGGATCCATCGCCGATCCCGCGGCGTTGGCCACCACCAGCGCGGCCACCGTGATCCCCGAGCCGAGCACGGTACTCGCGGTGCCGATGCCGCCCTTGAGCAGCCCGACCGTCGCCCCCGTCCCCGCGCCCACGCACCCCTCCACGACCGGGGCACCGGGCCCGGTCCCGGCGGCCGCCTCCACCGCCGCCCGGCCGGTCGCCGCGTCCGGTCTGGCCCGGAAGTCGCCACCGCGGCCCAGGTCGAAGACACAGGCGGCGGGCACCACCGGCACGACATGCGCCGGGTCGGGGCCGACCCGTACACCGCGTCCGTGCTCCTCCAGCCAGGCCATCACCCCCGACGCGGAGTCCAGCCCGTACGCGCTGCCCCCGGTCAGCACCACCGCCTCGACCTTCTGCACCAGGTTGCGTGGATCGAGAGCGTCGGTCTCCTTGGTGCCGGGGCCCCCACCGCGTACGTCCACGGCGGCGACGGCCCCGCCCTCGGAGGCGAGGACGACCGTCGTGCCGGTGAGCCAACCGTCGCCGTTGCGCGTCGCGTGCCCCACCCGTAGCCCCGCGACGTCTGTCAGAGCGTCAACTGTCATGAGCCCAGTCTCGTCCAGTGACTGGCGCCGTCGGTTGACCTCTCTAGCCCTTTTCCGGCTCTTACGCGACCGACGCCTTCACTCGCTCCATGCTCTCTCGGGCGGCCATGCGCGCGCCGTCAGTGTCACGCCGGTCACCACCGCCGGCAGGGGCACCGCGGGCCGAGGCGGCCAGCGTCGGGTCGGTGATCACGTAGACGTTCTCGCGGCTGTGTCTGCTGGTGGTGCGGCTGATTTGATGCCGGCGCCTTCGCGACCTGGGCGGCATGCGGAAGTCGACGCCGTGTCATGAAGTTCATCCACGTTCCCTGTGGAGTGTCGGAGCAATATCGCTATTCATCTGCGCTGATACCCATTGAGGAGTTCAATCGTCCGTGGGGGCAGCGTGAAGCGGTCCCAGTAGACGAACGGATGACCATGGAACGTGATGACCTGTCGACTCTGCGCGCACTGGGCTTCGAGGATGACGAGCTTCGGCGACTCGGTCTGTGGGACGTGCCGACCGGGGCCCCGGAAGACCTCGCGGAGGTGTACATCAGGCGCTCGAAGAAGCGGGACACGCTGACTACCGTCCGGGCCCATGTGCGGGATGTGTGTCGCCTCGCGGTCGTCGAAGGGAAGATGATCCGGCGTGTGTGGTTCGAGCAGCGGAGCGCGAGCAAGTCGCATGTCCGACGTGAGGAGTTCGAGAATGCGTACCAGGCAGTCTTGGACGGTCACTCAAAGACGCTTTACGTATGGAAGACCGACCGTCTTTCGCGTCGAGGCATGGGTCAAGTCGGCTTGCTCCTCGATGACTTCGACGATTGTGCTGCGCGTTTGGTGAGCGTCATTGAAGGGCTGGACTCTTCGAGGGGCGGACGGACTCTCTTCGGATTTCTCTCGGAGCGAGCTCGTGAAGAGGCCAAGGATATTTCGCTCCGGACAAAGACCGGGGGCGACGCGCATAAGGCGGAGGGGCGTTGGCCGGGCGGAGTGACACCGTACGGGCTCCGCTGCCCCAAGGGATCGGGGAAGCTTCAACATGACCCAGCGGAATACACATACGCGCGCACGCTGATCGCTGAGCGCCTGTTGGACAAGATGACACCTGCCGAGATCGCCAATGATCTCAATGAGCGGAAAATTTCCACACGCCACGGCAAGAAATGGCGGGCTCAGACAGTCATCAACCTTGCGCAGTCGCCGAGTTGGGCAGGTCTCATCCCGAACCGTGATCGCCAGACCGACGAATTCGGGACTCTCCTCGACAAGTGGCACCGTGGTGGAGGTCCGCTCCTTGGCGCAGGGGGTCATCCTGTCCGTGCGGGTCAGGGAGTGGTCACCTTCGAGGAGTGGGAGAAGATCAAGGCCATTATCTCGGGTCGCTCACGCCCAGGTACGACGATTGGCGACAGAACGCGCGGCATCCGCGAGGCAGCCACCATCATGACTGGCGTCCTGCGCTGTCCACACTGCAACGGCCCTATGGGGAACGGCGGGCGTAACTATCGATGCCTTGCCCGTGTGAATCAGGGAAAGTCTGTGTGTCAGGGGATCGCGACCATGCGTGAGCGGGTGGACGAGGCGATGGAGGTTCTTTGGATGGATCATGTCCTGAATCTAGTTCCGGACTCGCCCACGATCCGTGGGATCGCCCGACGTTGGCTGTCCTACCAGGACCCCGCGAAGGAGGCACGCAGGCGTTCTGTAGGGGCAGCGCTCGATGACGCGGTAAGTCGGGATATGAAACTGACTAGAGAATTCTTCATCGGCGGGGGCATGGATGAGGCACAGTTCGATGGCCTCCGAGGGGAACTGGCGGCCCAGATCGCGAGTCTCAAGGCCGAACTTGCGGATCTCTCAAAGGACTCTGACCTGTCGGCTCTTGCGAACCCTGAAGCACTGGCCGCCCTTTGGGAGGGTGCGGGAATTGCTGGGCGCCGGGCCCTCATTCAGGCAGCGCTGAATAGGGTCACCGTGAAGCCCCCCAAGGGACGGGGAGACAAAACACCGATCGTGGACCGTCTCGTGCCTGTCTGGAGAGACAAGAATGCCGACGCACTGCGTCTGGACGTTGGAGTCGAGGTTGGGGAACGCAGCAGGACGAGGCATGTCCCTGAGGCAGCCGCGTGAGTC
Organism: Streptomyces tailanensis; assembly: GCF_008386495.1. Lineage (GTDB taxonomy): Bacteria > Actinomycetota > Actinomycetes > Streptomycetales > Streptomycetaceae > Streptomyces > Streptomyces tailanensis. Next base: position 58,958 of record NZ_VTHJ01000020.1, on the reverse strand, counting down.
CTGCCGCACCGCCACCTCGCGACCCGCCGCCCTGCGGCCGGGGCCCTTCGTACCGCACGATACGCCCACAGGGGGCGGACGGCCCTGGCAGGACCAGCTTCGTGGCTCACAACCTGGTACGTAGTGTGAACCTGCGGGACGGCAGGGACGCCTCTCGCCCGTCGGGGTCGTACCCTGGACGCATGAGTACCGCCCCCACCCGCGAGGCGCGCGAGCCGAGGCCCGCGCTGATTTTCGATGACCCGCTGGACCAGCAGTCTTCGGATGACACTGACCGCGGCTGGGGCGAGCGGCCCGGCGACGGCGGCGACAGCGCGGCCGACCTCAAGCGGTTCCTCGACGAGAAGCCGCCCCACCACCTCTGACGCCGCCGGGCGGGGGCCGTGAACGCCCCGGCTAGCCGCGGTCGTGTCCCGAGCCGCGCTGGGCCACCAGGGCGTCGCGGATCTCCTTGAGCACCTCCAGCTCGGTCACCTCGATGACCTCGTGGGCGCCCTCCTTCGCCTTGCGGCGGGCCTCCTGGCGGGCCAGGTACTTGGCCATGGGGAGGACCATCAGGAAGTAGACGACGGCCGCGGTGATGAGGAAGCTGAGGGTCGCGTTCAGCACCGAGCCCCACAGGATCGCGACGCCCTCGGTGACCGTACCGTCCGCCGCCACCTGACACGGGTCCTTCAGACACAAGCGGTACTGGTCGAGGTTCTTGGTGCCGAACGCCCCGATCAGCGGGCTGATGACCCCCTTCACGACCGAGTTGACGATGTTGGTGAAGGCCGCGCCGATGACCACGGCGACCGCCAGGTCGACGACGTTCCCCCGCATCAGGAAGGCCTTGAAGCCCTCCCAGATGCTCGGCTCCTTCTTCTCGCTCACCACGAGGCCTCTCTGCGCTGGTTGTAGAACGGCTGGTTGTCCAACGGCTGGTTGTACAACAGCCCGTTGTGGAACAAACGACTCCGCAACCTACGTCAAGGGTTGGCCGGCGTGTGCAGTTGGGTCCCTCCAACGAGGGCCTTGACAGCAGGCTCACCACAGCGTCACCGCCAGGCGGGACGTGGCGCCCGCGCCCGCCAGCCGTGCCGCCGTGGGGCGGGGCACCGACAGGACGACCAGGGCGCCGCTCTCGGTGGCGCTCGCGGTCGGCACCTCGGCGACGCGGGCGCCGCGGGCGACCACTCGGGCGGCGCCGATGCCCGTCGCGGACTCCTCGGCCGCGATCACGTCGACCCGGTCGCCGGGGCGCAGCAGCCGTACCGTCGCGCCGTCCGCGATCCGTACCGGGGCGGCCACCTTCTCGGCGGTTGCGCTCCGCTTGGGTACGGGGTCTGCCACGGGGTGGCCCCGGACCCGTTCGGCCTCCCTCGGGCCCGCGCCCGTCGCCAGCAGGGCGGCCACCGTCACCGCCAGGCCTGCCGCCATGGCTCGCCTTCGGCAGCGGGCCAGGCGGCGCAGGCGGTGTGCGCCGCCGCGTACGCGGAGTGGGGCGAAGTGGGGGACTTCGCAGGTGGGAGGGGTGTCTGTGCCGGGTGGGCCGGCGGCCCAGGAGGGGGTGCGTGTGGCGTGGGAAGGGCGGGCGGATGCGGATGTGGGGGAGGGGAAGGAAGAGGAGGAGGGCATGGACGAGGGACGGGACATGGGGTCACCACCTGCTGTGTGAGATCGGCTTGCGGTCCCACGATGAGGCTTCGCGGCGGAGCCTGCTGCGGGCTGTGGACCGTCGGCAGGTTGTGGAAAACTCCGGCACTCGAACGAGGAGTTCCGCCCCCGCCGCCCCTACCCGTCCCTCCACCACTCTCGGCTTCGCTCGAGTGGGGGGACCCCCATCCAGGGGCTGCCGCCGCCCCTTCAACCCCGCTCCTGGGGGCTGCCGCCCCCAGACCCCCCCCGCCTCCATACCCCGGCCGGGTGGGTGGGTCGTCCGCAGGTGAGTGGGTGGTGAATCGCCCTTCGGGCTCGTCCTCAAACGCCGGACGGGCTGGATATACGCCTCGTCACAAGCGCTGGACGGCGTGGAGGTGCCACCTCGTCTGAGCGGCGGTCCGGCCCCGCGGCGTCAGCCAGCCCTCCGGCGTCACCCCTTTACGGCAGTGCGAACCCCGGGTCCATGCCGCCCAAGGCCTTCGTGCACAGGCAATCTCGGGTGTCGGCCGGCGGTAGCGCGGCGACCGTGTCGAAGAGGACTCCGCGTAGGCGGTCGATGTTGGCGGCGAAGACTTCCAGGACTTCCTCGTGGGAGACGCCCTCGCCGGTTTCGGCGCCGGCGTCGAGGTCGGTGACGAGGGTCAGGGAGGTGTAGCAGAGCTCGAGTTCGCGGGCGAGGATCGCCTCGGGGTGGCCGGTCATGCCGACGACGGACCAGCCCTGGGCCTGGTGCCACAGGGACTCGGCGCGGGTCGAGAAGCGGGGGCCCTCGACCACGACCAGGGTGCCGCCGTCCACCGGTTCCCAGTCACGGCCGCGCGCGGCTTCGAGGGCGGCCTTGCGGCCGACCGGGCAGTACGGGTCGGCGAGCGAGACGTGGACGACGTTGGGGATCGTGCCGTCGTCCCGCGGGAGGCCGTCGAAGTACGTCTGGTCCCGGGATTTCGTACGGTCCACCAACTGGTCCGGCACGAGCAGCGTGCCCGGTCCGTACTCCGGCCGCAGACCGCCCACCGCGCACGGGCCGAGCACCTGGCGCGCCCCGACGGAGCGCAGGGCCCACAGGTTGGCCCGGTAGTTGATGCGGTGCGGTGGGAGGTGGTGGCCGCGGCCGTGGCGGGGCAGGAAGGCGACCCGGCGGCCGGCGATCTCGCCGAGGAAGAGGGAGTCGCTGGGCGATCCGTAGGGGGTGTCCACCTGTATCTCGGTCACGTCGTCGAGGAAGGAGTAGAACCCCGAACCGCCGATGACACCGATCTCGGCCGCGCCTGCCGGTGCCGATCCCGCCATGTTCTCCACGCTCTCCACGTGCTCCGTGTTCGCCATGCCCGCACCCTAACCGGGCCGCCCGCCCACCTCCGCCCGGCCCCGGAAACGCCGAAGACCCTGCCGACGTACGACGACGACAGGGCCCGGACGAAAGACCTACGCGGCGGAGCTGCTGCTGGTGGAGGAGGAGCCGGAGGAGGATGACGACGACTTCGAGTCGGACGACGAGGACGACGTCGACGACGAGGAGGTCTTCGAGTCCGACGAGGACGAGGACGCGGACGAAGCCGACTTCGACGCCGGGCTGCTGCTCGACGACGAGCCGCGGCTGTCGTTCCGGTAGAAGCCGGAGCCCTTGAAGACGATGCCGACCGCGGAGAACACCTTCTTGAGGCGGCCATTGCAGCTGGGGCACTCGGTCAGGGCGTCGTCGGTGAACTTCTGCACCGCTTCGAGGCCCTCACCGCATTCGGTGCACTGGTACTGGTACGTCGGCACTGGTCTTCCTCCTGGCACTCTCACTCGATGAGTGCTAACGACAGTCCATAGTGACCTATTCCCCGGGGATCAGTCCACTGTCAGCGGCACTCGGTGACCGATGACACGTGCGACCGTACGACTCCGGGGCCGCGTCGCGAGGCGCGAGCGCAGGGCCACGAGGGTCGCCAGCGCCAGTGCCGTACCGGCCATCGGGACCAGGAAACCGGCCCCGCTCCAGAGCCGGTCCTCCAGCTGTCCGGCGGCCGTGACGGCGGCCGCCTGGCCGAGTGCGACCGCGCCGGTGAGCCAGGTGAAGGCCTCAGTACGGGCGCCCGCCGGGACCAGACCGTCGACCAGGGTGTAGCCGGTGATCAGGGCGGGGGCGATGCACATGCCGACCACCAGGCCGAGCGCGGCGAGGACGAGCACGGAGTCGGCGGTCCACAGGGCGGAGGCCGCCAGCGCGAGGGCCGCGTATCCGACGATCAGGCGCCGCTGCGGAGCCACCCTCCAGGCGATCGCGCCGCAGACGAGGCCGGAGAGCATGTTGCCGGCGGCGAAGACGCCGTACAGGACGCCGTTCAGGCCGGGGTCGCCGATCGACTCGGAGAAAGCGGCGAGCGAGACCTGCAAGCCGCCGAAGACGGAGCCGATGCCCAGGAAGGTGACGATCAGGACGCGCACCCCGGGGACGGACAGGGCGGAAGCGTGCTCCACGCGCGCGTGGGCCATCGACACGACCTTGGGCTGGGTGCCCCGCTGGGCGGCGAACAGCAGACCGCCGATCAGGGTGAGCGCGGCCTCCGTGAGCAGACCGGCGGCCGGGTCCACGGCGGTGCACAGCGCGGTCGCCAGCAGCGGGCCGAGTACGAAGGTCAGCTCGTCGGTGACGGACTCGAATGCCGCGGCGGTGGTCATCAGGGGCGAGTCCTGGAGCTTGACGCCCCAGCGGGCCCGGACCATGGGCCCGACCTGCGGCACCGAGGCGCCCGTCGGCACGGCGGCGGCGAACAGCGCCCACAGGGGGGCGCCCGCGAGCGCCAGCGCCGTCAGGGACAGACCGGCCACCCCGTGGACGAGGACGCCCGGGATCAGGACGGCGCGCTGGCCGTAGCGGTCGGCCAGACGGCCGCTGTAGGGGGCGAACAGTGCCATGGAGACACCGGTGACGGCGGCGACGGCGCCGGCCGCCCCGTACGAGCCGGTGGTGTGCTGCACCAGCAGCACGATGGAGAGCGTCAGCATCGCGAACGGCTGGCGGGCCGCGAAGCCGGGGAGGAGGAACGTCCACGCGCCACGGGTGCGCAGCAGCTGCCCGTAGCCCGGGCGGGACGCCTTCGAGGTGTTCGAGGTGACCGTGGATGCCACGGCCGTGCCTTTCCGCTGCCTGGTAGCGCGGTCCCCGGTGTGTGGGGATCGGGCGCCGAGAGCTGTCCTCTTGCGCTACTGCGGTAGATGCCGGCGCCCACTGCGAGGGGCGTCCCGACCGCCATACGTTCGCGCCAGCTCTGCTTCAGACAGAGTTGGTCCGATCAAGTGCGCCTTCATCGTACAGGGTCACCGGCCGGGTGACCTGTGAAAATGAGCACCATGGGGCGACCACGCCCGTGATTCCAGAGGGTGTGAACCCTGTGAAACGCCCCCTTAACGACCTTCCCGTTGACGGCAACGACCTCCCCGTCAACGACCTTCATGCCCGTCCCCGTTGTTCCCCGTCCCCAGCCACCCGGCCAGCTTGCCGCCCTGGCCGACGGCCCTGAGGCGGCGTTCCGCGCTGTCGCGGACGGGGTCCGTGGCGACGACGAGGAGTTCGTCGCCGCGGCGCAGCACGGTGGTCGGGAGCGGCACGAAGGACTTGCCGTCGCGGACGATGAGGGTGACGGCGGCGCCCGCGGGCAGCCGCAGTTCGTTGACCTCGACGCCGTGCATACGGGACTTATCCGGGATGGCGACGGACAGCAGATGGCCGCGCAGCCGCTCCAGGGGCGCCGATTCGATGCCGAGATCGGCGGCCTCGTCGCCGGCGCCGCCGAGGCGCAGTGTGCGGGCCAGCCAGGGCAGGGTCGGTCCCTGGACGAGCGTGTAGACCACGACCAGCACGAAGACGATGTTGAAGATCCGGCGGCTGCCCTCGATCTCGCTCACCATGGGGATCGTCGCCAGGATGATGGGCACCGCGCCGCGCAGTCCGGCCCAGGACAGCAGTGTCTGTTCCCGCCAGGGGATCCGGAATGGCGACAGCGCGACGACGACGCTCAGCGGTCGGGCGACCATGGTGAGCACCAGGCCGATGACGAGCGCGGGCCAGATGTCGTCGCCCATCTCGTGCGGGGTGACGAGCAGGCCGAGCAGGACGAACATGCCGATCTGGGCGATCCAGCCGACCCCTTCGGCGAAGCCGCGGGTGGCCGGCCAGTGCGGCAGCTTGGAGTTGCCGAGGACCATGGAGGCCAGGTAGACGGCGAGGAAGCCGCTGCCGTGGGCGAGCGCGCCCGCCGCGTACGCGGCGACGGCGATGGCCATGACGGCGATCGGGTAGAGGCCGGAGGCGGGCAGCGCCACGTGCCGCAGGCCGTACGCGCCGAGCCAGCCCGTGGCGAGGCCGATGGCCGCGCCTATGGCCAGCTCCAGGGCTATGACGCCGATCAGGGCGTACCAGTGTTCGACGGGTCCGGACGCGGAGAGCGCGACGACGAGGATGACCACCGGGGCGTCGTTGAAGCCGGACTCGGCCTCCAGCGTGCCCGTCAGGCGCGCGGGGAGGGGGATTTTGCGCAGCACCGAGAAGACGGCCGCCGCGTCCGTGGAGGACACCACCGCGCCGATGATCAGTGCCTGACGCCACTCCAGCCCGACCAGGTAGTGCGCGCCCGCCGCCGTGACGCCGACGCTCACCGCGACACCGACCAGCGCCAGCGAGGCGGCGGCCGACAGGGCCGGCTTGACCTCCTTCCACTTCGTGCCGAGGCCGCCCTCCGCCAGGATCACGACGAGGGCCGCGTAGCCGATGACCTGGGTCAGCTCGGCGTTGTTGAAGTGGATGTCGCCGATGCCGTCCTGGCCCATGGCGACGCCGATGCCCAGGTAGACGAGCAGGCTGGGGAGCCCGCTGCGCGAGGAGATCCGGACCGCGGCGACCGCGACGAGCAGGACGAGCGAGCAGATGAGCAGGAGCTGGTTGAGGTCGTGGACAGTCAGGAGGGCCGTACCTTTCTCGTTTCTCGCCGATCAGGGCAGTAGCCGATCAGGGCAGTACCAGTACCCGTACTCTCCGACGTTTCTCGGACAGGGCACGGCAAGTACTTCGTTACCTTACCTAACTCTTGACGATTTCTTGACGCTTGCGGGTGCATGATCGAACGTCCGTCAGGGCCAGTTCCCGACTCCGCGTCAAGTCGTGTCGGGCCCTGCGCCTATGGTTGCTCCAGCGTTCAGTACAAAGCACAGCCCGACCTGCCGCTCGTGTTAGGACAGCAAGGACAGCGATGCCCCCCAACACCACCTCCTCCTCCGGCCAGCAGTCCGGCAAGTCCGGCAGGAAGAAGGGGCGCAAAGCCCGACTCCTCCTGATTGTCCTGGTCCTGGCCATCATCGGAGGCGTCGGCTACGGGGCGTTCTGGTCCGTCAGCACCGTCCGCGCCTCCTTCCCGCAGACCAAGGGCTCGATAACCCTGGACGGCCTCGCCGGTCCGGTGGACGTCAAGCGCGACGGCTACGGGATCCCGCAGATCTACGCCTCCACCGACGAGGACCTGTTCATGGCGCAGGGCTATGTCCAGGCGCAGGACCGGTTCTACGAGATGGACGTGCGCCGCCACATGACGGCCGGCCGCCTCTCGGAGATGTTCGGCGAGGGCCAGGTCGACAACGACGAGTTCCTGCGCACCCTCGGCTGGCACCGGATCGCCGAGGACGAGTACAAGAACGTCCTGTCCGCCGAGACGAAGAAGTACCTCGACGCGTACGCCAAGGGTGTCAACGCCTACCTCGCCGGCAAGAGCGGTGACGAGATCTCCCTTGAGTACGCGGCCCTCGGCTTCGAGAACGACTACACGCCCGAGGAGTGGACCCCGGTCGACTCGATCGCCTGGCTGAAGGCGATGGCCTGGGACCTGCGCGGCAACATGCAGGACGAGATCGACCGCGCCCTGATGACCAGCCGCCTCGGCCCGCAGCAGATCGCCGACCTGTACCCGCAGTACCCGTACTCCCGCAACGAGACGATCGTGCAGGAGGGCGCGTACGACGAGATCAACGAGGTCTGGTCCGGCGACGCGCAGTCCTCGCAGTCGTCCCGGTCCCAGTCGTCGCAGAGCACCGACGGCTCCACGCAGGGCGCGGGCGGCACGGGAACGGACGCGGGAACCGCCGGCACCTCCACGGACTCCGGGGCGCTCCAGACCCAGCTGGCGGGCCTCTACGACGCCTTGGAGGACCTGCCCGAGGCCGTCGGTGTGAACGGCAACGGCATCGGCTCCAACTCCTGGGTCGTCTCCGGCGACCACACCATCACCGGCAAGCCGCTGCTCGCCAACGACCCGCACCTGTCGGCCCAGCTGCCGTCGGTCTGGTACCAGATGGGCCTGCACTGCAAGTCGGTCTCCGAGAAGTGCCGGTACGACGTGGCCGGCTACACCTTCGCGGGCATGCCCGGCGTGATCATCGGCCACAACGCGGACATCTCCTGGGGCATGACCAACTCCGGCGTCGACGTCACCGACCTGTACCTGGAGAAGCTCACCGGCGACGGCTACGAGTACGACGGCAAGGTCAAGCCCTTCGACACCCGCGAGGAGACCATCGAGGTCGCCGGCGGCACGTCCAAGAAGATCGTCGTCCGCACCACCAACAACGGCCCCCTGCTGTCCGACCGCAACAGCGAACTGGTCCAGGTCGGCAAGAAGGCCGAAGTCGACCAGGACGCCCCCGACCGCGGCGACGGCTACGGTATCGCCCTGCGCTGGACCGCGCTCGACGCCGGCACCACCATGGACGCCGTCTTCGCGATGAACAAGGCCGCGGACTGGGAGGACTTCCGCGAGGCCGCCGCCCTGTTCGACGTCCCCTCGCAGAACCTGATCTACGCCGACACCGAGGACAACATCGGCTACACGCTGCCCGGCAAGATCCCCGCGCGCGCGAAGGGCCATGACGGCTCCGTCCCGGCGCCGGGTTGGGACCCCAAGTACAGCTGGGGGCCCGAAGGCACCAAGGACAACAAGAAGGACGACTATCTCGAGCAGGACGAGCTGCCCTACGAGTACAACCCGTCCCGCGGCTACATCGTCACCGCCAACCAGGCCGTCGTCGGCAAGGACTACCCGCACAAGCTGACCACCGACTGGGGCTACGGCACGCGCGCGCAGCGCATCACCAGCCTCGTCGAGTCGAAGATCAAGGGCGGCGGGAAGATCTCCACCGAGGACATGCGCCAGATGCAGATGGACAACAGCAGCGAGATCGCCAAGCTGCTCGTGCCGCTGCTGCTCAAGATCGACGTCGACGACAAGCACGTCCGTGAGGCGCAGAAGCTCCTGGAGGGCTGGGACTACACCCAGGACGCCGACTCGGCGGCCGCCGCGTACTTCAACTCGGTCTGGCGCAACATCCTCAAGCTCGCCTTCGGCAACAAGCTGCCCAAGGAGCTGCGGGTCGAGGGCCAGTGCCTGTCGGTCGAGCCGGTCGACACCACCGGACCGGCGGACGAGGACCAGAAGGTGCGCGAGTGCGGTCAGCGCGACGCCGACCAGGCGCAGCCGGACGGTGGCGACCGCTGGTTCGAGGTGGTCCGCCGCATCATCGACGACCAGGACAACGCCTGGTGGTCGACCCCGAAGACGCGCACCCAGAAGGCCGTGGACTCCCGTGACGAGCTGTTCAAGCGGGCCATGCGGGACGCCCGTTGGGAGCTGACCGCCAAGCTCGGCAAGGACATCGACACCTGGAGCTGGGGCCGGCTGCACCGCCTGTTCCTGAAGAACCAGACCCTCGGCACCGAAGGCCCCGGTTTCCTGCAGTACATGCTCAACCGCGGCCCCTGGAAGCTCGGCGGCGGCGAGGCCACGGCCAACGCGACCGGCTGGAACGCGGCCGGCGGCTACGAGGTCGTCTGGGTGCCCTCGATGCGCATGGTGGTGAACCTCGGGGACCTCGACAAGTCCAAGTGGATCAACCTCACCGGCGCTTCCGGGCACGCCTACAGCCCCCACTACACCGACCAGACCGACAAATGGGCCAAGGGCGAACTGCTGACCTGGTACTTCTCGGACAAGGCGGTCGACGACAACACCAGCGACACGCTGCTGCTCAAGCCATGACCTCCGGCTAGCGACAAAAACGGCCTCCACGCACGCGTGGAGGCCGTTTTTGCGTTCAGGCGAAGCGGCGCACCCCCGAAGGGGTCACCACCGCGTGCACCGGGCGGTCGTGTTCCTCCTCCGGGACCCGGTCGACGACCTCCGAGTCGTACAGGAGCACCACCAGGGCCGGATCGGCGCCCGCGCGCTCCAGGCGGGCGAGGACGCGGTCGTAGGAGCCGCCGCCGCGGCCGAGGCGCATGCCGCGGGCGTCGACGGCGAGGCCCGGCAGCAGGACGGCGTCGGCGCCGGTCACCGCGTCGGGGCCGAGGCGCTCGCCGGCGGGCTCCAGCAGGGCCATGCGGCCGCCGCCGTGTTGCACGCGCGCGAGGGAGCCCTCGCCGTCGTAGACGCCCCAGTCCAGATCGTTGTCGGGCAGCAGGACCGGGAGCAGGACGCGCACCCCGCGTGCGCGTAGCGCGTCGAGGAGCGCGAGGGTGCCCGGTTCGCTCCCCACGGAGACGTACGCCGCGACCGTGCGCGCGTGTGCCAGCTCGGGCAGATCGAGGGCCCGGGTGGCAAGGGCGTCCGTCGTTTTCCGGACGTCATCCTGCGTCAACCCTTTCCTCACCAGGAGGAGCTCTCGCCGCAACATTTGCTTGGCAGACTCCGGTCCGTTCCTCATCCTGCTCACAGGTTGCTCCAGTACTGTTCGTAATCGGCTTATATGAGAGCGAATTAATTGCAGCCACAGATTCGCCTCAAAGGCACCGGATATGGTTGCCGCCATGACTGAGGTGAACCCCAGGATCAGCAAGGCTGTCATCCCCGCCGCGGGTCTCGGAACCCGCTTCCTGCCGGCGACCAAGGCCACTCCCAAGGAGATGTTGCCGGTCGTGGACAAGCCGGCGATCCAGTACGTGGTCGAAGAGGCCGCATCGGCGGGGCTCGACGACGTCCTGATGATCACCGGCCGCAACAAGCGCCCCCTCGAGGACCACTTCGACCGGAACTACGAGCTGGAGTCGGCCCTGCAGAAGAAGGGCGACGCCGGCCGCCTGGCCAAGGTCCAGGAGTCCAGCGACCTCGCGACCATCCACTACGTCCGCCAGGGCGACCCCAAGGGCCTCGGTCACGCCGTCCTGTGCGCCGCCCCGCACGTGGGCAACGAGCCCTTCGCGGTCCTCCTCGGCGACGACCTGATCGACCCGCGCGACCCCCTCCTCAAGCGCATGGTCGAGGTCCAGGAGCAGCACGGCGGCAGCGTCATCGCGCTCATGGAGGTCGCACCCGAGCAGATCCACCTCTACGGCTGCGCGGCCGTGGAGAGCACCGAGGACGGCGACGTCGTCAAGGTGACGGGCATGGTCGAGAAGCCGGACCCGGCCGACGCCCCGTCGAACTACGCGATCATCGGCCGCTATGTCCTCGCCCCGCAGATCTTCGAGGTCCTGCGCAAGACCGAGCCGGGCCGCGGCGGCGAGATCCAGCTCACCGACGCCCTCCAGCAGCTCGCCGCCGACGAGAAGGTCGGCGGCCCCGTGCACGGCGTCGTCTTCAAGGGCCGCCGCTATGACACCGGCGACCGAGGCGACTATCTGCGTGCCATTGTCAGGCTCGCGTGCGAACGTGAAGACCTGGGCCCGGACTTCCGGACCTGGCTCCGCAGTTACGTAGCCGAGGAGATGTAGCCACTTTGAGCAGCGCCGCGACCCGCACCACCGGCCGGGACCAGTTCTGGTCGGTGACCGAACACCTGGAGGACATCCTCGCCACCGTCCGCCCCCTGGAACCCATCGAGCTGCAACTCCTCGACGCCCAGGGCTGTGTCCTGGTCGAGGACGTCACGGTGCCGCTGTCGCTGCCGCCGTTCGACAACAGCTCGATGGACGGGTACGCGGTACGGGTCGCGGATGTCGCGGGCGCGAGCGAGGAGTACCCGGCCGTCCTGACGGTGATCGGGGACGTGGCCGCGGGCGCGCCCGAGCAGCCCCATGTGGGCCCCGGCGAGGCCGCCCGCATCATGACCGGCGCCCCGCTGCCGCCCGGCGCCGAGACGGTCGTCCCCGTGGAGTGGACCGACGGCGGCCTCGGCGAGGGACCCGTCTCCGGGATGCGCGCCCGCAGCGCCAGCCCCGAGGACGCCACCGGCCAGGTCGCCGTGCACCGCCCCGCCGAGGCACGCGCGCACGTCCGCGCGAAGGGCAGCGACGTGCAGGCCGGCGAGCGCGCCCTCGCGGCCGGCACCGTCCTCGGCCCGCCGCAGCTCGCCCTGCTCGCCGCCATCGGCCGCGCCACCGTACGCGTGCGCCCGCGCCCGCGCGTGGTGGTGCTCTCCACCGGCAGCGAGCTGATCCCGCCGGGCGAGCCGCTCGGCACCGGCCAGATCTACGACTCCAACAGCTTCGCCCTCACCGCCGCCGCCCGGGACGCGGGCGCGATCGCCTACCGCGTCGGCGCCGTCGCCGACGACGCCGAGACCCTCCGCTCCACCATCGAGGACCAGCTCGTCCGCGCCGACATGATGGTCACCACCGGCGGGGTCAGCGTGGGGGCGTACGACGTCGTCAAGGAGGCTCTGGAGTCCGTCGGCGACGAGGACGAGGAGGGCGCCGGCATAGAGTTCCGCAAGCTCGCCATGCAGCCCGGCAAGCCCCAGGGCTTCGGCACCATCGGCCCCGACCACACCCCGCTGCTCGCCCTCCCGGGCAACCCGGTGTCGTCGTACGTCTCCTTCGAGCTGTTCGTCCGGCCCGCCATCCGCACCCTGATGGGCCTGGAGGACGTGCACCGGCCCACGACCACGGCGACCCTCCAGGCGTCCAAGGGGCTGACCTCGCCCGCGGGGCGACGGCAGTTCCTGCGCGGGACGTACGCCGACGGCGAGGTCACCCCCGTAGGGGGTGCCGGATCGCACCTGGTCGCGGCCCTAGCGCACGCGGACGCGCTGATCGTGATCCCCGAGGACGTCGAGTCCGTCGAGCCCGGCACGGAGGTCGAGGTCATCCTGCTCGGCTGACCGGTGCGGGGGAGCGGACGGTCCTGCTCGGCTGACGGGCGCCGGGGAGCGGACGGTCCTGCTCGGCCGACCGGTCCGGGAAGGGGACGGTCCCGCTCTGCCGAACCTCCGGGGGTGGCGTACCGTGTCGCGCACAACAGGCCGCGCGCCACATCGCGACGGGCCCCGACCGGGAGCGCCACACCACCATGACCACGCCGCAGGACCGACTGACCCACATCGACGAGGCGGGGGCAGCCCGCATGGTCGACGTCTCCGGGAAGGACGTGACCGCGCGCACCGCCCGCGCCAGCGGCCGGGTCCTGGTCTCCCCGCAGGTGGTCGAACTGCTGCGCGGCGAGGGCGTGCCCAAGGGCGACGCCCTCGCCACCGCGCGCATCGCCGGCATCATGGGCGCCAAACGCACCCCCGACCTCATCCCCCTCTGCCACCCGCTGTCAGTGGCGGGTGTCAAAGTGGATCTGTCGGTCGCGGACGACGCCGTGGAGATCCGGGCCACGGTGAAGACCACGGACCGTACGGGCGTCGAGATGGAGGCCCTCACCGCGGTCTCCGTCGCCGCGCTCACCGTGATCGACATGGTCAAGGCGGTCGACAAGGGGGCGGTCATCACGGACGTACGTGTGGAGGAGAAGACGGGCGGTAAGTCGGGCGACTGGAGCCGGTCATGACCGCCGGTTCGTATCGCGCGCTCGTCGTGACCGCCTCCAACCGGGCCGCCGCCGGGGTCTACGAGGACAAGGGCGGTCCCCTGATCGCCGAGGCACTCGCGGGGTTCGGCTTCGCCGTCGACGGCCCCCAGATCGTCCCGGACGGCGACCCCGTGGAGGCCGCGCTGCGGGCGGGCGTCGACACCGGGTACGACGTGATCGTGACCACCGGCGGTACGGGCATCTCGCCCACCGACCGCACCCCCGAGGCCACCCGCGTGGTCCTTGACCACGAGGTGCCCGGCATCCCCGAGGCGATCAGGGCCTACGGCCGGGACAAGGTGCCCACGGCGGCGCTCTCACGGGGCCTCGCCGGAGTCGCGGGCCGGACCCTGATCGTCAACCTGCCGGGCTCCACCGGCGGCGTACGGGACGGTCTGGCCGTACTGGAACCGCTGCTGACCCACGCCGTCGACCAGCTCCGCGGCGGCGACCACCCCAGACCCAGCCACGGGGGTGCGAGCTGAACAGCCCATCCTGGCCAGTCGTGCTGGCGGACGGCGATATCGTCCTGCGGCCCATAAGGATGCGCGACCAACGGGCCTGGCGCGAGGTCAACCGGCGCAACCGGGACTGGCTGCGCCCCTGGGAGGCGACCATTCCGCCGCCCACCCCCAGCGGGCCCATCGCGCACCGGCCGACGTACCGTCAGATGGTCCGCCATCTGCGGGCGGAGGCGAACGCGGGCCGGATGCTGCCCTTCGTGATCGAGTACCAGGGGCAGCTCGTCGGGCAGTTGACGGTCGCCGGGATCACCTGGGGATCGATGTGCTCCGGGCACGTCGGCTACTGGGTCGACGAATCGGTCGCCGGCCGGGGCGTGATGCCGACGGCGGTGGCGCTCGTCGTCGACCACTGCTTCCGGACCGTGGGGCTGCACCGCATCGAGGTCTGTATTCGCCCCGAGAACCGGCGCAGTCGGCGGGTCGTGGAGAAACTCGGATTCCGCGAGGAAGGCCTGCGTCCACGCTATCTCCACATTGACGGCGCCTGGCGGGACCATCTCGTCTTCGCGCTCACCGCCGAAGAGGTGCCGGAGGGTCTGCTCGGCCGCTGGCGGCGGGACCAGCGGCAACGGACGCGGAACGCCGGCTCCGACGCGGGCAAGCCCGGCCAGCCCCAATAAATGAAATACGTGTTCGAAAAAAATAGATCGCCCACGGATCGACCGGGGATCGGTCATGGAACGACCGGCGATCGGGATGACCGAGTCGAAGCCTTCTCGGTGCGTTAATTTCCTTCCCGCGGCGGCCTGCTGATCGCATCGTTCACAAAAAAAGCTCGAAATATCAGCCAGATCGTGCGACACACCGGCTCAATTGGCAGATGGCCTCACGCAAACCCCTCTACCGTGTGAGGCGTGAGCAGCAGCGGCCTCATCTACGCAGTCATCGTCGGGGCCTGGGCCGCCTACTTGGTGCCGATGTGGCTCCGTAGGCAGGACGAGCTGAACGAAGCCCGTCCGACGGAACGCTTCAGCACCGCCATCCGGCTGCTTTCCGGACGGGCGGGCATGGAGCGCCGATACGCCAAGGACCTGCGGGCGCGCTCCGCCGAAGAGGGGGAGCCCCACGCCGACCCGGGCGACGTCACCGACTCGGTGGACGTCCGGGCCTTCGCCATGCCCCCGCAACGGGAGCACACGAAGGCCCAACTGCCGGTGGAGCGGGGTGAGTCACCGCGACAGCCGCAACAGCAGGCGCACCAACAGCCGAAGCAGCAGGCGGGGAAACCGGCGCCGCAGGCGAAGTCGGCCAAGCAGCCGAGGGCCGCGCGCCGGGACACGTCGCCGGAGGCCGTGGCGCGGGCCCGGCGCTCGAAGGTGCTCGCGCGCCGGCGGCGTACGACCGTGATGCTCTTCCTCGCCTTCACGCTCGGCGCGGTCGTCGCGGCGGTCGGCGGACTCGCCTTCCTGTGGGCGCCGGCCGTACCGGCGGTGCTGCTGAGCGCGTACATCGCGCATCTGCGCCGCCAGGAGCAGAAGCGGTTCGCGTACACCATGGACCGGCGGCAGGCCGAGGTGGCGGCGCAGCGGCTGCGGGAGCGGCAGCCCCGGCGGCGGCCGGTGCCCGAGGCGGCGGACGCCGACGAGCCGGAGGACGGGCCAGAGAACACCGAGGAGACCAGGCCCGACCTGACCGCGCTCGCGGCCGACCGGCGCGCCCTCGTCGAGCAGACCGACCACGCCGAGTGGGTCGACCAGCAGCGCGAGCGCCAGCGGCGGCCCGCCCAGGGCGACAGCTGGGACCCGGTACCCGTGCCGCTCCCGACGTACGTCACCGCGCCGGTGGCGCCCCGGGCCACGTCCGGCGTCGACCTCGGCGCACCGGACGCGTGGAGCTCCGCGCGCTCCAGCGCCGCCGACCCGCACGCCTCGTCGAACGCGCCGGCGCGCGAGCCTGAGCCCGAGCCGGAAGCCGCCGCCGATGAGCCTCCGGCCGCCGACGCCCCCGGCGGCGGTCGCTCCGACGCCCGCCGCGCCAAGTCCGCCCGCCGCTCCCGTGAACGCGGCCGCACCCCGCTCTTCGACCAGTACGAGGACGGCGACCGCCCCCGGGCGGCCAACGAGTGACCTCCTCTGACCAGCCGGGGAGCCGGTCCGTGACCGCTCGGGAACGGATTTCCAAGCACCCGGACGGGGATGCTAGAGTTTCACTCGTTGCAAGGGCCTGTGGCGCAGTCCGGTAGCGCACCTCGTTCGCATCGAGGGGGCCAGGGGTTCAAATCCCCTCAGGTCCACGCAGCTCAGAGCCCCCAGTGGTGATCACCACTGGGGGCTCTGACGTGTTGTCAGACGGATGGCGCGGGCTGCACGGGCTGTGTGATCGCGTCGAAGTACGGCCAGCCGTCCAGCTCGACCGTCTGGGCCGAAGGGTGGAGCGCCAGGGCCGGGGCGGCGGCGTCCAGGAGGCGGCGGACCGTGCCGGGCTCGTGGAGGTTGAGGTAGGTGTGGTCCGGGAGGCGGACCAGGGCGCCGGCGTCGAAGTAGCAGTTGGAGACGACGCGGTTCTCGGCCGGGGAGAAGAGCAGGACCAGACGGCGGCGCCCGGGGCCCTCCGGGTAGAGGGTCAGCTTCAGATGGCAGTGGTCGTAGGCCACGCGGGAGCGTTGGCGGACCGTCCAGTGCCAGGTGGTGTCGCCGACGACGAGGCGGCGCAGGCGTTGGTTCTTTCGCACGACTGCACCGTAGGCGGGCAACATCCCTGGGCGCACGGGGATTTACGTGCCCCAGGGTTGCCCGGGGTCAGAGCGGCTTCGCGAAGCACAGGCTCAGTTCGTGGAAGCGGTAGTAGCCGAACTTGGCGCAGGGTTCGTAGCCGCTGGAGGTGTAGAGGGCGACGGCCTCGGGTTGCTTGGAGCCGGTTTCGAGGACCATGCGGGTACGGCCGACCGTGCGGGCGTCCGACTCCAGTCGGGCGAGGATGCGGCGGGCCAGGCCCAGGCCGCGGGCCTCGGGGATGACGTACATGCGCTTGAGCTCGGCGTCCCCGTCCAGATAGCCCTCGTCGTTGGCCTCCTGGGAGCGCCAGCCACCCGTGGCGAGCGGCCGGCCGTGCTCGTCGTACGCGATCAGGTACAGCCCGGCCGGCGGGGCGAAGTGCGCGGGGTCCACGAAGGTGGCGTCGCCGCCGTCGCCGTAGCGGACCTGGTACTCGGCCTGGACCTCGTCGTCCAGCTTGACGGCGTCGGGGTGGTCGAAGGGCACGGGACGGATGAGCATGTGCTGAATCGTACTTCTATGCGTATTCCTGACGTGGTCCTGGTGTGATCCGGTGTGATCTTCGTCGGAATCTGGACACTGTCCAAGGTGCGTCCAAGGTGTCGGTATCGTGCCCTGGTGCTGACTGTGACCACGGTGAATGTGAACGGGCTGCGTGCCGCCGCGAAGAAGGGCTTCGTGGAGTGGCTCGCCGAGACCTCCGCGGACGTGCTCTGCCTGCAGGAGGTGCGGGCCGAACCGCAGCAGCTGCCCGAGGGGGTGCGGCAGCCCGACGGATGGCATGTCGTGCACGCTCCGGCCGCCGCCAAGGGGCGCGCGGGCGTGTCGCTGTACAGCCGCCGCGAACCCGACCGGATCCAGGTCGGCTTCGGGTCGGCCGAGTTCGACGGCAGCGGACGGTACGTCGAGGTCGATCTGCCCGGGGTGACCGTGGCCAGCCTCTATCTGCCCTCCGGTGAGGTCGGGACCGAGCGGCAGGACGAGAAGGCCCGGTTCATGGCGGAGTTCCTCCCCTATCTCAAGGGGCTGCGGGAGCGGGCCGCCGCCGACGGGCGTGAGGTCGTCGTGTGCGGCGACTGGAACATCGCCCACCGCGAGGCCGACCTCAAGAACTGGCGGGGGAACGTCAAGAACTCCGGGTTCCTGCCGGAGGAGCGGGAGTGGCTGGGGCAGGTCTTCGACGCGGCGGACGGGGCGTACGTCGATGTCATGCGCGCCCTGCATCCCGATGTCGAGGGGCCCTACACATGGTGGTCCTACCGCGGGCGGGCCTTCGACAATGACAGTGGATGGCGCATCGACTACGAGGTCGCCACGGCCGGGCTGGCCGGCAAGGCGGTCAAGGGGTTCGTGGAGCGGGCGGCCACGCACGCGGAGCGGTGGTCGGACCATGCGCCGGTGACCGTCGTCTACGACCTCTGATCCAGACGGCGGTCCAGGGCCTTCGACAGGCGGCGGTCCAAGGCCAGCGACAGCTCCGCCTCCGCGACGCTCTTCGCGAGCGGACGCAATCGCCGCAGGTCCTCCGTCGTGCGTCCGCCCTGGGCGAGGATCAGATCGGTGAACAACTCCGCCAGGGCGTCGGCGTGTTCGCGTACGCGGCGGCCGGCCGACAGGACGTCCGCGAGGGGGATGCCCTCGCGGACGAGGGCGGCCGAGGCGTCCAGCAGGCGGCGGCTGATGTGGATGATGTCGCCGCCGTCGGTGGCGAGGTAGCCGAGGTCGAGGGCGGTGGCGAGGTTCTCCGAGGTCGCCTGGTCGCCGAAGTGGTCGGCGAGTGCCTCGGGGGTGAGGCGGACCGGAGTCTCCTCTGTGGGGGCGCCGAGGCCCAGCAGCTCGCCCACGTCGCGGCCGTGGTCGAAGGCCTCGGCCAGTTCGGCGATGCCGCTGAGGGTGTGGCCGCGTTCCAGGAGGGCCGAGATCGTACGGAGGCGGGCCAGGTGTGTGTCGTCGTACCAGGCGATACGGCCCTCGCGGCGGGGCGGCGGGATCAGTTTGCGCTCCCGGTAGAAGCGCAGGGTGCGTACGGTGATGCCGGCCTCCCTGGCCAGCTCCTCCATGCGGTACTCGCGTCGCTCGCCGTCTTCTGCCACGGCGGAAGCCTATGTTGTACCGCCGGTAACTTCAGTCTCCCCGCCCCCTACCCATCGGTACGGTCCTGCCCTACGCTCCCACTGCGCCAGTGATTACTGGCGTGGACATGAGGTGCGACCGTGGTACGACCGATCGGCGCGATGAGGCGTGGAGGTGCCGGGATGACCGGACGCGAGCAGGAGCCCGAGGGTGCACAGGGGCCTGGGGGCGTACCCGAACGCGAGCGTGTGCGGGTGGCGGTGATCGGGGCCGGCTTCGGCGGGCTCGGGGCGGCCGTACGGCTGCGGCGTGAAGGGATCACCGACTTCGTCGTCCTGGAGCGGGCCGGTTCCGTCGGCGGCACCTGGCGGGACAACGCGTACCCGGGCTGTGCCTGTGATGTGCCGTCCCATCTCTACT
Source organism: Streptomyces tailanensis (assembly GCF_008386495.1). Taxonomy (GTDB): domain Bacteria; phylum Actinomycetota; class Actinomycetes; order Streptomycetales; family Streptomycetaceae; genus Streptomyces; species Streptomyces tailanensis. The sequence goes on along the minus strand of NZ_VTHJ01000020.1, from coordinate 39,830 downwards.
CGTTCTCCTTCGCGCCCCACCCCGACTGGCCGCGCACCTTCTCCGGGCAGGCGCACATCCGGGCGTATCTGGAGCAGGTGGCGGACACCTTCCGGCTCCGGCCGCACATCCGTCTGCACTCCGAGGTCAAGCGGATGACCTGGGACGGGGAGCGACTGTGCTGGGAGATCGAGACCAGCGGCGGGCGGCTGAGCGCCGACTTCGTCGTCTCCGCCACCGGGCCGCTCTCCGATCCGAGGATCCCGGCCGAGCTGCCGGGGCTCGACTCCTTCCCCGGCAAGGTGTTCCACTCCGCCCGCTGGGACCACGGCTACGATCTGCGCGGCAAGCGGGTCGCGATGATCGGTACGGGGGCGTCGGCGATCCAGATCGTGCCGGCGATCCAGCCCGAGGTCGGCCGGCTGACCCTCTTCCAGCGGACCCCGCCGTGGGTGCTGCCGCGCGTCGACCGGGACATCAGCGGCGTCGAGCGGTGGCTGCACCGGCGGCTGCCCGTCACCGCGAAGGCCCGGCGCGGACTGCTGTGGGGCATCCGGGAGTTGCAGGTCCAGGCCTTCACCAAGCACCCGGGCGAGCTGGGCCTGCTGGAAGGGCTGGCCAAGCGGCACATGGCCCGGGCCGTCGAGGACCCGGCGCTGCGGGCCAGGCTCACGCCCGACTACCGCATCGGCTGCAAGCGGATCCTGCTGTCCAACACGTACTACCCGGCGCTCACCAGGCCGAACGTCGACGTGGTCGCCTCGGGGCTGGCCAGGGTCGACGGCTCCACGCTCGTCGCCGCCGATGGGAGCACGGCGGAGGCCGACGCGATCGTCTTCGGCACCGGCTTCCATGTCACCGACATGCCCATCGCCGACCGGGTCGTGGGCGCCGAGGGCAGGACACTCGCGCAGGCCTGGACGGACAGCGGAACGAAGGCGCTGCGCGGGGCCTGCGTCACCGGCTTCCCGAACTGGATGACGATCATCGGGCCCAACACCGGCCTCGGGAACTCCAGCATGATCCTGATCATCGAGGCCCAGCTCACGTACATGGCCGACTTCGTACGGCAGTTGGACGTCCTCGGCGGCCGCGTCGCGCTCGACGCCCGCCCCGAGGCCGTACGCGCCTGGAACCACCGGGTCCAGGAGCGGATGAAGCGTACGGTCTGGAACACCGGCGGCTGCACCAGCTGGTACCTCGACGCGCACGGCCGCAACACGACCGTCTGGCCGGGGACGACCACGGAGTTCCGCGGCGCCACACGGCGCGTCGATCTGAGTGAGTACCGGGTGCTCCGGGCGGCGAGTGCTCAGGCAGCGACGGCCGCTGACAAGTCCCGTACGACCGACAAGGTGGAGGCCGGAGCGTGACCCGACTGATGCATGTGAAGCAGGGCCCGTACGCCCCGCCCGTCCCCGTACGGGAGTTGACGGCCGTGTCCGCCGACGGGGCCCGGCTGCACGTCGAGGTGCATGGGGCCGAGGGTTCACCCACTGTGGTGCTCGCGCACGGCTGGACCTGTTCGACCGCCTACTGGGCGGCGCAGATACGGGACCTCGCCGTCGATCACCGGGTCATCGCCTACGACCAGCGCGGCCACGGACGCAGCCCCGCCTCCGCCGCGTGTACCACGGACGCCCTCGCCGACGACCTGGAGGCGGTGCTCGCGGCGACGCTCGCGCCGGGCGAGAAGGCGGTGCTGGCCGGGCACTCCATGGGCGGGATGACGTTGATGGCGGCCTCGGCGCGGGCGGGCTTCCGGGAGCACGCGGCGGCGGTACTGCTGTGCAGCACGGGCAGTTCGCGGCTGGTCGCCGAGGCGCTCGTCGTACCCGGGCGGCCCGGACGGGCCCGCACCTGGCTCACCCGGAAGATCCTCGGTTCGCGGGCGCCGCTCGGGCCGGTCACGCCGATCGCCCGGCGGATCCTCAAGTACGCGACCATGGGCCCCGGTTCGGCGCCGGCGATGGTCGAGGCGTGCGCGCGGATCGTACACGCGTGTCCCACGCGGGTACGGTACGCCTGGTCGCACGTCCTCGACTCGCTCGATCTCGACCACGGCGTACGGGAGTTGACGGTGCCCACGGCCGTCGTCGTCGGCACGGCGGACCGGATGACGCCGCCCGTGCACGCGCGGGCGCTGGCCGCCGCGCTGCCGGACTGCGTGGGGGTGACCGAGCTCACGGGTGTTGGGCACATGGCGCCGGTGGAGGCGCCGGACGCGGTCACCGCGCGGATACGGGCGCTCGCGGCGGCGTACGTACGCGTCGAACCGGACGGGTTGTGGGACGAGTTGGAGGAGGCGGGGGCATGAGCAGGGGCAACGTTCTGGAAGGGCGGGTCGCGGTCGTCACCGGGGCCGCGCGGGGCGTCGGGGAACTCCTCGCCCGGAAGCTCTCCGTGCGGGGGGTGAAGGTCGCGCTCGTCGGGCTGGAGCCGGACGAACTGGGGCGGGTGTCGGAGCGGTTGTACGGCGAGAGCGCGTACTGGCACGCCGACGTCACCGACCACGAGGCCATGGCCCGGGTCGCCGAGGAGGTCAAGGAGCGCTTCGGGCGGGTCGACATCGTCGTCGCCAACGCCGGTGTGGCGGTGGGTGGTCCGCTCGTGGACTCCGATCCGGACGCCTGGCGGCGCGTGATCGAGGTCAACCTCGTTGGGTCCGCGGTGACGGGGAGGGTGTTCCTGCCGGCGCTGATCGAGAGCCGGGGGTATCTGCTGCAGATCGCCTCCCTCGCCGCGATCACGCCGGCGCCGATGATGACCGCGTACTGCGCGTCCAAGTCGGGCGTCGAGGCGTACGCGCACTGCCTGCGGGCCGAGGTCGGGCACAAGGGGGTCGCGGTCGGGGTTGGGTATCTGTCCTGGACCGACACGGACATGGTGCGCGGGGCCGATCAGGACGACGGGATGCGGGTGTTGCGGCAGCGGTTGCCCGGGCCCGCGGGGAAGACGTATCCGCTGGGGCCGGCCGTCGACCGGCTCGTCGCCGGGATCGAGCGGCGGGCCGGGCATGTGTACGGGCAGTGGTGGCTGCGGGGGATGCAGGGCGTGCGGGGGTATCTGCCGGGGCTCATCGGGACGTTCGCGCCGCGGGAAGTGCGGCGGGTCGAGGGGCGGTTGAGTGGGGTGCGTACGGGGCTTGTGGGGGCCGGTGGGGCCGCGGATGAGCGGGAGCGGGGGATCACTGGGGCTGCTGTTGCTACTGCGGCTGCTGTGACTGAGCGTGAGTGATCGACGTGCGTGTGTAGTTTGCTCGTGTTTGTCTGGTTGAGGCCCGATCCCCTCACCCAGTACGGGAGTGAAATCGCATGGGCATGAAGGATCAGTTCCAGGACAAGGCCGAGCAGCTTCGGCAACAGCAGGCGAAGCGGAAGGCCGGGCAGGGCGGGAAGTCTGGGCAGTCGCCCGAGGAGTCGCGTGGGCGGTCCCCGGAGGAGCGGCGATCCCGGGAGGAGCGGGAGCGGGAGCGGCAGCGGCAGGGTGGGGAGCGGCGGCGGCCGGAGACCGAGACTGAGCGGGAGCAGCGGGAGGCGGAGGAGCGGTTGGCGCAGGACTACGACATTTAAGTCGGCTGCGCCGCGGTAGTTGTGGAGTGGGGTGCCCTTTGATTGTGAGGGTGCCCCACTCTTGTCTGGATGCGAGCCCCTGTTTTTAGCGCGCCCTGGGTGGGAGCTTCGGGCGGGTTCGGGTTGGGACGTTTGTGTAGTCGGGGGGTGTGGCCGCTGGGGTGGTTGCCAGGAGGTTCATTGCCAAGGTCACCGCTGCTTGGAGTTGGGGGTGGCGGCCTTCTGCCCAGTCCAGGGGGGTGCGGTCGATTTCCAGGTCGGGGGTTACGCCCTGGTTTTCGATGGACCAGCCGTAGGCGTCGAACCAGGCGGCGTTCATGGGGACTGTGATGACGGTGCCGTCGCCGAGTTGGTGGCGGCCGGTCATGCCGACGACTCCGCCCCAGGTGCGCAGGCCCACCACCGGGCCGAGCTTGAGGAGTTTGAAGGCTGCCGTGATCATGTCGCCGTCCGATGACGTCGCCTCGTCGGTCAGGGCGACGACCGGGCCACGAGGGGCGCTGGAGGCGTACGACACCGGCTGGGCGTTGCGGGTGAGGTCCCAGCCGAGGATCGTGCGGGTGAGTTTCTCCACGACCAGTTCGCTGATGTGGCCGCCCGCGTTGCCGCGTACATCGACGATCAGGGCGGGACGAGACACCTCCATGCGCAGGTCGCGGTTGAACTGGGCCCAGCCCGAGCCGCCCATGTCGGGGATGTGGAGGTAGCCGCAGTGGCCGCCGCTCAGCTCGCGTACGACTTCGCGGCGTTTGGCCACCCAGTCCTGGTAGCGCAGGGGGCGTTCGTCGAGGAGGGGGGAGACGGCGACGCGACGGGAACCGCCTTCGCCCTCCGGGGGTTCGAACGTCAGCTCCACCGTCAGACCGCCCGCGCCCGCGAGGAGCGGATACGGCCCCGTCGTCGGGTCCACGGGGCGGCCGTCGACATGGGTCAGCACCGCGCCCTCCCTGATTCCCGTGCCGGCCAGCGGTGAGCGGGCCTTGGAGTCGGAGGAGTCGCCGGGGAGGATGCGGCGGATCATCCAACCCTCGTCCCTGTGGACGAAGTTGGCGCCCAGCAGGCCCTGGCGGCGCTGGTAGTGGGGCGGGCCCTCGTTGCGGCGCGCGGGGGAGACGTACGCGTGGGAGGTGCCCAGTTCGCCGAGGACCTCGCGGAGCAGGTCCGCGAACTCGTCGGGGGACGCCACCCGTTCCACCAGCGGGCGGTACTGGTCGAGGACGCCGTCCCAGTCGATGCCGCTCATGCCCGGGTCCCAGAAGTACGCGCGGATCAGGCGGCCGGCCTCCGCGTACGACTGGCGCCACTCCGCCGCCGGGTCGACCTCGTGCAGGATGCGGCGCAGGTCGATCCAGACGGTCGTGTCGCCGTCGCCGGACTCGGTGGAGGGGACGGCTCGCAGGTCGCCCTCGTCGACGACCACGAGGCGTGAACCGTCGCCGCTGACCGCGAACCAGTCGAGATGGCCGACCAGTTCGGACCTCTTCGCCTTGGTGATGTTGAAGTATTCGAGGGTCGGGCGGCCCGTCAGGTCGTCCGGATTGGCGAAGGTCTCGCCCAGCGCGCCCGAGATCGGCCAGCGCAGCCAGACCAGACCGCCGCCCGCGACCGGATGCAGCGCCGAGTACTTGGAGGCGGTGACCGGGAAGGGGGTGACGCGGTTCTCCAGGCCCTCGATCTCGACCGTCACCGCGCCACCGGTGTCCTCCTCCTCCGTCGGGTCCATGCCCCCGGCCACCGGGCGGCCGTCCGGGTTCAGGGCGAAGGGGGAGGGGGTGGCCGAGGAGAGCGGGACCAGGTACGGGCGGCAGCCGAGCGGGAAGGAGAGGTCGCCCGTGTGGACGTCGTACACCGGGTCGAAGCCGCGCCAGGAGAGGAAGGCGAGGTAGCGGCCGTCGCTGGTGAACACCGGGTTCTCGTCCTCGAAGCGGCCGTTGGTGACGTCGACGATGTAACGGTCCTTCATCCGCGCCATCTTGATCTGGCGGAGCGTGCGGCCGATGCCCGGGTGCGACCAGGTCAGCCAGGCGCCGTCCGGGGAGAAGGCGAGGTCGCGGACGGGGCCGTTGATGGAGGTGATGAGTTCGGTGGCTTCGGTGGCTTCGGTGGCTTCGGTGACTTCGGTGACTTCGGTGACTTGGGGGACTTCAGCGTCGTTCGGTCCCTTGTCCGTTTCGGTGCCTTCCTCTTCGCCCGCTTCTTCCTTCGGTTCTTCGTCGGGTTCTTCGCCCGGCTCCTGCGGCACCTCGACAATGAGCAGGCGGCCGTCGTTCGAGGCGATGGCGAGGCGTTCGCCCCGCGGGTCCGCGACCATTTCCAGTACCCGGCCCAGCAGGCCGGAGGCGAGGCGGCGGGGTGGGCGGGCGCCGGTGGCCCGGGGGAGGTGGGCGATCTCGATCGCGTCCTCGCCGTCCGCGTCGGTCACGTACGCCACCTGGCCGCCGGAACCGAGCATCTCGGGCAGCCGGACGCGTACCCCGGGAGTGTCGGTGAGGGTCCGGGCGGGGCCGTCGCGGTGGGTCAGCCAGTACAGGCTGCCGTGTACGACGACCGCGCTCGCCCGGCCCGTGTCGTCGACCGAGATGCCGTCGACGTGCTGCGCGGCCGGTACCTGGTACGGCCGTCGGCCGGTGCGCGACCCGCCGAGCCGTACGTCGAGGCGGCGGGGGAGGGAGACCTGGGAGAGGTCGTCCACGATCCACAGGTCGCCCGCGCACTGGTACACCACGCGGGTGCCGTCGCTTGCCGCGTGCCGGGCGTAGAAAGCGTCGTGGTCGGTGTGGCGGCGCAGGTCGGAGCCGTCGTACGCGCAGGAGTAGAGGTTGCCGACGCCGTCGTGGTCGGAGAGGAAGGCGATACGGCCGCCCACGAACATGGGGGAGTGGAGGTGGCCGCCGAGGTCGGCCAGCAGCCGCTCGCCGTGCAGCCAGAGGCGGCCCATGGCGCCACCCCGGTAGCGCTTCCAGGAGGCCGGTTCGTGGGGTGGGGTGCCGGTGAGGAGCAGGGTCTTGCGTTCGCCGTCGATCTCGGCGACCTGGATGTCGGAGACCGGGCCCCAGGGGAGCTTGCGGCCGGGGTCGCCGTCGGGGCGGACCTTGTACGCCCAGGTGAAGTGCGAGAAGGGCTCGCCGTGGGAGGCGACGGCCAGGATGTGCGAGTGGCCCTGCTCGTCGGGCGGGGCCCAGCCGCGGACCGCCGTGTCGGGGCTGCCCCAGTGGGTGAGCCGGCGGGCGGGGCGGCCGCCGTCCACCGGCGCCAGATGGATCTCCGGGACGATGCTGCGCCAGCTCGTGTACGCGATCTCGCGGCCGTCGGGCGAGAAGCGCGGCGTGGCGGCCTTCGTACGGTCGGCGGTGAGCCGCCAGGCGCGGTCCGAGCCGTCGAGCCGGGTCAGCCAGAGGTCGTCCTCGGCGACGAAGCAGAGGAGGTCGCCGCTGAGGTGGGGGAAGCGGAGGTAGCCGGGGGTTCCGGCCGTGTTCTCGTAGGCGTCGCTCACCTCCCCATGCTTTTCCGGGTGGGGGCACGCGGCAACTTGTGCGACACAGAGCACTCAGCCCACGTGACCCGGCGCACGTACGAAACGGTTTCGTTTTCTTGAGTCTCGGGGTATCTTCGTAAGCGTACGAAACCGTTTCGTTCGCGATGCGGGGTTGTTAGGCCCGTGCCTTTGTGCGCGCGGCCGGTAGCCTTGTCGTCTCGAACGTGCAGCCGGAGTAAGGGGAGTGGGATGACTGAGACCGCGACGGTGCGCCGCAGTCGACTTACGCCCGAGCGCGAGGCCGAGCTCTACGCGGCCGTCCTCGACCTGCTCCGGGAGGTCGGCTACGACGCCCTGACCATGGACGCCGTGGCCGCACGCACCCGGTCCAGCAAGGCCACGCTCTACCGCCAGTGGGGCGGCAAGGCCGAGCTGGTGGCGAAGGCGATGCGGGCCAACAAGCCGCACACCAACATCGCCGATGTCGACACCGGATCCCTGCGGGGTGATCTGCACACTCTGGTGAGTGGTACCGATGAGTGCGCCATGGAACAGAACAACGCGCTGATGCGGGGTCTGGCCATGGCGGTCCACGGAAATCCCGACCTGCTGAAGGCCTTCCGTGAGTTGATCATCGAGCCGGAGATGGCGGAGCTCCGCCGCGTGGTGCAGCGCGCCGTCGACCGGGGTGAGGTCCGTCCGGACAACCCCGCCGTCGAGTATGTGCTGCACATGTTCGTCGGTGCCTTCGTCGCACGGGGCATGATCGACGATCAGCCGCCGACGCAGAGCTTCCTCCGTTCGTACCTCGACGCCGTGGTCCTCCCTGCCCTCGGCGTGTCAACCACCCGGTAAATCCCCGCAGTTGGCAAGAAATCCCACCTGACGCCACCTCCCCCAGCCCTCGGCTCCGCTCGGGCCGGGGGGACCCCCCATCGTCGTCGGGCTGATCACCCCTGCCTCTCTTTCCCATCCCCGCCTTTGGCATGGGCTGATCCGTCCTGCCCTCCTGCACGTCCACGACCTGAACGGGAGTACGCCCCGTGGCCACATTCCTCTACAAACTGGGCCGTCTCGCCTTCCGGCGACGACGCTTCGTCGCCCTCCTCTGGGTGGCTCTGCTGACGCTCGCGGGCGTCGGCGCCGCCACCGCGCCCTCCGCGGGCTCGACCTCCTTCTCCATCCCCGGCACCGAGGCGCAGAGGGCCTTCGACCTGCTGGACGAGCGCTTCCCCGGCATGAGCGCCGACGGCGGCACCGCCCGGGTCGTCTTCAAGGCCCCCGAGGGCGAGAAGATGACGGACGCCGCCAACAAGGCGAGCGTCGAGGAGACCGTCAAGGAGCTGGGCACCGGCTCCGAGGTCGCCTCCGTCACCGACCCGTACCAGAGCCAGGCCGTCTCCCAGGACGGCACGGTCGCCTACCTGCAGGTGAGCTACGACGTCCCCGGCATGGAGCTGAAGGAGTCGTCGCGGGAGGCCCTGAACGAGGCGGCGCAGCACGCGCGGGACGACGGGCTGACCGTCGACGTCGGCGGTGATGCGCTGCAGGCGGCCGCGGAGGCCGGGGTCGGCGAGATCATCGGTATCGCCATCGCCGCGGTCGTCCTCGTGATCACCCTGGGCTCGCTGGTCGCGGCCGGACTGCCGCTGCTGACGGCGATCATCGGCGTGGGCATCGGCGTCGCCACCATCACCGCCCTCGCCAACGCCCTGGATCTGGGCTCCACCACGTCCACGCTGGCGGCGATGATCGGCCTCGCGGTCGGCATCGACTACGCCCTCTTCATCGTCTCCCGCTACCGGGCCGAGCTGGCCGAGGGCCGCGACCGTGAGGAGGCCATCGGACGGGCCACCGGCACGGCGGGCTCCGCGGTGGTCTTCGCGGGCCTGACGGTCGTGATCGCCCTGGCCGGCCTCTCGGTCGTCGGTGTCCCGATGCTGACCAAGATGGGCGTCGCGGCGGCGGGCACGGTCGTCATCGCCGTACTGATCGCCCTGACCATGATCCCGGCCCTGCTCGGCTATGCGGGCAAGAAGGTCCAGCCGGTGGGTGCGAAGGGCAAGCGGTTCGGCCGCAGGAAGGCCGCGACCCCGGAGAGCCAGGGACAGCAGGCCAAGCCCAACATGGGTACGCGCTGGGCGAGCTTCGTCGTCCGTCGCCCCGTCGCCGTACTGCTCCTCGGGATCGTCGGCCTCGGCGCCGTAGCGGTCCCGGCCACCTCGCTGGAACTGGGCCTGCCCGACGACGGCTCGCAGCCCACGTCCACCACCCAGCGCCGCGCCTACGACCTCCTGTCGGAGGGCTTCGGCCCCGGTTTCAACGGCCCGTTGATGCTCGTGGTCGACGCCGGCGCCAGCGCCGACCCGCAGGCGGCCGCCACCAAGGTGGGCGACGAGATCAAGGGCCTGAAGGACGTCGTGACGGTGACCCCGGCGACGCCCAACAAGGCCGGGGACACCTTCATCATCACCGTCATCCCGGACTCCAAGCCCTCCTCGACCCAGACCGAGGACCTGGTCCACTCCATCCGTGACGTCGGCGCCGGCATCAAGGCCGACACGGACGCGGAGGTGCTGGTCACCGGCACCACGGCGATGAACATCGACTTCTCGCAGAAGTTGAACGACGCCCTGATCCCGTACCTGGGTCTCGTCGTCGGCCTTGCCTTCCTCCTCCTCATCCTGGTCTTCCGCTCGATCCTGGTCCCTCTGAAGGCGGCCCTCGGCTTCCTGCTGAGCGTGCTCGCCGCGCTGGGCGCCGTCGTCGCGGTCTTCCAGTGGGGCTGGCTGTCGGGCGTCATCGGCGTCGAGGAGACCGGCCCGATCATGGCGATGATGCCGATCTTCATGGTGGGCGTCGTCTTCGGCCTGGCGATGGACTACGAGGTCTTCCTCGTCACCCGCATGCGCGAGGCGTACGTCCACGGGGAGAAGCCCACCCAGGCCGTCGTGACCGGCTTCAGGCACGGCGCCCGCGTGGTGACGGCCGCGGCGATCATCATGATGGCGGTCTTCGCGGGCTTCATCACCTCCAGCGAGTCGATGGTGAAGATGATCGGCTTCGGCCTCGCGATCGCCGTCTTCTTCGACGCGTTCGTGGTCCGCATGGCCATCGTCCCCGCCGTACTCGCCCTCCTCGGCGACAAGGCCTGGTGGCTGCCGAAGTGGCTGGACCGCGCCCTGCCGAACGTAGACGTGGAGGGCGAGGGCCTGCGGACGCAGGACGACGCGCCGGAGAACGCCGACGAGTCCGATGAAGCAGGAGAGGACAAGGACGAGGAACTGGTACGCGCCTGACGCGACCGCTTCCGGGTAGGACCAGCCGGTGAGGGCCCGTGGGGACGGGAGCCCTCACCGGCTTCCTGCGTGAAGTGAGGGACTTCCTGCCCGGCGGGCGTGTATGCCCCGCCCGCCCGGCGGACAGGAAGTACCCCATGACTGGACTCGGTGCCGTGTTCCGCCCCCAACTGCCCCCCGAGCGCCTCCGCGAGGTCGCCCGCCTCGCGGACGAGTCAGGCCTGGAAGAACTCTGGCTGTGGGAGGACTGCTTCAGGGAGGGCGGCCTCTCGACGGCGGCGGCCGCCCTCGCCTGGACCGAACGGGTACGGATCGGCGTAGGCCTCCTGCCGGTCCCGCTCCGCAACGTCGCCATCACCGCGATGGAGGTGGCCACCCTCCACCGCATGTTCCCGGGCGGCCGCGCCATCGTCGGCGTCGGGCATGGCGTGCAGGACTGGATGGGCCAGGTCGGAGCGCGGGTCGAGTCCCCGCTGATGCTGCTCCGCGAACATCTGGCGGCGCTACGTGCGTTGCTGCGCGGCGAGCGGGTTTCGGTCGACGGCCGCTACGTCAAGCTGGACGACGTCGCCTTGGACTGGCCCCCGGAGGCTGCCGTACCGGTACTCGCCGGTGCCACCGGTCCGCGTACGTTGCGCCTGACCGGGGAGGCGGCGGACGGCACGATCCTGCACGCGGGGACGCCCCCGGACGGCGTCCGCCGGGCACGCCAACTCATCGACGAGGGCCGGGAGTCGGCCGACCGTACCGACCCGCACGAGGTGGCCGTCTACCTCCTCACAGCCACCGGCCCGGACGCCACCGCCCGCCTCCGCGCCGAACTGGTGGCCGAGGGGCTGGACTCCGTCCCGGATCTCGGCGTCGCCGGGGACGCGGGCGCTGTCGCCAAGGCCGTGCAGCGGTTGGCCGAGGCCGGCGCGGACACGGTGATCCTTCAGCCGACGGGGGATGAACCGGACCCGGAGGGGTTCGTGCGGTTTGTGGGGGAGGAGGTTCGGGGGTTGGTGGCTTGAGGGGGTGCTGGGGTGGGTGGCTCCCCCCCAGTGGGTGCTACTTGGTCTTGTGCTTGTCCGGGTAACGCGGGAGGTCATCCGTCGGGATCGTCCAGTCGCCGATGGTGACGTCCTCACCGTAGAGAAAGTCCTTGCGGGTCGCGTAGCGGGGGCCGTCGGGGGTGGGGTGGATGTCGGTGAGGACGGCGCCTTCACCGGTACGAGGGTCGAAGATCGCGTAGATGGGGATGCCGAGCAGGGGGTAGTCGTGGGTCTTGCCGCCACTGCCTGGGCCGACTTCGTCTCGTATGTCAGCCGTGCGTGACATAGTCCGCCCAGCGGACAGACCGGTCGCGGTCGTCGTGGGGGGTGGGGGACCTGTTGCTGTGCGGGGTTCTTCTCCTGACGGCGGTCGGGGTGCTGTTCCTCGAGCCCACGACCCGCGAAGAGGAGGCCGACGCCTGGGGTGTCGCCGGCCGGATCTACGGTTACTGGCTCGTGGGTGGGCTGGTGCTGTTCTCGGTGTTGGGCATGGGCCGGACCCTGCTCGCCCACCTGGCCACGATGCTTGGTGCGCCTGTCGTGCTGTTTCTGATCGTGATGCTGTCGGCTGCGTCGTGACCGCGGAGCGCCTCGCGCGCTATCGGCTCTCCTCGATCGCCTCGCGAAGCCGCCGTACCGCCTCGGTCACCATGCCGTCGGCCAAGTTGCCGTAGCCGAGGACCAGGCCGTGGTCGGTGTGGGCGTCGGTGGCGTGGTACGCGGCGAGGTCGGCGACTCGTACGGAGCGGGTGGCTGCCGCACTGACCACGGACGCGGGGTTCACGGTCGGGGGCAGGCGGAGGATGAGGTGGAGGCCGGCTGCGATGCCGGAGATCATGTCGCCGCTCATTTCGGCGGCCAGGGCCTGGACCAGGGCGTCACGGCGGTTGCGGTAGCGCCGGCGGCAGGCCCGTAGGTGGCGGTCGTACGCGCCGGATTCCAGCAGCGTGGCGAAGGCCAGTTGGTCGATCGTTGACGGCTGGGTCGCCGCCTGGTCGGTTTCGTGGAGGTGGTTGGTCCAGCGGGGTGGGGCGACGATCCAGCCGATGCCGAGCGCGGGGGAGAGGATCTTGCTGAGCGATTTGAAGAGGATGACCCGGGACGGGTCCATGCCCTGGATCGCTGCGACCGGGCGGCGGTCGTAACGGAACTCCGCGTCGTAGTCGTCCTCCAGTACGACGCCGTCCACCTGGCGGGCCCAGTGCAGCAGGGCGGCGCGTCGTTCGGGGACCAGGACCGTGCCGAGGGGGAACTGGTGCGCCGGGGTGGTCAGTACGGCCCGTAGGCCGATGTGTCCGGCCAGGTCGTCTGTGCGCAGGCCGTCTTCGTCCGTGCGGATGGGGACCGGAGTCAGGCCCGCGGCTCGGATCACCTCACGTAGGCGTGTCCAGCCTGGTTCCTCGCATCCGACCGCCGTGATGCCCTGAGCGCGCAGGGCGTGGCAGATGCGTCGTACTCCGTCCGTCACGCTCGTACACATCGTTATGTCCTGCGCGGTTGCGGAGACGTCTCGGGAGCGGGCCAGGTACTCGGCCAGCAGACGTCTGAGGCGGACATGACCGCCGGGCGGCGGGTAGTCGAACTCCGTGAACGCCGCCGTCGTCACCTGCGCGCGGACGGCGTCCGCCCAGCGGCGTCGGGGGAACGCGCGCAGATCCGGCAGGCCCGGTGCGAGGTCGTAGCGGGCCTCGGTGGCGGGGTGTGTCGTACGGCGTCGGGCGTCGGCTTCGGCGGTGTTCGACCAGCGCACGCGGGTCGCGGAGCCCGTCCGGGCCTCCAGGTATCCCTCGGCCACGAGCTGGCTGTACGCCTCGGTCACCGCCCAGCGTGAACAGCCGAGGTCGGCGGCGAGTTGCCGGCTGGGCGGGAGGGCGGTGCCGACCTCGATACGGCCCTCCCTGATCGCCCTGCGCAGCGCCCGCTTCACCCGCTCGTGCAGCGGTAGCGGTCCTTCGCCGGGTCGGTCGTCCAGGTGGAGCAGGAGATCTCCCGCCAGATTGGTCGGTGGATTGGTCTGTGATTCCCGCATGACATTGGACAGTAGCAGCGAGCCAATTCTCAGTAGCTTCGGTTCGGTAGGACCTGAACTGCGAGCGACAAGACCTGAGAAGGGGATGTCATGGCTACCGTGCGGCGTTCACTGTCGACCCAGGACCACCACCCGCTGTTCCGCGGTGTGTTCGACAGCTGGCTCAGCAAGTCCGATGCCCTGTCGGCGCTGCCGGACGCGCCGGTCGTACCGGATGCGTTGACAAGGGACCCATGGTGGATACCTGGTAAGCGCACAGGAAGCGCTCATAGCATCACGCGCATTCCATGACGGGAACATTTGGAAAGCGCGGTTCGACATCATGAGCAAAGCACCCATCGGACACCACCACGAGCACGAGCACGAGATCGACGGTGGGCTCGCCCACGACATCCCCATGTTCGCCCGCCGCCGCATGATCAGGCTGCTCGCCGGCGCGAGCATGGCCCCGCTGCTGGCGGCCTGTTCGTCGGACGAGTCGAGCACCGCCTCGTCGAGCTCGTCCTCGTCGTCCTCCTCCGGTACCTCCTCCTCCGGCTCCTCCGACGCCGCCTGCGAGACCATTCCGAACGAGACGGCCGGGCCGTACCCCGGTGACGGGTCGAACGGCGTCAACGTCCTCAAGGAGAGCGGTGTCGTGCGCAGCGACATCACGAAGAGCTTCGGTTCGGCGAGCGGTGTCGCCGAGGGCATTCCGCTGACGATCACCCTGACCGTCGTGGACCAGGCCTCCGGGTGCGAGACGCCCAAGGAGGGCGCCGCCGTCTACCTCTGGCACTGCGACCGGGAGGGCAACTACTCCCTCTACTCCGAGGGCGTCACCGAGGAGAACTACCTGCGCGGCGTCCAGGAAACCGACGACAAGGGCCAGGTCACCTTCACGTCGATCTTCCCCGCCTGCTACACGGGCCGCTGGCCGCACATCCACTTCGAGGTGTACGGCAGCCTGGACGACGCCACCGCCGCCCAGAACATCGTCGCCACCTCGCAGCTCGCCTTCCCCAAGGACGTCTGCGACACCGTGTTTGCGACGGACGGCTACAGCCAGAGCGTCCAGAACCTGAGCCAGCTCTCCCTGGAGACCGACAACATCTTCAGCGACGGCTACGACCAGCAGCTCGCCACCATCGAGGGCAGCACGGACAAGGGCTACACGGCGACCCTCACCGTGCCCGTGTAACCCGGGCCTGGCCTCAGCCGAGGTGCGCCGTGTCGCCCCAGCGCGCCAGCCGCAGCCGTCCCCCGTTGTTGTCCCAGCGCGAGACCGAGGTGTTGGGGACGGGGGGGGCAGCTGGGCGGGGGGCGACGCGCCCAGTCCGGCCAGTACGAGGCGGACGGCGACGGCGATCGCGTCGTGGGCGACCAGCAGGACGCGCCGTCCGGGGGCGGCCCGGTCCAGCTCCGTGATGAGGTTCCGTACCCGCAGCACCACATCGGTCAGGGCCTCGCCGCCCGGTGGACGGTAGTACCAGTCGCCCAGCCGGGCGCGCCGCGCCCGGCTCCTCGGGGGAGCGGGCGCGTAGCGCGCCCGGCGTTCGCCGTGCTCTGCCCGTGCCGCACCACCCACATCCGGTCGAGGGACCACAGGGGCACCAGCCCGGTCATACGTGACAGCGTGGTTACGCCCGATCCGGAATCAGCTTTCCGCGGCTTCCCGAAGCCAATGGCTGCACCATTGGAGACCCTGCCCAGCGATCACGGACGGCACTCAGCGCGCCACCGGTGCCCCCGTCGCCGTATACGTCCGCCGCAGGAACCGCAGCAGCGCCTTCGTGTCGAACTGCATCACCTCGACACCCTGCGCGGAGTGGAACTCCATGACGGCCTGGACGCGACCGCAGGGCCAGATGCTCACGGGGCCGGCGGTGGTGGGGGCGCGCAGGCCGCGTTCGAGGAGGTCGCGGGGGAAGGTCCACTCGTGCGGGCCGGGGAGGTCGACGTGGACGGCGGAAGGCGCGTCGTCGGGGTCGTAGCGGAGGAGGACCGGCACGGTGTCCCGGTTCTCGGGGGAGTCGGTGACGACATGGGCCCGGGCGTACTGCTCGACGGTGACAGACATCGGTCGGCTCCTCACGTCCTCACGCTGAGTGACCCAAGCAGAAGCTGTGAATCCGCTGTCAGCTGCCTCTTTCATGTCCAATGTCGCATATTTTCCGCGTGGTGCCCCTGGGGCAACCTGTTCGCTAATCGGTTACGAGACGCTCTTGCGATGAAGTTGCAATAAAGCTCTATCATCGTAAGGTCCCAGCCGTTCCGGTCATCTGGGTCCCGTCCAGCCATCCGCGTCCCGAAGCGAGCCCTCGTATGCACGTCCCCGACGGATTCATCAACGCCCCCGTCTCGGCGGTCGCCGGAGTCGTCGCCGCCGGTGCGGTCGCCGTCAGCCTGCGCGGGGCCCGGCGCGAGCTGGACGAGCGGACGGCGCCGCTCGCCGGGCTCGTCGCCGCGTTCATCTTCGCCGTGCAGATGCTGAACTTCCCGGTCGCGGCCGGGACCAGCGGACATCTGCTCGGCGGGGCGCTGGCCGCGATACTCGTGGGCCCCTATACAGGGGTCCTGTGCGTGTCCGTGGTGCTGCTGATGCAGGGCATCCTCTTCGCGGACGGCGGCCTCACCGCCCTCGGCGTGAACATCAGCGTCATGGCGGTCGTCACGGTCGTCGTCGCGTACGCCGTCTTCCGGGGGCTCGTGAAGGTGCTGCCGAAGAAGCGGCCCTCCGTCACCGCCTCCGCCTTCATCGCCGCCCTGCTCTCCGTGCCCGCCGCGGCCGCCGTCTTCACCCTCGTCTACGCGGTCGGCGGCACCACCGACGTACCGATCGGCTCGGTTCTCACCGCCATGGTCGGCGTCCACACCCTCATCGGCATGGGCGAGGCCGCGATCACCGCCCTCACCGTCGGCGCCGTCATCGCCGTGCGCCCGGATCTGGTGTACGGGGCCCGCGGCCTGACCGCCCCGCTGAAGCTGCGCGTGAACGGCGAGCTCGTCGACGCGCCCGCCGCCCGGCCGGAGCCAGTGGCCGTGGCCGCCCGCTCGTCCCGCAAGTTCCTCCTCGCCGGACTCGGCGTCTCGCTCCTCCTCGCCGGTGTCGTCAGTTTCTACGCCTCCGCCGACCCGGACGGTCTGGAGAAGGTCGCCGCCGACAAGGGCATCGACGCCAAGGCCGAGGACCACGCCGCCGCCGACTCCCCGCTCGCCGACTACGGCGTCGAGGGCCTCACCAACTCCCGTCTCTCCGGCGGACTCGCGGGCGTGATCGGTGTCGGCGTCACGATCGTCGCCGGGACCGGTGTCTTCTGGGCCGTACGCAAGCGGCGTACCGGCGAGGACTGCTCTCCCACCTCCGTTCCCGAGAACGTCTGACATGGGCGCCGGCCACGCCCACAAGCTCTACCGGCACGCGCACTCGCCCGTGCACGCCCTGCCGCCGCACACCAAACTCGCGGCCGTCTTCGCCTTCGTGGTGGTCGTGGTGTCGACGCCGCGGGAGGCGATGTGGGCGTTCGGGCTGTACGCCGTGCTGCTCGGCGTGGTCGCGGCCGTGGCCCGCGTGCCCGCCGGGTTTCTGCTGCGACGGCTGCTGATCGAGATCCCGTTCGTCGCGTTCGCCGTGCTCATGCCGTTCGTGGCACAGGGCGAGCGCGTCGAGGTCCTCGGGATGTCGCTGAGCGTCAGCGGGCTGTGGGGCGCCTGGAACGTCCTCGCCAAGGGCACGCTGGGCGTCGCCGCCTCCGTCCTCCTCGCCGCCACCACCGAACTGCGGGAACTCCTGCTGGGCCTGCAACGGCTCAAACTCCCGCCGCTGCTCGTCCAGATCGCGTCCTTCATGATCCGGTACGGGGACGTCATCGCCGATGAGATGCGACGGATGCGGATCGCGCGGGAGTCGCGCGGGTTCGAGGCGAGCGGCGTACGGCACTGGGGTGTGCTCGCCAAGTCCGCCGGGGCGCTGTTCATCCGCTCCTACGAGCGGGGCGAGCGCGTCCATCTGGCCATGATCAGCCGGGGGTACGCGGGCAGCATGCCCGTCATCGACGAGGTGACCGCGTCCCGGGCGCAGTGGTCGTACGCCTTCGCCCTCCCGTTCGCCGCGCTCGTCGTATGTCTGCTGGGATGGAACCTGTGACCCCCTCCATGGACTTTGCTGCCCCGTCCCTTGAAGTCGCCGGGCTCGCGTTCGCCTACCCCGACGGCCACCAGGCCCTCTTCGGTGTCGACTTCAGCATCGGCCGGGGCGAGCGGGTCGCGCTGCTCGGGCCGAACGGCGCCGGCAAGACCACCCTCGTACTGCACCTCAACGGCATCCTCACCGCCGGCGCCGGGACGGTCACCGTCGCCGGACTGCCGGTCGGCAAGCGGCACATGGCCGAGATCCGGCGCAAGGTCGGCATCGTCTTCCAGGACCCCGACGACCAGCTCTTCATGCCGACCGTGCGGGAGGACGTGGCCTTCGGGCCGGCCGCGGCGGGGGTGAAGGGCGCCGAGCTGGAGGCCCGCGTGGACAGGGCTCTTGAGCAGGTCGGCATGGCCGGGTTCAAGGAACGGCCGCCGCACCACCTCTCCTTCGGCCAGCGGCGCCGCGTCGCCGTGGCCACCGTGCTCGCCATGGAGCCGGAGATCCTCGTCCTCGACGAGCCGTCCTCCAACCTCGACCCGGCCTCGCGGCGCGAACTCGCCGACATCCTGCGGTCGTTGGACGTCACCGTCCTCATGGTCACGCACGACCTGCCGTACGCCCTGGAACTGTGCCCGCGTTCGCTGATCCTCAGCGAGGGGGTCATCGCGGCCGACGGGGCGACCGGCGCGCTGCTGGGCGACGACGAGCTGATGCGGGCGCATCGGCTGGAGCTGCCCTTCGGGTTCGATCCGCGATCGGTCGATCCGCGATCGGTCGATCCGCGGTCGGTCCGGGCCGTCGAGCGGTGACCTTGGGTTACCTATGGTTACTACCCCTGGGTAACTTAAGGGTTCCTACCGGCCGGTACCTTGTGCGCGATGTATTCGTGCGCACCGGATTACGGGGGAGGCCGTTCATGACCGACGACGCCGCAGCCGACACCGCCGCAGCTGACCCTGCCGCCGTCGACACTCGTCCTACGAAGATCATGTACGTCGCCGAGGCCACCGCGCACGGCGGCCGGGACGGGTACATCACCAGCCAGGACGGTCAGATCGACCTCAAGGTCGCGATGCCGCCGCAGCTGGGCGGCGACGGTGACGGCACCAATCCCGAGCAGTTGTTCGCCGCCGGGTACAGCTCCTGCTTCCACAACGCGCTCGTGCTGGTGGGCCGCCGTGAGGGCTACGACCTCACCGGTTCCACCGTCGCCGCCAAGGTCGGTATCGGCCCCAACAAGCAGCGCGGCTACGGCCTCGCGGTCGCCCTCAGCGTCTCCCTCCCGGTCATCGACCAGGACATCGCGACCAAGCTGGTGGACGCGGCCCACCAGGTCTGCCCGTACTCGAACGCGACCCGGAACAACATCGACGTCTCGATCCTGCTGGGCTGATCCTGCTGGGCTGAGGAATCCTTGGCTTCGGCCGGGCGTTGCACCCATGGCCGTAAGTGGCGATGGGTGAACGAACTGGGAGTACGGGCGTGGACGTGAACGGCGTGGTGGCCGAGGGCTTCGAGCCGGTCAGGGAGGCGTTCGTACGCAACTTCGACACGCTCGGCGAGCGGGGCGCGGCGGTCGTCGTCCACCGGCACGGCCGCAAGGTCGTCGACCTCTGGGCCGGCACCCAGGATGTGGACGGGGACGGGGGCCGGCCCTGGCGGCACGGCACCGCCCAGATCATGCGCTCGGCCACGAAGGGCGTCGCCGCCGCCGTACCGCTGATGCTGGCCGAGCGCGGGGAGTTGGACCTGGACGCGCCGGTGGGCCGGTACTGGCCGGAGTTCAAGGCGCAGGGCAAGGACCGGGTGCTGGTGAGGCATGTGCTGAACCACCGGGCCGGGCTCCCGGTCCTCGACCGCCCCCTCACTCCCGGCGAGGCGCTCGACCCGCGCCGGGGCCCCGAGGCCGTCGCCGCGCAGACCCCCGCGTGGGAGCCGGGCACCGACCACGGCTACCACCCGCTGACGTACGGCTGGATGCTGGACGAACTGGTGCGACGCGTGACGGGCCGGGGCACGGGTGAGTGGATCGCGTCGGAGATCGCCGCCCCGCTGGGTCTCGATCTGTGGCTGGGCCTGCCGGAGGCCGTCGCGGCGGAGGGCCGGGTGGGGCGCGCGGGGCGTCTGGAGGCGGAGCCCGAGCCCGCCGGGGCGCCGCGGGTCCGCGCCAAGCGCGTTGTCACCGAGGCCTACGACGACCCCGGCTCCCTCACCCGCCGCGCCTTCGCCGCGATCACCCCGTTCCCCGACCAGAACGACCCCGCGTACCGCGCGTCGGCCCTCCCCGCGGCGAACGGCATAGCCACGGCGAACGGCCTGGCCCGCTTCTACGCGGCGCTGATCGGGGAGGTCGACGGGGTGAGGCTGTTCGGTAGGGCGACCATGGAGGCGGCCCGTGCGGAGGAGTCGGCCGGCCCCGACCGCACCCTCGTCATCAACACCCGCTTCGGCCTCGGCTACATGCTCCACGGCAGCGCGTCACCCCTCCTCGGCCCCGGCTCCTTCGGCCACCCCGGCCGAGGCGGCCCCCTCGGCTTCGCCGACCCCGAGTCCGGCATCGCGTTCGGCTATGTGACGAACGGCTACCGCAAAACGGTGACGGCGGACCCGAGGGCACAGGCGCTGGTGAGGGCGGTACGGGCTGCGCTGCGCGCCCCGTAGGGGCGCGGGGCTGTATCGATATGCGGCTCCGCCGCGTGGGCGCGAGCAACCACATACGGCCCGCAGTCGCGAAATCACAGTCGTCCCCGAGCTATAAGGCGCCCGGCTCCGCCCGCGGAGCGGAGAGCGACCGTCCGGTTGAGCGACCGGACCGGCCCAGGGCTCCCCCGCTGGTGTCCTGGCCCGGTCCCGATGATCCGGACGGCCGCCCTCCGCGGCGGTCACCAGGATGCGCGGAAGATCCCCGTTTTGTCGTTGGCGACCGGTCCACAGTCACTTGGCAGCGCGTCCACTGCTCCGCACGGCGGCGCCACGTCGCACCTCGCTCGGCGGTATGCCGTACGCCGCCCGGAACGCCCTGCTGAACTCGGCGGCGCGCGGAAACCCCCAGCGCGCCCCGATCACATGGACCGGCGTGGCGCGCAGGACCGGATCCGGGTCGGTGAGATCGCGGTGGGCGTTGCGAAGCCGCTGGTCACGGATGTACGCGGCGACGGTGAGCCCCTCGGCCTGGAAGAGGCGGTGCAGATAGCTGCGTGAGATGTGGTGCGCGGAGGCGACGGCCGTGGGGGTCAGCTCGGGGTCGCCCAGGTGCCGTCGTACGAACGCCTTGATGTTCAGGGTCAGGGTCCGGCCGTGGGCCTCCGGCGGCAGCCGCGGGTCGGTGTCGACGGCGTGGGCGAAGAGCGCGGTGACGAGGTCGGCGGCGACCGTGCCGAGACGGGGGGCGTCGGACGGACGGTACGGGCCGGTGTCCGCCGCCAGCTGCATCAGGAACTGCGCCAGCAGCGTCCCGATGCCCTCCCGCCCCGACAACCTGCTCCCGATCACCTGGTCCGCCTTGTGCGCGGGCAGGGCGACGAGCGAGCGCGGTATCTCCACCCCGACCGTGGTGACCGGTTCGGTGCCGGTCTGCACCTCGAACGCCATCGACGAACAGCTGACGTGGAAGTCCTGGATCTCGTACGCGACCTGTTCCCTGCCCCAGCTGGCCGCGCCCTCGCCGCGGAGGAGGAGGGACAGGTGGAAGGTCTCCGGGTCGGAGCGGCGGATCAGCTTCGGGGTGCGGCGGAAGACGATCGGGTCGAAGGTGGCCGGCCAGACCGTCACGTCACCGAGGGCGATGAGGCGTTGGTGGGCGCGGTAGCCGTCGGCCGGGGCGGGGGTCGTGGGGGCCAGCAGCATGGGCGCGTGCGTGCGGCTCATCAGCTCCGACCAGGCGTCGAACCGGTCGGCCACCGGCAGATCCACGGTCCGGAAGACCAACTCGTGCAGCACGGCCGTAGTCAACCACAGGGGTTGCCGTGGGGAGTTGGGCACCCGGAGCTCAAGCCGGTCGGGGCGGGGTCTCGCTTACCGGCGCGAGCCGGGTGCCGCTGCGTCTGCGGCATGGCTGCCCGCCGCTGCGCGGGGCGTGGCGGCGGGCAGTTGGGACGGCCGGGTTCGACCTGACTCAGAGGGCTATCGGGTGCGACGTGCGGCCCGATGCCTCGTCTATTTCGTCGTGGGCCTTGGTGAGGAGCTTCATGGCGAGCTCGTTCAAGGCCCTGGCTCCTGCTATTTCCTCGCCGACCCGGGGCTGATTGGGGTCGGTGTGGTGGCGGCTGGCGTAGCCGTTGGCCCGTACCTCTTTCCCGTCGGGGAGCCGTACGAGGGCCGCCGCCCGCGTGCGCTGATTGTCCTCCTGGAATTCCAGCTCGACATGCCATCCGACAGCGGTGTGCATCATGACGATCACCTCCGGAACCGCTGCTTCCAGAGTGCCCCTCCACGCCCGCCGATGCACGGCCTGGCCCAGCAGAGAACCGACTCCGCTGATCGCGATCGTCAGGCCCAGGCCGGTCACGACGGCTGCCGAGACCGTCGGCAGCCGCCGGATGAGCGGGCTGTCGCCCGGGCGCCGGAACCTCTGCAGCGTCGTACTGGCGCTGACCAGGATCAGTCCCAGGCCGACAAGGTGGCCAGGAACGCCTCGGTCGCGGTCGGCACCTGCGTGGCCGCCTTGCCCCCGCCCGAACCCGAGCCCGATGACGTGGAGGCCGAAGCCGAGGCCGAGGATGATGACGACGACGAATCGGAGTCACCCGATCCGCAGGCGGCCGCGAAGAGGAGTACGGCGGCGACACCGGCAGCTTGGGTCGGCCCCCTATCCGGCCCGCAGCATCAGCCCGATCCCCACCACCAACAACCCCGCCGCCACCATGCGCGGGGTCCCGAACCGTTCCTTGAAGAACACCGCCCCGATCGCCGCCCCGACGATGATCGACGACTCCCGCAGCGCCGCGATCGGCGCCAGTTCCGCCTTCGTCTGGGCCCACAGCACCAGGCCGTACGCCGCCACGGACAGCGCGGCGCCCAGCAGACCCACGCCGGCGTACGGGCGGAGCAGCGTGACGGTCTGCCCGCGCCAGTGCCAGATCGCGTACGCCGGGATCGCCAGCCCCTCCAGCGCCATCAGCCAGGCGATATAGCTCATCGAGGACCCCGAGGCCCGTACGCCCAGGCCGTCCACCACCGTGTACGCCGCGATCGACAGGCCCGTGGCCAGCGCCGCCCCGATCGCCGCCCAGTGCGGCCGGCTCCCGCGCAGGCCCCACAGCGCGACCCCGGTCAGCCCGGCGCAGCTCAGCAGAATGCCGGCCGCCGCCCAGCCGTCCGGCACCTCGTGCGCGAAGACGGCGGCGAGGACGGTGACGACGAGGGGGGCGGAGCCGCGTGCGAGGGGGTACGCCTGGCCGAAGTCGCCCAGCTTGAAGGACGTCATCAGCAGCACGTAGTAGACGAGATGGATCACCACGGAGGCGATCAGATACGGCCACGCGCCGGGCTCCGGGAACGGTACGAACGGCAGCGCCGCCAAACCGATCAGCGCGCCGCCGCCGGATATCAGCGTGAAACCGACCAGCTTGTCCGTGATCTTGTGGGCTATCGCGTTCCAGCTGGCGTGGGTGACCGCGGCGAGCAGCACCGCCACGGTGACCAGCGGCGTCACGCGCCGCCCTGCTCGCGCACGTCCACCAGGGTGGCGCTGGCGTGGGCGATCAGCGTCTTGGGGTCCATGGGGAAGACGGTGTACGGCGTGCCGGCCGCGGCCCAGACGATGGTGTGGTCGAGCAGGGAACGGTCGGCGAGTACGCGCGTCCTGGTCCGGTGCCCGAAGGGCGGGACGCCGCCGATGGCGTACCCCGTGGTCTCCCGTACGACGTCGGCCTTGGCCCGGGTGACCTTCTCGGCGCCCAGTTCCTGCCGGACCAGCTCCACGTCGACCCTGGACGCGCCGTCCATGAGGACCAGTACGGGGACGCCGTCCGCGGCGAAGATCAGGGACTTGCAGATCTCGCTCAGCTCGCAGCCGAGCGCCGCGGCGGCCTCGGCGGCGGTGCGGGTCGCTTCGGGGAAGCGGCGGATCTCGGCGTGCAGTTCGGCGAGGCCCAGCGTGGCGAGTGCCTCGGCGAAACGGGGGTGGGCTCCGGAACCCTCGGTGTCCTGCGCGGCGTTCG
>NZ_VTHJ01000020.1:0-16001 GCF_008386495.1 Streptomyces tailanensis | reverse complement strand
GGAACTGCGCGACAAGCCCCCACCTACCCGCACCCGCCAACCCACCGACCGGACCGAGCTCTCAGGCGGGCGGCGAAGCGGCGCAGCCCCTCCGCGGGGGCGAGAAACCTTCCAGCCATAGAGACGGCACTGGACCCGAGTGATCGGTTTCGTTGACGATCGGGGCATGACAGAGACTTCGCCGAGCCCGGTAGAAAACAGTCGCGCCTTTTTGATTCTCCACGGCTGGCAGAACCACCGCCCCGTAGGCCACTGGCAGCACTGGCTCGCCGACCGCCTCACCGACCTGGGCCACGAGGTCGCGTACCCGCAGCTGCCGGAGCCGGACGACCCGGACCTGGAGCGCTGGCTGGCGGAACTGGACGCGCTGCTGGGGGAGTTGGCGGGCAGACGGGTCACCGTCGTCTGCCACAGCCTGGCCTGTCTGCTGTGGCTGCACGCGGTGGCCCGGGACGACGTACTGTCCGCCCCCGTGGACCGGGTTCTTCTCGTCGCCCCGCCGTCCCCGGAGTTCGCCCGGGAGCACGAGGAGATCGCCGAGTTCGCCCCGCCGCCGCTCGCGCCCGAGCGACTGGCCGCGGCCGCCTCGTACACCCGGCTCGTCGGCAGTGACAACGACCCGTACTGCCCGCAGGGCGCGACCACGGCGTACGCCGAACCGCTCGCCCTGCCCGCCGACGTCCTCACGGGCGAGGCCCATCTCAACCCCGACTCGGGCTACGGTTCCTGGCCGTCGATGCTCGACTGGTGTCTGGACCCGTCGCCGGAGTCGTACGAGAAGACGCCCCTCGTACGCCGCTGATCGTCGGCAGCCTCAGCTGCTGCCCGCCTTGAGCAGGGCCGCCACGATCGGTCCCGCCGACTCGCTGCCGTGGCCGCCTTCCTGGACGACTCCGGCGGAGGCGAGGTCGCCTTTCCAGGCGGTGAACCAGCCGTTGGGCTGCTTCTGGCCGTCGACCTCGGCGGAGCCGGTCTTCGCGCCGTAGTCGGGGCCGAGGCCCGCCATCGCCTCGGCCGCCGTACCGGCCGCGGCGGTGTACTGGAGGAGTTCGCGGAGCTGGGAGCGGACGGTGTCGGACATAGGGCGGGAGGCGGTGGCGAGGGTGCGGTCGTCGACCGACGGGGGGACGAGATACGGCTGTTTGAAGACGCCGGTCTTCGCGGTGGAGACGACCGAGGCCATGTTCAGGGGGTTCATCCGCACCCCGCCCTGCCCGATCAGCGAGGCGGCCATCGGGGCGTCGCTCTGCACCGGCACCGCACCGTCGAAGCTCGACACCCCGATCGCCCAGTTGTTCAGGCCGAGGCCGAAGACCTGCTGGGCCTCCTGGGTCAGGGAGTTGTCGTCGAGTTCCTTCGCCTGGGAGATGAAGGCGGTGTTGCAGGAGCGGGCGAAGCTCGCTTTGAACGTACCGCCGTCGATCTGGAACTTGTCGTCGTTCTGGAACTTCCAGCCGCCGTACGACGAGTACTTGGGGCAGGGGTGGACCTTGTTCGCCGAGGCGAGGCCCTTGTCGATGAGGAGGGCGGAGGACACGATCTTCATCGTCGAGCCGGGGGCGAGGGAGCCCTGGAAGGCCACGTTGAAGCCGTGGCCGGAGTTCGCCACGGCGAGGATCTCGCCGGTCGAGGGGCGCATCAGGACGACCGAGGCCCGCTTGGTGGACGCCACCTGCTCCTCGGCGGCGGCCTGGAGGGACGGGCTGAGGGTGGTCTTCACCTCGCCCGGCGTGCCCTCGCTCAACTCCAGCAGCGTCTTGTCGGCGGCCTTCTGCTCGTCGTCTTTCTCCCCGTCCCCCTTCTCGGCCTCGGCGCGGACGACCCGGAGCTCTACGCCCGCCTTGCCGCCAGCCTTCTCGCCGTACTTCTCCCTCAGGCCGTCCAACACTGTGCCGAGGGACGAATACTTCTTGGTCGTCAGCTCGTTGCCGTCCCGGTCGAGGGCCTTCACCGGGGGTGTGCCGGCCTCGCCGGTGACCAGGCGGTCGCCCTCGCCGAGGTCGGGGTGGACGACGGAGGGCTGCCAGCCGACGATCGGCTCGCCGTCCTTCTCGGCCCGTACGACGGTGAGGGAGGACTTGTAGGCGAGGGGCTTGTTCGTGCCCTTGTAGGAGACGATGCCCTTCACCGAGAAGGCGAACGTGTCGCCCGTGCGCTTACCGGGGGTGAGGGTGACGTCCTTGACGCGGGCGTCCTTGGTGAAGCCGGTGAGCGCGGTCTTCGCGGCTGCCGAGTCGTCCGTGGCGGCGGCGGCCTTGGCGACGGAGCCCTTCTGCCAGGCGGTGAGGAAGGCGGTGGCGGCCGTACGGACCTCGGTGGCGGACAGGGGGCCGGTCTTCACGGGCTTGGCGTCGCCCGAGCCGTCTTCGGCGGCGGCGCCTCCGCCGAACACCGCGTACACGGCGAACGCCCCGCCGCCGAGGGCCACGGCCGCCATTCCGCCCAGCACGGCAGGGCGCCGCGCCGCCGCGGACCGCACGGCCTTCCGCTCGTCGACACGCCTTCTCTTACCCACGCTCCCGACCTTCCGCTGCCCCGGCTGCCTCTCGTCTCTCAACAACGAGGACCACCACCCTAGGGCTCCGCACCAACATGGGTGATGTCCTTCAGCCTTGTCTCACTGTGCGGGCAGCCGGATGTGCGCCATATGTGAGTGCCGGGTTCGGGATGAGGGCGACTGCGGGTGGGTGGGGGCTTGTCGCGTAGTTCCCCGCGCCCCTAAAAGACTGGGGGCGCCCCCCGGCTTTTAAGGGGCGCGGGGAACTGCGCGAGCAACCCACCACAACCCGCACCCGGCAACGCACCCTCAACCCCTACGGCGCTTCCCGAAACTCACCCACCGGCCCCGAGTACCGACACCACGATGGGCCCGGCTGCCTCACCCCCGCGGCCGCCCTTCTGGACCATGGCCGCGGCGGCCACATCGCCCCGGAAACCGGTGAACCAACTGTCCGCCACAGCCTGTCCATCGGCCTCGGCGGAGCCGGTCTTCGCGCCGATGTCGCCGCTCAGCGGCTGCATGACCTCCGCCGCCGTGCCCTGTGTCGCGGTGAGCCTCATCATCTGCTTCAGCTGGGACGCGGTGCTTGCCTTCAAGCCCTTCGCGGTGGCCAGTTCGCGATCGTCGAGTTCCGGTGAGATGAGGTACGGCTGGCGGAACGTCCCCGTGATCGCGGTGGCCGTCACCGATGCCATGTTCAGCGGGTTCATCTGGACGTCGCCCTGGCCGATCGCGTTGGCGGCACGGTTCGGCCCGGTGGACGCGGGCACGCTGCCGTCGGTGGAGATGATCCCGGTCTTCCAGTCGCCTCTGCCGAGCCCGAAGCGTTCCTGGGCCTCCTGGGTCAGGGAGGAGTCGTTCATCGGTTTCTCGTCGATGAGCTTGATGAAGGCCGTGTTGCAGGACCGCATGAACGCGTTGGCGAGGGTGGCGTTCGGCGACTCGTCGGCCGTCAGGCCAGGGAGGTTCTTGAAGGTCTGGCTCTGCCAGGTGGCGGTGTCGGGGCAGGGCGCGGGACCGTTCATCGTGGTCACGCCGTTGTCGATGAGCGTGGCGGCGGTGATGATCTTCATGGTGGAGGCGGGCGGGACCTGGCCCTCGAAGGCCGCGTTGAAGGCGTCCTCGCGATGGTTGGCCACCGCCAGCACCTCGCCGGTGCTCGGCTTGACGGCGACCACGGACGACTCGGCGTACTGCTTGACCGCCTTCTCGGCCGCCGCCTGCACATCCGCGTCGATCGTCGTCTCCAGCCTGCCGGCCTTGCCGTCGGAGAGGGTCAGCAGGGGCGTGTCACCGGCGTTCGTCGCGGTGTGCCGGATCGCCAACTCGACGCTGGGCGCGCCGCCCGCCTGGTCGCCGTAACGCTGACGCAGGGTGTCGAGGATCGGCCCGAGGGAGGGGTACTTCTCCTTGGTCAGCACCCTGCTGTCACGGGCCACGGCCACGATGGGCGGCGTCTCCGCCTCCCCGGTGACCAGCTCGTCCCCGTCCTTCAACTCGGGATGCACGACCGACGGCTCCCAGTCGACCAGCGCCTGCCCGGTCGTCTTCCCCCGCACCACGGTCAGTTCACTGTCGTACACGAGCTTCTTGCTCTTCCCCTCGTACGACACCGTCGCCTTGACGGAGAACGGAACGGTCCGCCCGCCGGCCCCGGCCGGCTTGCCGGGCGTGATCTTCACGCCGTCGATGCGAGCGGTGTCGAGGTAGGACGTGAACAACTTCCCCGCGCCCTGCGCGTTGTTCGTGTACGACGCCGCGGCGGCCGAATCCCCCTTCTCCCAGGCCGCGAAGAACTTCTCGGTGGTCTCCGCGACCTCGTCCCCACTGGGCGGCCCGCTCCGTCTCTCCGCCGCCGTACCGCTCTCGTTGAGGTCCCCGAAGAAGTTGTACGCCCCGTACCCCGCACCCCCCACCATCACGGCGAACACCCCACCGACTATGGCGGCCTTGGTCCCCT
Organism: Streptomyces tailanensis; assembly: GCF_008386495.1. GTDB lineage: Bacteria > Actinomycetota > Actinomycetes > Streptomycetales > Streptomycetaceae > Streptomyces > Streptomyces tailanensis. The sequence continues at coordinate 11,541 of NZ_VTHJ01000020.1, read as the reverse complement.
GGCGCATGACGCGATTCCTCCCCCATGTTGAACGACATGTTGAACGACGTTTGTCGAACGGTGTTGAACGCGTTCAGAAAACGCTTGCTGGGGGCCTACTTTATGCGTCGGCTGTGACGGGCGGGGCGTGCGTTCCCTGATTGTTAGACCCAGGTGTCCAGCCACATCCGTGCGCGCCACGAGTCGATCGGGATGGGCTGGCCGGTGTGGATGGGCCAGAAGTAGATGAAGTTCCAGGCGATGAGGAGGACGAGGACGCCGGCGCCGGCGGCGCCGGCCACGCGGCGGCGTTCCGTGGCGCCGGGAGGGCCGAGGACGGCGCCGATCAGCATGGCCACGGCCAGGCAGAGGAAGGGGAGGAAGACGACGGCGTAGAAGAAGAAGATCGTGCGTTCCTGGTAGATGAACCAGGGGAGGTAGCCGGCGGCGATGCCGCAGACGATCGCGCCGGCGCGCCAGTCGCGGCGGAAGAACCAGCACCACAGGACGTAGAGCAGGGCGAACGCGGCGGCCCACCACAGGAGGGGCGTGCCGATGGCGAGGACCTCGCGGGCGCACTTGTCGGCCGTGTCGGCGGGGCAGCCGTCGGTGCCGGGCGCCGGGGACTCGTAGAAGTACGAGACCGGGCGGCCGTCGACGATCCAGCTCCACGGGTTCGACTGGTACGTGTGCGGCGAGGAGAGGCCGACGTGGAACTCGTAGACCGTGTGCTCGTAGTGCCACAGGCTGCGCAGCCAGTCCGGCAGCCAGGAGAACCAGCCGCCCTTGCCCTCGGTCGCCGCCCAGTTGCGGTAGTAGCCACCGCTGCCGTCGTCCGGGGAGAGGATCCAGCCGGTCCAGGACGCCAGATAGGTGACGATCACGACGGGGAGCGTGGAGAGGAAGGCGAGGCCCAGGTCCCGCTGGAGCGTCGCGATCAGCGGCTGGCGGGCACCGGCGACCTTGCGGGCCGAGTAGTCCCAGAGCACCGTCATGACGCCGAAGAACACCATGAAGTACAGGGCGTTCCACTTGGTGCCGAAGGCCAGGCCCAGACAGAGCCCGGCCAGCCAGCGGTACGGGCGCCAGCCGAGACGGGTCGTCTCGGCGATCAGGGAGTTGGGGCGTACGACTCCGTCGCCGTCCGGGGGCAGGGCCGCGGCCAGCCGTTCTCGTGCCTTGTCCCGGTCGATGACCAGACAGCCGAACGCCGCCAGCACGAAGAACATCAGCACCTGGTCCAGCAGCGCCGTACGGCTCATCACGAAGTGCAGGCCGTCGACCGCCATCAGCGCGCCCGCCAGACAGCCCAGGAACGTCGAGCGGAAGATACGGCGGCCGACCCGGCAGAGGATCAGGACGGAGAGCGTGCCGAGCACGGCCGTCATGAAACGCCAGCCGAACGGGTTGAACCCGAACATCAGCTCGCCCAGGCCGATGACGTACTTGCCGACCGGCGGATGCACGACGTACGCCGATTCCGTCGGGATCGGTACGTTCCCGTTGTTCTGGAGGATCAGCTCATTGGCGTTCTTGGCCCAGTTGACCTCGTACCCGCGGTGGACGATCGCCCACGCGTCCTTGGCGTAGTACGTCTCGTCGAATATCACCGCCTTCGGGCTGCCCAGGTTCCAGAACCGCATCACCCCGGCGACCAGCGTCACCAGCAGCGGACCGCCCCACGCCGACCAGCGCGTGATGCGTACGGCGAGCCCGTCACGCACCCCGAGCGTCGCCCAGACGCCCGGACCGGGCCGGGTGTACGGGGGCACCAGCCGGGCGCGGACGTCGCTTCTCGGCGACGCCGCATAGCCGAAACGGCGCAGCCGCTGCTGCCACGACAGCCGCGGTTCTTCGGTGGCCTGGCCCTGCCGGGTGTCCGTGGAGGACGCGGTACTGGTCACCGCGCCATCGTAGGGAACACGGCTGTGGGAGTCCCGTGTGTTCGGAATGTGCGCCGCTGGGAGGATGAGGGTGTGACTGGAACCCTTGTTTTGGCAGGTACCCCCATCGGCGATGTCTCGGACGCCCCGCCCAGGCTCGTCGAGGAGCTGGCCGGTGCGGACGTCATCGCGGCTGAGGACACGCGGCGGCTGCGGCGGCTCACGCAGGCGCTCGGGGTACAGCCGGGTGGGCGTGTCGTGTCGTACTTCGAGGGCAATGAGGCGGCGCGTACGCCGGAGCTCGTCGAGGCGCTGGTGGGGGGTGCGCGGGTGTTGTTGGTCACGGACGCGGGGATGCCGTCGGTCTCCGACCCCGGGTACCGGCTGGTCGCTGCGGCCGTGGAGAAGGACATCCGGGTGACCGCCGTCCCCGGCCCGTCCGCCGTACTGACCGCGCTCGCGCTGTCCGGGCTGCCGGTCGACCGCTTCTGCTTCGAGGGGTTCCTGCCGCGCAAGGCGGGGGAGCGGCTGGGGCGCCTGCGGGAGGTCGCGGACGAACGCCGCACCCTCGTCTACTTCGAGGCTCCGCACCGGCTCGCCGTGACCCTCGAAGCGATGGCGTCGGTGTTCGGCGAGCAGCGCCGGGCCGCCGTCTGCCGCGAGCTGACGAAGACGTACGAGGAAGTCAAGCGGGGCCCTCTCGGGGAGCTGGCCGAGTGGGCCGCCGCCGGTGTCCGGGGGGAGATCACCGTCGTGGTGGAGGGCGCGCCGGAGAAGGGGCCCGAGCAACTCGACGCGGAGGAGCTGGTGCGGCGGGTGAGGGTGCGGGAGGAGGCCGGGGAGCGGCGCAAGGAGGCCATCGCGGCGGTGGCGGTGGCGGCGGGGGTGCCGAAGAGGGAGGTCTTCGACGCGGTTGTGGCTTTTAAGCGGGGGGCGCCGTAGGGGTTGGGGGTTCGTTGCCGGGTGCGGGTGCGGGTGCGGGTGCATCCGGGACCCCACCCCATGCCCCGGTAAAGCTATGCAAAGCCCAGCCCACCCACACACCGCCTTCCCACAAGGGAAGGCCAAAACGGCTTCAACAGTCGACAGGTCGGGTGCACCGGGCGCCGGCCCGGGCGTCCACTGGGTGGTGAAGACGTATTCGTCCTCACCGCCGAGCGGACAAGAGGAGCCGGCATGACCGAGATCGCAGAGCGGGCCGTACTGCGGGACACCGCCACCGCCGTCGTTCACGAGTCGTACGCGTTCGCCTGCATGCGCTGCGGGCACGGCTGGGAGCAGTCGTTCGAGATAGAGCACCACAACGACGCCCAGGGACATGACGTCGTGACGTACGTGGCCGACGGCCGAGTCGTGCCGTCCCCGCTCTCCAGGCCCACCTGCCAGAACTGCGACGGCCATGTCCTACGGATCATGCGGGCGGGCCAGGTGTCGTCGGTGCAGGACGTCGAACGGGGACGGCACGTGCCGAAGCCTCGCGCGGCGGACGCCGCCGCACCGGACGCGACGGAGCCCGGAGAGCACCACCACTGGCACCTGTCCGACCTCCTCCACCCGTTCCACCGCAAGGCGAGCTGACCTCCCCCCCGGCCCGCCTGGAGGGCATGCCCCGATCGTGCGATTCGTAGGATCGGGGCATGCCTTCGAACGACTCCGGACGCAACACGGCCGGCAAGACCGACAAGAACGCCGCGCCCCCGCTCCCCGAACCCCTCCGGGTGCCCGTCGCCGACTCGCACACGCATCTGGACATGCAGTCCGGCACGGTCGAGGAGGGCCTCGCGAAGGCCGCCTCGGTGGGGGTGACGACGGTCGTGCAGGTCGGCTGCGACATCAAGGGCTCGCGGTGGGCCGCCGAGACGGCAGCCGCGTACGACGCCGTCCACGCGACCGTCGCGCTGCACCCCAACGAGGCCCCGCGGATCGTGCACGGGGATCCCGACGGCTGGTCGCGGCAGGGCGTGCGTGCGGCGGGCGGGGACGCCGCGCTGGACGAGGCCCTCGCCGAGATCGACCGGCTGGCCGCGCTCCCGCAGGTCAAGGGCGTCGGCGAGACGGGGCTCGACTACTTCCGGACCGGGCCGGAGGGCAAGGCCGCCCAGGAGCGGTCGTTCCGCGCGCACATCGAGATCGCCAAGCGGCACGGCAAGGCCCTGGTCATCCACGACCGCGACGCCCACGACGACGTGCTGCGGATCCTGAAGGAGGAGGGCGCGCCCGAGCGGACCGTCTTCCACTGCTACTCCGGCGACGCCGACATGGCGGCGGAGTGCGCCGCGCACGGCTACTTCATGTCCTTCGCCGGGAACATGACCTTCAAGAACGCCCATCCGCTGCGCGACGCCCTCGCCGTCGCGCCCCTCGAACTCGTCCTCGTCGAGACCGACGCGCCCTTCCTGACCCCGGCGCCGTACCGCGGACGGCCCAACGCGCCGTATCTCATTCCGATCACGGTTCGCGCCATGGGCGCGGTGCGGGGCATCGGCGAAGACGCGCTGGCGACGGCGATCGCGGCGAACACGGCGAGGGCGTTCGATTACTGACGGATCACGCTTCACCGGCCGTTCGGGGGACGCGAAAAGATGATCTGCGGCTCGTTTCGCGACACTGCGTAACCGCGTTGCTTGGGAGGGTGACCGTGGTCCGCTACGTTCACGTCGCCCGCGGACCCGGAACCCCTCTGGAGCGTGTCGTCGTGAGCAACGTGCAGTCGTCGTCGCAGCCCTCGCCGAACGAGACCCGCGAGACGTACGGGACGTACGGGATCTGCGATATCTACCGGACCTACGAGAGGTACGGGGCATACGAGGCCTACGAGGCCGCGTACGAGGCATACGAGGCGTACCACGAGCCGTACGAGCCGTACGAGCCGTACGAGCCGTACGAGCCGTACGAGCCGTTGCCGTACGAGGACACGTACTGGCCCGCCTACGAAGCCGCCCCCGCGCCTCCCGGACATCTTCCCCGGCAGGCCGGTGGTCGGGTCGGTGCCCGGCGGGGCGTGCGGCGCAGACGGGCCGCCGAGCGGGCCACTCCGTTGCGGCGGCTCGTGCCGCAGGCGCTGGTCGTGGCGTTCCTCGCGGGCGGGACCTCCGCGTTCGTGGCGAAGGACAAGGTGATCGAGCTGACCGTCGACGGCAAGCCGCGCACGCTGCACACGTTCGCCGACGACGTCACCGAACTCCTCGCCGACGAAGACGTCCGCTTCGGCGCCCATGACGTCGTCGCCCCTGCCCCCGGCACCGATCTGACCAGCGGTGACGAGGTCGCCGTGCGCTACGGTCGGCCCGTCGCCCTCACCCTTGACGGTCACCGGCGCAAGGTCTGGACGACCGCCCGTACGGTCGACGGGGCGCTCCGGCAGCTCGGGGTGCGTGCGGAGGGCGCGTACGTGTCGACCTCGCGCTCCCGGCGGATCGGGCGGGAGGGGCTGGAGCTGGCCGTCCGTACCGAGCGGGCCGTCACGGTCATGGCGGACGGGCGGACCCGGACGATCCGCACCAACGCGGCGACCGTCCGGGAGGCCGTGGAGCAGGCCGGGATCACCCTGCGGGGGCAGGACACGACCTCTGTCGCGCAGTCGAGCTTCCCCCGGGACGGGCAGACCGTGACCGTGCTGCGGGTGACCGGGTCCAAGGAGGTTCGGGAGGAGCCGATTCCGTTCCGGGTGTGGCGGACGGAGGACGCTTCGTTGTTCCGGGGCACGGAGGTCGTCGAGCGGGCCGGGCGGCCGGGGGTGCGGCGGGTCACGTACACGGTGCGGAGTGTGAACGGGGTCAAGGAGCGGCCGCGGCGGGTGCGGGCCGAGGTGGTGCGGGAGCCGCGGGATCAGGTCGTGAAGGTGGGGATCAAGGCGATGCCGACGTCTGTGCGGGGGGCGGATGGGTTGAACTGGGCGGGGTTGGCGGAGTGTGAGTCGGGTGGGCGGCCGGACGCGGTTGATCCCTCGGGGACGTATGGGGGGCTCTATCAGTTCGACACCCGGACCTGGCAGAGCCTTGGGGGGCGGGGGCGGCCTCAGGACGCGTCGGCCGCGGAGCAGACGCTGCGGGCGAAGAAGCTGTACGTCCAGCGGGGGGCGAGCCCTTGGCCCCACTGCGGGTCCCGTCTCCGGAGCTGACGCGGCGGGGGCGAGAAACAGGCCCGGCCCCAGCTGCCCGTACCCTTGTTGCCGTGACCAGCCCCTCCCCCGACGCCCTCCTGAGCCCCGCCGACGTTCGCGAACTCGCGGCGGCGCTCGGCGTACGCCCCACCAAACAACGCGGCCAGAACTTCGTGATCGACGCGAACACGGTGCGGAGGATCGTGCGGACGGCGGAGGTCCGCCCCGAGGACGTCGTCGTGGAGGTCGGCCCCGGCCTCGGCTCCCTCACGCTCGCCCTCCTGGAGGCCGCCGACCGCGTCACGGCGGTCGAGATCGATGACGTACTAGCCGCCGCCCTCCCCGCGACGATCGCCGCCCGCATGCCGGCCCGGGCCGACCGCTTCGCGCTCGTGCGCTCCGACGCCATGCACGTCACGGAACTCCCCGGCCCGGCACCCACCGCCCTCGTCGCGAACCTCCCGTACAACGTCGCCGTCCCCGTACTGCTGCACATGCTGGCCACGTTCCCGACCATCGAACGCACCCTCGTGATGGTCCAGTCGGAGGTCGCCGACCGCCTCGCCGCGGGCCCCGGCTCGAAGGTGTACGGCGTGCCGTCGGTGAAGGCGAACTGGTACGCGGAGGTCAAGCGGGCCGGGGCGATCGGGCGGAACGTGTTCTGGCCGGCGCCGAACGTCGACAGCGGGCTCGTCTCGCTCGTCCGCCGCGCCGAGCCGGTCAAGACGACCGCGAGCAGGGACGAGGTGTTCGCCGTCGTCGACGCCGCCTTCGCCCAGCGGCGGAAGACGCTGCGCGCCGCCCTCGCCGGGTGGGCCGGGTCCGCGGCCGCCGCCGAGGCCGCACTCGTCGCCGCCGGCGTCTCCCCGCAGGCGCGCGGCGAGGCCCTGACGGTCGAGGAGTTCGCCGCCATCGCCGAGAACGCCGTCGCAGACAAAGCCGACACCGAGGAGTCCAGCCGGTCGTGAGCGTCACCGTCCGCGTCCCCGCCAAGGTCAACGTCCAGCTCGCGGTCGGCGGCGCCCGCCCCGACGGCTTCCACGACCTGGCCAACGTCTTCCTCGCCGTCGGGCTGTACGACGAGGTCACCGCCACCCCCGCCGACGAGCTGACCGTCACCTGCGCGGGACCCGGCGCCGACCAGGTTCCCCTGGACCGCACGAACCTCGCCGCCCGCGCCGCCCTCGCGCTCGCCGAACGGCACGGCATCGAGGCCGCCGTCCATCTGCACATCGCCAAGGACATCCCCGTCGCGGGCGGTATGGCGGGCGGCAGCGCGGACGCGGCCGGGGCGCTCCTCGCCTGCGACACGCTGTGGGGTACGAACGCCTCCCGTGCGGAACTCCTCGACATCTGCGCCGAGTTGGGGAGCGATGTGCCGTTCAGCCTGGTGGGGGGTGCCGCCCTCGGCACCGGGCGGGGGGAGCGGCTCCAGCCCCTCGACGTGGGCGGCCGCTTCCACTGGGTCTTCGCCGTCGCCGACGGAGGGCTCTCCACGCCCGCCGTCTACCGCGAGTTCGACCGGCTGAACGAAGACACCGAGGTGCCCGAGCCCGTCGCCTCCCAGGCGCTGCTCGACGCTCTCGCCAAGGGGGACATCGACGCTCTCGCCGCCTTCCTGCCGGGCTCCAACGGCCTCCAGCCCGCCGCCCTCTCGCTCTTCCCGAAGCTGGCCGACACCCTTGCCGAGGGCAAGGCCGCCGGTGCGCTCGCCGAGCTCGTCTCCGGGTCGGGGCCGACCACGGCCTTCCTCGCCCGGGACGCGGAGTCGGCGCAGGCCATCGCCGAGGCCCTCCTCGCCTCCGGCACATGCAGGACGGCCCGCGTGGCCGACTCACCCGCGCCGGGGGCGACCGTGGTCCACGGCGCCCAAGGCTAGGTACTCAGACGTGAGTTGAGTACCGCAGCGCTGATGGTCGACCGGCTGTCGGCGCGACCGTACTCCCATGACCGTGACCGCAAGCGTGAGTGCGAGTGAGCTCGCCGCCGCCACCCCGTCCAGCCGCGACCGATACGTCGACCTGCTGCGGGTCGCCTCCCTCGGCACGGTCGTCCTCGGCCACTGGCTGATGGCGGCCGTGACCACGGGCGGCGACGGCGTCGTCGAGGTGGGCAACCTGCTCGCCGTGGAGCCGCGGCTGCAGATCCTCACGTGGGCGCTGCAGATCATGCCGGTGTTCTTCTTCGTCGGCGGCTTCTCGCACGCCCTCTCCTACCGTTCGCTCAGCCGCAGGGCCGACGACACGGGCGCCGCCCTCTACCCCGCCTTCCTGCGCGCCCGGCTGCAGCGGCTGCTGCGGCCGACCATGGTGTTCATAGGGGTGTGGGGCGCTGCCGCCGTCCTCCTCCAACTCGCGGTTGAAAGTGGCGGGTTGCTCGATGTCGCGCTGCGGCTCGTCGCGCAGCCGCTGTGGTTCATCGGGATCTATCTCGCGATGGTCGCCTTCACTCCGCCGCTGCTGAAGCTGCACGAGAGGTACGGGTGGGGCGCTTTCGGGGGGCTCGTCGCGGCCGCCGGGCTCGTCGACCTGCTGCGGTTCGTGTTCGACGTGCCCTTCGTCGAGTTCCTCAACTTCGCCTTCGTCTGGCTCGCGGTCCACCAGCTCGGGTTTTTGCGGGCCGACGGGCGGCTGACACGGCCGTACCTCCTCGCGGGGGCCGGGCTCGCGGGGGCCGCGCTGCTGGTGGCGTACGGGCCGTATCCGCTGTCGATGGTGGGGATGCCCGGCGAGAAGATCTCGAACATGGCGCCGCCGACCTTCGCGCTGCTGTGCCACGGGCTGTGGCTGGTCGGCGCGGTGGAGTGGCTGCGCGGGCCGGTCGCGCGGTGGCTGGAGCGGCCGAAGGTGTGGCGGGCGGTCGTGGCGGCCAACGGGATCTCGATGACCGCGTTCCTGTGGCATCTTTCGGCCATGCTCGGGGTCTACGGGGCGCTGCTCGCGCTGGACGTACCGCTGGCCGAGCCGGCGTCGGTTGCCTGGTGGGCCCAACTGCCCCTGCGGATCGTGCTGGCGGGTGCCGTGACCGCGGTCCTCGTGGCGGCCTTCCGGGGCTTCGAGCGGCCCAACGCCAGGGGCGCTCAAGGGAGTTCGGGCAGGTCAGGGGCGTACCCGGGTCCCGTCGCCGCCCTCGGTGTGACTCTCTGCCTCTTCGGTGTGCTCGGGCTGTCCATGGTCGGTTTCGGCGGGCTGTTCGAGGGGCGTTCGGCCCTGTTGATCGCCGTCCATGTGACCGCGCCGGCGGCGGTGGCGATGACGCTCGTGGGGTGGCTGCTGGTGGAGCGGAGCGGGCGTGGCTTGCGTCGGCTCGGCACTCGGACTCCGCTTCACCGTCAGGGCACCAGAGGCTGAGGGCGCCTCCAAGCGGAACTGGCTGATGCTCGCCTCGTTCGCGATCGGGTCGGGTAGGTCGAGGACTGCGGCTTCGGCATGAACGAGGAGGCGATGGCCGAGGCCAACCGCAAGCTCCAGTCCGAGAAGGTCGACCTCCTCGACGCCAAGCAGACCGGGCTGTTCGTGGTGAACCGTCTCGCCGACCGGCAGGGTCCGCGGGTCGAGTTGCGCGAGTCGACCAACGGAGGCGTCGCCGCGGCCGTCTTCATACCCGAGAACCTGGTCCGCGACGACATGCCCGTCCACCAAGAGGTCTCCAGGCAGTAGGAGTCCCACAAGACCGCCGTGCGCCTCGGGTGGTGGTGTCCCCGGGGCGCACTGCCTTTTGGCACTGGGATCGGCTGGCCTAGAAGGTCAGCTTCCAGCTGTTGATGTAGCCGGTGTCCGCGCTGTAGACGTCCTGGACCTTCAGCTGCCAGGTGCCGTTGACCGTCGTCTCGCTGGAGGCGTCGACCGTGTACGTGGCGTCGACGTTGTCCGTGGAGTCGGAGGAGCTGCTGCTCTTCAGGCGGTACGTCGAGCCGTCGGGGGCGACGAGGTCGATGACCAGGTCACCGCGGTAGGTGTGGACGATGTTGACGTACACGGACAGGTCGCTGGGCGCGCTGCCGGTGAGCCCGCTGACGGTGATGGGCGAGTACACGGCGGAACCGGCGTCGGGGATGGACACGTCGGTGGCCGACTCGAAGGCCGTACCGGTGTCGCCACCGTCGTCGCCCCCGTCGTCACCATCCCCACTGGGGGTGACCTGGAGCAGCAGGTTGGGGCTGCCGGTGCCGACGCTGGTGAGGGTGGACGCGGAGGCCGCCGAGGTCAGGGCCGTGGAGACCGCGGAGGGCGTGGCGCTCGGGTTCTCGCCGAGGTAGACGGCCGCCGCGCCGGCGACGTGCGGGGACGCCATCGACGTACCGGAGTAGGTCGCGGTCGCCGTGTCGGAGCTGTACGCCGCGGAGGTGATGGACGAACCCGGTGCGAACAGGTCCAGCGAGGAACCGTAGTTGGAGAACGAGGAACGGGCGTCGGCGTTGGTGGAGGCACCCACGGTGATCGCGGAGGCGACGCGGGCCGGCGAGTAGCTCGACGCGTTGGCGTTGTCGTTGCCCGCCGCGACGGCGTAGGTGATGCCGGCCGCGATGGAGTTGCTGACGGCCGCGTCGAGGGTGGAGTCGGCGCCGCCGCCGAGCGACATGTTGGCGACGGCCGGGAACTGGGCGTTGTCGGTCACCCAGTCGATGCCCGCGACCACACCGGCGGTCGTGCCGGAGCCGTCGTCGTCCAGCACGCGGACGGCGACGATGTCCGCGGCCTTGGCGACACCGTAGGTCGTGCCCGCGACCGTGCCGGCGACGTGCGTGCCGTGCCCGTTGCCGTCGCCGGCGCTGGAGTCGTCGTCGACGGCGTCGTAGCCGTAGGACGCCCGCCCGCCGAAGTCGGAATGGCTGATCCTTACGCCGGTGTCGATGATGTACGCGGTCACGCCGGCGCCCGCGCTGGACGGGTAGGTGTACGACGAGTCGAGCGGCAGGTCCGCCTGGTCGATGCGGTCCAGGCCCCAGGTGGCGCCGGTCTGGGTGTCGTTGATGTGGACGGTCTTGTTGGTGGCGACCGAGGCGACGGCCGGGTCGGCGGCGAGCTGCTTCGCCTCCGCCTCGGTCATCTCGGTGGCGTAGCCGTTGAGCGCCTTCTTGTACGTCTGCTCCACCTCGGCGCCGTACCGGGTGGCCACGGCCTTGCCCTTCGCGGAGGCCGCCCGGAACGGCAGGCTCTCCTTCAACGTGACGATGTAGCTGTTCTTGATGGCGTTCTCGGCGTTCGCGCCGACGATGGTGCCCTCGGCCGGTGCCGCGGCCGCGGGGGCGGCGGTCGCGGCACCGACGGTGAACAGCGCGGCGGCGGAGACCAACGCGGCGAGCGCTCCGCGTCTGCGGCGACCGGGGGCGTGGGGGGCGGGGGAGAGCTGCACGAACATTGGGGGTGGTTCCCCTCTCGTGAAGACTTGCGCGGACTGACCATGTGGGGGGTGGCGTCGTCCTGGTCACATACGGTGACGTCTTTGACGGGATCACGTCAATGAGGGGAATCCCTAAGTCCCATAGGGGGGTGGAGAGTTGGGGGTGCCTAGACGAATGAGTCCGATGTCTGGGCTGGTGCGCGGGCATGAAGAGAGGGCGTTCAAGATCATGTT
>NZ_VTHJ01000002.1:51127-391890 GCF_008386495.1 Streptomyces tailanensis | reverse complement strand
GCGGCTCCATCCTCTGGCTACGCAGCCTGCCAGCCCTCCCGTGATCTCAACTCAGAACAGGCCCTAGTCGGGCGAAGTCGGCCGGGGCGAAGCGTGGCTACGTCTACCTGCACTCCGTCGTCGATGGTTTCTCACGGCTCGCCTACACAGAACCGCTGGGCGATGAGAAGGGCGCGACGGCTGCTGCTTTCCTCGCCCGGGCGAAGGTCTGGTTCGCCGCCCACGGCATCAACCACATCCACCGGGTCGTCACCGACAATGGCGCTTGCTACCGCTCCGGCGACTTCGCCCGCATCGTCGGGCAAGGCACCCGGCATCAGAGAACCAAGCCATACACACCTCGGCACAACGGGAAGGTGGAGCGCTACCAGCGCATCATGGCCGAGGAAGTCCTCTACGCCCGCGAGTTCACCAGCGAGGACGCCCGGTCAGCCGCGATCACAGTGTGGAACATCCACTACAACTACCACCGGCCGCATAGTGCTGCCGCCGGAAAGCCGCCGGCAGCACGCCTCCGCGAGAGCGTCACCAACGTCGAGCCCTCATACACCTAGCCCGTGTTGCTAAAGGAAGCCGGTGAGCCGGGTGCACCCCAGACTTCGCCGTCGAGCAGCGCCATTCCCAGTACGGGCCACGCCTCCCACCTGCGACGGTGCAGCCGCGTGGTGTCCATCGCGCTGCGCAAACTGTTGGCTTGTGTGCCTGTCTGTGATGTCAACGTGCACACTGACGGTTTCCCGTTCGATCGAAGGACTGAGCCGTGCCCGACCGACCTGAGATCGTCTGCATCTGCGGCTCTACCCGGTTCGTGGACGAGATGCGTGCGGCGAACCGTGATCTGACCTTCGCAGGTGTCATCGTCGTCGCGCCAGGCGAAGCAGACGAGTTGATCACCAACGAGCAGAAGACCGCGCTGGACGCCCTCCACCTGCGCAAGATCGACCTGGCTGACCGGGTTCTGGTCGTCAACCCCGGCGGGTATATCGGCGAGTCCACGAGCAGGGAGATCGCATATGCCCACGCCATCGGCAAGCCGATCTCGTTCACCGATCCCGTCTGACCAGTAGACGCTTCGTGGTGCTCGCGGGCAACGAGCCTCGGTCAGCCTCGGAGCGTGTTGCCAGAGGGTCTTCGAAGTCGTCGGGCGCAGCCTTGTGCTTGTGTCGCGTGACGTGATCTCTGATGAGGCGTGGGCCGTGATCCTGCTCGTCTCCGCGGTCAAGTTCGCCCGTCACGACTGACATCGGGCGGTAGCACAGCACCGCATTGCGCAACTTCTGATAGCCGGAACTACCAGCATCGGCGACCAGGGAGGTGAGGTCCACCTCGGTGCGGCGCAGGGGCCGCTCCTCGTCGAGCCGGGCGAGCAGCAGCAGATCCTCCACCAGTCCGCTCATGCGCACGGACTCGGCGGAGACCCGGCGCCAGGCGAGCCCGGGTTCGATCCTGTCGGTGCCATGGTCCATCAGTGCCGCGTAGTTGACGATGGAGGCGAGCGGCGTGCGCAGTTCATGGCTGGCGTCGGCGAGGAAACGGCGCATCCGTTCCTCGGTGAGCTGGCGTTCGGCGAGCGAGGACTCGACATGGTCGATCATGCGGTTGAGCGCGGCGCCGACCTGGCCCACCTCCGTCGCCGGGTCGGTGTCGCCCTCCGGTACACGCGTGAGCCCGGTGACCTCGCCACGGCTCAGCGGCGAGCGCGAGACCTCGACCGCGGTGGCGGCAACCCGGCCGAGGGGCCGCAGTTGGCGCCGGATGAGCACCGCACAGACACAGCCGGCGGCGGTGAGCCCCACCGCCACCACTCCCGCCTCGACCGCGATCAGGTTGCCGATCACGTCCTGTACGTCGTCCATGGGGAGACGGGCCAGGACAGGAGTGCCGTCGCCGCTGATCGCGGTGAGGCGATAGGTGCCCAGGCCGGGCACGGTCCGGGTGTGCAGGGACCCGTCGGTGGGGATGCCGTCGAGGGCGGCCCGCTGGGCGGACGTGAGCGCCCGCGGTTCCGCGTCTGGGGCGACCACCTCGGCGGCGACGACGTTCCCCTCGGCGTCGAGCCGGGCGGCGATCGTCCCGGCGGGCTGCCCCCGCTCGTTGAGGAACCCCAGATCCGTCGCGTCCCCCGTCCGGCGCTGCAGTCCGCCCTGGCTGCGCTCGGCGGCGTCGGTGACGCGCTGGTCCAGGTTGCCGAGGAGATAGGCGCGCTGGGCGTAGACGGTGGTGAGCGCCATCGCGACACACACCAAGACGAGAGTGAGCCCCATGGACAGCAGAAGCCGCGCCCGCAGCGAACGCCCGCGCCCCTCAACTGCCCTCCTCGGCGGGCTTGATGGTGTACCCCATCCTGCGCAGCGTGCGGATCATCGGCGCCCGGCCCTTGTCGATCCTCTTGCGGAGGTTGGAGATGTACGCCTCCACGAGGTTCCCGCTGACATCGAAGGAACTGCTCCAGACGTGGTCGAGGATCTGCGCCTTGCCCAGCACCTGGCGCGGGTGGCTCATCAGCAGCCACAGCAGGTCGGACTCCTTGGCGGTGAGCTCGATGGGAGTCCCGTCGCGGTGCGCCTCGCGGGTCTTCTCGGCCAGGACCAGATCCCCGACGACCAGGACGTCGTCGTCGGACTTCGCGTCCTCGACTCCGGCCCGGCGCAACAGGCCACACAGCCGCAGCACCACCTCCTCCAGCGCGAAGGGCTTCGTGACGTAGTCGTCCGCGCCCGCCGAGAGCCCCTCGATACGGTGCTCTAGGGCGTCCCGGGCCGTCAGCATGAGAACCGGCAGCCGCGGATTCTCGTCGCGCAGCCGCCGCAGCACCTGCACCCCGTCCAGGCCGGGCAGCATGCCGTCCAGCACGACGACGTGCGGCGCACAAGCACGCGCCACCCGCAGCGCGCTCTCCCCGTCGCCCGCCGGATACGGCCGCCAGCCGGCCTCGGCGACGGCGACGGCGACGGACAACGTTTCGACAAGCCCGGGCTCGTCATCGACGATCAACACACTGATCAGGTCTTCGTGACTGTCGGAAGCGCGAGGCGTGCTCCGACCCTGTCGGAGCAGGTTGGGCGGTGTCTGTGCTGAGCCTCGGGGTGGGCTGTGTGATGTGGATCACCTGATCGGCCGGGAACTTCCCGCCGGGGCGATCCGACTCCTGGAGCGAACCACCGCTTTGGCGTCCGCTTCCCGAAGGCCGCCCCGTCGCTGAACACCAGGGAGTCCCGTAGTGTCCCGCACCCATCCGGCAGCCACGGCCCGCCGCCTCGGCGCCCTCACGGCAGCCGTCCTCGCCGCCACCGTCGCGTTCGCCGGGCCTGCCGCCGCCCACGCGGACGTCGAAGCCGAAGGCGCCCGCGCCCTCGCCCAGAACGTCGAGCTGACCTTCTCCGCGGCGTCGGAGTCCTCCTCCGCCGGCATCACCAAGCTGGAGGTGATCCTGCCCGAGGGCATCACGCCCGCCGACATCACCTACAAGGGCGGCAGCGGCCCCGACGGCTGGAAGTTCGCTCCTACGGAGCGCGGCTACACCGTGTCGGGCGAGAAGCTCGCCGTGGGGAAGGACGTCGAATACGTCGTCACCGTACGGCAGTTGCCCGACGCGAAGTCCCTGGTCTTCAAGACGCTGCAGTCCTACAGCGACGGCAAGGTCGACCGCTGGATCGAACTGGAGGAAGAGGAGAGCGGTGACGGTCACGGACACGGCCACCCCGCGCCCCGCCTGGACCTGGCGGCGGCCGAACCCGGCGCCGAGCCGGTCAGCCCCACGCCCACCCAGGAACCCACCACCGCCTCGAAAGAGCCGACGCCGCAGTCGTCGACACCGGCCACCTCGGAGCAGGCCGCGGCGAACAGCACCGAGGAGGACGACGGCATGTCCCTCGCCCTGCCCCTCGGCATCGGCGCCGCCGTACTCGCCCTCGGCGGCGCCGTGTGGTGGCTCAAGAGCCGCCGCACCGGCTCCGCCTGACGCGTCCCCGGGGGCAGAGCCGGGGCTACGAGGGTTTGACGTAGGTGCAGATCGCCAGCGGGGAGTGCGCGGTGTACAGCTCCGTTTCGGCGGGCCAGTCGCCGAAACGGGCCTCCGGTTCGAGGCCGGATGCACGGGCGTAGGCGTCCATCTCGTCGGGCGCGGTCAGCCGGGACACCTCCGTGCCGACGCGGGTGGTGCCGTCGGCCTCGTACCAGACGTGGGCGAGGTGCCACAGCGACTCGGGCAGCAACTGGGAGTGGCTCTGCAGCCCGGTACCGGGCTCCGGGTAGGGCGTGAAGTACGTGGCGCGGTTGCGGCCCTCGTGCAGGTCGAGGATGGCCGGCTTGTTGTGGGTCTCCACGACGAGCCTGCCGCCGGGGGCCAGCAGACCGGCGGCGCGCCGCACCGCCTGCTCCTGCTCCTCGGGGGTGAGCAGCATGGAAAGGGTGGCGCAGATGCAGTACACGAGCCCCACGGTGCGGTCGGCGGTGTAGGTGCAGATGTCGGCGTGCACGGGCTCGACGGGGGTGTCGTCGGTCAGGTTCCGGCGCAGGACGTCGAGCATCTCGGGGGAGGAGTCGACGCCGGTGATCCCGCCCACCCGGCGCGACAGCGGGAGCGCTATCCGCCCGGTGCCGACGCCGAACTCGACGGTGCCCGAGGCCGGGTCGGGGTGGAGGGAGACCAGGCGCTCGACCTCGGCGACGACGGACGCGTCGTCGGGGAACAGCCGGTGGTACCAGCCGTCGAACTGACGGCCGTAGCCGATGTCGTCGACGATGCCGGCCGACGTGGTCGCGGTGGTCGTCGTGGTCGGTGTGGGCTCGGTGGACGTGCTCATGGGTGCTGCCTCCGCTTCTTGGGTGGGACGGTCCTCGGACGGATGTTCCTTCTGGCCTGGGAGCAGGCGCCGAGCAGCACCACGAGGGTGGCGCCGATCACGGCGGGAGCGTTGACGGCGCCGGTGGTGATCAGGAAGCCGACGATGCCGAGGGCCACCACGAGCGGGGTCAGTAGGAAGTCGTTCATCAGGTACTCCTGTCGGGATCTGTTCTCCTGTCGGGTCTGTCAGGTCTGTTCTGCTGTCGGGGACTTCGGTCAGGACGGCACGTCGCTGAGCTCCTGAAGCCGGGCGAGCCGCCGGTAGAGGTCGCTGTGCCGGTGGAGTTCGTCGTGGGTGCCGATGGCGTGCAGCCGTCCCTGGTCGAGCACGACGATCTGCCGGGCCTCGGTGACGGTGGACAGCCGGTGGGCGATGGCGATGACCGCGCAGAATCCGGAGATCATCGTGATGCTGTCGCGCAGCGCGTTCTCCGATTCGGTGTCGAGGTTTGCGGTGGCCTCGTCCAGCAGCAGGAACCGGGGAGCCTGCAGCAACGTACGGGCGATGGCGAGGCGTTGGCGCTGGCCGCCGGACAGACCGGCGCCCCGGTCGCCGAGTGCGGTGTCGAGGCCCTGGGGCAGCCCGGCGATCACCTCGGTCAGGTTGGCCATGCGCAGCGCCTCGGCGATGTCCTTGTCGCCGGCGTCCGGCGCGCTGTAGGTGAGGTTCTCCCGGATGGTGCCGCGCAGCAGGGTGTGGTCCTGGTCGACGTAGCCGACGATGGAGCGCAGCTGGTTGAGCGGCAGGTCGGTGATGTCCGTGCCGTCGATGCGGATCGACCCGGACACCGGGTCGAAGAGCCGCTCGATCAGCTGGAAGACGGTGGACTTGCCGCCGCCGGAGGGGCCCACGATGGCGGTCAGCCCCTCGGACGGGACGGTGAAGGAGATCCTGTCGAGGACGACCTTGTCGCTGCCGGGATAGGAGAACCGGACGTCGTCGAAGGTGAGTCCGGGTTCGTACCCGCGCCCGAACGGGCGGGCGGCACCCGGCTGTTCGGGCGACCGGCTGCTGCCCGGGCCCGTCTCGACCTCGATCTTGCCGAGTTCCGCGAGCCGCTCCACCGACGCTCTGCCGATCTGGAACTGCGCGATCGACTCGAACAGCGTCAGCAACGGCGCCACCAGGTAGAACAGGTAGAGGATGAACGCCGTCAGATCGGAGGTGGCCATCGCCCCGGTCGCGGTGCGGGCCGCGCCCAGACCGATGACGACCGTCAGGGCGAGCTGGGTGCCGATGCTCATGGTCGGGTCGAGCAGCGACGACATCACCGTCACCTTGATCCCTGACTTCCGGGCCCGCCGGGCGATGGCCGCGATCCCCTCGGCTTCCCGGGCCTCGGCCCGGGAAGCCTTCACGGTGGGCATCGCCCCCAGCACCCGCATCAGGGCGGAGCCGAAGTTGCCCAGGTCGGTCTGGTTGAGCACCGACACCTTCCGCACGCCGCGCGCCAGATAGAGCGAGACGATGCTGGTCGCGCCGAGGCAGACCAGGGTTGCCGTGAGCAGCACGGTGTCGATCCAGGCCATCAGGGCGATCCCGCCGATGACCAGGAAGCTGTTGTTGAGGATGCTGTCGATCGCGTGCGTCATGGTGGAGCGGGCGAGGATGGTGTCGCTGACCAGCCGGTGGAACACATCGCCCTGCTGCAGGCCGCTGTACGCCCGGAAGCGGGAGCGCAGCAGCCGCGAGGCCAGGGTCCGGCGGATGTCGTAGACGATGTTCTCCCCGGCCAGCCCGATGACGTACGAGTGGAGCGCGCCCAGGGTGGCGTCGGCGATGAACAGTGCCGCGCCCACCATGATCGGGCCGGTCAGCGAGCGCCCCTCGTCGACGGCGGCGACCAGTCCGCCGATGACCGCGGGCTGGGCCAGGGACGTCGCGGCTCCCAGCAGACCGAGGAGGATGCCGAGCAGGACCAGCCGGCGATGCCGGCCCATGGCCCGCCAGGGCTTCGCTCCCTCGCCCCACAACAGGTGCAGGTTGAGCTGGGGTACCGCCCGGTGCATGGCCCGCCGCCCGCCACCGGGCTTGGCCTCCTTCTCCAGGTTGACCGGCGGGTCCTGCGGGCGTGTGTGCCGCCCCCGGCCGGCCAGATGGTCACTCATCCCGCGGCCTCGGCCCCGCGGCGGCCGTCCACACCCGGCTCACTCGTGCTCCCTCCCGTCCTTTTTCGCTCGGTCCCTGGAGAGCCGCAGGCCCGCCTTGAGGAGGCCGATCACGAATATGAGGATCCCGAGGAGGATGAAGGTGGTGGCGAAGTCCATGATCACACCTTTGCGGGGGTCTTGGCCGGGGCCCGCGTCAGCGGGGTGCCCGGGGCCTGCGGGTCGAGTGGGACGAAGGGGGAGACGAACAGCAGGTCAGGGCGGTGGCGCGTGTCGTAGCCGGTGGCCCGGGCCAGGGCGAACTGGAAGCCCCGGACCTCCTCGGCCACGGGGCCCTGGGACCTGATGAGGACGCGCAGGTGCTCGGTGATCAGCCGGTACCCGGGGGAGTGTGAGGCCGCAGCGAAGCCCCTGAATTCGAGGGTCGGGAGGATGTCGGCGCAGGCGTCGTGGATCCCCTTGTCCGCGCGGCGGGTGGGGAACCACACGATGTGCTGGGGCTTGCGCGTCTCCGCCGTGAACGAGTCGTGCCACGCCGAGGTGTTGCCGTCCGCGTTCACCGTCCGGTACAGGAAGTGGCTGTCGTGCATGCAGGGGTTGGGGGCGAAGAACTTCCAGTTCGGCACCAGGGACAGCAGGTCCTTGGAACGGAACCGGGAGAACTGCTCGAAGGGGTGCTGGCCCGCAACGGTGACGACCAGCATGGCGGCTCCGGCGATCCGCCAGCCCGCGCCTTCGCCGGTGAACAGATTCTTCAGTGGGAAACGTCGCAGGGTGCTCACCGCGTGGTCTCCTTCTTGAGTGTGACGGATCGGGTGGGCCGGGGTGCCCGGGAGCGCTCGTCGACGCCCTGGAAGAACGCGAGGATGCGGTCCGTGACCTGGTTGGCGTAACGGCTGTTGATCAGCAGGGTGTCGTGTCCCGCGCCCTCGATGACCACCGTCTCCCTGGGCGCCCCGCGGTGGGCCTCGGCGAGTTCCCGGTGCATCAGCAGTTGCTCGGGGTCGCGGTCCACCGTCTGCTGGGCGGAGATCACCAGGCCGGGCACACCTTCGATCCGGTGGAGCCGCCCGGGGAAGGCCTTGAAGTCCTCCTGCAGCGCCGCCCATTCGCGGCGTGCCGCATACCACATCCGCGCGTCCGCGTACTGGGCGAAGACCTTGTCGTGGTAGGCGGCGGGCAGTTCCTTGATCCACCACGGGCGCGTGAGGAGGGCCCCGGTGCCGAGGCGCAGTGCCCGGCTCATGGACGCGAAGGAGCCGCCGAGGCCGGCGCCGGTCACCCTCTGCTGGGCGGAGCGGTTGAACTGGTCCGGGTGCGAGGAGTCCAGGTACACGACACCCTGCACTCGGTCGCCGAGGTGCTTGACGGCACGGCGGACGAGTTCTCCGCCGATCGAGTGGCCGACCAGGATCACCTTGCGGTGCGGAGCCACGGCCCCGTTCACCAGGTCGACGAGGTCGTCGACGGACTCCGTCAGTTGGTAGACGGTGGTCGCCCTGCGGCGGCTTCCGGCGTATCCGGCGCGGGCGTAGGTGATGACGCCGTACGTGGTCTCGAAGGACAGGCGCTCGCTGATCCAGGCGTAGTGCTCGCTCGTGGACAGCAGACCGGCGGTGAATACGAAGACCGGCCGCTCGGCGTCACCCATCGCCATCTGCTCGTACTGCAGCCGGTTGCCGTGGCGGGTCGTCAGCACACGAGAGGTCGGCCAGCCCTCCGTGGTGCGCATGCGCCGGTGTACGGCGGTGACGGCCGCGGCCGCCGTCGCCCCCGCGAGCACGGTGAGGGCGGTCGGCAGAGCGCGGTCGTCGCGTCCCGCGACGGCGGAGTGCGTGCGGGGAGCCGAGGTGTAGGCGATCAGGGGGTGCATCGCGGGGAACGCGGTGGCGAACCTGCCGAGTCCCATGAAGTAGCCGTTGGCCAGGTGGAACGCGGCGGCGCTCGCGAGGACGGGACGGGTCAGCCGGCCCCCCTTGAGATAGGCGAGCGGGAAGAGGCACTCCAGCGCCAGCACGCTGTGGGCGAGCAGCTTGGCGGCCCGGGGATTGTTCCGGATCCACGTGTGCATGCCCTCGTGGCCGTAGGTGTGGGTGCGCATCACGCCCGCAAGCGCGGAGCCGTCGCGCCAGTCCGGGCCGAGCAGCTTGACCCAGCCGGAGACCAGGTAGGAGAGGTTGGACTGAAGGGCGACGTACCACAGCAGGGCGTCCTTGGCGGCCGGCGAGGGCACCAGGCGGGCGCCGCCGGTGGCGAGCTGCACGAGGGTCGCCACCTGGTCGGCGCCGTCGCCGCCGTAGTGCTGGCGAGGGCCGAGGAGGGCGGAGGTCGCACCGAGGAAGAGGCTGCCCGCGCCGCGCCAATTCGACCTGCCCGGCAGCAGCATGGCGGAGGCGACCGCAGCGCGTGTGACGTGCAGAGCTGTCGTGGTCCGTGGTCCGCTGGCGATATCGATCAGCCGACGCACCAGGGGATTCGCATAAGCGATGCTGTCCTTGGCGATCTCCCAGTCGTTCATGCCCCCCTTGCCCATCTCGTGGCGCTGGGAGAGGTATTCGAGGGACGAGGTGAGGCTCGTCGCGGCGGCCAGCCGCTCCGACAGGCCCAGCGCACGGTCCCGGCTGACCGGTATCGGGCTGAACACCGCTGAGGCGAACCTGCCCGGCACCGCGGAAGTGATCCTTCGGACGAGTTTCATGGAAC
Source organism: Streptomyces tailanensis (assembly GCF_008386495.1). Taxonomy (GTDB): domain Bacteria; phylum Actinomycetota; class Actinomycetes; order Streptomycetales; family Streptomycetaceae; genus Streptomyces; species Streptomyces tailanensis. The sequence continues at coordinate 382,232 of NZ_VTHJ01000002.1, read as the reverse complement.
CTCTTTTCCTGGTAGCCTTGATCACGTTTTTGCGTGCGGAGAGCCCGCTGTCGGACCAGAACAGGCCTCTGGTCCGACAGCGGGTTTCTATGAGTTGACCGCCGGTTGTCAGGCCACGGGCGCGCCACCGGCCGCGGCGGCGAGCTGCGCGTTCTGGGCGTTGGCCTCCGCCGCCAGGGCGTTGGCCTCAGCGGCCTGGACGACACCGACACCGGCGGCGCCGGCCGCCACGACCGCCCCGGCCGCCTGGGCCACATCGGCGACCCGGGCGATCCGGGCGATCCGCGGGGTGCCCAGGGTCGGGCGAGCGACGAGGCGGAAGACACCCTCGACGGGGATTTCCATGCTGTTCAGTGCGTTCTCGATGCTGCTCATTTTTTTCTTCCTCTCACTTTCGGGACTTCGGAAATTCTTTCTTCCTGTGCCCTTCTGGAGATAACAATAGGGTCTGTCCAACCGCCTCCGCATCGATAAAAATGCCTATTGTTGAGGCCGCCCTTCCCGTCGGCACCGAAATCCTGCGGGAAACGGAATCCGGACGGCCGGCCGCCGTGTATACGGCGACACAGAAAAGGCCTGGACCGAATCGGTCCAGGCCTTTTCCGGGACTGGTGCGGGCCGCCGCGGCTTCCCGGTTCACTTCCTCGCGCGCCGCCGCCCGAGATGACGCAGGGCCGACGCGGCGGCGTTCGCGCCGCACATGCCATGGGCACCGGCGCCCGGTGGCGATGCCGCGGAACAGATGTACATCCCGGGGACTCCCGTGCGGTACGGGTCGAGGGCCACGCGGGGACGCATCGCCAGCTGGAGGGGAGTGTTCGCCCCGGTGACGATGTCCCCGCCGACGTAGTTCGGGTTGTAGTCCTCGAAGGCGGCCGGCGGGCGGACGGCCATGTCGAGGACGCGCTCACGGAACCCCGGGGCGAACCGCTCGATCTGCCCGATGATCACCTCGGTCGCGTCACCGTCATAGCCGTGCGGAACGTGTGCGTAGGTCCAGACCGGGTGGACGTCGCCGCTCGAGCGCCTCGGATCGGCCAGGTACTGCTGGCCGACGAGGACGAAGGGCCGCTCCGGCATGTGCCCGGCGTGGATCATCCGCTCGGTGTCGGCGACCTCCTCGAACGTCCCGCCGAGATGGACGGTGCCGGCCCGGCGGGCCGCCTCGCTGGTCCACGGGACGCCGCCCTCGACCGCGAAGTCGGCCTTGAAGGCTCCGGGCCCGTGCCGGAAACGGCGGTAGGCCCGCGCGACCCGCCCCGGCAGCCGGTCGCCCAGGATGTCGGCGACCGCGCGGGGGGCGAGGTCGAAGAGGACCACGTCGGCCGGGGGCAGATCGGCCGGGGAGCGCACCCACACACCGGTCTCGATCCGGCCGCCGAACTCCATGAGCTGCGCCGCGAGCGCGTCGCTGATCGCCCGGGAACCGCCTGCGGCCACCGGCCAGCCGTGCCGGTGACCTGCGGCGATGATCGTCAGGCCGACCGCGGCGCTGGCCGGCCGGTGGAACGGGCGGAAGGCGTGTGCGGCCACGCCGGCGAAGAGCGCGCGGGCGGTCCGCGACCGCCACAGCCGGGCCACCGCGGCAGTGGGCAGCAGGGCCTGCGGCCCGAAGGCCGCCAGGCGCAGCGGATGGCGCGGCACATGCGTGAGCGGCCGCATGATGTCCTCGGCCAGCGCGTCGTAGCCGTTCGTGAGCGGCCCGAACACCCGCCGCCACCGGCGTCCGTCCACACCGCCGAGGCCGTCGGCCGTCTCCTCCACCGACCGGTGCAGGACCCCGGCCTCGCCGGAGTCCAGCGGGTGCACGCAGTCGATGTCCGGCAGACACCAGGTGAGGCCGTGTCGGCCGAGGTCGAGGCTCTGCAGGAAGGGCGAGCCGACAGCCATGGGGTGGGTGGCGGAGCAGTGGTCGTGCAGGAGGCCCGGGGTCAGTTCGCTGGTGCGTGTGCCGCCGCCGATGGAGTCGGCGGCCTCGAGGAGGGTGACCTCGACGCCCTCCCGGGCGAGGTACACGGCGGCGGCGAGACCGTTCGGGCCGCTGCCCACCACGACGGCCGTACTCATACGTCTCCCGCGTCTCCTCGACGATGGCGCCGGTCCGCCGGTTTTGCGACGTGGTGGACGGAAAAGTGATGGACCGGGCCCTCACAAGGCCCGGTCCGGGCCCTTTCACCACTCTGCAGGACGTGAGAAGGCCGTCCCGGCGCCTTTGAGTCTTCAACTTTAGAGGGTGGGCCCGCCCGGCGCGATTCGCAGAATTGCCTAATCTCGCGCCCCCGGATCACCTAAAGCGCGTCCCAGCTCATGTCCGGCTCGGGCTTCGTAGGGGCATTCCGCTTGGCATGCCGTCCGGATTTCGCGTGGGGCGGCGCAACCAGGCCGGCGGACCGTTCGGCGCCATCGAGGGCGGACTCCATGAGCACCGGGAAATGGGCGATGAGCCACCAGCCGCCGTCGTCGGCGGGGCCCGCAGTCAAGGAACCGCCAACCGCCTCCACCCGCTCGCGCAGACCGATCAGACCGTAGCCGCCTTGGCCTCCCGTGGGGTGGAACCCCCGACGCTCGGGGCCGGTGTTGTACACGTCGACCCGGAGCAGGTCGTCGCGGGTGCAGTGGACGCGCACCGTCGCCTGAGCGCCGAGCGCGTGGCGCCGTACGTTGGTCAGTGCCTCCTGCACCACGCGGTGGACCGCGGAGCCCACCTCGGGCAGCAGACCGCTCTTCCGGGCGGCGCCGGTGATCTCCAGTTGGGCGGTCGATCCGTCGCCCTGGCCGCTGAACGCGGAGACCAGTTTGGTGAGTTCGGCGTACGGTTCCTCGGGGCGCTCCAGCGTGGTCTGTCCGCCTTCCTCGCGCAGCACGCGGATCAGCCGGCGCATGGAGTCCATGGTCCGCTGCCCGGCTTCGGCGATGTTGCCCAGGATCGGGCCGACCTGGTGGGGCGCGCTCTCATGGATCACTCCGGCGGCGTGTGCCTGCGCGATGATGCCCGTCACATGGTGGGCGACGAAGTCGTGCAGTTCCCGGGCAGTTGCATCCGCTCGGCGAGCCGTACGGCGGCGATCGTACGCTTCCGCCGGGCGTCCAGGGTGCGCAGATAGCAGCCCGCGCCGACCGTCCCGCCGACGGCGAACGTCAGCAGAAAGGGATAGGTCAGCGTGATTCCGGTGCCGCCGGTGCGCAGCGGCTCGTCGATGATGCTGGCCCCCATCGCGGCGGCCAGCGCGAGGACGACACCGGGCCGGGTGACGTTACGGCAGGTGCGGGCGAGCAGGACCAGCATGCACGCCGTCTCCAGCAGCCCCCAGTCGGGCAGGGCCCACCCCATCAGGCAGGTGGCCAGCGTCACCGTCGTCGAGATCCCCGCGCAGATCCCCGCTCGCCACTCGGTGGTCAGCCGCGGTTCCGGCACGAGCACCAGCGCCAGCGCCATGGGGCCGGTCACGAGCGGCAGCCAGTCGACGGGGCCGCGCTGCTGCGACCCGATGATCGCCAGGTCGAGCAGCCACAGCACGCCCAGAGCCGGGTACAGGGCACGGTGGTACAGCCGCCGTGTGGGTAACCGGGGGGAACCGACGTGCGGTTGGGTCGCCTGCGCCGAGAGGGCCGCGAGTGACGAAGTTGTCATACAACCGGAGGCTAGGCATGTGCATGCCTTCCTGGCAGGCGGTGGATGGATCTGTGGGGAGAGACACAGATCGTCACAAGGGCTTCACAGAACCACCGTCAGGGTCCTGTCCGGACGGTCCCGTTGGCCCAGGCCCACGCGGCCACCTCGACGCGGTTGCGGACGCCGAGCTTGTGGTGGATGTGGCCCAGATGCGTCTTCACGGTCGACAGGGAGAGACACAGCTCGTCGCTGATCTCCTGGTTGGTACGGCCCACCGCGACCAGCCGGGCGACCTCCAACTCCCGGGCGCTGAGCGACGCTTCGGCCACAACTGTGCCGTTCGCCGGGGCCGACACCCGTTCCTCCAGCTGCTTCAGCAGCCGGACCGTCACCGCGGGCGAGACCAGCGCGTCACCGCGCGCCGCCGCCCGCACCGCCTCGATCAGCAACGCGGGCGTGGCGTCCTTCAGCAGGAAACCGCAAGCCCCGTTGCGCAGCGCCACGTTCAGGTAGTCGTCCTGGTCGAAGCTGGTGACCACCACGACCTGCGTCGGATGCGTCGCCCCCGGCCCGGCCAGCAGCCGGGTCACCTCCAGCCCGTCCAGCTTCGGCATACGGACGTCCACCAGGCACACATCCGGCCGCAACGCGCGCGCCAACTCCACGCACGACAGCCCGTCGGCGGCCTCTCCGACCACCTCGATGCCGTCCTGGGCGTCGAGGATGAGACGGAAACCAGCCCGGATCAGATCCTGATCGTCGGCGATCATCACGCGTGTGGGGGTGCTGCTCACGGGGCCGAGCATGTCATGGATCACGCGGCCGGTACGGCAGTTGGCGCGTTCTGGATGGTCGGTCCTAGTCGGGCGGAAGGGCCGAGGCCGGTCGGCCGATGGTCACGGCCAGGTATCGGTCGAATGGTCGATGCCGGGGGCCCGGGTGTCACGGCAGAGTCACAGCGCACCAGGCGAACGACGTCGCGGGTCCTCGACCCCCTTTCGAACAAGGCAGGAACCATGGCAGCAGCATTGGACAGTTGTGGCCGACTCAGCGACCGGGAACTGGAGATCCTTCTTCTGGCAGCCCACGGCATGTCGGACGCGGACATGTCCCATCGGCTGTCCATCTCGCCCCGTACCGTCGCCTCCCATATGCGCAGCATCCGGGAGAAGTTGTGCGCGAAGAACCGCACGCATCTCGTCGCCATAGCCCTGCGCGTGGGCATCCTCGCCCTGCGCACGGATCGGCTGGATCGGCTGGATGAAACGTTCCGCTTGACGGGGCGAAGCGGAGTTGACGGCGTCAACGGGGTTCAGGTCCAGCGTGTTGGCGTCGCCTAGCGGAAGGCCTCGGCTTTGGCCGATCTTCCCCTTGTGCCCGTCGGTTCCGACCATTTCACAGTTCCTGCTTAGGTTAGGCTAACCTGCGTCACGTGTGGGCGGGTGAAGAGACCTCCACGGCGGTGAAGCCCCGCGGTCATGAACTGTCGGCCACGGGAGTCACCGTGGCCTACGAGGGCGTCGACGTCGTGCATGACGCGTCGGTGACGCTGCGGCCGGGCGAAGTGACCGTGCTGGTGGGTCCGAACGGCAGTGGGAGGTCGACACTGCTGCGGACGATCGCGCGGTTGCAGCGGCCCAGGACCGCCACGCTCGTCATCGACGACACCGACGGCCTGGCGCTGACCCCGCGTGAATTCTTCCGCCGCGTCGCCCTGCTGACGCAGGGGCGGGGCGCCCCACGCCCAGCGGGCTGACCGTACGGGACGTCGTCGAGTTCGGCCGTTACCCGCACCGGGGCCGCTGGGGCAGGACCGCCCCGGACGGCCGGGCCGCGGTGGCCCGCGCGCTCGCCATGACCGGCGTCGCCGAACTCGCCTGCGGCTTCACCCGGTCACGGGCGAGCCTCCCGGTCGTCGGCCTGACCGGTGGTCCTGGTCCTCGGCTCGGACGTACTGCTGCGCGCGGTCGTGCCGTCGGATCTGGCGGTCGCCGTGCCGACGGGCGTTGTCACCAGCCTCGTCGGCGCCGTCTTCCTGATCGTGATGGCCACCCGGCTGAAGGACGCGGCCGGAGCCACCGCACCCGACCGGCTGCGCATCAGGAGCCGGGCCGTCTTCCTCACGACCACGGCCGTACTCGCGGCGGTGCTCGTCGGCGTGACGATCGCCGCCGTACTGCTGGGCGACAGCAAGCTGCTGCTGGGCGACGTCATGAACTGGGCGCAGGGCAGGGCGGGCCAGACCGTCTCGTTCGTCCTCGACACAAGGGTGCCCCGGGTCCTCGCGGCGCTCCTCGCCGGCGCGGCACTCGCCCTCGCCGGAACGATCGTCCAGGCCGTGACCCGCAATGCGCTCGCGGAACCCGGCGTCCTCGGCGTCTCCGGCGGCGCGGCGCTCGGTGCCGTCCTCCAAGGTGACGCGTCAACCACACGCCCGCTTGCCCATAGCCACATCCGGCCCTCGCGGGCCGCCTAACAACTTACGGAGACCCCATGAGCACGTCACCGAAGACCGGTCTTGGCCCTGCTGACCCCCGAGGAGAGCGTTCTGGTGCTGATCGACCACCAGCCGTACCAGTTCGCCAACCTGAACAGCCACGAGCCCACGATGATCGTCAACAACGTCGTCGGCCTGGCCAAGGCCGCCAAGGGCTACGGCGTCCCGACGATCCTGACCACGGTCGTGGAGGAGCGCGGCGGCAATCTGATCCAGCCGCTCCAGGACGTCTTCCCGGACCAGAAGCCGATCAACAGGACGTTCATCAACACCTGGGAGGACCAGCGTGTGGTGGACGCCGTGAAGGCCACGGGGCGCAAGAAGCTGGTCATCGCCGGTCTGTGGACGGAGATCTGCGTGGCCATGCCCGCCCTCCACGCGGCTGCGGAGGGCTTCCAGGTCTACGCCGTCACCGATGCCTCCGGAGGCACGTCGGCCGAGGCCCACGACATGGCCGTACGGCGCATGGTGCAGGCCGGGGTCATCCCGATCACGTGGATGGTTGCCACGGCCGGGTGGCAGCGCGACTGGGCCCGGACGAACCTCATCTCTCCCGAGGACCAGCTGGCGGCCCTGGCGCACGGCGGTGCCACCGGGGTGGTGACCCTCTGGGAGCAGCAGCTCCTCAACACCCCTGTCCCCGACACGACCGGAGCGTGACGGCGGACCACCGGTGCCGGGCGGCACCGGTGCCAGGGTGCCGCCCGGCCCTGTCAGGAGACAGGCTGTGAACCACTGAGGGACGCCCGTCACGCCGTACCGCCGTTTCCTCCCCGGCAGCGGGACGAGGCCGCACGCAGGGCCGGGCCAACCACGACCACGACCCCCACGACGCCTTCCCTCACCATGCGAAGGGGCACGCTTCTCACTTCGCTCCTCCTTCGGGGCCGCCTGCGACCGTACGTCATGTGCGTGCATAGCAATCGGTCCGCTCTTCATGGCATGATAGTTGATGTGACAACTAGAGTATGGGGGAGAAGGTGGTCTCGGTGAGCAATGTGGAATCCGAACCGGCGGCGCTGAAGTGTGGGGCCGAGGTCGACGGCGACCGGTCGGCCGAAGAACCCCGGGTCGATGTGCTGCCGGCGCGGGACGTGCCCCTGGGCGGACCCCGTGCCATGCACGTGCGCCGCACGCTGCCTCAGCGGGCCCGAACACTGATCGGGGCCTGGTGCTTCGCCGATCACTACGGCCCCGTTGACGCCACCGCGACAGGCGGCGTGGACGTGCCCCCGCATCCGCACACCGGCTTGCAGACAGTGAGCTGGCTGTTCAGCGGGGAGATCGAACACCGTGACACCCTGGGCACCCGTGCCTTCATCCGGCCCGGCGAGATGAACCTCATGACCGGCGGATACGGCATCGCCCACTCGGAGATCTCCACTCCGCGCACGTCCGTCATCCACGGCGTCCAGCTGTGGGTGGCGTTGCCCGATGAGCACCGGAACACCGCTCGGGACTTCCAGCACCACGTGCCCGAACCTGTGCGGGTCGACGGGGCCGAGATCAAGGTCTTCCTGGGCTCGCTCGCCGGAAGCACCTCCCCGGTGCGAACCTTCACGCCCCTGCTCGGCGCCGAGATCACCCTCGAACCACGTGCGACGGTCACCCTCGCCGTGGACACCGCCTTCGAGCACGGCCTCCTCGTGGACAGCGGGGACGTCCGCCTGATCGACACCGCGCTGCGTCCGGCCGAACTCGGCTACGTACCCTGTGGTGTCGACGCCGTGACGGTGGTGAACGAGTCGGACGCTCCCGCACGCACGATCCTGCTCGGAGGTCCCCCCTTCGAGGAGGAGATCGTCATGTGGTGGAACTTCATCGGCCGCAGCCACGAGGACATCGTCCGGGCCCGAGAGGACTGGCAGGCGGGCTCCGACCGCTTCGGCGAAGTCGAGGGCTTTCCCGGCCGCCGCCTGCCCGCCCCGGCGCTGCCGAACGCCGTCATCACGCCGCGCGGCAATCCCTCGCGCCGCTGATCTCCGTACTCTCCGTGCGAAAGGAATGTCATGAACGAGTCTTCCGCCACCCGGATCGTCCAGCGGGTGGACGCCCGTTATCGCTACGAGATTCTGGTCGACGGCCGACGCGCCGGGCTGACGGCCTACCGCGACCACGGTGAACAACGCGTCTTCTTCCACACGGAGATCGACGACGCCTTCGCCGGCCAGGGCCTGGCCGCGGAGTTGGTCCAGTGGGCACTCACCGATGTGCGTGAATCCGGGATGCGGATCGTGCCGGTCTGCCCGTACGTGGCCAAGTTCCTCAAGCGGCATGAGGAGTTCGCTGACATCACCGACCCGGTGACGCCGGACGTCCTGCGCCGGCTGGAGGAAGAGCTGGGCTGAGGGTCAAGGGCGGCCGCGGAGCGAGACGGCGGGCCTCCTGAGGCCTAATCGCAGCAATGGATGGGCCTGGCCTCGGGCATCGTCAGGAGGGTGACGTACACGAGGACCGTCACCGCCAGGCCCACGGCCCAGCGCCGGGTCACCGGACCGCTCCGGACGAGGCGGCCTGGGGCGGGGCCTGATTCCGGCCCCGGTGCCGTAGCCACTTGTTGCCTACGGCCCTCCGCTCGATCGGCACGATGCCCGCCCGAACCATGTGCCGTACGGCCATGTCGTGGGCCTCGGCCGTCACGCCCGCGCAGGCGTCGGTGACGACGTGGACGTCGTAGCCCTCGGCGGCCGCCCGCAAGGCGGGCAGGAGCACGCAGGTCTCGGTGTAGAGGCCGGTGACGACCAGGTTTCTGCGGCCGGTCGCTTTCACCGCATCCACCACACGCTCGTCATCCCAGGCGTTGAGCGAGGTCCTGTCGATCGGCTTCTGGCTGGGGAGGAGGTCCTGGAGCGGCTGGAGCGTGCGGCCGCCGTACTCCTCCACCATGGTTGTGAGGACCGTCGGGACGCGCACCGCCGCGGCGGCGTCGGCCAGGTCCAGGACGTTGCCGAAGACCCTCGTCGGCTCGTGGCTGTGCAGGTACTGGAGCGGCTGGTGGTCGATCAGCAGCAGAACGCTCTCCGTCGGTCTCGGCAGCGCGTCGATGCCGCTCTTCGATGGCGTACTCATGGGCTCTCCTCGGCCGTGCGGGTTGCCGCCGAGGAAGATGACACAGTACCAACACTTGATATGTCAACTATTTCTCCAGTTGCTACCACGTTGACGCAACAATCATGGGGGATCCAGTTTAGTTGATGCATCAACATCATCTCTTGGGGGCAGGGGAAGCTGGCATGAATGACAAGAAGGTCATCGCGGTCGCCGGAGCCACGGGTGCGCAGGGCGGCGGGGCCGCCAGGGCGATCCTCGCTGATCCGGAGTCTGGCTTCACTGTGTGCGCGCTGACACGGAACCCCGACTCGCCCGCCGCCAAGGAGCTCGCCGAGCTCGGGGCGGAGGTCGTGCGGGCGGACTTCTATGACGAGCCGAGTGTGCACAAGGCGTTCGAGGGTGCGTACGGTGCCTTCCTGGTCACCAACTTCTGGGCGCACGGCTCGGCGGCCAAGGAGACGGAAGAAATCGAGGTCCTGGTCCGGGCGGCCAAGGCGGCGGGCCTGCGCCACGTGGTGTGGTCGACTCTGGAGGACACCCGCGAGCTGCTGCCGCTGGACGACGAGCGAATGCCCGTCCTGCAGGAGAAGTACAACGTGCCGCACTTCGACGCCAAGGGTGAGGGCAACGAGCTGTTCAGGCAGGCCGGAGTACCGACGACTTTCCTGAACACCACCTTCTTCTTCCAGGGTTTCCTGTCGATGATGGCGCCCAAGCGTGCCGAGGACGGCGTGCTGACGCTGACCCTGCCGTTCGAGGACGGCAAGCTGCTGGCCGGCGTGGACGTGGACGACATCGGCCGCACGGCCCTGGCCATCCTCAAGGACGGCGAGCGGTTCATCGGCCAGACCGTCGGCCTGGCGGGCGACCATCTGACCGGTGCCCAGAACGCGGAGAAACTGGGGGCGGCGATCGGCGAACCGGTGCGCTTCCAGTCGGTGCCCTATCTTCCGCTCCCTCGGCGTACCGGCCGGCGACGAGATCGCCAACATGTTCCAGTACTACGGCGACTTCGACCAGGAATTCACCGGCGCCCGTGACCTGGACAGGCTGCGGGAGATCAACCCGGCACTCAAGAACTTCGACACCTGGCTGGCCGAGAACGCCGCGAACATCCAGGTGGGCTGAGCGTCCGGGTAATGCGCGCAGGTGGGGAGGTGATCTGCACTTCCCCACCTGCGTCGTGCCTCAGAACGGCACGACCGCCGCACCGTCAGGATCGCAGTGCTACCGGGGAAATCGCAGTGCAGCCGGGGTGACTCGGTTACGCGTCGTGGGACACGGCGTCACGGACCTTGGCGTGACCGCGCACTGAATCGCCGACACGTGACCGTGCGGCCCCTGCCCCGGTGTGCGCGGCATCGCGGTCAGGCCGCGTCCTCCGCAGGTGCCGAAGCAGCGGCCCGGGCCTCGGTGGCGAGGCGCCCGCGCTCCGATTCCGCGAAGCGGTTGAGCGTGGCGCGCAGTTCCTCGGCGTCGACGTTCGCGCCGAACGGCTCGGTGCCCGGTTCGAGCCGTACCCCTGCGGCGAGAGGGCCCGCGATGACGGGGTCGAAGCCGAAACCGTCGACGAGGCGGGCGACCGTCATGAGGTCGTCGGGGTCGTCACCGGCGATCGCGATCGCCTTGCGGCCACGTATTCCTACGGGGCGGGCCTCGTCCTCGAGGTCGTGGTAGCCCATGTGGTTGAAGGTCTTGACCACGCGGGCTCCGGACGGCCGGATTGCTTGACGTATCAATCATCACTCCATTTAGTTGACGTGATAACTATTGGAGCGTAGGTGATCCATCAACGACGTTTACACTTTCTGCATGGAAAACTCGGTGCGGTGGTTGACGTCGGAGGAGCAGCACGCGTGGCGGAGCTTCGTCCGGCTGCATGAGAAGCTCGGTGGCCGGTTGTCCCGCTTGTTGCAGACGGAGTCGAAGGTGTCGGCTGCCGACTTCGCGGTGTTGGTCCATCTGACGGACGTACCGGAAGGGCGGCAGCGTTACCAGGACCTGGCTCGCGAGCTGGAGTGGGAGAAGAGCCGGATGTCTCATCACATCGCGCGGATGGCCGGGCGCGGGTTGGTCGTGCGGGAGGATTGTCTTGAGGACGCCCGCGGCGCGTTCGTGGTGATTACGGAGGCGGGGCGTGCGGCCATCGAAGCGGCCGCTCCGCTCCATGTGGAGGCGGTGCGTTCGCTGTTCCTCGACCATGTCACCCCCGCGGAACTGCGGACGCTGGGTGAGATCTCCGAGCGTGTGGTCGCGAAGCTGGACGAGGACCCGTCCTGAGTCGGCGCCGGCCGCTCCCGTGGCGGCCGGCGCCCAGCCTGCGGGGCTGCTGGGCTCACATGGCCAGGCCGACGGTCGCGGCCGTCGCCGCGGCGACCAGTGCGAGGACGATGGGCGCCATCGCGTTGCCGCGGGTGTCGGGGTTGGCGTAGTCGCCGACCTTGGCGTGGAACGCCACGGCGCCGATCATCGTGATGCCGAATCCGACGGCGGCCGCGATGCCCAAGGGCTGCCAGAAGAGCCCCACGGCCAGGCCCACGGCCGCGGCTACCTCGGCCAGACCGATGAAGCGGACCATGCCCGCGCTCAGGCCCATGTGCGACTGGAGTCCTGCCGAGACGTCGCCCTTGAGCAGTGCCTTCGGGACGCCCGCGCCCAACGCCACCAAGGTGAGCAGCACGCTGAATATGGCGGCGGTGATGTACATGGCGTGGTTCCTTCCCATGCGGCCCACGCCCGGTCGGGACAGTGCGGCCAGAGGTTGCTGTGTCAACAATGCACCTTAGGCCTGCAAGGTTGATGAGTCAATCAATCGCCCTTGGGTGCGGCGCGTTCGTGGTCGTCACCCCTGAGGGGCGGGGGGTGATCGCGGAGGCCGCGCCCCGCCATGTGGAGGCGGTACGCCGCCTGTTCATCGAACCCCTGACTCCCGAGGAACTCCGCACGTTCGCCTGCGTGGCGGACCGCATTGTCGAGCACCTGGAGAGGCAGACCTCCTAGTCGTGGACCGGGCCCACGCCGTGCCTCACATGCCCAGGTTCTCGAACAGCACCATCCCGGCCGCCGTGTTGGACGCGGGTACGTGGTAGGCGTCGTGCACGCGGCGGATCCGTGGCCCCAGGGCACCGCGCATGATCAGCCACATGATGAGCTCGATGCCCTCAGAGCCGGCCTCGCGGATGTAGTCCTCGCGGGTCAGCGCTGCCAGCTTCTCCGGGGCGTGCTCGATGGCGTCGAGGTACATCCGGTCGAAGTCCTGGTTGATCAATCCCGCGCGGGTGCCCGCGAGTTGGTGGGACATGCCGCCGGTACCGAAGACGGCGACCTTGAGGTCGTCGGGGTAGGAGCGGATCGCCTCGCCGAGAGCGTGGCCGAGGGCCAGACAGCGGGCGGCTGTGGGCTGCGGGTACTGGATGACGTTGACCAGCAGGGGGACGACAGCGCACAGCCAGCTCTCCCCGGGGTCGGGGCAGTACACCGACAGTGGCACGGTCAGGCCGTGGTCGACGGCGAGATCCTGGAACACGGTGATGTCGAAGGAGGAGTCGACCAGGCTTTCGATGAGGTGGTCGGAGAACTCCGGGGCGCCGGTGACGGCCGGGACCGGGCGGCTGCCCCATCCTTCGTCCGCCACCTCGTACGAGGCCGCCGCGCCGATCGCGAAGGTCGGTGTGACGGACATGTCTACGGCGTTGGCATGGTCGTTGTAGACGACCACGGCCACGTCCGGAGTGCGCCGGGCCATCCACTCCCGGGCCGGCCCGTACCCGTCGAACAGCGGCTTCCAGTACGGGTCCTCGGTCTTCCCGTGATCCATCGCCGCGCCGATCGACGGTACGTGCGAGGTGGCCAGACCCCACATCACCTCAGCCAAAGCTCCGCCCTCCCGCCTTCAGCGCGTCCGTGAACTCCTCGGTGGTCATACCGGTGAACACGCCGCCGAGGTACTGCATCGACTTCTGGTCCAGGACCGCGAGTTTGAAGACGTAGAAGATGGAGCGGCCCAGCTCCAGCATCCGCGTCCAGTCCCGGCTCAGGACCGCCTCCCGCTGCTCGGCCGTGAGCCCGTACGCCTCGCAGTACGCGCCCTCGTCGGCGCTGAACCTCACCCGGTTGTCGGCGTCCTTCAACGACCCGCAGAGCCGGTTCAGCGCCCGGCCTCGACGGTTGTCGGCGGTGTCGAAGACATAGGTACCCGTGATGTGAAGTGTGCGGGTGGACATGGCTCTCCTCTCCCTTTCCCTTCCTCTTCCGCTGTCGTTTCCGGGCGGCCGGTCAGTGCAGCAGTCCGCCGCCGTCGCAGACGAGCGTCTGGCCGGTGACCATGGCCGCGTCCGGTGAGGCGAGATACGAGACGAGTCCCGCGAAGTGGTCCGGGGTGACGTACTCCCGGATCGCCTGCTGCCGCATGGTCGCGGCGAAGGCCTCGTCGCCGGAGTGGCCCCTGGTGCCGGGGGTGGCGACCTGGGCGGGGGCCACGGCGTTGACGGTGACCCGGTGCTCGCCCAGTTCGCGCGCCATCACCCGGGTCATGCCGATCAGCGCGCCCTTGCTTGCGACGTACGCGAGTTGGCCCGGTGAGCCGGTGAAGAAGGTGCGGGAGGCGACGTTGATCACCCGTCCGCGGTGTGCGCTCTTGACCAGCCATGGCACGCACGCCTGCACCATGAGCAGCGGTCCTACGGCGTTGATGTCGAAGAAGCGGTGCAGTTCCTGCGAGGTGGTCTCCAGCAGACTGCTCCGGCCGGACAGCAGGCCCGCGTTGTTGACCAGGACGTCAACGCCGCCGTAGGTCTCGGCGATCTCCTCGACGGTGCGGCGCGTGGCGGCCGGGTCGCTGACGTCGCAACGCCAGGCTCGTACGCCGGTGATTCCTGTGTTGTCGTCGATCCCTGCCGTGTCGTCCGGTTCGGTGATGTCCAGGGCGGCGACGGTGAATCCGTCGGCGGCCAGTCGGCGGGCGACAGACTCGCCGAGTCCGCCCGCCGCTCCCGTGACCACCGCGACGCGCGTGCCCTGCGTGGTCACGGTGCCTTCTCCTGCGGGTGGGTGGCCAGGGCCTCCACGGTGATGTCCATCCACTTCCACATCGGCAGGGACACCAGGGCGTCGTGCAGTTCCGCCGGGTCGGCCGCCTCGTACAGGCCGATGGTCGCGTTGCGGCCCGGCACCCGCCACAGCCGCTTGAGGATCCCGGCCTCGCGGAGTTCCTGAGCCCGTTCGCGCTCACCCTTGCGCAGGCTGTCGCGGACGTCGTCAGGGGTGTCGGGGGGCAGGGTGTTCTCCGTGCGGACGAGGAATTCCATGTGGGTGTCCTTTCGGGAGGGCTCAGGCCAACTCCAGCAGCAGGTCCGCCAGTTCGGCAGGGGCGGTGACCATGGCCTCGTGGCCAGTGGCGATCTCGTGGAACGGCCAGCCGCGGGCGGCGGCGCGCTCGGCGTGCGGGGTGAACACCCGCATCCAGTCGGTGCATTCGACGAAGGCGCCGGGGACCTGGTCGGCCTTGCCGGTGAGCCGCAGTGGCTCGGTGTAGGTCAGCCACGGGTGCGGGGTGAGGCGGGGGCCGAGCCAGTCCAGGTCCGGCTGTTCCTCCACACCCAGAACGCTCAGCGAGCGCACCGGGATGAGCCGGCCGAAGCCGGGCCCGGCCACGGACTCCCGGTAGTGGCCCGCGACGGTGGCGGGCAGCAGGTCGATCGCCGCGTCCCCGTCGTCGCCGACGAAGGCGTCGAGGTGGACCCGCCTGGCCAACCGCTCCGGGATGCGGTCCGCGACCCCGGTGACGACCTGACCGGCGTAGCTGTGCCCGACGAGCACCACGTCCCGCAGATCGTGGGCCTCGACCAGGGCCACGACGTCCTGGACATGAGTGCCGAGGCCGACCTGCGGGTTGAGCAGGTGGGCGCGGTCGCTCACCCCCGTGAGCGTGGGGGCGTGCACCTCGTGCCCGGCCGCGCGCAACCTCGGTGCCACACGCTGCCATACCCAGCCGCCGTGCCAGGCCCCGTGCAGGAGGACGAAGACACTCATGCCGGCACGTTTCCTCGCTGCTCGCGGGCCAGCATCTTCGCCAGCGCGCGGCGTCCGCGCAGGGCGGCCAGGTCGGAGCGGATGCTGGACTCGGCGGTGCCGCCCGGGTCCGTGGCGTACATCAACTCCTGGGCCTCCAGGGCGTCGACATCCTCCTGCATCACCGCGAGCTGCTGCTTGTGCTCGGTGTAGTAGTCCCACATGTGCTGCTGGGCGGGCAGACACTCCATGGCCTTGCGCTTCCTTTCGAAGACGGCCGTGATGTCGAGCAGGACGTTCGGCTTGAAGTCGCACTGCTCGGGCTGGTGCGGCTCGAAGAAGAACACCGGGGGAGCGCCCAGGGGCTCACCGGGCGCGTCGTAGCCGACCGCCTGCGCGAGCACGCGTGCCTGGAGCGCCATGCGGGCGGCGGCGGGGTGGTCGCCGTTGTAGGGGTCGGCGAGGGTATGCGTGAGGACGACGGCGGGGTTCACCTCCCGGTACACGCGGACGATGCGGTCCACCAACTCCGGTGTCTCCAGCAGGGGGTAGTCCCCGGCGTCAAGGAACTCGATCTCCGCGCCCAGCGCGGCGGCGGCGTTGGTGGCCTCCGTGCGGCGGAGTTCCTTGATCTCGTCGAGGCGGAGGCCCTCCCGCCAGGCACGGGCGGACTCGCCGCGTTCGCCGAAGCTCAGGCACAACACCTTGGCGCGCTGACCGCGTTCGGCGGCCAGGGCGATGGCGCCGCCCGCGCGCCAGACGAAGTCGCCTGCGTGGGCGCTGATCACCAGCAGGGCGCCGTCGGAGGGTTGGGGGGTGGTGGAGGCCATCTGGACTCCTCGGGATGTGAGATGGGAGGGGGACGTCTGCCGGGCGATCGGGAAGGCGGCGGGATGTTCGTCGACGAGCGGTCGGCAGACGGCGTTGCCCGCGACGAACAGTGTGCCGACCTCGCGCTCGGCGAGCGTCTGCCAGACGTAAACCGGATCCAGTCCCCCTGCCGTGCCGTGCCGTGACCACCCGCCGCCCACCAGCAGGGTGCCCATGGTGTTGAACAGGCCGGTGGCGTGCATCAGAGGGACGACCGGCATGGTGGTGGGCGCTCTGCCTTCGTGGTGAGCGGCGACCGCGAACGACGCGGCGTCGTCGAGCGTTTTCGGCAGTTCGGTGACGCCGGCCTGCCGGAGGACCGGGATGGAGTGGAGCAGATCGCCGAGCTGCCACATCACGCCCTTCGGCTTGCCTGTGGTGCCGCCGGTGTACATGAAGAGCCGGTCCGATCCTGGACGCGGGCGCGGCTCACGTGGTGCGTGTGCCGCCAGGAGGTCCTCCAACTCCGGTACGTCGGGCCCGGCCGGGCCGTCGGCGGGCGGGTCTCCCGCGCGGACGAGCAGCTTCAGCGTCCGTACATGTCCGGCGGCGTGCGTGACCCGGTCCGCCAGGGCGCCGCCGAAGACGAGCGCCGCCGCGTCCGCGTCCGTGAGCAGCTCGGACAACTCCTCGCCGGGGTAGCGATAGTTGGCGTTCGCGGGGACGGCGCCGAGCTTGAACGCGGCATACACCGTCTCCAAGTACGCGGCGCCGTTGTACAGGTAGCAGGCCACTGTGTCGCCCGCCCGCACCCCGGCATCCTCCAGCGCGGCCGCCAGGCGCGACGCGCGATCGTCGAACTCCCGGTAGGTCAGCTCGCGCCCGGGCTCGGCGATGGCGACGGCATCGGGCAGATCCTTCAGGGCCCGGAGCATACCTACGCTCGGGGAAACGCCTTACCGGCTCCCTGTTCAGGAGGACCACATGCTCGACGGCCGAGTCGCCATCGTCACGGGTGCGGGCCGCGGCCTGGGGCGGGCCTACGCCCGTGCGCTGGCGGCGGCGGGTGCCGCTGTCGTCGTGAACGACCTCGACGCCGACGTGGCCGCGGACACCGTCGACGTGATCAGCGGGGCGGGAGGCTCGGCCGTCGCCCATGCCGGCGCGGTCGGCAGCTCCGAGTTCGCCGATGCGCTGGTCGAGCGGGCCGTCGCCGAGTTCGGCCGCCTGGACGTGATGATCACCAACGCCGGCGCGCTGCGGGACAGGACCCTGCGCAACGTCACCGACGAGGACTTCGACCTCGTCGTCACCAGCCATCTGCGCGGAACGTTCACCTGCGGCCGCGCGGCGGCGGCGCGCTTCCGCGAACAGGGCGACGGCGGCCGGATCGTCCTCGTGGGCTCCCCCGCGGGACAGCGCGCAAGCTTCGGCCAGACCGCCTATTCGGCCGCCAAGGGCGCGATCGTCGCGATGACCCGTACCTGGGCTCTCGAACTCGCGAAGAACGACATCACCGTCAACGCCGTCGTACCGACCGCCCTGACCCGTATGGTCGCGACCATGCCACGCATCGGCGACCTCGTGGCGAAGGTGGACGCGGGCGAGCCGGTTCCCGAGGGAGCCCACCGCCAGGGGGGGGCTCGCCGGACGACGTCGCCCCGCTGATCGTGTACCTGGCGTCGAAGGAGTCGGCCGACGTGACCGGTCAGGCCATCGCCGTCGGAGGAGACCGGATCGCCCTGTGGACGCACCCCGGCGAGATCGCTCCACACCTCCGGCCGGGCGGCTGGACCTCCGAGGCGGTGAGCGAGCTCTTCGCCGACGCGTACGCGAACCAGCTGCAGGAGTTCAGGCCCACACCGCTCGACCTCGAAGCCATCGGCAGCATCTGACCCGTACGCCACGACCGGATCGGACCTGGCCTGGCAGCGCGGCTCCTCACCGGCCGCGATGAGCGCGACGGAGGCCATCGCGTACTGCCGCGACCTTCCCGAGCCCGCCATGTGCTGGGCCCTGAATACGACGACGGCTACACCAACCACCGCAAGCTCACCACCGGATACGTCCGCTGCGAACGATGAACGCGGCGATGTCCGGTTCTCGCCGGTCCGCGGTAAATGCCTGGACTGAGACCCTCCCTCGACGGGACACTTCCGACTTCCGAACCTCCGGGAGTGTGATGGGGACAACAGATACGCGAGGGCCCATGCCGGGCAGGAGCGCGGTCGTTCTGGCACTGCGCCGCTACGGCCGGGAACTGCTGCGACTACGACGGCTGGCCTTACCCGCGATGCTGTTGCCGGCCGTGGGCAACATCGGCATCCGCTACGTCGCCCCCCTACTGATCGCCAAACTGGCAGCACAGGCAGCCGACGACGGTGGTCTCACCCTCAGCTCGGCGCTGCCGTACGTGCTGGGCTTCGGCGTGACGCTGCTGCTCGCCGAGGCCGTGTGGCGGATCGGGCAACACTGCCTGAACCGCGTGGACGCCCTCGGCATGGAGCACCTGTACGTGAGCGGTATGGACGAACTCCTCGCCAAGGACGCGGCATTCTTCCACGACAACTTCGCCGGCTCCCTGACCAAACGGGCGCTCAGCTTCGGCAAGCGCTTCGAGGACTTCGTCGACACGTTGACGTACCGGATCGTGGGCAGTCTCGTCCCCCTGGTGTTCGGTGCCGTGGTGCTGTGGAGCTACGAACCGATGCTCGTCGTCGGCCTTCTTGTGATGATCGCGCTGACCGTGGTGGCCGCGACGCCTCTGATCCGTCGCCGGCAGAGGCTCGTCAACGACCGTGAGGCGGCGATCGCCAGGGTCTCCGGCCACGTCGCCGACAGCCTCATGAACATGGAGACCATCCGGGCGTTCGCGGCCGAGCGGCGGGAGGCCGACGAACACCGCAGCCGTGTCGCGGACTCCCGGCGCCTGACGCTGAGGTCGTGGGACTACGGCAATCTGCGCGTCGACACCCTGATCGCCCCCATGTCGGTACTGACCAACGTGCTGGGTCTGTTGGTCGCCATCGCCTTCGGCGGCTCGGGCCAGGGAGTCGAGGAGATCGTCGTCGCTTTCACCTACTACTCCAACGCCACACAGATCATGTTCGAGTTCAACCAGATCTACCGGCGTCTGGAGAGCTCGATGACCGAGGCCGCGCAGTTCACGGAGCTGCTGCTGGATCCGCCCACCGTGCTCGACCCGACGAAACCCGAACCGCTCGCACCGAGGGACAGCGGCATCCGCTTCGAGGCGGTGACCTTCGCCCACACGGGTGCGAAGCCGATTTTCCAGGGACTCGACCTGGACGTGCCCGCAGGCGCACGGATCGGTCTGGTCGGCAGGTCCGGCGGCGGCAAGACCACGCTCACCCGGCTGCTGCTGCGGATGTCGGACATCGACGACGGACGCCTCCTGATCGGTGGTCAGGACATCACCCGGCTGCGCCAGACCGATCTGCGCTCACTGATCGCCTACGTCCCGCAGGAACCCGCCATGTTCCACCGCAGCCTGCGGGACAACATCGCCTTCGCCCGGCCCGGCGCCACCGACGAGGAGATCCACGCGGCGGCCGCGGCCGCGCACGTCACGGAGTTCGCCGACCAACTCCCTGACGGCTTCGCCACTCTGGTGGGGGAGCGGGGAGTCAAACTCTCGGGCGGCCAGCGTCAGCGCGTCGCCCTCGCCAGGGCCATCCTGCGTGACGCCCCGATCCTGCTGCTCGACGAGGCGACCAGCGCGCTGGACTCGGAGAGCGAGCTCCTCGTCCAGGACGCCCTGTGGCGGTTGATGGACGGACGTACGGCCCTCGTGGTCGCCCACCGCCTGAGCACCGTCGCCGGCATGGACCGTCTCGTCGTCCTCGACCGCGGAAGCGTCGTCGAGCAGGGCACCCACGAGGAACTGCTCGCGGCGGAGGGTGCCTACGCCAAGCTGTGGCAGCACCAGTCGGGCGGCTTCCTCGGCGAGAGCACCGAGTCGGCCCTCGGACGCCTCGTCCCAGAAGCCGGTCCCAGCGGGCTGCCCGGACCGGCCGACCCGGCGCCGGACGGGGGCCGCGGGACGTGGTCGCACGCCCGTACGGGCACCGGGTCCACGTGACCGAGTCGGTTCCCGGACATCCTCGACCGCCGGCGGCGCCCCCCGCTAATACGTCCGTCGCGTGCGGCAAAATGCGAAGCGCCCGGGGAAAAAACGACTGCGTCTCCCGGACCGGCTGCCGCGGTCCGGGAGTACTCCTACGACTCCGATGAGCACACGCCTACTGCAGGACGCTCTCAGTGGGGTGTTGTGCCCAGAGATTCGACAATGTAGCTTTCTGAACATGTTCACTGAACCTGTTCAGTCTCGCGCTGCAAAGCGGGAGGCGACGCGGCAGAAGGTGCTGGCTGCAGCCGAGCGGCTGTTCCGCGAGCAAGGATTCGGTGCCACAACGATCCGTCAGATCGCTGCCGATGCGGCAGTCAGCACCGGGACTGTGATGTCGGTCGGCGACAAGGACGCACTCCTGGTCGCCATCTTCGACCGCTGGATCGATGTCGTACACCAAGAGAGAAAAGGTGCCGACGGACCAGCTTCCGGCTCGCTGACCGCAGACGTCGCGGTAGACGCAGTCATGGCTCTCTTCGAGCCTTTCATCCGATACTTCGCACGCGACGAGGAACTCTCGCGCGAGTACGCGGCGATCATCGTGCGAGGAGAACGCGAGTCGGCGATCTTCCAGAACCTCGCGCTGTCTCTGATCGCCGAGATCGATGGAGTGCTCACGCGAGCGGGTCTGTCCGGCGTCGATGCCGGTTGTGGGGCGCGCGTCAGCTACTTCTCGTATCTCGGCATCCTCATGACCGTCTCCAACGGTGCCATCAGTGAGCATGACGCAATCGACCAGCTCCATGAGGTGATCGAATTCGTGATCGCCCATGAAGGAGGAGACGAATGACCGACACGCCCCATTACTGGTGGCTCACGGCACTGCTGGCGCTCGTCCTGTTCGGCGACGCCGTGATGTCGTTGCGCCCGCCGGGCTTCATCCAGCGGTGTCTCGACGGGGTCCGGCTGCCGCGAGACTGGTGGTGGATCCTCGTCGTGATCAAGCTCCTGGCGGCGGCTGGACTGGCAGTCGGCCTCAAGTACCCCGGTGTCGCGTTCACCACGAACGTCGCCGTCATCGGGTACTTCATATGTGCGGCGTATGCGCACTTCCGGGCGCGGTTCCTCAAGCAGGAGTTCTGGCTCAACTGCCTGGGTATGCTGGCCTTCTCGGTGGCTGTGCTCATCGTGTGCTACGCGGTGTGATGCAGTTGTCGGACCGTGGCGGCGCTGGGGCGTGATTCTCGGGGCGCAGACCGACCAGACAGGTGCGGTCGCAACGCGGGCAGGACACGGCGTCGAATGACCGCGTGACCGAACCGGCGGACAGGCCGTGCGCTCGGTGACCGCCCCGCTCCGACACGAAGAGCGCTGCACCCTGCCACTGTTGCCCGGCGGCGACGCGATCCGGGAGGGTGCGCGGCCAAGTGGCGTTCGTCGCCTGCCCGTTCCGCTGCGGGGTGCCCAAACCGCCTGTCCATGCGGCCTCTTAGCCAGGGCTTGGCCCGGAAATCCCCCGGAACGGCTGGTCAGAGGTGAGACACCGGTGGGAGGAATCGGGAGTAGGGTCGAATGTCGGCTCGTGATCCAGGTGCACCCGGAAATGGGCGCCTGACGGGTATCTTCCCTGGTCAGGCGCCCATTTTCTGCGTCTAGAAGAAGCCCAGCTTCTTCGGCGAGTACGACACCAGCAGGTTCTTCGTCTGCTGGTGGTACAGGTGGCGCACACTCGTTGACCTGCGCGGATGGCGTAAGTGAGGGCCTTTCTGTAACACCATGGCCCGTGGCTGGTCCGGATCCTGCCTGAGGGAGCTGCTGACAGGACCGGAGGCGGCTCTGCTGGCACCGCCTGTGCTGAACTTCCCGGGATTCCCCAGGAGTTTCCGGCTCAATGTGCACTGGTTGTGCACTGGGCCCGGGGCGTGGCCTACTCCTCGTGGGTGTACCAGCGGGACTTCGCGATGCAGGGCGCGATAGTGTCCCGCCGAGTGGTGTAGCAGCGATCATGGTGAAAGCGCAGCTCGCGGGCCTGGTTCGCGTGGCGGCCCATTGAGCTGACCTGACGCTGCGTCAGTGCGCCCTGCCCGCGACGCTGCGACGCTGCGACGCCGGTATGGGCTCGGCCTTCATCGAGGCCGGGCCCGCGGGTTCCACGACGGCGGCCGCCGTCGCCTGACGGGCAGTCAGGCCGGCGGTGGCGGCGGGGCGGGCCGATGGGGGCGCGACCTGCAGCTTCACCTTGATCGCTGCTACACCACATGGCGGGACATGACCCAGGGCGCAGCCGACGGGGGCGATATGCCGAGTTGCTGAGCTGCTGTGCAAGATGGAGTCTGCGATTTTCATCGAGGGCGAGTAGGTGCCTCGCGGCGAGCACATGCGGAAGAAGTCGCACCACTCGATGGTGGTGCCGATGAGGCTTACGGTGACGACGCGCTTGAGGTTGTTCGGCGTCGGTGGAGCGGTTGCTGCCGAGGCCAGGTGCGCCGCTTCCTTGTGTGCGGTGGGGACGGGTTCGTGTCGGAACATCGTAGGAATCCGCAGGTCAGGCGCACATGTGGTGGGACAACATAGTTCGGGGCCGGAGTGTGAGCGTGGCCTCCACCTCTGCCTCTCAAAATCCGGACCAGGCGCTCGATCGGCGGCAGGACAGACGGTGTCAGGGGTGCGTGATTCGGGGTGGCTTGACGTGCAGGCTTGGTGCTGAATACGCAGCGTTGAACTCCGGCCTTTGGGGCTGGGCGGCAACTCGTTGGCTGTGGCGGCGGTGCCTGGCCCCCTCGCGTCACCCGCGGTGGTGCGGGCTGTGGCCAGTTTGCGGTCGTCGATGTCGACGGCGATGATCTTCGCCGCCCCGGACAGGTTCGCCCCGGCCGACTTTCCCGGTGTTGATTGCGGCACCGATTCCGGCCATCACGCCGCAGCCCAGCAGTCCGGCGACCTGCGGGGCGACCGACGGGTCGACCTTGGTGCACTGCCCGGCCGCGACCAGCGTCTTCTCCGCGAAGGCGCCGATACCGAGTGCCGGGGAGAGTTCCTGGCCGGTCGAGGCCAGGGCCATCTGCTGCGTGGCGTTGTGCGTGTTGAAGCAGTACCAGGGCCGGCCGCGCAGACAGGCCCGGCAATTCCCGCACAATGCCCGCCAGTTCAGGATGACGAAGTCTCCTGGCTCGACGTCGGTGACCCCCTCGCCGACCGACTCCACCACGCCCGCCGCCTCGTGGCCCAGCAGGAACGGGAAGTCGTCGCTGATGCCGCCCTGTTTGTAGTGCAGATCGGTGTGACACACCCCGCATGCCTGCACCTGTACCACGGCCTCGCCCGGGCCCGGATCGGGCACCACGATCGTCTCCACCCGCACCGGTTCGTCCCTGCCCGCTGCGATCACGCCGCGTACTTCTTGCGCCATGGGTCAACTGCCTTTCTGGGATTCCGAGTAGTCGTGGAAGCCGCGCCCCGACTTCCGGCCAAGCAGTCCGGCCTCCACCATGCGCAACAGCAACGGAGGTGCGGCGTGCAAGGGCTCCTTGAAGTCGGCGTACATGGCGTCGGCGATCGCCGCGAGGGTGTCCAGGCCGATCAGGTCGGCCAGGCTCAGCGGGCCCAGGGGGTGGGCGCAGCCGAGGACCATGCCCGTGTCGATGTCCTCCGCGGAGGCGAAGCCGGACTCCAGCATCCGGATCGCGGAGAGCAGGTACGGCACCAGCAAGGCGTTGACCACGAAGCCCGCCCGGTCCTGGGAGCGGATCACCTGCTTGCCGAGCGTGCCCGTCACGAACCCCTGTGCCCGGGCCTGGGTTTGAGGGCTCGTCAGCAGGGACGGCACGATCTCCACGAGGCCGAGGACCGGGACCGGATTGAAGAAGTGCACCCCGATCACCTGGTGCGGGCGCGTGGTGGCCGTGCCCAGTTTCATGATGGGCAGCGAGGAGGTGTTCGACGCGAGCAGCGCGTCCTCGCGTACGACGGTGCGGTCGAGGGCGGCGAACAGGTCGAGCTTCACTGCCTCGTCCTCGGTCGCCGCCTCCACCACCAGGTCCCGGTCGGACAGGTCTACGAGGTCGGAGGTGACCCGCACCCTGCCCAGCGCGGCGTCGCGCTCCTCACCGGTGAGCTTGCCGCGCCGTACGCCCCGGTCGAGCGAGGCGGCGATCCGGGACCGACCGGCCTTCGCCGCCTCCGCGTTCACCTCGTGCACCACGACGTCCAAGCCGGCCCGGGCGCAGACCTCGGCGATGCCCGCGCCCATCAGGCCGCAACCGACGACGCCGACCCCGCGCACGTCCGAGCCCGGCCCGGCGCTCACCGGAAGGCCGCCTGCCCCGTCAGCGCCTGGCCGATCATCAGCGTGTGCATCTCGACGGTGCCTTCGTAGGTGAGGATCGACTCGAGGTTGTTGGCGTGCCGGATCACCGGGTACTCCAGCGAGATGCCGTTCGCGCCCAGGATGGTGCGGGCAGTCCGGCAGATCTCCAGCGCGCTGCGGGTGTTGTTGAGCTTGCCGAAGCTGACCTGCTCGGGGCGCAGCCCGCGGTCGTCCTTGGCCCGGCCGAGGTGGAAGGCGAGCAGCGTGCCCTTGGCAAGCTCGATGGCCATGTCGGTCAGCTTGGCCTGCGTCAGCTGGAAGCCACTGATCGGGCGGCCGAACTGCACCCGGTCGCCCGCGTAGGCCAGGGCCGCCCGGAACGACGAGCGGGCGGCGCCCATGGCGCCCCAGGCGATGCCGTACCGGGCCTCGTTGAGGCAGGACAGCGGTCCCTTCAGCCCTCGCACCTCCGGCAGAACGGCGTTTCCAGGGAGGCGTACGGAGTCCAGGACCAGCTCGCTCGTCACCGACGCCCGCAGCGACAACTTGTGCTTGATGGCCGGAGCCGAGAAACCGGGGGTGTCGGTGGGCATGACGAAGCCGCGGACGCCGTCGTCGGTGCGGGCCCAGACCACCGCCACGTCGGCGACCGACCCGTTGGTGATCCACATCTTGCGGCCGTCGAGGATCCAGTCGTCGCCGTCGCGACGGGCGGCGGTGCGCATGCTGCCCGGGTCGGACCCCGAGTCGGGCTCGGTGAGGCCGAAGCAACCGATGGCGGTGCCGGCCGCGAGCCGGGGCAGCCACTCCTCCTTGTGCTCCTCCGACCCGAACGCCCAGATCGCGTACATGGCGAGCGAACCCTGGACCGAGACGAGCGAACGCAGACCGGAGTCGGTTGCCTCCAGTTCGAGACAGGCGAGGCCGTAGTCGATCGCGCTCATACCGGCACAGCCGTAGCCCTCCAGGTGCATGCCCAGAAGGCCCAGCTCGCCGAGTTCCTTGGTGAGTCCGCGGATGTCCTCGACCGCGCCCCGCTCGAACCACTCGGCGATGTGCGGTTCCACGCGCCGGTCGCAGAAGGTGCGTACGGCGTCGCGCACGGCGTGCTCGTCCGGGGTCAGCAGGCTGTCAATCTCCAGAAGGTCGAGGGGGTCGGCCGGACGGCCGGAGTTCTGCGCGTGCATCGGGGCTCCAAAGCGAAGAGAAGCGAGGAGAGACGAGACGAGGGGAGAGCAGAGGTGAAGGGGGATGGGGATGGGGGCCGCCGGTCCTGAGGGGGAGTTGGCCGACGACCCCCGGCCATAGGGATCAGGACGTCGCCGTCGGGCTGATGATGAAGTTGCTGAAGCCGCCGTTGCGCTCCGCGATGCCGCTGATGGCCTCGTTGACCTGCTCCAGCGGGATGACCTGGTGCTCCAGCGGGCTCAGGTCGAGCAAGCCCGCCTCCACCATGTCGGCCATGGTCTGGCCCTCGCCGGAGGTGAACCACGCCGAGCCGATGAGCCGCAGCTGCTGGTCCATCATGCGGTGGATGTCGATCGGCAGGTCACCGGCGACGGCGCCGATGTTCACCGCGATGCCGCCGCGGGCCATTGCCCGCATGCCGGCCAGGAAGGTCTCGTGCGGGGCGCCGGGGCCGAGGGCGTCGATGTAGATGTCGACGCCGTAGTTGTCGGTCTCCTGGTGGATCCAGTCGTCCAGCGGGCCGTCGTTGAGGGAGTGCAGGTGCAGTCGGCCGCCGCCCAGTTTGTCGACCTGGTCGAGGAGGCCCTGGTCGCGGCCGGTGCCGTACACCTCGGTCAGGCCCATGGCGGGCGCGAGCAGGGCGGCGCCGATGCCGAGGGTGCCGCTGATGCCGTTGACCAGGACCGACTTGCCCGGACCGGCGCCGGCCTTGCGGAGGGCGGAGTACATGGTGCCGAGGTAGCCGAAGCGGGCGGCGGCGTTGAAGGACAGGTTGTCGGGGAGCTTCACCAGGGAGTAGGCCGGGGCGACCATGTACTCGGCGAGGCCGCCCTGGTAGCGGTCGAGGAGGTCGATCGCGGTGGGGGAGAAACCGAAGTACCCGGCGAAGGCGTAGCTGGCGCAGTTGATCGAGTCGTTGTTGCGGCAGGACCGACAGGACCCGCAGCTGCGGCCCGGGTTGACGTACACCCGGTCGCCGACCTTCCAGCCCTGGACTCCCTCGCCGACCGCCTCGACCACACCGGCCGGGTCGAGCCCGAAGATCGCCGGGAGCGTGGGCAGGGGGCTGTGCGGGAACCACGTGGTCCACATGCTCAGGATGTTGGCGAGGTTCGGGACGATGTTGACGGCGTGCACGGCCACCCGGACGTCGCCGGGGCCCGGCTCGGGAACGGGGAGTTCCTCGATCAGCATGGGCTCGCCGACTTGGTGCATCCGCGCGGCTCGCATGGTCGCACTCATGGCCACTCCTTCGTGGTGTGGAGATGTCGCCGGTGGAGCCGGCCCCCATCTCATGGGTCGGGGATGTGGATGTGTGTGGGGGGCGGGATACGTGGGGCTCTCTGGGGTGTGGAGCTCTGGGAGACGCGGTTCTGCGGTGGGCTTTCGAACCGCACCACCGGTGCCGTCAGTACGGGGTTGCCGTCGTCGTACGGCGTGATCGGTCGCCCGGCGGTCCGGACGGACCGCCCGTACGGCGTGCGTGATCTCAGTCGTCCAGCAGCGTCGTCAGCCGCTGCCGCTGGAGTTTCCCGGTCGCCCCTCGGGGCAGTGCCGGGACGACGCAGAGGCGGCGGGGCCACTTGTGGCGGGCCAGCCGTCCGTCGAGGTGTGCGCGGACGTCGTCGAGCGTCGGTTCGCCCGAGTCGGAGACGAGGAACGCGGTCACGACCTCGCCCCACACCTCGTCCGGCGTCCCGGACACCGCGGCCTCGACCACGCCCGGAAGGTCGGCCAGCGCGTTTTCGACCTCGGCGGGGTCGACGTTCTCGCCGCCGGTGATGATGGTGTCCTTGACCCGGCCGACGACTTCCAGCCGGCCCTCGGCGTCGACCCGTCCCCGGTCGCCGCTGTGGAACCAGCCCTCGTCGTCGGTGGCGGGCCGCAGCCCGGTCGCCGTCCAGTAGTGCGAGGTGACCGACGGCCCGCGCACCCAGATCTCACCGGCGACACCCGCCGGGGCGGGCGCCCCCGCCCCGTCCACGACCAGCAGCTCGACATGGGGCACGGCACGCCCCGCGACAGCGGCCGCCGTGTCGAGCGGTGAGTACGTCACCCCGGCACAGGTCTCCGTCAGCCCGTAGGAGTCGGCGACCCCGATACCGCGCTGATGGAGCTGCGCCCGGGTCGCCGCCTGGGCCGGTGCCCCGCCGGACAGGATCCACCGCAGCGAGTCCAGATCGCCGCTGGTGAAGCGGGGATGCCGGGCCAGAAGCGCGGCCATGGCGGGCACCGCGAACGCGCAGGTCACCCGGTGGTCACGGACCAGGTCGGTGAACAGGTCCGGGTCGAACCTCGGCGCCAGCACCACCGTTCCGCGCCGCGCCCAGGTGTACTGCGGAAGCCCGCCCAGTACGGCCACGTGCGCCAGCGGCGTGGAGACGAGGGCGACATCGTCCTCGCCGACCGGCAGCAGGGACAGGCCGTTGACCATGCTCCAGCGCAGGTTGTCGTGCGTGAGCGCGACGCCTTTGGGGCGGCCGGAGGTCCCGGACGTGAACGCGATGATCGCGACATCGGATCCGGCGGGCGGCTCGGGATCGGGGGCCGGCGCCGACGTCTCGTCGTCGGGGTGCAGATCGTCCCAAGTCAGCCGGAAGCACGTACCACCGCCGTCGCCGGGCCCAGCGTTCAGGAAGCGCTCGTCGCCGACCACCGCACGCGGCGCGGTCTCCTCGCGGAACACCGCCAACTCGCCATCGGTCACCTGGGGATGGACTGGTACGAGGACCGCGCCCATCCGTGTCACGGCGAACAGCGTGATCAGCGCCTCGGGCCGGGCCGTCCCCTGCATCACGACCCGGTCGCCCCTGCGCACCCCGAACTTGTCGAGACGGGCGACCGTGCGCCGCACGGCCAGATCCAGCTCGGCGTAGGTCCAGGACCTGTCCGCGAAAACCAGGGCGGTCCGCGAGCCGGCCTCGGCCGCGCTCGTCACGAGGTGGGCGCCGAACCACACCTCGGTGGAGTCTCCGGTCATGCGCGCACCTCCTTCGTACGGCGGGCGCGGGCGAGTGCGCCGAGGGTGGCCCCCGCGAGGTCGGCGGGAGAGACGGGCGGGTCCTGCTGGAGCAGCCGACGGGCCGCGAGATGCTCGGCGGGCCAGTTCAGTGTCTCCACGGCCACCAGCCGCTCGTCGCGGAAGGCGTACGCGGCCAGCCGTTCCGGGGTGTCACCGGGCACCACCCGCACCTCGTCGGTGCTCGCCCGCAACCCAGCGATCTGCAGCTTCACCGGACCCTGGTCGCTCCAGAACCACGGCAGGCTCTCGTACGGCCCGGCGGCGCCCCCGGCGATACGGCGGCCGACGAGCGCTCCCTGGTCGATGGCGTTCTGCACGGATTCCAGCCGGACCAGGCCGTCTGCATGCGGATGCGGATGCCGGGCGCAGTCGCCCACGGCAAAGACCCGGGGATCGGAGACCGAGCGCAGCTGCTCGTCCACGACGACCCCGTCGTCGACCGCCAGACCTGCGTCGCGGGCCAGTTCGTCCCTGGGCGCGGCCCCGATGCCGTAGACCACGAGGTCGGCGGGGAGCGGACCCTGGCCAGTGAGGACCTGGCAGACCTGCCCGCCCTTGCCCTCGATCCGTTCGACGGCCGTTCCGGTGTGGATCCGGATGCCGTCGCGCTCGTGCCGCTGCCGCAGATGCTCCTGGAGTTGAGGCGAGACGGCGCGGCTGAGCAGCCGGTCGGCCAGTTCGACCACCGTCACGTTTGCTCCGCGTGCCCGGGCGACCTGGGCCAGTTCCAGTCCGATGAACCCGCCGCCCACGACCACCACGTCACGGGCCGTCGTCAGCGCCCGGCCGATCGCGAGTGCGTCGTCGAGGGAGCGCAGCGCGTGGACGCCCGACAACTCGGCGCCGGGGACGGGCAGCGGACGGTTGCGCGCGCCGGTCGCCAGGACGAGGTGCTCGTACGGGACGCGCTCGCCCGAGCCGGTGGTCACCGCGCAGGCCGCCGTGTCGATGGCGGCGACGTACTCGCCGAGCCGCAGATCGATGTCCCGCTCGCGGTAGAAGGTCTCCGGCACCAGGTCGACGCCCAGGCCCTCCGGTTCGGTGTGGGCCTTCTTGGACAGTGGGGGCCGTTGGTACGGCAGCCGGGGCTCGTCGGTGAAGACGGTGACAGGGCCCTCGTACCCGGCGCCGCGCAGGGCCTGGACGACGCTGAACCCGGCCTGTCCGCCCCCGACGACGACCACACCCGAGCCTGCGCCGGGGGCGCTCATACCTGCTCCTCGGGGATGTGGACGACCAGCCCGTCGAGTGCGTCGGAGACCTGGACCTGGCAGCTGAGCCGGCTGGTGGGCCGGCGTTCGGCGGCGGTGAAGTCCAGCATCTCGTCCTCGACGTCGTTCGGCGGCCCCACCAGTTCGCCGTGCCGTTCGTCGACGTAGACGTGGCAGGTGGCGCAGGAGGCGTTTCCTCCGCACTCCGCGACGATGCCGTCGACGCCGTTCGACACGGCCGCCTGCATGAGAACCGTCCCGGCATCGGCGGTTACCTTGCGTTGGGTGCCGTCGGGCAACTCGAAGATGACGATGGGCATGAAGTCCTCCCGGTGGGGACGGCTCTAGTGGCTCCGCAGGGCTCTCAGGGCCCCGGCGGGGCTCAGGCTTGCCAGGTGACGTTCAGCGAGGTGAGTCCCCGGAACACCCAGCCCTCCATGCGGTCCTCCGCGCCTTCGACGAGGCGGAGTCCCTTGAGGCGGCTGAAGAGGAGGGGCCAGGCGAGCGCGCTGACCTCGTGGCGCGCGACCCACGCGCCCATGCAGAAGTGCGGACCGCCCCCGAAGGCGAGATGCGGCCGGTGCGGCCGGTCGATGTCGAACGCATCGGCCCGTTCGAAGACCGACTCGTCCCGGTTCCCCGAGGCGATGACGAGGGCCACGCGGCTCCCGGCGGGAAGAGCGACGCCCGCGATCTCGTAGTCCTGGCTGAGCTGGCGCGGATACATGCCGATCGGGGAGATCCAGCGGGCGGTCTCCTCGAAGACCCGCTTCCAGAGCCCCGGATCGGCCACGACCCGGTCCCGTACGTCCGGGCGTCGCAGCAGTGCCTGGGCGCCGACCCCGAAGACGTCGCGCGGTTCGTTGACGCCGCCGCCGATGATGACCTTGATGTTGTTCTGGATCTCGGTCAGCTCCACCGGATCGGCCGCGTGGACCATGGAGGAGATCACCGAGCCGTCGGGCTCGCGGCGGGCGGCCTCGGCCATCTCGGCCACCGCGTCCTCGATGGCCCGGGTGGCCTGCTCGGCACGCAGCCAGATGTCGTGGTCGTCGGCGTAGTTGCCGTTCGCCGCCATCATCGCCCGCGACCAGTCGGAGATGTCGCCGGCGCTCGCGTTGCGCAGCCCCAGGACCACGGCCAGGTTGGCCGCCGCGAGCGGCTCGGCGAAGTCGCCGATCAGGTCACCCTCGCCGCGCCCGGCGATCCGGTCGAGCAGGTTGTGCGCGTTGCGTTCGAAGGTCCCCGCCCACAGGTCGCGGACCTGGCGGGGGCGGGTCGGCGGCTCGGCCGCGGCCCGGAGCCGCCGGTGCTCCGGGTCGTCCTCACGGAGCAGATTGGAGCCGACTGTGCGCAGCAGCAGCGAGCCCTCCTCGCGGGAGCTGAACACCTCCGGCAGCTTCTCCGCGTGGACGATGTCCTCGTACCGGGTCAGCAGATGCCGTCCGACCGCCGGCACCCACGCAAGCGGGGCGGTGCGGCGCAGCTCCGTGTAGGCCGGGTACGGGTCGTCGCGCAGCTCGGCGAGATCCAGCTCGACGACGGGTGCACCCGGGGCAGCGGCCATCAGGGCGCTCATGCGGTGCCGCCGGCGCCCATCAGGACGAAGAAGACCGTGGCGGGCTCGGTGCCGGGGTTGCGCCAGGCGTGCCGGGTGGCGTTCTGCACGACCAGGTCGCCGGGCCCCAGCGTGGCGACCTCACCGCCGTCGAGGTCGAGGACGATCTCACCGCTCAGGACGACGCCGTAGTCCACGGTGGGCGTGGTGTGCATGCCCGGGTTGTCGGGCTCGAACAGCTCCGCCAGACCCGGGGTGGCCTCCAACTGCTCGTCGGCGGCGGCCGCCGGGTCCCAGGCCGGGTCGGCGTAGACACTGGCCGGCGGGAAGGTGACGGTCAGGGCTATCGTCTCGCCGGGGGCGGGCACGAACGACTTCAGGGACTCCGTCGGGTCGGCCGACGGAACGGCGGGCGCCGCCGTGTTCCACACCACGGACCGGGCGAAGCCGGGGGTGTGGGTGTACTGACGGGTGCGCGGCGGCTCGCCGTCACTGATGATCACGGGCTTGCCGCTCGGGCTGACACCGGTGACGACACGACGGACCATGATTCTCTCCCTTGAGAAACCGAACGGGGGCGTCAGGTGAAGGTGGCTGAACGTTAAAGCACTTAGGAGATATTCGACAGAGGTGTGACAGTCAAAGTTCTTACGAATTTGAAAGGTGGCGTCACCACGGGCTTCGGGCAGTCGCCGAGGGGCCGGGCGCGGTCGTTCAGTCTGCGGCCGGGGTCTCCTGATTGACCAGGGTCCGCAGCAGGTGAACCAGCTCACCGAGCTGGTCGTCGCGCAGGACGGCGGTCCATGCCCGCTCCCGCAGGGTCTGGGCCTCGATCGCCTTCCGCAGCGTCTCGCGACCCTCCTCGGTGAGCTCGACGATCAGCTGGCGGCGGTCGGTCTCGTCGCGCCGGCGAGTGACGAGGCCGCGGTTCTCCAGGGTCGTCAGCGCGCTGGAGATGCTGGCGCGCGTGGACCCGGAGACCCGGCCGATGTCCTGCTGGGCGAGCCCGTCGTAGGCCCACAGAGCGTTCAGGATGCGGAATCCCGCCCAGGTCAGACCGAGCGGCCGGTGGACGTGCTTCTCGAAGTCCTTGGTGAGCCGGGCTTCGAGGCGGGTGAGGTCGGTGACCATCTCGATCGCGTCGAGATCCCGCGGATCGGTGGTGCCCAGCTCGCGATGGTGGTGGCGCAGCAGCTCCGAGAACTCCCGGGTCCGGTGCAGACTTGTGGCTTCCGCTTCTCCAACGGTGTCCGTCACGTTCTCCCGCCCTCTCTGGTCCGACCGGACCGCAGTCAGCCGCCGATGACCGGGTTGACCATAGTGCCGACGCCCGTGACCTCGGTCCGCAGGACCTTACCCTCGGTCAGGTAGAGCCGAGGAGTGCGGCGGACCCCGCAGCCTGCGGGGGTGCCGGTGAAGATCAGGTCCCCGGGCTCGAACGTCACCCGCTTCGACAGCCAGGCGATCAGCTCGGGCACGCTGAAGATGAGGTCCGAGGTCCGGCCCCGCTGTACCTCCAGGTCGTCGACCCACCCCGCCACCTCGATGTCGTTCGGGTCCTCGAACTCGTCGACCGTGACCAGGTACGGGCCGATCGGGCTGAAGGTGTCGTACGACTTCGGCAGCGTGAACTGGTTGATCGGCTTGCGCCACTGCTCCTTGCGGTCGCTGATGTCCTGACCCGCGGTGACACCCGCCACGTAGGACCAGGCGTCGGCCTCGGGGATGTTCTTGCCGGTCCGTCCCATGACCACCACGAGCTCGGCCTCGAAGTCGACCTTGTCGTACTGCGCCTCCACCACGATGGAGTCGTACGGTCCCACCACGGACGAGGCGAACTTGGCGAACACCGACGGCTCGTCCGGGACGGGCAGGTCGGACTCCTCGGCGTGCGCGCGGTAGTTCAGGGCGACGCCGATCGCCTTGTAGGGCTTGGCGACCCGGCCCAGGTCAGGCTGCTCGAACGGCTTCCAGTCCGGCTCCTCGGCCCGCTCGGCGAGGGCGCGCAGCTCGTCGTGGAGGGAGAGGTCGGAGAGCACCTCAAGGCGCGGCTCGATCGCTCCCTTGCTGGCGTCCGCGATGTCGAGGGCGAGGTCGTCGCGGACGACCACCGGGCGGCCGGCGAGGTTGGCGAGCTTCATGCGGCTTCTTCCTTCTTCTCGGTCGGTTCGGGCAGGGGCAGTGCGAGGTCGCCCTCGACCTGGACCCCGAGGGTGTTGATGACGGTGGCGATGGTCAGGTACTGGCCGACGGTGTAGAGGACGTCGATGACCTGCTCGGTGCCGAGGTGGGCCGTCAGCCGTTCCCACAGCTCGTCGTCGACGCCCTGGCGGTCGAGGAGTGAGTCGGTGGCGGTGAGCAGCACCCGGTCCAGCTCGTCCAGTCCGTCCCAGTCGCCGGTCGCGGCGGCCAGGATCGTGTCCTCGGTGAGCCCGGCGCGGCGGGCGATCCGGACATGCTGGTCCCACTCGTACGCGGCCCGCGCCCGGGCGGCGATCCGCAGGATCATCAGCTCCCGGGACTGCAGCGGCAGGGTGTTCTTCCCCAGCACGTGGTTGCCGAAGACGATGAAGCGGCGCAGCGCGTCCTCGTGGTGGGCCAGGGTCGCCCAGATCGTGTAGACCCGCCCGTCCTGATCGCGGTACGGCGCCAGCGACGCCAGTGTCTTCTCGTGCAGCTCGCCCTCGTCGACGGGCTGCAGGCGGGCCTTCTCGGGCACTACTCCCGACATCGGGGACCTCCTCGGCTCGATGGCGTCAACGTATTAGTCAGTGCCTTGACCGTCAAGGGTCTAACAAATATCGTCTTCGTCATGACGATCCAGAGCCTTGGGTACGTGGGCATCGGTGCGCCCGACCCGGATGCATGGGCGGAGTACGCCCGGACAGTGATAGGCCTCGCGGTCGAGCCGGGGGAGCCCAGTGACTTCGCGCGCCACCGCCTGCGTATGGACCAGCACCCGTTCCGCATGTGGCTGACCGAGGCGGAGACCGGCGGTGTGACGGTCATCGGCTGGGAGGTCCGCGACTCGGCCGCGATCGACGAGATGACCGTGCGGCTCAAGGAGGCCGGCGTCGACGTCACCGCCGGCACGGACGAGGAGTGCCGGGACCGCCAGGTGGCCCGCATGGTGCACTTCACCGGCCCGCTCGGCATACGCACCGAGCTGTTCTGCGGCCGCCGCCTCGCCCCCAGCCAGTTCGTCTCACCGCTGGGCGTCGACTTCGTGACCGGCGAGCAGGGGCTCGGGCACGTCGTCATGAAGACCCCGCACGTCCAGAAGGCGGTGGACTTCTACTGCGACGTCCTGGGCTTCCGGCTCAGTGACACCGCCGACTACCCCTGGGGCACGTTCTACTTCCTGGGCTGCAACCCGCGGCACCACAGCATCGCCTTCATCCGGTCGTACAAGAACGAGGGAACGCACCACATCCTGTGCGAGGTGACCAGCCCGGAGGAGGTCGGCCGCGCCCTCGACCGGACGCGTGAGCACGACGTACCGCTCATGGCGACACTCGGCAAGCACGCCAACGACGGAATGTTCTCGTTCTACATGACCTCGCCGGCCGGCTTCGGCATCGAGGTCGGCGCGGGCGGAGTGCAGGTCGACGAGAGCACGTGGGTCAGCCGTACGTACACGGCCGACATCTGGGGCCACCACCCGGTCTCGTAGTCCGACTTCGTGTCCCTCGACCCCTGAAAGAAGGCGGGCCGTATCCCATGCTTCTCGAGAGCTATCTGCAGGACACCTGGGTGGTGCCATCTGCCGCCGAATCAACGGCAGTTGACGTGCACGACGCCGTCACCGGCAAGACGGTCTGCCGCGTCTCCTCCCAAGGCCTCGACCTCGCGGGCGCGTTCGACCACGCGCGCCGCGCAGGCGGCCCCACACTGCGCGCGCTGAGCTTCCATCGGCGGGCCGACCTCCTGGACGCTGTCGCCACGGCCGTCCGCGCCCGCCGCGAAGAGCTGTACGCCCTCTCGACCCGCGCCGGCGCCACCTTCAACGACGCCCGCTACGACGTCGACGGCGGCATCCGCGTCCTGCGCGACTACGCCGCCCGCGCCCGCACCGAACTGCCGGACGCACCCCACCTGGTGGAAGGCCCCGCCGAACGCCTCGCCCGCGGCGAAGACTTCCTGGGCGTCCACCTCGTCACCCCCTCCCCGGGTTTGATGCTCCAGGTGAACGCCTTCAACTTCCCGGTGTGGGCGCCGCTGGAGAAGCTCGCCCAGGCGGTGCTGGCGGGCATGCCCAGTGTGGTGAAGCCGGCCACCCCGACCGCATACCTCACCGAGCACCTGGTCCGCATCGTCACCGACGCCGGCGCCCTGCCGCCCGGAGCCCTGCAGATGGTCGTCGGCTCGGTACGCCCGGCACTCGGCCTGCTCGGCGAGCAGGACGTCCTCTCCTTCACCGGCTCCGCCGCCACGGCTGCAACGCTGCGCACACACCCCAACCTGGTGGCCCGCTCCGTCCGCTTCAACGCCGAGGCCGACTCCGTCAACGCCATCGTGCTGGCCCCCGACGTCACCCCGGGATCACCCCTGTTCGAGGCGTTCGTGCGCGAGGTGGTGACCGAGATGACGGTCAAGGCGGGCCAGAAGTGCACCGCGATCCGTCGCGTCCTCGTCCCCCGCGAGCACGAGGCCGCAGCGCTCGACGCGATCGCCTCCGAACTCGCCGGGGTGACCATCGGCAACCCCGCAGCGGAGGGCGTGCGGATGGGGGCCGTCGTCAGCCTCGCCCAGCGCGACGACGTACGACAGGCGGCGCGGCAGATCGCCAAGTCCGGACGCTTCGTGCACGGCGACCCCGAACAGGTGCGTGTGGTGGACGCCGACCCCGAGCGGGGGGCGTTCCTGGACACCCTCCTTATCTCCGCGGACCCGGACGCTTCCGCCCCTCACGCGGTGGAACCGTTCGGCCCGGCCGCGACCGTGCTGGCGTACCGCGACACGGCCCACGCGACGAACCTGGTGGTGCGCGGTCGGGGTAGCCTCGCCGCCTCCGTCGTCGGCGACGACCTCTCCTGGACCACCGCCTTCCTCCAGGACGTGGCCCCCTGGCACGGACGGCTCCACCTGCTGGACTCGACGAACATGGCGCAGACAACCGGGCACGGATCACCACTGCCCGCCCTGAGACACGGCGGACCCGGTCGCGCCGGCGCAGGATCGGAGATGGCGGGCACCCGCGGCGTCGTCGATCTGATGCAGCGAACGGCACTCCAGGCCTCGCCACGGCTGCTCAACACGCTGTACCCCGCGCCGCCTTCCCCGGCGGTCGAATCCCTGTGATCGTCGTGGTCGGCTTCCGCAGGCGTTGCTCTTCGAGCACCTGTGGCACTGCGTTCTTTCCGTACGACAGGCTGCGCCTGACCGCAGCCGCCGGGGGCATCCAACGGGCGGGGCTTCGCCGAACTCCTGACGCCTTGCGCAGGAAATGCCGACGCACTCTCGCGCTGGATCGTCCAGGTCCGCGCAGTCGATCTGCCTCACCTGCACGCCTTCACCCGGGGCCTGGAGCGGGACCTCGACACCGTGATCGCCGCGCTCCCGCTTCCGTACAGCAACGGCCCCACCGAGGGCGTCAACACCAAGACCAAGCGGATCGCGCGCCAGATGCACGGACGAGCAGGCTTCACCCTCCTTCGCCACCGCATCCTCCTCGGATAGCGGCACGCTCCGTCACCACCGAATGTGAGACAGAGCCGTTAAGTTGACACACCCTCGCGCGGGCCAGAGCATTGAGGTCCTCTTCCGCCACTACGCCAAGTTCCTGGACGGCGTCCGAGAGCAGGCCAACCGCCTCATCGAGCAGTCCATGCAGGAGTGGGACCGCGTCAGCCAGGGCACGGAGTCTGAAGGGTGAGACGGGGTTTGGTCCGTGACTGGTCCGGAAGTACTGGTCAGGAGCGGGACAGTGGTGGGAGGAACTGGGAGCTATGACGTAAGTCGGTCCTTGCTCCGGGCGGGCCGAGAGGAAGGCGCCTGACGGTCAAAAGCCCAGGTCAGGCGCCTTTTCTCGTGCCTCTAGAAGAAGCCCAGCTTCTTCGGCGAATACGACACCAGAAGGTTCTTGGTCTGCTGATAGTGGTCCAGCATCATCTTGTGGGTCTCGCGGCCGATGCCCGAGCCCTTGTAGCCGCCGAATGCCGCGTGGGCGGGGTACGCGTGGTAGCAGTTCGTCCAGACGCGGCCCGCCTGGATGGAACGGCCCGCGCGGTAGGCGGTGTTGGCGTCCCGCGTCCAGACGCCCGCCCCGAGACCGTACAGCGTGTCGTTGGCGATTTTGATCGCGTCGTCGAAGTCGTTGAACGACGTGACGGACACGACCGGTCCGAAGATCTCCTCCTGGAAGATCCGCATCCGGTTGTCGCCCTCGAAGATCGTCGGCTGGACGTAGTAACCGCCCTTCAACTCGCCGTCGTGTTCGATGCGTTCACCACCGGTGAGGACCTTGGCGCCCTCCTGCCGGCCGATGTCCAGGTAGGAGAGGATCTTCTCCAACTGGTCGTTGGAGGCCTGGGCGCCGATCATGGTGTCGGTATCCAGCGGGTGCCCGGTCTTGATCTGCTCGGTCCGGGCGACGGCCGCCTCCATGAACTCGGCGTAGTTGCCGCGCTGCACCAGCGCCCGCGACGGACAGGTGCACACCTCGCCCTGGTTGAGCGCGAACATCGTGAAGCCTTCGAGGGCCTTGTCACGGAAGTCGTCGTTCGCCGACCACACGTCGTCGAAGAAGATGTTCGGGGACTTGCCGCCGAGTTCGAGCGTCACCGGCGTGATGTTCTCCGAGGCGTACTGCATGATCAGCCGCCCCGTCGTCGTCTCACCCGTGAACGCCACCTTCGCCACCCGCGAACTCGACGCCAGCGGCTTGCCCGCCTCCACCCCGAACCCGTTGACGATGTTCACCACACCCGGCGGCAGCAGGTCCGCGACCAGGCTCAGCCAGACATGGATCGACGTCGGAGTCTGCTCGGCCGGCTTGAGCACGACCGCGTTGCCCGCCGCCAGCGCCGGCGCCAGCTTCCAGGTCGCCATGAGGATCGGGAAGTTCCACGGAATGATCTGGGCGACCACCCCGAGCGGCTCGTGGAAGTGGTACGCCACCGTGTCGTCGTCGAGCTCCGCCAGCGAACCCTCCTGCGCGCGGACCACGCCCGCGAAGTACCGGAAGTGGTCGATCGCCAGCGGAATGTCGGCGGCCAGCGTCTCACGCACCGGCTTGCCGTTCTCCCAGCTCTCCGCGACCGCCAGCTTCTCCAGGTTCGCCTCCATCCGATCGGCGATCTTCCGCAGAATGTCCGAACGCTCGGTCACCGAGGTACGACCCCAACCGGGCGCGGCAGCGTGCGCCGCGTCCAACGCCCGCTCCACATCCTCGCTCGTGCCCCGCGCCACCTCGGTGAACGGCAAACCGTTCACCGGACTCGGGTTCTCGAAGTACTGCCCCCGCGCCGGCGGCACGTACTCACCCCCGATGAAGTGGTCGTACCGCGCCTCGTAGGAGACGACCGCGCCATCCGTACCGGGCGCTGCGAAACGGGTCATGGAATACCTGCCTCCCAAGAAGCGCCACCCGCCATTGGGCAGCTCTCGTGAGGAGGCTAGAAACCCGAATGTTGCAACGACGTTGCGGCACCCCATCTCTTCGGTACGACCACACACTGCCCCTCCGGTACGGCCGCACACCGCCACGGCCGCCGCACCCGGCGTCGCGCGGACTACCCGCCGAGGCCCTGCGAGCCGGGCGACGCCCGCCGCAGCCCTCGCCCACCTCGCTCCCACCCCGGCGGTGCCGTCAGCTCCGCCTCCAGTTCACGCAGCCTTGCCCGTACGGCCGCCGTCGGGCGTACGGCGGCCAGGGCCTGCCATACGTCGAGGTCGTCCTCGCCCCAGGGAGCGTGGGCCCAGTCAGCCAGGAGGTCGGGGTCGCGGCGGGCTATGAGCGCCGTGCGCAGTCCGTCGGAGAGCCGGTGCCGTAGCCGTACTACGGCCGGGGCCTGCGAACCGGGCAGCAACGGCCCCCCGTACGCCGTCACGGCCGACATGACCGCACCCGTCTCCAACCTCCTCTCCACCACAGCGACATCGGACTCCACCGGAACCATGAGCCGGTACGGACGCGACCCCAGCAGACCCGCCCCGAGCAGTCGGCGCAGCCGGGCCAGCTCGGCCCGCAGTGTCACCGGCGTCACCGACTCGTCCTCGTACAGCGCGCAGAGCAACTCGTCGCCGGACAGCCCCTCCGGGTGCCGGGCGAGCAGCACCAGGATCTCGCTGTGCCGCCGACTGAGCCTGACCTTGCTTCCGCCGACGAGGAGTTGGGCCTCGTCTCGGCCGAGGGCGGTGAGCTCGATACCGTCGGCCGTGGCCCCCGGCGGTTCGAGCAACGCCAGTTGCGACTCGGCGGCCCGCGCCACCGCTTGCACGAAGCCGAGGCTGTGCGGATGCGCCAGTCCGTCGCCGCCGGTGATGTCGATCGCGCCGAGCACCCGCCCGGTGCGCGGATCGTGCACCGGCGCCGCCGCGCACGTCCAGGGCTGCACCCGCCGTATGAAGTGCTCGGCCGCGAACACCTGCACGGGCCGGTCCAGGGCGACCGCGGTCCCCGGCGCGTTCGTGCCGACCGCGGACTCCGCCCAGCGCGCTCCCGGCACGAAGTTCATCCGGTCCGCCCGCCGTCTGGTCGCCGGATCGCCCTCCACCCACAGCAGCCTGCCCTGCGCGTCGCACACGGCCAGCAGATGTTCG
Source organism: Streptomyces tailanensis (assembly GCF_008386495.1). Lineage (GTDB taxonomy): Bacteria > Actinomycetota > Actinomycetes > Streptomycetales > Streptomycetaceae > Streptomyces > Streptomyces tailanensis. The sequence continues at coordinate 342,114 of NZ_VTHJ01000002.1, read as the reverse complement.
CCGTCCGCCGCGAACGTGCCCAGCAACTCGCGGACCAACGGCATCACCCTGGCCAGCGGATGCTCCGCGCGATAGGCACCGAGGTCGCCGTCCGTCAGCTCCACACACGCGGTGCCCTCCGGCCCGACACCCGCCTTGGCCGAACGCCGCCACGAGTCGGCCACCACGGAACGGACCGGCCGCGCCACCGGGCCGCCCTGGGTGAACGCCTCATGGGCACGGCGCAGCACCCGCACCCGCTCGACGGGGTCGGCTCCCGGCTCCAGAGCCACCCATGGATCGGTCAACTCGGCCTCCCGACAGACATCCGCGAGACCTTCGCAAGGTATCCGCGGCAAGGACCATCGTCACCGCCGGACCCCTGCCCCGACAAGCCGCGCGACATCGCCCGCGTTGCTCGGCCGCACCACTGGTGTCCGCCGTCCCGCTCCCCGCCTCAGACGGCGTTGACCAGACGTATGTAGCGCGCCCAGTCCCAGTGCGGCCCGGGGTCGGTGTGGTCGGTGCCCGGCACCTCGTGGTGACCGATGATGTGGGCACGGTCCTTGGGTATGCCGTATGTCTCGCAGATCGCCGCGGTGAGCGCCGCCGACTGTTCGTACATGGCACCGGTGAAGTACTCGGGCCGGTCCACCCAGCCCTCGTGCTCGATGCCGATGCTGCGCGCGTTGTAGTCCCAGTTGCCCGCGTGCCAGGCGATGTCGCGCTCACGGACGCACTGGGTGACCCGCCCGTCGGCCGACCGGAGGACGTAGTGCGCGGAGACCTGCTTCGCTGGGTTCCAGAAGACGGGCAAGGTGTTCTTGTACGTCGTCTGCGTCACATGGATGATCACCAGGTCGACCGAGTGGCTCGTCGGACGCTCGGCCGTGGTGTAGTTGGCGGGGCTCGCCGGCTCCCATCCGGCGTGCGCGTAGTCGACGGCCGCGGACTGAGCACCGGCCCTAGGGCTCGGCAGCAACGCATAAGGGATCGCGGCGAGGGCCGCGCCCTGCAACATCCGCCGCCTGCTCGGCGACGATCTGGCTCGCTCCATGAAGTCCGCCTTTCCCTGAGTGGCTGGTGAGTTGTCCTGGCTGGCGAGTTGTCCTGTTTCGAAGACGCAATCGCAGGTTGAATGGCTGCGCCTCGCGTGAATCACCGTACGGCGAACGCCGATCGAGCCGTCGGAGGGCGTGGAGATCAGTGGAAAACCAGCCCATTGTGGATAACTCCGTCACCCACAAGAGGTAAGTGAGCCTGCGGTCCTGTGAGTTGAGAAGTCGACTCTCCCGGCAGGCGGCTACGGCCGTACCCCGACCGTCGCCGGGTCGTCCAGCACCGCCCGTACCACTGAATGCGCTGCCCCCAGCAGCGGCCCTTCGGAGCCCAGCCGCGACACGGTCACCGCGCAGGCGGGTCCGGCCGTGCGCCGGGACAACTCCCGCTCCAGTGACGGAAGCAGCCAGGGCGCGAGACCGGCCAACGCGCCGCCCAGCACCACGGTCTCGGGGTCCAGCAGATTGACCGCGCCGGTCAGCGCGATGCCGAGCGCCGTACCGGCACCGTTCAGCGCCCGGCATACGTCCTTGTCACCGGCGGCGGCTCGCTCGGCGAGCAACTCGACACGGTCCTCGCCTGGTTCCAGCCCGGCTGCCCGGAACACGGCCTCCTCACCGGCGTACTGCTCCAGACAGCCACGCCCACCGCAGGCGCATGCGGGCCCCTCCGGACGCACGGGCACATGGCCCAACTCGCCTGCAAAACCCCGGGTTCCGCGGAGCAGTCGGCCGTCCACGACCACCGCGCCACCGATGCCGATCTCCGCGGAGACATGCAGGAAGTCGGACGGCGTCCCCTCGCCGAGCCAGAGCTCGGCGAGGCCGCCGAAGTTGGCCTCGTTGTCCACCGTCAGCGGCAGATCGCCCGGCAGCAGGGCGCCGAGGTCGATGTCGTGCCAGTCGAGGTTGGGGGCGCGGACCACGGTCCGGGCGTCGCTCGCCACGAGTCCGGGCACGGCGACCGCGAGGCCCGCCGGCCACAGACCCTCGCCCTCCGCCTCGGCGACGACCCGCCGTACGAGCGCGGTCAGCTCGTGGATGACCGGCTCGGGCGACCGGCCGCGGTTGGTGCCGTGCCGCACCGCCCGCGCCCGTACCTCACCGCGCAGGTCCACGGCACAGACCGCGAAATGGTCGACGCCGATCTCCGCGCCGATGCCGGCGGGACCACGTCCGCTGAGAGCGAGCGCCGAGCCTGGTCGCCCGACCCGTCCGGGCCGCTCGGGACCCAGCTCTTCCAGGAGCCCCGAGCGGATCAGCTCGTCCACCAGCGTCGACACGGCGGCCCGGGTCAGACCTATGTGCGAGGCGACCGCGGCACGCGACAGCGGCCCCTCGGCGTTGAGGGTGTGCATGACCCGGGAGAGGTTGCGGCGGCGCATCCCCTGCTGGGTGTCGGGCAGCCCGCGCCCGGGACTGCTCGGGTGCGCCTCGTGCAGCGGTGCGGTCATGCCTCCCTCGGTTCCCGTCGGTGTGTCGTGGCGGGTGTCCCGTAGATCATGCCGGAACCGGCTTTCCCCACGTCGGACACCCCTTTCCCTTGTCAGCGCCCGCCGGGCCCGCGCTCCAGCAGCGGAGCCGCGTCGGAGAGTACCCCGCTGATCCTGGCCAGCGTCTCCTCGTCCCGCTCCACGGCGTCCAGCACCGGGCCACGGGCGGTGTCCCAGCGGCGGGCGACCGCGGCCGGGTCCTCGCCGGTGAGCAGCCCCGCGGCCTGCGCGGCGGCGCCCAGCGCGACCAGTTCCTTGGCCTCGGGGACCTGTACGGCACGCCCCGACAGCCGCCGTACGGTCTGCTGCCAGGCCGTGCCCCGCGCGCCACCGCCGATGAGCAGCAGCGGCGCGGAGGTGTCCGCGTCCGCGTCCAGCACCAGGTCGAGGGCGCCGAGCAGGGAGTGGACAGCGCCGTCGTACGCGGCCTGGAGCAGCTGACCGCCGGTCGTGTCGTGCCGCAGCCCATGCAGCAGGCCCGAGGCGTTCGGCAGGTTCGGGGTGCGTTCGCCGTCCAGGTAGGGGAGCAGGGTGACGCTCGTGCCGGGCTCCACGGCCTCGCGGTCCAGGCCCAGCAGGGCGGCCACGCGGTCGACGGCCTGGGTGCAGTTCAGGGTGCAGGCCAGCGGCAGCCAGTCCCCGTGCGCGTCGGCGAAGCCCGCCACCGTGCCCGTCGGGTCGGTGGGGCGGTGCTTGGAGACGGCGTACACCGTGCCCGAGGTGCCGAGGCTCAGCACCGGGCTGCCGGGCCGCAGCCCGAGCCCCAGCGCGGCGGCCGCGTTGTCACCGGTACCGGGAGCGACCAGGGTGCCCTTGGAGAACGGCAGGTCATGAGCGTCCCGCACGGTCCCGGCCACCTCACCCGGCCGGGCGACGCGGGGCAGCAGCGCCGGGTCCAGCCCCACATGGGCGAGGACCTCCTCGTCGTATGCCTCGGTCGCCGACGCCCACCAGCCCGTGCCGGAGGCGTCTCCGCGGTCGGTCGTGCCCTGACCCGTCAGGCGCTCGGTCAGGTAGTCGTGGGGGAGCCGTACGGCGGCGGTGGCCCGGACCGCCTCGGGCTCGTTCTCGGCCAGCCAGGCCCACTTCGTCACGGTGAACGACGGCCCCGGCACGCTTCCGGCACGCTCGGCCCAAACCTTCGCGCCGCCCAGCTCCTCGACCAGGCGGCTCGCCTGCGGTGCCGAGCGCACGTCGTTCCACAGCAGGGCCGGGCGGACCGGCTCGCCCTGGGCGTCGAGGGTGACGAGGCCGTGCTGCTGGCCGCCGATCGACACCGCCGCGGCCTCGCGGGCCGCATCCCCACACTGGCTCAGCGCCTCGCACAACGCGTCCCACCACTGGCGCGGATCACTCTCACGGCCCGCACCGGAGGACACGGTGTGCGGCGCCTGCCCGCTCGCCACCACCCGCCCGGTCGACACGTCGACGACCAGGGCCTTGGTGGACTGTGTGGACGAGTCCACACCGACGACGAGTGGACCCTCGGCTGCTGACATCGGGCTCTCCCTCTCACGCGGCTCATGACTGCCGCTGACGCGGCTGACGTCTCCGTCCGGCGACATCTTGTCTTCCCACAGACGCGTCCGCATACTAATTTGTAAATCGCCATGACGAAATAGTCGGAGCGCAAGGAGCCGCGGCATGAACTACCAGCCCACCCCCGAGGACAGGTTCACCTTCGGCCTGTGGACCGTCGGCTGGCAGGGAAGGGACCCGTTCGGCGACGCCACCCGGCGCGCCCTCGACCCGGTCGAGACGGTGCAGCGTCTGGCGGAACTCGGCGCCTACGGAGTGACCTTCCACGACGACGACCTGATCCCCTTCGGATCCTCGGACAGTGAGCGCGAGGGGCACATCAAGCGCTTCCGTGAGGCCCTCGACTCGACCGGCATGACGGTCCCGATGGCCACCACCAACCTGTTCACGCACCCCGTCTTCAAGGACGGCGCGTTCACCGCCAACGACCGCGACGTACGCCGCTACGCGCTGCGCAAGACGATCCGCAACATCGACCTGGCGGTCGAGCTCGGCGCCAAGATCTACGTCGCCTGGGGTGGCCGCGAGGGCGCCGAGTCCGGCGCCGCCAAGGACGTGCGCGTCGCGCTCGACCGGATGAAGGAGGCCTTCGACCTCCTCGGCGAGTACGTGACCTCCCAGGGCTACGACCTGAAGTTCGCCATCGAGCCCAAGCCGAACGAGCCGCGCGGCGACATCCTGCTGCCCACCGTCGGCCACGCCCTCGCCTTCATCGAGCGCCTGGAGCGCCCGGAGCTGTACGGCGTCAACCCGGAGGTCGGCCACGAGCAGATGGCCGGGCTGAACTTCCCGCACGGCATCGCCCAGGCCCTCTGGGCGGGCAAGCTCTTCCACATCGACCTCAACGGCCAGTCCGGCATCAAGTACGACCAGGACCTTCGCTTCGGCGCGGGCGACCTGCGCTCGGCCTTCTGGCTGGTGGACCTCCTGGAGAGCGTCGGCTACGCGGGCCCGAAGCACTTCGACTTCAAGCCGCCGCGTACCGAGGACCTCGACGGTGTGTGGGCGTCCGCCGCGGGCTGCATGCGCAACTACCTCATCCTGAAGGAGCGCGCGACCGCCTTCCGCGCCGACCCCGAGGTCCAGGAGGCCCTGCGCGCTGCGCGTCTGGACCAGCTGGCCCAGCCGACGGCCGCCGACGGCCTGAAGGCGCTGCTCGCGGACCGTACGGCCTTCGAGGACTTCGACGCCGAGGCCGCCGCCGCCCGCGGCATGGCCTTCGAGCAGCTCGACCAGCTGGCGATGGACCACCTGCTGGGCGCGCGCGGCTGACACGCGCGTGGGAGGCCCCTTCCGCCGAAGCGGTAGGGGCCTCCGCCTGCACTGGCCGAATCCTGCGCCCCTGTTGGCTGATCCCCGCGTGGAATTCTCCGGAATCGTGCGGTCCGTGGCGTGGCCTGCAGTCTCGCCGTCCGACATCGACGGCAAGCGCACGCTCACCAAGCCGCTGGCGTGAGAGCGGCCGTACGCGCGCGTGGACGCAACCGTGGAGGTTCACGCGCGTGTACGGCCGTGCGGTTCGCACTGACAGGTTCTCAGGCGTCGGCCGATGCCAGTGCCGTCGCCGGATCCTGGGCCGCGGGGCCCGCCGGGGCCCAGCGGCCCCGTTCCTTGCGGTAGGGCCACCAGCGGCCGTCGCGGCCCAGCCGCAGCTGGGCTGTGCCGTCGACCACGGTCCAGCGGTTGTGCGTGGAGCGCAGCCGAGGCCGCTCGTCGTCGTCCCAGGCGGCATGCAGGGCAGCACGCGCGCGTGCGAGCGATTCCGCTGGTACGTGCCACTCCTCATCGAGCACGGCGAGTCCCGCCACACCGCCGTACCGCCAGGCGCGGACGGCGAGCGCCAGTCCCTCCCGGTCACGCTCGGACCCGCGGGCCAGTCGTACCGCGATGCCGGGTTCCGGATCGCCGGCGGCCAGGCGCACCGCATCCTGATGGATCGTCAGCTCACCGTCCAGGGCCTGTTGTTCGTGTCCGGGACTCAGAGCCTCGGCCAGCATCCGATGGGCCTCCCGGGCGGTCTGTGCCGCCAGGAAGCCGAGCGCGACCGGGTCCACTCCGGGCGCTGGCGGGACCTCTGTGTCCAGGGAAGGCGGCAGACCAGGCTCCGCGGGAAGCTGGGGCGGATCCGGGAGCGGCGGGAGGATGTCGCCGGCCGTGTACGCCTCGGCGGCGTCCAAGCCGTCCTGGACGGCATCCGGCGCCCCCTGCTCCGCCGCTGCGGGGGTGATGCTGCGCACCTGGAGCTCGTCCAGGAGCTTGTGCTCGCCGCGCCCCCGCATCAGCAGCAGGAGGAACGGATCCTGGTCCAGCAGCCTCGCCACCTGGTAGCAGAGCGCCGCCGTGTGCCCACAGTGGTCCCAGGCGCCGCAGTCGCAGTCCGCCTCCAGATCGCCGAGCCCGGGCAGAAGCTCGACTCCGGCCGTCGCGGCTTCCTCGACCAGATGCGGTGGCATCTCGCGGTCGAGCAGTGCGGCGATGTGCCCGGCACGTTCGACGGTCATGTCCAGGAAACGGTCCCAGTGGTCCTCGGACAGTTCCTGGAGCAGGACGTCGGCGCGATGGGCGGTACCGTCGCGGTCCTGGACGACCGCCGTCACCCGGCCGGGGCGCACGGACACGCCGCCCACGGCTCCCGCGCGCGCGAGCCGGCGTCCCGCCTTCACCTGCTCCGAGTCCAGCGCGGCGTCCTCCAGGGCCTTCAACCAGGCCCGGCCCCACCACGTCTGTGCGAAACCCCGCCCGCGTACGGGCGCCAGCGTTGCGAACGTGCGTTCCTCGTCATGCGCGTGGTGTTCCGTCATCTTGCGCCCCCTCGCAGCTCCACCAGATCGGCCAGTTCGGCGTCGGACAGTTCGGTGAGCGCCGCGTCGCCCGAGCCGAGCACCGCTTCGGCCAACTCCCGCTTGCGCACCAGCATGTCCGCGATGCGGTCCTCGATCGTTCCCTCCGTGATCAGCCGGTGCACCTGCACCGGCCGGGTCTGTCCGATGCGGTACGCCCGGTCGGTGGCCTGCGCCTCGACGGCCGGATTCCACCAGCGGTCGTAGTGCACGACATGCTCGGCCCGCGTCAGGTTCAGGCCGGTGCCAGCGGCCTTCAACGACAGCAGGAAGACGGGCACTTCGCCTTCCTGGAAGCGTTCGACCATCGCCTCGCGCTCGGGGATCGGTGTCCCGCCGTGCAGGAACCGGGTCGGCACACCGCGCGCCGCGAGATGCCGTTCCAGGAGCCGCGCCATCCGAACGTACTGCGTGAACACCAGAACACTCGCCCCCTCTGAGAGGATGGTGTCCAGCAGTTCGTCCAGCAGCTCCAACTTCCCCGATCTGCCGGGGATGCGGGGGCGGTCCTCCTTGAGGAACTGCGCCGGGTGGTTGCAGATCTGTTTGAGCCCGGTCAGCAGCTTCACGATCAGTCCGCGCCGCTCCATGCCGTCGGCCGCGGCGATCTCCGCCATCGTCTCGCGGACCAACGCCTCGTACAGACCGACCTGTTCCCTGGTGAGCGACACGGCTCGGTCGGTCTCGGACTTCGGCGGGAGTTCCGGCGCGATGCCCGGGTCCGACTTGCGGCGGCGCAACAGGAACGGCCGGACGAGACGGGCGAGCCGCTCCGCCGCCGTGGGATCCCGACTGCCCTCGACGGCCTGCGCGTACCGGGTGCGGAACGTGCCGAGCCTGCCGAGCAGGCCCGGAGTGGTCCAGTCGAGGATCGCCCACAGCTCGGACAGGTTGTTCTCCACCGGAGTGCCGGTGAGCGCCACACGCGCGCGTGCCCCGATCGTGCGCAGTTCCTTCGCCGTCGCCGAGTAGGGGTTCTTCACGTGCTGCGCCTCGTCAGCGACGACCATGCCCCACGACTCGCCGGAGAGCCGCGGGGCGTCGAGCCGCATCGTGCCGTACGTGGTGAGGACGAACTCCCCGTCGGCGAGCCCCTCCAGGCCGCGCCGGGCCCCATGGAAACGGCGCACCGGGACGCCGGGCGCGAACTTCTCGATCTCGCGCTGCCAGTTGCCCATCAGCGACGCCGGACAGACCACGAGCGTGGGGCCGGCGGACGAGACATCGGACTGCCGGTGCAGATGCAGGGCGATCAGGGTGATCGTCTTGCCCAGACCCATGTCGTCGGCCAGGCAGCCGCCCAGCCCCAGGGAGGTCATCCGGGCCAGCCAGTTCAGGCCGCGCAGCTGGTAGTCCCGCAGCGTCGCGGCGAGCCCGGACGGCTGCCCGACCGGCTCCTGCCCCTCGGGGTCCGACAGCCGCTCCCGCAGCGTCGCCAGCCACCCCGTGGGCCGTACGTCGACCATCCGGCCGTCGAACTCCGTGGAGCCCGTCAGAGCGGCACTGAGCGCGTCGACGGGCGACACCTTGTGGTCCTGCTGCGCACGGGCGCGGCGGATCTCCTCCGGGTCCACCAGGACCCACTGGTCACGCAGCCGCACCATCGGGCGGTTCGCCTCCGCGAGCAGGTCCAGCTCCTGGCGGGTGAGCCGCTGCTCGCCCAGCGCGAACCACCAGTCGAAGGCGAGCAGCGCGTCGGCGGACAGGAACGACGGAGTGTCCGACGCGGCCTTGTCCGGGCCCTGATCGTCGTCCGGCGGGCCGATCACAGCGCGGGCGGTCAGCCTGCGCGCCAGTTCCTTGGGCCAGTGCACCTCGACACCGGCGCCCGCCAGCATGCGGGCGCCCTCGCCGAGCAGTTCGGTGATCTCCTCGTCGGCAAGTTCCACGGCGTCCGGCACGGCGGCCGAGAGCAGCGGGGCGAGCGGCGTCCAGGCACGGGCCGCGCGGCGCAGCGCGACCAGGGCGTCCATCCGCGCGCGCGGGCCGAAGACCTCGGAGCCGGACCACACGGCGGAGGCGTCCGCGACCAGCGCCGGGTCGCTCACACTGTGCACCTGCAGGACGGCACGGAACGGCAGCCGTGTCTCGTCTGACGTTGCCGACACGAGCCCGGGGATCTCCACGCGCAGCGAGAGGCGGACGCCCGCGTCGTGCCCGGCGGCGACATCGACGGCCCAGGAGCGCTGTTCGGGCACGTGCTGCGGTTCCGGCACCGCGAAGGCCGGGCCGCCCGTCACGAGGGCCGCGGCGGGGGAGCGGGGCAGCGAGTCGGCGACCGCGTCGAGGAACCCGCGCACCAGTCGCTCCGGATCCGGCAGACGCAGCGGCACGCTGTGGTCCAGGGGCACCGCGTGCGCCTCGGGCGGCATCGCGGCCGCCAGTTCACGGACTCGCTCCAGGTCCTCCGCCCGCAGCGGACCGACCCGCCAGGCGTCATGGCCGCTCGCGGTCACACCGGGCAACAGCAGCCCCCGCGTGGCGAGTTGGAGCGCCAGCACGGCGGCCGCGCCCCAGAACGCGGTCGACCGGTGGGCTGCCGTGGTGGCACGCGCGCGTGTGAGCACAGGCAGAGCGGCGTGCACGGGGAGGGACAGGGCGGGCACCCTCACCAGTTCGACGCCTTCGGCGTCGGGCACGACGACCGTCGTCTCCTCGGCGGAGCCGGGCGCGATCAGGGGCGGTGTCGTGCCGTCCGGCCGCCAGAACACGACACGGCCGGTGCGGGCCGGGTCCGCGGCCATGAAAATGGCGTGGCAGCGGGTCAGCTCGGAGAATTCAGAAGGGGTGGCCGCTGTTTCGGAAGGGGTTGCCGCGAGATGCGGTGGCACAGAGATACGGACTCCTCAAATTTGACTACCGCAGTCAGGATCGCCGAGGATACATCGCTTCATACGTCTGGCAGGAATGACGGGCGGTGACTTGGATCACTTTCCGGTGTAGGCAAGGTTGGTAGGCAAGGGCATCTCAGGGTTGCGCCGGGGTCGTATTCAGGGTTGCGTCAGGGTCGTGGTCCGGAACCGCGGGGAGCTCGAACCCGTTTTCAGGTCAGAGAGCGGCGATGGCCGCGAAGGAGGCGACGGAGATGTCGAAGAGCACGAAGATCGTCGCAGGGGGTGCGGCAATCGGGATCGTCCTGCTGATCCTGCTGCCCTTCCCCTTCTGGGCCAATCTCCTGATAGTGCTGGGGATCCCCACGGCCGCGTACCTCGCGCTGGACCCCTCGCAGCGGCGCAGGCTCCGCAGGGTCAGCCGTAAGGAGCTCGGTCGCTGAGATGTGTCACCGGCCCGCATCAGCGGGCCGGTGACACCAGGCCGGTGAGGCGCGGCGTTCAGTGATGCGCCTGGGCTCAGTTCGGGCGTACCGCGATCTTGTCGAGGGACTCCAGGAGGCCTGGCAGTTCCGCCCCCCGGCCCACCGGGAGCACTTCCCCGGGCTCCTCGTCGAGCAGGACGAACGCGATGTCGTCGGTCCTGGCCACCATCGACCAGCCGGGGCCGTCGGCACGGAGCGTCCGGGCGTCGCCCGGTGCGAACGACGAGCGGACCCGCCCCAGGGGCGGCGGCGACTCCACATACGCGCGCGCCTCTGCGAGCACGCGGCGGATGCCCGTGCGAACGGTGCCCTGATCGCCCCCGCTGTCTGCCGCGTCCATGGCCTCGGTCGCCTCCCCGGTGGCAGCCTCCCCCGTGCCGCTTCCTCCGGCGACCGCGGCGTCGTCGATCTGCTCCCGCCACATGCTCCACTGCAGCGCGATCTCATCCGCTCCCAGACGCCGCTGGGCGGGGCCCCAGGTGTCGGTGTCCGGCGGACTCAGCGGCGGCCGGTCCGAGATCTCCGGATCAGGATCGTGCGGAGCGGGCACCCCGGGAGCCGCTACGGCGACCGCAAGCGGCCAGCCGGGAAGCGCGGCCACGACCGAGCCCTCGTCGGGCGACAGGTCGTACTCCATGCCGCAGTCCCACGACGCGATGGCCACGGCGACCAGTGACACATCGTCGACCACCACCGTCCACCGGGCACCGTCGCCGTCCTGGCCCAGAACGATTCCGTACCCGTCGGCGAGCGGCGCGAGGCCGAGCGCCGCGCAGGCCTCCGGATAGTCGTCGCCCAGCACGCTCGGGAAGTTCGCGGGCGTGAGCAGTACCGCCGTCAGGACATACAGCGCGTCGTCGTCCCCGGCGGTGACGGCGTCGTCGTCCGTCCCGGTCATCCCGGTCTCCCCTCGCTCTCGCTCGTCCGTCGGCGCACCCTAATGCGCCCGGCGGGCGCTTGTCACGGGCCGGAACCCCATGCGGAGCTGCAGTCATCCGGGTGGACAGGGGCGGATCGACCGGCGACCTCGCTCGTTCAGGCCGCGGGCAGTCCCAGAAGTGACCGCGCCACCGTCTGCGGCGACTCGTCGCGCTCGCGCGCCAGCGCGATGACCGCCCGGCACGCCAGCTCGCTCACCCCGAACGACAGTGCTTCGGGCGACACCCAGGTCACGGCCTCGTCGATCTGGTCCTGATCGTCCTCGGCGCACGCCGAGATGTAGACGGCGGCCGCCTCGAACAGGTTGTGCGTGCGCTTCGCTTCCCGCGCGGTCGTCTCCGCGCGCATCGAGTTGCGGAATCTGCCGAAGGACTTGCGGAGCCTGCCGAGCATGTGGGCTACCTTCCCCCGAGTCGCTGTCACAGATCGTTCACATGTTCCCACTCAACGTAGAGATGGAGCTGCGGCGGCAGAAGAAGGCCGGCGCCGTGAAGCGCTTCGAACGACAGGTTCAAGACTGTGTCCGGCACAGCCCGGCGATGGTCCGGGGCTCAGCCGAGGCGCTCGGCCAGCGCGAGGAAACGGGCGTCCTCGTCGATGTACGACGTCATACGCCAGCCCGAATCGGCGAGCAGGGGACCGAGGTTCGCCTCCGCACGCAGGTCGTCCGGGGTGATCTGCCGCCCCTGGCGCGCCGCGAGCGCCGCCCGGCCGATCGGGTGGAAGAGCGCCAGGGTGCCGCCCGGTCGGACCACCCGTGCCAACTCCCGCAGATTCTCGGCGGGATGCGGCAGATGTGCGATGAGACCCGCCGCGAACACCGCGTCCAGCGACTCCGTACGCAACGGCGGCCGGGCCGCGTCGGCGAGCAGCAACTGCCCGTCGCGGTCCCGCCCGGCCCGTACGGCTGCCTCCAGCATGGCCGGAGTCAGATCGGCCCCCAGCACCACGCCGGAGGGCCCCACGGCGGCGCGCAGGGGCGACAGGGCCCTCCCCGTACCGCATCCCGCGTCGAGCACACGGTCACCCGCGCGCAGGCCGAGTTCGGCCACCGCGGTCGCGTACGCAGGCCCGTCGTCGGGGAACCGGGCGTCCCAGTCGGCGGCCCGCGCGGTGAAGAACTCCTGGACGTGTGTGTGGTCGTCGCTCATGCTCTGCATGATCCCTCACCGGCACGGTGGAGGGTGCGGCGCACACGTTCGAGCGTGAGGCGATCGTTCCAGCGCACATATGCGCCACATTCCAGCACCTTTCGAAATGCGCCCCCTTCGTGCGCCTGCGACCCCACTAGCGTCCCGGAGCCATGGGACACCTGGACCACGCCACCTTCGGCTGGCTGACCCCCGTGCTGTCGTACGCCATGGCCTGCATCGGCGCCGCCCTCGGGCTCCGCTGCACCGTTCGTGGGCTCGGCACCACCGGCAGCTCCCGCCGCAACTGGCTCATCACCGCGGCCTCCGCGATCGGCACCGGCATCTGGACCATGCACTTCGTGGCGATGCTCGGCTTCGGAGTCAGCGGCACCGAGATCCGCTACGACGTGCCGCTGACCATCCTGAGCCTCCTCGTCGCCATGGCCGTCGTCTGCGGCGGAGTCTTCGCCGTCGGCTACAGCCGGGACCGCGGCCGGGCGCTCCTCCTCGGCGGGCTCACCACCGGCCTGGGCGTCGCGAGCATGCACTACCTGGGCATGGCCGCCGTACGACTGCACGGCGACGTGACGTACGACCCGGCCCTCGTCGCGCTCTCCGTCGTGATCGCCGTGATCGCGGCGACCGCGGCCCTGTGGGCGGCGCTCAACATCAAGTCGCCCATCGCGGTCACCGTCGCCTCCCTCGTCATGGGCGGAGCGGTCAGCAGCATGCACTACACCGCGATGTGGGCGGTGCGGGTGGAGGTCGCCCCGTCCGGCGAGGTCCTGCCCGGGGCCACGGCGATGCAGTTCATCTTCCCCCTCGCCGTCGGTCTCGGGTCCTACCTCTTCCTCACCTCGGCGTTCGTCGCGCTGTCGCCGACGACCGGGGAGCGCGAGGCATCCGCGTCGGCCCAGCGCCCGGTCGACAACGCCGTCGCCCACTAGCCACGCCCACGCACGCGTGGCGGCCGTCGAAGGCCCACCCGAACCACTCCGATCGAGGAGGCCATGCGTACACCGCGCAGGACCCCGACAGCCGGCGCCGAAGCGCCGCCCCAGCCCGCGGTACGCGGCCGCCGCGCCCACGCGGGACCCCCGGCCGACGAGCGCTTCGACCCCGACGAGACCGGCGCCGTTCCCAAATCCGATCCACCCACGTGCGCGGGACGATGGCACATACGCCCCCGCACCGTCCGGGCCAGGATCGTCTGCCTGCTGATGGTGCCCGTCGTCTCCCTGCTCGCCCTGTGGGCCCACGCCACCGTCACCACCGCCCAGGACGTCGCCCGGCTCCGTCAACTGCAACGCGTGGACGCCTCCGTACGCGCACCGGTCGCCGACGCCGTCGCCGCGCTCCAAGCCGAACGCGTGGCCGCGGTGCGCTACGCCACCAAGCCCTCCACCGAGCGGAAGAGCGACCTGAACAGGCTCTCGCAGCGCACTGACCGGACCGTCGCCGCACTGCGCCTGGGCGACCGGCACACCGTCGCCGACGGCACCGACCTGCCCGCACACGTGGCCGAACGCCTCGCGAGCTTCGTCACCGGAGCCGAACAACTGCGCACACTGCGAACCTCGGTGCTCGACCGCCGCACCGGATGGGGCGAGACGTACAAGCGGTACACCACGACCATCTCCACGGCCTTCGGCGTGGGTGGCGCGCTCACGGGCGTCCAGGACGCCGACGCGGGCTCCGACGCGCGCGTGCTGCTCGAATTCTCCCGCGCGGCTGAGGCCCTGGCGCAGCAGGACGCGCTCCTGGCCGGTGCCCGCCTCGCAGGCACCCTCGACGGCGAGCGGCTGCGCCTGTTCACCGGCGCCGTCGACACCCGCCGCACCCTGACCGAAGCCGCCGTCGCCGATCTGCGCGGAGCCGAGAGCACCGCCTGGCGGGAACTCGCCGGGACAAGCGCTTACGCCGACTTGCGTGCCGTCGAGGACAGGGTGCTCGCGAGTCACCCCGGCACCCGGGCGCTCGACGCCGCGCCCGACGCGACCTGGCGGACTGCACACGCGCGCGTGCAGGACGCCATGCGGGCCATCGAGGCCGATGCCGGACGCGATGTCGCCGACCGGGCCGACCCGTTCACCCGCGCCCTGCTCACCCCGGCCGGAGCCGCGGTGCTCCTGGGTCTCGCAGCCGTCGCCGCCTCACTCGTCATCTCCGTACGCATCGGACGCGGCCTGGTCGTCGAGCTGGTGAGCCTGCGCAACGGTGCCCTGGAGATCGCCCGCCGCAAACTTCCGCACGCCATGCGGAAACTGCGGGCTGGAGAGGAGATCGACATCAACACCGAGGCCCCGCCGGGACCACCCGCCGAGGACGAGACCGGTCAGGTCGCCGAGGCCCTGGGTACCGTGCACCGGGCCGCCCTCCGCGCGGCGGTCGAGCGTGCCGAGCTGGCCAGCGGAATCTCCGGGGTCTTCGTCAACCTCGCCCGCCGCAGCCAGGTCCTCGTCCACCGCCAACTGAGCCTGCTGGACAGCATGGAACGCAGGTCGGAGGACCCCAACGAGCTCAGCGACCTCTTCCGGCTCGACCACCTCACCACCCGTATGCGCCGCCACGCGGAGAGCCTGATCATCCTCTCCGGAGCCGCCCCCGGCCGCGCCTGGCGCATGCCGGTCTCCCTGACGAACGTGGTCCGCGCGGCCGTCTCCGAGATCGAGGACTACGCCCGCGTGGAGGTACGACAACTCCCGGAGGCGCAGATCGTCGGCGCGGCCGTCGCCGACCTCACCCACCTCCTGGCCGAACTCGTCGAGAACGCCGCCCAGTTCTCACCGCCCCACACGCGCGTGCGGGTCACCGGAGAACCAGTGGGCAACGGATACGCCCTCGAAGTCGAGGACCGGGGACTTGGTATGGGCAAGGAGACCCTCGCCGAGGCCAACCGCAGGATCGAGCAGTCCGAGGCCCTCGACCTGTTCGACAGCGACCGGCTCGGCCTGTTCGTGGTGAGCCGACTGGCCTCCCGCCACGGCGTCAAGGTCCACCTGCGGACCTCGCCCTACGGCGGCACCACCGCGGTGGTGCTCCTGCCCACCGACCTCCTGCACAGCGGCATGACGGAACGTTCCCCCCGAGCTGTCGCCAAAGCGCGGCGCCAGCCCGAGGAACGTGAGTACGCGCGCGTGTCCGCCGCCCCTGAACACGAACCCGTTGAGCAGCCCGCCGACCGGCGCGCGCTGATGGCCCCCGTGGCCTCCGCCGCCGAGACCACCGCGGACGGCCCGCCCGAACCACCGTCCCGCGTCACCGCCCTGCGACCGCACCACCCTCCACAGGACCAGGAGAGCGCCGACGAACTGCCGCGCCGGGTACGACAGGCACATCTCGCTCGTCAGCTGCGCGAACAGGGCACGGTGGAGCGACAGCCGACGGCCAGTCCCCGGGCGGACGGCGAACGCACCCCCGAACTCGTACGTGACCGCATGGCGGCCTACCGCGACGGCTGGGCGCGCGGCGGCGGCAGAGCACCCGGCCGAGGTGGCACCCAGGGCCCCGCCACGGGCAGCGACAGCAGCGAAGGAGATCCCGCATGATCCAGGACCGGAGCACCAGGGCCACCGGACGGCCCGGTGAACTCGACTGGCTGCTGGACGACTTGGTGATGCGCGTGCACGAGGTACGGCACGCAGTGGTGCTGTCCAACGACGGACTCGCGGTCGGCGCCTCCAGCGACCTCGAACGCGAGGACGCCGAGCACCTCGCCGCGGTCGCCTCCGGATTCCACAGCCTGGCCAAGGGCGCGGGCCGCCACTTCGGCGCCGGCGGCGTCCGCCAGACGATGGTGGAGATGGACGACGGATTCCTGTTCGTGGCGGCCGCCGGTGACGGCTCCTGCCTCGCGGTCCTCACCGCCGTCACCGCCGACATCGGGCTGGTGGCGTACGAGATGGCCCGGCTCGTGAAACGCGTCGGCGAGCACCTCTACACACCGCCCCGCGCGGGCGCGCGCCCGCCCGTCGCCGGATGAGCCGGGGACGGACCGTGCTCATGACCGAGGACAGCGCGGGCGCTCCGCACAGGCCGCCGGACAGCCAGTGGTACGACAACGAGGCCGGGCCGCTCGTCCGCCCCTACGCGATGACGGGTGGGCGCACCAGGCCCGGTCCGAGCGGGGTCCGCTTCGACCTGATCGCCCTGGTGTCCCTCGACACCGGCGCACCCGACGTCCTCGACGACACCTCGCTCGGCCCGGAACACCGGACACTGATCGAACTCTGCCGTGCCGAAACCCAGTCGGTCGCCGAACTCGCCGCCGACGCGGACCTCCCCGTCGGCGTGGTCAGGGTACTCCTCGGCGACCTCCTGGAGCTGGGCTGTGTCACCGTCAGCCGCCCCGTGCCGCCCGGGCAACTGCCGGACGAGCGGATCCTGCGCGAGGTGATCGAAGGGCTCAGGGCTCTGTAGATGAACCACGACATGGGCCTGTCCCGTACGGACTTGCACATCCAACCGGGCACCGAACGGGCACGAGACGGTCGATGCCAGGAAATTGCGGTCCAACGCCCCCCGGCGAAAGCGGCAGTTGCCATGATGCTGACTCCGCGCAACTCCACTCACGCCGATCGTTGCCGAAACTCCCGGGAGAACTGATCGATGGCCTCCGAGCAAGCCGACGCGACCGACGGAGACACGGGCGCCCTGGCATTGAAGATCCTTGTAGCCGGCGGTTTCGGCGTGGGAAAGACCACCCTGGTGGGCGCGGTCAGCGAGATCAGGCCGCTGCGCACCGAGGAACTCCTGAGCGAGGTGGGCGAGTCGGTGGACGACACCGACGGGGTGGACCAGAAGGTCACCACCACCGTGGCCATGGACTTCGGCCGCATCACCATCCGGTCCGGCCTCTCGCTCTACCTGTTCGGCACACCGGGACAGGACCGGTTCTGGTTCCTGTGGGACGAGTTGGCGCAAGGGGCGTTGGGTGCCGTCGTACTCGCGGACACCAGGCGACTGCAGGACTGCTTCCCGGCGGTGGACTACTTCGAGCACCGGCACATCCCGTTCGTGGTCGCCGTCAACTGCTTCGCGGGAGCCCGCTCGTACGGTGCCCACGACGTGTCCCGCGCGCTGGACCTCGACGACGGCACTCCGGTGGTGCTCTGCGACGCCCGCGACCGCGACTCCGGGAAGGAAGTGCTGATCCGCCTCGTCGAGTACGCCGGGCGAATGCACACCGCCCGGCTGCTCGACTCCGTGGGCTGAAGTCGGAGAGTTCGGCCCGCCCCTCCAGCACCACGAAGTCGTACGGCGGATCCTCGGCGTCCCCAGAGAGCACGACCCGGCAGTCCCTGGCCAGATTCCGCCCCTTCACACTGCTCTCTTCTTTGCCATGTCCCCATCCTGCTTGCTCCCACGGCAGCAGTGGGGAAGGCTGAACCGTCGGATCCGCCTTGCCAGGGGGAACGACACCACGGGGAGTACGAACAATGGCGCAGAACACGGGACTCGGTTGGCTGTTGGACGACCTGACCGAGCGCGTGGAACCCATACGGCACGCACTGGTGCTGTCCAACGACGGACTGGTGACCGCGGTGAGCACCGGCCTCAGGCGCGAGGACGCCGAACACCTCGCTGCGGTCTCATCCGGTCTGCACAGCCTCGCCAAGGGCTCGGGACGCCACTTCGGCGCCGGTGATGTACGGCAGACGATGATCGAGTTCGACGACGCGGTGCTCTTCGTCACCGCAGCCGGCCCGGGCAGCTGTCTGTGCGTGCTCAGCGCCGCGGAGGCGGACATCGGCCAGATCGCCTACGAGATGACCCTGATGGTCAACCGCGTCGGGGAACACCTCGGCGTGGATGCCCGACACCCCGAACACTCGGCGGCGATGGACCGCTGACCTGCGGGTTTGGCGTTGCCGGCAGAGTTATCCACAGGCCCGCCACGACTTCCGGCAACCGGGCTACGGTTTTTCCCGAGGCGAGCGCGAACCAGCGCCGACGCAGCAACGCACGGGGGAGAACCATCATGTCAGGCAACACCATCACGCAGTCCGCCACGCCCACCACGTCGATCAAGTCGGCCGTCGCCCCGGCACCGGCCGGGGCGGCCGGCCGGTGCTTCGCCCAGAGCCGCGCCGCGCGGGAACTGGGCCTGAAAAGGGCAGAGCTCGACATCGCCGTACAGCTCGGGTGCGTACGAACAGTCGTCGATGACGGAGGCGGGGGTCGCCGCGTCGCCCGTACGGAGATCGACCGGCTCCGAGCCGAGAAGGGCTTCCCGGAAGCGCTGCGGGAGCGGGTCGAGACCGTGGGCTCCACAGCGGCCGCCGAGATCCTGGACGTGACGTCCGCGCGGTTCATGCGCCTCGCACGCCTGGGCTTGGTCACGCCGGTCAAATTCTACTTGAACCGCTATCGGGCCGTGGTCTGGCTGTACCTGGCCGAAGAACTCCGGCAGTTCGCGGCCGACGAGAACAACATCTCGTGGCTGAAGGGCCGCATTCCCGAGGAACTGAGGGCCTGGCTGGACGCCGGCCTCGACCTGCGCCCCAAGACCTGGCGAGGGCGTCATCTCGGATTCCTGCTGCGGCAGGCCGACGACCCCTGGACGAGGGCCGCCGCCCCGGCCTCGCTCCTCGACCTGGTCCAGGTGGCGGAGATCGTTCAGGACCCTTACGAGCGGGCCTACTTGAACCGTCACCGGGCCGCGCGGCCCGACTCCGGTCCGCCCGACTCGCCCGCCGCGCAGCTCACCGCGAGGATCATGACGGCGGACGACCCCGATGAGATCGAGTGGCTGCGCGCGGACCTCAAGCAGGCCCTCGCCGCGGCCCGAGCGCACCGACTCGCACCGAGGCCCCTCCGGCCGGCGGCGGCGCCACACCTGCCTCCGGACATGAGGCGTCCTGAGAAACAACAGCCGGCGCCGACCACAGGCGCCGAGAAGCGACACGGCTTGCTCGGCTGGCTCAGGCGCAGACACCCCTGACCTGCCGACCGGACGCGGTGCGACCGTCGGTCCCGTCCGACCTCGGCGCCGTGCGGCCGGCGGTGCCGTACAGCCGGCGGTCAGGCGCCGAGCTTGCGGAACAGTCCTTCCTGGACGACCGACACGAGCAGACGGCCCTCCAGGTCGTAGATGCGGCCACGGGCCAGACCGCGCCCGCCCACCGCGATCGGTGACTCCTGGTCGTACAGGAACCACTCGTCCGCGCGGAACGGCCGGTGGAACCACATGGCGTGGTCCAGCGACGCCATGTCGAAGCCACGCGGTCCCCACAGAGGCTCCACCGGGATGCGGACGGCGTCCAGGAGGGTCATGTCGCTGGCGTACGTCAGCGCGCAGGTGTGCACGAGCGGGTCGTCGCCCAGGGAACCCACGGCCCGCATCCACACCGCGCTGCGCGGCTCGGCGTTCTCGACCTCCTCGAGCGTCCACCGCAGCCGGTCGACGTACCGGATGTCGAAGGGCTGCCGCCGGGCCATGCGCTCCAACTGCTCGGGGAGCGAGCCCAGATGCTCGGTGATCTCCTGCTTCACCGTCGGCAGCGACTCGGGGTCCGGAACCTTGCGGGCCGGCGGTAGCTGATGCTCGAAGCTCCCCTCTTCAGGCTTGTGAAAGGAGGCGGTCAGATTGAAGATCGTGCGGCCCTGCTGCACGGCGGTGACCCGGCGGGTGGTGAACGACCGCCCGTCGCGGACCCGCTCGACCTGGTACACGATCGGCACGCCCGGACGGCCCGGGCGCAGGAAGTACGCGTGCAGCGAATGCACCGGCCGGTCGCCCTCCGTGGTGCGCCCGGCGGCGACCAGGGCCTGGCCGGCCACCTGGCCGCCGAACACCCGCTGCAAGGACTCCTGCGGGCTGCGACCGCGGAAGATGTTGACCTCGATCTGCTCCAGGTCGAGCAGGTCGACGAGCCGCTCGGCGGGGTTGGTCGTCATGTGCTGGCCTCTCCGGTGCTCACAGCTGGCCGACGTCGGTGACCTTGACGACGGCGCGTCCCTCGGCGTCGGAGGCCACAAGGTCGATCTCCGCGCTGATGCCCCAGTCATGATCGCCGTTCGGATCCGCGAAGGTCTGACGGACGCGCCACAGCCCGTTCTGCGGCTCCTCCTCGATCATCAGCAGCCGGGGGCCGCGGGCGTCAGGACCGGTGCCCAGCTCGTCGTACTCGTCCCAGTACTTGTCCATCGCCTCACCCCACCGCTCGGCGTCCCAGCCCGTCTCAGCGTCCATCTCGCCCAGCTCGTCCACCTGGTCGAGGGCGGCGAACTCGACGCGGCGGAACATGGCGTTGCGGACCAGGACACGGAAGGCACGTGCGTTGGAGGTGACCGGCTTGACCTCGTCGGCCTTCTCCTGGGCCTCCTCGGCCGTCATCTCCTCGGGGTTGGCGAGCTGCTCCCACTCGTCGAGAAGGCTGGAGTCGACCTGGCGGACCATCTCCCCGAGCCACTCGATGAGGTCCTGGAGATCCTCGGACTTGAGGTCGTCCGGGATGTTGTGGTCGAGGGTCTTGTAGGCGCTCGCGAGGTAGCGCAGCACGATGCCCTCGGTGCGGGCCAGCTCGTAGTAGGACACCAACTCCGTGAAGGAGAGGGCTCGTTCGTACATGTCCCGGATCACGGACTTCGGGGACAGCGGATGGTCGCCGACCCAGGGATGGCTCTTGCGGTACGTGTTGTACGCGTGGAAGAGCAGCTCCTCCAGCGGCTTGGGGTAGCTGATGTCCTGGAGCCGCTCCATGCGCTCCTCGTACTCGACACCGTCCGCCTTCATCGCCGCCACGGCCTCCCCGCGCACCTTGTTCTGCTGGGCGGCGAGGATCTGGCGCGGATCGTCCAGCGTCGACTCGACGACGGACACCATGTCCAAGGCGTACGACGGCGACTCCGGGTCCAGCAGTTCGAACGCGGCCAGCGCGAAGGTGGACAGCGGCTGGTTGAGCGCGAAGTCCTGCTGGAGATCGACCGTCAGACGGACGATGCGGCCCTCGCCGTCCGGCTGGTCGAGCTTCTCGACGATGCCGCCGTCGAGAAGCGAGCGGTAGATGGCGATCGCGCGGCGGATGTGCCGCAACTGCTGCTTGCGCGGCTCGTGGTTGTCCTCCAGCAGCCGCCGCATCGCCTCGAAGGCGTTGCCCGGTCGGGCGATCACCGACAACAGCATCGTGTGGGTGACCCGGAAGCGGGAGGCGAGCGGCTCCGGCTCCGAGGCGATGAGCTTCTCGAAGGTGTTCTCCGTCCAGCCGACGAACCCCTCGGGGGCCTTCTTGCGGACCACCTTGCGGCGCTTCTTCGGATCGTCGCCCGCCTTGGCCAGCGCCTTCTCGTTCTCGATGACGTGCTCGGGAGCCTGCCCCACCACGAAGCCCGCCGTGTCGAACCCCGCCCGCCCGGCGCGGCCCGCGATCTGGTGGAACTCACGGGCCCGCAGTGTCCGCACCCGGTTGCCGTCGTACTTCGTGAGGGCGGTGAACAGCACTGTGCGAATGGGCACGTTGACGCCGACGCCCAGGGTGTCCGTGCCGCAGATGACCTTCAACAGACCGGCCTGGGCCAGCTTCTCCACCAGACGCCGGTACTTGGGCAGCATGCCGGCGTGGTGCACACCGATGCCGTGCCGCACGTAACGCGAGAGATTGCGGCCGAACTTGGTGGTGAAGCGGAAGTTGCCGATCAGCTCGGCGATCTGGTCCTTCTCCTCCCGTGTGCACATGTTGATGCTCATCAGCGCCTGCGCCCGCTCCACGGCCTGCGCCTGGGTGAAGTGCACGATGTAGACAGGCGCCTGCTTGGTGGCGAGCAGCTCGGTGAGCGTCTCCGTCAGGGGGGTCAGCACGTACTCGTAGGAGAGGGGAACCGGACGGGTCGCCGAGCGGACGACGGCGGTGGGGCGGCCGGTGCGTCGGGTGAGGTCCTTCTCGAACATCGAGACGTCGCCGAGCGTCGCCGACATCAGGATGAACTGGGCCTGCGGAAGCTCCAGGATCGGGATCTGCCAGGCCCAGCCGCGGTCCGCCTCCGCGTAGAAGTGGAACTCGTCCATGACGACCTGGCCGACGTCGGCGGCCTTGCCGTCGCGCAACGCGATGGACGCCAGCACCTCGGCGGTGCAGCAGATGACCGGAGCGTCGGCGTTCACGGACGCGTCACCGGTGAGCATGCCGACGTTCTCGGTGCCGAAGATCTTGCACAGCTCGAAGAACTTCTCCGAGACCAGCGCCTTGATCGGGGCCGTGTAGAACGTGACCTCGTCCCGGGCGAGGGCCGCGAAGTGAGCGCCCGCCGCGATCATGCTCTTGCCGGAGCCGGTGGGCGTCGACACGATCACGTTCGCGCCGGAGACCACCTCGATGAGCGCCTCCTCCTGGTGGGGATAGAGGGTGAGACCGCGTTCCTGGGCCCACGACTCGAAGGCTTCGTAGAGGGCGTCGGGGTCGGCGGTCCGCGGCAGCTGATCGATGAGGGTCACACCCCCATCTTGCCTGCCCGCGGACCCGATGGGGGAATCGGATGCCGGACCGAAGATCGTGAACGCTACGCTGTGGCGCCGACGAAGCGTCAGCGCACGCACACAACTGGACAGCGGCACAGGGCAACTGGACAGCGGCACAAAGGGAATGGGGCGGGGCACGGCCATGATGGGACCAGCACACTCACTGTCCGGGGCCGCGGCGTGGCTCGGCGTAGGAGCGGCGGCGGCCGCGGCCGGACACACGATGCCCTGGCCGGTCCTCCTGGCCGGTGCGCTGATCTGCGCGGGCGCCGCGCTCGCCCCGGACCTCGACCACAAGGCGGCCACGATCTCCCGGTCCTTCGGCCCGCTCTCCCGCTGGGTGTGCGAGATCGTCGACAAGCTCTCCTACGCCGTCTACAAGGGAACGAAGAAGCAGGGCGACCCGCGTCGCTCAGGCGGGCACCGCACACTGACGCACACCTGGCTGTGGGCCGTGATGCTCGGCGGCGGCGCCTCCGTCATCGCGATCGTGGGGGGCCGCTGGGCGGTGCTGGCCATCCTGTTCGTGCACATGGTGCTGGCGATCGAGGGCCTGCTGTGGCGGGCGACCCGCGGTTCGAGCGCCGACGTGCTGGTGTGGCTGCTGGCCGCGACCAGTGCCTGGATCATCGCGGGGATGTTGGACAAGCCGGGCAACGGGGCGGACTGGCTGTTCAGCCAGCCGGGGCAGGAGTACCTGTGGCTCGGGCTGCCGATCCTCCTCGGCGCGCTGGTGCACGACATCGGGGACTCGCTGACGGTGTCCGGCTGCCCGATCCTGTGGCCGATACCAGTGGGCAACAAGCGCTGGTATCCGGTGGGCCCGCCGAAGGCGATGCGGTTCCGGGCCGGCAGTTGGGTCGAGCTGAGGGTGCTCATGCCGGTGTTCATGGTGCTCGGCGGAGTGGGCGGCGCGGCCGCGCTCAACTTCATCTGACGCCGGGCCTTCATCTGACGCCGGGCCTTCCTCGGACGCCGCGCCTTTGTCGGACGCCGTACCGGACCAGGTCCGGCAGGGGCGGCGGCCCGATGCTCAGGGAAGGCTCAGTCCTACAGCGAGTCCTCGTCCACGATGTGCATGGCGGCCTCCTCGGCGGACGCGGCGGCGCCGTCGATACCCACGTCGGTGGCGATCAGCCCGCTCTCCTCGTCCTCGTGCGCTCCCTCGTCGGGGGCGACCAGGCGACCGGAGCGGAAGGCTCCTACCTCGTTGTCCAAGGGCTCCCCGTCGGTGTCCTGGGAGTCGCCGATGCCGTCCCCGTCGAGCCCCTCCACGTCCGGCAGCTCCTCGGCGAGCCGCTGTTCCAGGGTCTCGCCCCGAAGGCGCTCCGAGGCGGTCACACCGATGTGCTCCACCGCCCATGGCCGCTCCGGTGGCGACCAGCCCCGGTCGAGCGGGTCGGCCACACCATCGGCGACCAGGGTGTCCTCGGCGTCCAGCAGTCCCGCGTCGTCCTGGACCTCGGATCCGTCAGGCTGGTAGACGTCGTCTCCCCATCCGCCGGCTCTCTCCACGGGTACCTCCAGTGGTGGGACGGGCCCGGTGCCGCGGTTCGGCGACAGTGGGCGCGCGGGCCGCTGGGCAACGGCCCGAACCCCGCGAACCGGGCGGTTCACGGGCGTCCCCCGAATCTCTGCCCACCACCAGCCTTCCACTCGCGTTCGGCACCGCGCAACGGCAGGGAAGCCGCCGCAGCACATCGTCGGCACCACCCCTACGAGCGGGAGGCGACCCCGGCCCGCCGGCCGCCCGTGCCGCACCCCGACCGCCGTCCACGTCGGAGCCGCCCCGGCCCCAGCCGCCGTCTGCGTCGGGGGCGCCCCCGCACCGGCTGGTGTTCAGGTCCGGGGCGGCCCCAACCGAGCGGCCGCGCACCGACAGCGTGGCCCCACCGATGCCCACGGCCCGGGGCAGGACAGCCCCGGCGGCACCCGCCGGGGCGGCGGCCCCGGTCAGCCGTGCCAGGACCTCCACAGTGCGGCGTACGCGCCGTCGGCCTCGACCAGTTGGTCGTGGCTGCCCAGTTCGCTGATGCGGCCGTTCTCGACGACGGCGATGACGTCCGCGTCATGGGCGGTGTGCAGCCGGTGGGCGATGGCGACGACGGTACGGCCGTCGAGGACGCGGGCGAGGGAGCGTTCCAGGTGGCGGGCCGCGCGCGGGTCGAGGAGCGAGGTCGCCTCGTCCAGGACCAGCGTGTGCGGGTCGGCGAGGACCAGCCGGGCCAGCGCGATCTGCTGGGCCTGTGCCGGGGTGAGCGCCAGCCCGCCGGAGCCGACCTCCGTGTCCAGGCCGTCGTCCAGCGCCCGCGCCCAGGCGTCGGCGTCGACCGCGCCCAGCGCCGCCCACAGCTCGGCGTCCTCGGCACCCGTGCGGGCGAGGAGGAGGTTGTCGCGCAGGGAGCCGACGAACACGTGGTGCTCCTGGTTGACGAGGGCCACATGGGAGCGGACGTCCTCGGCGGGCATCCGGGACAGTTCCGCGCCGCCCAGGGTGATCCGGCCGTCCCGGGGCGCGTAGATCCCGGCGAGGAGCCGGCCCAGGGTCGACTTGCCCGCGCCGGACGGGCCGACCAGGGCGAGCCGGGTGCCGGGCGCGACCTCCAGGGACACCTTGCGCAGGACGTCGACGCCCTCGCGGTACCCGAAGTGCACCTGGTCGGCGTGGACGTGGCGCCCGTCGGGGGTCACGGCGGGGTCGCCCGCGTCCGGTTCGATGTCCCGCACACCGACCAGACGGGCCAGCGAGACCTCGGCGATCTGCAGTTCGTCGTACCAGCGCAGGATCAGGTTCACCGGGTCGACGAGCATCTGGGCGATGAGCGCGCCCGTGGTCAGCTGGCCGAGCCCGATCCAGCCCTGCAGGACGAACACCCCGCCGATGACCAGGACCGAGCCGAGGACCATGATGTGGGTGAGGTTGATGACGGGGAAGAGCACCGTCCGCAGCCACATCGTGTACTGCTCCCACGCGGTCCATTCCCGGATGCGCTGGTTCGACAGTTCGATGCGGCGGGTGCCGAGGCGGTGGGCCTCGACGGTGCGTCCGGCGTCCACGGTCTCGGCGAGCGAGGCCGCGACGGCGGCGTACCCGGCGGCCTCCGAGCGGTAGGCGGAGGGGGCCCGCTTGAAGTACCAGCGGCAGCCGACCACCAGCAGCGGCAGGGCCAGCAGGACGGCGAGCGCCAGCGGGGGCGCGGTCACGGCCAGCCCGCCGAGCAGCAGCCCCACCCACACCACGCCGATCGACAGCTGCGGTACGGCCTCGCGCATCGCGTTGGCGAGGCGGTCGATGTCCGTGGTGATCCGGGACAGCAGGTCACCGGTACCGGCCCGCTCCAGGACGCCCGGCGGCAGGCCGACCGACCGTACGAGGAAGTCCTCGCGCAGGTCGGCCAGCATCCGCTCGCCGAGCATGGCGCCGCGCAGCCGTACCTCCCGTACGAACACGGCCTGGACGACGAGGGCGGCGAGGAACACCGCGATCGTGAGTTCCAGATGGAGGTCGCGTGCGTTGTCGGAGACCCGCTCGACGAGTCCGCCCAGCAGGTAGGGCCCCGCCATCGAGGCCACGACGGCGACCGTGTTGACCGCGATGAGCAGGATGAAGGCCCGCCGGTGCCGGCGGAACAGTTCGGCCACGTAGGCGCGTACGGTCGCGGGGGCGCCGATGGGCAGGGTGTGGGCCGTCGTCGGGGCGGCAGGGTCGTACGCCGGTGGCGCCACGCCGATCATGCGGTCTCCTCGATCTCTTCCAGTTCGTCCAGTACGTCGCTGAGGGTGGCCTTCCGGCCCCTGGGTCCGGAGTCCATGGCGGCCTCCTCGTCGGTCTCACGGGTGACGACGGCCCGGTACTGCGGCTCCTTGTGGACCAGCTCGCGGTGTACGCCGACCGCCGCGACCTCGCCGTCGCGGATCAGTACGACCCGTTCGGCGAGGTCCAGCAGGAGTGGCGAGGAAGTGAAGACGACCGTCGTGCGGCCCGCCCGCAGCGATCGGATGCCTTGGGCGACCCTTGCCTCGGTGTGTGAGTCGACCGCGGACGTCGGCTCGTCCAGGACGAGGACCTCGGGGTCCGTGATCAGGGAGCGGGCCAGTGCCAGCCGCTGGCGTTGGCCGCCGGACAGGGATCGGCCCCGCTCGGTGATCCGCGCGTCCAGCGGGTCCTCCGCGTGCAGCGAACCCTGCGCGAGCGCCTCCAGCACATCACCGCACTGTGCGGCGTCCAGCGCCTCCTCGGCGGTGACCTCGCCGGAGGCGGGCACGTCGAAGTGTTCGCGCAGGGTGCCGGAGAGCAGTACCGGGTCCTTGTCCTGGACGAGGACGGCGGTACGGGCGGCGTCGAGCGGCAGTTCGTCGAGCGGCACGCCGCCGACGAGCACCGACGTGCTCTTCTCCGGGGCATGGCCGCCGAGCCGTTCCGCCAGCCGCCCGGCCGCGTCGGGGTCGCCGCACACCACCGCGGTGAGACACCCGGCGGGCGCGAGCAGCCCGGTCGCCGGGTCGTACACGTCCCCGGAAGGCGCGACGGCCTCGCGTGATCCCTCGGTGTCCGTGGCCCGCTCCAAGGACAGCACCCGGGCCGCACGCTTGGCGGACGGACGGGAGAAGGAGTAGGCCATGGCGATCTCGTCGAAGTGCCGCAGCGGATACGTCAGCAGCATGACCGCGCTGTACACGGTGACCAGTTCTCCGACCGTGATCCGGCCGTCGCGGGCGAGACCCACGCCGTGCCAGACGACCGCGATCATCAGTAGCCCCGGCAGCAGTACCTGGATGCCGGAGATCAGGGCCCACATACGGGCGCTGCGTACGGCGGCGTGGCGGACCTCCTGCGATGCGAGGCGGTAGCGGTCCAGGAAGAGGTCCTCGCCGCCGATGCCGCGCAGGACGCGCAGGCCCGCGACGGTGTCCGAGGCCAGCTCGGTGGCTCGGCCCGCCTTCTCGCGCTGGACGTCGGCGCGTCGGGTGGCGCGGGGCAGCAGGGGCAGGACGGCGAGCGCGAGGACGGGTACGCCGACGGCGACGACGATGCCGAGCGCGGGCTGGTAGACGACCAGCGCGACACAGACCAGCACCACCGTCAGCGCCGCCGCGGTGAAGCGGGAGACGGCCTCCACGAACCAGCCGATCTTCTCGACGTCGCCCGTGGACACGGCGACGACCTCACCGGCCGCCACCCGCCGCGTCAGCGCCGAGCCGAGCTGGGCCGTCTTGCGGGCCAGCACCTGCTGGACACGCGCGGCGGCGGTGATCCAGTTGGTGACCGCAGTCCGGTGCAGGAAGGTGTCGCCCAGCGCGACGGCGAAGCCGCACAGTGCCAGCAATCCGCCCGCCAGGGCGAGTCGGGCGCCGGAGCGGTCGACCACGGCTTCGATGGCGAAGCCGACGCAGAACGGCAGCCCGGCCACGGACGTGAAGTGCAACAGCCCCCACGCCAGCGACTTGAACTGCCCGCCGAGCTGATTCCGGCCGAGCCACCACAGGAATCTGGGACCCGAGCGCGCGTCCGGCACACCTGGGTCTTGATACGGAAGGTCTTGAATTCGCATGACGTCCCAGTGGCTCGTCTCAGGAGGGGGGAAGGGAAGAAGGCGGGGCGGGCCGGGCCCGGCAACCGGCTGTGAAAGGTTCGCGTCACAGCGTGGTCGGAGGCAAACGATTTTCCGTCGCGGGGCAAAGTTTCGGCCTGGACCGTCCGCGCGAGGCCCGGTGGAGGGGGTGACGGGCGATTCCGCCCGGGACACGGTGCGACGATGGACCGATGCGCATAGGCGGTACGAGGAACGGACGAACCGGCGACACGAGCGAGTCGAGGGGCGCCAGGTGCTCCCTGATCGCGGCCACGGTCTGCGGCGCCCTGGTGATGTCTCTGGCGGCGTGCGGCGGTTCGGGCGGGACGGGCGACAAGGCCGGGGCCGAGGCGAGTTCCGGCGCCAAGGCCGAGCGGGCCGAGGCGAAAACCGTCGACCCGACCCGTATCCCGGACGTCGGTGACCGTCTCC
The DNA here is from genome assembly GCF_008386495.1 of Streptomyces tailanensis. Lineage (GTDB taxonomy): Bacteria > Actinomycetota > Actinomycetes > Streptomycetales > Streptomycetaceae > Streptomyces > Streptomyces tailanensis. The sequence goes on along the minus strand of NZ_VTHJ01000002.1, from coordinate 313,356 downwards.
AGAAGCAGATCCCCGCCGCATCCCGCCAGGTCGTGGCCGTCTACGGCGAGGGCAAGGACGACGCCGACGCCACGATCGTCCTCTACTCGAAGAGCGGTTCCCACTGGAAGAAGACCCGTTCCTGGCAGGGACACAACGGCAAAAAGGGCTGGACCACCGACCACCGGGAGGGCGACAAGCGCAGCCCGGTCGGTGTGTTCACGCTCACCGATGCCGGTGGCGTCCTCGCCGACCCGGGCGCCAAGCTTCCGTACAGCCAGGCGGCGGCATTCCAGGCCCCGCACTACTGGGCCAAGTCGCACTGGCACGACTTCGACTACGTCATCGCCATCGACTACAACCGCGTCAAGGGCACCTCGCCGATCGACCCGACGCGCCCCGAGGGCCAGTCCAAGGGAGGCGGCATCTGGCTGCACATGGACCACGGCAGCGGCACCTCGGCCTGCGTCAGCCTCTCCAAGTCGGGCATGGAGTACCTGCTGCGCACCCTCGACCCGGCCGCGCACCCGGTGATCGTGATGGGGGACAGGGCGGAGTTGATGGCCTGAGGCCTCATTGCGGATCGGGTCGGCTACCCGTAGAACTCCGCCCATGAGAAGCCGAATCATCATGTCCATGCTCACAGGAGCGACCCTCCTGGTGAGCGCGCTGCTCGGGGCCACCACCGCCCGATCCGCCGACGTCCCCGCCGAGTTCGGCACCGACTGGCACGACCCCATCACCGCCGCCCCACCCGTCACCAAGCCCGAGAACACCACGTCCTGCCAAGTGACGGTCGCCGAAGCGCAGTTCAAGGATTTCACGCCGTACGAGGGCACCTACGCACCCCCGGGTGATTGCGGCAGGAAGTGGAGCAAGGTGGTCCTGCGCATGGACGGCAAGGTGAAGGGCCGCCAGTACGACCGCCTCGGCTATCTGCACATCGGCGGTGTCGAGGTCCTCCGTACGTCGACGCCCCAACCCTCGCCCGACGGCATCGAGTGGTCCGTGGAGAAGGACGTCACGCGCTACAGCGACACCCTGCGCCGCGCGCAGCCCGTGGAGATGCTCATCGGCAACGTCGTCGACGACACGTACACCGGCATCCTCGACGTCAAGGTGACCCTGACCTTCTATGCGGGCGGGCCCGACGCCAAGACCGCGAAGGCCACCCCCGACCGCGTCCTCACCCTCCAGGACGGCAACACACTCACCACCCCACGCAACAGCGAACGCGTCATCGCCGAGGTGTACGCCACCGGGTCCGGCGGCGGCTGCGAGGAGTACTGGTATCTGACGGTGCCCGAGGCGGCGCCGTACTCCTGCAAGGCGGACGACGGGCCGTACCGCGAGGTCCGGATAGAGATCGACGGCCAACTGGCAGGCATCGCCGCGCCGTTCCCGACCGTGTGGACCGGCGGCTGGTCGAACCCCTTCCTCTGGTACGTGGTTCCGGGGCCCCGCGCCTTCGACATCCAGCCCCTCCGCTATGACCTCACTCCCTTCGCCGGCCTCCTCAACGACGGCCGCCCGCACCGGATCGAGGTGTCCGTGGTCGGTGTGCCCGAGGGGCAGGCCGGGTGGAATACCCCGGTCAACGTCCTCGTCTGGCAGGACGAGAAGAGCGAGCACGTCACCGGCGCCCTCACCAAGGTTCAGGCGGGTGACCTCGCCAACTCCTCCACATACACGCCCGGTACGGAGCACCGTCTCGACACCGAGGGGAGCCACCGGCTGACGGTCGCCGGATACGTCGACACCTCGCACGGCCGGGTGACGACCACAGTCCGCCGGAGCCTCACCAACACCTCCGTGCACACCTGGTCGGACGGCGAGAACCCCGACAGGCTCGACGCGACATGGACCGACGACGAGACGGTCACCGTCGACGGGCGCGGACCGGCCCGGACGACGCGCACGCAGCGGTCGTACACGATGGACGGAACGACGACACTCGGCGCGGGCGACCGGCTGCGGACCGTGCTCACGCTCGGCGACCGGGCGACGGTCACCGAGACGTACGGCGGTCGGCGCGTCGCATGGTCCCGGCTCGACGACACGTACACCGGTGACGCCACGTACACGGCGTTCGTGCCCCGTGACCAGCGGCACGCGGTCGGGACGACGAGCGAGCGCTACCGTCTGTACGGGTCGGGCGGCTGCTACGACCGTTCACTGGTGACCGCACAGGGAGTGCTGACCGAGGACACTCGGGGCTGTTGACGAACCATGCGTGAGCTGTGACGCCAGGCCGATGATTTACATGCCCGAAACACTGCGGTCTTCCCCGCGAGCGACAACTCCCCGATAGTGATCCGCGCGGAAGCACTTTTCCGCATGACAGAAAGTCCCTTCGGAGGAGTGCCCGTGCCGCAGTCCGTACCGTCCCTGCCGCGACGCGTCGCACGCTTGCTGCGTACCTCACTGTTCACGCAGGTAGCCATCGCGCTCGTACTCGGAATCGTCGTCGGAAAGGTGTGGCCCGACACGGCCACCACCTTCCAGCCGCTCGGCGACGGTTTCATCCGTCTCATCAAGACGGTCATCTCGCCGCTGGTGTTCTGCGTGGTCGTCGTCGGCATTGCCAAGGCCGGCAACCTGAAGGCCTTCGGGCGGATCGGGCTCAAGGCCCTGATCTGGTTCGAGGTCGCCTCCACGGCCGCGCTGCTCATCGGTCTGATCGCCGCCAATGTCTTCAGCCCCGGCGCGGGCATGAACGTCGACCCGTCGAAGCTCGACACCTCGGCGGTCGAGGCCAAGACCGCCGGTGGCTCGCTGCCGTCGACCAGCGAGTTCATCCTGAACGCGCTGCCGCAGAGCGCGATCGGCGCGTTCGCCGAGAACTCCCTGCTCCAGGTGCTCGTGCTCGCCTGTCTCACCGGCGCCGCGCTGCTCCACCTCGGTCACACCAAGGTGCCCAAGATCCTGCCCGCCATCGAGCAGGCCCAGGAGGTCATCTTCGCGATCGTCGGCTTCGTCATGAAGCTGGCCCCGCTCGCCGTGTTCGGCGCGATGGTCCACCTGGTGGGCCAGTACGGCCTCGGCGTGATGGAGACCTACGCCAAGCTCATCATCCTCTGCTACGCCGTCGCCGCCGCCTTCCTGGTGCTGCTCGGCATCGCGCTGAAGCTGATGACCGGGCTCAACCTCTGGAAGTTCGTCCGCTACACCCGTGAGGAGATGCTGCTCGCGCTGGGCACCGCCTCCAGCGAGAGCGTCATGCCCCGCATGATGCAGAAGCTGCGCCAGGCCGGGGCCCGTGACGACGCCGTGGGTCTGGTGCTGCCCACCGGGTACTCCTTCAACCTCGACGGCGCGTCCATCTACCTCTCCATCGGCACGCTCTTCATCGCGCAGGCCGTGGGTGTGGACCTCAGCCTCAGTCAGCAGATCACCGTGATCCTGGTGCTGATGCTGACCAGCAAGGGCATGGCCGGCATCCCCGGCTCGGCCTTCCTCGCCCTGTCGGCGACCGCCTCCTCGCTCGGCGCCATCCCTGCCGGCGCCGTCGCCCTGCTCCTCGGCGTCGACCGCATCATGGACTCGATGCGTGTCGTTACCAACCTGCTCGGCAACTGCGTCGCCGTCTTCGCCGTGTCCAAGTGGGAGGGCGCGCTGGACACGGACCGGGCGAAGAAGATGCTGGACGGGGAGATCCAGTTCGTGGAGGAAGAGGACGAGCCCGAGGCTCAAGAGGGCACGGCCGCCGACGCTCCCGTGAGCACCGCCAAGGCCGGGGTCCCCGCTTAGCCGGCGGTTGATGCCAAGGAGCCCGCTTCCGAGGCGAGTTGACCGCTCCCCGATGGACGCGACGGGGCCCGGCGCACTACCTGTGCGCCGGGCCCCGTCGTCTGTTCAGCAGCGTCGCTCGGCCCCCGGTGCCCCGTCGATCAACGTGTCGAGCAGCCCCCCGAGCACCTCCCTCTGTCCATCCGACAGCGGCGCCAGGATCTCCTCCGCCGCGGACCGCCGAGCGTGGTGCAGTTCCCGGAGAGCCTTGCGGCCCTCGTCCGTGACCTCGATCCGGATGACACGCCGATTGGTGGGATCCGGCACCCGGCGCACCCGCCCGCTCCCCTCCAGCCCGTCGACCAGCGTCGTCACGGCGCGCGGCACCACCTCCAGGCGCTCGGCGAGATCGGCCATGCGCGGGGGCGCGTCGTAGTGCGCGAGGGTGCGCAGCAGCCGGGACTGGGCAGGGGTGATGTCCAGTCCGCACTGCAGAAGGTGGCGCTTCTGGATCCGGTGCACACGGCGGGTCAGCCGCAACAACTGCTCGGCGAGCAGGCCGTCGGCGTCGGGGGTGGTCATACGGGAACAATATCAGGATGATGTTCATTGTGAGTATAGGTAACAATGAGTTAGGCTCCGTGAATCCGCTCCCCCTCACTTCCCGTAGGAGCTCATGCATCCCGACAACGCATCCGCCTGGGCGCCGCCCGGCGACTCGAAGGAACAACCCCGGCAGGTACGCCGCATCCTGAAGCTCTTCCGCCCCTACCGCGGACGACTCGCGATCGTCGGCCTGCTGGTCGGCGCCGCGTCACTGGCTTCGGTGGCCACGCCCTTCCTGCTGAAGGAGATCCTCGACACCGCGATCCCCGAGGGCCGCACCGGGCTGCTGAGCCTGCTCGCGCTCGGCATGATCGTCAGCGCGGTGCTCACCAGCATCTTCGGCGTACTGCAGACCCTGATCTCCACGACCGTCGGCCAGCGCGTAATGCACGACCTGCGCACCGCCGTCTACGGCCGGCTGCAGCGCATGTCGCTCGCCTTCTTCGCCCGGACCCGCACCGGCGAGGTCCAGTCGCGCATCGCCAACGACATCGGCGGCATGCAGGCGACCGTCACCTCCACGGCCACCTCCCTGGTCTCCAACCTCACCAGCGTGGTCGCGACCATCGTCGCCATGGTCGCGCTGGACTGGCGGCTCACCGTGGTCACGCTGCTCCTGCTGCCGCTGTTCGTGTGGATAAGCCGCCGGGTCGGCGACGAACGCAAGAAGATCACCACCCGGCGTCAGAAGCAGATGGCCGAGATGGCCGCGACGGTGACCGAGTCGCTCTCCGTCGGCGGCATCCTGCTCGGCCGCACGATGGGCCGCGCCGACTCGCTCACCAAGTCCTTCGCCGACGAGTCGGAGGGGCTTGTCGACCTGGAGGTCAGGGCGAACATGGCCGGGCGCTGGCGCATGGCCATCATCACGATCGTCATGGCCGCCATGCCCGCCGTCATCTACTGGACCGCCGGCCTCGCGTTCCGATTCGGCGGCCCGTCCGTCTCGGTCGGCACGCTCGTCGCCTTCGTCTCGCTCCAGCAGAACCTGTTCCGGCCGACCGTGAGCCTGCTGTCCACCGGCGTCCAGATCCAGGCCTCGCTCGCGCTCTTCCAGCGCATCTTCGAGTACCTCGACCTGCCCATCGACATCACCGAACCCGAGCACCCGGTCCGCCTGGGCCAGGTCAAGGGCGAAGTCCGCTTCGAGAACGTCGAGTTCCGCTACGACGGCGGCGATGGCACGAGTGGCCAGGGCGGCCGGGGTGTCCCGATCCTCGACGGCATCGACCTCACCGTCCCGGCCGGCGGAAGCCTCGCCGTCGTCGGCCCCACCGGCGCCGGCAAGTCCACGCTCGGCTGCCTGGTACCGAGGCTGTACGACGTCACGGGCGGCCGGGTCACGCTTGACGGGGTCGACGTACGCGATCTGGACTTCGACACCCTGGCCCGCGCGGTCGGCGTGGTCTCCCAGGAGACGTACCTCTTCCACGCCACGGTCGCCGACAACCTGCGCTTCGCGAAGCCGGACGCCACCGACGAGGAGCTGTATGCGGCGGCGCGGGCGGCCCAGATCCACGAGCACATCGCGTCTCTGCCCGACGGCTACGACACGGTCGTCGGCGAGCGCGGCCACCGCTTCTCCGGCGGCGAGAAACAGCGCCTCGCCATAGCCCGCACCATCCTGCGCGACCCACCCGTCCTCATCCTCGACGAGGCGACCAGCGCCCTGGACACCCGTACCGAGCACGCCGTGCAGAAGGCCATCGACGCGCTCTCCGCCAACCGCACCACCCTCACCATCGCCCACCGGCTGTCCACCGTCCGGGGCGCCGACCAGATCGTGGTCCTCGACTCCGGGCGCGCGGTCGAACGCGGCACGCACGAGGAACTGCTGGAGCGGGACGGCAAATACGCGGCGCTGGTACGGCGGGACGCGCAGTTGGAGCCGAACTCGGTCACCGCGGCGGCCGAACCGACAGCCCCGGCTCTGCGGCCGATGGAGTCGACAAGATGAAAATATGCCGGGTTTGAGGTGATATGCGGGTTACCGTGCCCGCATGCAGATGAACACTCCTCCACGGAGCACGACGATTCGACTGACACGCCGGGGCCGGGCCGTCCTCATCGCGACCGCAGCCGTCGTGGCGGCCACCGCCGTGGCGGTGCCGCTGCTGCTGAGCGTGGAAGGCGGTGACGGCGAGGGCGAAAACCGCACGTCACTGGTGATCCCGGAGGGCTGGCGCTCCGCCCAGGTCTACGAAGCCGTGGACAGGGTCCTCGCCCTGCCCGCCGGATCCACCAAGAAATCCCTGGCCAAGGCCCAGCTGTCCCTCCCGAAGGATGCCGAGGGCAACCCGGAGGGCTACCTTTTCCCGGCGACGTACAGGTTGGCGGAGAACGTGGCGCCGGAGTCCGTGCTGACGACCATGGTCGAGACCGCGGCCAAGAGGTTCAGCGGCGGTCAGGTCACTGCCGGGGCCCAGCGCAACGCGATGAACGTCTACCAGGCGGTCATCGTCGCGAGCATCGTCCAGGCCGAGGCCGACACCAAGGCGGATATGGGCAGGGTGGCACGGGTCGTCTTCAACCGGCTGGAGCGCGGCATGCCGTTGCAGATGGACTCCACCCTCAACTACGCGCTGAACCGCTCCACTTTGGACACCAGCGTCGCTGACACGAAGATCAACAGCCCCTACAACTCGTACCAGCGCATGGGCCTGCCACCCACACCGATCGCCAACCCGGGCGAGGAGGCGATGCGCGCCGCCGTCAATCCGACCCCGGGCGACTGGCTGTACTTCGTCACCGTCAAGCCGGGCGACACCCGTTTCACGGCGAATCACGAGGAACACCTGCGCAATGTCGCCGAGTTCAACGAGAACCGGAAGAAGCCGTCGGCAACGACCGGTTCGACCCCCGCCACACCACCTGCGTAGACCTCCGACTGACAGCGGTGCGGGGCAGCAGGTGTCGGTCGAACTCCAACTGTACGGAAAATCAGGCGGCGGTGAGCCGCTCGTCTGCCAGCAGGCGTCTGATGTCCCGTACCGCCGCGCGTCCGGCGCGGTTGGCTCCGATGGTGCTTGCCGACGGGCCGTAGCCGACCAGGTGGGTTCGGGGGTCGGCGACCGCGCGGGTGCCCTCGATACGGATGCCGCCGCCGGGCTCGCGCAGCCGCAGCGGGGCCAAATGGTCGATGACGGCACGGAATCCGGTGGCCCACAGGATGACGTCGGCGTCCACGCGGCGACCGTCGTCCCACTCCACGCCGTCGGGTGTGATCCGGTCGAACATCGGCAACCGGTCCAGGACGCCGTCCGCGGTGCCCTGCCGGATCGCGTCGTTGAGCGGCAGCCCCGTCACCGACACGACGCTCTTCGGCGGCAGCCCCTGCCGCACCCGTTCCTCCACGAGGGCGACGGCCGCCCGGCCCACGTCCTCGGAGAAGGGCCCCTCACGGAACACCGGCGGCCGCCTGGTCACCCACGTCGTCGCGGCGGCGTACGGGGCGATCTCCAACAGATGCTGGGTCCCGGACGCGCCACCGCCCACCACGACCACCCGCAGCCCCGCGAACTCCTCCGGCCCCGGGTACTGCGCGGTGTGCAACTGCCGCCCGCGGAAGGTCTCCTGGCCGGGGCAGCGCGGCCAGAACGGCCGGTCCCAGGTGCCCGTCGCGTTGATCAACGCCCGCGTCGACCACGTACCGTCCGAGGTCTCCACCAGTAGCCGCCCGCCCTCGCCCTCACGTACCGCGCGCACATCCACCGGACGCCGTACCCGCAGGTCGAAGGTGCGCTCGTACGTGTCGAAGTACTCCCTGATGACCTCGGAGGACGGCCGTGCCGGATCGGCGCCGGTCAGCTCCATGCCCGGCAGCGCATGCATCCCGTGCACCTTGCCGTACGTCAGCGACGGCCAGCGGAACTGCCAGGCGCCGCCCGGACCGGGGGAGTGGTCCAGCACCACGAAGTCGCGCTCCGGCTCGAAACCGGTGCGGCGCAGGTGATAGGCACCGGCCAGCCCTGCCTGACCGGCGCCTATGACGACGACCTCGACCTCACGCGTATTGTTCACGCTTCTACTAACTCCGGAGAGGTCACGGATCTTCCCGAAGGGCCCGGATCCCACACCGCCCACGCGTCGACCTTGCCGAAAGTGAACGCGGCCGGCGCGTTGGCCGGCTGGAGGAACTTGACCTTCACGTCGCTCAGTCTTCAGTTCACCCGCGACCTGTGCCGCACACGGTCAATGGCGTCTCGTGGACTGGATGTCACGTATCACGGGGGCGATTGCGGGCCGTCGGCTCGCCGGTCGTCGGTCCGGTGGCCCGGGTCGGGCCTTCCGCTGCGCGGGGACGGGGTGCGCGAGTATGGGGGCATGTCCGATGCCTTCACCACCCGTGTCCTGAACATCGCCTCCGGCTCCCGCGAGAGGGTTGTCGACCTCACCCCCGACTGCGAGGCGTTCCTCCGCGAGGCGGCCGCCGGCCGGGACGGTCTCCTCAACGTCTTCGTCCCGCACGCCACCGCCGGCGTCGCGATCATCGAGACGGGCGCCGGCAGCGACGACGACCTCCTCGCCGCCCTGCGCACCCTCCTCCCCGCCGACGACCGCTGGCAGCACCGCCACGGCACCCCCGGCCACGGCCGCGACCACGTCCTCCCCGCCATCGTCCCGCCCCACGCCACCCTCCCGGTCATCAACGGCCAGCTGGAACTGGGCACTTGGCAGTCGGTGTGCCTGGTCGACACCAACATCTCTAATGTCAACCGTCAGGTTCGACTGAGCTTCCTGGGCTGAGCATGATCGTCCTGGGGGGGCGAAATCTCCGTATCTTGCGTGTTCGAAACGGAGAAGCCTTGCGCGGTACGGACCTGAACATGATCGAACGCCCCTACGACGGCTGCGGCAAGTGCCTGCTCGGGGTGCGGCGGCTGTCGCGGATGAAGCTCGCCACGTCGTCCCCGGAGCGCCAGCGTGAGGACTTCCTCACCGCGGCCGGCGCCGTTGGCGGCCACATCATCGGCTGGGCCGATGACTGGGAGGTCTCAGGCGCCACTGACCCGATGACCCGGCCGCAGGTGGGCCCTTGGCTCCGCGATGAGAGGGGACCACACGACGGCCTGGTGGCCGCGGCTGTCGACCGCCTCGGCCGCAAGGTCGTGGATTGCCTGAACACCGGTTACAAGATGCGGGACGAGGGGAAGCTCCTTGTGCTGGCCGGACGGCTCCTCGCCCAGGCCGTGGAGGAATCCGAAGTCACCGGAGAACCGGCCCGCGCCGTCCTGCACCGCACGGCCCACCAGCTCGGCGAACAGCTCGCGGGCGACGACGGCCCAGGTGTGACAGGCGTGTTCGACCTGCTGGAGCGGTACGGGTTCGAGCCCCGCGATGAGGGTGACACCATCGTGCTGGGCAACTGCCCCTTCCGCGCGCTCGCCCGCGAACACACCCAGACGGTCTGCGGCATGAACCTCCACCTGCTTCGCGGCGTCCTACCGGGGCTCGAAGAAGACGAGCTTCAGGCATGCCTGGAGCCCAGCCCCGGCCACTGCTGCGTCCGCCTTCGACCGGCTACCTCCCGGCCCGCGACCTCCTGAACCGCACCCACTCGCCGCCCGGCAGGCCCCCATCACGTGAGGAGTGCGTCATGGGCTTCGCCGCAGCGATGGGCGACCACCTGTCGCAGAGTGGCGGTGCCCTGCTCGCCGCGAACAGAGTGGCGGTCCGCTCGCGTCAGGGGTATGCGCACCAGGCGGCTGACCATGGCGGTCAGGGAGCCGACGACGACACCGATGGCGAGGCTGCGGGTGGCGACCGCACGCGAAGCTGACCGCCATGACGGTGATCTCCCCGGCCGGCATCCCCTTGAGCGTCTTCGGGCGATGGAGTGCAAGTCGCAGGTGGCCACCGACACCATGACCATCACCGCGACGAACGCGGCCATGGGAATGTCAGAGACGGCCGGCCCGAAGACGATGCACAGCACCATCAGCGACGCACCCGTCAGGAACGTCGACGGCCGGGTGCAGCCGCCGGAGACCCGTACGTCGATCATCGTCTGGTCGATCGTGGTGCGGCCGCCCATGCCACCGAAGAAGCCGGTGGCGATGTCGGCGACGCCCTGGGCGACGGATTCGCGGGTCTTGGAGCGTATGAGACAGCCGCCTCGTCGGGGCGGCTGCTGGTTTCTCGGTCTTGCCGACCTCGCCTTCCGCGTGGCTGTTGCCCTGCCCGTTCGAATTCAGTGGTGCGCTGCCACCCCGTTGCGCCGCGTGCGCGGCACGTGGGTGACGCTCGGCCAGGTGGTTCGTGCAGCGCCGTCAACCCGTTCGAGGACCTCTCGGACAGACTCCGGCCTCGCCGAACGACCGGTTCGCCCCGCTGCGGAGCAACAGCCGGATGCCTACGCTGAGTTTCAGGGGCGCCCCTCTCCCGTGACGGACTCTCAAGGCTGAGGAGCACTGACTTGACCGACCTCGTACTGCTCGCGGGCGGATCGGTGACGATGACCCACCACGTCACCGGAACCTACTTCATGTGCAACGACTGGCACGACGGTGTCGGCAACCACACCCAGACCTGGGCACAGGACCCGTTCGCCAAGGACAACACCTCGCATCGGTGGTTCCTGCGGACGAACGCGGACGGCACAGTGCGCATCGAGTCGTACGCGAACCACCGCTGCCTCACGGCAGGGGCCAACCCGCCCGACACCGTGACGCTCCGAGAGCGCACGGACAGCCTCAGCCAGCACTGGCGGCTGGTCTCCCACGCAGAGCGAGGCAATGACTTCTATCTGGTCTCGGTCGTGCACCCGCGCTACGCCCTGGCCATCGCCGACCACCTCCAGGGCAACGACCGGCTGGTAGGCCTGACCCGGATGTGGGGTGGACCGAACCTCTCCCAGCTGTGGCGGATCTACCCCTCATCAGAGGACCAGGGATGACCCCGGACGGGCACCTGTGCCGCCCCATCGCGGGGAGTGACACCTGAAGCCTGCCCGGTCGAACACCGGGTGGCCGCCAAGCGTCGGCCACGACGGCGACGCAACGGCGGTCACCCGCAGCTGGACGCAGTCAGCAGCCCTCCCGAAGTGAGCCGCTCTTCTCCGATCGCCGTGTGGGGCGCTGGTTGTTGAAGCAGTCGGTCCATTCCGCGACGGCGAGTCTGCCGTCGGCGAGGCCGTGCCAGGCTTGTGCGGTTTGATCAACTTCGCCGCACTGCGCGTGCCTTGGCGATGGCCGGTAGGTGTTGAGGACACGGCCCCAACAGAAAGCGGCCCCGCAGGGAGCACTCGACGGTTGTCCCGTCCGGTCTGCGGTGGAGGGCTCCTCGACATCCTCCGCGGGTAGGCTGGCCTGATCAGGCAAAGTCGGCGGGGACGAGGCATGGGCGGGGTCGAGAAGACACGGGGTGGCGGGGCCGAGCGGGCGACCTCGCGGGATGTCGCCCGGCTCGCCGGGGTGTCGCACACGGCCGTGTCCTTCGTCTTCAACGGGCGTGCCCAGGGCAACCTCTCCGCCGAGACGCAGGAGAAGATCCGCAAGGCCGCCGCACAGCTCGGCTACCGGCCGAACGCCGTCGCCCGTGGCCTGCGCCGACGTCGTACCGCCGTGATCGGGCTGGTCACGGACGAGATCGCCACCTCGCCGTTCGCCGGGCGGCTGCTGCGCGGCGCCATGGACGCGGCGTGGAACAGGGAGCACCTGGTGCTCACCGTCGATTCCGGGCAGGACCCGGCCACCGAGGACGCGGCCGTCGCCGAACTGCTCGACCGGAGGGTCGACGGGATCATCTACGCGGCGCTGTCGTTGCGCCGCGCCCGCGTCCCGGAAGGGCTGCACCGCACGTTCGCCGTGCTCGCCAACTGCCTCCCCGAGGACGGTTCCCTCCCGGCCGTCATCCCCGCCGAGCGGGCCGGTGGCCGCAGCGCCGCGCGCCTCCTCCTCGACGCGGGCCACCGCCGTGTCGCCCTGGTGGGTGGCCTGGACGACATCGCCACCGCGGAGCGGCTGCGTGGCTTCCGGGACGCGCTGCGGGCGGTGGGGCTGACCGCAGAGAAGGACTGGATCATGCGGACGGGAGGGGAGATCGCCGCCGGGTACGAGGGAGCGCTGCGATTGCTGGACCGTGTTCCCGTAGACCGGCGGCCCACGGGGATCGTCTGTTACAACGACCGGGTCGCCGCGGGCGTCCTCCATGCCGCCGCGCGCCTGGGCCTCGACGTGCCCGCCGATCTGTCCGTCGTCGGCTACGACGACCAGGAGCACATGGCCGCATTCCTCAGCCCGCCCCTCACCACGGTCGCTCTGCCCCACCGCGCGATGGGAGAGACGGCCGCCCGCCTGGCTCCTGGACGCCATCGACAGCGGGACCGCGCCGCCCGTCACCACCCGGCGGCTGGAGTGCCCCGTCGTCATGCGGGGCTCGGTGGGGCCAGCGCCCAGCCCGTGACCTCGACTTCCGTCCCCGACACGGCCAGCTCCGCGACGTCGTCGTCCCGTCGGTACACCCGTTCCGTGGCCATCGCCCGGTCGCCCGCGAACAGTTCCAGAAGGGAGCCGTCCACGAGGATCCGTACGGTGAGGGTCTCGCCCGGCGGGGTCGGCAGGACCAGGGGGGGGCCGTGCCGTCCGGACGGGAGCGTGGCCAGCCCGTGCGGTCCAGGGTCACCGTGCCGGACGCCGGGTCGAGTCGCACGGTCAGTTCGGCTCCGGACGCGGCCCGCAGCAGACTCAACGTCGCCGCCGACCGGGCGGTCACCAGCAGGTCGTACGAGAGGGGGAGCGGCCGGAGCGGTCCGGGTGTGGCCGTGAACGGGACGGCCGCTCGCAGAAGTTCGAGTTCCGGAGCCGGTACGACCCGCAGCGTGCCGTCGTCGTGGGTGTCCACCACGCGTGGTGCCGTGAGAACTCCGGACCAGCCCGCGCGGTTCACCTCCTCGCGCGGGCGTGACTCCCAGGACCAGCCCCACAGCAGAACGCGGCCGGACTCCGTGTCCTGGAGGACGGAGGGGGCGTAGAAGTCGCGGCCGAGGTCCAGGGCTCCGCCCATACCGGCCACGAACCTCAACCCGCCGTCCTCCTCCACCAGATGGCCCGTCAGGTACGCCGTGCTCAGCGGGTCGCCGTCCCACAGCGCCACCGCCAGCACCCGGTCGCCCCCGGCGGTCTCCCACATCTGCGGGCACTCCCAGCCGATCGCCCGCGTACCGAAGGCGTGGGCCGCCGCCGCGTCGCGGCCGTCCAGCAGGACCCCGGCGAACCGCCACGCGTACAGGTCCTCACAGTCGTACACCAGGACAAACGGGGTGCCGTCGGCATGGCCCGCGCCCACCAGCGCCCAGCGGCGTCCGGCGAAGCGGAAGACGAACGGGTCCCGGAACATCGTCACGTCCAGGCCGGCCGGCGGGCCGGCGACCACCGGCACCGGCAGTTGCTTCCACTCGTCCAGGCCGTCGTCCTCGGCCACGGCGAGACAGATCGTGCTCAGGCCCTGGTGGTCGCGGTCGATCCCGGAGTACACCGCTGTCGGTACACCACTGTCGTCCACCACGCAGCCGGACCAGCAGCCCGCCTCGTCCGGGCCGCCGGGCGTCGGCCGCAGGGCGATCCCGTGGTCGTCCCAGTGGGCGAGGTCGGCGCTGGAGGCATGGCCCCAGTGGACGTTCGCGTGGACGGGGGCGTCGGGGTTGTGCTGGTAGAAGAGGTGGTAGCGACCGCCCCAGCGCAGCGGCCCGTTCGGGTCGTTCATCCAGTTGGCCGGCGGGCGGACCCGGAAGCGCGGGCTGTGGGCGTCGGTCGACCGGCTCACGGAACTCAACGATTGACTCCTGCGGATGTGATGCCCTCGCGCAGAGGGCGCTGGCCGACGACGAACACGACGACGGCAGGGATCATGGACAGGACGACTCCGGCGAGGACGACGGAGATCGATCCGGTGCCGAGGTTGCCCTGGAGGGAGACCAGGCCCAGCGGCAGCGTGAGGTTCTCGGTGGACGTCTCGAGGATCAGCGGCCGGAAGAACTCGTTCCAGTGGTAGTTGAAGGCCAGTACGCCGACGATGGCGAGACCGGGAGCCGCCAAGGGGGCGTACACGGACCGGAAGACGCGCCACGGGCCCGCGCCGTCGATCATCGCCGCCTCGCCCAGGTCCTTCGGCATGCCCAGGAAGTACTGGCGCATCAGGAAGGTGCCGAAGGCCGTCGGGAAGGCCGGGACGATGAGGCCGAGCAGGGTGTCGGTCAGGCCCATCGCCTTCAGTTCCAGAAAGACTGGGACGATCGTGACCTGCAAGGGCACCATCATCGTGGCCAGGACCAGCGCGAACAGCGGCTTCTTGAAGCGGAATTCGAGGCGGGCGAAGGCGTAGCCCGCCAGGCCCGCGGTGACCATCTGGCCGACCGCGATCAGCGCGGTCACCAAGGTGGAGTTCAGCGCGTACAGCCAGACGTCGATCTGGTCGAAGACCCCGCGGTAGGCGTCGACGGTGGGGTCCGTGGGGATGATCTCCGGCGGCAGGTCGAAGGATTCCGCCGGTGTGCGCAGCGATGTCGACACCGTCCAGATGACCGGGCCGAGCGTCAACAGGGCGCACAGCGCCAGGCCGGCGATCCGGGCCCAGGGCGCCAGGCCGTGCCGTATGCGCGACCCGGCGGGGCTCGGGAGGGAACCCGACACGGAACCTGACAGGGAACTCGTACTCATCTGACTCACCCGGCTCACTGGTAGTGGACGTAACGCCGGCTGAGCCGGAACTGGAGTGCGGTGACCGCCATGATCAGGACGAAGAGCAGGACGCCCACGGCGGACGCCTCGCCGAAGCGGAGCTGCTCGAAGGCCGTCTCGTAGATGACCATCACGACCGTGCGGGTGGAGTCGCCGGGACCTCCGGCCGTGAGGACGTACGGCTGCTCGAAGACCTGGAGGGCGTTGATGATGCCGACCACGGATGCCACCAGCAGCGTGGGCGACAGCAGCGGCAGGGTGATGGCGAGGTGCTTGCGCAGGCCGCTCGCGCCGTCCAGTGAAGCCGCCTCGTGCACCTCTTTCGGGATGTTGTTCAGACCGCCGACGAACAGCAGGAACGAGAAGCCGAACTGCTGCCAGACGTACGCCAGGATGACGGCCGCCATCGCCCCGTTCTCCGAGGTCAGCCAGGGGACCGAGGGGATGCCGACCGTGCCGAGCAGCCAGTTCACGGGGCCGAAGTCCTGGTTGAACAGGTACTTCATCACCACCGAGATGGACGCGGCGGACAGCACCAGCGGGAAGAAGAACGCCGAACGGAACACGGACCGCAGCCACGTGGGCATCCGGCCGTTCACGGTGATCGCCAGCACGAGCGCGATCAGCAGCTGCAGCGCGACCGCGAGCACCATGAAGACGAGCGTGTTGCGGAAGGAGATGAGGACCGTCGAATCGGTCAGGATCTCACGGTAGTTGGCCGCTCCGGCCCAGCGCGGGTCCTCGATCACGTCCCACTGGAAGAGGCTGAGGACGACCGAGCCGACGATCGGTACGACCGTGAAGACGACGATGCCGACGACGGTGGGCGCGAGGAACAGTACGGCGAGCAGGCGGGTGCCCCGGGTGCGCGCGGTGGCGGCCGCGGACTCGGACGCCTTGCCGGCGTCACGGGCCATACGGGTCTTGCGGGTAGGGACTGGCTCCGGCGGTACGGGCCTGATCTCGGTGTTCGTCATACCTCACGCTCCATGGCCTTCTCCAGGTCTCCCTGCAGCCGCCGCAGCGCGGGGCGCACGGCGCCAGGGCTCGCGAGGGCGGTTCCGGTGTGCTTGATCAGCAGCTGCTCGACTTCGTTGACCTGCGGCGGGGCCGGGATCGGGCCGGTGGTGGGGATCTTGTCGAGGGTGTCGTAGAAGACCTGCCAATGGGCCGGGCCGGTCCCCCGGTAGCGGGCCTCGTCGACCATGGAGCGGCGGGCCGGGGTGGTCTGGTTGGCCGCGAAGAGCTGGGTCATCACGTCCTTGCGGGCGGTGTACTTGATGAACTCCCAGGCCTCGTCCCGCATCTTCGACGTGCGCAGCATGGCGTACCCGGCGGCGCCGAACTGGTGACGCCGTGTGCGCCAGCGCGGGAAGTACCGCACGTCGTAGTCGGTCGGTTTCATGCCCGCCTCATGCAGGCCGCCCGCCCAGAAGCCGCCCGCGGGCGTGACACCGACGCGGCCGGTGGAGAACACACCGACGAGGTTTCGGCTGTCGCCGCCCTCCGGCCGGGTGCACAGGTCCTCCTGGATGAGGGAGGCGAGGTAGTCGTAGACCTCCGCGACGCGGTCGGAGTCGGCCTGTGGTGTCGTCCACCGGTAGCCGCCGCCCCGGCCGCGCCGCTCCGCCTCGGGATAGAAGGAGTTCCAGAGCCAGTCGCCGCCGGGAGCCTTGGACTCGGCGAGGAGGTTGGTGCCGTTGGCGAACAGCCAGGGGACCACTCCGCCCCACAGGCGGTTGGTCCAGAAGTACGGGGTGAACCGGTCGCCGTTGCTGCGCTTCATCGCGCGCAGCAGCGCCGTGAAGTCGTCGCGGGTCCAGTCGTCGTCGGGGAGGTCGGCGCCCGCGCGCTCCAGGACCCGGTTGTTGAGGTACATGTCGGCCGCGTTGAACTCGACCGGCAGCTGGTAGAGGCTCCCCTCGTACATCATCGACTCGACCAGCGAGGGATGGACGTCCGCGAAGTACGCGCGCAGCTCGGCCGCGTCCCGCTTCGCCCACCCGTCCAGCGGTACGCCGAGCCGCCGGGCGAAGAGCTGCACGTCCACGGCGCGATTGGTGTGGGAGGTGACGAGGACCCGGCCGCCGTCGGCGGCGGCAGAGACAGCGGTGATGGTCCGGGTCTTGCCGGTGCCGGGCGGGCCGAGCACCACAAGGAGGTCCTCCGTGGTCAACGCCGCGCGGAACGCGGCGAGTTGTTCTGGGTCGAGGTCCTCATGCGGCCGCGCGGCCGTGGCCGGGATGGTACGCACCTGGTGCTCGACCAGCGCCGGCAGCAAGCCCGGGTTCCGCGCGCGCAGACTCGCTATCGCCTGCCGCTGTTTGTTGAAGACCACCGTGCTCGGTATGAGTTCCAGGGCGCCGCGGGCGGGCAGCCGCTCCCATGACACGGGCTCGTCGAAACGGACGGTGACGGAATACCCGGAGGCACGCCTGACCTTGCCGCGAATCTCCGTGTCGCCCTGAATCCGGATGAAGGCGCCCATCGGCGGCAACTCGGGTCCGATGAGCTGGAATTCGTAAGCCGACTGCGGAACGCTGCTGCGGCGTTTGCCGCCGGTGGCCGTCAGGCGCTCATACGGGAAGGGTGCGACACTGCGGTCCTCCCTGGTGGTGATCTCCTCGGCCGCATCAATCAGTCGGCCCACGGTGTTGAGGAACTCCGATTGGGCTTCGCTGACTGAGGAGATCCCTCGCTGCCGCGTTTGCGCTTGGCCGAGGTTCTGCCAGGCCGTTTCAAGGCTTTGCCACTGGGCGTCCGAGCCCTCAGGCACCGCCCTCAGGTCGAGCACCATCTTCCAGGCGGGCGGGCGGGCCAGGAGACAGGACCGAGCAAGGTGAGCGCGGTCGACGAGGCGCAGCGGGTCGATGTGTTTGACGAGGTAACCCGTGCCTCGTTTCGTCGCCTCCAGGCGTAACCTGTACGGCCTTGCGGAGTGCGGGGACGTCGGCCCGTGCCGCGGACCGTTGGCGGTCGTCGGCGGTGTACAGATCCAGCAGTAGCTGGTCACCGGTTCCGACCAGCGCAGGGTCGTGGAGGGCCAGTTCGTCCTCCTCTCCGGGGAGGAGTTCGTGGAAGACGCCGCTGTCCCGGCGGCATTCGCGAAGGAGTACGCGGGCCGCGGAGGTACGGCCGCTGCCCGGAGGACCGTCCAGGACGACGGTGCCGGTGTCGGCGAGCACGGCGCGGGCCTTGCCCATGCCGGACGGGTCGAGCAACACGCGCCGCAGCCACCGCAGTTGGTCCTCGGCGACACGTCGGAAGGCCGACTTGTCCGAGTCCTGCGGGTGGGCACCGCCGTTGACGTAGATGTTGCCGGGACCCGTGTGTATGAAGCCCTGCGAGCGCTCGACTCGTGTACCGCCCTGCTGGTTCACCCGCTGTCGTCCTCGCGCCGATCCGGCTCACCGAACCGATGCTGGACGTTGCCATCCTCGGCGACCGAATCGAGGAGTCCCTCTGGCCCAACAGCACGGGCCACGTGGCGTTGTGCATTTACTGCGCGCCGTACGAGACGGACAGGACAACCGCCGGCCAGGGCTTCTCTGTCGGCAGCGGCATGCCGGAGTTCCCGCATCCCCGTCCGTATCCCGTGACGGTTCGTCCTGTAGCTCCTGCAATGACGGCTCGTGCGAGGCCCCTCCGAACGGGCTCCCTACCGGTCGGTTGACTCAGACCGGGTTTGCGATGTCCGGCTCCCGCCCCTCGCCCGTTGGGGACTGCGGGAAGGCCCGGCGAACGAACCCCGCGATGTGGTCGTACAGCAGGTGTTCGGCGCCGCTCGCGTCGCCCTCCAGAGCGCGGGTGAGGATCCGCCGGTGTTCCTCCGCCTCCCGCTCCCAGCTGGGGGTGGACTCCCAGGCCACGACCGAGACCAGCGCCGCCTGGTCGCGCAGATCGTCGAGCATGCGCGCCAGGAGCGGGTTGCCGCAGGGGCGGTAGAGCGCGCGGTGGAAATCCCGGTTGGCCAGGGAGCGGTCGGCTCGGTCCTCGGCGGCGTCGGCGCGGTCCAGGGCCTCCTGGGCGCCGGGGAAGCCCGAGCGCGCGAGAACGCCGCGGCGCAGCGCCTCCGGTTCGAGTAGTAGCCGCACGTCGTAGACGGAGCGGGCCATGGTCGCGTCCACGGCGCGCACTGCCGCGCCCCTGTACTCGCTCATCACCACCAGTCCGCGTCCGGCCAGTGTCTTGAGTGCTTCGCGTACGGGGGTCTTGGACACCCCGAATCGCCCGGCCAGCTCGATCTCGATGAGCGGCTGTCCCGGCGGCAGCCGGCCGGTGAGGATGGCCTGCGTCAGGTGTTCGAGGACGAACTGGGTCCTGGAGGGGATGGGGACGGCCGGTTCGGTGCCAGGCACGGGCGCATTCATGCGGCAACAGCTCTCACGTCTCGTCTACCGTATGTCGTATGTGACGTACTCGTATGGACAGGGCGCTGGACGTTGGGTCATCCGAGGCGGGTGCCGTTCTCCACCAGCCTCACCGGTCGGTTGGTCTTGGCCGAGGTGCTCGCCGCGACGCCCACGAGCACGCTGCGGATGCCGTCGCGGTATCCCGCCTGCCGACTCAGGGGGTCCTGGGTGGGGCCGCGGAAGACGTCGTCGAGCAGCAGCCGGTCCCCACCGCCGTGCCCGCCGCCGTCGCCTTCGACATCCAGGGTGATCTCCTCCCGCGGGGACCAGTGCCGTTGCAGGGTCAGTCGTTCCCACGCTCCCTCGGCGTGCTCCTTGCTGTGCGCCGAGGGGTCGACGGCGGCGTGTGGCGGCGTCCAGGCGCGTTCGCAGACCTCCAACTCGGCCCGGCCCTCGGTGCCGTTCACCGCCACGCGGTACCCCTCGAAGGGTGCGTGGGCGTGCAGCGAGTAGGTCAGCATCGCGCGGTTGTCGTAGCGGACCAGCACCGCCATGGTGTCGTCGATGGTCACTCCGTCGCCGAACACGTCCTGGTCCCGCTGGTAGCCGTCCTCGTGCTCGGCGTCGAGGTAGAGCCGCGCGAGCCGTTCGTCGCGGGACATGTCCAGCAGGAAGGGGTCGGTGCCGGCCGAGGGCGCGCCGGTGCCGCGCGAGGGCCGCGGGCCCAGGCCGCGGCCCCGGGCGTTCTCGCTGCCGTAGAAGAGCAGGTCTGTCTGGGCGAAGACCAGTTCGGGGTCGGCGTCCAGCCACCAGTTCACCAGGTCGAAGTGGTGGGTGGACTTGTGGACCAGCAGCCCGCCGGAGCGCGTCCGGTCCCGGTGCCAGCGTCGGAAGTAGTCCGCGCCGTGGATGGTGTCCAGCACCCACTCGAAGTGCACGGAGGTCACCTGGCCGACGGCGCCGTCGGCCAGGAGCCGCCGCAGGGCCGTGTTCCGCGGCGAATAGCGGTAGTTGAAGGTGACGATGATCCGGGCGGTGCTGCGCTCGGCCGCGGTCGCGATCGCCGCGCAGCCCTCCGCGTTTGTGGTGAGCGGCTTCTCCACTACGACATCCACGCCGGCGTACAGGGCGGTGCACACGTAGTGGGCGTGGGTGGCGTCCACCGAGGTCACCACCACCGCGTCGGCGCCCTCCAGCATCGCGGTGAAGCCGTCCGGGCCGAAGCACGGCACGGGCCCCCGGCCCGTCGCGGCGATGCGCTGGTTGTAGAAGTCCATCCGGGTCCGGTTGCTGTCGCACAGCGCGACGATCTCTCCGGTGTCGCTCCAGTCACCGAGCAGCGCGTCGACGTACATCTGCGCGCGGTGGCCGAGCCCGACGACGGCGTAGCGGCGTTTTCCACGCGATTCCACGGGCGGCTCCTCGAAAGCAGGTCTTCGGATACGGGTCTTCGGACTCAGGCGGTTCACCCTGCGCGGCGGCGTGCCGGGGCGACGGGCGGCCCGGCGGGTCGGGCCGGGCACGGCACGCCGGGCGTCAGCGGGGCGGGGCTCAGCCGAGCGTGCTGTTCGCCTCCTTCAGGAACCCCTCGGCGGCGGCCTCGGTGGTCTTGTTGCCGGAGATGACGTCCTGGCCGTAGCGCTTCAGCATGTCCGGGATGTCGGCGGCGCCGTCCGGATAGGCGGAGGGCGGATCGGCCAGCTTGTCGCGGACCTTGTCGACGTAGTCGAGCGACGCCTGGTCGGCCGCGGGCAGGTCGCTGCGGATCTCCTTGAGGACCTTGCTGTTCATCGGCAGGCCGCGGTCGCTGCCCAGGATCTTGCCGGCCTGCGGGTCGTTGACGAGGAAGTCGATGAGCTTGCCCGCTGCCTTCTGCTGCTCGCTGTGTGCGCCGACGGTCCAGAACATCGCCGGCTGGAGGAACATGCCGCTGCTCGTCGCTTCCGGTGCCTGCGGCATCTGCAGCAGGTCGATCTTCTCGCCGGAGGCGGTGCTGAGCTGGTTGGTCCAGAACATCCCCATGCCGCCCTTGTTGGTGCCGATGAGGGACTGCTCGATGCTGTTGGCGTCCAACTCGTTGCTGAGGGCGGCGTCGGGGGAGCCCTTGGACTCGATCATGTCCGCGCTGAGCTGGTACCAGTCGGCGAGGGTGCCGGCCGAGATGCCGATCTTGCCGTTGTCGTAGAGCGATTCGCCGCGCTGTGCGGCGAACACGTTCAGGAAGGCGTCGTTGAAGTTGATCTGGGTGCCGTAGATGCCGCTGCCGCCGGCCTTGGTGAGCTGGGTGCTGACGTCCTCGTAGTCCTCCCAGGTCCAGGACGAGTCATCGGGGAGGCTGACCCCGGCTTTCTCGAAGACGCTGGTGTTGGCCATCACGGCCCAGGCGTTGGCGCCGGTGGGGATGGCGTACTGGGTGCCGTCCACGGTGCCGCTGGAGAGCAGCTTCGGGTCGAGATCGCCGGTGTTCACCAGCCCCTTCAGATCGGCGAGCGTGTTCTTGCGGCCGAACTCGCCGAGCTTGCGGATCTCGATGGCGAAGACGTCCGGGGCGTCCCCGGCGGCGACCTTGGTGGTCAGCTGGTCGTAGTAGGAGTCCCAGGTGGAGTACGACGACTCGACCGTGACATCCGGATTCTGCTTCTCGAAGAGGTCGATGGCCTGCTCAGTGATCTTGTGCCGGCTGGCCTCGCCCCACCAGCTGACCTTGAGCGTGACCTTGCCGTCGTCGCCGGGCCCCGAGTCGCCTCCGCAGGCAGCGGTGGTGACGAGGGCGCCTGTGGCCGCGAGTGCCACGCAGTGCCTTGCCGTTCTCTGTCGATGAAGCACGGAATCTCTCCTTCGGTACGTTCCGTCGGTTCGAGATCGGTGGGGAAGACGGGCTGCTCCAGGGCTATTTCAGGCCGGTGATGGCGACCCCGCGGACCAGGTATTTCTGGCCCGCCAGGAAGAAGCCGAAGATGGGGCCGAGGGAGAGCACCGACATCGCGAACATCGGCCCCCAGGCGGACTGGCCCGTCGAGTCGAGGAAGGTGCGCAGGGCCACCGGCACGGTGTGCTTGTCCGGGTCGGTCAGGAAGATCAGCTGGCTGAGGAAGTCGTTCCAGGTCCAGATGAAGGTGAAGATGGCGGTGGTGGCCAGCGCCGGCAGCGACAGCGGAATGATGATCCGGCTGAAGATCCGCCAGTGGCCGGCCCCGTCGATCCGCGCCGCCTCGTCCAGATCGCGCGGCAGCGTCCGGATGAACTGCACCATCAGGAAGACGAAGAAGGCGTCGGTGGCGAGGAACTTCGGGACGATCAGCGGATAGAACGTGTTGATCCAGTCCAGCTGCTTGAAGAGGATGTATTGCGGCACGATCACCACCTGCAACGGCAGCATGATGGAGCCCAGCATGAGCGCGAACCAGAAGCGCTTCAGCGGGAACTCCATGCGCGCGAAGGCGTACGCGGCCAGGGAGCAGGCCGTCAGGTTCCCCAGTACGGCTCCGCCCGTGATGATCAGTGAGTTGAGCAGGTAGTGGCTGAAGGGGCTGCTCAGCGCGTTCCAGCCGTCGGCGAAGTTCTGCCCGGTGACGCTGGTGGGGATCAGCCCCTGCTCGCGGAAGATGAGCCCCTCCGGTTTGAGGGAGCTGGAGATCATCCACAGCAGCGGGTAGAGCATCACCAGGCCGAAGAGGATCAGGCCGAGGTGGATCAGGAGCTTCTTCCCTCGCAGCGCGAGCAGAGCCCTGGCCAGCACTGTGTCGTTCAGCCCGGCCCGGGTGGTGCTGTCGGTCTTCACCTCAGTTGTCACTGTAGAACACCCAATACTTCGACATCAGGAAGTTCAGTGCGGTCAGGCAGGCGATGATGACCACCAGGAACCAGGCCATCGCCGACGCGTAGCCCATCTCGAAGGAGTTGAAGCCTTTGGTGTACATGTACATCGTGTAGAAGAGCGTCGAGTCCGAGGGGCTTCCGTTTCCGCCGCTGACCACGAACGCCTGGGTGAAGGACTGGAAGGCGCCGATCAGCTGCAGAATCAGGTTGAAGAAGATGATGGGGGTCAGCAGCGGCACCGTGATGTGGAAGAACTGCCGCACCCTGCCCGCCCCGTCGATGCCGGCCGCCTCGTAGTAGCTGGCCGGGATCTGCCGCAGACCGGCCAGGAAGATCACCATGGGTGAGCCGAAGGTCCACACGTTCAGCACGATGAGCGTCCCCAGCGCGGTGGACGGATCGCCGATCCAGCTGCGTCCGTCGACGCCGAACAGGCCGAGGAAGTGGTTGACGAGGCCGTCGTCCCCGAATACCTTCCGCCACAGAATGGCGATGGCCACGCTGCTGCCGAGCAGCGAGGGCAGGTAGTACACCGAGCGGTAGATGGCGAGCCCTCGCACGCCCCGGTCCAGCAGCAGCGCCAGCAGCAGCGCGAAGGCCAGTTGCAGGGGCACCGAGACGAAGACGTAGATCGTGGTGTTCTGCAGCGCCTTCAGGAACCGCGGGTCGTCGGTGAACATCCGGGTGTAGTTGCTCAGGCCGATCCAGTCGGAGCCCCCGATGAGGCTGTAGTCGGTGAACGACAGGTACAGCGAGGCCAGCAACGGCCCCGCGGTGATGAACAGCAGCCCGCCGAACCACGGCGCCAGGAAGAGGTACGCGGTGAGCGCCTCTCTGCGTCGTCGCCGCCTGCGTGCCCGATCGGCCTCCTGCGCACTCGCGGAGCGTCGGCTGTCGGGTGGCGCCCCTTCCGGGCGCGGCCGCACCTGAGCGCCGGTCATGCGAAGCCTCCTGACATCGTGCGAGCGGCCCGCCCGTCCGCACCGCCCGTGGAGCGCTGCCCGTGGGTGGGTCGGATGGCTCAACGGCATGTCATATATGGCGTATGGAGTACGTCGTATGGCGTGGCAACGTAGAGACGTCCGGGGGCACCGTCAACGCTGCGCGCATGATTCATCGCACTTCCGTTGGGAGTTGTGGCCTACCCTTCCGGCTTCCGGGGGGGGGGGCTGGTCGGCGTCTTGACACGCCCGGGGAGCTCTCGTACGTTCAGCCGTGCTCCATTTCGTACGTCATATATGACATGCCGTGTACATGAGCCTCAGCGAGTTCGCGAGTCGAAGCCGTCGTCGTTCTGTTGGGCCGACTCCCACAAGGGTCCGCAATCGGGACGATGAGCGAGTCGGCTGCGTCGATCGCCCAAGGGGAGTGGCAGTTGATGAGAGCGTGTGTTGTCGGGGCCGGCCCCGGGGGAATCGTCACCGCCAAGGTGCTGCTGGAGAACGGCTTCGACGTCACGGTCTTCGACAAGTACCAGCAGGTCGGCGGAATTTGGTCATCAGGAGGCTGCTACGACGGGCTGGCCAACCAGTCCGCGCTCCGCATCTTCGAGTTCGCGGACCTGCCCAACCGCCTGCACTTCGCCGGCGCGGCGGACACGCAACGCTACCTGGAGAAGTACGCCGAGACCTTCGGCGTGCTGGACCGCGTCCGACCCGGCACCGAGGTGATCTCCATCCGGCCGGTGGACGGTCCTGGGCGGGTGGGCGCCTCCGGCTGGTCGATCGACTCTCGGCCCGCCGGCGACGAGGCGGCGGAGGTTCAACGCGACACATTCGACTACGTCGTTGTCGCCACCGGGGCTCATCATCATGTCCAGCTGCCCGAGCTGCCGGGGCGTGAATTGTTCCGCGGGACCGTGCTGCACTCCAACGAGGTGCGGGCGGGGACATTCGCCGGTCGGCGCGTGGTCGTCGTGGGCGGCGGTAAGTCCGCGTTGGACCTGGTCACCCGCGCCGCACGCGAGGCGGCCTCGGCCACCCTCGTGCAGCGCAAGGTGAACTGGATGGTCCCCGAGCGGTTCCTGCTCGGTCTGGTCGGCTACAAGTGGATCCTGTTCACCCGGCTCGGTGAGGCGCTCCTGCCTCGCTACCACGATCCGGCCTGCGTCCGTCCGATCGACCGCATCGACGAGCGGGTCAAACGAGCCCTGTGGTGGCTCATCACCCGCGACACGCTGTTGTCCACCGGGCTGTACCGGCTGCCGAGGGAACTGCGGCCCGCTCACGCGCTCCCCTTCCACCTGGCCCACGCGGGAGTGATGCCGCGCGGCTACGTGCGGGCCGTCCGCCGTGGCCTGATCGCCCCCAAGATCAGTGCTGTCGACGCGTACACCGACAAGGGGCTGCGACTGGCGACCGGTGAGGACGTGGCGGCGGACGTCATCGTGTTCGCCACGGGGCACCACAAAGTCTTCCCGTTCCTGGATCCGAGAGTACGAGTGCACGATTCCGCCGGGCGGCTGCGGCTTTACCGAGGCATCGTGCCACCCGGCGCCGACCGGCTCGGGTTCGTCGGTTTCCGGCAGGTCTTCAACAACATCATGGGCGTGGAACTCGCCGCGCACTGGCTGACCTGCCATTTCCGTGCGACGCTGCGCACCACCCGGAGCGAGCAGGAGATGCGGGAGGCCATCGACGCTCGCCTGGCCTGGCAGGAGCAGGTGCTACCAGGATCCGGCGGCTACGACTTCGGCCCCTACGACATTCACTGCGCGGACGAACTCCTGCACGACATGGGCTTGCCGTCCCACCGCGCCGGCAACCTACTGGCCGAATACCTGCTTCCCGGCGGACTCGCACACCGCTACGCGGGCCTGACTCGATCGAGTTCGGCGAAATGAATGCGGGGCATTAAATGAGTTCGTCGGCTATTTTTCCATTGATGTGGATGAGTGCGCGCCGCATTTCAGCCTCCGGGCTTCGGCCCGCCCGCGCACAGCGGTTTCACAGGTGAGCAGGATGCTCGTCTCACGATCCGAGACGTGGCGGGTTGCCGACTCTCCCGTGTCGTGTGTGCGTTGCGCTCGCGTTCGCTTACGGGTCGTGATCGAGCGCCTCGTGTGTCATCCGCGTTCGCCTGTTGATGGTTACCCATGGTAACGGAAATTGTGATTCCGTTTCCTTTTCCTTGCGGAGTGGATTCTCCGCTGTCCAATCAAAGGGGTAGCCAGCAACCTGCCGGGTCAGCAGAATGAAGCGGCGGCACGGCCTTTCCGGCCCTCAGTGCTTGTTTTCGGCCACCTCTCGACCTGTGTAAAAGGAGCACCATGCCCGTCTCCGAACAGTCCCAGGAGTCGCAGAAACTGGTGGCGGAAAGTGTCACACCCCTCGACTTTCCCGACCTGGACGCGCGGTTCCGCCTGAAGACCGCGACGGCCGTCGCCTCATGCATGCGGCTGAGCTACGAGGAGTTCGCCCGCGGCATCGACGTGGCCGCGGCGCGGGCCGAGGGAGTCATCACCGTGGTGTCCTCCGTCGACTTCCGGCTCGGGCTCCTGCCGCTCGCCGTGGCCGGACCCCTGCATCACCGGGTGGAATTGAGCCACTGTGAATTATCCGGCCACGGCCTGGGCTCGCGGCTCACCCGGCTCGGGTACGAATCGCTCCACACCTTCTCCTCACCCCCTGGCACCGGCGACGTACGCCGCTACCGGGAACTGGTGGATCCCGACCCCGTTCCCTGCGCGAGCGCGCGGATCGTCTTCGCCATGCTGCGCCCGAAGGCGGCACCGGCCGCGCGGATGGTCTCCGAACCACTGGAGGAGCTGCGGCACCTGCCCGTCCAGCCGCTGAGCGAACCGCATCCGACCGCGGAGACACTGACCGCCGTGCCCGAGAAAGCGGTCCGCACGGAGGCCGAACACGAAGGTGTCTTCGGGCTGCACCACACCGACGTCAACCAGTTCGTCTACACCGGCGAATACATCGCCCTGATGGAGAACCACCAGACGCTGTTGCTGCGCGATGCGGGTATCGCCGTCGGCGGCCATGTCACCGAGCGGGTCACGGTGCTGTTCAAGGCCCCTTTCAGTGCCGGCGACGAGTACGTCGTCCGGTCCGCCTTTCACCGGTCGGGCACGCCGAACGCCCCCTCCACTGTCGCCGTCATCGGCGTGCACCGCCGAACCCCCGAGGGCACCGACCCCCGCCCGGCCGCCCTCGGCCGCGTCGAGGGCCGTACGCCGCCCGCACAGTCGTAGGGGTGCATGGAAAGTCCCGCACCGGACCCGGACCGCGCCCCAGGGAGGCAGCTCCGTGACCGAACCGTGCACCATGTCGGACGTACTGGCCGGGCTCGACAGTCCCGGCCGGGGCCTGACCTTTCTCGACTCCGGCCCCGAACCGCTCTCCTTCGCCGAACTGGCCCGCACCACCGAGGACTTGGCCCGCCGCTGGGCCGGGCTCGGGGTGCGGCCCGGTGACCGGGTGGTGCTGGCCGCCACGGACATCCGGGAGTTCGCCCTCACCCTGCTGTCGGCGATGCGGGCCGGAGTGGTGCCGGCCCCCGCCTTTCCGCCGCTGGCCTTCGGCAAGGGCAGTGAGCAGGTCAGGGCGCTGGCCAGGATCTGCCGGGCCGCGGGCGCCGAGGTGTGCCTGGTCGGTGACCACTCCGTGGCCGCGCTCCAGGACGCGGGGCTGTCCTGTCGCGTCGGCACCTTCCAGGAACTGGCCGCCGCCGTACCGGGGCCGCCGCCACCGGCGCCCGGCCCCGACGACCCGGCGCTGCTGCAGTTCACCAGCGGCAGTACGGCCGACCCCAAGGGCGTCCTCGTCACCCAGCGGGCACTCGCCGCCCACACCCGCGCGCTCGCCACGGCTCTGGAGATCGACTGCGAGCGGGACCGCGGGGTCAGCTGGCTGCCGCTGTACCACGACATGGGACTCATCGGAAAACTCCTGGTGGCGGTGGTGACCCAGACCTCCACCTGGTACATGTCGCCGCTGCACTTCCTCAGGGACCCGGTCGGCTTCCTGCGCCTGCTCTCCGAGGTGCGCGGCACCATCTCGTACGCCCCGAACTTCGCGTACGGGCTGCTCACCCGGCGGGTCCGGGACGGTGTGCCCGGCGACCTGGACCTGTCCGCCTGGCGGATCGCCGGCTGCGGGGCGGAGCCCGTCCGCGCGCAGACGCTGCGCCGGTTCGCCGAGGTGTTCGAGCCCGCCGGATTCCGTGCCGAAGCCCTCTTCCCCTGCTACGGCCTCGCTGAGGCCACCCTCGCCGTGTGCGCCGCGACGCCGGGCAAGGGCATGACGACCCTGACCGTCGACGCCGACCGGCTGGCCGGGCAGGCCGTCGCACAGCCCACGCCGCCGGGCACCGCGCGCACCCTGGAGTTGGTGTCGAACGGCCGCCCGCTGCCCGGTACTTCGGTCGACGTCGTGGACGTGGAGGGCCGCCGGGTGCCCGAGGGCATGGTCGGCGAGATCGTCGTGTCCGGCCGCCACCTGGCGAGCGGCTACCACGAGGACCCCGAACTCACCGCGCGCACCTGGCGGGACGGGCGGCTGCACACCGGGGACACAGGCTTCCTGCACGACGGGGAGCTGTATGTGACCGGCCGGATCCAGGACCTGATCATCGTCAACGGCCGCAACCACCAGCCGCACGACATCGAGCGCGTCGCCGAACAGGTCGACGGCGTACGCCCGGGCAACGTGATCGCCCTGGCCGTCGATCAGGGGGACAGCTCTGCCGTACGCATCGTGCTGGAGCCGCGCTCGTTCCCGGCGGCGCCCGACCTGCCGCGGCGAGTGACGCTGGCGGTGCAACGCGGTCTCGGTGTCCCGGTCGCCGACGTGATCGTCATCCCCAAGGGCGCCCTGCCGAAGACCAGTTCGGGCAAGCCTCGCCGTCGTCACACGGCGCACCTGCTGGAGTCGGGCGAGCTCGCGCCGTCCGTGTGAGAACCGAGAAGGGAGCGCACCGATGAGCACCCCCCGGCCGGAGGTCGGCGGCCCGTACACGGTGCAGGAGGGGGACACGATCACCGAGATCGCCTTCCTGGCCTACGGCGACGCGCGCCGCTACGTGGATGTGGCCGAGCACAACAAGGACGTACCCGGATTCGCCCCGGCCCGGCTGCGGCCAGGTCTGGTGATCAGCATTCCGGAACCCGACTACCTGCCCCGCCCCAGCGGCCTGGGCGGCATGCGAGGCGGCGCGGGACAGACGTTCGCGCTGCGGGACGGCCGATCGACAGACCGCTCGGCGGACGGAGGAGAGCGATGACCACCGAGACCCACGACCCCATCTTCGACACCGTGTGCGGTGTCATCTCGCGGATCGCGAAGGTGCCGCCCGAGACCGTGCGTGCCGACGCACCCGTCAGCGGACTGCAGAACGTCGACTCGATCGTCCTGCTGGAAATCATCGTCACGGTCGAGAACGAACTCGGCATCGAGATCGACGAGGAGGAACTGTTCGCCATCGACACCGTCGGTGAGTTCGTGGCCGCGTGCCGACGGCTCGTCGCCGCACCCTGAGGAACAACCGGGAGGGACCAGCAAGCCATGCCGCGCTCCAAGAAACTCCTGCTCATATCACCGCGGGCCACGTTCTTCGGACGGAACCCGAAACACCAGCAGTTCAAGAGGGAATCCCGCGAGTTCCAGTTCTTCGACTACACCTGGACCGGCTTCGCCACCGGGCTGATCATCGTCGGATCGCTCACTCCGCCCCAGTACGACGTCCGGTACATCGACGAGAACATCGAGCCGGTCGACTTCGACGCCGAGGCGGACCTGGTGGCAGTCACCGGGATGACCGCCCAGGCCGACCGGATGTACGAGATCGCCGCCGCCTTCCGTGCCCGCGGCGTGCCCGTGGTGGCGGGCGGGCTGCACGCCAACCTGATCCCCAAAGAGGTGGCGCGGCACGTCGACGCCGTGTGCGTGGGCGAGGCGGAGGCGCTGTGGCCCCAGGTGCTGCACGACTTCGAACAGGGCGAGCTGAAACCGATGTACCGCCAGCGCGGCCGGGCCGACCTGACGCAGGCGCCGCGCCCCCGCTGGGAGCTGGCACAGCAGCGCTACTACCCGAGCGTGTGGGTGGAGACCTCGCGCGGCTGCCCGCACACCTGCCGGTTCTGCGCGGCCACCATCCGCTACCGCGACAAGCTCGGCTACAAGACCGTCGACCAGGTCGTCGCCGAGGTCGAGCTCGTCCGGGAACGCTTCGACAACCCCTACGTCCTCTTCTCCGACGACAACTTCGTGGTCGACCGGGGCCGCACCCGGGAGCTGCTCAAGCGCCTGATCCCTCTCGGCATCAAGTGGAGCGGCCAGTCCGACGTGTCCTTCTACAAGGACCCCGAGATCCTCGAACTGATGCATGACAGCGGCTGCATGATGATGCTGATCGGCTTCGAGAGCGTCTCGACGGAGACCCTGACCGGCATCGACGAGCGCAACTGGAAGCTGCGGGCGCTGGGCACCTACGTGGAGGCCACGAAGGCCATCCAGGACCACGGAATCGGCGTGTACGGCGCGTTCACCCTCGGTCTGGACACCGACACCAAGGACTCCTTCGAGGAGACCGCCGCCTTCATGAAGGACAACTACCTGGCCGGCATCCAGGCCTCCTGCGTCACACCGTTCCCCGGCACACCGCTGCGGGGCGACATGGAGCGGGAGGGCCGGATCCTCACCGACCGCCCCTGGTCGCACTACACCGTCTTCGACGCGGTCTACCAGCCCAGGCACATGACCCCCGAGGAGCTGGAGGAGGGCACGATCGGCATCTACCGCAGCTTCTACAACCGGGAGTTCTCGTTGCGGAAGACCCGGCACTTCAAGTCCATCTACCGCAACCTCGTCCGGAAGAAGGCCGAGCGCGACGAGGCGCTGGCCACCACCGGCCGGAGCATGGTGTGAGGGCGGCGGTCATCGGCCCCGGCGGCATCGGGGCCGAGGTGGTGCGGTCGCTGCGCTCCCGCGGGCACGAGGTGGTGGCGGGCTGCCACGGGTCCACGGACGCGGCGACACGCCTGGGTGTGCCGGGGGCGTTGGTCGACGCGACGGAGCCTGAGTCGTGCCGTGAGTTCTTCGCGTGGGCGTGGCGCACCCAGGGCCCGTGCACGGCGGTGGTCAACTGCTTCGGCACCGTGGAGGAGGGACCGCTGCTGACGGCGGACCCGAAGGCCGTGGACCGGCTGCTCGACACCAATCTGCTGGGCGTCATGAACGTCTGCCGTGCGGTGGCCTTCCGGATGATGAAGGCCGGCGGCGGCGCGGTCGTCAACATCGGATCGGCCGCCTCGCGGGTCGGGGTGCCCGGCCTGTCGGGGTATGCGGCGGCCAAGGGCGCGCTGGCGAGTTTCGGGCGGGCCATGGCAGCCGAACTCGCCAGGTACCGGATCACCTGCAACACCGTGCTGCCCGGGTTCGTCGACTGCGGCGCCACGGCCGAGCGGTCCGCGGAGTGGAAGGCCGCTGTGGCACGGCACGTCCCGCTCGGGAGGCTGGGAACGGCGGCGGAGGTGGCCGCTCTCGCCGCCCATCTCGCCTCGCCCGAGAGCCGCTACATCACCGGCCAGGAGTTCGTCGTCGACGGCGGTTGGACGCTGGGCAGCCCGGCCCTGGCCAGGGACCTGATGGAGGCCGGCGGTGGCTGATCCCGCACCGGCTTCCCCCGCACGGGCCAAGCAGACGCTGTGCACCTTCTGCGGTGTCGTGGACCAGGTCACCGTCACCGAGGACCGCAAGGTGCGCGCCACCGGCAGTCTCGGCGTGTGCGTCAAGGGTGCGCACTACTTCCAGAAGCACCTGGGAGCGCACCCCCAGAAGGTCGCCCGGTTCACCAGCCCGATGCTCAGGTCCCCGTACGGCTGGGAGCGTGTCTCCTGGGACTACGCGATCGACATGGTCGCCGACAGCATCCTCGCCGACCGGCAGGACTTCGGGCGTGACTCCTTGGCGTTCTACGGCGTCGGCCAGATGACCATGGAAGCGCTGTGGGTCACCAAGAAGTTCTTCCAAGGGCATCTGGGCACCAACAACATCTGCTCCAACGCCGAGCAGTGCCTGGCCAACAACGCGGGCGGCCACGAGCTCGTGTTCGGCAATGAGGGGCCGTTCTCATGCTACGACGATTACCGGTCGGCCGAAGCCATCTTCTTCTACGGCCACAATCCGGCCGTCAACCATCCGACCGTGTTCCAGCGTTACATCCGCCGCAATCGCGACGCCGTGAAGGTGGTCGTCGACCCGCGGCGTACCGACACCGTCACCCAGCTGCTGGCCGACAACCCGGACAACATCCATCTGCCGGTGCGCAGCGGCAGCGACGTCCTGCTGAACCTGATGTTCGCCCGTCGGCTCCTCGATACCGGGGCGTGGAACCCGAGTTATGTCGAGCGGCACGTCGACGCGGACAGTGCCGAGAGCTTCCTCGCCTTCCTCCGGCGAGGACCGTTCAGCGTCGAGGAGGTCGTGCCGCGGATCACCCCCGAGGGCATGGACCCCGCCGACATGCGGGCCAGGGTCGAGCGAGCCTGCGACCTGTGGGCCCGGCGCCGGGTGGTGTCCACGAGCTCGGTGGGCATCAACCAGACCGTCGGCAGTGCCGGAGTGGCGTCCATTCTCAACCTGCATCTGCTGACCGGCGCGATCGGTGAGCCGGGGCGCGGTCACGTCCGGCTGGCGGGCCAGTCCAACGCCTCCAGCGAACTCGCGCTCGGCTTCTCCGGCCGCATGCTGCCGTTCCGCATGCGGGTCGACAACCCCGAACACCGGGCCGTCATGGCGGACGCATGGGACCTGCCGCCATGGCGGATCAGTCCCCGACCGGGGCTTCCCGTGGCCTCGTTCGCCACCTCGGAACGGCTGCGCACCCTCTTCGTCTTCGGCACCAACCCGGCGCGGAACTTTCCCAACCTCCGGCGCTGGCGCGAGAAGATGATGGACCTGTGCATCGTGTACGCGGACTCCTACTACAACCCGGAGATCCTGGAGTACGCGGACATCATCCTGCCGTGCCGGACGAAGCACGAGACGTCGGGGATCTTCCTCAACGGTGAGCGCCGGCTGCAGTACATGGAGCCGGTGGAAGAGCCCCCGTTCGAGGCGTGGGGCGATGTCCGCATCATCTGCTCGGTCGCCCGGCGGATCGCCGAACGCCTCGGGGACCAGCAGCCGCCCGCGACGGACGTCGAACCGTCCCAGGAGAACCTCGAGTCGTGGGTCGCCGAGGGCAACCGCGACCTGTCCGGACCCGCGCTGGACGCCGCCTTCCGGTACCCGGCCGAGCCCGACGGCGAACCCTCCGGCGAGGCGGTCTGGCAGGAGATCCAGCAGGCCTCGCGGGGCTTCTACAACGAGTTCACCGATGCCGACGGCAAGCCGATCACCTGGGACGGCATCCGCTCGGGCGAGGGCGTCCAGTGGCAGGGGGCACGCCGCTATGTGCCGCCCCCCACCGACGGCAAGGACGCGGCCGACGATGAAGTCCCACTGTTCTCCGGGGTGTTCAGCGCCGACCGGCGCCGAGCCCGCTTCCATCTGCCGGCCCCCGAACGACTGGTGCCTTTCCAGGAGCGCGGCCGGGGCTTCGTACTGATCACCGGGCGCGGCGCGATGGGTGCCGGCAACGCCGTGCGCCGCCACAACACCGCGATGTTCAACTCCTCCACGGCGACGGGCGTCGAGGACTGGCCGGAGCGCAACCACGTCTACGTCAACCCGGCCGACGCCGGTCGTCTCGGCCTCGCCCCGGGGGCCGAGGCGGTGCTGCGCAACGAACTGGGCGAGATCACCTGCCCCGTGGCGATCAGCCAGGACGTCCCTGCGGGGCACGTGTACCTGACGTTCCACCCGGACCGGGCCGGAACCCATCCCAACATCCTGACCAGCTCGGACAACATCGATCCGCACACCTGGCAGCCCCTGCTCAAGGACACCTACGTCGACGTCGTCCCGGTCCGCGCGGCGACCCCGGCGACCACCACCGAGGCGGAGAGATGACCGGCCCGCTGGCTCCCCTCACATACCCGGCCCGGACCTTCCGCCGGCTGGCCGCGCCCGACCCCGGCGCGGACTTCGAACGCCCCGCCGACTACGGGCTCACGGCCGAGCCGTTCACCGTCGTCACCGGCGACGGGCTGCGCATCGCCGGGTGGACCTTCGTACCGCCCGAGGCCTGGGGGGTGGTGATCGTCTGCCACTCCCGCAGCACCGGCAAGTCCCGCACGCTGAAGCACACCAGACTGCTGTACGACCAGGGGTTGGCCGTCGTCGGATTCGACTTCCGGGGCTGCGGCGAGAGCGAGGCCTCCCGGCGCAGGCTGCGCGGCAGTCTGTGGGACCCGCTGGCGGACCTGGAGGCCGTATCGGCCCAGGTACGCGGGCGCTTCGAGGACACGCCGCCGCTGGCCGGACGCGTGGCGCTGCTCGGCTGCTCCTTCGGCGGCAACATGGCCCTCGCGCACCTGGGCAGACCGTCCGGCGAGGCGCGCCACCCCGCCCTGATCCTCGACTCCACTCCACTGGTGCGCTGGAAGGACATGCTCGGCGAGCAGTTGCGCCGGGAGCGCCAGGGCGCCCGGTGGCGGGCGCCGCGCGCGCTGGCCGACCGGGCGATGGCCTCCGCCGTGTCGGCGTGGACGAGGTCACCGGCGCTGTACCGACACGCGCGCCGGTCGGCCCGGCAGCAGTCCGGGATGGCGCTGCTCTACATCGTGGGCGAGCGGGAGACGATGTTCGACGCGCGGGACAGCCGGCGATTCGTCGAGGACCACTGGGCCGGCCCCGCGGAGATCTGGCGGGTGCCGAGGGGTCGGCATCTGGCCAACCATGTGGTGGCACCGCAGGAGTACGCCCGGCGCGTGAGCGAATTTCTGGCCAAGGCCTACGGCGTCCCGCTGCCCCGCGGGGAGCAGGCCGAGGCGGGGAGCCACGGGGCCTGACCCAATGCCTGCGTGAACCGTTGACTCGGAAGCGCTTCGAATCTAGCGTCCGTCCGAATTCGCGAGCACAGTTCGGTATTTCGGACGATCGAAGGGTGGACCGTGAGCGATGAACCACGTCTGAGCAGAAGGAAGTTACTTGTCGGCACCGGAGGGCTGGTGCTGGGTGCGGCGGGGTGTGCCGCGCCCTCCTTCGGGGCCGAGGGGAAGACCCGGCTGCGTTACTGGCACCTCTTCGGTGGCGGCGACGGGGCCAATATGACCGCGTTGGTCGACGCGTTCGCCAAGGAGCACCCGGCGATCGACCTGGAGGCGACCCAGCTTCAGTGGGGTACCCCGTACTACACGAAGCTGGGCATGGCGGGGGCCGGCGGGCGGGCGCCCGAGGTCGCGGTGCTCCACCTGGCACGGCTCGCGGGGTTCGGGCCCGGGCGGCTCCTCGACCCCTTCGACCTGGACCTGCTGCGTGAACTGGGCGTGGGAACCGACCAGTTTCCCGAGGGCATCTTCACGCGCGGCACGGTCGACGGACAGCAGTACGCGATCCCGCTCGACACCCACCCCATGGTGCTCTACTACAACACCGACGTCTGCGCGAAGGCCGGTCTGCTCGGCGACGGCGGGCAGCTCCGACCCATCGGCAGCGCAGGGGAGTTCATGGACGCCCTGCGCGCGGCGAAGAAGGCCACGGGCGCGCCCGGGCTGAGCGCCGAGACGACCGGACCGGACTGCGTCACACCCTGGCGGCTGTTCGCCACCTTCTACTCGCAGCTGGGCGGCACGGTCCTGTCCGCGGACGGTAAACGCCTCACACTCGATGACGCCAAGGCATTGGAGATCCTCGAGTTCATGGCCCGGCTCACGGCGGACGGGTTGATGGTGCGCCGCGTCGACTACCCCGGCTCCATCGGGGTGTTCAACGCCGGCAGGACCGCCTTCCACCTCAACGGCGAGTGGGAGGTGTCGACCTTCACCACCGCCGAGCTGCCGTTCTCCATGACCCGCGTACCCGCGCTGTTCGGGCGTCCCACCGCCCAGGCCGACTGCCACTCCTTCGTACTCCCGCACCAGGACGGCCGCTCGGTCGGGGCGAACGAGGCGGCCCACACCTTCGTCGCCTGGATGCTCAAGCACTCCGTGGACTGGGCCAAGGGCGGCCACGTCCCGGCGTATCTGCCGACGCTGACGCGAGAGGACTATCTGGAACTGGAGCCGCAGTCCGCGTACCGGTCCGTCATCGACGACGTGGTCCTCGACCAGCCCGCCTGGTTCGCGGGCTCGGCCTCGCCGATGTGGATCCAACTGGGGGCGGTCTTCTCGGGCGTACTCACCGGATCGCGCACGCCGGCGGGCGCCCTGCGCGAGGCGAAGAAACGGCTGCGAAAGCTGCTCGACACGCCCGATCCGCTCGGCGGTTCGCTCAAGCCGGTAGGAGGCGGTGCCGCGTGACCACGACGACGACCCCGACCACCGTCCCGGTCCCGGCGGAGCAGCCGGCGGCGCGACCCGTCACCGTCCGCCGCAAGTGGACCGAGCACGGCCTGGTGTTCATCGCCCCCTTCTTCCTCGCCTATGCGCTCTTCCTGCTCTGGCCACTCGTATCCGGCATCGGGATGAGCCTGCGCAGCGACAACATCACGGGCGAGGGAGGAGAGTTCGTCGGCTTCGACAACTACACGGAGGCGTTCCAGGACCCGGGCGTCTGGTCGTCGCTGTGGAACACGATCTGGTTCACGATCCTGTCCACGGTCCCGTTGGTGGTGATGGGCCTGGTCCTCGCCCTGCTCTCGCACCATCTGCGGTTCGTCCAATGGCTGTGGCGGCTCTCCTGGTTCGCGCCCTTCCTCCTGCCGTCGGGCGTGATCGGCCTGCTCTTCCTCTGGGTGATCTTCCCCTCCGACTTCGGCTTCGCGGACCAGTTGCTCGCCTGGTTCGGACTGCACCCGGGGATCGGCTGGCTGACGGACGAGCGGTACGCGATGCTGTCGATCGTGGCCGCCACCGTCTGGTGGACGGTCGGCTTCAACTTCCTTCTCTACCTGGCCGCGTTGCAGTCGATCCCTCAACACCTCTACGAAGCAGCGGAGTTGGACGGCGCGGGCGCGTGGCAACGGCTGCGGCATGTGACCCTCCCCCTGCTGAAGCGCACCACAGGGGTCGTCCTGGTTCTCCAGATCCTGGCCTCCCTCAAGATCTTCGACCAGGTGTACATCATGACCGGCGGCGGCCCCGACGACTCGACCCGCCCGATCCTCCAGTACGTCTACCAGTCCGGCTTCACCGGGTACCGCATCGGCTACGCCTCGGCGGTCTCGTACCTCTTCTTCGCCCTGATCGTGATCGTGTCGCTGGTACAGCTGCGGTTGTCGCGGCGGAGTGGGGAGTCGGCATGAGCGCATCACTGTCAACGGACGAGGGCCGCAAGGCCCGTTGGACCCCGGGCCGCTGGGTCATGCTGGCCGCGGCCCTGCTCCTGACCGTGGTGTGGGTCCTCCCCCTGGCGTGGGCCCTGGCCACGTCCTTCAAACCCGAAGGCGAGGCGACGAAGACGCCCCTGCGCTGGCTCGGCTCCCACGTCACCTTCGACGCGTACCGGAAGGTGTGGGAGGCGGGCGATATCGGCCGCTGGATGTTCAACACGGCGTACATCTCGGTGATGACGACGATCCTGACGGTTCTGCTGTGCGCGATGGCGGCGTACGGCTTCTCGCGCACGGAGTTCCGTGGCCGCAAAGTGCTGTACGCCGTCGTCCTGGCCGGAATCATGGTCCCGCCCCAGGTCCTGATGGC
This sequence comes from Streptomyces tailanensis, assembly GCF_008386495.1. Taxonomy (GTDB): domain Bacteria; phylum Actinomycetota; class Actinomycetes; order Streptomycetales; family Streptomycetaceae; genus Streptomyces; species Streptomyces tailanensis. The sequence goes on along the minus strand of NZ_VTHJ01000002.1, from coordinate 275,503 downwards.
CCCGTTGTTCGCGGAGATGGTGCAGCTGGGCCTGGTCGACACGTACTGGGGTGTGATCCTGCCCCAAGTCGCCGTCCCCGCCATGGTGTTCATCCTGGTCAAGTTCTTCGACGGCGTCCCCCGCGAACTGGAGGAGGCGGCCTTCGTCGACGGCGCGGGCCGCTGGCGCGTCTTCTGGACGATCGTGATGCCCCTCTCCCGTCCGGTCCTTGCGGCGGTCGGCATCTTCACGTTCATCTCGACCTGGAACAACTTCCTCTGGCCGTTCCTGGTGACCACGGACCCGGGCGGCATGACGCTCCCGGTGGGCCTGGTCAACGTCCAGACGTCCTACGGCCTCCGCTACGAGCAGATGATGGCGTCGGTCGTCATCGCGGGCCTGCCACTCCTGATCGTCTTCGCGCTGTTCCAGCGGCAGATTGTGCGGGGGGTGGCGCATACGGGGTTGGCGGGGCAGTGACGGGCAGAGAGTCAGGCCTGCGTCAGCAGGCGGGCGGTGGCCCGCCACTCACAGGCCGGTGACCTTGGCGCTCGCCGACATCTCGTAGACCAGGGTCACTGTGCGGCGGCTGCCGGGCGGCAGGGGGACGTCCCAGCGGGCGATGCCCTCGGCGTCGACCACGTCGGGCGGCGGGGAGCAGGAATCCTTGTGCAGGCGTATCTCGACCGCCGAGACCTCGGAGACCGGGATCCGCTCCCGAAGGACGACCACCCGCTCGCCCTGCTCCCCGGGGGCGGAGAACCGGGACAGGTGCAGCCGGACCGTGCGGGTGACCACGGTCCGCTGGGTGATTCCGGCGGTGTCGCGGGACTCCTCGGCATGCCGGGCCACCCGGTAGTCGTCGCAGCTCCCGAAGGCCAGCTCGACGGGGGCGCCGGGGGCGGTGAAGTCCAGCGTGCCGCGGCCGCTGAATCCGCTGCCGCGGCACAGGTCCACGGGCCCGGCGAGCAGCGCGTGGCCGGACAGGTTGTCGAACCGCACCACTTGGGTGACCAGCGGCGACATCTCGGGTGAGCAGGCGTACTCGCTGCTCGCGGCGGTGGTGAACACGGAGAGCGGCACCCGGTGGGCGCGGCCGTCTCCGGGCACGGAGACCGGCGTGGGGGATCTCAGCACCCGCGCCTCGCCGCCGTCGTCCACCCCGGGCAGGCCGAGCACCGGGGCCGGGCCGAGGTCCCCGGTCTCCTCCTCGCGCAGTTCGACGTCGAGCGTCCGGCGCTCCGCCGCGGAGCGGTCCTTGAGCGTCAGCCGGTCCTCGCCCAGCCGTGGCGGATCGGTGGCCAGCGCCGAGCGGGCCGTCGACAACGTCAGCCGTACGTCCGACCAGTCCTCACCGGTGCGCTGCCAGACCATCGCGTCGGTCTCCAGCGTCAGGGAGTCCCCGTCGAGCACGGCCCGGTAGGCGGGCCGCCACAGCGCACACGGGGTGAGGTGGCTCAGGCGCAGCCGGGCCGGCCCGGCGACCGCGGCCTCCACGGTCAACTCGACATGGCCGACCAGCTCGGCGGGCTCCTCCTCGGCGAGGTCCATGGCCCGCTGGACCTCCCCGAGCTCGACGGCGAGCGCGGCCAGCCGGGCTTCGACGGTGCGGAGTTCTTCGCCGTACGTGTCGCGCTCGGCGTCCACCCGGTCGAGCTCGCGGGACCAGCGGGGCCCTTCGGTCTCACCGGAGCCGGCGCCTTCGCGGATCTCCCGCAGCAGATCGGTGGCGAGGCGGCCGAGCAGGTCGAGGCGGGCGTGCAGCCGGTCGCGCCGCTGCTCCTGGGCGAGCCGCTCTTCTTCGAGGATGTGCGCGCGGTGGCGCAGGGCGGAGTCGTCGACGGTGGGCGGCTGCGGCCCGCGCGGCGTCCAGGTGCGGACGATCCGCACGTCGAGCACGGTCGCGGGGTGATCGGCGGTCAGCTCGGCATGGAGGGTCCGGTCGACGGCCAGCGCACTGACCGGCCCGAGACGCAGCCGCTGGACCCCGGCCTCCAGGTCGAACACGGCGGCGCGCTCGATGTGGGCGCGGTCCTCGAGACACGTGACGGCGGTGACAGGAAGGGCGATGACGGGGAGGGCGATCGGCTTCGGGGCCGTGGACATGGCGTGTGTCAGCTCCTGCGGTTGCCGCCGGCCAGGGCCTTGCCGGTCGGGATGCGTATCTCGTAGCCGCCGTCGAGTGCGGCAGTGGCGCCTGCGGGCAGGTCCAGTCGCCAGACGCGGGTGCCCGGCGCATGGCGATCGGGCCCCGTGCCTTCCTCGGGTGCTGCCCAGTCGGCCCGTTCCTCGATCCGGACGTCCGGCTCGGAGGTGACCGGCACCCGCTCGCGGACCTCGACGGTGACGGGCCTCGCGAGCCGGTTGGCCAGCTCCACGTGGACGCGGTGGTCGAGCACAGTGGTGTTGCCCCGCAGGCCCGAGGTCGACTCGTGCAGGTTGGTACGGCGGGTGACCCGGATGCCCTCGGCCGGCCCGAGCCCCACCCGGCGGACACCGCCGGGGGCGAGCGTGGGCAGTGCGGCGGTCAGCAGGAAGTCGTCGTCGACGGTGACCTCCACAGGGCCGGCCAACAACGCCTGGTCGGTGGCGTTGGAGAGCACCAACGTCGCGTAAACGGTCTGCTCCACGGACGGCACACAGAGGTACTCGGTGCGCAGCCCGACCGGGATCTCGCCGACGGTGACGGTGTGCCAGGTGCCGTCCGACGGAATGTCGGCGCGGGCGGTGGCATCGAAGCGGTGGTCGAAAGAACCCGCCGACTCGCGGGGCCGCACGGCCTGTCCGGGCAGCGGCAGCGCGGCTACCGCTTCGGCGCGGCGGCGGTACTCGGTCGCCACCGGGTCGAAGGGAACGTCGGGAAACAGCCGGCCTCTGCGATCCCCCTGCTCGTCGGGGCCGCACACGACGAGGGCGGCGTAGTCGAGCTCGGCGCCGCTCGGCTGCGGCGGACCGGCAACCGGTGCCGGAAGGGGTGGCGGTGCGGCCCGGCCGGGAGCTGCGGGCGCCATGGGGGCGGGGGCACCCTCGAAGGAACTGCCGCCGGTCCGCGGCCTGCCGGCCGGTCGCGAGGGGGCCGACCGCCGGAGGTCGGCCATCCCGCCGCCGAACGACTCCGGGGAGGGGATGTACGCACCGCCGGGCGCCGGGACCGCGGTCGGCGGACCGCCGTAGCCCTGCGATGCCGGCGGCGCGGGAGGCGGCGGTTGCGGAACGGGACCGGACGCGGAGCCGCCAGCGGCACCCACGAGCGCGGAGCCGGCCACGACAACCGTAGGTGCGGCGGTCGTGGCAGGGCGGGGGCCGGCTGCCTCGTACCCGGTGAACAGGTCGGCGAGCCCTGCCGGAGGCTCGCGCCAGCCAGAGGGTGCGGGGGCGGGCTGACGGCGTCCGATCCGGATCGAGCGGAGCCTCGGCAGGTCGGTGCGGCGCCGAAGATCGGCGGTGGCCAGGGCGATGCGCACGCCGGTCCAGTCCTCGCCGGTCCGCTGGGCTACCGAGGCACGCAGCACCAGACGGCCGCTGCCGTCGCCCTGACGGTGCGTGAGACGGTAGGTCGGCACCCAGACGGCGCCCGGCACCCCGTACTCCAGTTCTACCTCAACCCCCGCCTCCGGCTTCGTGTCACCGGTGGCGTCGAGGGCCAGGACCGCGCAGACCGTGGTCTCCACATGCGCTGACGGTGCGTCGGTGGAGGCGCGGGCGAGCCTGTCGGTGGCGACGGTGAGCTTGTGCTCGACGTCGTGCAGCGCTTCCTCCAGCTCGACGAGGCGGGTGTGCAGTCCCGTCAGTCGCTCGTCGACGAAGTCGGCGAGTTCCAGCCATGCGTCGACCGGGGTGCGACGGTGCGGATCCTCGCGCTTGCGGGCAGGTGGCACCGGGTGGAGAGCCCTGACTTCCTCGATCAGGCTCAGCTGCCGGTCCCGGCGTCCCTGCGCCGCCGCGTACTCGTCGCTCAGCCGCTCGACCTCGCGCCGCAACTCGTCGGGCGTGCCCGTGTCGAGCGGCTGGGCCTCGACCTCCACCCGGGCTTCGGTGACACGGACCCCGGAGGTGCCCAGGACACGGGCCCGCAGCGAGCCAGGGTCCAGCGAGCGGGGCAGTCCCGTCACCCGTACCCGGCCGTCGGGCGGCACCATGCCCCGGGCCAGGCGGCGGCAGACCGCGCCCTGCGCGTATACCACGACCGAATCGAGGGTCGACCCCCACCTCTGTGCTGCCTCAGCCGTCATGTGCTCCGCCCCCGCCGTGTCCATGCTGAGCGAAGCCTACGTGTTGCGCTGGTGCTCTGCTGCGCCGGAAGCCGCGAGTGCACCGCTTGCGCAAGCTGTCAACCGACGTCGAAGAGATTGGGCAGTCGGAGGAGGTAACGCGTGCGGTCGTGGCGTTTGAGCGCCTCGAACTCGGGGGCCCGGTACAGCGGGGTGACGGTGCAGCGCTCGGCGGCCGAACCGATCTCGTCCAGCAGGGCGTTGACAGCCTGTCGGGCTGAGGTGTTGGCGCCTTCCATGGTGGCCAGATCGATGGGCACGGCCACATAGTCGCCGGACAGGAAGAAGTTGGGGATCTTCGTGGCGGACCGCGGACGGTGGTGCAAGGTCCCCGCCGGATGGATGAGCAACTGCTCCTCGTTGACCGGGTTCGGGGTGCCGAGTCCGTCCACGGCCGGATCGAGGAACCAGGAGTGCAGCACGGAGTCCTTCAGGACCGTACGACCGCTGTCGTTGAGCGCCGCCTTCAGCTGCGCCCACACCTCGCGGGCGACTTCGGCGCGAGTGCACTGCTTGGCCGTCTTGCCGTACAGGATGCCCGGCTGGTCCCACTCGGAGACGTCCACGGACAGACAGTCCGCGACCGTGCCGTCACCGAAGTCGGAGGGGAAGTCGTGGCCCGGCCAGTGCTGGGCCTGGGCGATCGCGGTCAGCGACCAGGGGGAGTCGATGAGGTCGAGGTGGCCGTGCAGGATCGGCGTACGTTCGGTCAGATAGAACTGGATGCCGGTCATCCAGTCCGTCTCCAGCCGGTCGCACTCGGCCAGTTGGGGGTCGGCGGCGCGGACGGCGGAGTTCCAGGTGCGGCGGGCGTGCTCGACCGGCATGGCCGAAATGTAGTGGTCGGCGGTGACGGTCCGGCGGGCACCCTCCGGGTCCTCCATGACGGCCCCGGAGATGCGGCCCGTGTCGAGGGTCAGGTCCCGTACGGTCCAGCCGATGTGGAACTCGACTCCGAGTGACTTCAGGTACGTCACCCAGGGGTCGATCCAGGCCTCATTGGTGGGCGCGTTGAGGATCCGGTCCAGCGGTCCGTCAGCGCCCCGCCCGAGGAGGTTGAAGGCGAAGGCCTCCAGCAGGGTGGCGACCGTACGGGTGCTGGCCTCCTCCGCTTTGGTGGCCACGATGTTGCGGGTGATGCCGACGGCGAGGATCCGCTGGTAGTCGTACGACATCCGTCCGGCCCGTACGAACTCCCACCACGGCATCTGCTCCCAGGCGTCGTCGCGGCGTTCGTCGCACCTGGTGAGGAAGACCAGAAAGCGGTTGGCGAAGTAGAGGGCCTCGTGGAGGGGGAGGTTGAAGGCGGTGTCCAGGACCGAGGTGAGGGCGCGGCGGATCTCGTCGGGGGTGAGTTCGGCCGGGGTGTTGCCGGGCCAGGGAAGTGGGATCCGGATGTCCTCGCGGCCGCCCGACCGGGCGAACAGCATCTCCTTGGGGGCGACGAGGTTGTCGTGGACACCGCCTGTGTTGCCGGGGAAGGGGATGCGCCGCATGGTGTCGGGCAGGTTGTGGTAGATGCCGGGGATGAAGCGGAAGCCGTGCTCCCCGGGCAGGGGGCCGCGACCGCCCGTGCCGCTGCCCGGCACGTCCATGCTGCGGGCCTTGCCGCCCAGCGCCTTGCGTTCGTAGACCGCGACCCGGAAGCCGCGTTCGGCGAGTTCGTGCGCGGCCGTGAGCCCGGCGACGCCCCCGCCCAGTACGGCCACGTTCTGTGGGGCGGCGCCGCTCTGGGCTGCCGCCGGCTGGGGGATTCCGAGGGCGACCCCGCCGCCGGCGGCCGCGGCCGTGCCCAGGAACCCTCTGCGTGTGGTGCCGCCCATCGCAACCCCTTACCGTCGGTAACCATCGGCGCACGAGGATATGAGCGCCGCACCGATCCCGGAAGGCGACCGACGGAGCTCGGGTCACTTTGGCTTGATGCCGTATCACCTCGGCGGCACGCGACGGCGTGCGGCGAAGGCATTCCCGGTCCGACTGCGGCCGGCCGCATGCCGAAAGGAGGGGGAGCGTTGAGGGACGCGGGGAAGTCCACTCGCCCCGCTCCCTGATCCGGGCTGATTTGAACGAGAGGCTCTAGGCGTGACGAGCCGGGGTGGGACGTGTAGGCGAGCCACCCCGGCCTCATCGGATGTGCTTCGCCGGCTTGGTGGCGGCGTTGAGCAAATACTCCAGGGGGCCGCGGCGGAAGAAGCGGGACCAGATCGCGGCGAACACGATCGCCCCGAGGACGAACATGAGTAGCGGCACCCAGGATTGTTGGGTGCCGGTCCAGCCGGGCACGGACAGCGCGGACTGTGCGACGAAGTGGCCGACGTAGGCCGTCAGGGACATGGTCCCCACGGCGATGACCGGTTTGGCCGGGCGGCGTAGTCGCGGCAGGCGTTGCATTGCCACCGTCGCGCCCACGATCATGCCCTGCTGCGAACCGGGCAGGGACAGGGAGGGACGCGTGGGCGGGCTGTTGGTGACGGTCACTCCGACGTCGTCGCCGTCCTGCCACAGCTCGACGCGGGCGGTGGCGCCGGGGGCGTGCTTGCGGACGTTGGTCGACGCCTCCTGGACCGTGCGGTAGACGGCCCGTTGCGCGGGTGTGCCCACGGCGGGCGGAAGCTCACCCGACAACTCCGCGTGAGTGCCGCTTGATTCCACCGGTTTGCGCAGGTCGGCCAGGGTGGGCTGAGGCGTCGGCTCCGTCGCGTGGCCGCCGGAGGCGCGCAGCAGCGTGACCATGGTGCGCAGTTCGTCGAGCGTGGTGACGCTCAGCGAACGGATCGTGCGGGCGGCCTCCTTGGCGTCCGCGTTCTTGGTGGCGACCTGCAACACCCCGGCCCGTACGGCGATCAGGCTGACCTGGTGGGAGACCACGTCGTGCATCTCGCGGGCCGGCTGGGCGCGTTCCCTGGCGAGCACGGCCTGGGCATGCAGGGCCCGCTCGTGCTCCCTGGCCTCCTCGATCTCGGCCAGCCGCCGCGCCAAGTCCCGTTGCGCCTGCAGAAGCTGGCCGAAGAGGACGGGGGCCGCGGCGGTCGCCAGGCTGTACACGAAGAAGACCAGCGTCATGGTCCGGTCTACCTCGGCCAGGGGCCACGGAGTGCTGCTCGCGATGGCGGACAGAGCGACGCACACCGCGAGGAGACGGTGGTTGCGGGAGCGTTCGGCCAGAGTGAACAGCGCCACGAGCACGGCGACGGCGACATCCTGCATCAGCGCGATGGGCAGGGTGAGCAGGAAGACGCCGGGCGGGAACCTGCGTCGGAAAGCCAACGCGGCGCAGCCGATCGGGCCGGCGCGACACCGAGGCGCGTGTGCTTCCACCGTTCAGCCATACGTCCACGGCCGCCACCATCACCAGAAGGATGTCGACGACCGGCGCGGGAACACGCCGCCACACTGCGGGGGCGCGGCTCACCGTCCGGCTTCCGGCTGCGGCCGCTCGTCGAGCAAGCCGGCTCGCTGCGCCAGCAGCGCCGCCTGCACCCGGCTCGTCACCCGCAGCTTCGTGAGGATCGCGCTGACGTGGTCCTTCACCGTGCCCGCACCCAGGTGGATGCGCGCCCCGATGTCGGCGTTCGACAGCCCCTCCGCCACCAGGACGAGAACGTCGCGCTCGCGGGCAGTGAGCAGCCGGACGCGTGCCGCCTCCTCGTCGACGGCCGCCCCGGCGCGGCGGTGACTGTGCAGCAGGGTGCGCGACGCCTTGGGGGAGAGCACGACGCCGCCTGCGGCCAGGGTGCGCACCAGGTGGGCCAGCTGCTCCGGCTCGGTGTCCTTGAGCAGGAAACCGGCCGCGCCGCAGTGCAGCGCGGTCAGGATGTACTCGTCGGCGTCGAAGGTCGTCAGCATCGCCACCACGGGAGCGTCCGGCATCATCCGCAGCTCGCGCAGGACGGTGAGCCCGTCGACGTCCGGCATCCGGATGTCCAGCAGCACCACATCCGGCCGCTCGCGGCGGACGGTCTCGACGGCACCGCCGCCGCTCGCGGTCGCGACGACCTCGATGTCCTCGGACGCGCCCAGAATGAGTTCGAAGCCCGAGCGGACCAGTGCCTCGTCGTCCACCACCACTACCCGGATCACGCGCGCTCCGCCCCACCTTCATCCATGCCGTCCACCCCATGCCGACTCGACCCTAAAGCCCCACAGAGCCCCCGCGGCCCGACGAGCGGCAGCTCCAGCCACACAGCGGGGTACTCATGACCTTGCGCAGATAGGGGAGGAGCGCCTCGCTGATCTCCCAAGTGGCCGAGTTCCACAGCTGGGACGGGCTGTGGTCCACTCCGTAGTAGTGGCACCCCGGGCCGACCAGCGGATCGTCCTCGTGCTCCTCGAAGTGACCCATCACGACCGACGGCATCGGTGAGGCCACCGCCGCCGCGGCGCGCTGGGTGAGCACCGTGACGTCGGAGACTCCCATGGCGCCCAGGCCTGTGACCGCTTCGCGCGCCGTGGCGCCGAAGCTGATGACCACGGCGCGCAGGCGCCGCCCGTAGCTGCCGGTCAGCCCGCCCAGCTGCAGGGCGTGCAGCACCGAGCAGTAGCCCGCGAGCTCGTTGTTCTTGTGGCACACATGGACACTGAAGGCGCCCGTGGACGTCCAGTGGTTCATGGCCTCCCAGGCGATGAGGGTCAGCTGACGGTCGATGGCGAACTGCGTCATCCTCTCGTCCTGCACACAGTGCGGCCATCCCCCACAGCGCCTGGCCCTGGCGCAGCGCGGCGACGCCGAACTGTTCGCCGTAGCCCTGTTCGGGAAGATCCTTTTCCGTACGTCCGGGGCGATCCGCCCGAGGTGGGCGGGGTGCAACGGCAGGCGGAACTCGTTTTCCTTGCGGGAGGAGGCGAGTACTCGATCAGAAGCCGTCTGCCCCGTGCCCGCGCACGCGCTCGGCCAGCGGGAGGGGGGTCTCGTCCAGACCGTCGACCGACCCGCTCGCCATGCGTGCGCACGTGCCGTGGCAGGCGAGCAGCTGCTTGTCGTCGCGGTGGGAGACCACCACCACCTCCGGATCGGGAGCGTTCCGGTAATCGGTGCCGCAGATGAGGCAGGCCAGTCCGGAGAGCATCTCCGGGGTCGGTTCGGGGCGGCCGCGGCGGCGGCCGGAGATCGCGTCCTGTGAATACATGCGTCCGCATCCTCTTGATCGGTTCAGGGCCGTGCTGATCAGTTCGGAGCCGTGCTGATCGGGTCAGACGTACTGATCGGTTCAGGGTCGTACGCCAGACGCCGGAATGCTTCGGAAGCATCCCGGTAGCCGGGAAATCCGCTACCGCGCTGCCGGATCCGATGTGCGCCGGCCTGTGCCGTTCTCCGAGGGCGACGCCGAAACGGGTGACGGCGTACGAGGCGCGCTCGGTGCCGCAACCGTACTCCCCTCCGGAACCGCCCGCCGCGAGCGGCACCGAGCCCTTACCGGCCCAAGCGGGAACGTTCCCGGCGCACCGGACGTTTGGCGAGTGGTTGTAGTTGAAGTTTGCGAACGTGGAAGCGCCCGCGGAGTTCTGACAGCGGGCGTTTTGTCGTTTCGGGGGTTTTCTTCGACGGCTGGCGACCGACAGCCCGGGATCGCGCGACCGCGCGCATACCCGACCTACCATGCGGGCCGACCAGGTTCGCGCGCTCTGAGCACATCTCGTCGAGACAGGCCCGCACCGCGGGCCTGTCTCGTGCTGCATCCGTCTGTTTCCGTATGGGCTTCCCGCGGCCGGCGCCCTGCCCCCGCGCCGGTGGTCGTACCGGCCCGCGCATCCCGAGAGGAAAAACCGTGAGCACTGACTTCATCAACCGGGGCACCGATCCGACGGCCCAGCACGCCGAGACGACGAACCCGCTTCCCGAAACCCGGGGCAGCGACTACGCCGCGCTCTCCCGTGAGGTGAAGCGGAGCGGGCTGCTGAAGCGGCGGCCGGGCTACTACTCCGTCAAAATCGGCGCGAATCTCCTCCTGCTGGCCGCCGGCTGGACCGCGTTCGCCCTGATCGGGCAGTCGTGGTGGCAGCTGCTGACCGCCGCCTTCCTCGCCGTGATGTTCACCCAGACCGGATTCATCGGGCACGACGCGGGACACCACCAGATCGCCGGTTCCAAGCGTGTCAACAACCTGCTCGGCCGCGTGCACGCCGACCTGCTGATCGGCCTCAGCTACGGCTGGTGGATCGCCAAGCACAACCGGCACCACTCCCACCCGAACCACGTCGACCGCGACCCCGACATCGCCGACGGCGCGATCGCCTTCACCGAGGACCACGCCCGCGTCCGCAGCGGAGCGTACGCATGGCTGGCCCGTCACCAGGCCTGGCTGTTCTTCCCGATGCTGCTGCTGGAAGGACTCGCCCTGCACGTCGCCGGCGTACGGGCACTGCTCGACCGCACCGGCACGGCGACCTCGCGGACGACCAAGGTGGCCGAGGCGGGCCTGCTGACGGCGCATCTCTGCGGCTATCTCGCCGCACTGTTCCTGGTCCTGACTCCCGTGCAGGCCGTGGTCTTCCTCCTCCTGCACCAAGGTCTGTTCGGCCTGTACATGGGGTGCTCGTTCGCCCCAAACCACAAGGGCATGGCCCTGTTCGGCAAGGACGACAAGGTCGACTTCCTGCGTCGGCAGGTACTGACGTCACGGAACATCCGGGGTCACCGACTCACCGACTTCGCGCTCGGCGGGCTCAACTACCAGATCGAGCACCACCTCTTCCCCTCCATGCCGCGGCCCAGCCTGCGTCATGCCCAGGAACTCGTGCGCGCCTACTGCGCCCGGCACGGCATCGCGTACCACGAGACCGGGCTCTTCGACTCCTACGCCCAGGTACTGCGGCACCTCCACGCGGTGGGCGGCCCGCTGCGCCTGCGTCCCGAGCTGGAGTACTGATCAGCCCGCGGATGGCACTGCTCTCCCGCATGCTCCTCCTCCGGCGACGGACGTGCCGACCGCCCGCGTAGAGCAGAGGACGGAATCCGCACAGGGAGGGGCCGCGAGGTGGCGGTGGGCATGTTGTTCAGGACGGTCGGTACGGCGAGAGGGGCACTCAGGGGGACCAGATGTACGGCGATCGCGGCGGTGGCGATGGCCGCGCTGACCGCCTCCCAGGCGCCGGGGGCCTCGGCACAGGTCGCGGAGGCGGCGCGGAACGCGGCGGGCGCCGAGCACGGGCCGAGTGTGTCCGGCGACGCCCCGTACCGCACCGAGCTTCCGCCACTGCGGGCCGGGAAGTCCGGCGAGGACATGGCCGCGGGGCGGGCCGGCGGTGCACTGCCCGCGACCGTGTTCGCCGCGTACCGGCGCGCCGAGTCGGAGCTCGCGGGCACCGCACCGGGATGCCGGCTGGAGTGGCAGCTGCTGGCCGCCATCGGCCAGGTGGAGTCGGGGCAGGCGCGCGGCGGCCGGGTGACCTCGGACGGCACGGCCGTGACACCGATTCTCGGCCCCCGGCTGAACGGCGGCGCCTTCGCGGTCATCTGGGACACCGACGGCGGACGGTACGACGGGGACACGGCGTACGACCGGGCGGTCGGCCCGATGCAGTTCATCCCGTCGACCTGGACACACTGGGGCGCGGACGGCAACGGCGACGGACGGAACGATCCGAACAACGTTTTCGACGCGGCGCTCGCCGCCGGGCGCTATCTGTGCGCGGGCGGGCGGGACCTCTCCGACCCGGCCGACCTGGATCGGGCGATCCTCGGCTACAACCACTCGGAGGCCTATCTGCGCACGGTCCGGGCCTGGTACGCGTACTTCCTGGAAGGGCATCGGGTGGTGCCGGACCAGAGCGGCGGGTCGTCCGCGCGACCGGAGCCGTCGCGACCGAGCGGCACACGCGAACCCTCGCCGGAGCCGTCCGAGCGCCCGAGCGCGAGTCCGTCCCCTGCGCCGTCCACACCGCCCGCCTCGCCCTCCCCCTCCCCCTCTCCCTCCCCGTCCCGTCCGGCGGGCGGAGCGCGGGAGACGGAGGAGCCGCCGCTCCCCGTACCCGATCCGGGTGTTGAGCTGCCCGGCGGTGATGTGCTGCCCGGTGCCGGCCCGCTGACCAGCAACGGTGAGGACACGATGCACCCCTCCCCCTCCACAACCGCGGATACCGGGCGGTAATGTCGCCATCCGCCGGACGGCACGAGACCGGCGTAGTGAGCGCGAAGGGGCCCTCATGGCGACGGACATGCCTGCTGAGACAGTGGCGGCCATGGCTGCCGGGACAGAGGCGGACCACATCCGCTGGCAGCGCATGTGGAGCCACCGCGAGCAGTTGCTCAAGGTGGCCCGGCGCAGGTCGATGAGCCCGGAGGACGCCGAGGACGCCGTGCACGAGGCGATGCTGCGCGCCGCCGAGCGACCGGACCTCGACGACGAGCGCCTCGGCGCCTGGCTGACGACCGTGACCATGAGGTTGTGCGTCGACCGGTACCGGCAGGTCAACCGCGAGGCCGAGGTGCGCACCAGCCCCACGCTGATCGCACCGGGCCCGGTGCCCGTCGACGAAGCGGTGTGCGACCGGGCCGAGGCGAAGTGGCTGGCCGTGCGCAGCGGGGAGCTCCCCGCCCGGCAGGCGGAGGCGCTGTGGCTCAAGTCCGAGGACCTGGACGTCGGCCAGGTCGCCGTGAAGATGGGGCTGAGCTATCGGACCGTCGAGTCGCTGCTCGCCCGGGCCCGGCGGACGCTGCGCGCCTCGCTGGCCGGGACGCTCGGGGTGGTGCTGTTCCTGCTCGGGCGCGGACGGCCGCGGGGAGGCGGGAAGGCACAGGTCGTGGCCGTCGCCTCGACGGCCACGACCCTGGCGGTGGCGGGGTTCGTGCTGCCGTACGCGCTCGACGGGGGCGGGGACGGTCCGGCTCCGCGGCCTTCCGTGTCCGGGCCCTCGGAGGCGCTCACGACCGACGGGGACGGCCGGGTGCGCGGGCCGGAGCCGCGCGAATCGTCGCCCGCGTCGGCGGCTCCCGGCGACGGTCCGGCGGGATCCGCGGCCGACGACGGATCGATGCTGCCGCTGTCCGTGCCGCCCTTGTCGGAGGTCTCGGTGCCCCCGCTTCCGGGGCTGCCTGCGCCCGAGGTTCCCGAGGTCCCAGGCGTGCCGGAGCTGCCGGACACACCGGACATACCAGACATACCGAATATCCCCGATGCGCCAGATGTGCTGGACGTGCCGGACGCGCCCGATGTACCGGTCGAGTCCGCCGTCCCCCCAGTGCCGCCGGTGTCGTCGGTTCCGGACACGTCCGTCGTACCGGCCACCCCCCTCTCCCTCCCCACCGCGACCGAGCTCCCGTAAACGCGCAGGTCAGGAGGCTGTTAAGGCTGCCTGGCCAGCCGTCCGCGAACCCGTCCACACCCCGTCCGTAAACCCGTCCGAAAAAAATTGGCCTCGTCGCGACGGACGCCCCGCCCCTCCCCGTAGAGCAGATGTGAGAGCTGCTCCACGGCTGAAGGGTGGACCGGATGGGTGTCGAGATCTGTGTGGAAGGGCTGACCAAGTCCTTCGGTCACCAGGTCATCTGGCAGGACGTCTCGCTGACGCTGCCCGCCGGGGAGGTATCGGTCATGCTCGGCCCCTCGGGCACGGGCAAGTCGGTGTTCCTCAAGACGCTCGTCGGGCTGCTGAAGCCGGAACGCGGCTCGATCAAGGTCGCCGGGCGGGACATCACCAAGCTCCGTGAGCACGACCTGTACGAGGTGCGGAAGCTGTTCGGGGTGCTGTTCCAGGACGGCGCGCTGTTCGGCTCGATGAACCTCTACGACAACATCGCCTTCCCGCTGCGCGAGCACACCCGGAAATCCGAGAGCCAGATCCGGCGGATCGTGCTGGAGAAGATGGACATGGTCGGGCTGATCGGCGCCGAGGGGAAGCTGCCCGGCGAGATCTCCGGCGGTATGCGCAAGCGGGCCGGGCTGGCCCGGGCCCTGGTGCTGGACCCCGAGATCATCCTCTTCGACGAGCCCGACTCGGGCCTCGACCCCGTACGCGTCGCCTACCTCAACCAGCTGATCGTCGACCTCAACGCGCAGATCGACGCCACCTTCCTGATCGTCACGCACGACATCGCCTCGGCCCGCCAGGTGCCGGACAACATCGGGCTGCTGTTCCGGCGCGAGCTGGTGATGTTCGGCCCCCGCGAGAAGCTGCTGACCAGCGACGAGCCCGTCGTACGCCAGTTCCTGAACGGCCGGATGCAGGGGCCGATCGGCATGGCGGAGGAGAAGGACGCCGCCCAGGTCGAGCAGGAGCTGGCACAGCTCGGCGACGGCGGGGACACCACGACGCCCGGCAGTCAGGAGCTGCCTTCCCGCCTGCTGCCGGGTCCGGGCATCACCAGGCCGCCCCGCTGGGAGGCCATCGCACGACGAGAGGCCGAGCTGCACCGGAAGGAGGTGGCCGGAGCGTGAGCCTGTCACCGACCGGAGCGCTGCGGCACTCGGGCAACCTGTTCGCGATGGCGCTGGACGTCGTGCGGACCATACCCCGACGGCCGTTCCAGGCACGGGAGTTCATCCAGCAGGCATGGTTCGTCGCGAGCGTCACGATCCTTCCCACGGCCCTCGTGTCGATCCCCTTCGGGGCTGTCATCGCCCTCCAGATAGGCAGCCTGACCCGGCAGCTCGGCGCCCAGTCCTTCTCGGGTGCCGCCTCCGTCCTCGCCGTCCTGCGGGAGGCCTCGCCGATCGTCACCGCGCTGCTGATCGCGGGCGCGGGCGGCACGGCGATCTGCGCGGACCTCGGGGCGCGCAAGATCCGGGACGAGATCGACGCCATGCAGGTACTCGGCATCGACCCGATCCACCGGCTGGTCGTACCCCGCGTACTGGCCTCCATGGTGGTGGCCGTACTGCTCAACGGCCTGGTGTCGGTCGTCGGCGTGGCCGGAGGCTACTTCTTCAACGTGATCCTCCAGAACGGCACGCCCGGCGCGTATCTGGCGTCCTTCACCACCCTCGCCCAGCTCTCCGACCTGTGGGCGGCAGAGGTGAAGGCGCTGGTGTTCGGGGCGATCGCCGGGATCGTCGCCTCGTACAAGGGGCTCACCGCGAAGGGCGGCCCCAAGGGCGTCGGTGACGCGGTCAACCAGTCAGTGGTGATCACCTTCATGTTGCTGTTCGTGACCAACTTCGTGATGACGGCGGTGTACTTCCAAGTCGTCCCGCAGAGGGGCTGAGGGAACCGACGATGCGACCTCTACGACTCCTCGACCGCCCGCTCCGCTCGCTGGAGGAGCTGGGCACCCAACTCTCCTTCTACGGCCGCTCTCTCGCGTGGACGGGCCGCACCCTGCGCCGCTACAAGAAGGAGATCCTGCGGCTGCTCGCCGAGGTGAGCTTCGGGCGCGGGGCGCTGGCCGTTGTCGGTGGCACGGTCGGCGTCATCGCCTTCCTGTCGTTCTTCACCGGCACCGAGGTGGGCCTTCAGGGCTACGCGGCCCTCAACCAGCTCGGCACCTCCAACTTCGTGGCGTTCCTGTCGGCGTACTTCAACACCCGGGAGATCGCCCCGCTGGTGGCCGGGCTCGCCCTGTCCGCCACGGTCGGCGCCGGGTTCACCGCACAGCTCGGCGCGATGCGGATCAGTGAGGAGACCGACGCGCTCGAAGTGATGGGCGTCCCCTCGCTGCCGTTCCTGGTGACCACCAGGATGGTCGCCGGTTTCGTCGCCGTGATCCCGCTGTACGTGATCGGCCTGCTGTCCTCCTACCTCGCCGCCCGCACCATCACCACCGTCTACTACGGGCAGTCGACCGGCACGTACGACCACTACTTCCACCAGTACCTGCCGCCCGTCGACGTGCTGTGGTCCTTCGGCAAGGTGATCGTCTTCGCCGTACTGATCATCCTGGTGCACTGCTACTACGGCTACTACGCGAGCGGCGGTCCCGCCGGGGTCGGCGTCGCCGTGGGCCGTGCGGTGCGGACCTCGATCGTCGCCATCAACGTCCTGGACTTCTTCCTGAGCCTCGCGATCTGGGGCGCCAACACGACCGTACGGATCGCGGGGTGAGGTCGATGAGAGTACTGAGACTTCGGTTGTACGGCATCGCCTTCATCGCCGTGCTCGCGCTGCTGCTGTCGCTCGCCGTGGCCGTCTACCAGCAGGCCTTCACCTCGGTGGTGCGCATCACCCTGGAGGCCGGCAGCCTCGGCAACCAGCTCGATCCGCGCGCCGACGTCAAGCTGCGCGGGCTGCTGGTCGGCGAGGTCCGCGCGGTGCGCGCGGACGGCGAGAAAGCGACCCTCGACATCGCGCTCAAGCCGGAGTACGTCGCGTCCATCCCGTCCGACGTGCACGCGCGGCTGCTGCCCAAGACGCTGTTCGGCGAGAAGTACGTCGACCTCGTGGCACCGCGCGGTTCCTCGGCCCGGCCCATCCGCGCCGGGGACGTCATCACCCAGGACCGAACGAAGGTGGGCATGGAACTGCAGCGGTTGCTGAACGACCTGCTGCCGCTGCTGCGCACGGTCAAGCCGGCTGAACTGAACGCCACGCTCTCGGCGTTCGCCACCGCGCTGGAGGGCCGCGGCGACCGGATCGGCGACAACCTCACCCGCGTCGAAAGCTATCTGCGCCGCCTCAACCCGCATCTGCCGTCCCTCAAGGAGGACATCTCGCGCTTCGCCGATGTCGCCGAGGTGTACGGGGACGCGGCGCCCGACCTGATGCGGATCCTGCGGAACACGGTCACCACCAGCCGCACGATCGTCGAGAAGAAGGACCGGCTGGCCGCCGCGCTCCGCACCACCGCGACCGTCGCCGGCACCGGGGAGGACTTCTTCGACGCGAACGGCGACCGGCTTATCACGCTGGGCCGGGTCTCCCGCCCCACCCTGAAGCTGTTCGCCCGCTACTCACCCGAGTACCCCTGCCTCCTCGAAGGCCTGGTCCGGCAGGAGAAGGCGTCTCAGGAGGCGTTCCGGGGCGGCCGGATGCGGATCACCCTCGAAGTCGTCCGCCCGCAGGCCGCGTACGAGCCCGGTGAGGAGCCGCGTTACGCCGAGCGGTCCGGGCCGAACTGCCGGGGTCTGCCGAATCCGCAGGTGCCCGCACCCCACACCGACCTCAACGACGGTACGTCGTCCGGCGGTTCGAGCGACACCCTGCCCGGAGGTGTCAAGGTGTCCGCCACCGAGGCCGAGCAGCGGGCCGTGGGCTCGCTCGTGGCCCCCGTCATGGGCGTACCGGCGGACGAGGTGCCGCCCGTCGCGACCCTGCTGTTCGGACCGCTGGCCCGTGGGACGGCGGTGAGCGTCGCATGAGGACGACGGGAGCTCGCCAGACCATGGCGCCGCTGGTCAAGTTCAGCCTGTTCGCGCTGGTCACCATCCTGGCGACGGCATTGCTCGCCGCCACCATCGTCAACATCTCGTTCGCGCCGAAGGACTCGTACCGGGCGGTGTTCAGCGATGTGACCGGCCTGGAGGAAGGCGACGACATCCGCGTGGCCGGGGTGCGGGTCGGCGAGGTCGAGGGCATCCGGATCAAGGACCGGACGGTGGCCGAGGTCACCTTCACGGTCACCGCGGAGCGCCCGCTGCTCACCAGTACCGGCGCGGTCGTCCGCTACCGGAACCTGCTCGGGCAGCGGTACATCGCGCTCACCGAGGGCGCCGGCGACGGCACCCGGCTGCGGCCCGGCGGCACCATCCCGCTGTCCAGGACCCAGCCCGCGCTGGACCTCAACGCGCTGCTGAACGGCTTCAAGCCGCTGTTCGCCGCGCTCAGCCCGAACGACGTCAACCAGCTCGCCACCGAGATCATCAAAACCCTGCAGGGCGAGGGCGGCACGGTGAACAGCCTGCTCGCGCACACGGCGTCGCTCACCACGACGCTCGCCGACCGCGACGAGCTGATCGGCTCCGTGATCGACAACCTCAACTCCGTACTGAAGACGCTCGACGAGCGCGGTGGCCGTTTCTCCGGACTGCTGAAGCAGCTGCGGCGGGTGATCTCCGGGCTGTCCGCCGACCGCAAGCCCATCGGGGAGTCCCTGGTGAGCATCGGCGACCTCACGGAGGCCACGTCGGGGCTCCTCCACGACGCCCGCCCGCCGCTGAAGGACGACATCACCGAGCTGGGCGAACTCACCGGAACGCTGAACAGGAACGAGAAGACCGTGGAGGGCGTGCTGAAGCGGCTGCCGAACAAGCTCACCGAGCTGACGGGGACGGCGTCCTACGGCTCGTGGTTCAACTTCTACCTCTGCGACTTCGACGGCCGCATCGTGCTGCCGAAGACGAAACAGGTGCTCACCCCCGAGTTCCACGTGGCGCGGGCGAGGTGCGGCGCATGAGGATCCGCATCATGCCGCGCAGGACGCGGCGCCGCCGCCCCGAACCCCTGATGAAGGTGCGCATACTGCCACCGAAGCTGCCGAGGATCAGGCTGCCCCGCAAGGCGGGCCGCCCGCGGCTGAAGCCGTTCCGGGACCGTAACCCCGTGGTCGTCGGCGCGGTCGGACTCACCACCCTCGCGCTACTGACCGTGGCCGCGTTCAACGCCGACAGCCTGCCGGTGATCGGCGGCGGCGAGACGTACAGCGCCGCCTTCTCGGAGGCGGGCGGACTCAAGCCGGGCGACGAGGTACGGATCGCCGGGGTAAAGGTCGGCAAGGTCGAGGACGTCGATCTGGACGGCGACCACGTCAAGGTGACCTTCAAGGTCAAGGACGACCCGGACATCGGCACCGAGACCGGTGCGTCGATCCGCGTCAAGACGATCCTCGGCGCGAAGTACCTGGCGCTGCACCCGAAGGGACGCGGCCAACTGAAGGCGGGCAGCGAGATCCCGCTGCGGCGGACGGTGTCCGCGTACGACGTCGTGCAGGCGTTCAGCGACCTGACGACCACGACGGAGGAGGTCGACACGGAGCAGCTCGCGAAGGCGCTGGACACGATCGCCACCACCTTCCAGGACTCGCCCGCGGAGGTGCGGGCATCCATCAGGGGACTGTCACGGATCTCCCGGACGGTGGCCTCGCGCGACAAGGCGCTGCGCGAGCTCCTCGACCACGCGAACGGGGTCACCGGGGTGCTGGCCGAGCACTCGGAGGACTTCTCCGCGCTGGTGAAGGACGGCGACAAGCTGTTCAAGGAGATCAGCAAGCGGCGCACGGCGATCCACAAGCTGCTCAAGAGCTCCGCCCTGCTGGGCATCGAGCTCTCCGGCCTGGTCGACGACAACCGCGAGGTGATCGGGCCCGCGCTCGAGAACCTCAACACCTTCGTCAGGATGCTCGAACGCAACCAGGCGAGCCTCGACCGGAGCGTCAAGCTGCTCGCGCCCTACGTCCGGGTCTTCACCAACACCCTCGGCAACGGCCGCTGGTTCGACTCCTACGTCCAGAACATGGTCGCCGCCCCGGTGGTGCCACGCACGGGAGGCTCACGATGACCAGCCGCTTGTCCGCCCGGCGCACCCTGGCACTGCTCACCGCGCTCGCGGTCCTCGCCGCGCTCGCCGTCGTGCTGTGGCCGCGCCCCCAGGCCGTCCGGGTCACGGCGTACTTCCCGCGCACCGTCGGTATCTACCCCGGCTCGGACGTCCGCGTCCTCGGCATCCGCATCGGCGAGGTCAAGCGGATCACGCCGGAGGGCAACCGGGTGCGCGTCGAGCTGGAGTACGAGGAGGGCCGCAAGCTGCCCGCGGACGCGCAGGCCGCCATTATCAACTCCTCGGTGGTCAGCGACCGTTACGTGCAACTGCTGCCGGTGTACCGGAAGGGCCCGGTGCTGCGGGACGGCGACGTCATTCCCGAGTCGCGCACGGCCGTCCCCGTCGAGCTGGACCGGATCTTCGACAGCCTGCACACCACGTCCGAGGCGCTCGGCCCGAAGGGCGCGAACAAGGACGGTTCTTTGTCGCAGCTGCTGGGGGTGAGCGCGGACAACCTCGAAGGCCAGGGCGAGAACCTCAACCAGACCGTCGAGGACCTCTCGCAGGCCGTCACCACGCTGTCCGACGGGCGGGGCGACCTGTTCGGCACCGTACAGAACCTCCAGGTGTTCACGGCCGCGCTGGCGGCCGACGACCGACGCGTGCGGTCGTTCAACACCAGCCTCGCCAAGGTGGCGGAGCAACTCGCCGGGGAGCGCGAGGATCTCGCGGCGGCGCTGAAGCATCTGGGGGCGGCACTCGGCGACGTGTCGGAGTTCGTGAAGAAGAACAAGAAGTCACTGACCTCGAACGTGCGGGGCCTCAGCAAGGTCACCAAGGTCCTCGTCACCCAACGCGCCGCGCTGGAGGAGCTGTTGGAGGTCGCCCCCACGGGTCTGTCGAACCTGCAGAACGCCTACAACGCCTCCGCCGGCACCCTCGACACCCGCAACAACCCAGAGGAGCCGCAGGATCCGGCATCCCTCCTGTGCTCCCTGCTGAAGACGACTGGGGACGAGGGCGGCGAGAACCCCGACTGCGCGGAGCTGAAGAAGCTCTTCGACTCCCTGCCCGAGGTACCTACGGCCCCCGCGGTGACGGGCACGGTCGACCGAACGCTCGGCGGAATCCTGGAGGCCCGCGCATGAGCCCACGTACGAGCCGAGTCATGACCGTGGCGCGCGGGGGACGGATGGTCGTGTGGACGGCCGCCGGTTCGCTGCTGCTGTCGGGCTGCGGGTTCAACGGCTGGTACGACGTCCAGCTCCCCGGAGGAGCGGCGGCGGACGGCCGTGCCTACCACGTCACGGTCGAGTTCAGGGACGTACTGGATCTGGTGCCGCAGTCGGCGGTCAAGGTCAACAACGTCACCGTGGGCGCGGTCGAGAAGGTGGAGCTGGACGGCTGGCACGCCCGGGTGCGGCTGCGCGTCGCCGACTCGGTGAAGCTGCCCGCCAACGCGGTCGCCGATCTCCGGCAGACCAGCATGCTCGGCGAGAAGTACGTGGCGCTGTCCGCGCCGGTCGGCACCGCCCCCGTCGGACGGCTCCGCGACGGCGACCGCGTCCCGCTGTCCCGCAGCGGCCGCAACCCGGAGATCGAGGAGGTGCTGTCCGCCCTGTCCGCGCTCCTCAACGGCGGCGGCGTCGCCCAGCTCAAGACGATCACCGTGGAGCTCAACAAGGCCCTGGAAGGCCGCGAGAACCGGGTCAGGTCCCTGCTGGAGGAACTCGACACGTTCCTCGGCGGCCTCGACGGGCAGCGTGCCGACATCGTCCGCGCCCTCAAGGGCATCGACCGGCTGGCCAAGCGGCTGAGGAAGGAGAAGAAGACGATCGCCAAGGCCGTCGACACGCTGCCGCCCGCGCTGAAGGTCCTCGCCGACCAGCGCCGCGACCTGACGCGGATGCTCACGGCCCTCTCGAAACTGAGCAAGGCCGGCACCCGGGTCGTGAACGCCTCGCGGAACGACACCGTCGCCAATCTCAAGCAGCTGAAGCCGATTCTGCAGCAGCTCAACAAGGCCGGCGACGACCTGCCCAACTCCCTTGAACTGCTGACCACTTACCCGTTCCCGCGCAACGTGGTCGACGCCGTCAAGGGCGACTACGTCAACCTCGCCGTCACCGCCGACCTCGACCTGGCGGGCATCTACGGCAACGTCAAGGACAAGCCCGGCGAGTCCGGCGGCTCCGGTGACGGGGACGACGGTTCCGACATCCCGGACCTGCCGGAATCGCCGGAGCTCCCGGACGTACCCGGCGTCCCGACACCCACCCCGCTGCCCGAGACCCCGGAGGTTCCGGTCAAGCCCTCGGCGCCCACGGACGGCGACGACCTGCTGTGCCCGCCGGTGTGCACCGCGGGCTACGGCCCCCGAGGGGACTCCGGCCGCCTCCCGGCGGGGATCGACCTCGCGCTCGCCGAGCTCATGCTGAAGGGAATACAGCCGTGATCACCCGTACGGTCAAGGCCCAGCTGCTCGCCTTCGCCACCCTCACCGCCGTCGGGGTGTCGTACGTCGGCGCCGAGTACACGGGCCTGGTGGACGGCGTCCTCGACCGCGGCTACACCGTGCGGGCCGACTTCGCGGCGTCCGGGGGCATCTTCTCCGGCGCCGAGGTCACCTACCGAGGGGTGCCGGTGGGCCGGGTGGGCGAGCTGCGGCTGTCCGGCTCCGGGGTGTCGGTGGCCCTGGAGATCGAGGACGACGCGCCCCGTATCCCGGCCGACACCCTGGCGGTGGTCGCCAACCGTTCGGCGGTGGGCGAGCAGTACGTCGATCTGCAACCGCGGCGGACCGGCGGCCCGTACCTGCTCGACGGCAGCCCGATACCGCGCGAGCGCACCCGGGTGCCGCTGCCCACCACCGACCTCGTCGTCAGCCTCGACCGGCTGGTCAACTCGGTCGGCAAGGACGATCTGCGCACGACCGTCGACGAGCTGGGCAAGGCCTTCTCCGGCACCGGGCCACAGCTGAGCCGGCTCGTGGACTCGGGGAACGAACTCGTCGAAGCGGCGTCCGACACGCTCCCGGAGACGATCTCACTGATCGAGGACTCGCGGACGGTGCTCAAGACCCAGGCCGACCAGGGTTCGTCCATCAAGTCGTTCTCCCGCGATCTGGCGGCGCTCACCGCTGAGTTGAAGTCCAGCGACGGGGACCTGCGCCGGCTGATCGGCAACGCGACGCCCGCCGCGCAGGAGATCGACTCCCTGCTGAAGTCGACCCGGCCGGATCTGCCGGTCCTGCTGGCCAACCTCATCAGCGGCGGCCAGGTCACCGTGGCGCGGCTGCCCGGAGTCGAACAGGCCCTGGTCACCTTCCCGGTCGTCGTCTCCGGCAGCTACACGGTCGTCCCGGGCGACGGCACCACCCACTTCGGCCTCGTCCTGGGCGCCGACGACCCGCCGCCGTGCACCCAGGGGTACGGCGGGACGCAGCGGCGCGACCCCGCCGACACCAGCACCCGCCCGGCGAACACCGACGCGCGCTGCACGGCGCCGCGCGGCAGCGACACCTCGGTGCGCGGCGCGCAGAACGCCCCCGGCGCGTCGGCGGGTTCGTACGGCGCCGAACGCGCCGCGTACGTCACCCCGTACGACCCGGACACGGGCACCGCCACCGGCCCGGATGGGAGGCCCGTCGAGATCGGCTCGACGGGCGGCGAACAGACCGTCTTCGGAAAGGAGTCGTGGCAATGGCTACTCGTCGGACCGATGGCATGAACGCCGACGGTACGAAGCGGGGGCGTCGCAGGGCGCTGTCCGCCGGACTCGTCGTCGCGACCGTCCTGACGACCGCGTTGTCGGTCTGGCTGGCCGTGGGGCTGTCCGGGCAGCGCGCGGCCGAGCAGCGACGGCAGGACATCCTGGCGGCGGCCCGCCAGTCGGCGCTGAACTTCACCTCGCTCGACTACCGCCACTACGACCGGGACAGCGGGAACGTGCTCAAGAGCGCCACCGGCGACTTCAAGGAGCAGTTCGCCGCGCAGACCGAGCAGTTGACCGAGCTGGTCGCCGAGAACAAGTCCGTGTCCGAGGGGCAGGTCCTCGAAGCGGGCGTCGTGCGGTCCGACACCCGGTCCGCCCGGGTCCTGGTCGTCGCCGACAGCAAGGTGACCAACACCGCCGTGCCCAACGGGGAGGCGCGCACGTACCGGCTCCAGCTCGACCTCGTACTCCAGGACGGCCACTGGCTGACGTCCGGCGTCGAGTTCGTGGGCTGACGACCCGCCTCCCGTACGAACAGCAGGCACGAGAGTTGAGGAGAAAGACCGTGGTGAACACGACCTCGCGAGGCCGCGGCGCCGGCTCCCCCGCCCGCCGCACCATGACCGCGGCCGCCCGCGCGGCGGCCAAGCGCACCCGACGCGTGGAGCACCTCGCGGACGAGGCACCACCACGGGCCGAGGAGCGGTACTCCGGGCGCACGGTGGTGATCGATCCTCCGGGCGGTGACGGGTGGGACGACCCGCCGGAGCCGGCACCGGAGTCCGAGGAACTGTCCCAGGAGGCACTGGAGTCCGAGGAGGTGCCGGAGGAGAGCGCGCTTGTACGACGGCCCTGGCGACGGCTGCTCACCATGGCGCTCTGCGTCGTGCTCGCGGGGGGCTTGATCGCCGTCGCCGTGCTCGGGTGGCAGTACCGGGAGGGGCGGCGCGCGGAACAGGCTCGGGGAGAGGCGCTCGCGGCCGCGCGGAAGGCGGCGCCCGTCGTCCTGTCGTACGACTACCGGCATCTCGACCGTGACTTCGCCCGGGCCCGCACCCATCTGACCGGGTCCTTCCGCGCCGAGTACGGAAGGACCACGACGAAGGTGGTCGGACCGACCGCCAGGAAGTACCACGGCGTGGTGAAGGCGACGGTGGCGGCACCCGCAGACGGTGGCCGACCCGCGGCGTCCGTCGTGTCGGCCGGACCGGACAAGGCCGTGGTCCTGCTCTTCGTCAACCAGGTCACCACGAGCACCCAGGTCACGGGGTCTCGCGTGGATCTGAACCGGGTGCGGATGACGCTCACCCGCACCTCCGAGGGCTGGAAGGTGAGCGCCGTGGACGCGCTCTAGACGCGGGGCGCCGCCCATGCCAGCGCGTAGCCGAAACCGTTGATCGCCCAGTGCAGCGCCGCCGGAGCCAGCAGGCTGCCGGAACGGCGCCGCAGCTCGCACAGGATCACCCCGGCGGCGACCATGGCCACGACGGCCACGATGACGGTCGGTGTCACGTCTGCCGAACTGCTTCCGAAAGCCGTTGCCACGGCGGTATTGGAACGGTTGAGCCCGCGGGACGGCAGCAGATGCCAGAGACCGAAGAGCAGTGATGACACGGTGGTGGCCCACGCCGTTCCGCGTCGGCGTCGGACCATGGCCCACAGAACACCGCGGAAGGCGGTCTCCTCCAGCAGCACGGTGCCGAACGGGACCCGCACCAGCACCCGCCACAGCAGCTGCTCCGCGGACTGGTCGACGGCCCTGGCATCCCGGAACGCCTCTCGGCCGGCCGGAACGGCGAAAAGGAGCAGGAGGACGGCGAGGACGGCACCGGCCAGGACGGGCGCCCACCGCAGTCCCCGGCGCACACCCGCTGCGTCGAGCCCCAGATCGGCCAAGGTGAGACCGTCCCAGCGGGCGATCAGTACCAGCACGGCCGTCGCCGTCACACACGTGAGCACGTACGCGAAGGGGCCCCGCACGAGCCAGTTGTTGAGCAGGTTCGCGGCGACCAGAACGAGAACGACACAGACGATCCGCATCCTGACTCCAGCATCCTGCTCCTGCAGTCGGCAGGCACTCCTGCAGCCGCGCGTACGTACCTGTGGGGACGGGCGTCAGGGCCTGCGGCCGATGAAGGCGAGCAAGCGGGTCTGTACGTCGGAGCTCTCGGGCACTTCGACACGTGGGCCGTAGTGTCCGCTCTCGCGGAGGACGTCGTCGAGCGGCAGCATCCCGTCGAGCATCTGGGCGCACCTGTCGGGATCGAGGCGTTCCTCCTGGCCGGTGGCCCGCGCCAGGTCCCAGGTGTGCAGGAATACGTCGGCGGTGTAGAAGCGGTCGACGGCCTGGTCCAGCGGCGTTTCTCCGATGTGCGGGTTCGAAAGCGTCCTGTCCGCTGTGGAGGGATCGTCGAGGAGGGCCTGTACCCCGTCGCTGTGCACCGCCCAGGCGGCGACCGGGTCGTCGTCCACCGACGGCCCTTTCGGCAGTTCGACGCCGGCACCGGCCTTCAGGAAGTCCGGGAACCATCCGACGAGGTGACGCACCACGTCTCGGGCGACCCACCCCTCGCACGGCGCCGGGTTGTTCCATGCCTCTGGATGCGTGCCGCGCACGCGGTCGGTGAATGCGCGTGCGACGGTGCGGTGTTCATCGGCTGCCCTCGTCATGACCTCAAGCCTCCGTATCGGTGCGTCGGTCAGGGCTGCCGCTCCGGCCGCTGCTGAGCAGTTCGTCGAGCCGCTCGTAGCCTTCGCGGACGCCGTACTCCATGCCGCTCTTGAGCATCGCGTCGCGGGCCTCGATGGAGTCCATGAGCGACTTGGTGGTGACCCGGGTGCGACCACCGAGGTCCTCGAAGACGGCCGTCTCCAGACTGACGCCGTCCGGGAAGCCGTCGTAGGTGAAGGTCTGGACGATGCGCTCGTCGGGGCGGACCTCGTGGAACACGCCGTGGAAGCCGTACTCGGTCCCGTCGTCGTCGCGATGTACATAGCGATAGGAGCCGCCGCTGCGGGCGTCGTACCGGTCGATCCGCATCGTGAGCCGCCGCGGGCCGAGCCACTGGATGACCAGATCGGGGTCGGTGTACGCGCGGAACACCCGCTCCGGCGGAGCGTCGAACTCCCGGGTGATCACGATGGTGGGCAGAGCCGGGTCGGCCACGATCCGCGTTTCGTTGTGGTGTTGCCTGTCGGTGGTGCTCATGATGCCGCCTCCTCCGTCGGGGTGCCCGTCACCGGCTGCTCGTCCATCTGATCGAGGAGTGCGTCGAGACGACGGAAACGGTCCTCCGCCTCACGCCGGTAACGCTCGATCCACTTCGTCATCAGGTCGAAGACCTCTGCTTCGAGGTGGCAGGGCCGCCGCTGGGCATCCCTGCGGCGACTGACCAGACCGGCGTCTTCCAGCACCCTGATGTGCTTGGACACCGCCTGCACCGTGACGTCGTACGGTTCGGCCAGTTCGTTGACCGTGGCGTCCCCGGCGGCAAGCCGGGCCACGATGTCGCGCCGGGTCGGGTCGGCCAGAGCGGAAAACACCTGGGACAGCCGGTCGTCGGCCACCACGCACCTCGCATATTCAACCGATTGGTTAAATAGCCTAGGGTTGAACTCTCGCATTGTCAACCAACTGGTTGAATAGAGTGCGGCGGCCCTATGGGAGAAGGGCCCGCGTCCTCGATGACCGGCGTCTGCGGCCGCCTGCGCGAGAGTGACAACCTCCACGCGGTCGGCCCGTGCTCCTGCCGACCACCGGCTCGCCCGGGTGGCAGCTTGCCCTGGTCCGCGGCGCCGGCGGCAGCCTTCTCCTGCAGGCGGCTGCCGTCGCAGGCCGCTGCGGTTGCCGCGTCTTGTGCGTCGGCGGATGAAGCGTCATCTCGGCCCGCACCGCGCCGGCCGTGTCTGCGGCCGTCTGCTCTTATGGGTTCAGGCCGGGCAGGGGTTGCCAGGATGCGATCCGAGGGCTGCGATTTCCCGGGCTTCAGCGTCCGCCGCTGGCGCGGCGGGACGGTGCTACTGATCAAGCTGAGTACGGCAGCCGTGCGACGCATCCGGAAACGGCTGGCCGCCGAGGCCAAGGCCCGAACAAGCCGAAGCACTGGGTCACCGCCGGCTACTTCGGCATGTTCAACAAGGCCAGGAGGGACAGGTGGATCTTCGGCGACTCCGCTCTCACCGACTACTGGGCCGGGCGGCGCCGCAGACATAAGCCAGCACCTTCACATGCTTGCGAGCCTCGGGGCTTGCTTGAGCCGTGTGCTCGGACAACGGGCCCGCACGGCTCTGAGGGGGACCGCCGCAGCGATGCGGCGCTGTCCTACCCGACCAGGCGGCGAAGAACGAGTGCGACCTGGACGAGTACGAGGTCCGCCGTTACACCGGGCCGGTACCGGCACATCACCCTGTCCATGCTCGCCCACGCCGTCCTGGCCGAACTCCACATCGCAGGCATCTTCCTGTGGTCCGCTCGGTGATCCAAACGAGACCCCCGGTCCGCCGAAGTCGGCACTTGGCTCAGGTCAGCTATCACTCGTCAGTGTTCACTGCGGACGAGATCGCCTTGAGGTGCTGAGGCGCCGGGCATCTCAAAACTGACACATCCGCACACAGTCAGGACGCCCCGGACAAGGAGGCAGGATGCCAGGATCGCTCGCCCGCCGCCTGTGGCGGATCACCGCCGCGAGTGCCGCAGCGTCTATGGCCGCGGTCCTCGGCTGTGCTGCCGCGCTACCTGCTCAAGCAACAACCGCAGCCGCAGGCAAGATCCTGCATACGGGTTCTGTCGCTTCCATCGACAACAGCTACATCGTCGTACTGAAGAAGACCGCCGGGTTCAGGGCAGCATCCCCGGAAGGCAATGAGCTGGCGGCCAAGTACGGCGCCACCATCCGGCGCACCTACACCGCCGCGCTCAATGGCTACGCCGTCCGCGTCAGCCACGCCGGAGCCAGAAGCCTCGCGGCAGACCCGGCCGTCGCATCAGTCGAGCAGGACAGAACCGTCCGGCTCGATGCGACGCAGTTCAACCCCCCGTGGAATCTGGACCGGATCGATCAACCCCGCCTTCCTCTGAGCCGAAGTTACACCTATCCCGATTCAGAGGGCAGGGCCACGACCGTGTACGTCATCGACACCGGGGTGCGCGTCACCCACCAACAGATCGCCGGTCGGGCCGCCTACGGGTACGACGCCGTCGACGGCGACAACGTCGCCTCCGACGGCAACGGCCACGGCACCCACGTCGCCACCACCGTCGCCGGCACCACCTACGGCGTAGCCAAAGCTGCGCGAATCGTGGCGGTGCGCGTCCTCGATGACGCCGGCACCGGAACCGTCTCCGGACTCATCGAGGGCATCGACTGGGTCACCCGGAACCGCATCAGACCCGCCGTCGCCAACATGTCACTGGGCGGAGGCGCCAGCACCGCACTGGACAGAGCGGTAAGCAATTCCATCGCCTCCGGCATCACCTACACCGTGGCCGCCGGCAACTCCAATGCGAATGCGGCCAACTACTCACCCGCCCGGGTCAGGGCCGCCGTCACCGTCGGCGCCACCACCAGTACCGACTACCGGGCCGGCTACTCCAACTACGGATCCGTCCTGGACCTGTTCGCCCCCGGATCGCAGGTCACGGCAGGCTGGCACACCAGCGACACCGCCATCGCAACCCTCTCCGGTACCTCCATGGCGGCCCCACACGCCGCAGGCGCTGCAGCCCTCTACCTCGCCCTCCGCCCCTCCGCCAGCCCGGCCACCGTATCCGGTGCTCTCGTAACGAGGGCAACGACCGGAGTCCTGCGCAACATCGGCCCAGGGTCACCGAACAGACTCCTGAGAGTCGTTCAGTAGCGCGTTCGAATCAACGGCCGTAGCGGTCGAGGAAGACGGTGTGGGGACGGTTCAGGACTCCGATGATGGTGCCGAGCGGTGGTGGCGCCCGACCGCCGACTGGTCCGGACCTGCGAGAACACGTGATCAACACCTGGCCGCAGGCACGGCTGCGGCGCTTCCTGCGCAAGGCCGGCCGCAGCGGCACTCGGCGGCGTGACGCTCAGCGGTGGTACAGCCCGACCAGGGTGCCGTCGGCCAGTTCATGCTTCTCGACAGTCTGACGAACCTCGTCGGCGCGGGGGGCGTCCGGGAGGGCGCACGGTTCCTTGAGGGCGTACAGGCGGAAGACGTAGTGGTGCGACTCGTCTCCGGGCGGTGGGTGGGGTCCACCCCAGCCGGGGAGGCCGTAGCCGTTGACGAGATCGGTGCCGCCCGGCGGGCGTTGCCCTGCATCGACGCCAGTGCTGTGGGGGTCGATGCCTACGACGATCCAGTGCACGAAATTTCCCGATGGTGCATCGGGGTCCTCGCACAGCAGGACCAGTTCCGCCGCGTCGTCCGGCACGCCGGACCAGGCCAGGGGAGGGGAGACGTTGTCCCCCTCCAACGCGTACCGGCGGGGGACGAACTCGTGGTCACTGAATGCGCTGCTTTGCAGTTCGATGGTGGTCATGTGCCCCGGGGTACCCCCGGTGCGGCCGGATATGTCGGACGGGCGGTGAGCTGCGTTTCCCTATGCCTGGTCGGAGCGGAGGGTGACCGCGCGGCGGAGGGCGTCGCGGCATGCGAGGACGGCGGGGTGGCGGTTGCGGCCTTGGCGTACGACGGTGAAGATGCGGCGCGTGCGTTGGCCGTCGGGGAGTTGCCGCAGGGTGACGGTCGGGGGCTGTCCGCTCCAGACGAGGTCGGGGAGGAAGGCCGCGGCGTGTTTCTGCTCGACGAGGCGCTGGTGGAGCAGGAGGTCGGTGGTCTCGAACCGTACGTCGGGTTCGAAGCCGGCGTTGCGGCACAGGGTCATGGCCCAGTGCCGGGCGGCTGTGCCTTCGGGTTCCATCACCCAGGGGTGGTCGGCGAGTGAGCGCAGCGCCGCCGTCGGGCCGTCGGCGTCCGATGTGTCGGCCGACTTCGGCAGGGCGAGGTGCAGGGGGTCGTCGAGCAGGTCTTCCTGTTCGAGTTCGGCAGGCCGCGGGTTGGGGTTGCCGGGGTATTCCTCGGCGAGGACCAGGTCGAAGTCGCGGGCTTGGAGAGCGGGCAGGGCCTTTTCCGGTTCCATGTGTGTGACGTGGACGCGCAGGTGGGGGTGCTGGTCACGCAGCAGTCCGAGCGCGGTCGGGACGAGGGCCAGGGCGGCTGTCTGGAACGAGGCGATGCGCAGGGTACCGGTCAGGTCGGTCAGGGAGGCGGCGATGTCCGCCTCCGCGCGCTCCAGGCGTTCGAGGACCGCTTCGGTGTGGGCGACGAGGATCTCGGCCTGCGCGGTCAGCCTCACCCGCCGTCCGACCGGCTCAAGGAGGGGGACACCGACTTCGGCTTCCAGCTGGGAGAGCTGCTGGGAGAGCTGCTGGGAGACGGAGGAGGGGGCGTAGGAGAGGGCGGCGGCGACGGCCGCCAGGGTGCCGCGGTGCTTGAGTTCCCGGAGCAGGCGCAGTCGGTGCTGACCGGCTCGCACATCGACAGCGTCGCCGCCGCCGGTGCCTTTGACGGCTGCCTCGGCGTCCTGGGCGGCATCGAGGTCGTCCGCACCCTGAACGAACGCGGCATCACCACCCGCCGCCCGATCGAGGTCGGCATCTTCACCGAGGAGGAGGGCGTCCGCTTCGGCACGGACATGCTCGGCAGCGCCGTCGCCGCCGGCCGCCTGACCCTGGAGTACGCCCACGCCCTGACCGACCGCGAGGGCCTCACCCTCGGTGGCGAGCTCGCCCGCACCGGCTTCGACGGACCCGTCGACGTGCGCCTCACCCCGCCCCACGCCTACGTCGAGTGCCACATCGAACAGGGCCCCGTCCTCGCCGAGAACGATGTCGAGATCGGTGTGGTCACCGGCGTGCAGGGCATCTCCTGGCAGGCGATCACCGTTCACGGCCGCGCCGCCCACGCCGGCACCACACCCACCCACCTGCGCGCCGACGCCGGTCTGGCCGCCGCCCAGATCATCGTCCAGCTGCGGGCGCTGGTCGACTCCGGTGACTACGGCGACCTGCGCGCCACGGTCGGCCATCTGATCGTCCACCCGGACCTGACCAACATCGTCCCGGCCCGCGCCGAGCTGACCGTCGACCTCCGCAACCCCGACGACACGCAGATGGCCCGCGCCGAGGAGGCCCTGGCCGCGTCCCTGAGCGAGCTGGAGGACAGTCAGCCGGGCCTGTCACTGACCGTCCGGCGGATGGCCAAGACGGCCTACGTTGCCTTCGACGACGGCGTGCAGAGGTCATCGCGCAGGCCGCCGACGACCACGGCTTGGAGCACATCTCCCTGCTCTCCGGCGCCGGCCACGACGCCCAGGAGATCGCCGCGCTCTGCCCCACCGCCATGATCTTCGTACGCGGCGAGTACGACGGCATCAGCCACAACCCCCGCGAGTACTCCAGCCCCCAGGCATGCGCCCACGGCGTCGACGTCCTGGCCACCACCCTCCTGCGCTTGGTCGACCAGCACTGACCACTCACGCCGCTCGGCAAGCACCGCCGCTCCCCAAGTGCCGTACTCCGAAAGGCCCCCATGCTCCCCGAGACTCCCGCCGCTCCCGAATTCCTCGACTCCGACCCCGCAGGCCTGCTGGCCCGGCTGATCGCCATCGACTCCGTCAACCCGGACCTCGTACCCGGCGGGGCCGGTGAGGGCGTCATCGCGGACTTCTGCGGCGCATGGCTGGCCGCCCGCGGTTTTGAAGTCCACCGCCTGGAGAAGCGCCCTGGCCGGCCTTCGCTCGTCGCGATCGCCCGCGGCACCGGCGGCGGCCGGTCCCTCATGCTCAACGGCCACCTCGACACCTTCAGCCTCGCCGACTACGACGGCGACCCGCTCGACCCCCGGATCCGCGACGGCAGGATGTACGGCCGCGGCACCTTCGATATGAAGGGCGGCATCGCGGCCATGATGGTCGCCGCGCCCGCGCCACCGCCCACGGCCCCCTGCGCGGCGATGTCATCCTCGCCTGCGTCGCCGACGAGGAGTACGGCAGCTCGGGCACCGAGGAAGTGCTGGAGTCCTTCACCGCCGACGCGGCGATCATCACCGAGCCGAGCCACCTCGAAGTCACCCTCGCCCACAAGGGCTTCGCCTGGTTCGACGTGGAGATCGAAGGCCGCGCCGCTCACGGCTCGCGCCCCGAGCTCGGCATCGACGCCATCGCCAAAGCCGGGCACTTCCTCGTCGCTCTGGAGGACTTGGGCCGGCGCCTCGCACAGAGTCCGGCACACCCTCTCCTGGGCACCGGCACCGTGCACGCCTCCGTCATCCACGGCGGCGAGGAACCCTCCACCTACCCCGCGCACTGCCGCATCACCCTGGAACGCCGCACCGTCCCCGGCGAGAACGCCGACACCGTCGAGCGGGAACTGACCGCCGTACTCGACCACCTCACCGACACGGTCCCCGACTTCCGTTACCAGTTGACCCGCGGCCTGCACCGCGAACCCTTCGAAGCCGCGCCCGAAGTCTCGATCGTGCGTACCCTCACCCACCACGCAGAGCAGGCCCTCGGTCACCCACCCGTGGTGCGCGCCGAGCCGTACTGGACCGACTGCGCCCTCCTGGACCGCGCCGGCATCCCCTGCCTGCTCTTCGGCGTCGACGGCGAAGACGCGCACGCGGCCACCGAGTACGTCGACCTCGCCTCGCTGGACCGCCTCACCGACATCCTCATGGCCACCATCACCGACTTCTGTTCCTGAGCCGTCGGCCGGTCTTTGTGGGCTGCATCACACCATCGGTATACCCTAGGGGGGTATAGTGTTGTCATCGTCAGGACGACCAGGAACCAGGTCCTCCCGGCGGCAGACCACGCATCCACACCCCGAGGAAGCACTCATGACCTCCCAGACGAACTCCAGCACCGGCTCCACCGTCGTCTACAAGGTGTCCGGAATGACCTGCGGGCACTGCGAGGGCGCGGTCTCTCAGGAGATATCCGCCCTGGCCGGCGTCAGCGCGGTCAAGGCCGTCGCCAAGACCGGCGAGGTCACCGTCACCTCCGCCGCCCCGCTCGACGAGGAGGCCGTCCGCGCCGCCGTCGACGAGGCCGGCTACGAGCTCGTCGGCCGCGCCTGACGGCAGCTCGCAGCTCCGGGGGCGCTTCCCCTGTAGATGCGTACGACGACGTATGACGACGTACGACAACGAACGACGCGAACTCACTCCCACGCCGGCACGTACCGCTCCGCTGATACGGACGCCGTACGTCCCGGCCTCCCGTAGGAGACACGCAATGACCAGCACGGCTCCCGAGAAGACGCCGCCCGGCACGGTGCCGGCGCCTGCCTCCCAGGTCGAGCTCTCCATCGGCGGCATGACCTGCGCCTCGTGCGCCGCCCGCATCGAGAAGAAGCTCAACCGGATGGACGGCGTCACGGCGACCGTCAACTTCGCCACCGAGAAGGCGAAGGTCACGTACCCGGAGGGCATCGAGGTCGCCGACCTCATCGCCACCGTCGAGAAGACCGGCTACACCGCCGAGGAACCGCCGCCCCCGGCCACGGAGGAGAGGGCGGAGGCCGAAGTCCCGACGGTGGCGGACGGCGAACTGCTCTCCCTGCGGCAGCGGTTGTTCGTTTCGCTGGCCCTGTCCGTGCCCGTCGTACTGATGGCGATGGTCCCGGCCCTGCAGTTCGACAACTGGCAGTGGCTGTCGCTGACGCTGGCCGCTCCGGTCGTCGTCTGGGGTGCCTTCCCCTTCCACCGGGCCGCGTTCACCAACGCCCGGCACGGAGCCGCGACCATGGACACGCTCGTGTCCATCGGCACTCTCGCCGCGCTCGGCTGGTCGCTGTGGGCGCTGTTCTTCGGGCACGCCGGAATGCCCGGCATGCGGCACGGCTTCGAGTTCACCATCTCCCGTTCGGACGGCTCCTCCTCCATCTACCTGGAGGCCGCGGCCGGCGTGACGACGTTCATCCTCGCCGGGCGCTATCTGGAGGCGAAGGCCAAGCGAAAGTCGGGCGCGGCACTGCGGGCGCTGCTGGAACTTGGGGCCAAGGACGTCTCCGTGTTGCGAGGGGGCAGGGAAGTGCGCATCCCGGTCGGGCAGTTGGCGGTCGGGGACCGGTTCGTCGTACGGCCCGGTGAGAAGATCGCGACCGACGGGACCGTCGTCGAGGGCTCCTCGGCGGTGGACGCCTCCATGCTGACCGGCGAGTCGGTGCCGGTGGACGTGACCGTCGGCGACGCGGTGACCGGGGCAACCGTGAACGCCGGTGGGCGGCTGGTCGTCGAGGCGACGCGCGTGGGCGCCGACACCCAGCTCGCCCGGATGGCGAAGCTGGTGGAGGACGCGCAGAACGGCAAGGCCGAGGTACAGCGGCTCGCCGACCGGATCTCCGGGATCTTCGTGCCGGTGGTGCTGTTGATCGCCGCGGCCACGCTCGGCGCCTGGCTCGGCGTCACGGGTGACGCTGCCGCCGCTTTCACGGCCGCCGTCGCCGTCCTGATCATCGCCTGCCCCTGTGCACTCGGGCTGGCCACCCCGACCGCCCTCCTGGTCGGCTCCGGGCGTGGCGCTCAGCTCGGCATCCTCATCAAGGGCCCCGAGGTACTGGAATCCACCCGGCGCGTCGACACCGTCGTCCTGGACAAGACGGGGACGGTGACCACGGGCCGGATGGAACTGCAGGACGTGTTCACCGCGCCGGGCGTGGACGAGGGCGAACTGCTACGGCTGGCGGGCGCGTTGGAGCACGCTTCCGAGCACCCGATCGCCCAGGCGATCGCGGCCGGGGCTGTGATGGGGGTCCCCCCGCTCGAGCGAAGCCGAGAGTGGGGGAGGGCCGGAAGCCTGCCCGTGCCGGAGGGCTTCGAGAACGTCGCCGGGCTCGGCGTCCAGGGCGTCGTCGACGGACACGCCGTACTCGTCGGACGCGAGAAGCTCCTCGAAGAGTGGGTCATCGAACTGCCCCGCGACCTCGCCGAGGCCAAGGCCGCGGCGGAGGCCGAGGGGCGTACGGCGGTCGCCGTCGCCTGGGACGGCAAGGCGCGCGGCGTGCTCACCGTCGCCGACGCGGTCAAGGAGACCAGCGCCGAGGCGGTGGCCGAACTGCGGAAGCTC
Source organism: Streptomyces tailanensis (assembly GCF_008386495.1). Taxonomy (GTDB): domain Bacteria; phylum Actinomycetota; class Actinomycetes; order Streptomycetales; family Streptomycetaceae; genus Streptomyces; species Streptomyces tailanensis. The sequence goes on along the minus strand of NZ_VTHJ01000002.1, from coordinate 240,090 downwards.
GGGCTGAAGCCCGTGCTGCTGACCGGCGACAACCGGCTCGTCGCCGAGTCCGTGGCGCGGACCGTCGGCATCGACGAGGTGATCGCCGAGGTCCTGCCGCAGGACAAGGTGGACGTCGTCAAGCGACTGCAGGCCGAGGGCCGTACGGTCGCGATGGTCGGCGACGGCGTCAACGACGCGGCCGCCCTCGCCACCGCCGACCTGGGCCTGGCGATGGGCACCGGCACGGACGCGGCGATCGAGGCCGGCGACCTGACCCTCGTACGCGGCGACCTGCGTGTCGCGGCGGACGCGATCCGGCTGTCCCGCAAGACCCTGGCCACCATCAAGGGCAACCTCTTCTGGGCCTTCGGCTACAACATCGCCGCCCTGCCGCTGGCCGCCGCCGGCATGCTCAACCCGATGATCGCGGGCGCCGCGATGGCCTTCTCGTCGGTCTTCGTCGTGACCAACAGCCTGCGGCTGCGGTCCTTCAAGTAGCACGCGGTAACTCCCCTGAAACGCGAGGCGCCCGGCCTTCCGGCCGGGCGCCTCGACGCCAGGTCGCGGCTGTTGAGCTCAGGCGACGGCCCTCTTTCTGCGCTGGTCGTCCTCCCGGTGGATCGGTGTTCGTGAACCGGTCAGGGGCGCGCCCGTTCCGCCCTGCCGTGCCGCGATGATCTCCGCCGCGATGGACACGGCGGTCTCCTCGGGCGTACGGGCGCCGAGGTCGAGGCCGATCGGGGACTTCAGCCGGTCCAACTCCTCCTCGTTGAGGCCGACTTCGCGCAGTCGCCGCACCCGGTCCGCGTGGTGCGGCGGGAGCCCATCGCGCCGATGTAGGTGACCGGGAGCCGAAGGGCCGCCTTCAGGAGGGGTACGTCGAACTTGGCGTCGTGGGTCAGGACGCACAGGACGGTGCGCTTGTCGGTTGCCGTCCGCCCCAGATACCGGTGCGGCCAGTCGACCACGATGTCGTCGGCCTCGGGGAAGCGGGCCCGGGTAGTGAAGGTGGGGCGGGCGTCGCACACGGTGACGTGGTAGCCGAGGAAATTGCCTGCCCGTACGAGTGCCGCCGCGAGTTCCACCGTGCCGGTGCGGCCCGCCTCCAGCATGGCCCGGGTCTCGGCCGCAGCCGTCCGGTCCAGGTCCGGGTGGCCGCCGAGGGCGCCTTCGTACGAGCCGTCGGGGTGCACGAGGAGGAGCCTGCCGAGCAGGTCGTCCGGCCCCCGGATCACGCGAGTGAGGGCCACCGCCTCCTTCCGGGCCGCGTACGACAGTGCCGAGGCGAGCGTCTTGCCGTCCGGCGTGTTCGCGCGTACCGGTGTGACGAGGACCTCGATGGTGCCGCCGCAGGTCAGACCCACCGCGAAGGCGTCGTCGTCGCTGTGGCCGAACTGTTCGAGGACAGTGTGGCCGTCCTTCAGGGCCTGGACGCAACCGTCGTAGACCGCGCCTTCGACGCAGCCGCCGGAGACCGAGCCGATGACCGTGCCGTCGCTGTCGACGGCGAGGGCGGCACCGGGAGGGCGCGGGGCGCTGCCGCCGACCCGTACGACGGTGGCGACGGCGAAGTCCCGGCCCTGCTCGGCCCAGTTGCTCAACTCGGTGGCGAGGCCAAGCATGGCCGCCTGCCATCAGGACGCGGTCCGGCCGGATGGGCAGGTGGCGGTGGCGGACGCCGGTGGCGCGCCAGACCGCGTTGGCGATCGCCGCCGCGGCGCCCACGATGCCGATCTCGCCGATGCCCTTGATGCCGACCGGGTCGTCGGGGTCGGGGTCGTCCACCCAGTCGGCCTCGATGGCGGGGACGTCGGTGTGCGCGGCGACGTGGTAGCCCGCGAGGTCGGCGCCGTAGAGGCCGCCCGAGGCTTGGTCCCTGACCGCCTCCTCGTGCAGGGCCATGGAGATGCCCCAGGTCATGCCGCCGGTGAACTGGCTGCGTGCGGTGAGCGGGTTGACGATCCGGCCCGCCGCGAAGATGCCGAGCATCCGCCGTACGCGCACCTCGCCGGTGGCGACGTCCACGGCGGCCTCGGCGAACTGGGCCCCGTAGGCGCGCCGTTCCTTGGGCGGGAGTCCGAAGACCGACTGGGTGGTGTCGGCGCGCGCGGTGATGCCCTCCGGCGGGATGCCGGTGGTGGTCAGGGCGAGCCGCTTCCGCAGTTCGGTGGCCGCGTCCGTGATCGCCCAGGCCCAGGAGCGGGTGCCCATCGAGCCGGCGGCGACCCACGCCGGCCCGAAGTCGCTGTCTCCGAGCCGCACCCGGACCTGGTCCGGTGTCACCTCCAGTGCGTCCGCGGCGGTCAGGGTGAGTGCTGTCCGCGCCCCGGTTCCGAAACGTCCGCCGCGTTGATCCGCACCGTGAAGGTGCCGTCCGCCTCCGCCGTCACGGCCGCCGTGGCCGGCATGGCCAGCGTGTGGAAGGAGGCCGCCGCCGTCCCGGTGCCGAGCAGCCGGCGGCCGTCGCGGCGCACACCGGGGCGCGGGTCGCGGTCCGCCCAGCCGAACCGGCGGGCGCCCTCACGGAAGCAGTCGAGGAGCTTGCGGCTGCTGTACGGCAGGCCGGACACCGGGCCGCGCTCGGGTTCGTTGCGGGCGCGCAGTTCGATCGGGTCGATGCCGCACTTCTCGGCGAGTTCGTCGAGGGCCGACTCCAGCGCGAACGACCCCGGCGCATCTCCGGGCGCGTGCATCCAGGTGGGTGTCGGCACGTCGAGCCGTACGGCCCTGTCGGCCGTGTGGTGGGCGTCGGCGTCGTACATCGTCCGTGTGATGGTGGCGCTGGTCTCGACGTACTCCTGCACGGTCGACGTCTGGTTCAGGGAGCTGTGCTCCAGCGCGCGCAGCGGTCCGTCGGAGTCGGCGCCGAGCCTGATCCGCTGGACGGCGTCCCTGACCACAGCGCCATCTCTGACCACAACGGTATCCCTGGCCACAACGGCATCCTTGACCACAGATGAGGCGAACTCATGCTCCAGATAGACGCGTTGCTGCGCGAGTACGACCGTGCCCGTGCCTACACCGACGACCTGTGGAAGGATCTCACCCCGGACGAGGTGACCTGGCGCCCGCACGAGAACTCCAGCGCCATCGGCTGGCACCTGGGGCATCAGGCCCACGTCGCCCACTTCATGATCCGCAACCTCACCGCGGCCGAGCCCAGCCCGGACCCGGAGCTGGATGGCCTGATGGATTCGGCGAACCCCGAGAGCTTCCGCGGAGCCCTGCCCACGATCCGACGCCTCACCGACTTCCGCACCACGGTCGCCGAACGCGTGCACGCCGGTATCGGCGACATCGCCGTCGGCCGGGTCGGCGCCCCCACCCCACTCGCCATCGTCCCGCCCACTTGCTCACCACGCTCATCAACCACGAGTACCAGCACGACCAGTGGATCAGCGAAGTCCGCGCGAGCGACCTCGGCCACGCGCTCCCGTCCGATCCCGACAGCGAGTTCGTACGCCGTATCGACGGCTACCTCGTCGTAGACGTCCTGTAGCCATGGGGCCACAGAGCCATAGAGCCATTGGGAGAACTCGCCTGTGACAAGCACCGCCCTGGACACCACCGCCGGTATAACCTCGCGGCCCGAGGCGCAGCGTCGCGTCCTCGCCGTCCTGGTCAGCAGCCAGATCCTGAGCGGGGCGGGGCTCGCGGCCGGTATCACCGTGGGAGCCCTGCTCGCTCAGGACATGCTCGGCTCTACCGACCTCGCGGGGCTGCCCAGCGCCCTGTTCACCGCCGGCTCGGCCCTCGCCGCCGTCACCATCGGCCGCATCTCCCAGGCCCGGGGCCGCCGACCGGGCCTGGCCGCGGGATACCTGGCCGGCGCCGTCGGCAGCGCGGGCGTCATCGCCGCCGTCGTCGCCGACAACCCGGTGCTGCTCTTCATCGCCTTGTTCGTCTACGGCGCCGGAACCGCCACCAACCTCCAGGCCCGGTACGCCGGAGCCGACCTCGCCGCGCCCGCCCACCGCGGCCGCGCCGTCTCCACCGTCCTGGTCGCCACCACCCTCGGCGGCGTCGTCGGCCCCAACCTCGCCGCACCCACCGGCGACCTCGCCGACACGCTCGGCATCCCCACCCTGGCCGGGCCGTTCCTGCTCTCCGGCGCGGCCTACGCGCTGGCCGCCCTCGTCCTCGCCGTGTGGCTGCGCCCCGACCCCCTGCTGCTCGCCCGCAGCCTCGACCTCCAGCAGCGGACGACGGGTGACGTCGCCGAGCCGGCCCCCGCACCCAAGCGCGGTCCCGGGCTGATGACGGGCGCGCTGACGATGATCCTCACCCAGCTCGTCATGGTCGCGATCATGACCATGACCCCCGTGCACATGCACGACCACGGCCATGGCACCGCCGCATCCGGCCTCGTCATCGCCATCCACGTCGGCGCGATGTATCTGCCCTCGCCGTTGACCGGCTGGCTCGTCGACGCGTACGGCCGCACCGTGATCGCCGCCGCCTCCGGCCTCACCCTGCTCGCCGCCGGAATCACCGCCGCCGTCGCGCCCGCGGACTCCGTCGCCTTGTTGGCTTTGGCGCTCGCCCTCCTTGGCCTGGGCTGGAACCTCGGCCTCGTCTCCGGCACCGCGATGATCACCGACGCCGTACCGCTGGCCACCCGCGCCAAGACCCAGGGCACGGTCGACGTCTCCATCGCCATCGCCGGCGCCACCGGCGGCCTCTCCTCCGGCCTCGTCGTCTCCGCCGCCGGCTACCCCGTCCTCGCCCTCACCGGCGGCATCCTCGCCCTCGCCGTCCTCCCGGCCATCGCCGCCACCGCGAGGAGCAGGTGAACGCTGACCGCTCACTGGTGAGGTGAGGTGAGAATGCCGCGGGAGAGGGCGACGGTGACGGCCGCGGTGCGGTCGTTGACGCCCAGCTTGACGAACGTGCGCAGCAGGTGCGTCTTCACCGTCGCTTCGCCGATGTACAGCTGCCGGCCGATCTCGCTGTTGGACAGACCGCGCGCGACGAGGCCGGGTACCTGAACCTCGCAGGGGGTCAGCTGCTCCCCGGCCGGCGCCTGCATGTGGGTCACCAGCCGGGCGGCCACCGGCGGGGCGAGGACGGTTTCGCCGCGGGCGGCCGCGCGGATCGCGTCGGTCAGGGTGCCGATCGGGGTGTCCTTGAGCAGGTAACCGGTGACGTCGGCCTCGATCGCCGGCAGGATGTCGGCGTCGCCTTCGTAGGTGGTCAGCACGAGCACACGGACGCCGGGGTGTTCCTGGCGGATGCGCGCCGTCGCGGTGGCGCCGTCGGCACCCGGCATCCGCAGGTCCATCAGGATGACGTCCGGGCGCGTCGCGGCGGCGAGGACGGTCGCCTCGTCGCCGGAGCCGGCCTCGCTCACGACGCGCAGGTCGTCGTAGGCCTCGAGCATGCCGCGGAGGCCGAGGCGTACGACGGGATGGTCGTCGACGATCAGGATGTGGACAGTCATCGAGCCGGTTCCGTCCGCTCCGCTTCGCCCGCCGAGATCCGGCCGCCAGTCTACGAGCGCCCACGTCCAGCGTGCCCGGCCCGGCGCCGGGGAACGTCCACACACCGGTGGAGCGCGTCCTGGTCGGAGAACGACACGGGGAACTCGGCCCGGGCGATGCTCTCCAGCAGCTCGTGTGACCGGGCAAGCCCCGCCGTCGGCGGTCCCGCCGCGTTCGGGAGGTGCGCGACCAGGTCGAGGTGGTGCAGCGTCCACTCCAGGACGTACGCGGAGAGGTGGTCGCCCACGGTGAGGACCTCGTCGCGGGTGCTGACCCGGAGGGCCGGGTCGGCGAGTCCGGCGGCGCGACCGGCGGCGGAGCCGACGTCGTCGAGGTGGAACTTGAGCAGCCACGGCTCCCCGTGCGCGGCGGCCAGCCGTACGGTCAGCGCGTTGAGCGGGTCGTCACCGGCGGGCGGCGTCGCGGAGACCTCCCAGTAGGTCACCGCATCACGGGTCGGTTCCGCGTCGGCCGGGGTCACGAGGGTGATCAGGACGTCCTGCGCGTCGATGACCAGGTGGCACACCAGGTCCCGCACGAGCCAGCCGGCGCAGCCGGACGGCTGGGCGAAGTCCTCGTCCGACAGTTCGGCGACGGTCGTGAGCAGTGCTGTCCAGGAACGTGAGAAGAGATCCACATCGGCAAGGTAGGTTGAAAGGTTGGTCCCTTCCAACCCAGTTGGCGTGCGCGGATGGTGTCGTGCCGGGCACGGGTTGGTTGCGGCATGGTCTTGCCACGCCGATGACCTGGGACACAGGGCAGCATGACGACGTATGAGCAGAGATCGCTACGTCGACTTCCTGCGCGCCTGGGCCATCGTGCTGGTGGTGATCGGCCACTGGCTGATCACCGCTCTGGTCCGCGGACCCGGAGGGGAGATCACCGCGCCCGAGCTGCTGGCGGTCGTTCCGTGGACCCAGTGGCTGACCCTGGGCTTCCAGGTCATGCCGCTGTTCTTCCTGGCCGGGGGCCATGCGGCGGGCGGCTCCTGGGTGCGCGCCCGGGCGGCGGGTGGTACGGCGGCCGGGTGGGTGGCGGGACGGGCGCTGCGGCTGCTGCTCCCGGCGGGCGTGTACAGCGCCCTCGTGCTGCTCGCCGTAGGGGTCTGTGCGGCGGTCGGCGTGGATCCGGACACCCTCGCGCTGGTGGGGTGGGCGATGGCGATGCAGTTCTGGTTCCTCCCGGTGTATCTGATTCTCAGTGCGCTGACCCCGGTCCTGCACGCGGCGCACCGGCGCTGGGGGCCGGCCGTTCCCCTGGCCATGGGCGTGGTCGCCCTGGCCGCGAGCGTGTCGGTGGTGGCGGTGCACACGCCGTACGTCGGGCTGCTCAACTACGTGCTCGTGTGGGGCGTGGCCTACCAGTTGGGCTTCTGCTGGCGCGACGGTCGGCTGACCGGACACCGGGCGGTCGCGCCCGCGATGGCGGCGGGCGGAGGGTTGGCCTTCGTGGCACTGGTCGGTCTCGGGCCGTTCCCGGTCAGCCTGATCCTGGTGACCGGGCAGAGCCCGAGCAACACCGATCCGCCGTCGGCGGCGATGCTGGCGTGGGCGGTGGCCCAGGTGGGTCTGTGCCTCCTGGCCGCACGGGGAATGCGGCGGCTTCTGGACCGGGAGCGGGTGTGGCGGGTGGTGCGCCCGGTGGGCGGGGCCAGCATGACGCTGTATCTGTGGCACATGCTGCCTGTGCTGGTCGCCGCCGCGTTCTACCTCACCGGGATCGCGCCCGAACCCGCCTTCGGATCCGCGGCATGGTGGGCGCTGCGGGTGCCCTGGCTGCTCGTGCTCGGCGTCGTCCTGGCCGGAGTCGTGGCGGTTCTGCTGCCCTTGGACCGCGGGCTGGCGGCCCTGTACGAGCGCCTTCGGCCGGACGCGCGGTACGGGCCCATCCGACCGGACGCCGCCCCGCGCCGCTCCTGGCCGCTGTGGCTCGGCCTCGGTGCCGCCGTCGCCGCGCTGACCCGCTTCGCCGTACACGGTTTCGCACCCGAAGGCCGGATCCCCGTACTGCCCACACTGGGCCTGGCCCTCGGCACCCTGCTGATCGTGCTTCCCCAGCGTGCGAGGCGACGCCCCGCCGAGAACTCCAAGGACACGTTGGAGGAGGCCGCCTGACACCCGGTCGGCCAGGACGCGAGAGGTGAGCGCGTGTTCGGGAACCGCGAGTGGCCGAGGGGAGGCCGGACCCGTCTTGTCGTGCCCCGCCGCACGGCCGAAGCCCGATTTGCTGGAGCCGGGAAAGGGACCTCGGTCACGTAGCTTCCAGATCGGCCAGATCGGCGGCGAATTCGGCGCGCCAGTGGACGGAGAGCCGCTGGTGGAGGATCTTCGACGCGGCGACGGGAACCGGCAGCCGCACGAACGCCCGCAACGCCTGTGCCGCGCCCTCCCGCGCCACCCAGGCGCTCAGGTCCTCCTGGCCGACGGGTTCTTGATCACCACGCCATGAGGGTCGCGCCAACTGCCGAGCCGACCATCTCTCCGCCGCAAGGGTGCGTATACGCACATCCAGCGGATCGCCCAGGTCGAGCCGGACCGCCTCGCCCCGGCGGATGTCCTCCAGCGCGTTCGCCACCTCCTCGTAGGAGTCGATGCCGGTCTCCGCCGCCAGCCGCGCCAACTGCGCCGCGACCGCGCCGCGCAGTCGCTGCGGGCGGGCCCGCTCCAGGACCCCGGCCAGGTTGAAGCCGCGTACCTCGGGCTCGGGCCGGCGTTCGTACTCGGGGAAGTCGTTCAGGACCGGCAGCAGCAGGGCGCTGCTCAGCGCCTCGGCCGCGTCCTGCTCCGGGCGGTAGACAATGCCGAAATCCTCTGCCAGGTCCGCCAGAAGACGAGCGTACGTCGCGGTCGAGCCGGGCCAGAGATCCACCCCTTGACGCCTGGCCAAGTGCCCACCCGGCGACTGCACGTTGCCCTCGCGCGGCGACATGACGCGTTGGACCGCTTCCGGACGCACGACGCCGTCCTCGGTGACGGAGAGACACACCTCCGGGCCGCGCCTGGTCAGTGCCACCGCCCGACTGCCCGCGGACAGCAGCCGCAGCACCTCGGGCCGGGCGAACTGCGCGGCCCCGACCTGCTCGTCCTCCTGGGTGGCGTACGACCAGTCGCCGACCGTGCCCACCCGGACCATCGGCCGGTGCCCCGCCCAGGTCGAGGCCGCCGCGTCCTGCGCCCACCGCCGGCCGCGCGGCCGGACTGTGTCGGGGATCGCGCCCAGCCGGTGCAGCAGTTCGGCCGGGGTGACGCCCTCCACGAAGACCACATCGGGCTGATCCGGCAGCGGTTCCGGACGGGGGCGGGTGACGCGGGCGAAGACGAGAATGCGGCTTCCGTCGCCCTGCGCCGAAGCGGCAGGCCCGGTAAGTCCGGTGGGGGTGACCGGTGGCTCGGCGGCGTCGGGAGGCGCCGGCACCGGTTCGGTGGTGGCGGCCGCCAGCACCAGTGGGGAGACCGGGTCCGGGATGACGGACCTCTCGTCCTCCCACAGCAGGACGCCGTCCACGGCCAGCGGAACACGGAAGTTGAACTTGTGTCCGCCCTCCAGGGCATCGGCGAAGTCGGCCAGCGCGTGCCGCAGCGAGGACCACGGGGTGAAGGAGGGCACGTCCTCGTCGAAGTACCGGCCCACACGGCCGAAGTTGGGCCCACGGCGGCAGGAGACGAACAATCCGTCGGAGGACTGCCAACCGATGCCCAAGGTGATCAGCAACCACTCCCGGCGCCAGAACACCCCCAGCTCAGCCTCCGGGTTCTCCTCGTCGCCCTCATCCTCCGCGTCGGCCAGCCCCTCGCCGACATCGCGCTGGAACTGGGTGCTCTTGACGATGTCGGCGACCTTGGAAAGGGGCCCGTAGTACGCCAACTGCGGTGTTCCCTCCTCCAGTTCGACCCCGTCGTGGCAGCGAAGTGACGCCACGAGGTCGGGAGGGAACGTGACCTGGAGCGTGCGCTCGGCCGCGGCTATGTCCGCCTCGGACGCCGGTGGACGCAGCCGGGCGTGGCTGAGGGGAGCATGGCGGGCCAGCCAGGTGTCGATGCGGGCCCAGGACTCTTCGACGGCGGGTAACAAGGTCATGGCACGGGACCTTACGGCCCACCACTGACAAGCCACTCCGAGCTACGGGTCTGCGGTTGAAGGGGGGAGCGGGCCCCGCCATCCTGATCGATATGGCGGCCGGCGACGAGCTACTCCCCAAGCCGACTGGTCGCGGCGGTACCGGCAACGGGCCCGCCGTCTCCCGTCGGGAGTTCGACGCGCTCTTCGCGTCGGTGCGCACCTGGGGCCGCTGGACCCCGGCCGACCGCGGTGCCTGGAACCGGGTGACCGCGGACCATGTGCGGCGCGCCATGGCCGAGGTGCGGACCGGGACGGTCGTGCCGATGGCGCTGCCCTGGAACACCCGGCCCGGGCCCGACAACAAGAAGCCCGCCCTGCACCACATGACCGACCTCGGGGACGTGGAGAGCCCGGAACCCGCCACCCACAAGGACTTCATCGCCGCCGACTACCACGGCAAGGGAGTCACCCATCTCGACGCGCTGTGCCACATCGCCTACCGGGGCCGGCTCTACGACGGCCGGGCCGCACGCGAGGTCGTCGACGCCGCGGGCGCCCGCTTCGGCGCGGTGTCGGCGCTGGGCCCCCTGGTGACGACGGGGGTACTCCTTGACCTCCCCGCCGCCCTCGGCACCCGCTGGCTGGAACCCGGCCGGGCCGTACACGCGGACGACGTCATCGCCGCCGAGGAGGCACTCGACGTGACGATCGGCGAGGGTGACGCGGTGCTGCTGCGCACCGGCAGCGTCCGCCGCCGCGCGGAACTCGGTGCCTGGGACCCCGACACGGCGAGCGCGGGCTTCCACGTGGACGCCGTACCGCTGCTGGCCGAGCGAGGTGTCGTACTGCTCGGGAGCGACGGTGACAGCGACGTACGGCCCTCGCCCGTGGACGGCGTGCACTCGCCCGTCCACGCCCTGGCCGTCGCCGCGATGGGAGTTCCGTTGCTGGACAACCTCGACCTGGAGGCCCTCTCCGCCGCGACCGCCGAGGCGGAGAGGCACAGATTCCTGTTCGTCGTGACGCCGCTGAACGTACCCGGAGGGACCGGCTCGCCCGTCAGCCCGATCGCGGTGCTGTGAGTGGTGCGGTGAGCAGTCCTGTGACTAGTGCCCCTAATGACCGTATCCTCGGCAATATCAGCTTTTCTGCTAAAAGCGGATGATGGCGGTTGGAGTGAGGTGAAGCGTGGTTCGGTCCGGCAGGGAACCGATGCCGACGGGGCGTGCCACAGGCGGCACCGGCCCTGCCCTTGTCCGTGAGCGGTTTCTGCAGGGTGAGCCGGTCGACGTGACGGAGGGGGGCGTGCGGACGTCGATCCTGGACTCGTGGCGGCGCTGCCGGACCCTCGGCCTCTCACCCGACCGGTCCGACCTCCCCTTCCACGACGGCTTCGATCCGGACGGCCCGCTCGTCCGCGCGGCCGTACCGGTGCTCGACCGGCTGCAGTCCAGGTACTCCGGCAGCGAGATCAACATCTCCGTCGCCGACGCGAACGGAACCGTCCTCCTGCGCCGATTCGGCGAGCCGATGCTGGCCGGCGGCCTCCCGGCGATCCAACGGGTCCCGGGCTTCGTGTTCGCGGAGCAGTACGGCGGTACCAACGGCATCGGCCTGGCCCTGGCGGAGCGCCAGCTCATCCAGGTCTACGGCGCCGAGCACTTCGCGGAGCGCGCCCAGGGGAACGCCTGCGTCGCGCTGCCCGTCCACGACCCGCTCAGCGGGCGTATCGAGGGCGTGCTGTGCTTCGGCTATCCGCGCAGCGCCGAGAACCCGGAGTTCGCCGTCGTGATCCGCAAAGCGGCCCAGGCGATGGAACAGCGCCTGCTGGGGCAGAGTTCCGCTCGTGGGCGCGCTCTGCTGCGGGCGTACCACGCCGCCGGAGCCGAAGCCGCCGACGGGCCGCACCACAGCCTCGCGGTGGGCGAACTGGCCCCCGAGCTGCGCCCCGGCGACCAGGCCCTCCTCCTGGAGAAGGCCGCCGAGCTGATCTCCCGCGCACAGCGGGCCGCCATCGACGTACCCCTCTCCGACGGGCGCCGGGTCACCCTCGTCAGCCGCCCGATGACGAGCGCCTCCGGAGTGGAGGGCATCGCCGTCGAGGCGGTCCTGCCCGGCCTGTCGCGGGGAGGGGCGCCGGTGGGAGGGGCCGAGCCGGTACGGGACCGGGCGGGGAAGGCCGTGGCAGGACAGGCCCTGGCAGGCGAAGCCCTGGCCGTTCCGCGCCCACCGGACGAACTCCTGGCCGTCCCTGCCGAGCCTGCCGCCGCACCCCGGCCCGCAGCCCTCGCCGCACCTCAACCCACGCGCCTCCCCGTCACCCCACCACCCGGCCCCCTACCAACGCCATCACCCAGAAGCCTCCTCCTTCTCGGGGAGCCGCACGTCGGCGCGTACGCCCTGGCCGCGCGCCGTCGCCTCGAGTTGCTGTCCGAGGCGAGCGCCCGCATAGGCACCACCCTGGACGTGCGCCGCACCGCCGAGGAGCTCGCCGAGACGGCCGTCCCGCGCCTGGCCGACTTCGTCACCGTCGACCTGCCCGAGGCCGTACTGCGGGGCGAGGAGCCCACCGATCCTGTCGGTGATCTGCGGCGTACGGTGGTCCACGGCATCCGCGACGACCTCCCGTTCACCCCGGTCGGCAAGCGGATCGACTTCGGCCCGACCGCGCCCCAGCTGCGCTGTCTGACCGGCGGACAGGCGGTGCTGGAACCGGACCTGAAGGCTGCCGCGGGCTGGCTCGCGCAGGACCCCGAGCACACCGACCGGCTGCTGTCCCACGTCCACTCCCTCATCGCGGTACCCCTGGTCGCGCGCGGGGTGGTCCTGGGCATCGCCAGCTTCTACCGCGCCCAGGACCCCGCCCCCTTCGGTGACGACGACCGTTCGCTGGCCCAGGAGCTCGCCGCCCGCGCCGCCCTGTCCATCGACAACGCCCGGCGCTACACCCACGAACGCACCATGGTCCTGGCCCTCCAGCGCAGACTGCTCCCGCACGGACTGCCCGACCAGGACGCCGTTGAGGTCGCCCACCGCTATCTGCCCGCCGAGTCCGATGTCGGCGGAGACTGGTACGACGTCATCCCGCTCTCCGGCGCCCGCATCGGACTCCTGGTCGGCGACGTCGTCGGCCACGGCATGCTGTCCGCCGCCACCATGGGGCGACTGCGGACCGCCGCACGCAGCTACGCCGAACTCGACTTCCCCCCGGAGGAGGTCCTCACCCACCTCGACAACCTCGTGGCGCGCCTGGACCGCGAGGACCCCGGCAGCGAGGGCGCAGGCATCATCGGCGCGACGTGCCTGTACGTGATCTACGACCCGACCTCGCAGCAGTCCGTCATGGCCCGTGCCGGCCATCCGCCGCCCGCGGTGGTCCGCCCCGACGGCACCGTGTCGTACCCCGACCTGCCGGCCGGCCCTCCGCTCGGCCTCGGCGGGCTGCCTTTTGACGCCGTCGAGATCGACATCCCCGAGAACAGTCAGCTGGTCCTCTACACCGACGGACTCATCGAGGACCGGCACCGTGACGTCGACGTGGTCCTCGACCAGCTGCGCGACGCCCTGGCCCACCACCCGGAGCGCACCCCCGAGCAGACCTGCCAGGCGATCCTGGACACCGTGGCGCCCGCCCACCCGTACGACGACATCGCCCTGCTCGTCGCCCGCACCCACGCCCTCGGCCCCGACCGGGTCGCCACCTGGGAGCTGCCCGCCGACCCGGCCCTCGTCGGCGAAGTCCGCGCCTTCGCCGGCCGGCGACTGGCCGACTGGGGACTCGACGAGGCCGCGTTCGCCGCGGAACTGATCCTGAGCGAGCTGGTCACCAACGCCATCCGCCACGGCGCGGGCCCCATCAGGGTGCGGCTGCTGTACGACCGCACCCTGATCTGCGAGGTCTCCGACACCAGCAACACCGCACCTCACCTGCGCCGCGCGGCGACCACAGACGAGGGCGGGCGGGGCCTGTTCCTCGTCGCGCAACTGTCGCAGAGTTGGGGCGTGCGCTACCTCCCCGAGGGCAAGGTCATCTGGGCCGAATGCGAGCCGGCCGCCGCGGACGCCGCATAGACGGTCCGCGAGGGCGTATCCACCGTCGCGGGCGTATATCCGAAATGTTGTGATTTAGTCGGCTAGCATCCACCGTGAACGTCGGGAAGAACTCACCTGGCCGACCCTCGGAGATGTCCGTGCACGACGCTCCCGACCCGTCCGCGATGGCGGCGCAGCCCTTCGAGGTGGAACTCCTGGTCCGCATCCGCGGGCTCGCCAAGCGGTTCGGGGGGACCGTCGCACTGGCCGGGGTTGACCTCGACGTCCACGTCGGCAGCGTCCTCGCCCTCCTCGGGCCCAACGGCGCCGGAAAGTCCACGCTCATCAAGGTGCTCGCCGGCATCCACCACGCGGACGCGGGACAGATCACGGTGGACGGGCACCCCCTCGGCAGCCATGCCGCCTCGCACAGCATGTCGTTCATCCACCAGGACCTCGGTCTCGTGGAGTGGATGACGGTCGCCGAGAACATCGCCCTGGGCACCGGATACGGGCGCCGCACCGGACTGATCTCGTGGCGGCGGACCCGCGAGCGCTGCGCCGACGCCCTGCGCGTCGTCGCCGGACACCTCGACCCCGGCACACCCGTCGCCCGCCTCGCCCCGGCCGAGCGTTCGCTGGTCGCCATCGCCAGGGCCCTGGCCGCCCGCGCGAAGCTCATCGTCCTCGACGAGCCGACCGCCCGCCTCCCGGCCGCGGACTGCGCCCGCCTCTTCAGCGTCCTGCACACCCTGCGCGACCGGGGACATGCCATCCTCTACGTCAGCCATCGCCTGGACGAGGTGTACGAGGTCGCCGACACCTTCGCCGTACTGCGGGACGGTCACCTCGTCAGCCACGGCCCCCTGGCGGGTCACAGCCCGGTCCGCCTCGTCCACGACATCGTCGGCGCGCAACTGGCCGAACACCGTCCCGCCGCGGCACCCGCCGACACGTCGGCCGTCCTCACCCTCGACGGCGTACGGACCGCCGGCGCGGGACCGGTCAGCCTGGAACTGAGGGCCGGGGAAGCCCTGGGCCTCATCGGCCTCTCGGGCGCCGGGCACATGGACCTGGGCCGGGCCTTGGCCGGCGCCCGGCCCCTGCTCGACGGGAGGGCCCTGCTCGCGGGACGCCCGTACCGTCCGCACACCGTCACCGACGCCGTCCGGCTCGGCGTCGGCTTCGTACCCGGCGACCGACAACGGGAAGGCTGCCTCGCCGAGCTGACCGTACGCGAGAACTTCCTGGCCGATCCGCGCGCCGGAGACCGGCCGGCGCTGCGCTGGATCAGGCCCCGCCGCGAACGCGCCGAGGCGACCGCCCTGATCGAACGGTTCTCGGTGCGCCCCCGCGACAGCGAGGCCGCCATCGCCACCCTGTCCGGCGGAAACCAGCAGAAGGTCATGATCGGCCGGTGGTTCCGGGCGGGCCTGCGGCTGCTGATCCTCGAGGAGCCGACCGCGAGCGTGGACGTCGGCGCCAAGGCCGCGATCCACCGCCTGCTCGACGAGGCCCTGGCCGCGGGCCTCGCTGTCCTCCTCATCTCGACCGACTTCGAGGAGGTCGCGCGGGTGTGCCGACGCACGCTGGTGTTCGTCCGCGGATCGGTCACCACCGAGCTGAGCGGTGCGGAGCTCACGGTCGCCGGGCTCACCAGGGCGGCCTCGGCCGTGCCTCCGCACGGAACCGGGACGAATCCATGAGCCGTCCGGACGGGCCGGGCCGTCCCGGCGGGCACCTGATCGGCTCCTACGGCCTGCTCGTCCTCACCGCCCTGCTGTATCTGACCTTCTCCCTCGCCCTGCCGGACACCTTCCCCACGCTGAACACCGTCGACTCGATCCTGTCCAACCAGTCGATCCCGGCCGTCCTCGCGCTCGCCGCCATGGTCCCCATCGTGACCGGCGCGTTCGACCTCTCCATCGGCTACGCCCTCGGCCTGGCCCACGTCATGGTGCTGCAACTCGTCGTCAACAACGGGTGGCCCTGGCCGCTCGCCTGTCTCGCGGTGATCGCCGGCGGTGCGGTCGTGGGCGTCCTCAACGGTGTCATCGTCGAGTTCGGCCGCATCGACTCCTTCATCGCCACCCTCGGCACCGGCAGCATGCTGTACGCGGTGACCGGCTGGATCACCGACGGAGGCAGGATCGTCCCCGGCCCCCGGGGCCTCCCGCCCGCGTTCACCGACCTCTACGACTCCACGTTCCTCGGCCTGCCGGTCCCCGCCTTCTACGTGCTCGCCCTCGCGGCCGTCCTCTGGGTCGTGCTGGAGCGCCTGCCGCTCGGCCGGTATCTGTACGTCGTCGGCTCGAACCCGCGCGCGGCCGACCTCCTGGGCATCCCGACCCGCAAGTACACCGTGTACGCCTTCGCCGCGTCGGGGCTGATCGTCGGCCTCGCCGGAGTGCTGCTCGCGGCCCAGCAGCAGATCGGCAACCCGAGCGTCGGCCTCGACTATCTGCTGCCCGCCTTCGTCGGGGCCCTCCTCGGCTCCACCGCGATCAAACCCGGCCGCCCCAACGCCCTCGGCACCGCCGTGGCCGTCGCCGTTCTCGCCGTCGGCCTCACCGGCCTCGGCCAGCTGGGCGCCGACTTCTGGACGGTCCCGCTGTTCCACGGCGGCACCCTGCTCATCGCCGTGGGCCTGGCCGGATACGCCGCCCGCCGCAGACAGCGCGGCGGCGCGACGGGCACCACCCCATGACTCCATGAGAGGAGCTCTCTTGCACGGCAACCGCGCAGCCGTCCCCGGCGCCTTCAAAGTCAGGCTCTGTGCCCTGCTGGTGACGGCCATCGCCCTCGCCGGCTGCGAACGCGGCTCGTCGGACGATGCCGAGGAGTCCCCCACGGGCGCGAGCGGCTGCCCCGCCGTCCACGCCGAGGCCCGGGCCGCCGTCACCCGGGCCGAGGACACCGACGTCCCCTGGGACGGGCCGACCAGCGGCCCCACGGCGGTGTCCCGCAGGACCATCGTCTACGTCGCCCAGACCATGACCAATCCCGGAGTCGCGGGCGCCGCGAAAGGTGTACGGGAAGCCGCACGCGTCATCGGCTGGAACGTCCGCGTCATCGACGGCGGAGGCACACCCGCCGGCATCCAGGCGGCGATGAGCGAGGCCGTGGCCCTCCGCCCCGCCGGCATCGTCATCGGCGGCTTCGACCCCAACGCGACGTCACGCCAGGTGGCGCGGGCCAACGCGGCGGACATCCCGCTCATCGGCTGGCACGCGGTCGCCGCACCCGGCCCCAGCGAGCGGCCCCGGCTCTTCACCAACGTCACCACCCGCGTCGAGGACGTGGCCGCGATCAGCGCGCAGTGGATCATCTCGGACTCGGGCGGCCGCGCCGGGGTCGTCGTCATCACCGACGCCTCGATCCCCTTCGCCAAGCACAAGTCCGACCTGATCCGTGAGGAACTGGCCACCTGCCGGGGTGTTCGCGTGCTCTCGTACGAGAACATCCCGATCCCGGACGCGAGCACCCGCACCCCGCGCGAGATCTCCTCGCTGCTCTCCCGGTTCCAGGACAGGTGGACCCACTCCGTCGCCATCAACGACCTGTACTTCGCCGACGCCGCGCCCGCCTTCCGCGCCGCCGGCACTCCGGGCTCCGGCCCGCCCTTCAACATCGGCGCGGGCGACGGCGACCCCTCCGCGTTCCAGCGCATCAACAGCAGGCAGTACCAGGCCGCCACCGTGCCCGAGCCGCTGTCCCAGCAGGGCTGGCAGATCGTCGACGAGTTCAACCGGTCCTTCTCCGGCAGCCCCGCCAGCGGGTACGCGGCCCCCGTGCACATCACCACGGCGGACAACAGCGACGGCGCCACGACCTGGGATCCGGCGGGCTACCGGGAGGCGTACCGCGAGATTTGGGGCAGGTGACAGTCGGCCGTCCCTACCGGATGCCAGGTCCCTATCGGACACCAGAAGGAGAAACAGATGCTCAGCACCGAGTTCCGTACCGGATCGCCCAACTGGATCGATCTCGGCAGTCCCGACCCGGCCCTGGCCGCCACCTTCTACGGCGACCTCTTCGGCTGGGCCTTCGTCTCCGCCGGGCCCGACGCCGGCGGGTACGGGTTCTTCCAGAAGGACGGCAAGACCGTCGCCGCGCTCGGCTCCCTGACCGAGGAGGGCGCCCACACGGCCTGGACGACGTACTTCAAGACCGACGACATCCAGGAGACCGCCCGCCGGGTCGTCGCGGACGGCGGTGCCGTACGCGCCGAGCCCATGGACATCATGGGGGAGGGGTGGATGGCCCAGTTCACCGACCCCCAGGGCGCGCCGTTCGCCGTATGGCAGCCCGGGAAGACCCAGGGGCTGGAGAAGACGTCCGAGGACAACACCCTCCTGTGGGTCGAGCTGCACGTCCAGGACCCGGTCCGTGCCCTCGCCTTCTACAACGCTCTGTTCGGCTGGCGGTCCGCGGAGATGTCGGCACCCGGAATGACCTACCGGGTGCTGAGCATCGAGGAAGGCGACCAGCAGGACGCTTCCTTCGGTGGCGTGGCGCCCCTCCAGGCGGGGCAACACAAGGCCCGCTGGGTGCCGTACTTCGCCGTCGCCGACGCCGATGACATCGTCCGGGCGGCGGAGGACGGCGGCGGATCCATGATCATGCCCGCCGCGGACGTGCCCGGCGTCGGCCGGATCGCCTGGCTGGCCGACCCCTTCGGCGCGGAGTTCGCCGTACTGAAGCCGAACCCGCGGCAGACCTGAAAGGTCCGATCACCGGGTCACCGGGGCGTTGAGCTGACGGCCCGCGGTGTCCGACACCGCGGGCCCCGCTTCGAGGACGGCCGCTTCGGCAACGGCCGGTTTGCGCGGTTTGCGGAGCAGGAGCAACGCCGCGTCGTCCTCCAGGCGGCCGCCCACATGTGCCAGCAACTCGTCGTGGAGGCCGGTGAGCGTCCGCGCCGGCTCGTCGGAGAGGTGCCGCCCCAGCCGCTCGGCGAGCGGGTAGAACTCACGGCTGTGGTCGCGGGCCTCCGTGACCCCGTCGGTGTAGAGCAGCAGCTGATCACCGTCGGCGAAGGGCAGCACCTGGAGGCTGGGGCGCTCGTCGGTGAGGGTGCGCAGTCCGAGGGGCGGGGCCGGACGGGTGGGTTCCACCGGTACGACCCCCGACCCGCTCACCAGCAGCGGGGGCGCGTGTCCGCAGTTGACCACCTCCAGGCACCCTGACCGGGGGTAACCGGCGACCACCGCGGTGACGAAGTCGTCGCTGCCGAGGTTGCGCGCCAGACTCCGTTCGATCCTGGCGACGACGGCGAGGAGATCGGGCTCCTCGTAGGCCGCCTCGCGGAAGACACCGAGCACCAGGGCGGCGGTCCCCACGGCCGGCAGCCCCTTGCCGCGCACATCGCCGACGATCAGCCGTACCCCGTACGGCGTGGGCACGAGCGCGTAGAGATCCCCGCCGATACGGGCCTCCGCGGCCGCGGCGCTGTAGCGGACGGCCACCTGGAACGGGCCGACGGCCGCCGGTACCGGCTTGAGAAGCGCGTGCTGGGCGGTCTCCGCGACCGAGCGGACGGCCGCGAGCACCCGTTCGCGACGGCCGCGCAACGCGCTGGCCAGGGCACTCGCCAGAGTGACGGCCACCAGGGCGGCCAGGACGGAGGCGAGATCGCGGTCCGGCGCACCGTCCCGTATGCCGAGCATCGCGGCCAGTGTCCCGGCGAGGAGACCGACACAGAGGACTCCGCGCGGCCCGCTCGTGGTGGCGGCCAGCGCGGGACCGGCGGCGAGCAGTGGCAGCCAGGTCAGCCCGGCTCCGCCGACGAGGTCGACGACCACGATGACGGAGACGATCAGAACGGGCAGTACGGGCGTACCGGAGGCCAGCTGTGCGGCGCCGCTTTTCCGGGCCGGCGTTCGTCTCATCTTCCGTCCGAGTCCTCATCTGTGCGTGCGCGGGTGCGCTCCTGAAATGTCTGTTTCATCCAGGAAATAGGTTCGGCGTGAGGACCACAAGGATCCGATTTTCAGATAGTGAGCGAGAGGCCCCTGGTCACCCGGCTCGCGGTCGGGATGAGCCGTGCCCGGATCTCCTCCAGCCGGGAGAGCCGGTCCTTCGGCAAAGAGACGCCGAGCGAGCCGAGGGTGCCCCCGCTGTACACGGGCACCGCGACGCAGACCGTACCCAGGGAGTACTCCTCCAGGTCCGTGACGGCAGGGGCCACGGGTGAGGAGTCGAGGCGGCGGAGGAGTTCCGGCGGGTCGGTGATCGTCCGAGGGGTGAGATCGGTGAGGGGGTGCCGGGAGAGATAGTCCTTGCGGGAGTCCTCGTCCAGCTCCCGCAGCACCGACTTGCCCAGTGCGGTGGCGTGCCCGGCGTCCTCGAACCCCACCCAGAGATCCACGCGGGGCGCCCGGGGGCTGTCCACGATCTCGGCTACCCGGATCTCGCCGTCCTCGTAGAAGGTCAGGTAGGCGGCGGTCGTGAACTCGTCCCGCAGGGCGGCCAGTGTCGGACGGACCCGGCTGAGCAGGGCCTGCGCGCGGCTGGTGGTGTGGAGCTCCCGCAGCCTGTCGCCCAGGATGAATCCGCCGTCGTCCAGTTTCCGCAGGTAGCCGTCGTGGACCAGGGTCCGCAGCAGGTGGTACGCGGTGGCCAGGGGCAGCCCCGTCTCACGTGCCAGCTGTTTCGCCGGCGCGCCGTTCTCGTGCGCGCTCACCGCCTCCAGCAGCCGGAAGGCCCGCTGCACGGACGTGATGAGCGTAGGGCCCTCGTGAGCAGCCATATGACCAGCGTGCGCCGGGTGCGGGGCGCGGGCAAGACGCGTCCGGCTCGGCACGGTGCCGGGCCACGGGGGACTCGTCCCGCTACTTCCAGCCGTACGCGTAGGCCGCGACCCAGGTGATGTCGAGCTGAGCGCTGCTGCCCGGAGCCGCGCCGGGCCCTTGCAGGGCGCTCTCGTTCTGCAGGATCCAGGACAGGGGGCGGTCCGGCACGTTCCGGGTGTCGTGCCCCGTCTGCCGTCCGTCCACGAAGAACCGCACATGGCCGGGCGTCCACTCGGTCGACACGGTGTGCCACTGCGTCCAGCTGTCGCTCCCCGGGAAGTGACCCTGCTCGCCTCCGCCGCACGGATGGTGGAAGGCGGTGAGGTCGCCGGTCCACTCGCCCTCGGGATGGTCCATCTCGCAGCCCCCGCCGTAGTGCAGCCAGGCGGACTTGTATCCCGGAGCAAGCCTGGTCACCTTGATGCGGGCGCTGTACTTGCCGTACTTCATCTGCATGACGGCACGGGGTACCACCGCCGCCGCATGTACGGGCCCTCCGTCGGCGGGCCGCCACATTCGTACGTACATCCTGCCGTCGCCGTTCGCCGCAGGACCCACGCTCACCGTGTCCTCCGGGTGGTAGACACCCACGACGTCCCGGTCGCGGTCGTTGGCCGTGTCCCGCCAACCGGTCGGATAGGCCCACCAGTTGTCGCGGTACTCGCCGCTCAGGCCCCCGCAGTACGCGGCCGAGGTGTCGACATGGTGATCGCAGTCGCTGAACGAGCCCAGCGGAACCCGGTCGCCAGCGAAGTCCTCCGCGAGGACCTGCCAGAACGGCCCGCAGTCGCCGATGGGCAGTTCGGTGCCCGTGGTGCGGCAGGCGTCGGCCGACCCGGGCGCTCCATCGGCACGCGGGACCCCGAGGAGAACGGCCAGGAGCATGAGGCCCAGGGGTACCAACAGGGCGGCGCGTCGGCGATGGTGCGGTGCTGCGTGCATGCCCATCGGAAGGCCCTTCCGGTCCGCGGCGGAACGTGCCTGTGCGAGGGAGCATCCTCGCCGCATGACCGGTTCGACGCCATCCCCGGAGCAGGACGCCTACCGGACCGTCCTGCTCCGCTACCGCTGGGGGTCGGGAGGGGTCGGGAGACGCCTGCGCCGTACGAGGTCGTCGGCGGCCTCCGGCCACTCGGGGTGGTCGAAGGTGAAACCCGCTTCGAGCAGGCGGCCCGGGACGACGCGCCGGCTCTTCAGGAGCAGTTCGGTGTCCGTGCGCAGGACGAAGGCGCCGATCTCGGCCATCCACTTCGTCGCGGGCAGCCCCACCGGGACGCCCCGGGCGGCACGCAGCGCGCGCATGAGCGCGCGCTGCGGCAGGGGAGAGTGGGAGGCGAGGTTCACCGGGCCGGTGAGATCGTCCCGGTCGATGAGGAACTCGACCGCGCGGACGAAGTCGCGGTCGTGGATCCAGGACACGTACTGCGCGCCGCCCGCGACCGGGCCGCCGAGCCCGAGCCGTGCCATCCACAGCAGGACGTCGAACACGCCGCCCCGGTCGGGGCTCATCACCATGGCCGAACGCAGGGCAACCTTTCGGGTGTGCGGGGTGTCGGCCTGCTCCTGTTCCCGCTCCCAGGCCTTGGCGATGTCGACGCTGAAGGACCAGTAGCCCGGCACATCGGGTTCGGTTCCGCCGATCACACCGGTGGCCTCGTCATTGGGCGCGTCGAAGCGGTGGGCGTAGACCGTGGCGGTGCTCATCTGCAGCCAGACGCGGGGAGGCCGGGCCGCGGCGGCGACGGCCTCGCCGACCACCCGGGTGGAGTGGACGCGCGAGTCCATCATCGCCTGGAGATTGGCGGGCGTGTAGCGGCAGCTCACGCTGCGGCCGGCCAGGTTGATCACGACATCGCTGCCGTCGATCACCTCGGCCCACGGCCCCAGGGTCTCCCCGTCCCAAGCGACTTCACCCCGGTCGGCCGGTCGCCGGGTCAACACCGTCACCTCATGCCCGGCCGCCGTCAGCGCGCGGTTCAGGATCGCGCCCACCTGCCCGGTTCCCCCGGGGATCACGATCTTCATCGGGCTTCCCCATCCGTCTGCCCTCATCCGTGTGTGCGAACGACCCTAGCCCATACTTGAACGTGTTCAAAATGATGGGGTTGACGGCAGCTCCGCCATGGTGTGCGCCTTGCGGACCGACAGCCGGAACAGGACCGCGACCCACAGAGCTGAAGCACCTCCCGCGGCCGCTCCGTACCGATCGCCGCCCCAAATCCTCTAGCGGAAGCAGAGATTTCCGTTTCGGCGATCGAATCCAGCCTCTGGCCTGGCGCCCAGGACAGGAGGGACGGGGTGACCGCTGCGTACGACGACCACATCGATCTTCGCGGCAGTGACTTCCATGGTTCGGTGTCGGGCAAGGTCGAGTACCACTACCACGGTGACCGTGCATGGGCGCCTGTCGCGATGTCCGCGCTCCCCGCCGCCCCGGTCAACCTCATCGGACGTGACGACGACCTGGTCCGGATACTGCCCACGCTCGAACCGCGGGCTGAGAGCGGTCATCCCGTGGTGATCTGCGCGGTGTCGGGTCTGGGAGGCATCGGCAAGACCGCGCTCGCCCTGCACGCCGCACACCGTGCCGACGAGCGCGGCTGGTTCCCCGGGGGCACGCTCTTCGTCGATGTGGCGGGATACAGCGAGAGGCCGCTCCATCCGGACCAGGTCGTGTCGGACCTGCTCGATGCCCTCGGTATCCGCGGACGGGACCTGCCCGCAAGCAGTACGGCACGCCTCGCCCTGTATCGCTCACAGATCTTTCAGGCCGCCGGTGATTCCCGTCGCGCGGCCGCGGTGATCACCAACCTCGGTTGTGCGCTGAGCGCCGCGGGCCGACTCGCCGAGGCCGTCGACGCTCTCCAGGACGCCCTTGAACTGTTCCGGTCCACCGGCGACCGGCGCAAAGAAGCGACGGTACTCACCAGCCTCGGCGCCACTCAGGGGCAGATGGGGCGCCGCGATGCCGCGCCCAGCGCCTACAACCAGGCCCTGGACATCTGGGAAAGCCTCGAGGACTGGCACAGCGCGGGCGACACCCTGCGGAACCTGGCCCTCGTCCACCAGGACAGCCGGAGCCTGGCCGCGGCCGGGGCCGCATGGGCCCGGGCCGCGACCGGCAACCGTCCGGTCTGAGCCCGACGGACGCAGACGCTCACTGACCCGGCGCGAGGACGTACGCGTTGAGGTTGCCGACGGTCGTGAGCGGGGTGGGGGAGCCCAGGTCGTAGCGGTCCACGGCGAGGTAGTTGGGCTTCTTGCGGGCGGCGGGGGTGCAGAAGTTCTGGGTGCGGTTGAGGAGCTTGGCGTTGTCCGTCTCGGCCGTCCCGCTGACCGTGTAGTCGCGGAAGTGGTTCATCACGAACAGCGGATGGAAGGCGGTCGAGTCCGTGGTCAGCGGCCTGCTCGTGCCCCAGCGGCTGTAGCAGGACCAGTCGGAGTCGCCGATCCCGCCGCCCATGGACCAGTAGTTCTCCACGGTCCACTCACGCTGGTACATCACACCGAAGGTGTCGCGGGTGGCATAACCGCTGGAGACATCGCTCGCGCGGGTACGGTCGCTGAAGATCAGCAACTGCTTGCCCCGGTCGGCGAGGTCGGCCATCGTCGGCCAGCCGGCGGTCGCCACGCCCTCCTGGTCCGGCCGGTACAGCACGTCGGACAGGCCGCTGACCGAGGCCAGGGACGACTTCAGTACGTCGGAGGCGGTGTAGTCCTCCAGGAAGACCGTGGCGAACTCGCCCGGATTGGCCTTGAGGAAGTCGACCATGCGTTGCAGATCCGCGGCGAGCGGTACCGGACTGCTGACCCCGTCACAGCTGTTGTGACACAGCATGGCCTGCCCCGACACGGTGTACGCGTCCAGCATGAACCCCCGTACGCCGTCGGTGAGTTGCTGGCTTACGCCGCGCGACTGGTTGGGGAAGAGGCTGACGGGGAACGAGGCGAAGTTTCCGTCGGCCCCGTTGGCGTAGGCGTTGTGCGAGGTGAGGAACGTGACCTGGTCGAGGGTGCGGGTGTCGGCGGACGGCATCGCCGTCGTGGCGTGGGTGACCGGCGTGAGATACCAGCGGGCGAGAGCGCCGCTCGCCCCGATCCGTACGGCCGAGGAGTCGGAGGACACCCCCGTGAGGTACTGCGAGGTCCCGGGCACGCCCACCGTGTAGGTGCTGTTCGCCGCCGCGGTGATCGTCCACGTGGTGCCGTCCGCACCGCAGCTCGCCGTCACCGCCGACGTGCCGCTGCGCCCGAGACAGACCCCGGACTGGTCGGCGTTCTGCAACTGGTGGCCGCCGCTCACGGCGACCGGCGTCCACTGCTGGTGGTCCTCGTTGCCTCTGGGGTTGTGCGCGACGACCGTACCGTCGCCGTCGGCCGCGTTGAGTCCAGTGACCGAGTTCTGCAGATAGACCGAGTACGTGGGGAGCGCCGCGGCGGCGGGGCCCGAGAACAGGACGGGCACGCTCAGGGCGAGCGCGGCGACTGTGCACAGGGCACGGGGACGGGGACGGGGGTGGGGGTGGGTCAGGTTCACGGGGGATTTCCTCCACACCGATGCGTCGGGGTCGGGTTGATGTCAGAGGCATGACACACCGTCGCCCCGGTCGTGCACCAGCCCCGGCACATGAAGACATGGTGAGTCCGAACTCGCCCTGAAAGGCCGCGAGATGGCGAATGTTCCGCTTGCATATTCAAGGAACTCTTGGTGATTCTGTGTAGGAGATCTGTTCGATCTCTGAAGCTCGTCCGGAGAGAGACCGCGCGTGAGTGAACCGACAGGCCCTGTCTGCCCCCAATGCGGTACGCCGCGCGCGACGGACGGCACTCCGGCCTGTTCCTGCGGCCGGCGCGCGTCGGACGCCCACCGCGAGAGCCGTACGGTGGAGGCGGCGGCCGCGGAGGACTTCGATCCGGTGCGCATACGCCCGTTCGTCAACGTCGGTGACGAGACGGAGGCGGTCGAGGGCACGGAGCCTGCCGCCGCGGAGTCCGTGGACGAGGGCAATGGAGTACCCACCGCCGAGATGGAACCGGTCCACAGCGCCCCCTCTGTCCCCGACGAGCAGCCCCCGGCCGATATCGACCCGGCCCCGGACCGTCAGCGGCGCCGACGCCGGGCCATGCTCGCCACCGGGGCCGGAGCTGTCGCCGCCCTCCTGGTGACCGGAGGAATCGTCGGCGGCCTGTTCTCGTACGAGACGCCCTCGCGGGACGGCTCCGTGTCCGACGATGTACGGGCGGACCTGCCGGAGGCGGCGTCCAGGAGTGACGCGGCGTCAGTGTCCCCGTCCCGGACGGCTCCCACGCCGCGGCCGCCCGAGAGCCCGTCCGCCTCGCCGTCCGCGACCCCGTCCGGGAGTCCGGCCAACCCGACCGGCTCGGCCGACCCGACCAGCCCTCCGTCCAACGGAGGCACCACGGCCACGGCGGCCCCCGCGCCGACGCCGACGGGATCGGAGGAGGACAGCAGCCCCGTCCTCCGCTTCGGCGACAGCGGGCCGGAAGTCACCGAACTCCAGCTCCGGCTGCGGCAGATCGGGTTCTACAACGGAGAGATCGACGGAGAGTACGACCGCACCGTCGAAAGAGCGGTCGGCGGCTACCAGCTGACGCGCGTCGTCCTCGACGACGAGTCCGGCGTCTACGGCCCCACGACCCGGGCCTCCCTCGAATCCGAGACCTCGGAGCCCTGACCCTCGCAGCTGGAGGTGGTGAGACGAGTCAGTCGCTGATCCGTACCTCTCCACGGATACGGATGTAGAGTCCTGTGGTTCGGTGATCACAAGTCCCGGACGTGCAGGGGGAGTCGACCGGCCGGTGCGGCCGAGGCGGGGGAAGGCCGGTGAGCGGTACGGGAAAGCGGCGCGCGGGTGCCGGGAGCGGGGCGACGCGGAAGGGCCGGACGCTGGGGTGGGTCGCGGGAAGCTGCGCGGTGCTCGTCCTGGGAGTCGCGGGTGTCGGCGCCTGGGTGTACAAGGACCTGGACAACAACATCATCGGCGCCGACGTCGACAACAAGCTCGGCGGCGACCGTCCGGTCAATCTCAGCCCCGGCTCCAAGAACATCCTGGTCGTCGGCTCGGACAGCCGTGACGGGGCGAACGCCAAGTACGGCAAGGACCTGACCACCATGCAGTCGGACACGCTGATGGTGCTGCACATCCCGGCGAACCGGAAGTGGGCGACCGTGGTGTCGTTCCCGCGTGACTCGTGGGTCGAGATATCGGCGTGCGACACGGGCGACGGCAGCACGTCCAGCCCGCACCTCGCGAAGATCAACGAGGCGTTCGCGATCGGCGGTGCGAAGGGCGAGGTCGCCGGGGCGGCCGCCTGCTCGATCAGGACGATCGAGGAGAACACCGGTCTGCGCATCGACAACTTCATGTCGGTCGACTTCCAGGGCTTCAAGGGGATGGTCGACGCCCTGGAGGGCATCGAGGTCTGCCCCGAGCAGCCCATCAAGGACGAGGACGCCCTCCTCGACATGGAGGCGGGCTGCCAGACCGTCAAGGGCGAGACGGCGCTCGGCTACGTACGGACCCGCTACGCCGTGGGCGACGGCTCCGACATCGGACGCATCGGACGCCAGCAGGAGTTCATGGAGGCCCTGGCCGCCAAGGCCAAGTCCAAGCTGACCAGCCCCACATCGCTCTACGACTTCATGCAGTCGGCCACCAAGTCCCTGACTACGGACGAGGACCTTGCCGGCATCGACCCGCTGTACGACCTCGCCTCCGAACTCAAGGGCATCCCGAGCGACCGGCTGACCTTCCTGACCGTGCCCAACTACCCCCGTGAGGCCGACGTCCCCACCGACAAGGCCAACATCGTCTGGCAGTACCCGCAGGCCGCCGACCTGTTCACCTCCCTCGCCAAGGACAAGGAGGTCGACAAGGAGCGACTGCAGACGCAGGCCAAGAAGGACCTGGTCTACGCGTCCAATGTGCGCCTCCAGGTCCTCAACGGCACCGGAGTCACAGGGCGCGCCGCGGAGGTCGCCGAGCGGCTGCGCGAGGCCGGCTTCACGGTCGGCGGCACGGGCAACGCGCCGGAGACCACCGGCGAAACGACGGTGACCCACCCGTCGGATCTGGCCAAGCAGGCGAAGGTCCTCGCCTCGCGGCTGCCCGACACCGAAGCCACACAGGCCGCGGACGCCCCCGCGGGCGTCGTGACCCTGGTCGTCGGAACGGACCTCGACATGGACGACCTGCCCTGACCGGTGTCTTCGACGACCTGACCCGACCGCCCACCCTCGTCGGCGCGTGAGGGTGGGCGGTCAGGTCGGGGGTGTCGCTCAGGCGAGCGGCTTGCCCTCCCGGTGGCGCCGCAGACCCTCCGGGCCTTCCACGACAGCCGCCGTGAGTTCCTCGACACTCGTGTCCTCGCGGCGTACGTCGAGGATCTTGCGGCCGTGGTTCATCACGATGTGCCGGTCACAGATCTGGTAGGCGTGGTGCAGGTTGTGCGTGACCAGGACCGAGCTGACGCCCTCCTGCTTGAGCTGGAGCAGATAGTTGAGCAGGGCCTCGGTCGCACGGACGGCCAGGGCGCTCGTCGGCTCGTCGAGGATCAGCAGACTGCGCTTGAAGTGCACCGCGCGCGCGATCGCCACCGCCTGCTGCTGACCGCCGGAGAGCGAACCCACCAACTGGCGGGGGCTCTTGATGCCCTCGATGGTGACCACGCTGTCGAGGATCTGCGCGGCGATCTCATCCATCTTCCTGAGCTTCAGCATCCCCAGGGGGTTGGTGATTTCACGGCCCATGAAGATGTTGCGGGTGATGGTCATGGAGGGGACGAGCGCGGAGTCCTGGAAGATCGTCTCCACGCCGCGCTTCTCGGTCTCCTGGCGGTTGGGCGAGTTCAGCTTCTCGCCGCGCCACAGGTAGTCGCCCTCCTCGGCGACGACCACGCCGGACATCGTCTTGACCAGGGTCGACTTGCCGGCGCCGTTGTCGCCGAGCAGACCGACGACCTCGCCCTGATGGATCTTGAAGCCGACGTCGTTCAGAACCGTGTTGGCGCCGTACCGCTTGGTGATGCCGGACAGCTCCAGCAGCACCTCGCCGGTGCGCTCCTCGGTGGCGGTGGGGGACATGGTCGGTGCTCCGTTTCCGGCGGTGGACGCGTCGGCGCTCACTTCGCCTTCCCCTCGATCATGCGGTTGAAGAAGGCCGCGGCGACGATGATCAGACCCACGAAGAGGTCCAGGTAGAAGCCGGGCGCACCACCGAGCAGCAGGATGTCCTGCACGGTGAGGATGAGGGCCGCGCCGAGGACCATGCCGAGGACGCTGCCCCGGCCGCCGGACAGGGCGACACCACCGACGACGGCGGCCGCGATCGCCTTCAGCTCCATGCCGCGCCCGGTGCCGGGCTGGACGGAACCGGTGCGGACGGCGGTCAGGATGGCGGCGAGGGCCACGCACAGACCGAGCACGCCGAACGCGATGATCTTGACCCGGTCGGGGTTGATGGAGATGGCGCGGGCGGCGGCGGGGTTGCCGCCGACGGCGAAGATGTGGTTGCCGAGCCGATGTCTGTGCACGAGCAGCCAGAACACGACACCGATGCCGATCAGCCACAGCACCTGACCGCGGAAGAAGCCGAGATCGGCGGTGAAGACCTGCTTCATGGCCTCGCTGGGGACCATCAGGGAGGCGGTGGTGCCGTTGTAGAAGAGCGCCGCTCCCTCCCAGAACAGCATCATGCCCAGCGTCACGATGAAGGAGGGGATCTTGGCCTTGGTGACCAGGATGCCGTTGAGCAGAGCGATCGCGATACCGGTGACGACGGCCATACCGGTGGCGGTCCAGGCGCTCGCGCTGTCGGCGTACCACCGGGTGAACACCAGCGCGCAGAAGGTGAAGTTGGCGCCGAGCGACAGGTCGAACTCACCGGCGATGATCAGCACACCGGCGCCGATGGCGAGGATCGCGAGGACCGGGATGCTCTGGCTGAGGACGTTGAAGTTGGACTTCTCCAGGTAGGGGAAGCCGGCGGGGTCCACGAGGTAGTAGATGATGCAGCCGAGCTGCACCAGGACGAAGACCAGGCCGATCTCCAGCGCGCCCCGCCCGCGGATCTGGCGAAAGCGCTCGGTCAGGCGGTCCGCTGTGCTGGTGGGGGCGGAGTCCGCGAGAGTCCGCTTCCGGGCGGGCACACTCCCGGCCGGGGCGTCCTCCGCGACGGCGGCGCCCCCTGCCGCCGCAATGCTCCCCGCGGTCGTCTGACCGCTGCGCTCGCTCATGGTCGTACTGCCTTCCTGATGGGTTGGGCGGGGCGGCCGGCCGATGCTGCCTGGCCGCCCCGAGGCCTGTCCGGCGGATCAGGCCCGGTACGCGGCGCTGGTGAGGCGCCGCTGCCTGAGCCGACTGGGATCCGCCGGACAGGCCCTGGCCGAATCGTCGGCGGATGAAGAGCTGTTGCCTTCAGGTCGTTGCCTTCAGGCTGTTGCCTTCGGGTGCGGACCGCATGGGTCAGCGGACCTTGCCGGCGAGTTCCTTGGCGATGCCGACGTTGTCCTTGTCGACCAGGCCGCTGCCGCCGGAGTTGATGTCGGCCGGGCTCAGGCCGAAGTCCAGGAGCAGACCGAGCTGCATGACGGACTGGAAGCCCTGGACGTAGCCCTGCTGGTCGGCCGCCGCGCCGATGGCGCCGGACTCGATGCCGGTGACGATCTGCGGCGCCAGGTCGAAGCCGACGACGGGCACCTTCAGGCCTGAGTCCTCCAGGGCCTTGGGGACGGTGCGGTGCGGGGTCCCGCCCAGCGGGACGATGGCGGCGGTGTCCTTGTGACCGAGCAGGTACTGCGTGATCTTGTCGAGGGCGGCGGAGTCCTCGATGCCGGTGCCGAGGAGCTCCGTCTTGGCGCCCACCTCGTCCAGGGCCCGCTTGACGCCGGCGTGGCGCTGGACCGCGTAGACCTGGTCCGGGAACTCGACGGGCGTGAGGACGGTGTCGCCCTTGCCGATGTCGGGGTTGTCGGCGAGGAGACGCTTGCCGAGGAGGTAGCCGACCTCTTCGAAGTCCTGGCCGACGAAGCCGAGCGTGCAGTCGCCGACCTCGCCCTCCTGCGTGATGTTGTAGCTCATCACCGGGATGCCGGCCTTCTGGGCCGCGCAGACGTTCTCGGTGTACTTGTTGGGGTCGTCCAGGACGACGGCCAGCGCGGCGGGCTTGTCGGCGACCGCGCTGCCGATCAGGTCGTTGTACTTGGACTGGTCGCCCGAGCTGGTCTGCATGTTCAGGTCGAGGTTCAGCAGCTGCGCGGCGTCCTTGGCGCCCTGCGCGATGGTCGTCCAGAACGGGTCGCCCGGGTCCTGGGGGAGCAGGAAGGTGACCTTGCGGGCCTCGGCCTTGCTGCCGAGGCCCGATGAGAGCGACGTGCCCTTGCCCGAGGCCGCCGCGGTGTCGTCCGCGGCGTTGGAGCAGCCCACGGCGAGCAGAGCCAGTGCGGGGACGGCGGCCAGTGCGCGCCAGCCGGAGATCCGGCGGAGACGGGTTCTGCGGGGCGAGTGAGCGGAGTGCGGCATGGTGCGACCTCTCCTTTGAGGAATCTGTGAGGCGCCGCGCCCGCGGTGAATTGCGGGACTGACCGGTCGATGGCCTCTTTGGCGAAAATTAGCGCCCCTTTGGCCGAAGGTGTCAATGCGATTTAACGAGGTAATTCCAACGAAAAGGTTACGGCGATTAGTGGTGCTTTTACGCAGGCCAGAGAGCCGTGCCGGGTTCTGATCAAAACTCTGCAAGGCTCTCTGGTCGCTATTTTCGATTATTTATGGAGCGCTCTAGTGTGCGGCAAAAAGATGCCTCAGGAAGCAAGTTCCTTGGTGATGCGGTCGAGCATGAAAGCCGACGATTCGCGAGCGCGTTCCTCCCAGGCGAACACGCAGGCCGTGGCCACTCCGTCGAAGTTCAGTTCGCGAAGAGTGCCGAAGAAGACGTCCCAGTCGACCTCGCCCTGGCCGATGTCCAGGTGCTGGTGGATGCGGGCGGTGGTGCCGGGCGGGTTGAGGATGTACCGCAGACCGCTGGAGCCCTTGTGGTTGAAGGAGTCCGCGATGTGCACGTGCTTCAGCTTGTCGCCGGCGTAGCGCATCATCGCCGCGATGTCCGCGCCGACCTCCGAGGGACCCGAGAGGTGGAAGGTGTGCGGCGCGCAGTAGAGGTAGTTCACCCACGGCTTGTTGATCGCGCGGACGAGGTCGACCGCGGGGGTGTTCTCCTCGCAGAAGTCGTCCGGGTGCGCCTCCAGGTTCAGAGCGATGCCTTCCCGCTCGAACACCGGCAGCAGTTCCTCCAGCGACCGCCAGAAGGCGGCCTCGCTCTCGGCGGCGCGCTCCGGGCGGCCGTTGAACTCCGAGTTCATCAGCGTGCATTCGAGGTCGGCGGTGATCTGGATCATCCGCTTCCAGTAGCGGACGGCGGTCTGCCGCTCGGTCTCGTCCGGCGAGGACCACTTGTACAGCGGCAGCACCGAGGACAATCGCACCCCGTGCGTGCGCAGTGACCGCTTGAACTCCGCGACGCGCTCGTCGTCCGCCCGCGGATGCAGGAAGAACGGCATGAAGTCGTCACGCGGCGACAACTCGATGTACTGGTAGCCGAGTTCGGCGACCGTGCGCACCATGTCGTCGATCGACAGGTGGCGGAACATATAGGGGTCGAGGGCGATCTTCACGCGGTCCCTCCGTAGAACGCGGGGCGGGGCTTCATGTCGGCGGCGACGACGGTGCCGTCGGACTCCAGGGAGCGGACGGCGGCGTCGGTGATGACGGTGGCGGCGTAGCCGTCCCAGGCGGACGGGCCGGTGGGCTCGGCGCCGGTCGCGACGGCGTTGATCCACTCACGGAACTCGGTGTCGAAGGCCTCGGCGAAGCGGACCTTCCAGTCCTGCGTCACGGCGACGCTGTGCTGCCCGGCGGAGCGGACGGTGACGGCGGCCGGGTCGGGCAGCCGGACCAGCCCGTTCTCGCCGACGACCTCGCACTGGATGTCGTAGCCGTACTGGCAGTTGACGAAGACCTCCAGATCGATCCGGACGCCGTTCGCCGTCTCGAAGATCATGATCTGCGGGTCCTTGAGGTGCGCGAACCGCTTGCTCGTCTGGCGCGGCGTGACCACCTGGGCGGAGACGATCTCGTCGTCCAGCAGCCAGCGTAGTACGTCGATCTCGTGCACGGCCGTGTCCTGAGCGGCCATCGCGGAGTGGTAGGCATCGGGCACCGTCGGGTTGCGGTGCGCGCAGTGCACGATCAACGGAGTCCCGAGAGCGCCCGCCGCGAGCACCTCCTTCATCTGCCGGTACCCGGGGTCGAAGCGCCGCATGAAGCCGACCTGGACCAGACGGCGGCCGTGCGCGCGCTCGGCATCGACGATCCGCAGACAGTCCTCGGCGGTCGTGGCCAGCGGCTTCTCGCAGAACACCGGCTTGTCGGCCGCGATGGCGTTCAGCACGTGCTCGGCGTGCGTGGGACCCCAAGAGGTGACGAGGACGGCGTCCACGTCGGGGGAGGCGATCAGATCGGCGCCGCTGGGCAGCGCGGTGGCGCCGACCCGGGCGGCGACCTCGGCGGCGCGGTCGGCGTCGATGTCCGTGACGGCGGAGACCCGCGCCCCGGTGACGACCTCGGTCAGACGCCGTATGTGGTCCTGGCCGATCATTCCGGCGCCGATGACGCCTACATGTACGGTCATCAAAAACTCCTTGCGTGGAAACTCGTGGCTGCAGATAGAGGGAGGAAACGTATCCTCGTGCGCACCGTGCGCGGCATCGTTGTTACGCTGCGTATGCCCGTTCGGCGCACACCAAGCTGGTCGGGCCTACCGCCGGGCTGGCGGGATGTCAGGTCTGTGGAGCTGGCGTAAGACCGATGGTCGGCACACCGACCCTCGCCGTTGGTTCGGGTCGGCGGCTGTCGATGAAGCAGAAACATCAACCCGCGAGGGTTGAGTCCCCTGCTTCAGCCGGGGGAGAAGCCAAGGCCGTTCCCTTCGAATGGCTTTTGCGGGGGCCGGGAGGCTGGCCTTCCCGGCCCCCGGAGGGGGAGATCAGGAGAAGCGGGCCTTGAGTTCCGCTTCGAGGGTTTCGAGCGTGCGGCCCTTGGTCTCGGGGACGTAGAGCTTCACAAAGGTGATGGAGAAGACCCCCGCCACCACGAACAGGAAGAAGGTGTTGGAGATCCCGATCCCGGAGACCAGCGACGGGAACACCAGACCGATCACGAAGTTGGTCAGCCACAGCACCACCGCCGCGACGCCCATGCCGAAACCGCGCATCCGCATCGGGAAGATCTCCGACAGCATCAGCCAGGTCACCGGCGAGATCGCGCCCTGCTGGAACGCGAGGAACGTGACGGTCATCGCCAGCACCGCGTACGCCCGGCCGTCACCGGCGGGCAGCACCAGCGAGAACACACCGATCAGCAACAGGGCCGCCGTCGTCCCCATCTGACCCGCCATCAGCATCGGGCGGCGGGCGACACGGCCGAGCAGCCAGATGCCGACGAAGGTGGCCAGCACCGAGATCACACCGTTGGCGATGTTCGCCGTGAGCGCGCTGTCGGCGGCGAAGCCGGCGTCCGTGAGGATCTGGGTGCCGTAGTACATGATCGTGTTGACACCGGTGATCTGCTGCACGATCGCGATGCCGAAGCCGACGAACATCAGCTTGCGGATCCAGGGCGTGCTCTTGAGGTCCTGCCAGCCGCCGAGCTTCTCCTGCTCGTCCTTCACCGCCAGCGCCGACACCTCGGCCAGCTCGGCGTCCGCCCGCTGCTGGGAGCGCACCTGCTTCAGCACCGCCAGGGCGTCGCTGAAACGGCTCTGGGAGGCCAGCCAGCGCGGGCTCTCCGGCATCACGAGCATCCCGAACCAGAGCACGACCGCCGGGAGCGTCGCGATCACCAGCATCCAGCGCCAGACCCCGCCGGACTCGCCGCCCACCTGCGCGATGATCGCGTTGGAGGTGAAGGCGAGCAACTGCCCGGTGACGATCATGAGTTCGTTACGGGTGACCAGCGCACCACGCCGCTCGGCCGGCGAGACCTCCGCCAGGTAGACCGGCACGGTCACCGACGCGCCACCCACCGCGAGACCGAGCACGAACCGGGCCACGACCATGACCGCGGTCGTCGGCGCGAGCGTGCAGCCGAGCGCGCCGACGAAGAACAGCACGGCGAGGATGAGGATGGTGCGCCGCCGACCGCGCGCGTCCGACATCCGACCACCGACGATCGCGCCCAGCGCGGCACCCAGCAGCAGCGAACTGGTGACCATGCCCTCGGTGACCGGAGTCAGCCCGAGGTCGTCGGTCATGTACGGCAGGGCACCGTTGATGACACCGGTGTCGTAACCGAAGAGGAGTCCACCGAAGGTGGCGATGAGGGTGATCAGCCGCAACCGCCGGTTGACCGCAGGCGGGGCGTCGTCCGGGACGGTGGTCGCGGGAGCGGGGGCCTGGGTCGTGCCTTTGGTGACGTCCATGGCCATCTCCTACTTGTCGACGGTGGGGCGTCGGGTACCGGTCAGGCCGCAACCGGCCAGGTGCTCACGGGTGCCTACGGCGATGGGCAGCGGCACCTCGGGAGCGCACGGGTACAGGTCCTGCTCGACGATCACGAACAACTCGGCGTCGAGCTCCGCGAGTTCGGCCACCACGTCGGCCGGGTTCGGCACACCCGCGGGCGGCGAGACGCACACCCCCCGCTTGACCGCCTCGCCGAACGACAGCTTCTCCGCGGCGACCTGCGCGAGGATCTCGGGGTCCATCTGCTTGATGTGGACGTAACCGACGCGCTCACCGAACCGGCGGATCAGGTCGAGGTTGTCACCGCCGCCGTACGCCACATGCCCGGTGTCCAGGCAGAGGTTCGTGTAGCGGGAGTCGGACTCGTTCAGCAGCCGCTCGATCTCCGGCTGCGTCTGGATGTGGCTGTCCGCGTGCGGGTGGACGACGAGCCGTACGTCGTACTCGTCGAGCAGCAGCTTGCCCAGCCGGTCCGCGTTCTGCCCGAACCCCGCCCACTGCTCGGCGGTCAGCTCCGGCGACTCGGCGAAGTCACCGGTCTTCTCGTCCCGGTACATTGGCGGAATGAGCACCAGATGGTGGGCGCCCGCGGCGGCGGTCAGCGTGGCCACCTGCCGCACATGGGCGAGCATCTCGTCCCACGCCTCGGGCCGGTGCAGCGCGCCGAACGCGGTACCGCCGGAGACCTGGAGCCCACGGGCGTCCAGCTCCTCCTTCAACCGCTGCGGGTCGGTCGGGAGATAGCCGTACGGCCCGAGCTCCAGCCACTTGTAACCGGCCTCGGCCAGCTCGTCGAGGAAACGGGTGTACGAAACCTGGTGCTCGTCCTCCGGGAACCACACGCCCCAGGAGTCGGGCGCGGAACCGAGACACAGATTGCCCACGGTGGTACGGAGTGATGGCGTCGTTGCCATGTGTACGTCCTTCGGAAGAGGGGAGAGGGGCTCAGCTGGAGGTGGAACCTCAGCTGGAGGTGGGGAAGTTGAAGCCGGCGGTGATGTGGTGGGTGGGTTGTGGCCAGCGGGTGGTGACGACCTTGGGGCGGGTGTAGAAGCGGATGCCTTCGGGGCCGTGGATGGGGGAGTCGCCGATGAGGGAGTCCTTCCAGCCGCCGAAGGAGTAGTAGGACATCGGCACGGGGACGGGGACGTTGATGCCGATCATGCCGACGTTGATGTGGCGCTGGAATCGGCGGGCGGCTTCGCCGGAGCTGGTGAAGAGGGCGGTGCCGTTGCCGTAGGGGTTGGCGTTGATGAGGTCGATGGCCTGGTCGAGGGAGTCGGCGCGGATGACGGCGAGGACCGGGCCGAACAGCTCCTCCTTGTAGGCGTCCATGTCGGTGGTGACGTGGTCGAGGAGGGAGGGGCCGGTGAAGAAGCCCTCCTCGTGCCCGTCGATCTTCAGGCCGCGGCCGTCGACGACCACCGTCGCGCCTTGGGTGGCGGCGCCTCCGACGGCGTTCCCGACGCGTTCCTGGGCGGCCTTGGTGACGAGGGGGCCCATTTCGGTGCCGGGCTGGTCGCCGGGGCCGACCTTCACTTCGCGGGCCTTGCGTTCGAGGATTGCGACGAGTGCGTCGGCGGTGTCACCGACCGCCACGGCCACTGAGACGGCCATGCAGCGTTCGCCGGCGGAGCCGTAGGCGCCGGCGGTGATGTGGTTGGCGGCGAATTCGAGGTCGGCGTCGGGGAGGACGACGGCGTGGTTCTTGGCGCCGCCGAGGGCTTGGACGCGCTTGCCGTGGGCGGTGGCGGTTTCGTGGACGTACTTGGCGATCGGCGTGGAGCCGACGAAGGAGACGGCCTCGATGCCGGGGTGGGTGAGGATCGCGTCGACGGCCGGCTTGCCGCCGTGGACGACGTTGAAGACGCCGTCGGGGAGGCCGGCCTTCTTGTACAGGTCGGCGACGAAGTTGGCGGCGGAGGGGTCGCGTTCGCTGGGCTTGAGGATGAAGGTGTTGCCGGTGGCGATGGCGATGGGGTGCATCCACAGGGGCACCATGGCGGGGAAGTTGAAGGGGGTGATGCCGGCGACGACGCCGAGGGGCTGGCGGAAGTTGTGGACGTCGATGCCGCGGGAGACCTGGTCGGAGAAGGAGCCCTTGAGGATGTCGCCGAGGCCGCAGGCGAATTCGACGACTTCGCGGCCGCGGGTGATTTCGCCGCGGGCGTCGTCGACGGTCTTGCCGTGTTCGGCGGAGATGATCCGGCCGAGTTCTTCCTCGTGTTCGACGAGGAGTTGGCGGAAGGCGAACATGACCTGGGTGCGCTGGGTGAGGGAGGACTCCGACCAGGTCTCGAAGGCCTGGATGGCGGCCTGTACGGCGGCGTCCACGTCTGCGGAACCGCCGAGGACGACCTGGGCCTGCTCGGCTCCGGTGGCCGGGTTGAAGACCGGCTGGGTGCCGGAGGCGGAGCCCGGTGTGGGGCTGCCGTTGATCCAGTGCTGGATGGTCTTCACGGTGAGGGTTTCCTTTGCGGGGACGGGGGTTACAGGTAGTGGCGCTGAGCCTGCTTGTGGGCGGCATACGTCTCGTATGCGGTGAGGGTGGAGTCCAGGGCGGAGACCTGGCTCACCGGTACGTCCCACCAGCCGTGGCCGGGTGGGTTGGGGCCGTAGAGGTCGGTCTCGATGTGCACGACGGTGGTGCGGGTGGCGGCCTTGGCCTTGTCCATCGCCGTGCGGAACTCCTCGACGGAGGAAGCGTGGAGGACGTCGGCGCCGAGGGAGGAGGCGTTGGCGGCGAGGTCGACCGGCAGGACGTCGCCGTCGAGTTGGCCTGAACTGTCGTTGCGGAAGCGGTACTTGGTGCCGAAGCGCTGCGAGCCCAAAGACTCTGACAGGGCGCCGATGGAGGCGAAGCCGTGGTTCTGGACGAGGACGATGATGACTTTGAGTCCTTCGGAGACCATGGTCACGATTTCCTGGGCCATCATCAGGTAGGAGCCGTCGCCGACCAGGACGACGACCTCGCGTGACGGGTCGGCCATCTTGGTGCCGAGGCCGGCGGCGACTTCGTAGCCCATGCAGGAGTAGGCGTATTCGACGTGGTAGGCCTTGGGGTCGCGGGCCCGCCAGAGCTGTTGCAGGTCGCCGGGCATGGAGCCGGCGGCGTTGATGACGACGGCGCGGTCGTCGAGGGTGTCGTTGAGTGCGCCGAGGATCTGCGTCTGGGCGGGCAGGGTGCCGGTGTTGCGGTCGGGTGCGAAGCACTCCTGCTCGATCTCCCGGGTGCGGGCGATGAGTTCGCGTGTGCACCTGCGATAGCCGGGGTCGACCTCCCAGTCCGTCAGCGCGCCCGCGAGGGCTTGGATGCCGAGGCGGGCGTCGGCGACCAGGGGTTCGGCGGAGTGTTTGACGGCGTCGAGGCGGGCGATGTTGAGGTTGATGAAGGTGACGTCGGGGTTGGCGAAGACGGTGTGGCTGGCGGTGGTGAAGTCGCTGTAGCGGGTGCCGATACCGAGAACGACATCGGCTTCCTTGGCCAGTTCGTTGGCGGCGTATGCGCCGGTGGAGCCGATGCCGCCGACTGAGCAGGGGTGGTCCCAGGCGACGGCGCCCTTGCCGGCGTGGGTGTCGGCGACCGGGATGCCGGTGGCTTCGGCGAACGCCCGCAGGACGGTCTCGGCACCGGAGTAGACGGCTCCGCCGCCGGCCACGATCAGCGGCTTGCGTGCCCCGCGCAGGAGCCGGGCGGCGCGTTCGACGGCGGCCGCCTCCGGGACCGGGCGGCCGACGTGCCAGATGCGGCGGCGGAAGAAGTCGATGGGCCAGTCGTAGGCCTCGGCCTGCACGTCCTGCGGGAGGGCGAGGGTGACGGCGCCGGTCTCGGCCGGGTCGGTGAGTACCCGCATCGCGGCGAGTGCGGCGGGGATGAGCTGTTCGGGACGGGAAATGCGGTCGAAGTACTTGGATACGGCGCGGAAGGCGTCGTTGACGGTGACATCCCCGCCGCGGGTGTCCTCCAGCTGCTGGAGGACGGGGTCGGCGGCGCGGGTGGCGAACATGTCGGACGGCAGCAGCAGCACCGGGATGCGGTTGGTCGTCGCCAGCGCCGCACCCGTGATCATGTTCGTCGAGCCAGGACCTGTCGATGCCGTGCAGGCGAAGGTCGCGAGGCGGTCGCGCATCTTCGCGTACGCCACCGACGCGTGGACCATGCCCTGCTCGTTGCGCGCCAGGTAGTACGGGAGATCTGCCTCTTGCGTGACTGCGGCTTGGAGGAGGGCCTGGCCGATGCCGGCGACGTTGCCGTGGCCGAAGATGCCCCAGACGCCGGGGATGAGACGGTGTTCCTGGCCGTCACGCTCGCTGTACTGATTCGCCAGGAACCGCACGAGCGCCTGCGCGGTGGTGAGCCTGATCGTTTCCATTAGTCGTTCTCCTCGGCGCCGAAGGGCAGCCGGTCATCGATGTCCTGCGAGGCCCAGGTCGTGCGCACCCAGCCGTGGGCGGGGTCGTCGCAGATCAGCCAGGCGCGGTCCTGGCCGGGGCCGGCCATGACGTTGAGGTAGTAGAGGTCGTAGCCGGGGGCGGCGATGGAGGGGCCGTGCCAGCCGTGCGGGATCAGTACCGTGTCACCGGTACGGATCTCGGCGAGGATGTCGATCGGCCGTTCGGGTGTGCCGTAGACGCGCTGGTAGCCGAAGCCGTTCTCGCCCGCGACCTCGAAGTAGTAGATCTCCTCCAACTCGCTCTCGACCGCGTTGCCCGCGTCATCAGTACGGGCCTCGTCGTGCTTGTGCGGCGGGTACGACGACCAGTTGCCGCCGGGGGTGAGGACCTCGCACACCAGCAGCTGCTCGGCCTCGAAGGTGCCCGGCAGGCAGTAGTTGTTGACCTGCCGGGAACAGACGCCGGCACCGCGCAGCTCGACGGGTACGTCCTCCTTGCGCCCGTACCGAGCGGGAAGGCCACGCCGCTCGGTACGGGCGGAGGGCAGCGCGAAGCGTCCCCCGTTCGCGCTGCTGATCAGGGCCTCCGACTCGCGGGGGAGGTACGCGAAGTCGGTGGCCGAGGCGAACACGCCGGTCCGACCGGTGAGTTCGAAGGCCTTGCCGTCCGTGGTGACGGTGCAGGAGCCCGTCAGCGGCAGGACCAGGAACTCAGAGTCCCCGGTGGACAGGGCGTGTTCCTCGCCCGGCTTCAGGGTCAGGATCCTGAGGCCGGAGTGTCCCCAGCCCGCCGACTCGGGCGTGACAACCAGGTCGTACGGGCCGTCGGCCGATGTGCCCTTGGGCAGGTGGTACTTGTTCATGTTGCTCACAGCAGGCTCACCGCCCGGTCCACGGCCCCGGCCACGTCGCCGTTGGCGGGGTAGAGCAGGGAGCGGCCCACGACCAGGCCTTGTGCGGTGGGCTGCTTGAGGGCCTTGCCCCAGGAGGCGAAGGCGGCATCGGGGTCCTTGACCTCGCCGCCCAGCAGCAGCGCGGGCAGGGTGGAGGAGGCCAGGACCCGTTCCATGTCCTCGACCACCGGCAGCTTCAGCCACGTATAGGCGGTACGGCGGCCCAGTCCGGACGCGATGGTGACCGACTTGATCACGGCGTCCGTGGACAGGTCGTTGCGGATCTTGCCGTCCTGCCACACCGACAGAAACGGCTCCACCATCGCGATCAGCCGGCGGTCGTTGAGCTCGTCGACCGCGCGCGCGGTGTTCTCCAGGACGGAAGGGGTGGCCGGGTCGGCGAGGGCGATGCGGGTGAGCATCTTGCCCCCGTCGAAGCCCATCGCCGCGATGGTGGCGGCGTCGTAGCCGGTGAACCGGTCGTCGATCTCGAACACCGAACCGGCCAGCCCGCCCCGGTTCATCGACCCGAACACGCTCTTGCCGTCCAGGACACCGAGCACGAGCAGATCGTCGAGGATGTCGGCCGTGGCGAGGACGCCCGTCACACCGGGGCGTTCCAGGGCGACACACAGGCGGTCGAGCAGTCGGGCACGGTCGGCCATCGCGGTCGGGTCGCCGCCGACGCCGTTGGCCCCCCGTGCGGGGTGGTCGGCGGCGATGATCATCGCCTTGCCGTGCTCGCCGAACAGCGAGGTGGCCTTCACCCGCCGGGCGGCGGCCGTGGCGATCGCACCGGGATCCTTGACCCTGGTTCCCACGATGCGGGTCACGTTGTCGGACACCTGGTCACACCTCTCGCTCTGCGTTGCCAGGCGTCGTCGCCCGGTCCTGGTCCCGGTCCTGGTCCTGGTCCTGAGGCGCCGTCGCGCGCAACTTCTCCTCGACCTCGGCCTGGGTGGGCATGGCGTCGGAGCAGGACAGCCGGCCCGCGACGATGGCACCGGCGGCATTGGCGAACGCCACCGTCCGGCGGGTCTCCCACCCCGACAGCAGCCCATGACACAAAGCCCCGCCGAAGGCGTCACCCGCACCGAGCCCGTTGACCACGTCCACCGCCACCGGCGGGATCTGCGCGACCGAGCCGTCCCGGTCCATCGCCAGCACACCCTTCGGCCCCTGCTTGACCACCGCGAGCTCGACCCCGGCCGCCAGCAGCGCCTTCGCCGCCGCATACGGCTCCCGCTCCCCGGTCGCCACCTCACACTCATCGAGATTGCCCACCGCCACCGTGGTGTGCCGCAGCGCCTCGGCGTAGAAGGAACGAGCGGACGCGGGATCGGTCCAGAACATCGGCCGCCAGTCCAGATCGAACACCGTCACCCCCGCCCCGGCCCGGTGCTCCAGCGCCGCCAGCGTCGCCGAACGGCTCGGCTCCTCACTCAGCCCCGTCCCCGTCACCCAGAAGATCCGCGCCGCACGCACCGCCCCCAACTCCACCTCACCCACACGAATATCCAGGTCAGGCGCCTTCGGCAGACGGTAGAAGTACAGCGGGAAGTCATCCGGCGGGAAGATCTCACAGAACGTCACCGGCGTCGGCGCGATATCCGACACCCCCACAAACGAGGCATCCACGCCGTAGCCCTCCAGGGCCGTACGCACGAACTCCCCGAACGGATCCCGCCCCGTCTTCGTGATCACCGCCGCCGAACGCCCGTACCGCGCCGC
Organism: Streptomyces tailanensis; assembly: GCF_008386495.1. Lineage (GTDB taxonomy): Bacteria > Actinomycetota > Actinomycetes > Streptomycetales > Streptomycetaceae > Streptomyces > Streptomyces tailanensis. Next base: position 198,190 of record NZ_VTHJ01000002.1, on the reverse strand, counting down.
GGCCACCGCCACGTTCGTCGGGCTCCCGCCCAGGTACTTGCCGAACGAGGTGACCTCCGCCAGCCCCACACCCCTCTGGAGCGGATACACATCCACACCCACCCGGCCCATGGACAGCACATCGAACGGCATAACGCTGATTTCCCTTCGCTCCGGGGATCCGGGGAGTTGTCTCGGGAGAAGTCGAACTGCCGCGCTCTACTAGCGCGCTCTAGTTGTCGAGTACGATGACCCCTGTCCAAATGTCATGTCAATAGCTTGTTGCCAGGAGATTTCGGGACCGCCCGTAGGGTGGGCGCGGCGAAAGGTGGTTCACAGGTGAGTGCACCGGGCAAGCAGCGGCCCACGATGGCTGACGTCGCCGCGAAGGCGGGCGTGTCCAGGGCGCTCGTCTCGATCGTCTTCCGGGGCCAGCCGGGGGCGGGCCGCGAGACCCGTGAGCGGGTGCTGCGGGTCGCCGACGAGATCGGCTACCGTCCCGACAACGCGGCCCGGCTGCTGGCGCGCGGCCGCAGTCGCACGCTCGGTGTCATGTTCACCGCCCACCAGATTTTCCAGGCCGACCTCGTCGAGGGCATCTACGCCGAGGCGGAACGGCTCGACTACGAGGTTCTGCTGTCGGCGACCGGCCCGGGGCGCGGTGAGGCGAAAGCGGTGGAAGCGCTGCTCAGTCATCGCTGCGAGGCGGTGATCCTGCTCGGTCCGGGTGCGACGGACGCGGATCTCGACGCGCTCGGGCAGCGCACGGTCGCGGTCTCGGTGGGCCGTCGGGTGCCGCGCGCCCGCGTCGACAGTGTGCACACGGCCGAGGGCAAGGGCGTACGGCAGGCCATGGACCATCTCGTCGAACTGGGGCACCGCCGGATCGTGCACATCGACGGCGGTCGCGGCCCCGGTTCGGCCGAACGACGGCGCGCCTACCGGGCGGCGATGCGCCGCCACGGGCTGGAGTCCGAAATGCGGGTGATCCCCGGCGACCACACCGAGCAGTCCGGCATCGACACCGGTCGTCTGCTGCTGGCGGAGCGGGAGGGTGGGCAGGCCCTGCCGACGGCGGTCCTCGCGGGCAACGACCGTTGCGCGATGGGCCTGTTGATGGCTCTCACCCGGAGTGGGATCGAGGTCCCGCGCGATCTGTCGGTCGTCGGATACGACGACAGCCACCTCTCCCACCTGATGCCGATCGGTCTGACGACGGTCCGTCAGGATGCGCTCCTCATGGCGGAGTACGCGGTGCGGTTCGCCGTGGACCGGCTGGAGAACCGGGAGTTGGAGCCGCGAGAAGCGGTGTTGGACTCGAAACTGGTGGTACGGGGAACGAGCGGGCCGGCCCCGGTGGAGGGGCCGGCCTGAAGACGTGCTCCGCCGCTACGTCTGGTGACTGGAGGATCCGCCGCTACGCATGGTGACCGGAGGGCCGACCGCGCAGGCCGAGTGCCGCGGCGACGGCGCCGATGACGGTGAGGACGCCGGTGACCAGTACGGCGGTGTGGACACCGTTCACGAACGCGGTGTGGCTTCCTTCGACGACGGCCACCTTGAGTTGCGCCGTCATGCTGTCGGAGACGGGGGCGACGCCCATCGCGACGGCATCCTTGGCTTCGCCGAGGCCGTGGGCCACGGCCTCCGGTGTCCCGGCGTCGGTCAGCGCACCGCTCAGCGTGGAGCCGACCCGGCTGCTGATGAGCGAGACCAGCACGGAGGTGCCGAGCGCGCCGCCGATCTGCAGGGCGGTGGCCTGGAGGCCTCCGGCGACACCGCCGTCCTCGACGGGTGCGTTCCCGACGATCGCGTCGGAGGAGGCGGCCATCACCGGGCCGACGCCCAGGCCGAGCGCGATGAACGGCGGCCACAGCGCCCCGTAGGAGGAGTGGGCGTCCCAGGTGAGCATGAGGAAGCATGCGATCGCCTGCAGCACCATGCCCAGGGGCATGGTGAACCGGGGGCCGAACCGCTCCGTCAGCGCCGCGCCCAGCGGGGAGGCGACCACGGAGGCCAGGCTGAGGGGCAGCGTGCGCAGGCCCGCCTCGACGGGGGGAAGCCGAGTACGTTCTGCAGGTACAGCATGACGAAGAAGATCACGCCGAGCAGTACGAAGAAGTTGAGCGCGGTGATGACCGTGCCGACGGTCAGCGCGGGGTTGCGGAACAACCGCATGGGCAGCAGCGGGTGGGCGACCCGGGTCTCGTACCGGCCGAACAGCACCAGCACGACGACGCCCGCCGCGATGGCTCCCAGCGTGCCGCCCGAACTCCAGCCCCAGGTCTCGCCCTTGACGACGCCGAACACGACCGCCAACAGACCGATCGCGAGCAGGACGACGCCGACCAGGTCGAACTTCTCGTCCGCCGCCGCGGTGTTCTTGCTCTGCGGCAGCACGAGGGCGCTGAAGACGAGCGCGGCGACGCCGATGGGGGCGTTGATGTAGAAGACGGACTCCCAGTTGACGTGCTGGACGAGCAGACCGCCGACAATGGGGCCGAGCGCGGTGGACACCGCGGAAGGAAGCCCGGTGACCCGTACGCCATGAACGGGCGTACGGGGGCGGGGAGTTGGCGTAGTGTGCCCGGCCCTGGACGGGGCCGGCCGTGGGATCAGTGGGCGGCGGAGTGCAGGTGCCCGGTGAGTGCGTTCAGCGCGCCGAGGGCCGAGCCGAGGGCGTCCAGCTGACCGTCGGAGAGGGCGCGCAGGGCGTGCGCGACATGGGCGCCCCTGAGGCGCTCGACCTCCGCGAGCCGCGCCCGGGACGTCGCGGTCAGGTACAGATGCGCGATCCGCTTGTCGGCGGTGTCCTGCCGGCGCTCCAGCAGCCCCTGCTCGGAGAGCTGGGAGACCAGGGCGCTGACATTGTTCGGCTTCATCAGCAGGGCGTCGGCGGCCTCGCGGACGGTGACGCCCTCGTGCGCCTCGATAAGACGGAGCAGCGCCAGCTGGCCCTCGGGGAGCTTCGGGTGCGGGAAGTCCTGGCCGATCCGTCGTTCCAGGGCCCGGTGCAGCGCGGGCAGGCATGCCACGAGCCCGGCGGCTACGTGGTCGATGTCCTGCTCGGACGTGCTGGGGGCGGGCATGCGTTCACTTTAGGTACGCGCATATAGCTATGTCAACAGAGGTAATTTCCGACCGGCAATTCCACGGCAATTCCCCAACGAGTGCTTGAAGTTTCAAGTGATTCCGGCAAGACTCTCGTGCAACGCTCTCGTTTGATGCTTCAAACGTCCTCTTTCGGAGCTTCCCCTCAGCACCCCTGGAGTACCCATGTCTGTTGCCTCTGCGGCAGTCCCCGTCCGCCGTGGTCCGCTCGTTGTGGCGGGAGGTGTGCTCGCCGCGATCGTGGTGTCCTCACTGGCGAACGCGGTGCTCGCCGTCCTCGCGCTGGCGTTGGGCGCGCCCGACGACTTCCAGCCGCTGATGCCCGGCTCGTACATCTTCCTGACGGCGGTCGGTGTGATCGCGGGCGCCATCGGCTGGGCCATCGTGCGCAAGGTGTCGAAGGACCCCGAGAAGCTCGTGCGCTGGCTGGTGCCGACCGTCGTCGTGGTCTCCTTCGTCCCCGACTTCCTGCTCTTCGGCGCCGGCGGGGTCATCGGCGTCGTGGCGCTGCTCCTGATGCACATGGCGGTCGCGGCCGCCGCCGTGTTCGCGTACCGCAAGGTCATGCCGCTGTCGTAGGGCCGAAATGCGGAACGGCGGGCGGGGAGGGACCTCATTCACAGGTTCCTCCCCGCCCGCCGTTCCGCTGTTCTACGGCGTTTTACGGCTCCAGGATCAGCGGCGCGTCCGTACGAGCCGCGATGTCCTCCGCCGTCACTCCCGGCGCGCACTCCACGAGGACGAGGCCCTCGGGGGTGATGTCGAGGACGCCGAGGTCGGTGATGACGCGGTGGACGCAGCGCTCGCCCGTGAGCGGGAGGGTGCACTCCTTGACGATCTTCGGGCTGCCGTCCTTGGCGGTGTGCTCCATGAGGACGATGACCCGGCGGGCGCCGTGGACGAGGTCCATCGCACCGCCCATGCCCTTGACCATCTTGCCGGGGATCATCCAGTTGGCCAGGTCGCCGACGGCGGAGACCTGCATGGCGCCCAGCACGGCGGTGTCGATGTGGCCGCCGCGGATCATGCCGAAGGACAGCGCCGAGTCGAAGAAGGAGGCCCCCGGCAGGACGGTGACGGTCTCCTTGCCCGCGTTGATCAGGTCCGCGTCGACCTCGTCCTCGTACGGGTAGGGGCCGGTGCCCAGGATGCCGTTCTCGGAGTGCAGGACGACGTGGACGCCGGGCGGGAGGTGGCCGGGGATGAGGGTGGGCAGGCCGATGCCGAGGTTGACGTAGGAGCCGTCGGCGAGTTCGGCGGCGGCGCGGGCGGCCATCTCGTTCCGGGTCCAGCCCAGCTGCGTGGCAGGGGTGGTGCTCATGCGCGTACGGTCCCTCGTGTCGAAGACGCGGAAATTCGGAGGTGTTCGATCTGCTTGTCGGCGGCCTGGGACGGGGTGAGGACGATCATCCGCTGGACGTAGATGCCGGGCAGGTGGACCTCCTCCGGGTTCAACTCGCCCGGTTCCACGAGCTCTTCGACCTCGGCGACGGTGATCCGGCCCGCCATCGCGGCCAGCGGGTTGAAGTTGGCGGAGGACTTGCGGAAGACGAGGTTCCCGTGCCGGTCGCCGCGCCAGGCCCGTACGAGGGCGAAGTCGGTGGTGATGCCGTGCTCCAGGACGTAACTGCGGTCGCCGAAGGCGCGGGTCTCCTTGGGCGGGGACGCCACGGCGACCGCGCCGTCGGGCGCGTAGCGCCAGGGCAGTCCGCCACGGGCCACCTGGGTGCCCACCCCGGCGGGGGTGTAGAAGGCGGGAATGCCCGCGCCTCCGGCGCGCAGCCGCTCGGCGAGCGTGCCCTGCGGCACCAGCTCCACCTCCAGTTCGCCCGACAGATACTGACGGGCGAACTCCTTGTTCTCGCCCACATAGCTGCCCGTGACGCGGGCGATCCGGCCGTCGGCCAGCAGGACCCCGAGTCCGCGCCCGTCCACCCCACAGTTGTTCGACACGACCTGAAGGCCGGTCGCGCCCCGGGCGTGGAGGGCCTGGATGAGCACGTCGGGGATGCCGCTGAGGCCGAAGCCGCCGACGGCCAGCGAGGCTCCGTCGGGGATGTCGGCGACCGCCTCGACGGCGCTCGCGCTGACCTTGTCCATGGAAGGGAGGACCTTTCTCACGTGCGTTGCTGCTGGTTCAGGCGATCAGGCGATCAGGCGCGCAGGGCGTCCGAGATCGGCTTGGCGCCTCCGTGTGCGGTGAGGCCGCCGTCGACGGGGATCTCGGCGCCGGTGATGAAGGCGGAGTCGTCGGAGAGGAGGAAGACGACGAGCGGGGTGATGTCGTCGACGGTTCCGGTGCGGCCGAGCGGTGTCCCGCTGAGGTTCGCCTCGCGGAACGCGGGGGCGGCGGAGGCGGTCATGTCGGTCTCGATGAAGCCGAGGTGGATCGTGTTCACACGGATGCCGCGCGGCCCGAGCTCCATGGCGGCGGTGCCCGACAGGCCACGCAACGCCCACTTGCTCGTGGTGTACGCGACCGGGTAGTGGGCGGTCAGCGCCGCCGACGAACCGACGTTCACGATCGACGCGCCCGCGCGCATCAGCGGCGTCAGATGCTGGATGCCGAGGAGCGGTCCGGTGACGTTGATGGCGTGGACGCGGGCCATGTCCTCGGAGCGTACCTCGTCGATCCGGGCGCGCCAGGTGACGCCCGCGTTGTTGACCAGCCCGTGCACCTGCCCGTGGGCATCGCGCAGTTCGGCGGCGAGCCGGGCCCAGTCGTCGTCGCTGCTGACGTCGAGGCGGCGGCAGCCGGGAGCCTCCACGATGTCGGTGGCGATCACCCGGGCGCCCTCGCGGGCCAGCGCCTCGGCCTCCGCCGCGCCCTGGCCGGCGGCGGCCCCGGTGACCACGACGACCTTGCCGGACAGCCTTCCGGGACGGTCGCCGCCGGTCACGGCCGCTCCCGGGTGCGACGCCGGGCGGTGGGAACCGGCACCGGATCGACGCCGGGGACCACGGTGTTGGAGACGCTGCCGATGCCCTCGACGGTCAGCGTCACCGTGTCGCCCGGCTTCAGCGGCGCCGGGTCCTGCCCGCCCCGTACACCCCACAGCTCGGCGAGACAGCCGCCGTTGCCGCAGGTCCCGGAGCCCAGGACATCGCCCGGACGGACGACGGTGCCGCGCGAGGCGTAGGCGACCATCTCCTCGAACGTCCAGCTCATGTTGGACAGCAGGTCCTCGCCGACCACCTCGCCGTTGACCGAAGCGGTGAGCCCGAGCCGCAGGAAGCCGTCCTTGTCGCGGTACTTCTCCAACTCGTCGGCCGTGACCAGGTACGGGCCCAGCGTGGTGGCGGTGTCCTTGCCCTTGCAGGGGCCGAGGCCCACCTTCATCTCGGCGGACTGCAGATCGCGGGCGGACCAGTCGTTGAAGACCGTGTAGCCGGCGATGTGGTCGCGGGCCTGCTCCGGGGTGAGGTCGCGGCCCTCCTTGCCGATCACGACGGCGACCTCCAGCTCGAAGTCGAGCACGCTCGACCCCGGCGGCATCGGAATGTCGTCGTGCGGGCCGTACATCGCGTAGGGGTTGGTGAAGTAGAACGTCGGCGCCGCGTACCAGCGCTCCGGGACGCCGGCCGCGCCGTCCACGGACTTCCGTACGCCCTCCACGTGCTCCTCGAACGTCACGAAGTCCCGCACGGTGGGCGGCTGGAGCGGAGGCAGCAGCCGTACCTCGGAGACATGGGGCCCGGCCGGGGCGTCGAGCATCGCGGAGCCCGCTTCGAGCAGTTCGGGCAGACCGCCGCCCTCGGCGAGCAGCCCGGTCAGGGAGTGGACACCGGTCAAGGGCCGGAGGGTGCCGTCCGCGTCCACGACGGCCACTTGTCGTCGATCGCGGTACTCGTACGTGGCGAAACGCATGGGAAAGGTCCTGTCGAGGGGAGGGCCGGAGCCCGGGGGTGCGGCGGGCAGTCAGGGCACTGACAGGGGATCGCCGCGCCCCCGGAACCTGGGGGATCAGACCGGCGGGGCCACGAACACACCGCGGTCGACGTCGTTGAAGGACTCCTTGGCGACCAGCTCGTTCATCGGGTTGGCCGTGCCCCACTGGTCGGTGACCTCGGGCTGGGAGAAGTCGTAGACGGACGGGTGCCAGGTGTCCTCGTCGAGGAGTTCGAGCTCCGTCGTGTACTCGACGGTGTTGCCGTGCGGGTCGAGGAAGTACGTGAAGGTGTTGTCGCCCGCCATGTGCCGTCCCGGGCCCCAGACCTTCTTGAAGCCCGCGCGGATCACGCGGCCGGAGCCGCGCATGTACTCGTCGATGCCGCGCATCTCGAAGGAGACATGGTGCAGCGAGGTGTGCGGGCCCTTCGCCAGGGCCATGGAGTGGTGCTGGTTGGAGATCCGCATGAAGTGCATGACCTCGCCCATGTGCGGGGAGCTGAGCGTGTCCGAGAGACGGAAGCCGAGGTGGGTCTCGTACCACGCGCGGGTCTTGTCGAGGTCGGGCGAGTTGAGCACGACGTGCGACAGCTTGACCGGGATCGACTCCTTCTCCTCGATCTTCCGGTGCTGCCGTACCTCGACATCGGCGGAGACCTCGATGGTGCGGCCGTCGAAGTCGAAGAAGCGGAAGCCGTAGCCGCCACCGGGGGTGTCGACCTTCCCCGGCTGGGAGATCAACTGCGCGCCCCCGGCGAGGAGTTGCTCCGCGAGCGTGTCCACGTCCGCCGCGCTCGCGGCGCCGTACGACACAAGGTCGAGGCGCTTCTCGTCGGCCTTCCGGAGGCGTACGACGTACTGCTCGGGCGAGCCCTCAGCCGCCAGGAAGGAGATGCCGGAGTCCCCGGCGACCTTGGTCAGGCCCCAGACACCGGCGTAGAAGTCGAGTTGTTTGTCGTAGTCGGGCACGGCGAGGTCGACGTGCCGCAGGTGGGTGAGCAGGCGGTTGCTCATGGGGGGTGCCCTCCTCAGGCGAGGTTGAGCAGGACGGCGGCGTTGCCGCCCCGCACGGCGTGGAAGTCGGGGTCGGGCAGCTGGGCCGCCCGCAGAGCGCCGAGCGGATCCTCGGTGCCCATGTCGAAGGGGAAGTCGGAGCCGAGCAGGACCCGGCCCGGGCCGGCGGCGCGCACCAGCTCCCGCATGACGGCCGGGTCGTGGACGAGGGAGTCGAAGTACAGCTGCTTGAGGTAGCTGCTGGGCTCCCGGGCGCAGCCCCGGGTGTCGGTGCGGGCCCGCCACGCGTGGTCGGAGCGGCCGATGTGGGTGGGGAGATAGCCGCCGCCGTGCGCCGCGATCAGCTTCAGGCCCGGATGGCGGTCCAGGACCCCGGAGAAGATCAGGTGCGAGAGCGCGACGGCGTTCTCGGTGGGCTGGCCGACGGTGTTGGACAGGTACCACTGGTCCAGGCGCCCGTCGAGCGTGCAGCCGAACGGGTGCAGGAAGACCAGGGCACCGGTCTCCTCCGCGCGCGCCCAGAAGGGTGCGAGCCGGGGGTCGGAGAGCTCCACCTCCCGGGTGCCGCCCGGGCCGGGGGCGTGCGAGGAGATCTCCACGCCGGCCAGGCCCTGGTCCAGGGCGTGGCCGAGCAGTGTCACCGCGAGGTCGGGGTGCTGGAGCGGGACCAGGCCGAGGCCGCGCAGTCGGTCGGGGGCCTTCGCGCAGTGGGCGGCGGTGCCCTCGTTGGCCAACCGGCAGACCCGCTCGGCCAGTTGAGGTTCGGCCCAGTAGTGGTAGTGCGACGGCGAGGGGCTCACCAGCTGCATGTCCACGGCGGTCTCGTCCATGGCCGCGAGCCGTACGGCGACGTCCGTCAGCCGGGGTATCCGCGCGCCGACCATCGGGCCGCTGACCGCGAGCGCGGCCGGGCCGTTGCGGCGGGCGTCGAGGTTGAGTGCCTCGGCCAGGCCGGGCTGACCGGCGACGGCGTCCTCGACTTCCGGGAGCAGGAGGTGGGCGTGGACGTCGATCGTGGGGATCGACATGGACTTGGTCACGGGAGGTCCTTGAGGAAGTTCATGGTGCGGCCGACCAGCCCGGGCAGGTCGGCGTCGCGCACGCCGTCCAGTTGCCACTGGCCGATCTGCACGGAGGCCTCGACGACGGTCCGCACCCGGGGTACGCGGCGTTCGTAGTAGGTCCGGAACAGCTCGTCGTCCCAGTCCCGTCCGCTCGTGAGCAGCTCGGCGAGCACGAGGGCGTCCTCCAGGGACATGGCCGCGCCCTGGGCGAAGGTGGGCGGGCAGCAGTGGGCCGCGTCGCCGACCAGCACGACCCGGCCCCGGTGCCAGGAGCCCTCGACCAACAGCCGGTGGAACCAGGTGTAGTTGACCTTCTTCGGGTCGGTGATGTGTTTGGTGATCTCCGGCCAGTACCCGCCGTACGCCTGCGCCAGGCGGCACATCTCGTCGGCGTGGTCCGCCGGGTCGATGGAGGCACGGTCGCGGCACCCCTCCACGACGTACGCGTAGAGGGTGTTCTCGCCGGTGGGGGTGTAGCCCGCGATGTAGGCCGGGCCGCCGTACGAGAGGTCGGTGCGCTCCAGACCCTCGGGGCGCGGTGTGGCGATGCGCCAGATGGCCATGCCGGTCGGCTCCGGTTTGTCGGTGATGCCGATCGCGGCGCGGGTGGCGGAGTTGAGTCCGTCGGCGGCGAGGACCAGGTCGTAGCGGCCCTCGGTGCCGTCGCTGAACCGCACCGAGACACCGTCGGCGTCCTGCTCCAGGGCCTCGGCGGTGGTGCCCAGGCGGACGGTGGCGCCGGAGGCGCGGACCGCGTCGATGAGGATCTGCTGGAGCTGCGGGCGCTGCATGCCGAGGGTGGCCGGCAGATCGTCGCCGCCGGTCCTGAGGTCCTCGGCGACGTGCAGCACCGTGCCGTCGGGGGCGGTGATGCCCAGGGTGCCGAAGGGGAATCCGGAGGCCTCCACCTGCTCCCACACGCCCAGTTCGCGCAGGACGCGCAGCGCGTTGCCCTGGAGGGTGATACCGGAGCCGGTCGTGGCGTTCCAGTCGGGCCTGGCCTCGACCAGGTCGACGTCGATGCCGGCGCGGCGCAGCAGGATGGTGACGGCGTTCCCGGAGGCGCCACCGCCGACGACGAGGACGGTGCGGGTACTCCCGGCCGGAGGCTGGGGGAGGGGACGGGGGTCGGTCATGTCGGGGATACCTCTCGGTCGGGCCGCGCGGCTTCGGGCGGCTGGTACAACTGCGGCTCCACCGCCGCGGGGACGGGGGCTTGCGGAAGATGTGTCCACCCCGGGGATCGGGTGGGAGCGGTGAGGGGCGGAGGACCGGATGCGTCACGGCTGTCCAGGACGGCGCATCCGGCCGGTCTTCGGCCTACTTGACGGCGATCGGGTTCACCGGCGACCCGACGGCTCCGGTGATCGGCAGCGGCGCCGCGGTCAGCCAGAACTCGTAGACGCCGTCGCGGGCGCAGTCCTCGGCGAGAACGTCGAGGTCCCACATCTCACCGATCAGCAGGCCCATGTTGGGGATGACGACCTGGTGCAGCGGCTGGAAGGCGTTCTCGAACTCGTTCGGCCGGACCTCGAAACCCCAGGTGTCCGTGGCGATCGCGGCGATCTCGGTACGGTGCAGCCAGCCGGCCGTGGTGAACGACAGCCCGGGGGCCGGTCCGCCCGCGTAGTCGCCCCAGCCGTACCGCCGGGCGCGGCTGAGGTGTCCCGTGCGGACGAGGACGATGTCCCCGCGACCGACGGTCACGCCGTGGGCCTCGGCGGTCGCGGTCAGATGCTCCTCGGTGATGGCGAAGCCGTCGGGCAGTTCGCCGTCCGTGCCCATGACCCCGCCCACATCGAGGAGGACGCCGCGTCCGGCGACGTACGGGGCCATGTGCTCGATGCCGGTGACGAGGTCGCCGTCGGAGGTGACGACCTTCTCGGCGTCCCGGCCGTTCCACGCCTTGCCGTGGTCGAAGATGTGGCCGAGCCCGTCCCACTGGGTGGAGCACTGCAGCGGCATCGCGATCACGTCGTCGGCGCCGCCGATGCCGTGCGGGAAGCCCTGGTTGCCGAGGGCGGCGTCGGTACCGGTGTCGAGCATGGTGTGCACCGGGTTGGTGCGCCGACGCCAGCCCTTCTGCGGGCCGTTCATGTCGAAGGACTGCGACAGGGAGAAGCTGACGCCCCGGCGGACCAGGGCGGCTCCCTCGCGGCGCTTGGCCTCGTCGAGGAAGTTCAGGGTGCCGAGCACGTCGTCCTCGCCCCAGCGCCCCCAGTTGGAGTACTTCTTGGCGGCCTCGGCGATGGCGCCCTCGGGGTCGTGCCGGTCCAGACTCATGCCTCGCCCTCCGCCACACAACGCGTGCGCTGCACACCCAGACCGGTGATGGAACCCTCCATGACGTCGCCGTCGCGCAGCAGCCGCCCCCAGTGGATGCCGTTGCCGGCCGGGGAGCCGGTCAACACCAGGTCACCGGGGAGGAGTTGAGCGGTCTGGGAGATGTACGACACCAGGCGCGCCATGCCGAAGAGCATGTCCTTGGTGGACTCGTCCTGCATGGTGTCGCCGTTCAGCTTCAGCGTGACCCGCAGGTCCCCGGGGTCGGCGATCGACTCGGCCGGGACCAGCCACGGGCCGAGCGGGGTGAAGCCGGGCGCGTTCTTGCAGCGCAGCCAGTCGGTGCCGATGGCCTTCATGTCCCGTCGGAAGACGGTGGCGCGGTCGGTGAGGTCGTTGGCGATCGTGTACCCGGCGACGTACTCCAGGGCCTCCTCGATCGACACCCGGTGGGCGGGCCTGGAGATGACGGCGGCCAGCTCCAGCTCCCAGTCGGGCTGCTCCGCCCAGGAGGGGAGCACGACGTCGTCGTACGGTCCGGCGACGGTGCTCGGCAGACCGATGAAGACGTACGGCAGGTCCTCGGCGGCCCGGCGATCCATGACCGCGGCGATCTCCGCACGGGCCTCCTCGACCGTGCGCGGGTCGTCGGGGGAGCGGTGGGCGACCTCCAGGTCGATCACGTGCTGCCGGTAGTTGGCACCGGACTGGAAGATCTGGCGGGGCTCGATCGGAGCGTGCACCCGCAGGCCCTCCAGCGGCTGCCAGTCGAGGGTGACGTCGTCCGCGAGGGAGTGCAGGACGGGGAGGGCCTCCTCCCAGCGCTCCACCACGGCCCGTACGCCGGACGGCGCCCAGTCCAGGGCTCCGCGCAGGTCGAGCACCCGCTCCTGGGCCAGAAGGCCGGGGAACGGTTCCCCGTCCTGGGCGGAGAACGTGCCGAGCGCGAAAGGGCCGGCAGGTTGCGCGAGCGTTGCCATGAGATTTCCTCCTGCTGGGTTGCGGTCTACTCTGACCTCGATCGGTGAATCACAGAAATCAATCCTGTGGATGCGCCGGATCCATGACGTGGATGGCTCTATTGGGGCCTCCATGGATGTCTCTCTTGCTAGGTAGGTGCCGGTGAACCTGTCCCGACTCGACCTCAATCTGGTCGTGGCCCTGCGTGCCCTGCTGGAGGAGCGCAATGTCACGCGGGCCGGTGAGCGCATCGGACTGAGCCAGCCGGCGATGAGCGCGGCGCTGGCCCGGCTGCGCCGCCATTTCGACGACGAATTGCTCGCCCGCACCGGCAACGCCTACGAGCTGACCCCGCTGGGCGTGGCCCTGCGGGACCGCAGCGCGACCGCGTGCGACCTGCTGGAGCGCGTCTTCTCCAGCCAGCCCGACTTCGATCCGGCCGCCGAGACCCGCGAGTTCACTCTGCTCGCCTCCGACTACGGCGTGGCCGTGTTCGGTGCCGCGCTCGCCCGCGCGGTGCATCAGGAGGCGCCAGGGATCCGGTTCGACTTCCAGCATCCGGCGCCCTCCGTCGTGGAGAACACCGCGACCATGCTGAGCACCGTCGACGGACTGCTCATGCCGCACGGCGTCATCGACGGCTTCCCCGCAGTCGACCTCTACCAGGACCGCTGGCTGTGCCTCGTCGCCGACGACCACCCCGAGATCGGCGCCGGACTCACCATGGACCAGCTCGCCCGGCTGCCCTGGGCCGTCTACCAGCGCCCCTACGACGCCCCTGCCGCCCGCCAGCTCAGCATGCTCGGCATCAGCCCGCGGGTCGAGGTCTCCGTCCAGACCTTCCAGCTGCTGCCCCACATGGTCGAGGGCACGCGCCGCGTCGCGATGATCCAGGAACGCCTGGCCCGCGGCGCGGTGAGCTCCGCCGCGGTACGCGTCCTGCCCTGCCCCTTCGAGGCCGTACCGGTGCAGCAGGCGCTGTGGTGGCACCCGGTGCACGCCCAGGACGCGGCCCACATATGGCTCCGCAAGAAGGCCGAGGAAGTGGGGGCGAGCCTGATGGGCAACGGCTCGGTGGGGGGCGCCCCGTAAGGGGCGCGGGGAACTGCGCGACCAGCCCACGACAAGCCGCACCCGCCGTTGCACAGTTTCGTGGCAGACGCGGGTGCGGCTTGTTGGTGGTTGCTCGCACAGTTCCCCGCGCCCCTAAACGGCGCGGCGCGCCGCCAGCAGCCCCGCTGCCACGAGGGCGGCGGCCAGACCGAGTACCCCCACCGCGTCGGCGAGGCTGCCGACCGCCGACTCCAGCGCCAGCAGGATGAGCGGGCAGACGAACTCGCCGCCGAAGAACGCGGCCATCCAGAGGCCCGTGCCGCGGCCTCGGTCCTCGAACGCGAGGCCGGACATGGCGCTGGTCAGCAGCGCGGGCAGCAGCATGCCCGTGCCCACGCAGTTGATCACCGCACCGATGACCAGCAGCGGGACGTTCCCGGCGACGAACATCACCCCGAAACCGACCGCGCAGACCGCGAACACGGCGGGCAGCACCAGGTCGGGGGAGCGCTTGAGCCGGGTGAAGGTGACCGCCCCGGCCACGGTGGCGGCACTGGCGATCGCGGTGGCCAGACCGATCACGCTCGTCTCCTCCACGCCGAGGTCGTCGAGCAGGTACGACATCTCCACCGGGACGGTGTAGAAGACCATCGCCCCGAAGAAGGTCAGGGCGCAGATGCCCGCCAACTGGCGCCAGGGGAAGGGCCGCCGGGTCTCTCCTCCGGCGGCCTCGGCCATGGCCCCGGCGTTGGCCTCGCGGGCCGCCGGGCTCGGCAGAGCCGTGGCCATCAGCGGGGCGATCAGCAGACTCACGGCGTAGACCCAGAAGGGCACGCGCCAGCCCGCCGCGCCGATGGCGCCGCCGAGCACGAAGAAGACGGTGGCCGACGCGGAGGCGCACATGGTCTGGAGGGCGAGATACTTCACCCGGCGCTGACCGGTGTAGTAGTCGCCGATCAGCGTCGTGCAGCAGGTCATGATCGCGGCCTCGGTGACACCGACCAGGGCACGGCTGGCGATGATCGCGCCGAGGGAGTCCAGATAGAGCGGGGCCGTACCGAACAGGGCGTACAGCAAGGTCGCCACGATCAGCAGGCGCTTGCGGCCGAGCCGGTCCGCGATCACGCCGGCGAACGGGGCGAGCACCGCCAGCGACAGCGCCGGGACGGTCAGCGCGAGCGGGACCAGCGCCTTGGCCCCCGCGGTCGACGCGAAGTACTCCTCCATCTTCGGCAGCACCGGAGCGATCAGCACCGCCCTCAGGATCGGCAGACAACTGCCCGCCATCAGCAGGGTCACGCGCAGCAGATGAGCCGGTCCCGAGACCGCGACGGGCGGCGGAGCGTCGTCGCCGACCGCGGCGGCAGGCGGCGGCGGAACTGAACCGGGCATGGCGACTCCAGGGACGTGTGTCGGGAGCGGGCATGCCTTTCACTGGCGCCTTCGGCGCACGGCATGCTGCGGATGGCCGCACGGCGGCGGCTGGTCCGGACAGCGGCGTGCGGGTAGGGACGACTATGGGGTGGTCGGGCGCCCCGCCGCCATCCTCCGCGCGATCCGAATCCCGTATCCGGGCCATCCACACCATGGATGAGGCCGTGTCCGTACCCAGCCAGGCTCTCCGGGTCGCCGAGGCTCGTGTGAAAATTCAATCGCCACCCGATACGGTGTGACCATGACCACTTCGCCACGCTGGCTCAACAGTGAGGAGCGGCGGGCCTGGCTGGCCTACAACGACTTCTCCGTGCTGCTGGCCGACCACCTCAACCGGCAGCTCCGCCGGGACGCGGGGGTGACGCACACGGACTACGTCCTGCTGGCCCACCTCTCCGCGGTCCCCGAGCACACGCTGAACATGTCGGAGCTGGCCGAGCGGCTGAAGATCACCCGCAGTCGGCTCACCCATGCGGTGACCCGGCTCCAGGAGGCCGGTTACGTCGACCGCCGGGAGGACCCCGCCAACCGCCGCAACCAGCTCGCCGTCCTCACCGCACACGGGCAGGACCTGCTGGAACACGCGGCCCCAGGCCATGTGGAGGCCGTACGCCGGGCCGTGTTCGATGTGCTGACCCCGGAGCAGGTCGTCCAACTCGCGGAGATCGGCGAGGCGATCACCGACGCCCTCCAGCGCGCGGACACCGCCGGGGACGACCGCCAGGTGCTGCCGTGGCGTCGCCGCTAGGTCCTGTCGTCACATTACGAGAGTGGGGGAGCGTGCATGGCGTCGCTCGGCAGACGTGAATGTGACGACAGGGCCTAGCGACCTCGTGCGTCCGTTTCGGACGGAGGTGGTCCGATACGCCGTACCTCTGGCCGGAGCATTGCGCGCAGTCGCGCACGCTGCGTGGTGCGCCCGGCGCACAATGAACTCTGAACGTACTGCCGTGCAGTTGATCCGGGAGTTCACCGACGGTGACTCCGGGCGGGTGGAGAGAAGGAACGATGGGCGAGCACGGTGTCGCTTCGGCCGCGATCGACGCCAGGGGGCTGGTCGTCGCCTGGAGCGCCGACGCCCGCCGCCTGCTCGGACACGAGCCCGGGGAGGTCATCGGCCGCCCGGCGGCCGAGCTGCTCGGCGACACCCTTCCGGCCTCGGCCCTCCGCAGCCTCACCGAGCCGGGCGAATGGCGCGGCACGGTTCACGTACGGCACCGGGACGGCCACCCCGTGGAGCTGGAGCTGGCGGCGCATCCGCTGCTGGACTCGGCGGGGGAGACCCAATGGTTCCTCACGGCCACGGTGCCGGAACCGACGGCACGGCTGCGACGGTGGGCCCTGGAGCAGTTCCCCGTACCGATGGCGATCTTCGACCAGGACGGGCTCGCCGTGTCCGCGAACTCCGCCATGGAAGAGGTGATGGGCAGACCGGAGCGGGAGCTGCTGGGCCGCCGGGTGGGGGAGTCGGCCGACGGCACGCGCAAGCTGCCGGGCTTCGCGGGGATCGGCGACGCCTTGGGGCGCGTACTGCGCACGGGCGAGCCCCTGCCGTACGAGGCGTGGCTGCGCGCGCCCGGTGAGTCCCGGGAGCACGCCTGGCTGGTCTCCCTCAGCCCGCTGCGGGACGACGTCGGCGAGGTGCGGGGGATGTGCCTGGCGGCGATGGACAGCACCGAGCAGTTCCTGGCCCGGCGGCGGCTGAGCATGCTCAACGAGTCCACCACCCGGATCGGCTCCACGCTGGACGTGACCCGCACCGCCGAGGAGCTGGCGGAGGTCTGCACGGACTACTTCGCCGACTTCGTCATCGTGGACCTGCTGGACCCGGTGCTCGCCGGTGAGGAAGCGCCCCCCTCGCCCGGTGCCGATGGCCCTGTGCTCTTCCGCCGTACCGCCCAGAGGTCCGTGCTGGAAGGCTGCCCCGAGGCCGTGATCCCGGTCGGCAGCCGACACACCTACGCGGAGGACTCGACGCCGGGCCGCGCGCTGACCACCGGCCGAGGTGTGCTGTACGCGGCCGACGACGCCGATCGGCAGCGGTGGGCGGATGGCTCGACGGAACGCGCCCGCAGCATCGAGACCCATGGCATCCACTCGGCGATGGCGGTCCCGCTGCGCGCCCGCGGTGTCACCCTCGGCCTGTCGATCCTCGCCCGCCACCGCACAGCGGAGCCCTTCGGCGAGGACGACCTGCTGCTCGCCGAGGAACTCGCGTCCCGCGCCGCCGTATGCGTCGACAACGCCCGCCGCTACACCCGCGAACACGCCCTCGCGCTCCAACTGCAACGCAGCGTCCTGCGCCACCAGGCGCCCCGGCAGGCGGCCGTCGAGGTCGCCTCCCGCTACCTGCCGGCGAGCTCCCGGGCCGGCATCGGCGGCGACTGGTTCGACGTCATCCCGCTGTCCGGAGCCCGGGTCGCGCTCGTGGTCGGGGACGTCGTGGGCCACGGCGTGCAGGCGTCCGCCACCATGGGCCGGCTCCGCACCGCCGTGCGCACCCTGGCCGACGTCGACCTGGCGCCGGACGAGCTGCTCACCCGGCTCGACGACATCGTGCTGCGCCTGGACGCCGAGTCGAGGACGGGCGCCTCCGAAGACCTGGACCCGGACCCGGACGGCCCTGGCGAGATCGGGGCCACCTGCCTGTACGCCGTCTACGACCCGGTCTCGCGCCGCTGCTCCATGGCCAGGGCCGGCCATCCGCCGCCCGCCCTGGTCGCCCCGGACGGCACCGCCGAGTTCCTCGACCTGCCGACCGGGCCACCGCTGGGCCTGGGAGGTCTGCCCTTCGAGACCGCCGAGTTCGACGTCCCCGAGGGCAGCGTGCTCGCCCTCTACACCGACGGCCTCGTCCAGGCCCCCGACCGCGACCTGGACGACGGACTCGCCCTGCTGAGGCGGAGCCTCGGCGGCACGGGCCGCCCCCTGGAGGAGACCTGCGACGGGATCCTGAAGGGCCTGCTGACGGACCGCCCCGCCGACGACGTCGCCCTGCTCCTGGCCCGGACCCAGGCCCTCGACGCCGGCCAGGTCGCCACCTGGGACGTCCCCGCCGACCCCACCTTCGTCGCCCAGGCCCGCAAGCTGACCTGCGACCAACTCGCCGCCTGGCAGCTGGAGGACGTCGCCTTCGTCACCGAACTCGTCGTCAGCGAACTGGTCACCAACGCCATCCGCTACGGCGAACCCCCCATCCAGCTGCGGCTGATCCGCGACACCAGCCTCATCTGCGAAGTCTCCGACTCCAGCAGCACAGCCCCCCATATGAGGCGGGCCCGCGCCTTCGACGAGGGCGGCCGCGGCCTCCTGCTCGTCGCCCAGCTCACCCAGCGCTGGGGCAGCCGCCACACCCGCACCGGCAAGACCATCTGGGCCGAACAGACACTTCCCGACGCCCCGGAGACCGTCGGCCGATGCTGACGGTCTCCGGGGCGTCGGCGCCGGTCAGCTGTCGAAGTCCCCGTCCCGGGTCTCCGGCAGGGCCAGCACACACCCCAGGCTGACCAGGCACAGCCCGCCCGCGTAGACCCCCAGCGCGAGCGGCGACGCCCAGTGGCTGTTCAGCCAGGTGGCGACCAGCGGGGCGAAGCCACCGCCGAGCGTGTTGGCGAGGATGAACGTGGCGGAGGCGCCCGTGTAGCGCAGCCGGGCCGGGAACAGCTCCGGCAGGAACGCCGCGATCGGCGCGAACATCAGCGTGAACAGCACCAGGCCGATCGTGAACGCCCCCGTGATGACGAGCCCGTTACGGGTGTTCAGCGCCCCGAACATGGGCAGCGCCCACACCACACAGCCGATCGCGCCCGCCAGGATCACCGGCCGTCTGCCCACCCGGTCGGCCAGCCGCGCGGCGGGAACCGTAGCGGCGGCAGCGGCGGCGGCGCCCACGCTCGCGGCGGCCAGCATCGTGCTCTGCGAGATACCGAGGGCCTTCGGGCCGTACGACAGGCTGTAGACGACCGTCAGGTAGTAGACCGACGAGCCACCGACCGCCGTACCGATGCCGAGCAGCAGCCGGCCCGGGTGCTCCTTCAGCAGAGTGCCGAGCGGGAACCGGGGCGCCGCACCCTTGTCGCGGCCACGCTCGGCGAACACCGGCGACTCGGTGACCCTCGTACGCACCCACAGTCCGATGACGATCAGCAGCGCGCTCAGCAGGAAGGGCACCCGCCAGGCTCCGGCCGCGAAGCCGTCCCGGCCGGCGATCGACAGGGTCGGCAGAATCACGGCGCTGGACAGCAGGAAGCCCAGCAGTGGACCGGCCTGGGGGATCGAGGCGAACATCGCCCGCCGCCCCGGCGGCGCGTGCTCGGCGGCCAGCAGCACCGCCCCGCCCCACTCACCGCCCATGCTGACGCCCTGCAACAGACGGAGCGTCACAAGGAGGACGGGGGCAAGAATTCCGGCCGTCTCGTACGTCGGCAGCAGCCCGACCCCGACCGTCGCCACGCCCATCAGCAGCAGGGAGACGACCAGCGCCCGCTTGCGCCCGAGCCGGTCGCCGATGGTGCCGAACAGGACGACGCCCACGGGGCGGGCCAGGAACGCCGCCGCGAAGGTGAGGAACGCGGCGAGGGTCTGGACCGTGCCGCTGCCGGACGGGAAGAAGGCCGGGCCGAGGACGAGCGCGGCGGCGGTGCCGTACACCGCGAAGTCGTAGTACTCGACCGTGGTTCCGATGAGACTCGCGACGGCGACCCGCGACACCGTGCGCTTGTCACCGGGCGTGGCGCCGGCCTTGCCGCTGCTCTTGTCGCTCGGGCCGGTGTCGGGGTGGGTGAGCGGTCTGACGGATTCGGACATGGAGCGGCTCACTTCCGGTTCGAACTGCGGCGTCGGATGCCGGTGATCCACACCACAGCGGGGACTTGGTGCGGAGAAAGGTGACGCCTGACCGGGAGTCGCGCACGCGGTCGTGCCGTCCTCCGGCACACGGGAGGCGGCCGCGTTGTGACCTAGAGTGGTGGCGTGGCCTCAGGAAACACCGTGGTGGCGCGGAACGTGCGCCTTCTCAGAGAGCAGCGCGGTCTGTCGCTGGCCGAACTGGCCCGGCAGGCGGGGCTGGCGAAGCAGACCCTGTCGAATCTGGAGCAGGGCACGGGCAACCCCACGGTGGACACCCTGTTCTCCATCGCGGCCGCGCTCGGCGTGCCGGTCACCCGGCTCGTGGCCGAGCGCGAACAGATGATGACCGTGCAGCGAGGCGACGAGGGAGTCTGGCAGCGTCACAGCGGCTACGAGGCCCGCGAACTGGATCACATCTACGGATCCGGTGTCATCGAGAACTACGTGGTGCGCATCGGTGAGACGGTGGATGGCGCGGAGGGTGCGGCCACGCCCTCGGAGCCGCACCCGGTGGGCACCCTGGAGCATCTGTACGTCATCAGCGGCCGGGTGCGCGTGGGGCCGGCCGACAGCCCGGTGGAGCTGTCGGCAGGTGACTTCGTGCGCTATCCCGGCGACCGACCGCATGTGTACGAGTCGTTGGACGGCGAGAGCCTGGTGCACATCGTGGTGAGTGTGCCGCGTGTGCAGACCGGCACCGGCGGGGCGACCGTCACCCGTACCCATGGCGGTAGCCGGCACTGAGCGCCGGGGGAGGGCCGGTGCGACTCGCCTCTCTTGTACGCGTCAGGCCCCGGCCGGCACCGCCTGCCGGGCTTTGGCCGCGGTGATCGTACGTCCCGCTTCGAAGGCCACCCGGCGCAGGGCGGGGGCGTAGCGGGCGGGGTCGAAGCGTCGGTCGGCGCCCGCGATGGAGAGGGCCGCCACGGGACGGCCGGCGGGTCCCATGATCGGCACGGCGACGCAGGTGAGGCCGAGGACGGCTTCCTGACGGTCGTAGGCGATGCCGTCCTGGCGGATACGGCGCAGGTCGGCCCGGAAACGGTCGGGGTCGGCGAGCGTGTACTCGGTGCGCGCGGTCAGCCCCGCCGCGACGGCCGCCTCGGCGGCGTCGTGGTCGAACGCGAGGAGGGCCTTGCCGACTCCCGTGCAGTAGGCGGGCAGCCGGGCGCCGATCCGGGACGGCGAGCGGGCCGCCCGGTGGCCGTGGAGCTTGTTGACGTAGACGATGTCCGTGCCGTGGAGCACGGCCAGGTGCACGGTCTCGTGGGTCAGTTCGTACAGGTCCGCCAGATGCGGCAGCAGCCGCTCCTGGAGCAGCGGGGTGGTGGGGCCGTAGGCCCGGCTGCCGATGTCGAAGAGCCGGGCGCCCAGCCGGTAGTCGCTGCCGACCCGCTCGACGAGGTCGTTGCGCTGGAGGATGCCCAGCAGCCTGAAGGTCGTCGACTTGCTCATCCGGTTACGGCGGGCCAGCTCGCTGACACCGATCTCCCCCTCCAGCTCGGCGAGGGACTTCAGGAGGGTGAGCGCCTTGTCGACGGCGGTCTGCTGTTCCGGTGAGGTGTTGAGTGGCATGGCGCGCTCCGATGACGATCACGACGACCCGCGTCCTATTAAAATGGACGCGCGTCCAATGTAGGTGACCGTTTTCGGGTTGTAAACGGGTCGGGCTCCCGTTCCACATCCCGGCACGACGACTGGGCAGGACGTCGCCGGGCAACGTCTGCTGGGCCCATGCAGCAGCGACACCGTGAGCCGTACGTCGACGTCGGCCCCTACTTCGACCTCGACCACGGCCTGATCAACCGGACGATCTTCAGTGACGCCGGCCTCTACCGGCAGGAGCTGCGTCGTGTCTTCGCGCCGAGCTGGCTGTTCCTCGCGCACGAGAGCCAGTTCAAGAAGCCCGGGGACTTCTTCACCACGTACATGGGTGAGGATCCGGTGATCGTGACGATGGGCCGTGACCGGAAGCTGCGGGCTTTCCTCAACGCATGCCGCCACCGGGGCATGCGGGTCTGCCGGGCCGACGCGGGCGCGACGAAGGCGTTCACCTGCAGCTACCACGGCTGGTCGTACGACACCTCCGGGAAACTGATCAACGTGCCCAACGGCGGTGACTATCCGGCCCACTTCGAGCAGGAGCGGTGGGGCCTGATCGAGGTCGCGCAGCTGGATACGTACAAGGGGCTCGTGTTCGCGACCTGGAACCCGGAGGCGCCGCCGCTGGTGGAGGCGCTGGGCGGGCTGGTCTGGTACCTGGACGCCATGCTGGAACGGGACCCGGAGGGCACCGAGGTCGTGGGCGGCGTCCACAAGTGGGTGCTGGAGGGCAACTGGAAGCTCGCCGCCGAGCAGTTCGCCTCCGACTGGTACCACGTGAACATCTCGCACGCTTCCGCGCTGATGGTCATGTCACCCACCGGCAAGGGGCCCAAGACGGAGATCGTGCAGACGCCGGGCCGGCAGTACACCGACCCGCTGGGCCACGGCCACGGCTTCCCCACTCACCCGAAGAGCCGTTTCGACGACCGGGTCGTGCACGACTGGTACGACTACGAGGCCCTGCGCGACCGCCTCGGCGACGCCCGCGTCGAGGGTCCTATGACGACCGGCCACGGCACCGTCTTCCCCAACTTCTCCTACCTGCCGGTCAACGGCTCCATCCGTGTCTGGCATCCCAAGGGCCCGGACCGGATGGAGGTGTGGGCGTGGACGCTCGTCGACAAGTCGATGCCGGAGGAGGTCAAGGACGCCCAGCGGATCTACAACCTGCGCACCTTCGGGCCGACCGGCATCTTCGAGCAGGACGACGGCGAGAACTGGTCGGAGTGCCAGGCCACCGCGCATGGCTTCGTGGCCGGCTCGATGACCCTCAACTACCAGATGGGGCTGGGCCTTCAGGAGGAGGACGGTGTCCATCCCGGCACCACCGGCCGTCTCTACAGCGACGGCGCCGCCCGCGGTTTCTACGCCCGCTGGCGCGACCTGATGAACACGCCCGCCTGGCACGAGAAGGACACACGATGATGACCAACAGCGCTGTTCGTGTCGCCGCCATCGGTGACATCGAGGACGGCGAGGCGCTGAAGGTGCCCGCCGAGACGACCGGGCACGGCGATGCCATCGCCGTCTTCCACGACGGCGGCGCCTATTACGCCCTGGACGACACCTGTTCGCACGGCCAGGCCTCGCTCTCCGACGGCTGGATCGAGGACGGGGAGGTGGAGTGCCCGCTGCACAGCGCCCGTTTCTGCCTCAAGTCCGGGGAACCGCAGTGCATGCCCGCCACCGTCGCCGTGCGCACCCATCGGGTCGAGGTCCGCGACGGCGGCGTCTGGCTGCACCCCGGTCAGGAGGCCGCCGGATGAGCGTCCCACGGAGCGTCGCCGTCGTCGGGGCGGGCCTGGCAGCCGTCTCCACCTGCGACGCTCTGCGCGCCCAGGGCTACGACGGGGAGCTCGTCCTGTACTCCGCCGAGCACGGCCTGCCGTACGACCGGCCGCCGCTCAGCAAGGACGTCCTGCTCGGCAAGGCCCGGCGCGAGGACATCCTGCTGCGGCCGGAGGCCTGGTACGGCGAGCAGCGCGTCGACCTGCGTGAGGGCACCCCGGTTCGGGTGATCCGTCCATACGAGGGGGGCCTGGAGTTGGCCGACGGGGCGGTCGTGACCGCCGACCGGGTCGTGCTGGCCACCGGGGGGACACCGCGCGCCCTGCCCGTGCCCGGCGGTGACGATCCCGCCGTACATCTCCTGCGGACCTGGGAGGACGCCGAGCGGCTGCGGGAACGGCTGTTGCCGGGCGCCCGGGTGGCGGTGGTCGGGGCCGGGCTGATCGGCGCCGAGACCGCGGCGGTCGCCCTGGCGATGGGGTGCCGGGTCACTCTCGTCGACCCGGTGCCAGTGCCGTTGGCCGCGGTGGTCGGCGATGCCGTGGCTCGTGCCCTGCATGAGCGGCACACCGCCGAGGGCATTGAGGTGATCACGGCAGGGGTCGAGCGTGTCGAGCGTCGGGATGGAGAGGTCGCGCTGCACCTCGGTGGGGGCGGCGGGGTCGTCGTCGCCGACACGGTGGTTGTCGGGATCGGGATCCGGCCGGCCACGGAGTTGGCCGAGGCCGCCGGGCTTGCCGTGGACAACGGGGTTGTGGTGCAGGAGGGGCAGCACACCTCTCACCCGCATGTCTTCGCCGTCGGGGAGGTGGCGCGCCGGGAGGGGCATCGTGTGCGGCACGAGCACTGGGAGGCCGCGCAGTGGGGTGGCGAGGCCGCCGCCCATGGCATTCTCGGGCGCGGTGTTCCGCGGCGCGGGGCTTCGTGGTTCTGGTCCGACCGGTATGGGGTTCGTCTGGAAGTGGTCGGCACGATGGGGCAGGCCGAGCGGATGGTGTTGCGGGGTGACCCCCACGGCGGTTCCTTCACCGTTTTCGGTCTGTGCGGCGACCGTGTGGTGGCCGCGGCTGGGATCGACCGGCCTCGTGACATCAAGGCCGCGCGGCGGATCATCGACCGCGGGGTCGCCGTCGAGGCGGGTGTGCTGACCGACGAGAGCGCGGATCTGAGGGCGGTGCTTCGCTGATTCGTCTGCCTGGTGAGGGATTGTTGGCGTCTGCGGACCGTCTGTGGCTGGTCGCGCAGTTCCCCGCGCCCCTATAGGGGCGCGTCCCGCGCCCCCAGTTGTGCCGTTCAGCGGCACATGCCCTCCCCCGAACCCACCCCCTTTCGCTGGAATGACAGCCGAGCGCGGCCCCGCAGGAGGACCCACGATGACCACTCACCCCCCCGACACGGCCCCCTCGGTCGTCGACGACGACATTCGGCTGCACTTCGAGGTGCAGCGGATGTATGCCGTCGAGGCGCAGTTGCTGGATCAGCACCGGTATGCCGACTGGCTGGAGTTGTTCGCCGACGATCTGCACTACTGGGCGCCGGTGCGTACCAACCGGCTGCGTCGGCAGCAGGCGTTGGCGGACGGTTCGCCGGGGGAGGTGGCGATCTTCGACGAGACGAAGGCCAGTCTGGCCTGGCGGATCCGGCGGTTCGACTCGGGGATGGCCTGGGCGGAGGATCCGCCCTCACGGACCCGGCATCTGATCACCAACGTGCTGGTCTGGGCGGGCGAGCAGCCCGGCGAGTACGTCGCCGAGTCGGCCTTCCTCTGTTACCGCAACCGTCTGGAGCGCGAGGTCGACGTCTACGCCGGCGGGCGCACCGACGTGCTGCGCCGCACCGAGGACGGCGGTCTGCTGATCGCCCGCCGCACGATCCTGCTCGACCAGAACGTCCTGCTCGCCAAGAACATCAGCACCTTCCTGTAAGCACTGCGTACCCGGAGCCTCACGTGACGTTGAAAGAGCACACCGTGCAGACCACCCTCGGCCCGATCGCGGTCTCCGAGGCCGGGGAAGGACCCGTGCTGGTGATGCTGCACGGCGGCGGCCCCGGCGCCGGCGCGGTGGCCAACTACCACCAGAACCTGCCCGCCCTCACCCCGCACTTCCGTGTCGTGCTGCCCGACCAGCCGGGTTTCGGCGGCAGTTACCGGCCCACCGAGGCCGACCTCGACGCCCGCAGCATCACCGAGATCACCGTCGACGCGCTGCTCCAGACGCTGGACGCGCTCGGTGTCGACCGGTTCCATCTGCTGGGCAACAGCCTCGGCGGAGCGGCCGCCATCGCCACCGCGCTCGAAGTCCCCGACCGGGTGGTGAAGTTGGTGCTGATGGCACCCGGTGGCGGCTGGCTGCCGTTCGGACCGACGCCGACCGAGGGGCAGAAGGCCATGTTCCGCTACTACCACGGGGAAGGCCCGACGGTGAAGAAGATGCGGGACTTCATCCGCGTCATGACCGCCGAGCCGAAGCGCTGGGAGGACACCGTCCAGGCCCGCTACGAGGCATCCCTCGACGAGTCCCACATCGCCTTCTACCACGCCTACAACGCGGCCTTCGCCAAGCGCCACGGCATGGACCCGCTCTGGCAGCGCGTCCACAAGATCAAGGCGCCCACACTGCTGCTCTGGGGCCGCGACGACCGCACCATCACCCTCGACGGCGCCCAGCTCATGCTCAAGCAGATCCGCGACGTCCAGCTGCATGTCTTCGGCGGCTGCGGCCACTGGGTGCAGCTGGAGCGGCAGGCCGAGTTCGAGCGGCTGGTCACCGACTTCCTCAAGGAGCACTGATCTCATGGGCTGGCTGGAAGGCGACGTCGCCCTGATCACCGGCGGCGGCTCCGGCATCGGCCGCGCGGTCGCCCTGCGCTACCTCGCCGAGGGCGGATGCGTCGCCGTCTTCGGACGGGACGCCGAGCAACTCCGTGAGGTCGTCAAGGCCGCCGGGGAGCTGGGGGAACGGGTGCTGACCGTCACCGGCGACGTGCGCTCCCCGGAGGATCTGCACCGGGCGGTCGAGGCCACCGTGGAGCGGTTCGGAAAGCTCGACGCTCTCGTCCCGAACGCCGGAATCTGGGACTATCACCGCAGCGTCACCCGACTGTCCGGCAGGGAGCTCTCCGCGGCGTTCGACGAACTGTTCGCCATCAACGTCAAGGGCTATCTGCTGGCCGTGGAGGCCTCCTGGCGCGAGCTGGTCCGTACGCGCGGGAGCATCGTCATGACCCTCTCCAACGCCTCCTTCCACACCGACGGCGGCGGCTCCCTCTACACCGCCAGCAAACACGCCTGCCTCGGCCTGCTGCGCCAGTTCGCCTACGAGCTGGCCCCCAAGGTCCGCGTCAACGGCGTCGCCACCGGCGGTATGCGCACCAAGCTGAGCGGCCCCGAGAGCCTCGGCCTGCAGAACCGGACCCTGGAGGCCTCGTTCGCGAAGAACGAGAAGAACGAGGCGTTCGGCGAGAAAAGTCCCCCACTCATCCCCCTGTACGACTCCAGCGTCGAGCCGGAGGATTTCACCGGCCCCTACGTTCTGCTCGCCTCCCGCGCCAACAGCGGCACCGTCACCGGAGCGGTCCTCCCCGCCGACGGCGGTATCGCCGTCCGCGGTTTCCGCACCGCCGCCGGCGGCATCGGTCTGTACTAGAAACCTTCCGCTTCCGCTTCCGTTTGCGTACGACAGCCATCGAAGGAGCCGACGCCATGGCCGCCGTCGACATCAGCCCCGCAGCCGCCCTGCACCGCAGAGCCACGTACCCCACGCCCACCGCCGTCGTCTACGAGGGCCAGGAGTTCTCCGCCGCCCACCTCAGCCGCACCGCGGTCGAGTTGGCCGCCGGACTCGCCGAACAGGGGCTGCGCCGCGGCGACCGGATCGGCTACCTCGGCTTCAACAGCGTCACCTTCCTCCAGACACTGTTCGCCGCCGCCCACCTCGGCGCCGTCTTCGTCCCCGTCAACTTCCGGCTCGCCGCCGACGAGGTACGCCACATCCTCACCGACAGCGGAGTCCACACCGTGGTCGTCGAGGAGGGACACCGCGAGATCGTCGAGTCCGTCCTCGACGACATCCCCGCCCGGCGCCACCTCCTGGTCGACACCGACCTCGTCTGCCCCGCCGCCGAGGCGACCGCGGCCGTATGGATCCCCCTCTCCCGGCTGCTCGGCGCCGACCGGCCCACCCGGGAGCCGGTGCCGCTGCACGAGGACGACCTCGCCGCCCTCATGTACACCTCCGGCACCACCGGGCGCCCCAAAGGCGTCATGCTCACCCACGGCAACCTGTGGTGGAACGCGGTCAACGTCGACAGCATGGTCGACACCCGCTCCGACGACGTGAACCTGGCCGTCGCCCCCCTCTTCCACATCGGCGGCCTCAACGCCCTCGCCCTGCGCACCCTGCTGCGCGGCGGCACCGTCGTCCTGCGCCGCGCCTTCGACCCGGCCCAGTTCCTGTCCGACCTCGTCGAGTACCGGGTGACCTCCTTCTTCGCCGTCCCCGCAATGTGCGCGGCCGTCGCCCGGGTGCCCGGCTTCGCCGAGGCCGACCTCGGTGCGCTCAGGTCGGCGGTCGTCGCGGGCGCGCCCGTCCCACCGCAGCTCATCAAGGACTACGCGGAGCACGGCATCCTGCTCCAGCAGGCCTGGGGGCTCACCGAGACGGCCCCCTTCGCCACGTATCTCCCGGCCCCCCTGACCCTGGAGAAAGCCGGTTCCGCCGGTGCCCCGATGCCGTACACCGAGGTGTGTCTCACCGATCCGGTCACCGGCGCCCGGATCGACGAGGCCGACACCCGGGGCGAGATCTGCGTACGCGGCCCCAACGTCACCGCCGGCTACTGGAACAACCCGGAGGCCACCGGCGCCGCCTTCGACGAAGGAGGCTGGTTCCACTCCGGCGACATCGCCCACCGCGACAAGGACGGCTTCTACTACATCGTCGACCGCCTGAAGGACATGATCATCAGCGGTGGCGAGAACATCTACCCCGCCGAGGTGGAACGCGTCCTCGCCGCCTGCCCCGGCGTCCTGGAAGCGGCCGTCATAGGCGTCCCCGACCCGAAGTGGGGCGAGACCGTCCTGGCCGTCCTCACCTGCGCCCCGGGAAAGGCCCTCACCTTGGAAGAGGTACGGGACTTCGCCGGCCACCACCTCGCCCGTTACAAACTCCCCACCCGCCTCCTGCTGGTCGGCGAACTCCCCCGCAACGCCAGCGGCAAGCTGGCCAAGGCCGAACTCCGCCGCATGGCCGAGAGCACCTGAGCCCGCCGTGATCACACCTCTTGCCATCGAGGTGAGGCTCCACCGCGTGCAAGACCACCCATTGCGCGCCTGCTACCCGTACGGCGGCCATGACATCGCCGTGGAGCTGGCCCCCGAGGAGACCGCCAACCCCCTGATCGGCCGCCTCCTCAAGGACCTCGTCACCGCGCTCTTCACCGCCGACCCCCGCTGCCGCCGCGTGGTCGCAGCACCGGCGGAGGACGATGCCGCAGCCCAGGACGCCTTCGAGACAGGAGGCTTCCGCCGAGTCACCGAGGCAGACCTGCCGACCGGCACGGTAATCCTTTTCACCACGGAACCGCCTTGGCTGGCCGAGCTCCCCACGGCCCTGGATGACATGCCCCACTGATGCATTCACCCCGCGCCCCAAAGGGGCGCGGGGCTGTATCGATATGCGGCTCCGCCGCGTGGGCGCGACCAGCCACAACCAAGCCGCAGCCGCCCAACGCCATCAAGTGGCAGCCCCTGATGCACAGTACGTGCTACTCCGTGGCACAAGCGCTAGAGCTCAACCCCAGCTCCCGGTCACCGTAACCCTCGTGATCGCCGCTATCGCCATCTCCCAGAGCGCCACCGACCCCCTCTCCGGGCTCGCGCTGCGCGACAACGTGCCGCAGCCCGAGCCGAAGCCCGGCTGGACCCGGGTACGGGTCGTGGCCTCCTCGCTCAACATGCACGACCTGTGGACCCTCCGCGGTGTCGGCCACCCACCCGAGCGGCTCCCGATCATCCTCGGCTGCGACGCGGCCGGATACGACGAGGACGGCAACGAGGTGATCGTCCACCCCGTGCTGGGCGACCCGGACGCCGGCCGCGGCGACGAGACGCTGGACCCGAACCGGGCGCTGCTGTCGGAGCGGCACGACGGGTCGTTCGCCGAGTGGCTTACGGTCCCCACCCGCAACCTGGTCCCCAAGCCCGCCTGGCTGTCGTTCGACGAGGCGGCCTGTCTGCCGGTCGCCTGGACCACGGCCTACCGCATGCTGTTCACGCAGGCCCGGATCACCGCCGGCGACCGTGTCCTCGTCCAGGGCGCCGGCGGCGGTGTCGCCTCCGCCGCGATTCTGCTCGCGGTGGCGGCGGGCGCCGTCGTGTACGCCACCAGCCGCAGCGCGGACAAGCGTGCCGAGGCGGTCGCCTGGGGCGCCCGGGCCGCCGTACCCACCGGAGAGCGGCTGCCCGAGAAGGTCGACGTCGTCATCGAGACGGTCGGCGAGGCAACCTGGTCGCATTCGCTGAAGTCGCTGCGCCCCGGCGGCACGGTCGTGATCGCCGGCGCCACCAGCGGCACCAACCCGCCCGCCGATCTGGGCCGCGTCTTCTACCTCCAGCAGCGCATCCTCGGCTCCACCGGCTGCACCCGCGCCGAACTGGTCGCCATGCTCCGCATGCTCGACGCGACCGGCGTCCGCCCGGTGATCGACCGGACCCTGCCGCTGACGGACATCCACAAGGGCTTCCAGCTCATGATCGACGGCGGTCTCACCGGAAAACTCGTCATCCACCCGTCGGATTCCCGGCCTCACCCCACTCGATAAGGAACCCTCATGCCCGTAGCAGCCGTCGGGTTGTCCCACTCGCCGCTCATCGGCAAGAACGACCCGGACCCGGAGGTCCTGGCCCGCGTGGACGCGGCCGTCGACACCGCGCGGACCTTCATCCGCTCCTTCGCCCCCGATCTGGTCGTGCTCTACGCGCCCGACCACTACAACGGCTTCTTCTACAAGGAGATGCCACCGTTCTGCCTGGCCACCGAGGCGCACGCGGTCGGTGACTTCGGCTCGCAGGCCGGAGAGCTGTCGGTCGACACGGCCGCCGCGAAGGCGCTGGCCCAGGGCGCGCTCGACCGCGGTGTCGACCTCACAGTCTCCGCCCGGATGACCGTCGACCACGGCTTCGCACAGCCGCTGGAGGTCCTGTTCGGCGGTATCGACCAGGTGCCGGTCGTGCCCGTCTTCGTCAACGGCGTGGCCACGCCCCTGGGGCCGGTGAGCCGGATCAGGGCGCTGGGTACGGCGCTGGGGCAGGTGGCCGCCGAACTAGACCGCCGGGTGCTGTTCCTCGGCTCCGGCGGCCTCTCGCACGATCCGCCGGTACCGGTCCTGGACGGGGCACCGCCCCGGGTCGCCGACGCGCTGATTGAGGGCAGGCCCCCGACGCCCGAGCAGCGGGCGAAGGGCGAGCAGCGGGTCGTCCAGGCGGGCCGCGACTACGCCGCCGGGTCGACCGCGATGATCCCCATCAACCCCGTCTGGGACAACCGTCTCCTCGACCACCTGGAGCGCGGCGAGCTGGCCGAGTTCGACTCGTGGACCGTGGAGGGCATGGCCAGGGAGGGCGGCGGCTCCGCGCACGAGGTCCGTACGTGGATCGCCGCGTTCGCGTCCCTCGCCGCCACCGGGCCGTACGAGATGACGTCCCGCTTCTACGAGGCCATCCCGGTGTGGATCGCCGGGTTCGCCGTGGCCACGGCGGAGGGACGCCGACCGGCGTGACGTACCCGCCGGCCATGACAACGCCGCGGCCCGGGGTGGCCGGGCCGCGGCGAGGAGTGAGCCTGTCGGCGGGGCTCAGCTGCCGGTGAGGGAGATCGCCACGTCCGTGATGTTCAGGGGGAACTGGGCGTACTGGGCGTCCACGAGGGTGGCCTCGCCGGTGAAGAGGTTGATCGTGTACAGCGACGGTGTACCGGCGCCGTACGGGGTGAGGCTGGCGAAGGCGGTGTTGTTGACCGTCTTGCCGCCGCTCAGGGTGCTGTAGATGTCCATGCCGGCGTTGATCTGGGCGTCGATGCCGAGGTTGCCGGTCGGGGCGAGGGTGCCGTTGTTGGCCGGGGACTGGATGACGACCTGGTCGCTGGTCGTGTTGATGTCGAACAGGGTGGTCGCGGTGGCCGAGTTGAGGTCGTTGTTCGTGTACGCGGCCGCGGAGACACCCTTGGTCGTGCCCTCGATCGGCGGGGTGGTGAGGTTCAGGTCCTGGATGGTCGAGTGGTCGTTCAGGTTGTGCCGCAGGTTCTGGCCTTGGTCGCTGATCACACGCAGTCGGTCGGCCGCCGGGTTGAAGTCGACGCCGAAGTTCGTGCCCCACAGCGCGTACTGGAGCTGGGACACCTTGGTGACCACGACGTCCTGGGTGCCCGTCGGAATCTTGATCGTGTAGATGCCGCCCTTGTTGCCGACGCCGTACAGCAGGCCGTCCTGGACCCGGAAGTCGATGCCGACCAGGCCCGTGTCGCCGACGAGACCCTTGATGACCCGGACCCAGTTCAGCGTGTCCGGCCGGTCGGTCGTGAACGTGGCCATCAGGGTGCCGTCACCGCTGATCCCGAAGGCGCGCAGGCTGGGGGTGGCGGCGGGCGCAGCCGAGGCGGAGCCCGGGGCGCTCAGCAGGAGCGCCGTCGACGTGGCCATGACCGCGAACGCCGCCGCGATTCTCTTTCGCATACCTGATTTCATCTGTCTTTCCCTCCCGTTTGAAGAAACGCCACCCCTGGTGGCGCGCAGATGAGGAATTCGCGTACCTCCGCCCATACCGTCGACCGCCGGTCCTGCCGGAATGCCGACTGCGGTGTTCCCCCTCGGGCGTGGACGCGGTCCCATTAAGCCCACTTCACACTCCCTCCACAAGCGGAGCTAACGATGGGAAAGCCTCGATCCGGGAATTTTGCGCACAGTGACAAAAGTGCGGGCAACATGTTCGTCGTCGATTTACGCGAAGTGATAAAGAGGCCGTCCGGTTTTCGCCTGTCGACCCGTTCGACGGGAATGACATGCTCGCGCCCATGGGGACCCTCTTCGCCGAACTGGCCCGGCAGGCGCCGACCAACGCCCGCCGGGAGGTCGAGACATACAGACGTGAGATCCCGGAGTTCGCCTTCCTGGAGGCGAATCGCCGGGCGCGGGACGAGACGCTGGAGTACGCGGTGTGGTTGCGCCGCCGTACCATCGAACTCTCCCCGGACAACACCGAGTTGAGCGTGGACGATCTCGGCTACATCGCCGCGATCGGCGAGCAGCGGGCCGGGGCCGGGATGTCGCTCGACGCCCGGCAGCGGGTCCTGCGGCTGCACACCGAGCTCATGCTGCGCGAGATCAACGAGGCGACCGCGGCCCAGCGGGGCGGCGGCGTCGACGAGCTCATGCGGATGATGGGCTGGTTCGCCCCGCAGGGCGAACGCGGAATCAGCGCCTACAGCCAGGGATACGTGACGGTACTGCGGCGTCGGCTGCCGTATGTCGAACAGATCGCCCTGCTGACCCGAGCGCTCCTGACCGGAGACTCCATGGCGGCGGAACTCGCGACGGCCGTGGGCATGGAATTACCCGAATGCTACGCGGTGACCGTGATCCGGATACCGGACCGCCCCGCCGGCGATCGTGCCCTGGAAAACGATATAGAGGCGTTGGTGAAAACGCATCGGGTGCCGGTCATGTGGTGCCCGGAGGGCGGAGAGCGGGGCGGCGAACTGATCGCCCTCGTGCCCCTGGAGACCGACCCGGCGGAGACCGACCCGGCGGAAATCGTGCCTCCTTACGTCGCCCCCGACGCCGTATCCGATCTTGTACGGGACTTCGCCGGAACCCTGGGCCGGCCCTGTGCCGTCGGCACCGCCACCGCACAGTGGTCCGAGCTCGCCGACGCCCTCGACCGGGCCCGGCGGATCAGCAGGGCGGCCCCGCTGCGCCGGGCGTCCGCCGGATTGCGATCGCACACGGTGGCCGATGTGTTTGTCGAACTCGCCGTCGCGGACGCGCCGTTCGTCGACGAGTGGCTCCGCGCGGTGGCCGGGCGCCTCGAACAGGGGCCGGACCTCCTCCTCACGCTCGACGCGTACTACCTCCACGACATGCACCGCGGGGCCACGGCGGCGGCCCTCAACGTCCACGCCCGCACCCTGGACTACCGCCTGCGCCGGGTACGGGAACTCACGGGCATCGACCCGGGCTCGACGCACGGTGTACGGGCCCTCAGCGCCATCGTCACCCGGCGCTTGTCGGGGGCGTGGCACTGACGCCAAGGAGCCGATACCGCGGGACGCCCGTGCCTCCCGCCGCCCGATGCGGCAGGCTAGGGCCGTGAGCGATTCCCATGACCCCCTTGACCACCTTTTCGTCAAGATCTGCGGACTGAAGACCGAGCGCGACGTCGACACGGCCGTCGAGGCGGGCGCCGACGCCATCGGGTTCGTCTTCTCGGCCAGCCCGCGCCGTATCGATGCGGGCACGGCCGCAAGGCTTTGCGATCGCGTGCCGGAGCATGTCCTGACGGTCGGCGTCTTCCGTAACGAACCCCTCGACGACGTACGCTCCCTGGCCACCGACTCGGGCATCCGGGCCGTCCAGCTGCACGGCCCGGAGGACCGCGGTTACTACGACGACCTCGCGACCGGCGGCTGGACGCTGATCCGTGCCGCGGCCTTCGGCGACTCCGTGCCGCGGTACGGGGAGATGGGCGAGGACATGCTCCTCCTCGACGCCCCCGTGCCGGGCTCCGGCATCGCCTGGGACTGGTCCAGGAAGACGCTGGCCGGCGCCGGGGAGAGGTGGATCCTCGCCGGCGGCCTCACCCCGGACAACGTACGGGACGCCGTCGACGCCACCCGGCCCTGGGGCGTCGACGTCTCCAGCGGCGTGGAACAGAGCCGAGGCGTCAAGGACCCCGCCCTGATCGCCGCGTTCGTCAAGGCCGCCCGCGGCGGGAACTGACCTTCCCGGCACATCGGGACAGGTGGGTGGAGTCCCCGTGCCAGTAGCGCCCCCATCGTTCACCGCACGGTGGGGCCTGGGGTAGGGTCCCCACGGTTTCCGGCTACCGGCTGAAGGTGTGCCGGTACGGGGAGTGTCGGAGGGGCGGCGGCATGGCGGTGGAATCCCGGTGGGGCG
Organism: Streptomyces tailanensis; assembly: GCF_008386495.1. GTDB lineage: Bacteria > Actinomycetota > Actinomycetes > Streptomycetales > Streptomycetaceae > Streptomyces > Streptomyces tailanensis. Next base: position 163,993 of record NZ_VTHJ01000002.1, on the reverse strand, counting down.
AGAGCGGGTCCGTGAACACGGACGACACACGGTTGGAGGAGCTGGATCCCCAGCCGCTGCTGACGCGGGACTACGAGATGCGCCCCTCCCTCGTCTATGAGCGGCTGAGGCAGCGGCACGGCGCGGTGGCGCCGGTCGACCTGCTGGGCGTACCCGCCTGGCTGGTCCTCGGCTACCGCGAGGCGCTCCAGGTGCTCCAGGACGACGACGCGTGGCCGAAGGGCCTGGAGAACTGGCGGGCCCGCACCGAGGGCCGGGTGCCCGCCGACTGGCCGCTCGGGCCGTCCCTGGAGGTCAACCACGTACTGATCCAGGGCGGCCCCGGATACGGGACGCTGCGCACGGCATGGGACGCGGCTCTGAAGCCGTTCCAGGACCCGCGCCATCCGCAGGCGAAGCGGCTGAAGACGGCCGTCACCGCCTACGCCGACGATCTGATCACCCTGGTCGGGCAGGCCGGCACCACGGGGCACGCGGATCTGTCCGCCCAGTTCTCCCGGCCGCTGCCGCTGATGGTGGCCAGCCATCTGCTCGGCTTCCCCGGTTCCCAGGGCGACGACGCGCTCATGGACATGTGGCGCGTGCTGGACGCGGGCCCGGACGCCGAACCCGCCCTGCAACGGCTGCTGGCGGCGCTGGCCGAACTCGCGGCGACGAAGCTGAAGACACCGGGGGAGGACTTCCCCTCCTATCTGCTGGCCGCCCACCCCGACCTCTCGCTCGACGAGCTGGCCCGCGAGCTGTTCATGCTGCTGGGCATGACCTCCGACCACGTCGGCATCCTCATCTCCAACACGGTCGTCGAGGTCCTCTCCGGCGAGAGCAGCGTGCGCGCCAGCCTGTCCGCCGGGATGGTCCGGGAGACCATGAACCGCGTCGTCATGCGCAAGCCGCCGCTGGTGAACTTCGTCCCGCGCTTCGCGGCCGAGGACACCCCGCTCGGCAACTACACGATCCGCGCGGGCGACCCGGTGTGGGTCTCCTCCGCCGCCGCGCACGCCGACCCCCTGTTCGCCGACCATGTGGCGCCGAGCACCACCGTCAGCACCCGGGCCCACCTCTCCTGGGGCGCCGGCCGCCGCCAGTGCCCGGCGCGCGAGCTCGCCTCGACGGTCGCGGCGGTCGGCGTCGGCCGCCTCTTCGAACGGTTCGCGCATCTGGACCTCGCCCTCCCCGTCGACCAACTCCCGTGGCGCTCCTCCCCGTTCATGCGGGGCCTGCGCTCGCTGCCCGTACGGTATGAACTGGCCGCCACCCCCGAGCGACCGCCGGTCGACGGCCCGGCAGCGGCGCCGGAGGCTGCGGCGAAGCCGGATGCGGAGTCGGCCGAGAGCGTGGTGCCGGACTCGTCCGCCCGCCAGCGCTCATCGCTGTGGCGCTACCTGACGGGACTGATCCGCCCCGGCCGCTGACAGCCGACCATTGTTCAATCCCGTCCTGTGAGCAGCCGCCGGGGATTGGCGATGCGGAAGGCGTACGCCGCGGCGCCGCCCAGGCCGAACCCGGGGTGGTGCGGCGGCTGCGCGTAGGGCCGGTCCGAGCCCTGGACGACGGCGCCCACACCCAGGGCGCGGACGACCGCGTCGACGGCGGTCGGGCCGTACGAGGAGGTCTCGACGAACACGTCCGGGTCGACCCCGGCCGTGTCCCCGTCGCCCCGGGCGGCGAACCGCTCCCCGTGCAGCGGGGCGAGCCCGGACAGCAGGGCGAAGCACACCCGCAGGCGCGGATGACGGGGCCGGCCGAAGGCCCGGAACGCGAACCAGGCGGCGTGCATCTGCTGTACATAGGGGACCATCGCGGGCCACCAGCCGGGACCTTCGGGCGCGCCGGCCGCGGGCCCCGGGTGGACGAACAGCGGGAGGTCCCGCTCTTCGAGCAGTTCGAGCAGCGGGGCGCAGCGCGTGTAACCGGTCGCGTCGGCAAGGGCGTTCGCCGGGAGCTGGAGGCCGGCGAAACCCTGGTCGAGGTCCTCGGCCGTCGCGCTCGCGTCGATGTCCCGGACGCAGGCGGCCGCCCAGGCGCCGAACGGCTCGGGCAGCGCGGCCGCGCCCTCGTGATAGGCGTCGAGCAGGGGCCGGGCCTCGGCCGCCGGCAGCCACTCGACGCCGATCGGGGCGGACATCGACACGAGCACCCGGCCGAGTCCGTCCGCGGCGGCGAGTTCCGTGCGCCGGGCGACGTCGTGGTCGGCGGGCCGGATCTCGTACGGCGGCTCACCGTGCAGGAACAGGGTCCAGCCGTCCAGGAACGGCGGCTCACGGCGGGACCGCAGGGCCGCCACCAATGAAGGGGTCCACAGATGCTGGTGCACGTCGACGCTGGTCATGACGCTCCTCCCACCACGGCCCATGATGAGAGGCGCATCAGCCGTGGAACCTGATCATTCCAGGCATCCGGAGCCTGGTTTCCTGTGAACGTAACGTGCCGTTCACGTCAGACCATTGACTGCCATTCAGTCACGGACAACGCTGAATGGCCATATGCAGTCGGGTGAGGGGCAGCTTTGATCAGATTCGACGCGGTGAGCAAGAATTATCCGAACGGTACGACAGCGGTGGACGATCTGTCCCTGGAGTTGGCCGAGGGTGGCATCACGGTCCTGGTCGGTCCCTCCGGCTGCGGCAAGACCACGACGCTGCGCATGATCAACCGCATGGTGGAGCCGACGACCGGGACGGTGAGCCTGCGCGGCCGGGACATCCGGGAGGTCAACGCCCCCGAGTTGAGGCGGGGCATCGGGTATGTGATCCAGCACGCGGGGCTGTTCCCGCACCGTACCGTCCTCGACAACATCGCGACCGTCCCCCTGCTGCTCGGCTGGAGCCGGAAGAAGGCGCGGGCGCGGGCGGCCGAGCTGCTAGAACTGGTGGGGCTGCCGGCCGAGATGGCCAAGCGCTACCCGAACCAGCTCTCCGGCGGGCAGCAGCAGCGCGTCGGCGTGGCCAGGGCGCTGGGCGCCGATCCGCCGGTGCTGCTGATGGACGAGCCGTTCAGCGCGGTCGACCCGATCGTGCGGGCGGAGCTGCAGGCGGAGTTCATCCGGCTGCAGAAGGAGCTGCACAAGACCATCGTGTTCGTCACCCACGACATCGACGAGGCGATCAAACTCGGCAACAACATCGCGGTGTTCCGCACGGGCGGCAGGCTCGCCCAGTTCGACACCCCCGAGCGGCTGCTCACCAGCCCCGCCGACGAGTTCGTGGCCGACTTCGTGGGACACGACCGCGGCATCCGACGGCTGTCCTTCGTCAAGGCGGCCGAGGTCCCCCTGCGCGAGGGACCCGTGCTGTCGGCGACCTCCCCGGTGGCGGAGGCCAGGGCGGTGAAGGAGCCCTGGGTCCTCGTGGTCGACGACGCCCGACGACCGCTCGGCTGGGCCCCTGTCGCCGAACTCCCGGACAGCGGCACGCTCGTGGACGTACAACTGGCGCCCCTCGGCCACACCTTCAGCCTCGTCGGCGACTCCGCACGGGCCGCCCTCGACTCGGCGCTGCTGTCGCCCGCCCGGCTCGCGGTGGGCGTCGACGCGGACGGCGCGGTCGTCGGCGCCGCGGACGTGCACGAGATCACCGGCAGCCCGGGCGGTGGTGACCGGTGAACGACGACGAACCGCTGGTGCGGTGGCAGTGGATAGCCGACCACGCCGCCGAACTGGCCGACTACACCGCCGTCCATCTGAGACTCGGCCTGCTCCCGGTCCTGTTCGGCCTGATCATCTCCGTGCCGCTCGGGATCCTGTGCCACCGGCTGCGCCGGCTGTACCCGCCGGTGCTGACCGTGGCCAACATCCTGTACTCGATCCCGTCCCTCGCCCTGTTCATGATCTTCGTCCGTTACACGGGGCTGACCGAACAGACGGTGATGATCCCGCTGACGCTCTACACCCTGTCGGTCCTGGTGCCCAACGTCGTGGACGGCCTCGCCTCGGTCCCCGAACCGGTGCGGCTCGCGGCCACCGCGATGGGATTCGGCACGGTACGCCGGGTCGTGCAGGTCGAACTGCCGATCGCCGTGCCCGTCGTCATCGCCGGCGTACGCGTCGCCGCCGTCTCCTCCATCAGCCTCGTCGCCGTAGGACAGCTGATCGGCCAGGGCGGCCTCGGCTACTACATCACCCGCGGCCTCCAACTCGACTTCCCCACCCCCATCGTCACCGCGATGGTGCTGATCATGCTGCTCGCGCTCACCACCGACGCCCTGCTGGTCCTGGCGCAACGGCTGCTCACCCCCTGGTCCCGGAGCAAGGTGACGGCGGCGTGAACGACTTCCTGAACCAGATCCAGCTCGTGGGGGACTGGCTGACGTCCTCGTCCCAGTGGCACGGCGACGAGGGAATCCCCCGGCGCCTCCTGGAACACCTCACCTACAGTGGGCTGTCGCTGCTGTTCGCCGCCCTGATCGGGCTGACGTTCGGGCTGCTCGTCGGACACACCGGCCGTGGCGCGTTCGCCGTGGCCAGCGTGGCGAACCTCGCCCGGGCGATCCCCACCTTCGGCCTGGTCGTCCTCGTCGTCACGCTCGCCGGGCTCAGCTCCACACCCGTACTGATCGCCCTGGTCGCGCTCGCAGTCCCGCCGATCCTCATCAACACCTTCGAGGGCGTACGGGGCGTGGACCCCGCCACCCGGGACGCGGCACGCGGGGTCGGCATGACCGGGTGGGAGGTCCTGACCCGGGTGGAGGTGCCGATGGCGCTGCCCCTGATCCTCCTCGGGCTGCGGGTCGCCGCGATCCAGGTCGTGGCCACCGCGACCGTCGCCGCTTACCCCGGCCTCGGGGGCCTCGGCCGCTTCATCGTCGACGGACTCTCCCGCAACGACTACGAGTTGGTCATCGGCGGCTCCACGGTCGTCGTCGTCCTCGCGCTGGTCGTCCAGGCCGTGTTCACCGCACTGCGGCGCGTCGTCGTCTCGCCGGGCCTCAGGGCCGCGGCGACGAAATCCTGAGTTCTGACCAGAGAGGAAACACCCATGCGAGGCATGTACCGAGGCGCCGCGTTCGGCCTGATCACCGCACTCACCCTGACCGCCTGCGGCGGCGGCGACAGTGACGACAACCCACTGACGGGCGACACCGGCGGCGACGGCAAGTCCATCGTCGTCGGCTCGGCGAACTTCCCCGAGAACCAACTCCTCGCCGAGATCTACTCGCAGGCCCTGGAGGGCAAGGGCCTGAAGGTGACCCGCAAGTTCGACATCGGGGCCCGCGAGGTCTACTACGACCAGGTGGTCAAGGGCGGCATCGGCGTCTTCCCCGAATACAACGGCGCCCTGCTGTCTGTGGCGGTCGACCAGAACAGCACCGCGACCAGTACGGAGGAGATCAACGCCGAACTGAAGGAGAAACTCCCCTCGTCGGTGGAGATCCTCGACTCGTCCCAGGCCGAGGACAAGGACTCCGTCACGGTCACCGCCGAGACCGCCGCCGAGTACAACCTCAAGAGCCTCGCCGACCTCAAGCCGGTCGCGGGCGACATGACGCTCGGGGCCGGCTCCGAGTTCAAGACCCGCGCCCAGGGCGTGGTCGGTCTGAAGAAGGTCTACGGCGTCGAGTTCGGCAAGTTCCAGCCGCTCGACGGAGGCGCCCAGACCACCCTGGTGAAGCTGCTGAAGGACGACGAGGTGCAGGCCGCCAACCTCTACACCACCGATCCCGCCATCGTCGCCGACAAGTTGGTCGTCCTGGAGGACCCGGAGAACCTCTTCTCCTCCCAGAACGTCACGCCCCTCGTCTTCAAGGACGCGGTGAACGACACGGCCAAGGAAGCGCTCAACGCCGTCTCGGCCAAGCTCACCACCCAGGACCTGCTCGACATGATGAAAAAGCTCGTCAACGACAAGGAGGACGCCGACACCGTCGCCGAGGAATGGCTGACGAAGGCCGGCCTGGTGAGCTGACCGGCAGGGGATCACACGAACGGCGCGTCCGCACGGCTGCGGCGGCTCACCGAAGGCCGCCGCATCGCGCACGGCCTGGTCCGGCAGACCGCGGACGCGCCCTTCCTGTCGAGCGCTGTGCGACGCCCTGCTGTCACTCCGAGGCGCGTAACGCCACCCAGGTGCCTTGGCCGACGACTCCGTCGGCGGCCAGCCCCTTGTCGCTCTGGAAGGACTGAACCGCCGCCTCCGTGTCGGCGCCGAACTCGCCGTCCATGCCGGAGGCGCCCACGCCGTACCCGCGCTTCGTCAGGATGCACTGCACCTGGAGCACGCGTTTGCCGCTGTTGCCCAGCCGGGTGCGGCCGTTGCCCGCGTAGTACGTGCAGTCCGAGATCCAGGCCGGGGTCCCGGAATCGGGGGGCGCGCTGCTCGGGGACGGGGCGGCCTCGGTCGGGCCGACGGACTCCGTGGCGGGAGCGGACGGGGCGGTGGTGCGCCGGTCGTCGTCGGCGGAGGCGTCAGGGCGCGCGGTGTCGTCGCCGGTGGCAACGCTGTCATCCTTGCCGGACACCTCCGAGACGGAGGAGCCGCCGTCCGGCACGGGCGCGCCGCCCGAGGCCCTGGGTGCCGTCGAGGAGGCATTCTCACCGGGCGCACCGCCCGCCGCGGTCGACGTACCCGTCTCCGGCGAGGCACTGGTGGCAGTGCCGGGGCGCGTGAGTACGAAGACACCGGCGGCCACCGTCGCGCAGAGGGCCACGCCCGCGGCACCCACCAGCACCCGCTTCCGCCGTGTCCGATTGCGGGCCTGCGCCGGAGGCGCCTGTCCGGCCGCGTCCGCGGATGGCTCCGGTGGTGCGGAAGGGGGCGCGGCGGCCTCGGGCGAGGGCTCTGCCAGGGGCAGCCGGCACAGCGCCTCGTACGCCTGCTGCCGGGCGAGCACCCTGCCACCGAGCGGCTCAGACCAGCCGGCCGCGCCGGCCTGCGTCCCGGCCGCCTCGATCAGCTCCCGCGGAGTCGGCCGCGTCCCGGGCTCCTTGCCCAGGCAGGCGGACAGCAGCGCAGCGAGCGCCTCGTCGGCCGCCGAGATCTCGCCGATCACCTTCGCGTTGGGCTCCTCGAACGCCACCCGGTGCATCACGTCGACACCGGTACCGTCGCCGAACGGGGCGCTCCCGGTCGCCGCGTAGACCAGCGTGCAGGCCAGCGAGAACACGTCCGACGCGGTGTCGCACTCGCCGGTCCGCAGGTACTCCGGCGACATGTACGCGGGAGTGCCCACCCGGTTGCCCGTGCCCGTGATCGCGCTCGCGTCGGCGGCCTTCGAGATACCGAAGTCGATCACATGCGCGCCCCGGGCGGACAGCAGGACGTTGGACGGCTTGAGATCCCGGTGCACGATCCCCGCGGCGGACAGGTCGGCGAGCGCCCGCCCGAGCTCCGCCACAAGCCGCCAGACGGCCGCCACCCCGAGGGCACCGTCCTCCTGCACGGCGTCCGCCAGATCGAGCCCCGGCACGTACTCGGTGGCCATCCACAGCAGTTCGTCCTCGAAACCCGTGCCGCACAGCCTCGGCATGTGCGGGGTCAGGACGCGGCCGTGGACCGACGCCTCACGCTCGAACCGGCGCCGGAACCTGACGTCCTCGGCGTACTCCGGCCTGATCACCTTCACCGCGACGAGATCCGGGTCGCCGTCGGCGGGGCGCGCCAGATAGACGCGCCCCATGCCGCCGCTGCCGAGCAGCCCCAGCGACACATACGGACCTATCCGGTCCGGGTCGCCGGGGCGCAGCGGCAGGGCACCCGTCTGTCGCAGCGCCGGAGTCCCGCCTGCCGTCGAGCGCGATGGCACCGGCCGCTGGTCTGACACAACACCCCCGAATTGACTTCCTACGTACGCCAGTTCGCCCCCAGGGTGTCGAGGCTAGCTCAGCTCAGGCCAAGGTTCTGGGTTTCCGTCACTTCCGCACCACCTCCGTCGTGCCCGAGCCGACCGGGCCGATCCGCAGCACGGTGCCCGTGAGGTCGGTGAACGACTCGACCTCCACCTTCTCCCGGCCGCCGGGTGCCGTCCCCGTCACCCGGTACGCCGCCGGATCGGCATCGCCGATCTCCACCTCAAGGACGGCACGGGAGTTCGGCGGCACGGTCACCCGTGTCGTGTGCGTGTCCGCAGAGCGGCGCACCCGGACCGAGACCGGCCCACGCACCGAGGGAACCGTTCCCTCGGCCTCGGTCAGCGAGCCGGTACGGGGGCGGACCAGGAACTCGGCCGCGCCGGGCCCGCTGACCTGGACGCCGAGGACGTGCCGGGCCACCGCGTTGGCGGGCGCGGACGCCCAGGCGTGGGAGAGCGTCATGTTGGACTTCAGCGCGGGGTCCCACGCCTCCGTGACGATCGTGGCCTTCAGCGCGTCGAGCATGTGCAGCCACGAGTTGGTGGCCGTCGAGGTGAGCAGCGCGAGCGCCGCGTCGGAGCGGCCGAGCCGGAACAGCGCGTCGAGCAGGAACTGCGACCCGTACACGCTCACCTTCATGCCGCCTGCCGCCAGGGTGTCGCCCAGCTTGGCGAGCACGTCCTTGTCCAGGCCGTCCGCGACCCCGAGCGCCACCGGGAAGGCGGTGGCGTGCTGCGCGCTGTGGGTCGTGCCGACGCCGTCGCGGAAGCGCCCGGCCGACGAGTCGAGCAGGGTGGCCCGCATGGCCTTGGCGAGGGTGCCGGCCCGGCCGTGCAGCGTGGTCGCGTCATCGTCCTTGCCGAGGGCCGTGGCGCACTTGGCGAGGGCCTCGAAGGCCGCGTACTGGAAGGCGTTGACGACCGTGTTGACGTTGGTGAAGACATAGCCGTCGCGGCTCGCGGTGGGCCAGTCGACCAGGTCGCCGAGGTTCTGGCTGCTGCTGCCGGGCGCCTTGCGGACCAGGCCCTCCGAGTCCAGGTAGGAGGTGAGGTTCTTGGCGGTGAGCAGGTCGTAGTCCTTGGCGAGCTGCCGGTCGTCGCCGGTGGCGAGATAGTCCTCCCACGCGGAGATCGCGCACATCAGCCGATACTCGGTGGGCCAGGTCCCCTTGCGGGCCAGATAGTCGTTCGACCAGCGGGCGAGGGCGTACGACCGCTGAGTGCCGTACTCGGAGAGCTGGTTGATCAGCGCGTCGCCCTCGTACGGGCCGCGCTCACGGGTCGGGGTGTCCGTGTAGAGGTCGCCCCGGGTGGCCTCGATGGAGTAGCGGCACAGCTCCCAGACCCGGTCCAGGTCGGCGTCCGAGCTGCGGAACGAGGCGTGGGAGTCGTCCCAGTCGAGCTTCCAGGCGCGGCCCTTGACGACCGCCTTCGACAGGTCGAGCGTCGTGCGCAGTTCGGCCCAGCGGAAGCCCCGGTAGCCCCAGTGCTCGAAGCGCTGCTCGCCGTCGCGCAGGGTCCACACCTCGCGGTATGTGTTGGTGGCGCGCAGCTGGTACTTGACCGTGCCGTCGGAGTTCAGCTCCTCGCCGAGCCGCACCTCGACGGTGTCGCCCGCGCTGCCGGTGACCTCCAGCGACAGTCCGCCGACGATCTCCCGGCCGAGGTCGACCAGCCAGCGGCCGTCGGCGACCTTGGTGACGGAGGCGGGGGTGACGTCGTGCGGCCGTATCGCCTCGATCAGCGCGGGCATGAGGCCGCTGATCGCGGTACGGACGACCGGCGTGAGCCAGTCGCCGTCGTCGAAGCCGGGCTTCGTCCAGCCCACGGGCTCACGGCGCAGGTCCCAGTACTCCTGCGGAACGGTGAAGTAGCTGCTGCCCGCGCTGCCCTTCGACGGCAGCATCCCGGCCTGACGGCGCGCCTTCCAGTGGTCCCCGGACGAGACCGTGGACCGGCTGCCGTCGGCGTATGTGATCTCCAGCTGGGCCAGGAACTTCTGCTGCGACGTCGTCCAGCACAGCGCCGCCAGCGCGTTGGCCTTCCCGTCGGCCCGCAGGGTGGAGGTGATGTCGAAGGCCTGGTAGGCGGTCCCCTCGCCGGAGCGGACCGAGGCGTAGCCGACCGCGGTGCCGTTGCTCCACACCTTCGCGACGTACTGCCGGGCCGGATCGGGCGAGGTCGCGGCGACGTAGAGGATCGCGGCGGCTATCTCCTTGCCGGCCAACGCGTCGTACTCGTGCCGCAGCAGCGCCCAGGTGTCGTCGGCCCCGTAGGAGGAGAGCGAGGAGGCACCGGTGGGGAAGGTGAGGACGCCGCCGGAGACGGTGCCGGCGGAGAAGGTGCCCTTGTCGGAGGCGAAGTCGTCGTCGAGCAGGACCGTGCCGTCGGCGGCGGTGAAGGTGATCCGGTCGTAGACCTGGGACTCGGAGAGCCCGTTGCGCAGACCGATGTTGCCGGAGGCGTAACGGCTGTCGGTGGTGGTGTCCACGACGGTGCCGTTGACGGTGGTGGTGAAGGTGGTGCCGGTCATCGTGACGGCGAGGTCCACCCACTCCCCGGTGGTCACCGCGAACGGCAGCTTGACCTCGCCGAGCACGCTGTACGTCCCGTTCACGCAGACGTGCTTGCGCAGCACTCCGGGGCTGCCCGCGCGCAGCTGCCACATGTAGTTGTTGGCGGTGTTCGTGGCCCGGAACCACAGCCCGGCGGCCACGGTGGTGATCTTCAACCGGGCGGTGAGGGTCCCGTCCGTCATGACCGGCCCGGCCGGCACCCAGATCGGCTTCGCCTCCCACTCGTCCTCGACCGACGTGGCCAGCAGGACCGGCTCCGACCAGGCCGAACGCGTCTCACCCCAGCTGCTGACCCGCCACCAGTAGGCAGTACGGGGCTCCAGCGCGGGCCCGCCGTACGGTACGGCGGTGGAGTCGGCGGACGTCCGCTTCCCGGAGTCCCAGACCAGCTGGTCGTCCTCGAAGCCGCCCGGAGTGGCCGCCACCTGCAACTGGTAGGCGCGCTGCACGGTACCCGCACCGAAGTCGGGCACCTGCCAGCTGAACCTGGGGCGCTGCCCCGCGCTCGTCCCGAGGGCCTGCGGCAGCAGATCGGCGAGCATCCCGGTCGGCACGGGCGGCTTCCCGGCCGCGGCGGCCGCGCTGCCCGTGCCGGGGGCGGCGAAGGCCCGGGGCCCGGACAGGATGACGGAGGCGGCCACGGTGCCGCCGAGCTGGAGAAGTCTTCGCCGTGAGAAGTCCCGCGCCATGGTGCACCTTCGGTTCGCTCGGTTCGTGAAAGGTTTCAAATCGATTGCCCGGAGGTTAGGGTTCCGGGTCGAATTCGGTCAATGGGTGGTCCGGGATTCGATCCCGCACGAATGAAACGATTTAACCTGCGGAGTAGGGCGCGGCTGGGCCGCAACCAGGTCACGTCGCTCGCGCATAATCACTGCGCCACGTTCGCCGGAACCACCGGAGGTCCCGTTGTCCCCGCTGCACGACTTCGCCACCTGGGAGCCGCTGTTGAGGCTTCTGCGGGCCGGCAAGGCGGAGACCTTCGCCACCGGCAGCCAGGTGGCGGGACAGATCAGCCAAGGCGCGTGGAGCGTGCCCCTGAGGCGGCCGGTGCCGCAGCCGGGCCAGGCATCTGTGATCGAGGGCAAGCTGAAGGCCGAGTTCGACGCCGTGCAGCGCGTGCGGGGCGCGCTCGTGGACCTCGGCATCGAGGGCGTCTCGTTCACGGTGAAGATCGAACCGACCGGGAGGACCGTACTCCGGCTCCTGGGCCCCAGCCCCGCCGTCGAGTCCAGCGTCGGCAGTCCGCATCCCGGTTCGCTGATCCTGGTCGAGGGTGCCCTCCCCGAGCCCTGGCGCCGCCTGCCCGAGCCGGTGCCCGACGCCGTACCTGCCCCGAGCGTCGATCTCGCCCTGCTGGAACGGACGCTCCGCGAGCGGATACCCGGCGCCATCGGCGCCACCGAGGAAGAGATCGCCGCCGCGGAGGCGCGCCTCGGTGTCAAGCTGCCCGACGAGCTACAGGCGCTGTACCGGGTGACGCGGGCGCGGTGGGAGGACTGGGACGGGGACCACGAGGCGGCCGAGCGTGAGGTCATGGCGGTCGGCTGCGAGCTCTTCTCCCTGGACGCCTTGTACATCGCCGATGTGGCGTCCCGCCCGTCCCTGTGGCGGTTCGCGGCGAAGGAGGCGGTCGTCACCCCGCCCGACGCCGCCGTGCAGGGACTGGTCGGCTCACCCGGCTGGATCGCCTTCGGCGACAACGGCGGCGGCGACCGGCTCGCGGTCGACCTGACCCCGGGCCCGCACGGCCACGTAGGGCAGATCATCATCCTCAGCCACGAGGAGAACATCGGCGCGTGCTTCGTCGCCGACTCCCTCACAGACCTCGTACTGCACGGCAAGAGGGAGCGCCGCGGCCGTCGCGGGAACGAGGAGCCCTCGGCGGTGGCCTGGGTCCACCACCGAAGCCTGCGGAGCATCGAGGCCGCCGCCCACCCCGGCCTTGAGGTCCTGAACATCGGCGTATGGGACGAGGAGCCGTTCAGCCTCGCCCCCGTCATCGGGTTGCCCCGGCTGCGAACCCTGACCGCCTACCCCGGTACGCTCGTCGACCCGCTGGAGATCGACCGGCTGAGCGGCCTTGAGTACCTCGAACTCCCGCCGGAGTACTGGCGGGTCCTCCTCGACGCGGGGGCTGTCCCGCGCAGCCTGCTGGCCGCGGGCATCGAGGTGCGCGGCGACCGTTCCCCGCTCCCGACCGTGGACCTCGCCAACGAGATCCTCGCCCTCTGGGACCGCCCGCCGATCACCCGGATCCGCCTCGAAGGCGACCTCGGCCCCGCCGTGTAGCCGTCGGAGCGCACAACGGGCCCAACCGGGCGTACCGGTGTCAGAGCCCTCGGCTAGAGTCTCGCCTCATCCTCGGGCGGACGTCCTGCCCAGGGGTTGTGCACTGCGGGATGGGAGCCGTTGGCGGAGTCCTGAGCAGGCGTGACTGAACTGCCGGTCACGAGATCCAGGAGGCCCTGGGCCGGGGCGGGTTCGCCACGGTCTACCGGGCCCGGCTGCGGTCCGGGCGCCCCGTGTGCGAAAGCCGGCTCAGCGGAGCCTGGTCACGGGCCACCTCTGCTGTCGTCCGCCGTTCCAGATGCCCGGGACGAAGGCAGCGCCCTGAGCGGTGACGTCGCCACAAGCAGGCGAATGTCGCCCTCTCCACGGCCTCCCGGGCGTTCAGCGAACCCGAGCGGCTGGGCACGGAAACCTTGCGCAAGGTTCGGGAAGCCGCGCAAGAACTGGGTTACGAGCCGCCGCCCCGGCAGGCGGTATGGCGATCCGAGCCGGACACCGGCACCGACACGGCGACCGTTGGCGTGGTCGTCCCCGACATCGCGAACCCGGTCTACGGCACCTTCGTCAAGGCCGTGCAAGCGCAGGGCTGGCATCGTCGGCAGACGATCGTGCCGGCCGACACCGACTTCGACCCGGACCGTGAGCGGGAGGTGATCACACGGCTCGCCGGCGGTTCCGCCGGGCTCCTCGTGTGCGCGCCCCGGCTCTCCGCCGAGGACGTGCTCGCCCTGTGCGGTGACACCCCCGTCGTCCTCGTCGACCGCGAGACCACGAGCGCCGACTGCGTCCTCGCCGACGCGACCGACGGCCTCCGCCAGACCATCGAGTACCTGGCGGCACTGGGCCACACCCATATCACGTACGTCCCGGGCCCACAGCACTCCTGGTCCGGTGAGCACCGCCTCGGCGTGGCCAGGGCCAAGGCCGAGGCGGCGGATCTCGTCCTGGAGGTGCTGGGCCGGCAGTCCGAGTCGGTGGCCGGGGGTGTCGCCGCCGCGGCGGGCGTGGTCGCCTCCGGCGCGTCCGCGGTCATCGCGCACAACGACCTCGTCGCCCTCGGTGTGATCGCCGGAGCACGGGGGCTCGGTGTCCGCGTCCCGGACGACCTCGGTGTCGTAGGCATCGATGACACGCCGCTCGCCGAGACCGCCCACCCGTCCCTGACCAGCGTCGCCGTACCGATGGACCGGGCTGGTTCGCTCGGCCTGGAACTGCTGACGCAATCCCTCGCCGGTGAACGCCGGGAGCCACGCACCCTGCGCCTGCCCACCCAACTCGTCGTCCGGGGCTCCACCGGCCCGGTGGCCGGCCGTGCCGACCGGGCGGGCCGTACCGGCCGCGCGGGCGCGGGCGGGCACGCTTGACAGCTCGCCAGGGAGGGCGACGCTGTACTCGGCGAGCATCCGTCGACTCGGTCGGTCCGGCAGCCACCCCGACTCGTGGCACTCAGTGACATTTATCTCCGGCACTGAGTGACATGACTCTCATGGCATGGAGGCCTGATTGCCGGGACCATGGTGTTCCTCATCGCAGGGCGAAGGGATCAGGAATGCTCCGCAAGGTACTGGTCGCCAACCGTGGCGAGATCGCGATCCGCGCGTTCCGCGCCGGGTACGAGGTGGGCGCGCGCACGGTCGCCGTCTTCCCGCACGAGGATCGCAACTCGCTGCACAGGCTGAAGGCCGACGAGGCCTATGAGATCGGTGAGCCGGGGCATCCCGTGCGGGCCTACCTCTCCGTCGACGAGATCATGCGCGCCGCCCGCCAGGCCGGTGCCGACGCCGTGTATCCGGGCTACGGGTTCCTCTCCGAGAACCCGGAGCTGGCGCGGGCGTGCGAGGAGGCGGGCATCACGTTCGTCGGCCCGAGCGCCCAGATCCTGGAGCTGACGGGCAACAAGGCGCGGGCGGTCGCCGCCGCCCGCGCGGCCGGCGTACCGGTGCTGGGCTCCTCCGAGCCGTCCACCGATGTGGACGAACTGGTGCGTGCGGCCGAGGAGATCGGCTTCCCCGTGTTCGTCAAGGCGGTCGCGGGCGGCGGCGGACGCGGTATGCGCCGCGTCGAGGATCGTGCCGTCCTGCGCGAGTCGATCGAGGCGGCGTCCCGCGAGGCCGCGTCCGCGTTCGGCGACCCGACCGTCTTCCTGGAGAAGGCCGTCGTCGAGCCCCGCCACATCGAGGTGCAGATCCTCGCCGACGGCCACGGCGACGTCATCCACCTCTTCGAGCGCGACTGTTCGGTGCAGCGCCGCCACCAGAAGGTCATCGAGCTGGCGCCCGCGCCCAACCTCGACCCCGAACTGCGCGAGCGGATCTGCGCCGACGCCGTACGGTTCGCCCGGGAGATCGGCTACCGCAACGCCGGCACCGTCGAGTTCCTCCTCGACCGCGACGGCAACCACGTCTTCATCGAGATGAACCCCCGCATCCAGGTCGAGCACACGGTCACCGAGGAGGTCACCGACGTCGACCTGGTCCAGTCGCAGCTGCGCATCGCCGCCGGGGCCACCCTCGCCGACCTCGGGCTCTCCCAGGAGACCGTCACCCTGCGCGGCGCCGCACTCCAGTGCCGTATCACCACCGAGGACCCCGCCAACGGCTTCCGCCCGGACACCGGCCGCATCAGCGCCTACCGCTCACCCGGCGGCTCGGGCATCCGCCTCGACGGCGGAACCACCCACGCCGGTACGGAGATCAGCGCCCACTTCGACTCCATGCTGGTCAAACTCACCTGCCGGGGCCGGGACTTCACCACCGCCGTCAATCGCGCCCGGCGCGCCGTCGCCGAGTTCCGCATCCGCGGCGTGGTCACGAACATCCCGTTCCTGCAGGCAGTCCTCGACGACCCGGACTTCCAGGCGGGCCAGGTCACCACGTCGTTCATCGAGCAGCGCCCGCACCTGCTCACCGCCCGCCACTCCGCCGACCGCGGCACCAAGCTGCTCACCTACCTGGCCGACGTGACGGTGAACAAGCCCCACGGCGAGCGCCCCGCGCTGAGCGACCCGTCCACCAAGATCCCGGCCGTGGACGTCGCCGAACCCCCGGCCGGCTCCAAGCAGAAGCTCGTCGAACTCGGCCCCGAGGGCTTCGCCCGGTGGCTGCGCGAGTCCCCGACCATCGGGGTCACCGACACCACGTTCCGCGACGCCCACCAGTCGCTGCTCGCCACCCGGGTCCGTACGAAGGACATGCTCGCCGTCGCCCCCGTGGTGGCCCGCACCCTGCCGCAACTGCTCTCCCTGGAGTGCTGGGGCGGCGCCACCTACGACGTCGCCCTGCGCTTCCTCGCCGAGGACCCCTGGGAGCGGCTGGCCGCGTTCCGCACCGCCACCCCGAACATCTGCCTCCAGATGCTGCTGCGCGGCCGCAACACCGTCGGGTACACGCCCTACCCGACCGAGGTGACCGACGCCTTCGTCCAGGAGGCCACGGACACCGGCATCGACATCTTCCGCATCTTCGACGCGCTCAACGACGTCGGCCAGATGCGGCCCGCCATCGACGCCGTACGCGCGACCGGAACGGCCGTCGCCGAAGTGGCCCTCTGCTACACCTCCGACCTGTCGAACCCGGCCGAGCGGCTCTACACCCTCGACTACTACCTGCGTCTCGCCGAGCAGATCGTCGAGGCCGGCGCCCATGTCCTGGCCGTGAAGGACATGGCGGGACTGCTCCGGGCCCCCGCCGCCACCAAGCTCGTGACGGCCCTGCGCCGCGAGTTCGACCTGCCGGTCCACATCCACACCCATGACACGGCGGGCGGCCAGCTCGCCACCTACCTCGCCGCGATCCAGGCCGGCGCCGACGCCGTGGACGGGGCGGTGGCGTCGATGGCCGGCACCACCTCACAGCCCTCCCTGTCGGCGATCGTCGCCGCCACCGACCACTCCGACCGGCCCACCGGCCTCGACCTGCGCGCCGTGGGCGACCTGGAGCCGTACTGGGAGAGCGTCCGCAGGATCTACGCCCCCTTCGAGGCGGGCCTCGCCTCCCCGACCGGCCGCGTCTACGACCACGAGATCCCCGGCGGCCAGCTCTCCAACCTCCGCACCCAGGCCGTCGCCCTGGGCCTCGGCGACCGCTTCGAGGACATCGAGGCGATGTACACCGCCGCCGACCGCATCCTCGGCCACCTGGTCAAGGTCACCCCGT
This sequence comes from Streptomyces tailanensis, assembly GCF_008386495.1. GTDB lineage: Bacteria > Actinomycetota > Actinomycetes > Streptomycetales > Streptomycetaceae > Streptomyces > Streptomyces tailanensis. The sequence goes on along the minus strand of NZ_VTHJ01000002.1, from coordinate 147,192 downwards.
CGTCCAAGGTCGTCGGCGACCTCGCCCTCCACATGGTCGGCGCCGGAGTCGCCCCCGCCGACTTCGAGGCCACCCCGGACCGGTTCGACATCCCCGACTCCGTCATCGGCTTCCTGCGCGGCGAGCTCGGCACCCCGCCCGGTGGCTGGCCCGAGCCGTTCCGCACCAAGGCCCTCCAGGGCCGCGGCGAGGCCAAGCCCGTCCAGGAGCTGAGCGCCGAGGACCGTACGGGCCTGGAGAAGGACCGGCGCGCCACCCTCAACCGGCTGCTGTTCCCCGGCCCGACGCGCGAGTTCGAGACCCACCGCCAGACCTACGGCGACACCAGCGTCCTCGACAGCAAGGACTTCTTCTACGGTCTCGGCCCCGGCCAGGAGTACACCGTCGACCTCGAACCCGGCGTACGGCTCCTCATCGGCCTTGAAGCCGTGGGCGAGGCCGACGAGCGCGGCATGCGTACGGTGATGTCCACCCTCAACGGCCAGCTGCGGCCCATCCAGGTACGCGACGCCGCCGCCTCCTCCGACATCCCGGTGACGGAGAAGGCCGACCGCGCCGACCCCGGCCATGTCGCGGCCCCGTTCGCCGGAGTGGTCACCCTCGCGGTCACCGAAGGCGACGAGGTGGAGTCCGGGGCCACCGTGGCCACCATCGAGGCCATGAAGATGGAGGCCGCGATCACCGCCCCGAAGGCCGGCCGCGTCTCCAGGCTCGCCATCAACAAGATCCAGCAGGTGGAGGGCGGCGACCTGCTCGTCGAAATCGTCTGAGAACGTCTGAGGCTCGCGGGCGGCACCACGACCGGGTTCTCCGGATCGGTGCCGCCCGCGTCCGCGTGACTGCGGTCGGCGCGGGAGGGGTCCCGAAGGGTCGGCGGCACCATGCGGGTGTCAGACCCGTTCTGCGACCGGGGGATCAGGATGAACGACCCGACGCATGCCCCGTCCGCCGTACCGGAGCCCGAGCCTGCCGAGGTCAGGGCGAGCGACCCCTTGGCCGTCGCCCTCGGTAACGCCTCCCTGCTCGGCGTCGGCTACCTGATGGTGAGACGAAGGCGTTGGCTCGCGGTCGCCGCCCTGGCCGTCACGCTCGTGCTCGTCGTCAGGCTCGGCGTGGGAGCCTCGCCGTCGGACGAGGTCGTCATGCTCCTGTGGTGGGTCGCCGTCACCGCCCACGGATGGTTCCTGGCGCGCCGGCGCGCACCCCGGGGCACGAGGCTCGGGCAGCGCCTGGTGGCCCTCGGTGTCACGCTGCCGGTGCTGCTGACCGTGGCGTACCTGCGCGTCGAGGCCGCCGGGATCGAGCGGAGTGTCTCCGAGGCCCGCGAACGCGGTGACTGCGCGGAGGTGGCGAGAGCGCAGGGCTGGGTGTCGTTCGGGCACCGTGTCGTCGATGCCCGGTCGACCGCCGACGGCGACGAGGTCGTAAGGATGTGTGACCGGGTGCGGTTGGCCGGGGGTGAGTTGGACATCGCGCTGGTCGGCGATCTCGCCGCCCTGAAAAGGGGCTTTCGGACACTCGACTCGGTCCTCGCGTCACCCGGCAACGAGAAGACGGTCGAGGGGACGCTGGACGAGTTCCTCGGCGACCTGCCCACCGCCGACTCCTGCGCCACCGTCACCGTCATCGACTGGCTCCGCGACCGCAAACTCGGCGACGACCCTCTGGACCGAACCGCCGCTGCGGCCGACCGGTCCGCGCCCGCTTCCCTCGTCGGATGCGGTGACGACCTCATGTGGCAGAACCGCTGGAAGGACGCCCGGGAGCAGTACGAGCGGGTGCTCGACCGGTATCCCGGCGACGACCTCGCGGGCAGGGCACGCAAGGGCGTCACGAAGGCCACGCGGAACATCGAGCGGGACACCATCCGCGACCTGCTCGCACCGGTGGACGGCGACCAGCCCAAGTACTGCTCGAAGCCGGCCGAGTACAGCGGCGCCGAGCCCATGGGCAAAGGTGCCAACCGGGCGCTGTACTTCGGCGCCTATGACGGCGCCGACGAGTACTCCGACAAACTTCCCGGCTCCTGGCGGGCCGACAACGCCGAGGACGCCGCGCTGGTGGTCTGTATGGGCAATGAGGGCTACGGCGACCCCGTGCGGACGTGCCCGTACGTAACCGACTCCGGCTCCACCACGTACGTGAGGTTCCACAAGATCGAGATCCCGGTGAAGGTGTACGAACTGCGCACCGGCAAGCTCGTCTCGGACCGCGAGATCCAGATCAACGGCTCCAGCTGCCCTGCGATCATCACGTACTACGAATACGGCTACGACGACGCGGACCCGCCGCAGGACGACTCCGTCGAGGTGTCGAAGTCCGATATACGGGACGCGTTCCGGCCGCTGGTCGTCCGGTGACATCAGACACGCGACGTGGACGACGGCTCCGCCCCTCCCCGGAGCCGTCGCCCACCTCAACTCGTACGCCATCAGGCGCCGTTGAGCCCCGAAGACCGGGCATGTCCCTTTATACGGGCCCCTTTTGGGGAGGGGTCCCGGCGTGAGTGCGGATCCTGATGGCAGAGTCCTTACCACGTGCCGAGAAAGCACCGAACCGAGGAGAACCGCGATGCCCCTCTCCACCAGCCTCGCGCGTGGTGTCGCGCCCGCCGCACCAGGCACGCTGCACGCCCGCACGGTCACCGGAGACCTCAGCGCCCCACCCCGGACGGGCCTGACGGTCAGCTTCGGACGCGGCAAGAAGCCGGAGGCCGACCTCGGCGTCGGCGTGGACGATCTGAGCGTGAGCCGACGGCACGGCGAGTTGACGTACCGGCAGGGTCACTGGTGGCTCCGCAACACCGGGCAGCAGCTCGTACGGCTGCCCCGTGGCCGGATGATGCACACCACCACCGAGCCGATCCCCCTCACCACCGGCTACACCCCGCTGTTCGTGAAGGGCTCCGGCTACCGCGAGCACCTGGTCGAGCTGTACGTCGCCGACCACGACGACCAGGGCCCGGTGTCGCGCCGGCACGCCGAGACCGTACGGCCGAACATCTGGCCGCTCGACGACGACGAACGGCTGCTGCTGGTCGTACTCGGCCAGCGCTACCTGCTCTACGAGGAGGACCCCCGCCCTCTGACGTACTCCATGGCCGCCAAGCAGCTCAAGTTCCTGCGCACGGACGCGGGCTGGACCCCGCGCAAGGTCGAGCACCGGATCGAGGCCGTACGCCGACGCCTGAACAGGACCGGCTTCAAGGACCGGCTGATGCACGACATGTCCGAGGGCCGCCCCTCCGACAACAGGCTCCTCCACAACCTCCTCAAAGGCCTGGTCGAGTCCACGACCCTCGTACCGCCGGACCTGGACCTGATGGAGGACGACAGCGCCTGGCCGGACTGCGCGCGCTGAGGTTCACGAGGAGGTCTCAGGGTGTTGTGCGCGCAGTTCGGCGGCTGCGGAGCGGGCGAGGGCGGTGGCCATCTCGCAGAGCTCGTCCGTGGGCCGTTCCCCGCCGACGCGCAGGCGCACCATCTCGGCGTACGTCTCCGCGTTCTCACCGCTGTACGGGCGGTACTCGACGAAGACCCGGCAGTCGTCGTCATCCGGCTCGACGAGGCCCTTGTATCCGCTGAGTTCGACGGGGGTGCCCTCTTCCTCGGACTTCGGCTGATCGCGGTGGAAGTCCACCTCGGCCTCCAGATCGTCGACGGTGCTGGACCATTCGCAGTTCCAGTTCGCGACGCCGACCTCCGGCTGGTCAACCTTGAGGCCGGGGACGGCGGACAGCACCTCGTCGTCGAGCAGCTTGCAGGCGTTCGCCCAGGCCAGCGACGAGGAGGGGTAGGCCTCGGCACGGCGGGGGACCGGGCCCTCGTCCAGGGTCTCGGCCGCGCTCTTGGCGGCCGCCTGGGCGACCGTGCACAACGTGGCCTGACCCCCGGTCACCTCGCCATCGCCCATGTTGACGCGCACTCCGACGATCCCGTCGGTGGTGCCGTCGGGCGCCAGCAGCAGGATGCACTCGTCGTCGCTCTCCGGCGACTCCGTGATACCGATCCTGCCGACGAAATCGGTGGGCTCGGACGTCTCGGACGACGAGCCCGGGCGGAGCTGGAACGACACATCGATCCGCGTCTCGTCGTCGGAGTGGACGAGCACGTCGCACTGGTCGAAGTTCCCGTAGTCCGCGTCCACTTCGACCTTGCCGAACCGGCTGAGCGCGTTACGGTCGGCCAGGGCGCACACATCGGCGGTGTACGGATCGCCGATCAGGGCCCGCGATTCGCCGTTCTCGAAGTTCTGCTGGATGCTGCCCCGGCCGGACTCGCGGCCGGTTCCGTCGTCGCCGCCGTCGCTGTCGTCGGGGATGAGCACCAGGCCCAGGGCGACTGCGGCGCAGACGCCGAGGGCGGTGGCGAGCAGCGCAAGGCGCCGCCGCGGGCGACGGGTGTGCCCGGGCGGCGGCGGGACATCCGGCTCAGGAGACCCGGGCGGCGGCTCGACCGGCGTGACCGATGTGGTCGACTCGGGTGCGGCGACGGCCTCCAGGAGCCGCTTGACCTCGGCGGCGTCGGGGCGCTGCCCCGGATCGCGCCGCAGCATGGCCGTGAGCACGGGATACAGCGGCCCCACGGCCTCCGCGTCCAGTTCCACGACGCCCTGCTCGGCCTTCCAGTACCGCAGGCGCTCGCTGTCCTCCGTGTCGCCCGGCTCCCGGCGGCCGTCGTCGTCCTCGCGCCCGCCGCCGCGCGGGGGCGAGCCGGTGACCAGCGCGTAGAGCGTCGTTCCCAGGCAGAACACGTCCGAGGCGGGGCGGGGCACGTTCCCCCGGGCCAGCTCGGGGGCGGCGAAGTCCGGGGTGAAGCTGAAGGGGCCGTTGGCCGTGATGGTCTCGGTGCCACCGACCCGGTACGCGGCTCCGAAGTCCAGTAACTTGGCCGCGCCCCTGCGGGTGAGGCCGATGTTGGCGGGTTTGATGTCGCAGTGGACGATCCCCGCCTCGTGCAGGGCGACGAGCGCGTCGGCGAGTTCGGCACCGATACGGGCCGCGTGCACGGGAGTCATCGGCGGCTGCCCGTTCAGGTCGCCGCCGGGCACGTACTCCGTGATGAACCAGTACGTCTCCGGTGCGCCGTCCTCCGCGTCCGCGCCCTCTTCGCCGCTGTGCGGGACGGTCTTGCCGCCGTGCGGGACGGTCACGACGTCGAACAGGGTCACGACGTGCGGGTGGTCGCGGAACTTGGCCATGGCGCGTGGTTCGCCGAGCAGTCGGCGTACGGCGGTCTCGCGGTCGCCCCTGATCGGCTCGGGCTTCAGCGCGACGTCCTGCCCGACCAGCGTGTCGTGGGCCAGCCACACATCACCGCTTCGCCCCGCCCCGATGATCTCCTTGAGGACGAAGCGACTCGCGAACTCTTCCCCGGAACGCACAGTTCCCCCTTACCCAGTGCACGGCGCGCGCACCCGCCCGGCCGCGCGCGTGAACCCGAAACTACTGCGAGTGAAACTACTGCGTGTGGCGATCAGTTCGCAGCTTCTGCCCTGAGCCTGCATCAGACGTCCCCATGAGTAGAGGTTGTGGGACAGCGCCGGAAACACTTCGCGTGGGGGAGGGAACCGAGGGGGAGGGAACCGTCAGGAGCCCGTCCCTGCCTCCAGACGCGCCGTGGTCGCCATGAGTGAGACGGCGAACGGGTGCCGTGGCGCGGTCAGGATCTCTTGGGCCGGGCCCTGTTCGACGAGTTCCCCGGCGTCCAGGACGGCGATGCGGTGGGCGACGGCCGCTGTGTCCAGGTCGTGGGTGATCAGCACCAGCGACAGGTCGTCGCGGTCGCGGAGCAGCGACAGCAGGACGTCGAGGATGCCCCTGCGGGTCACCGTGTCGAGCCCGGAGGTGATCTCGTCGCAGATGAGCACCCGGGGCCGGGCGAGGAGGGCGCGGGCCAGGGCGGCGCGCTGGAGTTCGCCGCCGGAGAGCTGCGCGGGGCGCCGGCGTACCAGCTCCTCGGAGAGTCCGAGGCGCGTGAGCGTGGTCAGCGCCTCGGACTCGGCCGCGCGGTCGTCGGCGCCGCGCAGCCGGATCGCCGTGCGGGCCACCTGGTGCAGGATCGGGCGGTGCTCGTCGAAGGCGGCGCGGGCGTCCTGGAAGACGTACTGCACGGCCGCCAACCGCTCCCGGCCGCGGTCGCGCAGACTGCGGGGCAGGGGAGTGCCGTCGAGGAGGATCTCGCCGTCGTGGTCGCGGTGGAGCCCGGCGAGGCACCGGGCGAGGGTGGTCTTGCCGCTGCCCGAGCGGCCGACGACGGCCAGGCACTCCCCGGCGCGCAGCGCGAGTTCGGGGGCGCGCACGGCCACGATGGTGCCGCGTGCGCCGTCGCGGTGGCGGGCGGTGAGGCCGCGTACGCGCAGTACGGGCTCGGTGGTCGCCGGGTCGGGCCGGTCGTGGGCCTCGGCGAACGATGGTCGGGCGTCGAGGAGTCGGCGGGTCCACTCGTGCTGGGGCGCGAGCCATAGTCTTTGTGCCGGACCCGACTCAACGACGCGCCCTTCCCGCATGACATGGACCTCGTCGGCGAGCGCCCGCACGACGTCGAGGTCATGGCTGAGCAGGACGACCGCGATGCCGCGTGCCGCGACCGCCGCCAACTGGTCGACGATACGGCTCTTGGTCAGGGCGTCCTGGCCCGTGGTGGGCTCGTCGGCGACGATGACGCGGGCACCGAGCAGGAGCGCCTGGGCGAGGACGACACGCTGCTGCTGTCCGCCGGAGAGCTGGTGCGGGTAGCGGCGCAACAGATGCTCGGCGTCCGGGAGTTGGGCATCGGCGAGGGCCTGGAGAACGCTCGCGCGGGCCGCCGCCCGGCGCTGCCCCCGGGGCAGTCGGCGCACGTGGGCGCGGGCGATGTCGGTGAGGAGCGCGGTGACACGGCGGGCGGGGTTGAGGACGGCCGCGGGGTGCTGCGGCACATAGCCGACCAGGTCGTCGGACGCCACGCGGACATCGCCGGTCACATGGGCGCCGGGCGGGTACTCGCCGAGCAGGGCCAGCCCGGTCGTGGTCTTGCCGCTGCCCGTGGCGCCCACCAGCGCGGTGACCTTGCCGGGCAGCACCCTCAGGCTCACCCCGTCGACGATCGCCCGACCACCGACCTCGACCCGCAGGTCCGCGATCTCGGCCACGGGTTCCGCTGCCACGGCATCCCGGCCGGCGCTGTCGTTCTGCTGCGTCACGCCCGTCGTTCCTTCCGTCCCCGGCGCCCGCCGGGTTTCTCCAGTGCGGCGTCGAAGAGGAGGTTGGTGCCCGTGGTGAGGGCGACGATCAGCAGCGCGGGCACCACCACGGCCCACGGCTGCACGAACAGGCCCGTACGGTTGCGGTCGACCATCACCGCCCAGTCCGCGGCGTCCGGCGCGACCCCGACACCGAGGAACGCGGCTGTGGCGACCAGATACAGCACACCGGTCAGCCGGGTGCCGGCGTCCGCGCCCAGGGTGCGCAGGATGGAGCGGCCCACATAACCGACGGCCACCCGCCACCAGCTCTCACCCTGGAGCCGCAGCGCCTCCACGACCGGCCGGGCGGCGGCCTCCGTGGCGGCGGCCCGCACCAGACGGGCCGCGTCCGGCACATTCACCAGCGCCACGAGGAGGGCGAGGCCGATGGCGCCGGGGGAGAACACCGAGGCGACCAGCAGGATCAGCAGCAGCGACGGTACGGCGATCAGCACGTCCAGGGGCCGCATCAGCAGCTCCTCAAGCCAGCGCCGATGCGTCAGCGCGGCGGCCAGACCGACCGGCAGCGCGACGAGATACGCGAGCGCACCCGCGCCGAGCGCGGTCAGGACGACCGGCCGACCGCCGTGCAGTACCTGCCGCCACACGTCCCGGCCCACGAAGTCGGTGCCGAGCCAGTGCCCGTCGCCGAGCGTGAACGACGCCGTCCGTGGGCCCGGTTCGCCCGCGAACACCGGTCCCAGCAGGGCGAGGACGAGAGGTACGGCGATGACCGCGACGCCGAGCGCGAAACGGCCCGTACGCCGCCGCCCGGCAGCGGCGGCCGTGCCGGCCTCCGTGACCGTACCGGCCGTCACGCCGCCACCCCCGCCCGAGGCGCGAAGCGCCGGGCCACCACGTCGGCGCCCAGGTTGAGGACGACGGTGAGCACGCCGAACACCACGGCGAGGCCCTGGACGACGGGTACGTCGCGTTCCGCGACGGCGTTGAGGAGGACGGTGCCGAGTCCGGGGATCACGTAGAGGGCCTCCACGACGATGACGCCGCACAGCAACCAGTCGACGGTGCGGGCGAGTTGCTGGGCGGCCGGGGCGACGGCGCCCGGGAGCGCGTGCAGATAACGGACCCGGGCGTCCGCGAGGCCGTACCGGCGGGCGTGGGCGACGTACGGCGAGGCGAGGGCGTCGACCATGCCGGCGCGCACGAGGCGGACCAGGGAGCAGACCGGCCGGGACAGCAGGACGAGAATGGGCAGGACCAGCGCGGCCGGGTGGGCGAGCAGGTCGGTGCCGTAGCCGACGGCGGTCGGCGGCAGCCAGCCCAGCTTCAGCGCGAACACGGTCACCAGCAGCACCCCGAGGGCGAACTCGGGGACCGCGTACACGGCCAGCGTGACGGAACTGACCAGGCGGTCGACGAGCCCGCCCTCGTGACGGGCCGCCAGCACGCCGAGCCCGAAACCGATCGGCACGAGCAGCGCCACGGTGAGCGCGGCCAGCAGCAGGGTCGGCCCGAAGCCGTCGGCGATGTACTGGCCGACCGGGCGGCCGGAGGCCAGGGAGGTACCGAAATCGCCGTGCAGCAGCCCGATCGCCCAGTCGGCCAGCCGCTCGTGCACCGGCCGGTCCAGCTGCATCGCCTCGCGGATGGCGGCGATACGCGCCGGGTCAGGCTGGTCCCCGGCGAGGGCGACCGCGGCGTCGCCCGGCAGCGCCTCGGTGAGCGCGAAGACCAGCAGCACCACGGCCACGGTCTGCGCGACGCCGAGGAGCAGCCGCCGGGCGACGAAGGAACGCAGTCCGCTCACGCGAGCCACACCTTGTCGAAGCGCGCCCAGTCGAGCGTGTTGGCGGGGGCCTTGGTCTCCACTCCCTTCACATTGCGGGCCGTTCCGAGAATCCAGTCGGCGAAGCCCCAGATCAGGAAGCCGCCCTCCGCGTACAGCCGGCGCTGCATGCGCTTGTAGACGGCGGCCCGCTCCGTCTTGTCCCGGGTGGACTGCGCCTGCTGGTACAGCGCGTCGAAGTCCTTGTGCTTCCAGTGGGTGGCGTTGGTGGTGGAGTCCGTGAGCAGCCGCTGCGAGATGTGCGCCTCGATGGGCATGGCGCCGGAGCGGTAGCAGGCCAGGGTGCCGCCGTCGAGGATGTCGGCCCAGTACGAGTCCTTGCTGCCCATCTTCACGTCGATCGTGACACCGGCCTTCGCGGCCTGGTCGCGGAAGATGCTGGCCGCCTCCGTGAACCCGGCGGCCACGGCCGACGTGTCCAGCGTGACCTTCAGCTTCTCGGCACCGGCCTGCTCCAGCAGGGCCTTGGCGCGGTCGAGGTCCTGCTCGCGCTGCGGGAGATCGGCGGCGTAGTACTCGTAGCCCTTGCCGAACAGGTCGTTGCCGACCACGCCCGCCCCCGAGAGCGCGCCGTCGACGAGCTCCTTCCGGTCGACGATGAGGAAGAACGCCTCACGCACCCGCTTGTCGTCGAAGGGCGCCCGGTCGGTCTTCATACAGAACGCCTGCATGGCGCTGTTGCGCAGCCGGACGATCTCGATCTGCCCCTTGCCCTCATGGGCCCGGGCGGTGGTCGGGTTCAGCTCGTGGGCGTACTCGACCTGGCCGCCGAGAAGCGCGTTGGCGCGGGCCGACTCCTCGTTGGCGACGACGAATTCGAGCTCGTCGAGGTGCGGGGCGCCCTCCCAGTACGCGTCGTAGCGGCGGAAGACCGCCGAGCGGCCGGGGGAGAAGGACACGAAGCGGAAGGGGCCGGAGCCGATCGGCTTCTTGTCGAAGTCGGAGGCGTTCTCCCCGGCGTTCTCCGGGACGATGTACGCGCCGAACGCGGCCAGCACGTTGGGGAATTCGGCCGTCGGCCGCTTGAGCACGAACTCGATGCTCCGCTCACCGGTGGCCCGGCTCGCGTTGAGGTCGATGGGTTCCAGGGAGGCCTTGGCGCGGAATGCCTTCTCGGGGTCGGAGATCCGCCGGTAGCTGTAGAGCACGTCCTTCGCGGTGACCGGCTTGCCGTCGTGGAAGGTGGCCTCGCGCAGGGTGACCTGCCAGCGGTCCAGCGCCTTGTTCGACTCCCACTTCGCGGCGAGGCGCGGCTGGGCGGACAGATCGGCGCCGTAGTCGGCGAGCTTGTCGTACAGCGCCTTGGCGCGGGCGACATCGGCGAACAGGTTGGCGAGGTGCGGGTCGAGGGTCTCGCTGGCACCGCCGCCAGCGAACGCGGCACGCAGCCGTCCGCCGCGCTTGGGGGTGCCGTCGCCGCCGCTCTGGTCGGCCGTGTTCTCCGTGCCGCCGCAGCCGACGAGGGCGAGGGCGGCGGCCCCGGTGGTGGCGGCGAGGAAGCCGCGCCGGCGCAGCCCGGAAAAGCGTTCGTCGTACATGACAGTCCCTTTGGAGTGTGATGGATCAGCGGGTGGTGCGCAGGCGCGCGACGAGGTGGAGTCGGTCGGCATCGGTCACCTGGCCGGGCAACTCGCCCTCCTGCCAGGGCGGTTCGGTACGAGGCCCCGGACCGTCGTGCAGTTCCAGGACCTCGAAGCCGTGCGCGGCCAGGACGTGGCGCAGTTCCAGCGGAAACAACAGCCGCCAGGCGGACCGCTGTTCGACGGGCGGTGCTCCGTCGTCCGAGGTCCAGACGCGCATGCGGCGCAGGAGTTGGGCGGTGCGGTCCACCGTCAGGGTGGTGGTGGACCGGTAGGCGGTGCCCTGCCAGATGAAGGCGTTGACGGTCGGGGTGTCGAGCAGGTCGGTGCGGCCCAGGAAGTAGGCGCCGTTGCGCATCTCCGCGACCAGCAGCCCGCCGGGGGCGAGCGCGTGGCGGCAGGAGGCGAGGAAGCCGTCGAGCTGGTCGTCGGTGTGGCAGTACAGCAGGGAGCTGTCCAGGCAGACGACCACGTCGAAGGCGGCCCGGCCGAGGTCGAAGCCGTGCAGGTCGACCCGCACGTACGCCGGCCCGGGGTGCTGGGCACGGGCGTGGGCCAGCATCGCCTCGGAGAGGTCGGCGCCCGTCACCGTACGGCCGGCGCCGTGCAGATGGGCGGCGTCACGGCCGGTGCCGCAGCCCATGTCCAGCACGCGCGGTCCGGCGCCGTGGCGGCGCAGACAGTCCTCGGCCCAGCGTCCGGCGAGCCGGTCGGGGTCGGGGAACCGGGCCTCGTACAGCTCGGGGTTGTCGGTGAGGGGGTTGCCGGTCGTCATGCGCTGCTCCTCTCACCGGCGGGAGCGGACGCGACCGGCGCCGGATCCGCGGGGAGCGCGCCGAGCCGGTGCAGCCAGGCCACCCCGCCCGCCGAGGCCAGGCCGAACAGGGCGCAGCACGCCCATGGCAGCCAGGCGTGGCCGCCGCGTTCCCCGGCGTCCATGGCCCACCCGACGAGGGTGTTCCCGACGGCCGCGGCGACGCCGGAGACGACGTAGAAGATCCCGAAGTACGTGCCGGTCAGCTCCGGCCGGCCGAAGCGGGGGATCAGCTCCATGACGAACGGCGAGGCGACCATGAGCCCCAGGTAGAGCAGCAGCGCGCCGAGCAGGACGGGTACGGCGTCGAGCCACCCGGCGGACCCGGCACCCGCCCCCAGGGCCGCCGGCAGGAACGCCAGCCCCGTGACGGCGAGCCCGAGCGCGATCCAACGCGCCCTATTACCACGGGACTTGAGCGACTTGGTGATGCGCAGCTGAAGCGCCAGGTTGGCGAGGGTCCCGACGAGGAAGACCAGACCGGCGGCGCCGTCCCAGCCGGTGGCCGCGCGGGCCCCGGCGGGCAGCAGCAGGTACAGCTGGTTCTCCAGGGTGAACATGCCGACCATGGCGAGCGCGAACGCCAGGAAGGCCCGGTTGCCGAGCACCTCGCGCCAGTCCCCGAGGACACCGCTGCCGCTCGGCTCCACCTTCCGCGCGGGCAGCACCAGGGCCTGCGCGACGGTGAGGACCGCGAAGATCCCGGCGGCGGTCAGCGCGGACGTACGGAAGTCCACGAGCAGCAGCACACTGCCCAGCAGCGGACCGATCAGGGCACCCGTCGTCGCGAACACGTTGAACAGCGCGAACGCCTCCGCCTTGCGCTCACCGGCCTCCTGCGCGAGATACGCCCGCACGGCCGGATTGAACAGCGCGCCCGCGAGCCCGCTCAGCACGGACGCGGCCAGCAGTACCGCCGGCCCGTCGCCCAGCGCGAACAACCCGAACCCGACCGTCCGCAGCGCGCATCCGGCGATGATGACGCCGCGTGCCCCGAGCCGGTCGGAGGCCGATCCGCCGATGATGAACAGCCCCTGCTGGCTGAGGTTCCGGACGCCGAGGACGATGCCGACGACCGCCGCCGACATACCCAGGTTCTCGGTCAGATGGGTGGCGAGATAGGGGATGAGGAGATAGAAGCCGATGTTGACGCCGAGCTGGTTGACCAGCAGGAGGCGGACGGCGAACGGGAAGCTGCGCATCTCATGCCACGTCTTCACGGCGCGCCTCCTTTCTCGGCCGAACTCCCAGACCGGGCAGCCCACTTGTCCGTACGAACCCGTCGCCGCCCCCGATACCGGTCCACGGGTCGTGGGCCAGCAGCAGATGCCCGTCGAGGTCGACCCAGCGGGCGCGGTCGGCGAGATGCACGGCGGGTGCCAGCCCGAGGCTGCTTGCGGTCAGACAGCCCAGCATCAGCTCCGTCCCGCTGCCCTCGATCGACTGGGCGACACGCCTGGTGTGGCGGTGAGTTGTCTATTGTCGAGCGCTTCGAGGGTGCCCGATGTCTCCGGTACGAGGAAGCCGACGGCGGCACTGCGCAGGCCGGTCTCCCGGCGCCGCAGGTCGGGCTCGCGGCCGAGGGCCACCTCGACGGCGGCCGCGGCCAGGTCGATGCCGGTGACATGGCGGATCAGCTCGGTGATGCGGTTCCCGGCGGGCCGGGGGTTGACCTCGACGACGCGCGGCCCGGCCGGGGTCAGCTTGATCTCGGTGTGCGCCACGACACCGTCGGTCAGCCCGAGCGCCTTCAGCGCGCTCAGCGCGGTCTGCTCGGCGGCCCCCCTGTCGGCCGCCGTCAGAGCGGCGGGGAACATGTGCCCGGTCTCGATGAACGCCGGCGCCCCGCCGATGCTCTTGTCGGTCACGCCCACGACCTGGACCGCCCCCGCGTACGACACGGTCTCGACACTCACCTCGGGACCGGTCAGCAGCTCCTCGAGCAGCACGGCGGGCACCCGCCGCTGACCGCGCGCGTTGAGCGGAAAGTCGGCCAACGCCCATACGGCTGCCGCGAGTTCGGCCTCGTCCTCCACCCGCCGTACGTACATGCCCGCGCACAGGTCGACGGGCTTCACGACCAGCGGATAGCCGATCTCCCGCGCCGCCCGGGCGAGGTCGGCCCACTCCTCATGGAGGGCGAAACGCGGTCCCGGCACCCCCGCGTCGGCGAGTACGCGGCGGGTGGCGTCCTTGCGGCAGGCGTCGTGGACCGCCTCCGGACCCGGGCCGGGCAGCCCGAGGTGACCGGCGATCCGCGCCACCGTCGGCAGGTAGTAGTCGCAGGACGAGATCACCCCGTCGAACCCGAGGACCGAGTGCAGCCGGGCGACCTCCGGGAGGAGGGTCTCGGTGTCGTTGGTGTCCGCGGTGACCACGTTCCGCGCGCCGAGCAGCGGATGTGCCGTTCCCTCCGGGGCCGAGCGCAGATAGTGGTGCAGGTCGCGGGTGAGGAAGGTGAACTCGTGCCCGCCCTCCCGAATCGCGCGTGGCAGCAGCCTGCTCATCGATCCGACCCAGCTCTCGACCACCAGCAGATGAGCCACAGCTCCCCTTTTCGTGCGGTGCGGTTCAGGCGTCAGGGCAGCCCGACGAAGCTTCGACGAGGAGGCGACCGGCTTGACACCCCCACCTTATCGATAATCATTTTCATTGTCATGTGGTTGTTGTGTGTGGGCTGTGTGGGGGAGTTCGAGGTCGCTATCCGATCTCGACCACGCGGGCCCAGTCGGGCGGTGAGTCCGGTACGTAGTCGGGGTCGTTCTCGTCCCACGAGTCGTCCGAGTGCGGCCGTGAGAACAGGCCGACCACGGTCCGGCACGGCGGTCGGGTGGCGGGCCAGGGGGTCTGTCCGTCGGTGAGGACGACGATGACGTCGGGCGGGGACTGGGCGCGCAGGGCCGCGCGGAAACCCGTACGCAGATCCGTGCCGCCGCCACCCACCAGGGGGATGCCCTGGGCCCGGCACAGCGGATGGGCGATCCGGGCATCCGCGTCGCACGGCACCACGGTGACCAGGTCGCGCCGGCCGCCCAGGGCAGCGGAGATCGCGGTGACCTCCAGGAGCGCGCTGCCCAGTTCGGCGTCACTGACCGACCCCGAGGTGTCGATGACCACGGAGACCCGGGGCGGCCTGCGCCGCAGGCTCGGCAGGACGACCCCGGGCACCCCGGCCGAGCGCCGCGCCGGCCGCCCGTAGGTGTAGTCCTCGCCCGCGCCGGAGCCGGACGCTGCCGAGCGGACGGCCGCGCCCAGCAACTCCCGCCACGGCTGAGGCGGATGGAACGCCTCCTCCGCCCACCGCTGCCAGCCCTCCGGGGCGCTTCCCGGCCGGCCCTTGATGCCCTGCGCCACCCGGAACCGGACCGCGTCCCGTTCCTGCTCGCTCAGACCGTGCGCACCGTCCGGGCCGAGGTCCCACTCCCGTTCCAGCCCGTCGGCGCCGCTGCCGCAGTCCAGCCAGGCCAGTGCCTGCATACGCGGCCCCAGCCGGATGTCGTCCAGATACTCCTCCATGAGCTGCCCCTCGGCCAGCCGGAAGGTCGAAGGCATGACCACGCCCTTGGGCTTCACCAGCCCGTCGCCGTACACGTCGTCGTTGATCTCGCAGTCCGCGGCGATGTTCATCCGCAGCCGTACCCCGGCACCGGTCAGCCCGCGCTCCCGGGCGACCCGGTCGCCACGCCCGTGATGGTCGCGCAGCAGATGCGACACCTCGTGCACCCATACGCCCGCCAACTCCTCCACCGGCGTCCGGTCCACGAAGACCGGTGAGACATAACACCGCCAGTACCTGTCCACGGCCATCGTCAGCACCTGCCGGTCCTCGACGGGGTGCAGCGCGAACAACGCCGACGCCAGATAGGGCCGGGCCCGGGCCGCCTGCAATCGGGCGGTGAACAACTTGTCGCGGTCCAGGGGTCGCGCCGGTGTCGTCGCGGGCGGCCTGGTCTTGTTTGTCTTTGTCCCGCACGTCCTTGTCTCGGCCGCTCTGGCCTCGGCGGTCCTCGTCTCGTCCGTGCTCATCGCGCCGCCCTCGCCGCGCTCTTGGCCCGGGCCGCGGCCTCGTCCGCTCGGCGGGACAGGGAGACGACTCCGGCGAGCTTCTCGATCGACTCGGGGACGTCCCAGTCCTCTCGGCGCAGTGCGGCGAGGGTGGTCGCGGGGACGACCACCAGGTCCGGGGCGCCTGTCTTTACCGCGTGGACGAGCAACGCCCACGCGGCGTCCCAGCGGGACTTCTCGGGGCGGTTGCGCACCGCCGCTACGACCCCGTCGAGCACGGCCTGGCGCAGATCCCCCCGCTCGGGCAGTACGGCACCGGTCGGGTCGGCGAGCAGGTCCTCGGGATCCGGGAGGTCCAACCGGTCCAGACTGGCCAGCAACTCCAGCCCCGGCCCGTCTCCCACGGTGCCCCTGACCAGCAGGGAGAGTACGTTCCGGGAGACCCCGGAGGCGGTGGCGAAGGCTATCAGGTGCAGGGTCATCTCCCAGCTGCGCGGCGACGGCCAAGGGCCGCCCCGGCGGCTTTCGCTGCTGGGCAGCTGGTGTACGAGTTTGGGGCGGGCGGCGAGCAGCCCGCACACCGCGCGACGGGCGAAGTCGACGGCTTCCGCGAGCCGTTCCGGGTCGAGCCGTGGCAGAGTGGCCCTGGGCCAGGTCCCGCCGAGGCCGCGTACGACGACCTCGTGGTCGTGGGTCCACTGAAGGTGTACGAACCGGTTGGCGAGCGGCGGGCTCAGCTCCCAGCCGTCGGCGGCCGAGGACCGCGGATTGGCTGCGGCCACGATCCGGACGCCGGGCGGCAGTTGCAGCGCGCCGATCCGCCGCTCCAGCACCAGCCGGAGCAGCGCGGCCTGTACGGCCGGGGGCGCGGTCGACAACTCGTCCAGGAACAGCAGCCCCCGCCCGGCCCGCACCAGCCGCACCGCCCAGTCCGGCGGCGCCATCGGCACCCCCTGCTCCGCCGGGTCGTCTCCCACGATGGGCAGCCCCGAGAAGTCGGACGGCTCGTGCACGCTCGCGATCACGGTGGTCAGCGGAAGGTTCAGCGCCGCGGCGAGCTGCGTCAACGCCGCGGTCTTGCCGATTCCCGGCTCACCCCACAGCAGTACGGGCAGATCGGCGGCGACGGCCAGGGTCAACGCCTCCAACTGTGTGTCGGGGCGAGGCTCGGTGGTGGTCGTACGCAACAGGCTCAACAGGTCGCCCGCGACGTCGAGTTGGGAGGAGTGGACCTGGTCGGTGTCAGGGGCGGAGAGGGCGCTGGGCAGGGCGAACGGAGTGCAAGTGGGCATGTTTGATCACCTTTGGGTGTGTGAGGAAACGCGTGGGTGAAGGAGCGCGGAGGCAGGCCCCCGCCGTGAAGCGATGCGAACGGGTATTTGTGTGTGTGGGACAGCCCCGGGTCAGAAGAACGTGGCGTTGCGTGAGCGGAGCTCGCGGGAAGGGCGACGGCGGTCGCTGAGGCGGATACGGCGTGGGCCGGGGCCGGTCAGGCCCGACCTGTACAACCCGTAGGTGATCCGCCGGCGCGCGGCCTCCTCCAACTCGTCCCGCAGCGCGCCGTCGCGCAGCAGTGCGTCGGGGCCCAGCAGACCCTCGACGACGGCCAGCGCTCCGGCGATGTCGCCGTGGTCGAGGCGTTCCCGCACACCGGACAGGCAGTCCGGGCGGCGGTGCGCCTCGTCGATGGCCTGCAAGCAGGGGAGCGGTGTACCGGTCAACGCGACCAGCAGTTCCTCCCGCCGGAGCTCGGCCGGGTCGTGGTCCAGCGGGGCCAGAACGCCGTCGACCAGGCCGATCCGATGCTGAACTCCCCGGCAGTCCACGAACCGCGGCTGCCCTGCCCGTTCCCGCGCCCGGGCCGAAGCCGACGGAACATGATCGGGTACGAGCGCGGAGGCGACCAGCGGATGCAGCCGGTCGACCTCGATCGCACCGGAACGGATCAGTTCCAGGTCGGGCAGCACCCAGGTCGCCGCGTCGGGCAGCACCGGCAGCGAACTGCAAGCCCTGTCGTCGCCGTTCACCCCCACGATGCGCGGCCCGGGCGGCCCGAGCCCGACGCCCAGCGCCACATGCAGCACCAGCCGCCGCCGGACCCCGAACCGCACCAGGACGGCACCCCCGGACCGCCCCTCGGCACGCAGCACGATCCCCGCCTCCTCCGCCCACCGGCCGACGGCACAGCCCCGCTCCGGCGGCACGAGCCCCGACAACTCCGGGTCCCGTACGGAAGGTTCGGCGGTGGAGGGCGGCACCTCGGCCCCCGCCCGGATCCGCAGTTCACCCGCCCTGCGCGCGTCCCACAGATGCCGGTGCAGATCGAAACGGAACCGCCGACTGGGACGAGGACGCGGATGCCGACACCTGTCGACCTCGCCGCGGGACCCGTCCCACAGCGCGAGGCCGATCCGCTGACCGGCGTCCGCCCACGCGGGCGGGGTCCGGACCACGAGATGCACGGGATACGGCCCGTCGCGTCCGGCGGCCTCGTACCGGGCCAGAGTGACGGTCAGGCCCGGCCGCAACAGCCCGTCGGGAGCGACCCTCGGCATGTGCCAGCGCAGCAGATCGGGCGCCAAATGCCGTAGGTCGTCCCGAAGCCGGGCCGCGACATCCTGGCCGTATTCGTGTGCCACGGTACGCGGATTGAGGTCGACATCGATGCCTGCGGCAGCACACGCCCCCGCCCAGTCGCCGACAGCACGGCGAGCGGTGGCGGTCTCGATCATCGACGGCGGCACGGCGAACTCGCGCACGCGCAACCAGTAGGAAAGGCGGGAATCCCCGTTCGCGATGTGAGTGAGCATCAGCACTCACCTTGCGCGGACGGAACCCCCGATCTGTCAATGGAGTGAGTCATCATCGCGGTGATCATAACGCCCACCGCCTCGATCGCACACAGGTTTTCGAGGCGAGCGAGGAAACCATGTGCCCATGAACCCCCTCACGGCCCAGGCCATCAGCACCCGGCGGCTGGACCTGCTGCCGCTGCACGTCGAGCACGCCGAGGAGATGGCCGCGGTGCTGTCCGATCCGGCCCTGCACGCCTTCATCGGCGGCACCCCGGACACTCCGCAAGCCCTGCGGTCGCGCTACCAGCGCCTGACCGCGGGCTCTCCCGATCCGGCCGTCTCCTGGCTGAACTGGGCCAGCCACCACCATCGGCGCGGTACTCGCCCGCCCCGACCGCCTGCCGGTCGCCGCCCTCGGCGACGGCGGTGCCCGTTCGGGCAGGCCAGGTATCACATCGAGTACTACCAGCAGGAGTACGCCTGGACGGCCGAGGACGTACGCATCCTGGTGACGGACCTGTTCGAGGCCTTCGACCGGCTGGTGCGCGAGGGGAGGGTGTACCGGCGGGATGCGGAGGTGTTCTTCCTCGGTGACGAGCAAGCTCGACAAGGTGATCACCGACTCCGCGTCGGCGGCCCCTGAACACCGACCTGGCGCGCATGATGCGCGCGGCCGTGCTGCCGCCGGGCGCCGAGTTGGAGGCGGAGTACCGCGGTGGCCGCCATACCGTGACGGTGGACGCGGACGAGTATCTCACCCTGCCCAGCGGTGACCGTTACAACACCGCGGACGAGGCGGGGAAGGTGGTGCGGGGCACCAGGAGCTGTTCCGGCATGGCCTTCTGGCACGTCGCTCTGGACGACGGACGCCGCCTGTCCCTGCGGGAGCTGCGCGGCGAGGCCCAACGGGACGGGCGGCTCGCGTGATGCCGCCGTTCGAGTGGTGACGGCCGGGGCACGGGCGTACCGTCGAACAGTGGACGCAGGAGTGGACGGGACCGTTCGCCGACCTGTGTGACCTTCTGTGACCTCTGTCGAGTGACACGCGGCGATCGCCATGAGCAGCAGCCCGCAGCCGAGTTCTCCGGCCGGGACCACCACCCAGGAATCGGGTGGTGGCGGGAGTGCGATGGCGTTGCTGGTCATCGCGTCGTGCCAGCTGATGGTGGTGCTGGACATCACCATCGTGAACATCGCGCTTCCGAACATCCAGAGGTCCCTGGACTTCTCGACCACGAGCCTGTCCTGGGTGGTCAACGCGTACACCCTGACGTTCGGCGGTCTGTTGCTGCTCGGCGGCCGGGCCGGGGACATCCTAGGGCGGCGGCGGGTCTTCATCTTCGGTGTCCTGCTCTTCGTCCTGGCGTCCCTGCTCGGCGGCTTCGCCCAGAACTCGGGTCAACTGCTCGCCGCCCGCGCCCTCCAGGGCGTCGGCGGCGCCATCGCGTCCCCGACCTCCCTCGCGCTGATCAGCACGACCTTCCGCGAAGGCCCGGAACGCAACCGGGCGTTCGGGGTGTTCGCCGCGGTCTCGGCCGGCGGCGGCGCGATCGGGCTGCTCGCGGGCGGAGTGCTCGTGGAGTGGCTGAACTGGCGCTGGGTGCTCTTCGTCAACGTACCGATCGGACTGCTCATCGTCCTCGCCACGCCCCGCTGGATCCGCGAGTCCGAACGGCACCCCGGGCACTTCGACATCACCGGCGCGCTCACCTCCACCGCGGGCATGGTCCTGCTGGTCTACGGGTTCATCCGGGCCGCCCAGGACGGCTGGCGGGACGCGGTGACGCTGGCCTCGTTCGCCGGGGCCGTCGTCCTCCTCGCGGTGTTCGTGCTGGTGGAGAGGCGCTCCCGGCAGCCGATCACCCCGCTGCACATGTTCGCCGACCGCAATCGCGCGGGCACGTACGGCATCATGCTGTGCCTGGCCGCCGCGATCTTCGGTATGTTCTTCTTCCTGACGCTCTTCGTGCAGAACGTGCTGGACTTCAGCCCCCTGGCCACCGGGTTCGCGTTCCTGCCGGTCAGCGCGGTCATCGCGGTCGGCGCCGGGCTGGCGTCGCGGTTCCTGCCCGTGTACGGGCCCAAGCCGTTCATGGTGGTGGGCGCGATCCTGTCCGCGGCAGGACTGGCCTGGCTGACGCTGACCGATGTCCACTCCACCTACACCGGCAGCGTCCTCGGCCCGATCCTCGTCTTCAGCCTGGGCATGGGCATGGAGTTCGTCTCGCTGACCCTGATGGCGCTGTCCAACGTCCGCACCCAGGAGACCGGCGCGGCCTCCGGGCTCCTCAACGCCACCCAGCAGGTCGGCGGTTCACTCGGTCTGTCCATCCTCGTCACCATGTTCGGCACGGCCAGCACCAACGAGGCCGCGGAGCAGATCCCCCGCTTCCTGTCCCAGGCGACCCCGGCCGAGCGCCTGCTCTTCGAACGCACCGGGCAGCTCCCGCCGCCCTGGTCCGACGAGATCCTCACCGCCGGGGTCTCGGCCGCCTTCATCATGGCGGCCATCTTCACCGTGATCGCCGCGCTGATCGCCCTCCTGGCCATCCAGGTCCGGGAGTCCGACCTGGACCGCCTCAAGGGCGGGACGGGGCCCGGCCAGGTCTGACCTCAGGACACTCTCAGGACACCGTGCAGGTCGAGCCGTTGAGGGCGAACGCCGTGGGACTGGGGTTCGTGCTTCCCCGACTCGCCGTGAAGCCGAGAGTCACCGAGCCGGCCGCCGGGATGTTCGCCGTGTACGACGCGGCCGTGACGCTCACCTCGGCGCCGGACTGGGTCGCGGTGCCGCCCCACAGGTTGGTGACGCGCTGACTGTCGGGGAACGTCCAACGCAGGGTCCAGCCGTTGATCGCCGAGGTGCCGGTGTTGCGGACGACGATCTCGCCCTGGAAGCCGCCGGACCACTCGCTCGTCACCCGGTAGCCGACCGCGCAGGCCGCCATCGAGCCGCCGGAAGTGGTGGTGACGGTCACCGTGCCGGAGCGCGGGGAGCGGTTGCCGGCCGAGTCACGGGCGTACACAGCGAAGACGTACGACGTGGCCGGGGTAAGGCCGGTCAGCGTGGCGGAGGTGCCCGTCGTGGTCGTCGCGGCGGTCTCGCTCGTGCCGTTGACGCGGACCACGTCGTAGCCCGAGACACCGGTCGCGTCCGTCGCGGCGGCCCAGGTCAGCGTGGCGGACGAGGAGGTCACCGCCGAGGTGCTCGGGGTTCCGGGGGCGGTCGGGGGAGTGGTGTCCCCGCCGCCGGACGAGGAGTAGATCGCGGCCTCCCTGGCGGTCGCGGCGATACCGTTCGCGCCGTTGAAGAGCCGCTGACCCCAGCTGGTGAGCTGGTTCGGGTCGAAGTTCGTGACCATGTCCAGATACTCGACGCCACCGCCGTTGCCGCTCCAGGACCAGCCGAGGTAACCGAGGCCGAGCCGCTGGGCGGTGGCCAGGACGGCTTCCTCGTCGGGGTTGCCGTCGGAGTGGTCGTGCCCGAACTCGCCAACCACGATGGGGAGTTTCGCGGTGACGAAGCGGCCCAGGTAGTCGCTGATCTCGGCGGCCGTGTCGAAGACGCCGTACATGTGGATGGAGAAGACGGTGTTGGCGTCCGGATCGGCGGCGAAGACGGAAGCCGCGTTGTCGCGCATCGTGAACGCCCAGTCCTGGCCCCAGTTGGGCGCGTCGACCATGAGCGTGTGGTCGAAACCGGCCGTGCGCAGCTTCTGGATCGCCGCCTTCGTGTCGGCCGTCCAGCTCGCGTAATTGTTGTTGCCGTACGGCTCGTTGCCGATGTTGACGATGACGTAGTCCTCCTGACCGGTCAGCGCGCTCTGCACACTGATCCAGTAGTCGGCGGCGCGCGAGAGCGTGACGGCACCGCTCTGCTCGCCGTACCCCGTCGTGTCGTGCACCTCAAGGACGCAGATCAGCCGGTTCCGCTTGCACTCCGCGACGACGTTCGCCACGTCGGCGGTGTCGTTACGGGTCCACCGGTCGCCGCTGGAGAGGACCACGCGGACGGTGTTGGCGCCCTTGGCCTTGATGTGGGACAGGGAGCTGATCCGGCCCGCGTACCAGGTGTGGGCGTGGTTGACGCCCCGCATCACGAAGTCGTTGCCCGACCGCTCCAGCAGCCGTCCGTTCTCGACACGGAAACCGGTGGGCGCCGCCTGGGCCGGCGGACCGAGGGCGAACAGGGGGAGGAGCAGCCCCAGAAGGGCCGCGGCGACCGCGGTCACATGGGGGATGGCCGGGGTACGGGATCTCATGGTGGCTCCAGGAGAGGGGAGTTGGGGAGGAGGCCGGTCACGCGTGTGGGCAGCGGCCGGTCGAGCTCCGCACCGGTCGTCAGGAGGTGGCGGCCCGCGCCGTGCAGCCGACAGTTACCGACGGCGTCCCGGCCGTCGACGAAGTGGTGGCGACGAAGCCGAACGCGGCGCTCGCACCGGGTGCGAGGGTGCCGTTCCAGCCGGCGTTGGAGACAGTGGTGGTGCCGTCGGACGCTGAACCGAGCGTGCCGTTCCAGACCTGGGTGAGCCGCGCGCCGTCGGCCGGTACGACGGTCACGGTCCAGCCCGAGACGGAAGAGGCGGACGTGTTGGTCACGGTCACCTCACCCTGGTAACCGCCCTGCCAGACGTTCACGGCCCGGAAGGCAGCCGTGCAGGAAGGCTCGCCCTCACCGGGGTCGTCGGGGTCACCGGGGTCGTCCGGATCCTCCGGAATCCCCGCGTCCAGCGTCGCGCTCAGTGCCGGATACCAGCGCGCGGCGATCTTGTCGTCCCCGGAGGCGTTCGGATGCACCCCGTCGTACGTGTCCGTGGCCGTACTGAATCCCGTCCACTGGTCGACGACAGTCACCGGCGAGCGGCTCGTGGACGTCGCCCGGGCCCAGTCCGGGATCCGCGCGTTGAAGTCCACGACACGCTGCGCGCAGCCCGCACAACTGCTGGGGTTCATCGGGATGATCTGCGCGACGAGGATCCGCATGTCCGGGTTGGAGGCCCGCATCTGCCCAACCAGCTTGGTGTAGGCGGCGAGGATGCGGTCGGGGGCGATGCTGCTCCACACATCGTTCGTACCGAAGTGCATGACAACGATGTCCGGAAGCGTCGCGGCGAGCCGCCCGGGCAGCAGGTCCTGGTCGGCCACATTGGTCACCAACTCGCCGCCGTGCCCCTCGTTGTCGCCGTCGTGCGCCACCCCGCAGCCCTGGGGGCCGAGGGTGCCGACGAAGTCGATGTTCGTGTAACCGGCGTTCTGCAACTGGTTCCACAGCGCGGCCCGCCAGCAGCCGGGCGAGCCGGTGATCGAGTCGCCCAGCGGCATGACGCGCACCGGGTCCGCCGCCGTATCCACCGCCCTCGGCGCGGCTGCGGCGGGCGACGCGAGAGTCAAGGGCGCGAGCAGAGCGGCCAGCAGGCCGAGAAACGGAATGATCAGTAAGCGTGAGAGTCCGGTGCTGTGCATGATGTTCCCTTCCCCGAGTGAGATGGGAGCGCTCCCATCGGAACATGCCACTGTTGTCATTAACGCGTCAAGACAAGTGCGCCGACGGACCCAACGCACTTGCGCCAAAGGGAAGTTGAGCTCTTAAGAAACGATCACCTTTTCGGTATCTTTCACGCGCTACTTCATTCGCACCCGCACCCGCACCACCAGCGACACTCCCACTTCGAGTGGAGTTCGAGTCCCGGTCGGCCTCAGCGTCTCTAATCAGCTAAGCGATCCTGAGTCGGATTGAGTTTCAGGGATCGTTTCCCACCGTGGCGGGGTGACATGGGTGTGGAGGTTGAATCCCGCGCCCAGTACTGCCCCTTGTGGCCGGTGTCGGCGGGATGGGGGTCCCCCCACCCGCCGACACCGGCCCAGAGGGGCGGCACTGGGCGTGGGCTTCCACCTGCACGCCCACGCCACCCCACCCAGGTGGACACGACCCGTGCCAGACACCACGTCTTGCATAGGATCGCTTAGCTGATCAGAGACGCTGTGGCGGTGCTCTGAGTACTCCGGACGGATCGACTGAGTATGTAGTCCGATACCCCGCCCCGGGTCCGCTGATGGACTGTCATCATGAAGACGCAGACCACGAGGCCCCGACCCCTGCGAAACGTCACCGCCACGGCCACCGCCACCGGTTCGGCCCTCGCGGTGGCGCTGCTGCCCCTGGTGGTCGGGGCGCTGGTGGCCCGTACGGCCGGCGGCGACCCGATGGCCTCGGTCAACGCCCTGATCACAGGTGGCGGGCAGCGGGCCAAGATGTCGCGCGGCCAGTTGCGCGGCTGCGGGGATCGGGCGCTCGCGACAGCGCGGAGCTGTCGTCGTCTGGCCAGGAGAGGCGGCCGGTGACACCATCGGACGGATGGTTGATGCAGGTGAGCGTTCCTCCGTCTGGCGCCATCGGGAGTTCCTGCTGTTGTGGGGTGGCCAGACGGTCAGCGAGATGGGCTCCCACGTCACCGTTCTCGCACTGCCGTTGGTCGCCCTCGTGCTGCTGGACGCCTCCGCGTTCCAGGTCGGTCTGCTGGCCGCGGCGGAGACCAGCGCGTATCTGCTCGTCGCGCTGCCGACCGGGGCGATCGTGGACCGGGTCGCCAAGCGCCGGCTGATGATCTGGTGCAACCTCGCGTTGCTCCTGGTGATCGGCTCGGTGCCGCTGGCCCACGCCGTCGAGGCACTGACGCTCGCTCAGCTCTACGCCGTGGCATCGGTCTCCAGCGTGCTGTCCGTGTTCTTCACGGTGGCGTACCAGAGTTATCTGCCGGTGCTGCTCGATCGTGATCAACTCATGGACGGCAACAGCAAGCTCGCCGCCTCGCAGTCCGTCGCACAGATCGCCGGACCCGGGGCGGGCGCGGGCCTGGTGACGCTGGTCGGCCCCGCGGGGGCGATGACGGTCGACGCGCTCTCCTTCGCGGTGTCAGCGGGCTCGCTGACGGCGATCCGTACCCGCGAGCCGCGCCGACCGCGGAGCGAACCCGACCGACGGCCCACACTGCGGTCGCAGATCCGCGAGGGGCTCACCTACGTGACCCGCGACCCCATCCTGCGCAACTCGGTGGCCTTCAACGGCACCGCCAACTTCTTCGTGATCATGGTGGAGACCCTCGGCCCGCTGTTCCTCATCCGCACCCTGCACCTGCGGCCGGGCATGGTCGGGCTGCTGCTGGCGCTGGGGGCCGTCGGAGGGGTGGCCGGTGGTGTGGCGGCACAGTACCTCGCCCGGAAGGTCGGCTCGGCGCGGATCAGCTGGATCGCGATGACCGTGCTGTCGCTGCCCGGACTCCTCATCCCGCTGGCCGGGCCCGGCTGGTGGGTGCTGCTGTTCGGCATCGGCTGGATCTCGTGGACCTTCTCATCCACCGTCGCGGGTGTCTCGCTGACCAGTTACCGCCAGGCCGCCTGCCCGCCGGACATGCTCGGCCGGGTCAGCGCCGCCGCCCGCTGGATCACCTGGGCACTCTGCCGTTGGGCGGTCTGGTCGGCGGCGCGCTCGCCACCACCCTCGGCGTCCGGACCACGCTGTGGATCGCCGTCGCAGGCGGCTGTTGTGCGGGACTGTGGCTGTTCTTCTCACCGCTGCGCGGTCTGCGGGACATCCCTCTCGGAAAGCTCGCGCCCGCCGTCGGAATGCCGTGACACCACCGCATGAGGTGGTGGATCAGAACGCGGTTGCGGATTCCGAGGCGATGGACGCCGGAACGGCGACTGTGAGGCGGCGCGAGCGGCTGTGCGGCACGCGGCGCAGGTTCAAGCCAAGCAGGTACCGGGGTGCGCCGGGCACGGCGTGAACGGGGCGTCTTCGCGTCCTGGAGATGCGGAAACCACCGGCTGAGGCAGACGGACGGCCACGATGCGCGCCCACGCCGGGTGCCTGCCCCGGCCCCCGGCGCGGAGGGCGCGCAACGCCGAGGGGCCGCCCGAGGACGGCCCCTGGTCACTGCCGGGTCACCAGCGTGGAAGCCTCCGCTCGTACCCCGGCTGGATCCGGCGCATGTACCCGGTGTCGTCCCGCGCACGTACCCCCGAGTCCACATACAACCTGTGCAGCCGTTCGAGGGCGTCATGGTTCAGCTCCACGCCCAGCCCGGGGCCCGTGGGGACCGCGACCTCCCCGTCCCGGAACTCCAGTACGCCGGGGACGATCACGTCGTCCGCCGAGTTCCACGGGTAGTGCGTGTCGCAGGAGTGGTCGAGGTTCGGGATGGCCGCCGCGACATGGGTCATCGCGGCGAGGCTGATGCCCAGGTGCGAGTTGGAGTGCATGGACAGCGCGATCCCGAACGCCTCGCAGACGGCGGCCAGTTCACGGGTACGGCGCAGCCCGCCCCAGTAGTGGTGGTCGGTGAGCAGCACCTGGATCGCGTTCTGCTCGATGGCCGGCTTCAGATGCTCCCAGGCGACCACACACATGTTGGTGGCCAGCGGCATCGGCGAGTCCTTCGCCACCTCCGCCATGCCGGGAATCGTGGCGGTCGGATCCTCCAAGTACTCCAGTACGCCGTCCAGTTCACGGGCCACGTACTTCGAGGTCTCCACCGTCCAGGCCGTGTTGGGGTCGAGGCGCAGGGGCTCCCCGGGAAAGGCTTCCGCGAGCGCCTTGATCGCCGCGATCTCCTCGTCCGGCGGGAAGACACCGCCCTTGAGCTTGAACGAGCGGAACCCGTACCGCTGTCGCATCAGCCGCGCCTGCTCGACGACCCCGGCCGGGTCCAGGGCCTCGCCCCAGTCGTCCCCGACCGCCGGGCGGCCGTCGAGCGCCGGGTGCTCGGCCCACTTGTAGAAGAGGTACGCGGCGAAGGGCACGGTGTCACGAACCCGGCCGCCGAGCAGATCGCTGACCGGGCGGCCGAGCAGTTTGCCCTGGGCGTCGAGGCAGGCCACCTCGACGGCCGAGGTGGTCCAGCCGCGCTCGTGCGAGCTGGGCACGGTCGGCAGCAGGGCGCCGTCGATCGCGGCCGTGACGGCGGTGGTGTCGAACACGTCCATACCGGCGACGACCTTCGCGGCGGCCGCGAGCCGCTCCAGCCGTACGGTGCCGCCCGTCGACTCGCCGAGCCCCACCGTGCCGTCCTCCAGGACGAGTTGGAGGACGACCCGCAGGGCGAGGGGCTCGTGGACGCCGTTCGAGTTGAGCAGCGGCGGGTCGCGGAAGGCGATCGGGGTGACGATCAGCTCCTTGATCCTGGTGGGACTCATGCGCCGACCACCTCCAGGCCGTGGTCGATCAGCTTCGCCAGCCGGGCGACATGCTCCGGCGCCGGATCGACGAGCGGCGCCCGTACACCGCCGACGTCCAGGCCGCGGAGGGTCACCCCGGCCTTGATCAGCGACACGGCGTATCCCGGCACCTCGTCGCGGAGTTCGACGAGCGGGCCGTAGAACTCGTCGAGGAGCGTGTCGACCAGCGCCTCGTCGCCCGCCCCGAGTGCCCGGTGGAAGGCGAGGGCGATCTCGGGGGCGAAGGCGAACACGGCGGAGGAGTACAGGGCGACGCCGATGCCCTGGTACGCGGGTGCGGTCATCTCGGCGGTGGGCAGCCCGTTGAAGAACTGGAAGCCGTCCGTGCCCGGTACGGCCCGTACCGCGCGCACGATGCGGTGCATACGCTCGATGTCACCGATGCCGTCCTTGAGCCCGACGACCCCGGGCAGGGCGGCGATCTCGGCGGCCGTGTAGGCGGTGAGCCGTGCCGTACCGCGCTGGTAGAAGACCACGGGCAGACCGGTGGCCTCCGTGACTTCCTTGACGTACCGCACCAGCCCCTGCTGCGGTGCGCTCACCAGATACGGCGGCAGCAGCAGGATGCCGTCGGCACCGGCGCGTTCGACCCGGGCGGCCTGGTCCCGGACGACCAGGGGCGGACCCCCGGCGGCGGCCAGGACGGGAACCCGTCCGGCCGTCGCCTCGACCGCCACCCGCGTGGCCCGCTCGATCTCGTCGGGCGTCAGCGCGTGGAACTCCCCGGTACCGCAGGCGACGAACACGCCTCCGGCACCGGCCGCGACCCCGGCCTCGATGTGCTGCGCGAGCCGTTCCTCGTCCAGCGAGCCGTCCGAGCCGAACGGCGTGACCGGGAAGAACAGCACTCCTTGGAACTTCATGTCTCCCTCAAATGTGGGGGGTTGGGCCTGTCCGGCGGATCAGGCCGATTTCGGGAAGGGGTGCCGGATGGGCACCGGTGAGCGGGGCCTGGTGCGTGCAGCTGCAAGGCGGAGGAGGGCGTCGACGCGATGGGGGCCCCTCCCGCTCGGGCGCAGTCGAGAGTGGGGGAGTCGGCAACCGACGACAACGCCGCAGATGTGCGTGCCAGGCCCCGCGTCCCAGGCCTGATCCGCCGGGCAGGCCCTAGCCCTTGGTGGCGCCGGCCGCGATGCCGGTGACCAGTGAGCGCTGGAGGAGCAGGTAGACGACAAGGCTGGGGACGAGCGCGATGACCGCGCCTGCGAGGACGACGCCCGAGCCGACCTCGGGGTCGGTGCGCAGGATGGAGAGGGCCACGGTCACCGTGTAGTCGGTCGGGTCCTTGGCGGCGATCAGCGGCAGCAGGTACTGGTCCCAGATCATGATGAAGCCGAGGACCCCGGCCACGCCGAGGGCGGGCTTGCACAGCGGCAGGATGACCTGCCACAGCATCCGCAGCTCACCCACGCCGTCGAGCCGGGCGGCCTCCTCGATCTCGCTCGGTATGTCCTTCATGAACTCGGTCAGCAGCATCACCGAGAAGCCCCAGGCACCCAGCGGCAGGATCACACCCCACACCGTGCCCTTCAGATCCAGACCCACCACGGGGACGTCGCCGAGGACCAGGGACAGCGGGATGGCGATGACCTCCTCCGGCAGCATCATCGTCAGCATGAACAGCGTCATGACGATCGCCTGGCCACGGAACCGGTGCCGGGCCAGCGCGTACGCGGCGAGCACGCACACCACGAGCTGCAGGAGCAGCCCACCGCCCGCTATGACGAGCGAGTTGGTGAAGTAGTCCCAGATGCCGCGCTCTCCGGCCACCCGGAAGTTCGTCAGCGTGGAGTCGTGCGGGAGGAACGACAGCGACGAGCCGCTCGGGTGGGTGCTGAGCGAGCCCGAGAGGATCGTCAGGAAGGGCGCGGCGAAGATGCCGAGCGCGATCGCGCACAGCAGGATCCGCAGGACCCAGGAGACGCCGGGCCTGTCGTTCCAGCCGAGCGCGGTGTCGAAGCGGGCGGGGGTCGTCCGGGCCTGCTTGTCGGCTCTTCTGGACGCAGCGGCGGCCTCGTCGGACGACGGCGTCCGGACGGGGTCGAGGGCGGGTGCGCTCATCGCACGTCTCCCCTCTTGCGGAAGTAGTTGACGGTGACGGTGAGCAGCAGTGTCACCGCGAGCAGCACGACGGAGGCCGCCGACGCGCCCCCGATGTCGTTGCGGGTGAAGCCGAGCGTGTACGCGCGGGTCATCCACACCTCGGTCGACCCGGCCGGGCCGCCGCCCGTGAGGACGTACACCTCCGTGAACACGCGCAGACCACGGATGGCGGCCAGCGTGAGCACGATCCCGATGGCCGGCCGGATCGCGGGCAGCGTGACGTACCGCAGCCGCTGCCACAGGGACACTCCGTCCATCGCGGCGGCCTCGTACAACGTCCGGTCCACGCCCGCGAGTCCGGCGAGGATGATCACCATGTTGTACGGGGCGACCATCCAGATGCCCATGGCCATCGTCGCCCAGAGCGCGGTGTCCGGGTTGTCGAGGAACGGCGTCGGTCCGAGCCCGAGGAAGCCCAGCGCGCTGTTCACGAGGCCGTCGGAGGTCGGGTAGTACATCAGCCGCCACAGCTCACCGACCACCGCGGTCGCGGTGACGACCGGCAGGAAGACAGCCGTGCGCATGATCTTCAGCGAACGGGTCTGTCCCTCCAGCAGCAGCGCGAGGACGAAGCCGACGACGATCGCGCCGAGCGACTGGCCGATGCCGAGGACGAGGGTGTGCCCGACCGCGTCCTGGAAGCGGTGGTCGGACAGGACACGGGTGTAGTTGTCGAGGCCGATCCACTGGTCACCGAGGAACGGCCGTACGTCGAAGAAGCTGAGCCAGACGCCCTTGCCCATCGGCACGAACTTGAAGACGAGGGCGAGCAGCAGTCCGGGGGCGAGGAACAGCCAGGGGAGGAAGGCCTTCCTGGCGAGGACGGTCTTCCTGGCGAGGACCCGCTTGGCGAGCCCTCCGCGCCGCTCGGGCGCGACGGTGGTCGCGGTCATGAGTACAGGTCCTGGTCCTTGAGGTCACCGGCGAGGGTGTCGTTGAGTTCCTTGAGGCCGGCGCGGACGTCGCTGCCGCAGTACGTGAAGATCGCGTTGAGGGCGTCGGCGGTGTCCTGCTTGATCGGCGCGAAGTCGGGCGCGTTGGGGAACTGCTGGGAGGCGTCCTCGTACGCCTTCTGCACGACGCTCCAGCGGGGGTCGTCCCGCACCTGGGCCGCGTCCAGCGTGGAGTTGACGGGGATACGGACCACGGGCTGGTTCTCGCCGGTCATGGCGATCTTTTGACCCTCGGGGGAGATGAGGAACGCGGCGAGCGCCTGTTCCTGCTTCGTCTTGCCGGTCCTGGCGCCGAAGTAGATGTTCTCGCCGTCGGCCAGCACGGTGGACCCGGCCGCGCCCGCGGGGAACGGGACGACCTCGTACTTGTCCTTGCCGGGCGTGGCGTCGTATGTGGCGATGTTGTACGGGCCGGTGAGGTACATCCCGGCGTTGCCGTCCTGGAAGTTGGTGGCGGTGCCGGTGATGGCGGTGATCGCGGAGGGCTGGATGACAGCGTTGTCACCGCAGAAGAGGTTGTCCTTCATCCAGGTGACCGTGCGTACGGCGGCCGCCGAGTCCATGGTGGGACGGTAGCCGCCGTCGCCGTCGGGCTCGATGATCTGCGCGCCGCCGGACCAGAGGAAGCTGGAGCCCCACCAGGCGACATAGCCGTTCTGGGCGCTGCCGGGGACGACCATGCCGTAGGTGTCGTCCTTGCCGTTGCCGTCCGGGTCCCGGGTGGCGAAAGCCTTCGCGACGCCGAGCATCTCCTGCCAGGTGGTGGGCGCCTTCAGGCCGAGCTTCGTCAGCCAGTCCTTGCGGATCATCAGGGCCTGGGCCTGGCGGGAGTACGGGATGCCGTAGTGCCTGCCGTCGAGGCCCACGGTGGAGGACCAGGTCTTGTCGGTGATCTGGTCGTGGCCCGCGATGGAGTCCGGGTCGATGGGCTTGAGCAGGCCCTGGCCCTGGTAACTGCCCATCAGCGCCGTGTCGTTGATCATCACGTCCGGCAGGTCCTTGGTGGACGCCCGGCTCTGGAGCTGCTGGTCGAAGTTGATGACGGGCTGGTAGTCGATCTTGATGCCGGTCTTCTCGGTGAAGGCGGCGAACACCCGCTCGTACGTGGCTGCCGGATCCGGATTGCTCCGGGTCCAGACCTCCAGCGTGTTCGGATCACTGCTTCCGGCACTGTCGGACCCTGATCCGCAAGCGGCCGTCCCGAACGTGAGTCCCGCGACGGTGAGCATGGCGGTTAGGCGGCGACTTCGTTGGCGAACGCCCATGGGCACACTCCGTTGGTCATCCGGGCCGTACATCCGGTACACCCGGTCGTGTTCATATACGTGAACTCACTTCACGCATCTAAATGATCGGCCAAGCTACGGAGCATGTCGTTCGCATGTCAAGACATGAGTCCGAGATTTCACCGGTGCCACACCCGGCCCGTACGGGATCCTGTTCGGCGTCTGCAAGAGATGCGGGACATGGGATGGAGGTGGTCGCCGTGACCGAACGCACGGCACCCGGCGCCTTGGCCGCACGGCTCACCGGCCGCCCGGCCACCGGCGAGCGTCGGCTCTCCGGAACACTCGCCGAGGTCACCCTCGACGACGGCCGGACGGTGATGGTCAAGCTCGGCGACGGCCCCGGCGCGGCCCGGGCAGAGGCGGCGGGGCTGCGCTGGCTGGCCGACGCCGGCTCGGTCCGCCTGCCGACCGTGTACGGCCACGACGAGCGCCGCCTGGTGATCGACCGGGTGTCGCAAGGGTCACCCGACGCCCGGGCCG
The DNA here is from genome assembly GCF_008386495.1 of Streptomyces tailanensis. Lineage (GTDB taxonomy): Bacteria > Actinomycetota > Actinomycetes > Streptomycetales > Streptomycetaceae > Streptomyces > Streptomyces tailanensis. The sequence goes on along the minus strand of NZ_VTHJ01000002.1, from coordinate 114,908 downwards.
CGGTCCGCTTCGGGGGCGCCCTGGCCGCCCTGCACGCCGCCGGCGCCCCCGCCTTCGGCGCCGCGCCGCCCGGCGGTCCGAGGGAGGCGTACATCGGGCGCGCCCCCATGCGCAATGTCCACGGCGCCGACTGGCCCGTCTGGTACGCCGAACACCGGGTGCTGCCCTATCTGCGCCGCGCGGTCGACGACGGCACGATCCGCCCGGCCGAGGCGACCGTGGTCGAGCGGGTCTGTGAACGGCTGCCCGACCTCGCGGGCCCCGCCGAGCCGCCCGCCCGACTCCACGGCGACCTGTGGAACGGCAACGTGCTGTGGGGCGCCGACGGCCACGCCTGGCTCATCGACCCGGCGGCACACGGCGGCCACCGCGAGACCGACCTCGCGATGCTCGCCCTCTTCGGCTGCCCTCATCTGGATGCGGTGCTGCGGGGTTATGAGCAGGCCGTGCCACTCGCCGACGGCTGGGCGGACCGGATCGGACTCCACCAGCTCTTCCCGCTGTTGGTGCACGCGGTGCTGTTCGGGCGGGGGTACGCGGAACAGGCGCTGACGGTGGCGCGGGCGGCGCTCTCGTCGTGAGTCACGGCTCGTACGACAAAACCGGAAGGCGCCGTGGTGGCGCCTCCCCGTTCGAAGTCGGCGGCGAGGAAAGCGAAGGAACTTTTTTCAGGGAAAGGAATTGAGAAGGAAGCCCCTTCATGGCCTCGCCGTGGGCAACGCTAGCACTCAGCCCGGGATCAAGTCGCGCAGATTTTCGAGGGTGATGATCCGGGAGTCCTGGTGCAGCCCTTCCGGGCGTTCGAGACCGATGTACGTCACGGGCTCGTCCGGGACCGGCCCGCCGTCCCACAGATCCACGGCCGTGGTGTCGCCGGACATCAGGTCGATCAGGTACCGCACCGTCAATTGCTCGCGCTCCACGAGGGCGCGCACCACCTTGGACACCGACACCTGGTTCTCCTCGACCCGGTTGCCCGACGAGATGCCCTTCAGATACAGGTGCAGCCACTTCGCGTGCCAGCGCCCGTCGTCCCCGCGCCGGAACGCCAGCGGCAGCGCCACCTTGCCCGGCCCGCGCATCTCCGACTTCATCCGCACCGTGCGCGGCTCGAACGGACGGCCCTTCTGCTCGCCGTCGCGCACCATGAACCCGAAGAACGACTCCTCGACCTCGTCGAAGCCCTCGCCGGCGAAGATGTTCACCTGCGGAACGATGAACGTGCTGCGCACCCGGTCCAAGGTCAGGTCGATGAACTCCGAGGCCCCGTCGGGCGCCTCGGTGACATCGCCCGAGTGCCGGCCCCCGACGGTCGTGAGGGACGTGTAGGAGAGCCAGGAGTCGGTGCTGTAGTCGCGGTGCAGAAGCAGTGCCGACAGGTCGTAGTCGGTCCGGTCCTCGGTCTCCTTCCAGTACACGAAGAAGCGCAGCAGTTCACCGTCGACCTTCGAGACCGAACCCCGCGGCAGTACGCCGAGCCCGGCCGCGGTCGCCTTGCCGCTGAGCGGGAGCGCCACGTCGAGGACGTCGGGGTCGATCAGCAGCCGGCCCGGTGCCGGGAGCCGACGGCGCGTCTCGGCGTCGAGCGCGGCGATCAGGCGGTCGCGGTCGGCGGCCGGTACGGCCGGGCGGTGGTCGGGCGTCACCCAGGCGCGGCCCCGGCGGTTGACGAAGATGCGGGGTTCGTCGGTCTCCCGGTCCCGGTTGTGGAAGTGCTCCCGGACCGAGAGGAGTACCCGGCCGGAGACCTTGGGAGCGACTTCCACCGCGGCGGCCACCACAGCGTCCCGCTCCGCCTGGTCGTCGGCGATGCGCAGCAGGAGATCCAGGGCGCGGAACAGCTTGCCGGGAGCGGACTTCAGCAGCTTCACCGCACCGGTGATGTCGTACTCGTCGAGCAGCTTCTCGGCCCGGCTGTCGAAGGACCGCGCCTCCTTCTCGCCCCGGGCGACGGCGAACACCTCGGCGGCGTGCGGCCACCGCGGGTACTCGTGCGGGTGGAGACGCTCACCGAGCCGCTTGAAGGGCTCCCGGTACGCGTGCACATCGGCGAGCTTCGCCGGGTTCGCGGCGACTACGGCGTCGAGGCCCGCGAGCAGCCCCCGGCGCACCGGCCGCGACAGCGCCCGGAACCGGGTCGGCTCCCGCAGCGTCACGTCACCGCCCGACAGCGCGCAGGCCAGCCGGAGGACGTCGGTGACGGTGTCCAGCAGGAGGTCGGCACCGACGCCGAGCCGGGCCTCGTTGACGACCGCCCGGTTCTCCCGGACGGGGATCGACTCCGGCTGGGGGCCGAGCGCGCACCGCCCGGCGAGGGCCTTGAGGTCACGCAAGTCGTCCTCGCCGGGCGGGGTCGTGCTGCCGGCCAGGGCCAGGTACAGCTCGGTGAGTTCGTGGTCGAGCTCCCGGCCGAGATGCAGGACGGTCACCCGGTCGCCCGCCGACGCGATCAGCTCGTCCTGCGCCGCGAGCATCTCCTCGTAGGTGTGCTGGTACCTGCCGTAGGTGGGGAGGTCGAGCAGGTTCAACACCCCCCGCGCCAACTGGGAGAGCACGCCTTCACGTGCCTTGTCGTCGTTGAGCGCCTCGGCGACGCACCGCATCCAGAACTCTTCGGTGTCCGGCACGTTCGCCGGGAAGTCGATGAAGTACGAGTTGTGCCGGACGTGGTCGCCCACCATTTCGCGCACGGTGCGCAGCGTCCGCCGGGCGGTGTGCAGGACGGCGGCCTCGGACAGCCCCGACAGACGCTCCAGCAGCTCCGCCGAGAGCTTGAAGCCCGCCGCCATCAGCGCCGCGTCGAACTGCCGCGCGGCGGTGGCGCCGTCCCCGGCGGACCCCTTGGGGGCGGGGAGGCGATGGGTGTGCCGGATGACCAGCGATTCGAGACTGTGCGCCATTCGGGGATGATCGCAGAGGTGTGCGATTCGGCGCACAGGAGTTTTTCCGGGGGCCGGGCCAGCCTTTCACCATCACCTTCGGGCACCGGGTCTTGCTCCCGCGCGAGAATCACGTCACACTGGAACCGAACGAATGGTCGGTTGGGAAGCTGGTATCGATGGCCACGACACACTCCGCCGAGGCGCCGGACCGGGACGGGCTGCAGGAGCACTTCGACGCGACGATCGCGCGGGACCAGCGGATCGAGCCGCGCGACTGGATGCCGGACGGCTACCGCAAGACGCTGATCCGGCAGATCGCCCAGCACGCGCACTCGGAGATCATCGGAATGCAGCCGGAAGGCGAGTGGATCACCAAGGCGCCGTCCCTGCGCCGCAAGGCGATCCTCTTTGCCAAGGTCCAGGACGAGGCCGGCCACGGGCTGTACCTGTACTCGGCGGCGGAGACGCTGGGGGCCGACCGCGCGGATCTGACGACCCGGCTGATCGAGGGGCGCCAGAAGTACTCGTCGATCTTCAACTACCCGACGCTGAGCTTCGCCGACGTCGGTGTCATTGGCTGGTTCGTGGACGGCGCGGCGATCTGCAACCAGGTGCCGCTGTGCCGGAGTTCGTACGGGCCGTACGCGCGGGCGATGGTGCGGATCTGCAAGGAGGAGTCGTTCCACCAGCGGCAGGGCTACGAGTTGCTGCTGACGATGATGCGCGGCACCGACGCCCAGCGCGCGATGGTGCAGGACGCGGTGGACCGCTGGTGGTGGCCGTCGCTGATGATGTTCGGCCCGCCCGACGACGCCTCGCCCAACTCGGCGCAGTCGATGGCCTGGAAGATCAAGCGGCACTCCAACGACGAGCTGCGGCAGCGTTTCGTCGACATGACCGTCCCGCAGGCCGACAAGCTCGGCGTCCGGCTGCCCGACCCGGAGCTGCGGTGGAACGAGGCGCGCGGGCGCCACGACTTCGGCACCCCCGACTGGGACGAGCTGAAGCGGGTCATCACCGGGAACGGGCCGTGCAACGACCGGCGCATGGAGCGCCGCAGGACGGCCCACGAGGAGGGCGCCTGGGTGCGGGAGGCGGCCACCGCCCACGCGGCCAAGCAGGCGGCCCGTGCGAAGGACGGAGCAGCGGCATGAGCGACACGATCAAGGGCGACTGGCCGCTGTATGAGGTGTTCGTGCGCGGCAAGCGCGGCCTGAACCACGTCCACGTGGGCTCGCTGCACGCCGCCGACGACCAGATGGCCCTCACCCACGCCCGCGACCTGTACACCCGGCGCAACGAGGGCGTGTCCATCTGGGTCGTGCGCTCGGAGCACATCGCCGCCTCCACCCGCGACGAGAAGGACCCCTTCTTCGAACCCAGCGCCGACAAGGTCTACCGCCACCCGACCTTCTACGACATCCCCGACGACGTCCCGCACATCTAGCCCACGACGAGGAGCAGGGAGGAGCAGACATGAGTGACGACCACGTCTACATGACCCTCGCCGAGGGGCACGAGGATGACACGCGCTGGGCGTACGGCACCGGCTTCGAGGACCCCCTGCACGGTGTCGACACCACCGTGCCCGAGGGCGTCGACGCCGGTGAACTGGCCGATGTCTGCGTCGCGTTGGCCGACGACGCCCTGGTCTCGGCCCAGCGGCTCGCCGAGTGGACCACCCGCGCCCCCGAGCTGGAGGAGGAGGTCGCGCTCGCCAACATCGGCCTCGACCTGCTCGGCCAGGCCCGCCTGCTGTACTCCCGTGCCGGACAGGTCGACGGCACCGGGCGCGGCGAGGACGCGTACGCCTACTTCCGCGACGCCGACGACTTCCGCAACGTACGCCTGGCCGAACTGCCGAACGGCGACTTCGCGTTCTCGACCGTGCGCCTCCTAGTGCTGTCCAGTTGGCGCCTCGCGCAGTTCGCGCACCTGGTGGCGCACCCCGACCCGGTCCTCTCGGCGATCGCCGCCAAGGGCGTCAAGGAACTGACGTACCACCGGCAGTACGCCGCCGAGTGGGTGGTGCGGCTGGGCGACGGCACCGCGGAGTCGCACCGGCGGACGCGCAAGGCGTTGGAGCAAGTGGCCGCGTACTTCGGCGAGTTGTTCACCGCGTACGACGTACGGGACGAGGTCGCCGCCGTGCTGTGCCAGGTCACCGGGGCGGCCGGACTGCCGATGCCGGTGTACCGGCCGCTGCCGGGTGCCGGACGCGCCGGCGACCACACCGAGCATCTCGCCCCGCTGCTGGCCGAGTTGCAGAGCGTGGCCCGAGCCCACCCGGAGGCGACATGGTGACCACCGCCCTCGACACCCGGCGCGCCCGGCACATCGCCGAGCAGGTGCCCGACCCCGAGCTGCCCATGCTGACCCTCGCCGACCTGGGCGTCCTGCGCGACGTCGTGTTGACGGAGGACGGCACGGTGGTCGCAAGCCTGACCCCGACGTATTCGGGCTGCCCGGCGATGGCGGAGATGCGGGCGGACGTGGCGGCGCGGCTGCGCGACGCGGGGTACACGCGGGTGGAGATCCGTACGGTCCTCCACCCGCCCTGGACCAGCGACTGGATCACCCCGGCAGGCCGCCGCAAGCTCGCCGAACACGGCATCGCGCCCCCCGGCCCCGCACCACGCGGCGGCCCCGTCCCGCTCGTCCTCTCACCCACCCGGCACGCGGTGACCTGCCCCCGCTGCGGCTCACCGGACACCGAGGAGACCTCCCGCTTCGCCGCCACGTCCTGCAAGTCCCTCTGGCGCTGCCGCACCTGCCGCGAGCCGTTCGAGTACGTCAAGGAGATCTGAATGAAAGGCCTGAGGGAAGAGCCGACGGCCCGGACCGCCCCGGCCGTACGCCCGCGCATGCGCCGCCGTCCGGCCTTCCACTTCCTGCGCGTCGCCGACGTACGGCCCCTGTGTGCGGACGCGGTCGCCGTCGGATTCGACATTCCGGCGGAGTTGGCCGAGGAGTTCGCCTTCACGCCTGGGCAGTCGCTGACGTTGCGGCGCGAGATCGAGGGGCGGGACGAGCGGCGGTCGTACTCGATCTGTTCGCCGGTCGGGGCGAGTCCGCGGATCGGCGTACGGGTCGTCCCGGGTGGCCTGTTCTCGTCCTGGCTCGTCAATGACGTACGCCCCGGCGACACCGTTGAGGTGATGGCCCCCACCGGTGCCTTCACCCCCGACCTCACCGCCGCCGGCCACCATGTGCTGATCGCGGCGGGTTCCGGCATCACACCCATGATGTCCATCGCCGAGTCCGTGCTGGCCGCCGACTCCCGCGCGACGGTCACCCTCTTCTACGGCAACCGCCGTACCGACACCGTGATGTTCGCCGACGAGCTCGCGGACCTGAAGGACCTCTACCCGACCCGGTTCCAGCTCGCCCACGTGCTCTCCCGCGAACCCCGTGAGGCCGAGGTGCTCTCCGGCCGTATCGACGCCGACCGGCTCTCGGCGCTCATCGACGCGCTGGTCGACGTACGGAACGCCGACCACTGGTGGCTGTGCGGTCCGCACGGCATGGTCCGCGACGCCCAACAGGTGCTGGCCGGGCTCGACGTGCCCGCCGACCGGGTCCACCAGGAGCTCTTCTACGCCGACGACGAGCCCCTACGGGAGGCGCGCCACGAGGAGGCCGCCGTCGAGGGGCCCGTCAGCGAGGTGACCGTCATCCTCGACGGCCGCTCCACCACCTCCGCCCTCTCCCGCGAGCGGACCATCCTCGACGGCGCCCAACGCACCCGCCCCGACCTGCCCTTCGCCTGCAAGGGCGGTGTCTGCGGCACCTGCCGCGCCCTGGTCACCGACGGCAAGGCCGACATGCGCCGCAACTTTGCCCTCGAACCGGCCGAGGTGGACGCGGGTTACGTACTGACCTGCCAGTCGTACCCGGTCTCCGAGACCCTGACGGTCGACTTCGACAGCTGACCAGGCGCTTTTCAGCCCGTCGTGGGGGTCCCCCCGCTCGAGCGAAGCCGAGAGTGGGGGAGTTTGAGGACGAGCCCGCAGGGCGAAAGCGGGGGCTGGGGGCGCAGCCCCCAGGGGACGGGACTGGGTAGGGGCGGCGGGGGCGAATTCCCCACGCCCGCCGACCCGCCACCGTCAGCCCTGGTGCAACCTCTCCACCAAAATGTCGATCACCAGCGGCGTCCGCGGGCCAAAACTCAGCAGCACCCCGTCCTCCAGGTCCACCACCCGCCGGTCCATCCCGGCCGGTGTCTCCTTGATGCCGGGGATCTCGACGAGCCCGTCGACGCCGCCCACCGACTCCAGCCCCTTGGTCATCATCAGGATCACCTCGGGCTGGGCCTTGACCAGCGCCTCGCTGGTGATGGGCGTGAACGGCTTGTCCAGGCCGGAGGCCACCCCGGCGTCCTCCGCCCCGGCCGCCGCGATGAGGGAGTCCGCGCCCGAGCCCTTGCCGCAGATGAGGTAGACGGCGGCCGAGCCCCGCATGTACAGGAACGCGACCTTGGGCTTGCTGCCCTGCGGCACGGCCGCCCGCGCTGCCTTCAACTCGTCGGCGATGCGCTGGTTGAGGGCCTTGCCGGCCGCGGGTACGCCCAGCGCCTCGGCGACCCGAGTGGTCCGCGTGCTCACATCGGCGAGTTCCGTGGCGGGGTCGAGCACGACGACCGGCACCCCGGCGTCCCGGATCTGGTCGATGGCCTCGCTGGGCCCGGTGTCGGTGTCGGCGAGCACCACGGTCGGCTCCAGCGAGAGCACGCTCTCCGCGCTCACATCATGCGCCTTGGTGACCTGGGGAAGGTCCTTGGCCTCCTCGAAGGTGGCGGTGATGTCCCGGCCGACAACCTTGTCACCGAGGCCGAGCGTGAACACGATCTCCGCGATGCCCCCGTTGAGGGGGAGGATCCGTGAGGCGTCCTCGACGGTCACCTCGCGACCCTCCGAGGAATCGACGGTGACGGGCAGCTTCGGCGTGGGCGCCTCGCCTTCGAGCGGCACGAGGGAATTCGTCTTCAACTGCTTCAGGGCCGCCGCCGCTCGGGCGCTCGCGGACGACGGCGTGGGAGCCGCCCCCTCGGTCTCGCCGCCCCCGCCGCCACCTGCGCATCCGGTGGCCAGTACGGCGAGAGCGACTGCGACGACGGCAACTCCCTTTCGGACCAAGGAGAGTTGAGGTCTACCGGGCGTACGCATCGAACCGCCTTCCATGTCTACCGTTCGAACCGACTGTTCGTTACTTTAGGTTAGCCTTACCTGAGTTTCCTATGGTGGGAGTGCTGACACCGATGCACAGATGTGGCCTACGAGCCCCACGCGCTCTGAAAGTCGTCCCGGCCGCGCTCGCCGTCGCAAGCGCCCTGATCCTCGCCCCGGCCCCCTCGGCGATGGCCGCCGGCGGCTCCGCGACCGGCCCCGAAGGTCAGAAGCTCACCGTCTCCAAATCCTCCGGACTGAACCCGGACGGCGAGACGGTCACCGTGTCCGGCACCGGCTACAACACCGAGAAGGGCATCTACGTCGCCTTCTGCGTGGACAACGGCGCCGGCAAGACCCCGACCCCCTGCGTCGGCGGCGTCGACATGTCCGGCGAGTCCGGCGCCTCGGTGTGGGTCTCCTCCAACCCGCCCTCGTACGGGGAGGGGTTGGCCCAGCCCTACGAAGGCAGCGGGCACAAGGGCACGTTCTCGGTGAAGATCAAGGTGCGGGCCAAGGACGCCAACACCGACTGCACCAAGTCCGGCGTGACCTGCGCGGTGATCACCCGCAACGACCACACCCGGGGCGGCGACCAGAGCCAGACGGTCCGCATCCCGGTGACCTTCGCCAGTGCCGACGGCGACAGCGACGGCGACTCCGGCAGCGAGAGCACGGCGACCCCGAAGGCGGGCGCGTCGAGCACGGCCACCGGCGGCACCGGCAGCACCAGCGGCTCCGACGGCACCACGACCACGTCGGACGACCCGCTGGCCGACACGGGCAGCGCCGCCGTACCGCTCGGCATCACCGCGGGCGGTCTGGTCGCGGCCGGCGGAGCGGCCTGGTTCTGGGCACGCCGCCGCCGTACCCCCGCCGCGGCTACGGGCGGAAGCGCGGAAACCCGCTGACGTCAATGAAGGTCAATGGCAAGCCGGTTGACGTTCCGGAAGCGGGGCGTCTCGTCGGCCCGGGGGCCGACATTCCAGGGAGGACTTCGAGGTGATGAACAGACCTGGTGCCACCGTGACGGCGGCGGGCGCGCTGCTCGCCCTGCTCTGCCAGGGCACGGCGACGGCACAGGAAGAAGAGCGGGCCGTACGGGAGGTGTCCGGCGGATACGCGAGCTGGGGCCCGACGTTCGCGTCGGCCACGGGCGACACGGCGACGGTGACGGCGAAGGCGCCCGCCGTACGTGGCTCCGGCGGCCGGAGCTGGTTCCCGGTCGACGGCGGCAGCGTGGATCCGGCCGCCGGTGACGCGGTCGTCGACCTCGACGGCTCGCTCTTCCTAAAGACCTCCGGCGCGGACGCCCTCACGCTCGGCGAACCGCGCCTGCGTCTCGACGGCGGCACCGGCACCCTGGACGTGCGTGTCGAACGCGCGGGGGAGACCGACGACCTGAAGCTGGCCGAGATCGGCACCGGCGCCGCGCCGACCGTGCGCAGCGGCGGCGCGACCTGGGCCGGCCTGAAAGTCTCGCTGACGGCCGAGGGCGCCGCACTGCTCACCGAGTGGAGCGGCCGCTCGTACGAGGAAGGGGCCCAACTCGCCCCGCTCGACCTGACGGTCGGCACCGGAAGTAACGGTTCCGCGCACGGCACGGAACAGCCGCAGAGCGGGACCGAGGAGACACCGTCGCGGTCGCCGTCGCCGTCGCCGTCGCCGGAGACGGGGACGGAGACAGGCGCCGAGGCCGGTACGACCGCAGAGGGTGGCGACGCGGGCGAAACCGGGACCGACGCGGCCCAGTCGGCCGCCGTGGAGACCCCCAGCCTGGCACCCGGCGCCGAACAGCGCGTCACGGGCGAGGGGTTCGAGCCGGGCGAGGTCGTGCTGGTCGCGATCGACGACGACACCCGCTTCCAGGCCGTGGCCGACGACGAGGGCCGGGTAGCCCGCGCATTCCCGTTGTACGACACCGCGACCGAGGGCGCACACGACATCCGGCTGTACTCGGCGACCGGGGGCCGCGAGGCCACGGCCGGGTTCACCGTGCTCGCCGCCACGCCCTCGGCCTGAACACCTGTGACGCGAAGCTCAGTTGAACCTGCTTTGCCGTATGTTGACAAACGGATCACGGCTCAAGTTAGGTAAGCCTTACCTAAGTGGCGAGATTGATTCGCTCGATCTCGCGCACTTCGACTTCGAGAAAGGTTCTCCCGTGAGAGTCGTTCCCTCCGCCCTCCCCCACTCTCGACTTCGCTCGAGCGGGGGGACCCCCATCGCCGCCCGCGCCGGTATCGCCGTCGCCGCCTCCGCCGCGCTGACGCTGGGCCTGGCCACCTCGGCCTCCGCCGCCACCTCGACCCGCACGATCGTCGACGGCAGCACCACGTACAACCTGTCGGTCACCGGGCCCGACACGGCCGCCGCGTCGGGCCAGGTCGTCACCGTCTCCGGCTCCGGCTTCAACACCAGCCAGGGCATCTACGTCGGCCTCTGCGTGGTCAACGGCGCCCAGGGCGCCGACAAGCCGACCCCCTGCCTCGGCGGCCAGGACGAGGACGGCTCGACCGGCGCCTCGCACTGGATCAACAACACCTGGGGCGGCCTCTTCGCCAACAGCTCCAAGTTCGGCACCAGCGGCACCTTCAGCGTGAACATCTACGTCAAGTCCACCCTCGAAGACGGCAGCGTCTGCGGCGAGGACGTCACCTGCGCCATCGTGACCCGCGCCGACCACTTCGACACCAACGACCGCAGGTACGACGTCCACGTCCCGGTCACCTTCCAGTAAGCGTCCACCGCTCCCACTGGTGCGACGGGCCGGCCCCGCTCCGGCCGGCCCGTCCCGGCTTCTCCCCACCCAGGGGAGAACCCCGACGACCGAGAAAGGCGCACGCCCGCTATGAGAGCCGTGCCCACCGCTCCGACCGCCCGTGCCGCCGCCCGCGCGGGTCTCGCCGTCGTCACCCGCGCCGACTTCACCGACTTCACCGACCTCAGCGACCGCACGTACGACGCGCACATCCCGGTCACCTTCCACTAACCACCCATTGGCCGGGCCCACTTGACGGGGTCCGGCCCTCGGCGTCCCCCGGGTGCGGGGCGCACCCGAGCAGTGAGGAACCCTCATGACTGACGACACGACGGACCGGCGAGGCCCGGCCCGCCCGTCCGGACTCCGTCTCAGACGCCCCGCCGCGCTCCTCGGCGCCGCCGCCCTGGTGGCCGCCGCCGCGACGGCCGTCACCGTCGGCTCCGCCGCGCAGGCGGCCGACACCCCGAAGACGGCACTCGGCAAGAACGGCCAGAAGCTCACCGTCTCCGCCTCCGCGAATCTGAACCCCGACGGCGAGACGCTCAAGGTCACCGGCGAGGGCTACGACGAGACCAAGGGCATCTACGTCGCCCTCTGCAAGGACAACGGCGACGACCGCATCCCCACGCCCTGCCTCGGTGGCGCCGACCAGACCGGCGACAGCGGCGCCTCGAAGTGGATCGTGCCCAAGGACGACCCCAACGAGGGCGACCTCACCGAGACCTTCGGCGAGGGCGGCACATTCGACGTCGACATCACCGTCAAGTCCAAGGACACCGGCCTCGACTGCACCCAGGTCACCTGCTCGGTCGTCACCCGCGTCGACCACCGCGCCGCGGGAGACCGCTCCCAGGACGTGCGCATCCCCGTCACCTTCGAGGGCCAGGACCCCGGTGACGGCGGTGGCGACGGTGACGGCGTCGACCTACCCGCCGGCACCGTCAGCTATGTGAAGTCGGCCTCCTACAACAACGTCGGCCAGCCGCAGGACACCCTGCTGCACCCGGAGTCGGGGAAGCTCTACGTCGGCTCCTCCAACATCCCCGACACCTCGGACGTAAACGAGGCGGGCCTCTACGCGCTCGACCCCAAGGACGGCAAACTCCTCAGCCACGTCGCCCAGGCCCCCAGCTCCACCGGCGTCCTGGGCCCCCGCAACATCCAGCGGATCGTCGCACCGCTCGCCGGTGACGGGGTCGTATTCCAGTACCCGGTGCGCGGCATCGGCACCGCCAAGGACGGCGACACCGCCGCCAAGGGCGTCTGGCCGGCCGGCGGTTCGATCACCGGAGTGGGTCCCGGCACCGACGCCGGCACCGTCCTGATCTCCCAGGGGGCGGTGCTCTCCAAGGTCGAGATCGCCACCGGCACGGTCAAGGACTCCGTGACCCTCGACGGCGGCGCCGAGTTCGGTGTGGACACCACCCGCGGCGTCATTTGGTCCGCCGACGCCGCCGCCGGGAAACTGCGCCGTATCGACGCCGCCTCCCTCGACGTCACCGCCACGGTCGACCTGCCCACGGACCTGCTCGCCTTCGTCGAGGTCGACGTGGAGACCGGCAACGTCTGGGTGGGCAGCGGCTATTCGGCCCTCGTGTACGACAAGGACGGCAAGTCACTCGCCACGCTGAAGGGCACCGACCGGCCCATGGCCGTGACCTTCGACAAGACCACCAAGGAGGCCTTCGTCCTCCGCGGCGACTACGGCAACGCGGACGACGGCGCGGACAACGTGGGCGCCCTGGACGTCTACGACAGCGCGACGTTCGAGCAGGCCGCCCAGACGCTCGCCCTGCCGGGCACGCGCTTCACCAGCCTCGCTGGAATCGCCGTCCTCCCGGGCGCCGGTTCCGTCTACGCCACTAACCCGGCCGAGAGCCTGATCATCAAGCTCGACCGCCGGATGACCCCGAAGGTCACCCAGTCGCCGACGGACCGCTCCGTGGCCCCCGGCACCGAGGTGTCGCTCGTGGCGGCGGCCGAGGCCCTCCCCGAGCCCACCGTGAAGTGGCAGGTCAGCGCCGACGGCGGCCAGACCTGGACCGACATCGAGGGCGCCACGAAGAACGCGTACACCTTCACGGCGAAGGCCGCGCACGACGGCTACGAGTACCGCGCCGAGTTCAAGAACTCCGTGGGCACGACCCGTACTTCGCCCATCACCCTCACGGTCACCGAGGCCGACAGCAGCACCGGCGGCGGTGACGGGGGCGGCGACGGCGATGCGGACGACGAGCCGTCCGGCACGAAGACCGTCACCGGCTCCGAGGGCCAGAAGCTCACCGTCACCCCGGTCAACAACCTCGCCACCGAGAACCAGACCCTCAAGATCACCGGCTCCGGCTACGACGAGGAGAAGGGCATCTACGTCGCCCTGTGCGTCGACAACGGCGACGGCGAACTGCCCACCCCCTGCATCGGCGGCGTCGACATGACGGGCGAGTCGCACTCCTCCGCGTGGATCTCCTCCAACCCGCCGGATTACGGCGAGGAGTTGGCGACCCCGTACGAGGAGGGCGGGAAGTTCGAGGTCGAGCTGACCGTCGACGCGAAGGACGAGTTCACCGACTGCTTCAAGGCCACGTGCGTCCTCGCCACCCGCGCCGACCACACCCTGTCCGGGGACCGCTCCCAGGACGTCAAGGTCCCGGTCGCCTTCGTCGGCCAGGACCCGGTGGACACCGACGACGAGGGCGACGGTGACGACGGCGGCAGCTCCAGCGGCGGCACGACCAGCGGCAGCACCAGCACCGGCGGTAGCAGCAGCACGGGCGGGTCCGGCAGCACGGGCGGCGGCACCACGACGGGCGACGGCGGCAGCCTCGCCTCCACGGGTATGACCGTGCTCGGCGTGGCCGCCTCGGCCGCCGCGCTCACCGTGACGGGCTGGATCCTCCACCGGCGGGCCCGGGGGACGGGCGGCGACACGGCGTCCTGATCCTGCACGAGCAGCAAGCAACGGAGCCCGGTCCACCGACACCTTCGGCGTACCGGGCTCCGCGGCGCGATGCCGCTCAACGGGACGCCACGAGCCAGTCGTACGCTTCCCCCGCCTTGAACTCCTCCTGCCCGCCGCGTACCAACAGCCCCGCCGTCGCGAACGCCGGATCGTCCGCCTGGGCGGTGACGTACGGGATCGCGACGCACCGCATCCCGGCCGCGTGGGCGGCGGCCGCTCCCGGGGCCGCGTCCTCCACCACCACACAGTCGGCCGGGGCCGCGCCCAGCCGCCGGGCCGCCTCCAGGAACACATCGGGCGCCGGCTTGCCACGGCCGACCTCGTCCGCCGACACAACGGTCCGCAGCCGCGCGTCGAGCCCGGTGCCCTTCAGGATCACCTCGATGGCTTCGCGGGACGAACCCGAGGCCACGGCCATCGGCACCGCGTCGGCCGCCAGCAGTTCCACGAACTTCCGCATCTCCGGATAGACATGCGTCCCGGCGCGGGCCAACTCCAGATAGTGGCGGTTCTTGTCGGCGAGGACCGCCTCGACCGGCGCGTCCAGACCGTACCGCTCGGTCCACGACACGACCGTCTCCCGGGTGCTGATGCCCACGTGGCGCTCATGGTCCGGCCAGCTGTAGTCCGTGACTCCGTGCTCGGCCAGGGTCCGGCGGCTTGCTTCGTAGTAGTTCGGCTCACTGTCCACGAGCGTTCCGTCGAGATCGAAGATGACCGGAGTGCTGCCGAGAATGCTCATGCCCCCAGGATGTCAGCGATCACTTCTCTGTCGATCGCCTCTCCGCCGATCACTTCCTCGCCGCCCGGCCGATCGACTCGACCAACGGCGACAGCCGGTACGGCACCCGCTCCCTGAGGGCCACCTCCGTCCGCGTACGCACCACGCCCGGCAGACTGATCAGCGCCTGGATCACGTCCTCCAGATGCGCGTTGTCCCGGGCCACGACCCGCGTCAGCAGATCGCCGCCGCCGGTGATCGAGAACGCCTCGACGATCTCCGGTACGGCCGCCAGCGCGTCCCCCACGTCGTCCAGATGCCCCTGGGTCACCTCGATGTGCACAAAGGCCAGCACGGGGTGGCCGAGTGCGGCGGGGGACAACGACGGCCCCGAACCGGTGATCACACCGTCCCGCTCCAGCCGGTCCAGCCGCGCCTGGAGCGTGCCTCGGGCGACGCCGAGGATACGGGCGTACTCGCGCACGCTGGTACGCGGCTGCTCCAGCAGCAGCCGCAGGATGCGGGTGTCGAGCTCGTCCACGGCCATGGTCCGTTGGCCTCCCTGCGAGGTCAGGCGATCACGGCCGACTGTACCAATGGCCCAGTGAATCGAACGCCGGTTGAGCCACTGCTCCCCGGATGCTTTCCTGATGCCCATCAAATGGCGCCGCGCAGCGCAGGACGGCAATGAAGCCGGATCCGTGCCGCGGCGCCATTCCCATGTCATGAGGACAGGCATCGGTACGGGATTTGTACGGGTCCGACCACGGGATCTGTACGGGAGAGGGGCGGGCGGCCTGCGATGAAGAGGATGTTCATGGCTCCGGACCCGGGGCTGCTGCGGCTGCGGGTCTCCCTGCGGGCGGTGTTCGGCATCGCGCTGGCGGTGACCCTGTCGGAGCTGGCCGGGCTGTCGCTGACCGCCTCGATCACGGGCGGACTCGCGGCGCTCCTCGCCCTGTTCACGGTCGCCGACCCGACCGTGCGCGGCCAGGCGGTCACCACCGCGCTGCTGCCCGCCGCGGGTTTCCCGGTCCTGGCCCTCGCGACGCTGCTGCACGAGACGCCGGCCCTGCGCGACGCCGCCTGGCTCGCGGTCATCTTCTGCGGTGTGTACGCCCGCCGCTGGGGACCGCGCGGCCACGCGCTCGGCATCTTCGCCTTCATGACGTTCTTCGTCACCCAGTTCCTGCACGCCGTCCCCGCACAACTGCCGGACCTGTACACGGCGATGACCCTCTCGCTGATGGCCTCCTCGGCGGTCCGCTTCGCCGCCTGGTGCATCGAACGGCGCACCCCGCCGCCGGCCGCGCCCGCCCCGAAGGACGGCCGCGGACCAGGGGGTGTGGTGAAAGTCCCGCACAGCACCCGCGGCGCCCGGCACGCTCCCCCACTCTCGGCTTCGCTCGAGCGGGGGGACCCCCATCGAGGGCCTTCGTCCGGCACGCCGAGGGCACGCACCGGCTGTGACACCAGCCTCCCCCACTCTCGGCTCCGCTCGAGCGGGGGGACCCCCACCCGCGGCGGGCGCGGGCACCGCACGGGACTTTCAGGACACCCCCTAGCCCGCCCCACCACCCGCCAGGCCTTCCAGGCGACCGCGGCCTGCGCCTTCGCGATGGTCGCGGGCCAGGTCCTCTCCCAGGAGCGCTGGTACTGGGCCGTCGGTACGGCTTGGTGGATCTTCGTGAACACCACATCACGCGGCGAGACCCTGGTCCGCGGCTTCCGCCGCCTCCTCGGCACGATCACCGGCATCCTCGTCGGACTCCTGGTCGCCGTACCCCTGCAAGGCGCTCCGGCCCCCACCGCCGCACTGATCGCCGTGTGCGTGTTCGGCATCTTCTACACGGCCGCCCTGTCCTACAGCTGGATGATGCTGTGCGTGACCGTCATGGTGGGCCTGCTCTACGGTCTCCTCGGCGTCCTGACCCCGGCGCTTCTCGGCCTCCGGCTCGCCCAGACCGGGGTCGGCGCGCTCGGCGCCGGGCTCGCCGTGGCGCTGATCCTGCCGGTCACCACGGACGCCGTCACCAACCGCTGGGTACGACGTGCCCTGCACGAGGTCCACGGCTGCACCGCGACAGCGGCCCGGCGCCTGGCCGGGGACCCCGATGCGGACCCCGCGCCGCGCGTGGCCGAGCTGGAGGCGCTCCTGGGGCGCGTACGACTCTCCCTCGCGCCCCTGGTGCACCCGCTCAACCCGCTGCGCCCCCGCAAGGAACGGGCCCGCCAGGTGCTGGCCCTGCTCGACGACTGCGCCCGCGAAGCCCGCGGCCTCGCCGCCGTGGCCGCCGATCCCGACGCCTCCCACGACACCCGCCTCACGGCCGCTTGCCACCGCGTCGAGTCGGCCGTCGCCACGCTGGTGGGCGCGTCCCCGGAACACCTCACCGGAGCCGACGCCGGGCCCCCGCCCCACCACCCCGGCGCCGAACAGGCCCTGGCCCACCTCCACCGCCTGGAACAGGCCCTGACGTCGCTCTCCCACCCCCTACGCGGCACGTCCTTCGCCCAGGCCTGAGGATTTCGCCCCCGCCCCTACTCATTCCCGTCCCCAGGGGTAGTTGCCCCTTCGGCCCCGCTTCGCGTGAGAGCTCGGGGGGTGGGGTTTGTATGGCGGGTGCGGGTTGTCGTTGGTTGCTCGCGCGGTTCCCCGCGCCCCTGAAAAGACGGGGCTGCGCCCCGTGCTTTTCAGCGGCCCGCAGGGCCGTGCTGGAAGGGCCCGCTCCTACGAAAGGAGCGGGCCCTCGGCCGTATGCGGTCAGCGAACCGGCATGCCCTGCGGCTGCTGCGGCGAGATACCGAGCGCCGTCGTGTACTTGCCGAGCGCCAGCTTGCCGATCGCCGGGTACGGGCCCAGCGCCTCGGCGGCGGAGCAGCCCGCCTCCTTCGCGGCCGCCTCGATCAGATCGGCGTCGATCTCCGGCCCTATCAGGTACGGCGCGAGCGCGAGCTGCTGGGAGCCGGAGGAGCGCAGCTGCTCGGCCACGGAGGTGATCGAGCCGTCCTGGTCGAGCGCGGCGGCCATCACCGGCACGGCGAGGCGCGCGGCCAGCAGCATGCCCGTGATCCCGGCCGCCTGCACGGCCTCCTCGCCGCCCACGGAGGCGAGGATGATGCCGTCGGCGGCGGTGGCCACGGTGAACAGCCGGGCCCGGTCGGCACGCGCCAGACCAGCCTCGGACAGCCGCACGTGCAGCGCCTCGGCGAGCAGCGGGTGCGGGCCGAGGACATCGGTCAGCTCGGCCGCGATCCTGCTCTCCATGACGGCCTGGCGGACCTGGCGCAGGGTCGCGCTGTCGGGACCGGCCAGCAGGGGCACGACGACGGCGACGGGGCCGTCGGGCTCCTTGACGTCCAGGCCGGCGGCGCGTGCCTGCTCGAAACGGGCGGTGCGCTCCTCGGCGGCGTACGTGAGCACCGACTGCAGCGTGGGGAACTCGTCGGAGCCGCCATCGACGTAGGCGATGCGGGCGTCGAGGCCGGGCAGCTCGGAGCGGGCGATGCTCACGACCTCCTCGGCGAGGCCGCGCGTGGCGGCGCTGGGCGTGCCGGGCACCGCGAGGACGAGCGCGGGCGCGCCCTCGGGAGCCGCCAGCGGCTCGGGGCGGCGATGCCTTCCCGGCTGACGGGGTCGCGGCATTCGTACTGGCAGGCCGGACGCGGGCCCAGTGGGGGAGCTCATGGCGCCGCATGTTACTGGCTTCTTGGGTTCCCCTGTTCGGGGAGGGTGCAGGTGAGCGGTATCCGTCCGGATTTGTCTGATGAGTTACGTGCCGATCAGGGTCAATCAGGGCCGATCAATACCGCATTTATCTGCTGAGCAGCGTTCTTGGCCGCCCACAGTGGTGCTTGTCCGACAGGCTGGTTTGCTCCGTATTTCAGGTACTACGTTTCGGCCACCACGTACAACATATGTTTGTCGTACGGCAACCGGAGTTCGCCGATGGCCAGATCGGCCGCGATACGCACGGCACCGCGCAGCGGATCCCCCTCCGCGGCCACCCGCCGCGCGTACGGCAACCGCTCCGCCAACTCCGCCTCCAGCGGTACGAGGAGAGGCTCGCCCAGCTGGAACAGGCCCCCGGTGAGCGCCACTCGGGGCTCGCCCGAGGCCGGACAGACGGCGGCCGCGGAGTCGGCCATGTGCCGGGCCGCCGTGCGCAGGATGTCGGCCGCCACCGGGTCGTCGGCGGCGCAGGCGGCCACCTCGGGTGCGAAGGAGGCGAGCACCGCCGGGCGGTCGGGTCTGGGGTAGAGCCGCCCGGGCAGTCCGTCGACCGGACCGAACGACTCCTCGGCGCACGCCAGCAGCCGGGCCGAACCGCCGCTCCGCCCGTCGTGCGCCCGCAGCGCCGCCTCCAGCCCTGCCCGCCCGATCCACGCCCCGCTGCCGCAGTCCCCGAGCAGATGCCCCCAGCCGTCCGCCCGACGCCAGCTCTCCAGGTCCGTACCGATCGCGATCAGCCCCGTACCGGCAGCGATCACCGCCCCCGGCCGGGAGCCGAGCGCGCCGGTGTACGCGGTGACCGCGTCCGCCACCAGCGCGACACGGCGCACCCCCAGTTCACGCGCCAACGCCGAGGGCAGTTCGGCACGCAGGTGCTCCCCTAGCGAGGCGAACCCAGCGGCCCCGACGGCCACCGCGACGGGACGGCCGAGCCCGGCGCCGTCGATCAACCGCCGTGCCATGGGCAGCAGTTGCTCCATCAGATGCCCGGCATCGATGCCCCGCACCCCGGTCCGCACCGGCTCCTGTGACGCGAGCGGCTCCCCGAGCACCTCACCACCCACGGCCACCGCCACGCGCACCCCGGAGCCACCGGAGTCCACGGCGAGCACGACGGAACGCCCGTCGCCGCCGCCGGTCATGGCAGGCGCCAGTCCACGGGAGTGCCGCCCTGCCGGGTCAGGAGGTCGTTGGCTCGGCTGAAGGGGCGGGAACCGAAGAAGCCGCGGTCGGCCGACATGGGGGAGGGATGGGCGGACTCGATGGACGGGAGGTCTCCGAGGAGAGGGCGGAGATTGCGGGCGTCGCGGCCCCACAGGATGGACACCAGTGGGCGCCCGCGCGCGGCCAGCGCCCGTATCGCCTGCTCGGTGACCTCCTCCCAGCCCTTGCCGCGGTGCGCGGCGGGCTTGCGCGGGGCCGTGGTGAGCGCCCTGTTGAGCAGCAGTACGCCCTGCTGGGCCCAAGGGGTCAAGTCGCCGTTGGACGGGTGGGGGAGGCCCAGGTCGTTGTTGAGCTCCCGGTAGATGTTGATCAGGCTGCCCGGCAGCGGTCGTACCTCCGGAGCGACCGAGAAGGACAGCCCCACCGCGTGCCCCGGTGTCGGATACGGGTCCTGGCCGACGATGAGGACGCGGACGTCGTCGAAGGCCTGCTGGAAGGCCCGTAGGACGTTCGGGCCGGCCGGGAGATAGGTGCGCCCCGCGGCGATCTCCGCGCGCAGGAAGTCGCCCATCTCGGCGATCCTTCCGGCCACGGGCTCCAGAGCTTTCGCCCAGCCCGGTTCGACGATTTCGTGCAACGGTCGTGGTGCCACGGCGTCACCCTACTGCCGTAACGGCGGTGACGATCAACCGGTGGTCGGCGGGTGACCGGCGTTGACCGTTTCGTTGCCGAACAGGGCGAACTCCGGGCCGACTTGGCGGTCGGCACCGGTGCTCACCGAACGACCCGCGTGACCCGCGTGACCCGCGTGACGAGAATCCCCCGTTCATGTCCACGCTTTCCCGTCCGCCTCAGCCGATGACCGCCGCGCGCACGCACAGCACGTCCGGCAGATGCGACACCAACTGCCGCCAGCTGTCGCCGTCGTCGGCCGACGCGTACACCTCGCCGTTGCGGTTGCCGAAGTACACCCCCGCCGGATCCGCGCCGTCCGTGCACATCGCGTCGCGCAGCACCGTGCCGTAGTGGTCCTCCGTCGGCAGCCCCGCCGAGAGCGGCTCCCAGCTCTTGCCCGCGTCCGCCGTGCGGAAGACGCGACAGCGGTGGTCGGCCGGGACCCGGTCGGAGTCCGCGTTGATCGGGAACACATACGCGGTGTCCCCGCGCCGCGGATGGGCGACCGCGGCGAACCCGAAGGTGGACGGCAGGCCCTCGCCGATGTCGGTCCAGTGCGCGCCCGCGTCGTCGCTGCGGTAGACACCCCAGTGGTTCTGGAGGTACAGCCGGTCGGGGGTCACCGCGTCCCGGGCGACCTTGTGCACGCACTGGCCGAACTCCGGGTCGGGGTCCGGCAGGAACACCGCGGAGACACCGGAGTTGGAGGGCGACCAGCTCGCGCCGCCGTCCTCGGTGCGGAACACGCCGGCGGCGGAGACGGCGACCGTCACCGCGCGCGGGTCCCGCCGGTCGGTGAGGATGGTGTGCAGCCCCTCCCCGCCACCGCCCGGGAACCACTTGTCGCGGGTCGGGTGCTCCCACAGCGGTCGTACCAGCTCGAAGGTCTCGCCGCGGTCCTCGGAGCGGTACAGCGCGGCCGGCTCCGTGCCCGCGTACACCACGTCCGGCTCGGCGGCCGACGGGTGCAGCTGCCACACCCGCTCCAGGGAGGCGCCGGTGTCCTTCGGGAACTTGACCGCGGGCTGCGCCGGCTCGGTCCAGGTGCGGCCCAGGTCGTCGGAGTGGAACACGGACGGACCCCAGTGTGTGCTGTCGCCGCCGACCAGCAGCCGGGGCGTGTCCGTGCGGGTGTCGATGGCGACCGCGTACACAGCCTGCGCGTTGAAGTAGGGGCGCTCGTCGAACTCCCAGGCACCCCCGGCGCCGCCTCGCCGCCGCCCGATGAACAGCCCTTTGCGGGTGCCTACGGTGAGCAGTACCTCGGTCATGCCGACCACCTCCGGGACGTCGTCGTCTCAGTCACGGGCCAGTCTGCACCCCACCACTGACAGTCACCCGTCGAGACACTGTCACCGCAGGTCAGCAGGCATGTGAGCGAGGAATCGGCGGTCGGCGCGGGAGCCGGGGCCGGGCGGCGTGACCCACGTCGCATGAGCAGTGCGGGGAGCGCCGCCGTATGGGAGAGAGGTCCGGCTGTCCTGCGTGCGTGAGGGAGGGTGCCCCCGATGGTGGCATTCCGTGGTCCGAAGGTGTGGTTGTGGCGATGGCGGCGCAACCCGCTCAAACGGCGCAGCGACCGGCTGGAGTCCTGGGTGGTGCTGGCCGCCTGGGCCCTGACCGTGTGCGGAGGGGTGATCGCCGGACTGCTGTCGGCGGAGTCCGTCGAGTCCGGTCTCGCCCGGCAGCGTGCGGAGTGGCGCTCCACCGCCGCGCTCCTCACCCAGGACGCGCCCGAGCCGTCCGCCACGAGTGGACCGGGGGCCGAGAAGGTGTGGGCGAAGGTGCGTTGGACGGCACCGGACGGCTCCGAGCGCCAGGGCCAGGCCCGGGTCGAGCCCGCCACCCTGATGGGCACCCAGGTCACCGTCTGGACGGACACCGAGGGCCGCCTGGTCACCAAGCCCGCCGGCGAGTCCCAGGCCCAGTTGCGCGCCGCGCTCGTCGGCGGTCTGGCGGGCGTGTGCGTCGCGGCCGTGCCCTACGTGGGCGGCAGGCTCGTACGCGGCCGCCTGGAGCGGCGGCGGATGGACCAGTGGGACGAGGAGTGGGCCCTGATCGGCCCGCTGTGGGAGCGCAAGACCTGGTGAACGGCCCACCGGCCGGGCCCTCGACTGCACGGCACCGGCTGAACGTCCGACGGCCGGACGAGGCCCGTGGGGGGAGGCTCCGTCCGGCCGCCGGGAGTGGACTCACCGGTGGGTGATGAGCGGTCTCACCTGTAGGTGATGTCCGACGTGGAGTACAGGCAGTTGGTGCTGTCGGGGCCCGTACCGACCGCCGTGTTGTTGTTGTACTTCTGGCACGGGATGACCTTGCGGCCGCTGTCGTTGAGGATCGTGATCCTGCGCAGTGTCGCCACGTCGCCCCGGTTGACGTTGATGCCGACGAGCCGTGCGGTGGAGCCGGTCCCCGTCACCTCGATGTTGTTGAGGTTCACCTTGCGCGTGTACTGCGTGGAGCAGTCGCCGCAGGAGCGGTACAGCGTCTTGAAGTCGCTGACGGCGAAGTTGGAGATGTTCAGGGTCCCCGGCCCGTTGTGCTGGAAGACCTTGTCCGCCGCCTTCTTCGCGCCGCCGCCGGTCACCGTGTAGGTGGAGCCGCCGCGGAAGGTCGCCGCGTCCTCGCCGACGTCCTCCCACCACACGTTCTGCAGGGTGCAGTTGCCCTCGCAGTGGATGCCGTCGGCGCCGGGCGCGCCGATGATGACGTTCTTCAGCGTGGCGCCGGCCGCGAGCTTGAAGATCGGGTCCTGGCCCTCTTCCTGGCCGTCACCGGCCAGGTCGCCGCTGCCGTAGTAGCGCACCATGCCGCCGTCCCTGGTGCCGGACACCGAGATGGTGGAGCTCACCGGCTGGCTGTTGGTGGGCGTCGGCCAGGTGGCGGCGTTCGCCGGAGTGGCGCCGCTGGTCATGATCATGCCAAATGAGAGACCGAAGGCGGCCACCGTCCCGGTCATCGCGCGTGCATGCGCGCGTGGACGTGCTGCAGAAGTCATGTCCCGATTCCTTCTGTTGTCCGAGCGGATGGGGGGTTGGAGGGTTCTCAGAGTTTCCCGGCGCCCGCACCCGACGTCACCGAGGCGACGACGGACGAGGCGGACTCCGCGGTGTAGCCGTACGGCGGGGTGGTGAACGACCCCACCTGGGAGACCTCGGTGGCGGCTCCGCCGAGGTCGTTGCCGCGCAGATTCGCGTAGCCGTCCACGTCACTGCTGCGGTTCGTGGTGACCGCGATCTTCGTGTTGCGGAAGACGTTGTTCTCCACGAGCATCTGAGCGCCCATGCGCGAGTGGCAGGCGGTGTCGGCGCCGTCCACGTAGTTGTTGTAAAAGTGCCCGGTGCCGAAGCGCAGACTGGGGATGCGCGAGTACACGTTGCCGAAGTGGTTGTGGTGGTACGTCACCTTCAGGTGACCGGTGTCCTCGGAGGCGTTGTTGTCGCTGTGGCCGACGAGCGATCCCTTGAAGTGGTCCTTGAAGGTGTTCCAGGACACCGTCACGTAGTCCGAGCCGTGGTTGATGTCCAGCAGCCCGTCGTAGTAGTCCTTGTCGTGATCACGGTCCGCCGAGAAGGAGTTGTGGTCGATCCAGACCTTCGTGGACTCCTGGACGGTGACGCCGTCGGCGGGTGCGACCGGCTTGCTGATGTTCAGGTTGCGGACGACGACGTTGGTCGCCTCCTTGATCCGCAGGCCGCCACCGGTGAACCCGGACGACGAACCCACGCCCAGCACCGTGGTGTTGGAGCCGATGTCGACCTGACCGCTCAGCGAGATCAGTCCGCTGACGCGGACGACCTTGGCCGTGTCACCCGTGACGGCGGTCTTGAAGGCGGCGAGTGTCGAGACCGTGACCGGGGTGGCGCTGCCGCCACCGGTTGTCCCGGCGCCGTAGCCGATCGGCGCGGTCTCCGCGGCTCCCGCGGACTGCGGCAGGGCGAGGACGGCGGCCGCCGCCAGGGCGGCCGCGGCGGCCACCCTGACTGATCTTTGCGCCTGTGTACGTGGGGGGACGGTACGCATGCGGGTGCGTCCCTTCAGGAAGAGCTTATGGGTCATGTACATGAACAGCGTTCGCCATATTGATTTGTGTGAGCGGCGGGGCTCGAGGAAGTGGAGCCCTCGGTGTCCCGGAAGGTGTGCAACCCCAGGCTGATTGGGTTCTGGCGCGTGTCGGCCCACACGCGGAGTAGTGCGCAGCTGGTTCACACTGCTGAACGGAACGTAGAGGGCAAGCGCTTTCTAGTCAACGCTTTGCGCAAAACGCATTCCGTCACCCCTGGTGGGGGAGCGGCCACCCTTCGCGGGTCGGGACAGGCACCCCTGGCGGTCGGCGCGAGCGAATTCTTTCGACGCGTGGGAGCGCTTCCAGGGCGGCCATGTGCATGCCACGATGCTCGCCGAGCGCTTCCCTTCCGAGAGGGGTGAGTCGATGGCGACTCCACGCATGCGTACGTTCATCAGCGGACTGGTCCTGGCGTTACTGGCCGTCGGCCTGACCTCGCTGGCCCCCGGCCCGGCGGCCGCCGACGCCTCCCGTACCGGCGGCGCGGGCCCACTGCCCGGCTCGTTCAGCTGGTCCTCGACCGGCCCGCTGATCTCCCCCAAGCCGGACGCCACGCACCCGATCGTCTCGATCAAGGACCCCACGGTCTTCCGATACGGCGACCGGTGGCACGTCTACGCGACCACCGCCGACACGGCGGGCGCGTGGAGCCTGGCGCACACCAGCTTCGCCGACTGGTCCGACGCGGCGGCCGCACCCCAGACGTTCCTCGGCACCAACCCGAACATCGGCAACCGGTACGCCGCCGCGCCCCAGGTGTTCTACTTCGCGCCCCAGAAGCTCTGGTACATGGTCTACCAGACCGGTCCGCCGTCGTACTCCACCTCGAACAACCCCGCCGATCCGGGCAGTTGGAGCGCGCCGAGGTACTTCTTCGACAGCGAGCCGCCCATCGTCACCGAGAACAAGGGCAACGGCGCCTGGTTGGACTTCTGGACGATCCGCGACACGACCGACTGCTATCTGTTCTTCTCCGACGGCAACGGTCACCAGTACCGCTCCCGCACCACCCTCGGCGAGTTCCCGAACGGCTTCCGGGACACCGCGATCGTGCTCTCCGAGCCCAACCGCTTCGACCTGTTCGAGGCGAGCAACGTCTACCGGATCGGCGACAGCGGCACGTACCTGATGCTCGTCGAGGCGCTCGCCACGAAGTCCGACTGGCGGCGCTATTTCCGCGCCTGGACCGCCGACAGCCTGGGCGGTACGTGGACGCCTCTCGCGGAGACCGAGGCCGATCCCTTCATCCGTTCCACCAACGTGACCTTCGAGGCCGGACAACCCGCCTGGACCGTGGACTTCAGCCACGGCGACCTGATCCGCGACGGCGTCGACCAGACCCAGAAGATCAACCCGTGCCGGCTGCGCTACCTGTACCAGGGCATGGACCCCGCGTCGAGCGGCGACTACTCCCAACTCCCCTGGCGGCTGGGCCTGCTCACCCAGACCAACTCCTCCTGCTGAACCCGTCACAGGAAGGTACGACGACGTGTCCGTCACCCCCCACACCACCGCGCGGAGACCGCTGCGTGCGTTACTCGTCGCGCTCCTCGGAGCACTGGTGCCGCTGCTCGCCGCCACGCTCCTCACCGCGCCCACGGCCGCGGCCGCGGCAGCTCCGGACGCGAGGGCCGAGGCCGCACCCCGGGCGGCGCTCACCGAGATCACCGGCTTCGGCGAGAACCCCAGCAACCTGCAGATGTACCTGTACGTACCGGAGAGCGTCACCGCCAACCCGGCGATCCTCGTGGCCGTGCACTACTGCACCGGCTCCGGGCCCGCCATGTACAACGGCACCGAGTACGCCCAACTCGCCGACAAATACGGCTACATCGTCGTGTACCCGTCCGTCACCCGCAGCAGCAAGTGCTTCGATGTCGCCTCCCCGCAGGCGCTGCGCCGCGGCGGCGGCAGCGACCCGGTGGGCATCAAGTCCATGGTCGACTGGACCGTCCGTACCTACGACGCCGACACCGACCGGATCTTCGTCACCGGCATCTCCTCCGGCGCGATGATGACCAACGTCCTGCTCGGCGACTACCCCGACGTGTTCGCCGCCGGCGCCGCGTTCGCGGGCGTGCCCTTCGCCTGCTTCGCCACCACCAACGGCTCCGAGTGGAACAGCGACTGCGCGGGCGGCATCATCATCCGCACCCCGCAGGCCTGGGGCGACCTCGTCCGGGGCGCCTACCCCGGCTACACCGGAGCCCGGCCGCGCATGCAGCTGTGGCACGGCACCGAGGACGACGTCCTGCGCTACCCGAACTTCGGCGAGGAGATCAAGCAGTGGACCAACGTCCACGGTGTCAGCCAGACGCCGACCACCACCGACTCGCCCCAGTCCAACTGGACCCGCACCCGCTACGGCGGCACCGGTGACCGCGCCCTGGTCGAGGCCGTCAGTCTCCAGGGCACCGGCCACAACCTGTACGCCTGGGGCATGGGCGAGCGCGTCCTCACCTTCTTCGGCCTCAACAACTCGTCCGGTCCCGCGCCGCAACCCCCGGCGGGCCCCTGCAAGGTGACCGTCACCCCCAACACCTGGAACACCGGCCTCACCGCCTCGGTGACCATCACCAACACCAGTACGACGGCGATCAACGGCTGGCGGCTGGCGTTCACCCTGCCCGCCGGACAGACCATCACCAACGGCTGGGGCGC
The DNA here is from genome assembly GCF_008386495.1 of Streptomyces tailanensis. GTDB lineage: Bacteria > Actinomycetota > Actinomycetes > Streptomycetales > Streptomycetaceae > Streptomyces > Streptomyces tailanensis. The sequence continues at coordinate 88,118 of NZ_VTHJ01000002.1, read as the reverse complement.
CACGTACAGCCCGACCAGCGGCGCTGTGACCGCGACCAACGTCTCGTACAACGCCGCCATCGCGCCTGGCGCGAGCGTCAGCGTCGGCTACCAGGCGAGCCACACCGGCAACAGCGCGGTACCGACGGCGTACGCCCTCAACGGGACCGCGTGTACGACCGCTTGACGCGTCCTGCCACGTCCTGACCGCCCCTCCGGGCGCGCGCCACCCGGCGTGCGCCCGGCTCCGTTCATGTTCCGCGCCTCCGGCTCCCGTTCATGTTCCGCATGCCCGAGAAAGGTCCCCGCTCGTGGAGTTGTCCAGCAGCCCGCAGCCGTCCGAGGCGTCGAGAAGGGGGTCCCTCGCCCACCTGATCGCCGTCTGTGTCCTCGCTCTGGCCCTCGTGGTGACCTCGTCCGCCGTGGTGGCCCTCGTGGGGAGCCCGCAGCGCGACGCCGGGGCCGGCGACGCGGCGGCGTCCGCCCGGCACTGGGTGAACACCTGGTCCGCGATGCCCCAGCTCACCGAGTCCGGGAACATGCCGCCCGCGCCGTTCACCGGTGACCGGGCCGTACTCGTCGACACCACCCTGCGGCAGACCGTGCGCGTGACCACCGGCGGCGACCGCGTCCGGCTGCGCTTCTCCAATGCCTTCGGCGGCACCGCGCTGCCGCTGACCGCGGTGACCGTGGCGCTCCCGCTGGGCGGGCAGGCCGGGGTCGGGGCGATAGAGCCGGGCACCACCCGGACGGTGACGTTCAGCGGGCGGGAGTCCACGAGCGTGCCCGTCGGCGCCCAAGTGGTCTCGGACCCCCTGGACTTCACCCTGGCACCGGGCTCCAACCTGACCGTGACGGCGTATCTCGCCGAGGGCCAGGCCTCCCTCGCCCTCACCTCGCACCCGGGCTCCCGCACCACCTCCTACCTCCGGCACGGCGACCACACCCGGGCCGAGGACCTTCCCGGCGCGACCTCCACCAACCACTGGTATCTGCTCAGCGATGTCGAGGTGCTCTCCCGGCCCGCCACGACCGCGGTCGCCGTCCTCGGTGACTCGCTCACCGATGGTCGGGGCTCCACCACCAACGGCAACAACCGCTGGCCCGACCAGCTCTTCGACCGCCTCCAGCAGAAACCCGGCACCAGGAACATCGCGGTGGTGAACCAGGCGGCCGGAGGCAACCGCGTCCTCAATGACGGCCTGGGCCCGGGCGCCCTCGCCCGACTGGACCGCGACATCCTCGCCCACAGTGCTGTGGAACAGCTGATCGTCTTCGAGGGCATCAACGACATCGGCACGGCCGAGGCCACCCCTGCCGCGCAACAGCGCGTCACCGCCGACCTCATCGCCGCCTACGAGCAGATCGTCGTCCGCGCGCACGCCCAGGGCATCGACGTCTACGGAGCGACCCTGCTGCCATTCGACGGCAACACCCCTTACGACGACGCGGCCGGGCACCGCGAGGCGGCACGGCAGGCGGTCAATACCTGGATCCGCACCAGCGGCCGCTTCGACGCCGTCATCGACTTCGACCGCGCGGTCCGCGACCCCGACCACCCGAGCCGCCTCCTCCCGACCCTCCACGACGGCGACTGGCTGCACCTCAACCCCGAGGGCTACCGGGTGCTGGCCCAGTCGGTTCCCCTGCGCCTGCTCGGGCGGAAGTGAGCGACGGAAGCGAACCGGCCTTCGCCGGAAGGTGGTTGAAGAGCAGGTTCAGCACGATCGCCGTCAGACAGCCCGCGCTGATGCCGCTGTTCATCACCGTCTGGAACCAGTCCGGGAACTTCTCGTAGGCCGTCGGCACCCCGACCGGCAGCATGCCGACGGCCACCGAGACGGCCACGATCGTCAGGTTGCCGTTGCCCTGGAAGTCGACCCGCGCCAGCGTGCGCAGTCCGCTCGCGGCGACCGTACCGAACATCACCAGCCCCGCTCCGCCGAGCACCGGTGCCGGGATCGCCGCGACCACCGCGCCCAGCTTGGGCAGCAGCCCGAGCAGGACGAGGATCCCGCCGGCCGCCGCGACGACCCAGCGGCTGCGGACGCGGGTCATGCCGACCAGGCCCACGTTCTGCGCGTACGCCGTGTACGGGAAGGTGTTGAACACACCGCCCAGGACCGTGGAGAACCCGTCGGCGCGCAGTCCGTCGGCGAGGGAGCGCGGCTTCACCTCGCGGTCGGTCATCTCGCCGACGGCGATCAGGTCACCGGTCGTCTCCGTCATGGTGACCAGGGCCACCACCAGCATGGACACGATCGCCGAGACCTCGAACGTGGGCGCCCCGAAGTGGAACGGCGTGCTGATGCCCAGCCAGTCGGCCTCCTTCACCCCGCCGAAGTCCGTGAATCCGAACGGCACCGCGACCGCGAGCCCCACGACGATGCCGATCAGCACCGCGACACGGCTGAGGAAGACCGGGGCGAAGCGCTGCACGCCGAGCACGACCAGGAGGACGAAGGCCGCGAGTGCCAGGTTCTTCGGCGCACCGAAGTCCTTGGCGCCCACGCCGCCGGCCGCCCAGTTGCCGGCCACCGGCAGCAGGGAGAGGCCGATGATCAGGATGACGGTGCCGGTGACGAGGGGCGGGAAGAAGCGGAGCAGTCGGCCGAAGACCGGCGCCAGCAGCATGATCGCCAGTCCGGCCACGATCACCGAGCCGTAGATTGCCGGGAGGCCGCCGCCTTCCGTGCCGATCAGCACCATCGGGGATACCGCCGCGAAGGTGCAGCCCTGCATGATCGGGAGCCGGACGCCGAACCGCCATACGCCGACGCACTGGATGAGGGTCGCGATGCCGCAGATCAGGAGGTCGGCGGTGATCAGGTAAGCGAGGTCCTCCGGCGGGAGCCGCATCGCGCCGCCGACGATCAGGGGGACGGCGACCGCGCCGGCGTACATGGCCAGGACGTGTTGGAGGCCGAAAGCGGCTAGTTGGCGTAGGGGAGGTACTTCGTCGACCGGGTGGGTGGTGGATGCCATGGGCGAGACCATAGAGGCATTGCACAGTTTGTTGATTTCTGGGGTGTTGCCGGTTTGTGTGCCAGGTACGGGTGGTGGGGGCTGGTCGCGCCCGCGCGGCGGAGCCGCATATCGACACAGCCCCGCGCCCCTACGGGGCGCTCCCGTTCGCGGCGGTCATCAGGGACTCCCAGTCCGGGAGTTTCACCACGCCCCTGCCCAGCGACGCGCCCAGCGCTGCCTCCGCCCTCTCGATCGCCTGCCATCCCGACCACTCGACCGGTGTGCAGCCCTCCGCCCTCAGTGCCGCCAGCGGATCGTCCGGCACCTCCCGTCGTACGAGCTCGGAGGCGTCCTCCAGCAGTGACGTCACCGTTTCCTTCGCGCACGGGCGGTTGGTGCCGATGACACCTGTCGGGCCCCGCTTGATCCAGCCGGCCACGTACTCGCCCGGTGCTGCCGTGCCGTCGCGCAGTACTCGCCCGGCGAGGTGCGGCACCGTGCCGTGGCCGGGGTCGAAGGGGAGGCCTTCGAGCGGTACGCCGCGGTAGCCGACCGAACGCAGGACCAGCTGGGCCTCGATCTCCTCGTACCGGCCGGTACCGGTCACCCCACCGTGGCCGTCCGGTGCCGTGCGTTCCAGGCGGACTCCGCAGACGCGGTCACCGTCGGCGAGGAGTTCGACGGGGCGGAGGAAGAAGCGCAGGCGGATGCGGTGGCGGCCCTCGGCGGGTGGGGCGGTGGCCCAGCCGCGCAGGACCTCCACGTTGCGGCGTTGTGCGGCGGGGAGCGCGGCGGGATCCACGTACGCGGTGTCCAACTCCAGCTCCGCCGGGTTGACGGTGACCCGGGTGTCCGGGAGGGTGCTCAGCTCGCGGAGCTCCTTGGTGGTGAAGCGGGCCTGGGAGGGGCCGCGGCGGCCCACCATGTGGATGTGGGTGACCTCGCTGGCGGCGAGCGAGGTGAGGGCGGCCTGGGGCATGTCGGTGGGGCTCAGCTCGGTCGCGCCGCGCGCCAGCATGCGGGTCACGTCCACCGCGACGTTGCCGACGCCGATCACCACCGCGGACCGGGCGCTGAGGGCCGTCCTGTCGAAAGCACAGCCGACGGCGTCCGGGTGCGCGCTGTACCAGGAGACGAACTCGGTCGCCGACCAGCTGCCGCGCAGCTCCTCGCCCGGGATGCCCAGCCGGCGGTCGGTGGCGGCGCCCACGCAGTACACGACCGCGTGGTACAGCTCCCGCAGCCGGGCCACCGGCACGCCCCCGGGGCCTACCGGGACGCCGCCGAGGAAGCGGACGCGTTCGTGCTCCAGCACGGTGCGCAGATTGTTCTGCAGCGACTTGATCTTCTCGTGGTCCGGCGCCACGCCGTAACGCACCAGGCCGTACGGGCACGGCAACCGGTCCAGAACGTCGATGCGCACGTCGGGATCCTGCTGGACGAGGGTCTGGGCGGTGTAGCACCCGCTCGGGCCCGAACCGATGACGGCGACACTCAGCACGGCGGAGCTCCTTACGCGAGGAGATCGCTGATGTCTCAAGGATCGCACCGCGAGGCGTGCCGGGGGAGGGGAGCTTCAGGCGCGGAGGGTGGCGCTGCGCCGTCGGGGTACCGGGCGCGCCCCCGGCGCGTGGCTGGGCAGAGCGGATGTGATCATTCGCTTACGTTGCGTATGTGATGGAAGCTTTCTTTCTTAATCTTTCTGATCGCCACTGTCAGGACGGCGCGGTGTCCGTGCGGCCTGCGTGGGAGGTAAAGGAAGCCGGCGGTGTCACGGCCTGGTTCACCGCCCGGCTGAGTTTCCCGGACGGGGCCAGGGTCGAGATGCTCGCCGTGGTGTCCGAGGGGCGCCTGTCCCTGGAGGACGTACGGGCCCAGCCGCCGCTGTCCCTCGACGACCTCGCGGAGCTCGCCGACTGGATCGAGGGCCCGCTCTTCGAGGCGTGCGGCGCGGCGCCCGAGCCACCGGTCGGCGCGTTGCCGTACGAGCGCCCGTCGGGGCCCTGGCCCGCGCGCCGGGCCAGGCCCGTGTGGCCGCACGGTGTGGAGGGGCGGCGGCTGGTGGCCGAGGAGTATCTGGCGGCGCAGCGGTCGGGCCACGACCCGGTGCTCGCGGTGATGTGCGCGACCGGGCACAGCCGCCGCCAGTCGCTCAGGCTGATCGCCGGGGCACGGGACGCGGGCCTGCTGACACCCCGCCACACCCGGCGCTGAGCCCACGCCCGGTGGTTACTTCACGAGGTCGCGCATCCGGCTGATCTCGGTCGTCTGCTGGGCGATCACGTCGTCGGCCATCTCCTCGATCAGGATGTTGTTGCCCTGTGCCTTCACATCCGTGGCCATGGTGACCGCTCCTTCGTGATGGGTGATCATCAGCTTCAGGAAGAGCTGGTCGAACGACTCCCCTTCGAGGGTGCCGAGTTCCTTCAGCTGGGCCTCGCTCGCCATGCCGGGCATCTCCGCGTGGTCGTGCGAAGTGCCCTGTTTCACCCCGTCGTTGTTCTTCAGCCAGCTCTCCATGGCCTTGATCTCGGGCTCCTGGGCGGCCGAGATCCGCTCGGCGATCCGCTTCACCCGGGTCGACGCCGCCCGCTCGGGGGCGAGTTCGGTCATGTCCAGGGCCTGGGTGTGGTGCTCGATCATCATGCGGGCGTAGGTGAAGTCCGCCGAGTTCGGTGAATCGTCCTCGGCGCGCTGTTTCTCGGCCTCTTCGGGGGAGAGGGTCCGGGCCGCCTCACCGGGTTTCCCGGGGGCAATCACCGCGGGTCCGGAGGCTTTAGCGGAATCGCCGTCGGGGTCCGATCCCGATCCCGAATCGCACCCCGTGAGCAGGAGAAGCGCGGTCGTCAGTGAGGCCGTGACCAGCGGTGTGCGGAACGTGTGGCGAACGAGCACAGTGACCTCCTGGGGCACAGGAACGGACGTACACCTCATGAGTGTTGACGAAAGTTACTAACACGGTTTCAGGCGTCCGTGATCAAATTTGTACGTTACAAATGCATTGCCGTCTGTTGTTCTGTGCATGATGAAGACGATACTTCGGAGGTGGCTGAACCGTTCAACTGCGAACGGCTACACGGGAGGACACAGTGACCCTGTTGAACAATCCTCGGACGCGACGCAGACGTTTAGGAGTCGCCGCGACGGCGGCCGGACTCCTGGCCGCGCTGCTCACGGCCGCACCGGCGGCCGCGACCCCCGACCCCGGGGACTCGCCCGCCGCACGGGAGGAGGTCTCCAAGAGCGACGCCGCCAAGACGCGGGCGGCGATAGCCGTCGGCGACATACCCGGCCAGGACGAGATCGTCCATTCCGACAACATCCAGCACGTCACGAACATCCCGAAGGACGCGCTGCCCGGCACCAACTCGGACCTCGCCTTCCAGGGCAGGTACGCCTTCGCCGGCAACTACGACGGCTTCCGTATCTTCGACATCAGCAACCCCAAGGCCCCGAAGACGGTCGCCCAGGTGCTCTGCCCGGGCTCGCAGAACGACATATCCGTCTCCGGCGATCTGCTCTTCCTGTCCACCGACTCCTCGCGCAGCGACAGCTCCTGCAACAGCACCACGCAGCCCGCGAACGAGAAGTCGTCGTGGGAGGGCATGAAGATCTTCGACATCAGCGACAAGCGGAACCCGAAGTACGTCGCCGCCGTCGAGACCGCCTGCGGCTCGCACACCCACACGCTGGTGCCCGAGCGCAGATACGTCTACGTGTACGTCTCCTCGTACTCGCCGAGCGCCTCGTTCCCCGACTGCCAGCCGCCGCACGACGGCATCTCGGTCATCAAGGTGCCGCGCAAGTCCCCTCAGAAGGCGGCCGTGGTGAGCTTCCCGGTCCTCTTCCCCGGTGAGGGCGCGGACGGCGGCGGCAACCCTGGTTCGCCCACGAACCCCGGTGTCTCCAAGACGACGGGCTGCCACGACATCACGGTGCTGCCGTCGAAGGACCTGGCGGCCGGTGCCTGCATGGGTGACGGCATCCTGTTCTCCATCAAGGACCCGGAGCACCCGAAGGTCATCGACCAGGTCCAGGACAACGTGAACTTCGCGTTCTGGCACTCGGCGACCTTCAACCAGAAGGCGAACAAGGTCGTCTTCACCGATGAGTTGGGCGGCGGCAACGCGGCCACCTGCAACGCGGAGATCGGGCCGAACCGCGGCGCCGACGGCATCTACGAGATCGTCGGCAAGGGCGACCACCGCAAGCTCGTCTTCAAGAGCTACTTCAAGATCCCCCGCCACCAGGCGGAGACCGAGAACTGCGTCGCCCACAACGGCTCGCTGATCCCGGTCCTGGGCAAGGACATCATGGTCCAGGCCTGGTACCAGGGCGGTGTCTCGGTCTGGGACTTCACCAACTCCTCGAAGCCCAAGGAGATCGCCTACTTCGAACGCGGTCCGATCTCCACCGACACTCTCGTCGGTGGCGGTGCCTGGTCGGCGTACTACTACAACGGCTACATCTACTCGAACGACATGGCGAAGGGCTTCGACGTACTGAAGCTCAGTGACCGGCGCACGGACCCGGCCAAGTGGGTCCACATGCGTGAGCTCAACGTGCAGACGCAGCCCGACTACTTCGGCTTCGGCTGGTAGTCGGCCAGAACGGCGAGTCAGGTCGCGAAGAACCGCGACAGATCCCTGTCGCACGTCCCGCCGGGCCCTTCGGGGGCCGGCGGGACGCCCGACTCCCAGTCGAGTCCGTAGCGCCGGAACAGCTCGGCCCGCAGCGTGGTGATCGGCAGCGGCCCGTTCGGCAGCACCATCGCGTACACCGCGCCCATCAACAGGGCGCGCAGCAGCGGGTAGTCGGCCTCCGGGTCCGTGGAGCCGTGCCGGCTCACCGTGTCCCGCAGCAGGGCCCCCAGCCGCTGCTGCTCGGGACATTGCACGAGCCCCGCCGGGTTCTGCAGCATCCCCGCCATGTGCTGGCGCATCAGCACCGGCCGGGCCCGGGCCAGTTCCAGGATCGCGTCGACGGCCCGCGCCATCGGCTCCCGCCCGTCCTCGCTGCGCGGCTCGCGCTCCAGCGCCTCCTCCAGCGTCCGGTGCATCAGCCGGTGCACCGCCGACTGGACGAGCTGGCGCTTGCCGGGGAAGTAGTACGACACCAGCCCGCGCGCGGATCCGGCGCGGTCCGCGATGTCCCCGAGCGTCGTGGCCTCGTAGCCCCGCTCGTCCACCAACTCGACCGCGGCCTGCAGCAGTCGCTCCCGCGAACGGCGACGCAACTCTTCATTGACCGAGGCGCTGCGCGGGGACATCCTGTAACTCCTGCGTTGACTGGCTGCCAGCCAACTATACTCAGCGCTCCCGGGCGGCCACCCAGCGTGCCCCTCCCGGGCCGCTGTTCGTCCCGGGCCGCACGGGGGACGGTCCGGGACGGACGTCCAGCGGTGGGTGACGGACGGCATGTCGGCCGACGGTGACGGTGCCTCAGCCGATCAGGTCGAGCACCGGCCGCAGCCCGTCCGGCCGCTCCGCCGCCGGCAGATGGTCCACGAAGTGCACCCCGCACCCCAGGGCCGCCGCGCCGCCGTCGGCGCGCCGGTCGTCACCGACCATCAGCGTGTCCCGCGCGTCGACGCCGAGCGCCTCGCAGGCGAGGGTGAACAGCCGGGGGTCCGGCTTCTGGATGCCGTGCTCGTACGACAGGACGTACGCGGCCACGTACGGGTCGAGGCCATGGGCGCGGAAGATCGGGCGCAGGTCCCAGCCGATGTTGCTCACCACGCCGATGGCTACCCCGCGTTCCCGCAGGGCGGCGAGGACGTCGGCCGCGTCCGGGTACGGGCTCCACGCGGGCGGCGTCATATGGCGGTCGTACAGCGCGTCGTGGAGCACCGGGTCGGGAAGTGGCACCCGACGCGAGAGCCCCGTGTACGCGGCCCGGTGGTGCTCGGCGCTCCGGTCCCGGACCGCCCACAGCTCACCCGGCCCGCCGGTCGGCGGCTCCACCGGGAACGCCCCGCCGGGCAGCGCGCCCGCCCGCTCCAGGGCCTCGGCGGTCCGGAGCAGCTCCGGCTCAGGAAGGGCGAGACCTGCGTCCGTGAGCACCGCGCGCAGCCAGGACTCGGTGGACTCGACACGAAAGAGCGTTCCGGAGAAGTCGAACAGCACGCCTTTGATCGTCATGGCGGCAATCCTTCGCGCCCGTCCCGTACCCGGTCAAGTGCGCGCCGGGACACGCCACTTCTCGTGCGCGAGCACCGCCAGCGCGACCGTCAGCAGGCCCAGCAGCCAGCCGCCGACCACGTCGGACGCCCAGTGCACGCCCAGCCAGACCCGGGTCAGGCCCACGCCCACGACGGAGACCGCGGACACCGCCAGCACCGTACGCACGAGGGTCTGTCCGGCGCCGTACAGGTGGAGGAGATAGAGCAGCAGACCGCAGACCACCGTGGTCGTCATGGCGTGGCCGGAGGGGAACGCGGCGTAGTGGGCGGAGTCGACGGGGTCGGGCCACGCGGGCCGCTCCCGGCCGACGGCGGCCTTCAGCCCCTGTTGCAAGGCCGTGCCCACCGTGCAGGTGACCGCCAGCCAGATGGCGAGCCACCATGCTCTGTACCGCCACACCAACCAGATCGCGGCGGCCGCGGCGAGGAGACGCATCGTCACCGGGTCCCACACCCAGTCGGTCAGGATACGGAACGCGTGCGTGATGCCCGTTTCGTCGACGGCCCATCTGTGTGTGGTGTCCGCGATGGTCTCGTCCAGCGACATCAGCGGCCCCCAGGAGAGCGCGACCAGGACGAGCAGCAGGACGGTGGGCGCCGCGAACGCCGCGGCGGCGCGCGTGGTGCGGTCGGCCGACGGGCGGTGGGGCGGCGAGTCGACGGTGGGGGAGTGCATACAGCGATCCTGGCCGATTTCTGGGGCGTCAGGCCAACGCCGGGGTGTGAGATCACTGTCACGCGCCGCGACCGGAGCAAAGACCGGGCGCCGCACGTTGTTCTTGGGCTGTTCTTTGTTCGTTCTTTGCCGCGTCACGGCATGGCGAGTGCCCGCAACCCCGGTACGAAAGCCACCAGCACGGGCACCACCGGTACAAGCGCGGCGCACGCGGTCAGCCGCAGCCGTCGCACCGGAGTGAGACGTTCCGGGGGAGCGAGCAACCGGTGGACGCGGTGCGGCACATGGGCCTCCGGCGCCGAGCAGGGCCCGAACACCCCGCGGTCCTCGTTGAGCCCGACGAGCGCGAGGGCGGTCGTGAGGCGGCCGTGGCGGCGGGAGGCCATGTCGTCGGCGGCGAGTTCGACCAGGCGGTGCATCTCGTCGCGGAACGCGGCGAACACCGGCACCCGGGGGAAGCCGCCCGCCAGCGCCGCCGAGCAGTGCAGCAGCCAGTCGTGCCGCGCCCGCGCGTGCCCCTGCTCATGCGCGACCACCGCGTCCACCTGCCGTCCCTTCAGCCGGCGCAACGCGGCCGTGGTGATGACCAGTCGGGGCGCCGCCCCCGCCAGCCACCAGGCGTCCGGCCGCTCTCCCTCCACCACCACGAGCCGGTCGGCCCCCTGCTCCTCACCGGGCAACAGCGGGGCGCGGAGCAGGAGTTCGGCCCGGCGCCGATGGCGGCGCCTACGGGCCCGGACGATCTCACGAACCAGCATCGTCCCCGTCCACAGCCCCCCGCACGCCAGCACCACCGCCGTGATCGCGGCCCACGAAGCGCCCGTGCCCAGCGCGTACGCCTCCACGACCCCACTCGGCGCGGGCGCGAACAACCGCCCGCGCACCTCCGCCCAGGCCGCGGCGGCGCTCAGGGCCATCGACAGCACACAGCACAGCAGTACGGCCGCCACAACGCACTGCCACACCCACAGCGCGACCACCGGTTCACGGTCCGCCCAGTCGGCCCGGGCCAGCACCCGCGGGGCGACGACGGCGGTCAGGGCGCCGAGCAGCAACAACGCCGCGGGGACCATCATGGGCGCAGCCTATGAGCGGGGCAGGGCACGGCGACATGGGCGGCGACGCGGAAGTGACGCAGACCACGGTTTCGTACGGCGGTTGACAGTCCGTACAGCGGTCAGACCATGAGCAGCATGGCGAACATCCCGATGCCCATGGAGAGTCGGCAGGCCCGTGCCAGTTCCGGGCGGTCACCCCAGCCGGTGACCCGTGGTGCCGGAACCCGGGCATCGACCGCGGCCGGTACCGGGATCAGCCGGACACCCGCCCACAGCACATAGCCGGCGAAGTACAGCAGCAGAACCCCGGTGAGGAGGGGCAGCCCCGCCCCGCCGTGACCGCCTCCGGGCGAGACTGCCATCACCGCGGCCATGTAGACCATCGCGAGCGCGCCCACCAGATGGTGCAGATGGTGCGGGCCGGTACGGGAGGCCCAGAGGGTGCGCACGGCTACCACCCCGAACACCGCCGCGTACGCGAGCCAGGCCCAGCGCGGCGGTGCCACGGCCGCGGCCGGCACGGCCATCACGGCCATGCCGAAGCCCATCAACGCCTCACCGCCCGCGGCCCGGCGCCGCTCCTCGACGGCGCTGCGCATCCGCAGCAGGCAGTAGCCCCCGGTCAGCGCGCACAGCGCGACCAGCAGCCAGCCGAGCGAAGCCGGTCCGTGCACCGCGCACCTCCAGGCTCGACGTCGGTCAGGGCATGCCCGTGCGGGATGGTGCGCATACGAGCGCAAGGGCGTACTCGGGGGAGCGCGCGGGGTGCACCGTCGGCAGATGGTTCAGGAGATATTTCACGAGTAAAACACCTGCTAATGTTATCGGCATGAGCAGCGTCAGACCTCCCCGTGTCCGCCGGCTCCCCCTCTCTGGAGTACTCCGGGCGGGCAGGCCCTCCGAGATCTGGTTCAAGCCCGCGCTGAGCGTCGTCGCCGCGTCCGCCCCGCCGAACCTCACGCTGCTGGCGCTCGGCCGCCTCGACCTGGCGCTGTACACGATGGCCGGGTCACTGTGCGCGCTCTACGCCCACAGCCGCCCGTACGCGGCCCGCGCCCGGGCCCTGGCGTGGGTGGTGCTCGGCATGGTCGGCGGCCTCGGTGTCGCGCTCGTCACCGCGTCGCTCACCGCCGACGCCGTAGTGCTGGTCACGGTGGGCGCGCTGCTCGCCGCCGCGCACAAGGCGCTCTGCGACGCGACCCGGATCGGACCGCCCGCCAACATCATCTTCACCTTCATCACCTCAGCGGCCCTCTTCGCACCCCAGGCCCTCGCCCAGGTCCCCGGCCATCTCGCGGCGGCCTCCCTCGCGGGCACCTGGGCCTGGCTCGTGTGCATGGCCCCCGCGCTGGTACGGCCGTACGGGCCAGAACGCCGTGCCGCCGCCCAGGCCCTGGACACGGTGGCCGCGTACGTCGGGGCCATGGGCTCCGACCGGCCGCGTACCCATACGGCCGCCGCGGCGGCGGTGCACACCGCGTGGCAGACCCTGCTCTCCGCCGGCACCCGGACCGAGCCCCGGCGCACCCTCGTCCGGCTCCTGACCCACGCCGAGGCCACGCTCGCCGACCCAGACGACGCAGCCCCCCACCGACTGCGGGCCTGGGCACGAGAACTACGTGGCACCGGACCCGTCCCGCAGGCCACCACCCCGACAGCAGCAGCCGACGCACTGCTCGACGAGGCGGCCGAACTCCCGTCCCGGAAGCTCCCGTTGTGGAGCCGGCTCGGCCCACTCACCCCCGTCGCCGTACGCACCGCGGTCGGCTGTGCCCTCGCTGGATACGCCTCCCTCGCCATCGGGGTCGGCCGCCCCTACTGGGCCCTGGTCACCGCCGCTTCCCTCTATCAGGCGAACATCACGCTCACCTGGAACCGGGCCGTGCAACGAGTCGCGGGCAACCTCGCCGGTGTCCTGGCCTTCGTCGCCGTGGTCCCGCTGGCACACCTCCACCCGGGGGCGCTCGTCCTGTGCTGTCTCGCCCTCAACTTCGGTGCCGAGGCGCTGATCAGCCGCAACTACTGGCTCGGCACGATCTGCGTGACCCCGCTGGCGCTGCTGGTCACCGAGTTCGCGCGGTACGAGAACCCGGGCGAGCTGATCACCGACCGGGTCGTCGATACCCTCGTCGGTGCCCTGGTGGGCCTGGTCGCGGCGATCGCCGTCACCAACCGGCGTGCCGGCGCCCGCGTCGAGGAGGCCCTCGCGGCCGTGGAACGAGCCCGGCAGCACACGGTTCGCATGGCCGCCGACCCCGACGCCGCGCCCGGCACACTGTCGGCCGCGCGCCGCCGCCTGTCCGCCTCCCTCCTCGAACTGCGCGCCACCACCGACGCCGCGGCCGGCGAATGGTGGCAACGCGCATGGTCCTCGGAGCGGGTGACACACGCCGAGCAGGCCGGACACCGTACGCTCACGGCGACGGCACGACGGCACGGGTTCCAGGCTTCGGAGGGCGCACGGGCATGACGGCAGGCAACGGGCGGACGGCGACGGGGAGCGGCGCGGCTCTCGGGGACACGGTCGCCAAGGTGGTGCGGCAGTGGCAGACGGTGCACCCCGGTCTCGACACCGCGCCGATGGAGATCATAGGCCGCGTCAACCGCTGCGCCGCCCTCCTCCAACAGGCCGAGGACGCCCCGCTGCGCCGCGCCGGTCTCACCCGCCCCGAGTTCGACGTCCTCGCCACCCTGCGCCGCACCGGCCACGAGCTGACCCCCAGTGAGATCGTCCGCGAGACGTTCGCCTCCGGGGCCGCCGTCACCAAACGCCTCAAGGCGCTCACAGAGCGCGGACTGGTCGAGCGACGCGGCGACACCCGCGACCGCCGCGTCGCCCACGTCCGCCTCACCGACACCGGCCGCGACCTCGTGGACAGCGTCCTGCCGGAACAACTGTCATACGAGACAGCCGTCCTCTCTGGCGTCGAAGCCGACAACCGACGCGAACTCGCCGTCCTCCTGGAGGAGTTGCTCATCCAGTTGGAGGGCCGCCTGGGCGTCCCCCGCGCCTAGTCGGTCAAGGAGCGCGGGTTGCGGATGTCCCGCCAGTGAGGGCCATACACGTTCCGCCGGATGCCGGGCTCCCGTAGGAACTCGTGCGGGAAGCCTAGCGACGGCAGCTCACCTCGTCGAGGCGAGCGATCGCGTCGGCATCGAGGTGAGGGCCAGTTCGCTCACCCGCAGACCGGTCCTGCCGAACAGTGTGTAACGCACGATGCATCCCCCTGTTGAACTGTCGAACGGTTCGTGGATACGACGCTAGGAGATGGAGGGCACTCCAACACAAGCACACCGGCGCGGGCCGTACCCGGTTCAGCCCTCCTCGCCGGCCACATACACGCCGAACACGGCCCCTTGGGGGTCCCGCAGCACCGCGATCCGGGGCCCCTCCGGCACCGACGTGGGCTCCATGAGCATGGTGCCGCCCGCCTCGGCCGCGATCCGGGCGGTGTCGTCCACGTCCTCGACGGCGAAGTACGGCAGCCAGTGCGCGGGCACCTCGTGCGGGAACTTGTCGTCCATCGTGATCATGCCGCCGAAGTCGGCGCCGCCGATGCCCCACTGCGTGTAGTGCTCAGCGGCGCTCACGCTCCAGCCGAACACCGTGGTGTAGAAGGCCTTGGCCTGTTCCGGAGCGCGGGTCAGCAGCTCCACCCAGCCGAGCGCGCCGGGCGCGTTGAACAGCCCGGCGCCGGGGAAGGAACGGGCCTGCCACAGCTGGAAGGCCGCGCCGCCCGGGTCGAGCGCCACCGCGAACCGCCCGATGTCGAAGACGTCCATGGGCTCGACGAGGATCGTCCCGCCGGCCGCCGGTACCGATTCCGCCGTGGCGTCGGCGTCGCTCACCGCGAACGACACGTTCCAGGCCACCGGCTGCGACTCCTGGTACAGGGGTGTGAGGGCGGCGACCGCCGCGTCACCGAGATGCGCGACGGTGTAGCCGCCCGCCTCCTGCCGGGGATCCGTCTCCGGACGCCAGCCGAACAGCTCGGTGTAGAACCGCTTGGCCGCCTCCAGGTCACTGGTCCCCAGCTCGGTCCAGCAGGGCCCGCCGGTCACCGGTGCGTCGAGCTTCATGGCGTTCCTCCCGCAAGGACGACCCCATTCAGCACGCTATGCCCGCGCCCCGACCCCGGCCACCGCTGGTCAAGAACCGGCGGCAGGCTTCAGATCCCCGGCCGGTACCGCAGCGGATGGTCCGCCGGGATCTCCACCAGTACGATCTCCGTGCCGTCCGGGTCGGTGATCCACATCTCGACCAACCCCCACGGCTCCTTCACCGGTGGCCGCCGCACCTCCACCCCGGCGGCCACCAGCTCGTCGTGCGCCGCCGCCACGTCCGCCACCTGAAGCCACAGCTTCAACGCGGGCGACGGCGGGATCTCCGAGCGCCCGGAGACCTCCAGAAAGCCACCGCCGAGGAAGTACACGACGCCCCGGTGCTCGCCCGTACCGAACTCCCGGTAGACGGGAAGCCCCAGCTGCTCCCCGTAGAAGGCACGCGAACGCTCGGGGTCGGTGGGGCGCAGGAGCGTGCGGCTGCTGAGTACATGGACCATGCATCGGAGACTAGCCGGGCCAAGGGATACCCTCGTCCCTGCCCGAGCCGCGCCGAGATCCCTCAGGAGCGCCCCATGGAGACCGCCGCCACCGGCCTGACCTTCCGTGACGCCACCGACGCCGACGTGGATGCTCTCGTCGCGCTGATCGAGTCGGCGTACCGGGGAGATTCCAGCCGGGCCGGGTGGACCACGGAGGCCGACATCCTCGAAGGCCAGCGCACCGACCCCGAGGGGGTTCTGGAGGTCATCAAGGCCCCCGACAGCCGGTTGCTGACCGTGGAGCGCGACGGCACCGTGGTCGCCTGCTGTCAGCTCGAACACCGCGGTGACCACGCCTACTTCGGGATGTTCGCGGTGAGCCCGGCGCTCCAGGGCGGCGGCCTCGGAAAGGTGATCATCGCCGAGGCCGAGCGGATCGTGCGCGAGAGCTGGGGCGCCGAGGAGATGCACATGACCGTGATCTCCGTACGGAACGACCTCATCGCCTGGTACGAGCGGCGCGGCTACCGCCGTACGGGACGGATGACGCCGTTTCCGTACGGCGACGAGCGGTTCGGCATTCCGCAACGCGCGGACCTGCAGTTCGAGCTGCTGGTCAAGGAGCTCAAGGAGCTCAAGGAGCTCAAGGAGCTCAAGGAGCTCAAGGAGCTCGGGTAGCCGTCACGCGGTGAAGCGGCCCGTGCGTTTGATGTCCGGGTAGTCGGTCGTCGCGCCGTCCAGCTGCAGCGCGCGCACCAGCCGCAGATGGTCCTGGGTGTTCACAACCCAGCCGATGATCCGCAGGTTCGCCTTGCGGGCGTGCTCGACGACCTCCAGCGTCAGCCGCCGGATGTTCAGTACGACGGTGGGGGCGCCCACTGCGACGGCCCGGTCCACGACGTCGGTGCCGTAGCGGCTGGCGACCAGCGCGGTGCGTACGCCCGGGACGAGCCGGGCGATCTCGGCGACCGCCTCGTCGTGGAAGGACAGCACCTCGACCCGGCCCGCCAGGTCGCGCCGGCGCATGACCTCGGCGAGGGCCCGGGCCGCCGCCACATCCTTGATCTCGGCCTGGAGCGGTGCCCGTACCGCGTCCAGAACCTCCTCGAAGGTGGGGATCCGCTCGCCGCGGCCCGCGTCCAGGGCGCGCAGCTCGGCGAGGGTCTTGTCGGCGATCGGGCCCGTACCGTCCGTCGTCCGGTCCACGTCCGCGTCGTGCATGACGACCAGCGCGCCGTCCTTGCTCAGATGCAGATCGAGTTCGATGACGTCGAGGCCCGCGCGATCGGCGGCGACGAACGAACGGAGGGTGTTCTCCGGTTCGACACCCATGACTCCGCGGTGACCGATGGTGAGGAAGTTCAAGGTTGACTCGCTTCCGTCGACTGCGGCTCGGCCCGCGTGACCGGGAGGGGGCGGCACGCGGCTGGGCCGCAGCGTAGTCCTCCGGCCCGGCGATGTATCCGCATGTGCACAGCCCTTTCGAGCCGTCCCACAGCGGCGAAGAAGACCGTTTCGGCACCCGTGCGCACGAGTCGGGTCATCCCTGAGTGGGCGAGTCCGGCGCGCGTTGACTCGCGGGCCGCCGTACGGGTCGCCACGCGAGTCGCCACCGGTCGCTCTTGATCGGCCGTCTTGCGGCGGAGCGCCTCGCCTACATACGGTGTCCCTACGAAAGGTTCTCCCGTGGAGGATGGGGTCATGACGGAAATTCTTGCGCAACTGGGTGCGGAGGGCACTGTTCCTTCGGTCGGCAGGGTGGTGGAGCACCCGGCCTGGCCCGTGCTCAAGGATGCCGTGGAGCGGATCCGGCCATGGCAGTCCGAGGACGGCTCGGTCGACTTCGATGCCGACGATGCCCCGGACCCGGCGGACGCCGACCTGGCCGTCCAGGACGTGATCGGCGCGGTCCAGGCGATCTCGCCGCTGCTGCCGCACGACGCCGTGTATCACGAGGCGCTCGTCAAGGACCTGCGGCGCTGGGCCGACGACGGCTTCAAGGTGCCCGACTTCCTCGACTCGCTGCTGGCCTTCCAGCCCGCCGCCAACCGCGCGGACGGCCTCCAGCACTTGGTCGTCTTCCCGATGTACACGCAGAACGGCAACCCGGACCGCAACCTCGAGGCGGTCGTGCTGCGCATGGTCTGGCCCGACTGGCTGGCCGAGCTGGAGCGCACCCGCTACGACAACCCGCTGTTCTGCGGCATCACCTTCGAGGACTTCACCGCCGGCTACGACACCAACTCGGCCGTCCTCTTCCCGGAGACCATCGCCGTGCGCGAGGCCCCGGCCCGCTTCTCCTGGGGCGGCATCTTCTGCGACCGTGAGGCCGCCCGCTTCCGCCGCGTCACCGACGCCGCCGTCGACATCCTCGGCCTCGAACTTCCCGCGGACATCAGTGAGATGGTCGGCGACCAGAAGCGCTGTGAAGAGGCCTTCGTCCTGTGGGACATGGTCCACGACCGCACCCACAGCCACGGCGACCTGCCCTTCGACCCCTTCATGATCAAGCAGCGCCAGCCGTTCTGGATGTACGGCCTCGAAGAGCTGCGCTGCGACCTCACAGCCTTCAAGGAGGCCGTGAAACTGGAGGCCGACGGCGTCCCGCAGGCCCGTGACGTGCAGTACGCGGTCCTCTTCGACCGCATGTTCCGCTTCCCGGTCACCGGCGAGCGCGTCCGCAACTACGACGGGCTCGGCGGCCAGCTCCTCTTCGCCTACCTGCACAAGCACGACGTGGTCCGCTGGACGGACAACAAGCTGTACATCGACTGGCAGCGCGCCCCGCAGGTCACCAACCAGCTCTGCGCCGACATCGAGAAGCTCTACCGGGACGGCATCGACCGCCCGAAGCTCGTCCACTGGTTCGCCGGGTACGAGCTCGTCGCCGGCTACCTCGCCCCGCACCCCGGCTCCCGCTGGGCCAAGGGCCCGGACGCCCTCGATCTGACGCAGCCGCCGCGCAAACTCGTCGACGACGTGCTTCCGGACGAGTTTCCGCTCAGCATGTTCTATGAGGCGCTCGCCAAGAAGCTGAAGAACGTGATCGCCTCCACCAAGGGCATCACGGCGGCGACCGCCGAGCGGGCCGCCGCGTGAGCGCCCGGGCCGTAGACGTCGTAGGCGCTGCTCAGGAGGCGAAGACCATGAGGAACGGCAACGGTGCACTGAGTGGCGCGGTGATCGCGGTGGCCGGCGCGGGCGGACCCGCGGGCCGGGCGGCACTGCTGCGCCTCGCCGACGCGGGGGCGATCGTCGTCGGCTCCGACAACGACCCGGAGCGGCTCTCCGAGGCCGTGGACGCCGCCCGCTACGCGCACGGCGGCGCCACCGTCGTCGGCGACACGGTCGACCTCCTCGACCTCAAGTCGACCCGCGACTGGGCCACCCGCGTCGAGAAGGACTTCGGCCGGGTCGACGGACTCGTCCACCTCGTCGGCGGCTGGCGCGGCAGCGAGACCTTCACCAGGACCAGCCTCGACGACTGGGACTTCCTGGAGATGCTGCTCGTCCGCACCGTGCAGCACACCTCCCTCGCCTTCCACGAGGCCCTGCAGCGCAGCGACCGCGGCCGGTACGTCCTGATCAGCGCGGCCGGTGCCAGCAAGCCCACCGCGGGCAACGCCTCCTATGCCGCCGCCAAGGCCGCCGCGGAGGCGTGGACGCTGGCCCTGGCCGACTACTTCCGCAAGGCCGGGGGCCCCGACGGGCCGACGTCCGCGGCTGCGATCCTGGTGGTGAAGGCGTTGGTGCACGACGCGATGCGCGCCGAGCGCCCCAACGCGAAGTTCGCGGGCTTCACCGATGTCAAGGAGCTGGCCGAGGCCATCGCCGGCGTCTGGGACAAGCCCGCCGCCGAAGTGAACGGGAACCGTCTGTGGCTCACAGAGAAGCCGTGAACCCACCCAAGACCGACGCTCGTCGCCATCACGACCCCGCGATCCGGGGCTTCGCCAGCGACAACTACGCGGGGGCCCACCCCGAGGTGCTCGCCGCCCTGGCCCTGGCCAACGGCGGGCACCAGGTCGCGTACGGCGAGGACGAGTACACCGAGAACCTCCAGCGGATCGTCCGCAGCCACTTCGGCGCCACCGCCGAGGCGTTCCCGGTGTTCAACGGCACCGGCGCCAACGTCGTCGCCCTCCAGGCGCTCACCGACCGCTGGGGCGCGGTGATCTGCGCCGAGAGCGCCCACATCAACGTCGACGAGGGCGGCGCCCCCGAGCGCATGGGCGGTCTCAAGCTGCTCACCGTGCCGACCCCCGACGGCAAGCTCACACCCGAACTGATCGACAAGCAGGCGTACGGCTGGGACGACGAGCACCGCGCCATGCCGCAGGTCGTCTCGATCACCCAGAGCACCGAGCTGGGCACCCTCTACACGCCCGACGAGATCCGCGCGATCTGCGAGCACGCCCACGCCCACGGCATGAAGGTCCACCTGGACGGCTCCCGCATAGCCAACGCGGCCGCCGCCCTGAACGTGCCGATGCGTACGTTCACCAACGCGGTCGGCGTCGACGTCCTCTCCCTGGGCGGCACCAAGAACGGCGCGATGTTCGGCGAGGCCGTCGTCGTCATCAACCAGGACGCCGTGAGCCACATGAAGCACCTGCGCAAGCTGTCCATGCAGCTCGCCTCCAAGATGCGCTTCGTGTCCGTGCAGTTGGAGGCGCTGCTCGCCAAGGACCTCTGGCTGCGCAACGCCCGCCACTCCAACGAGATGGCCCAGCGCCTCGCCGAGGGCGTCCGCGCGGTCCACGGCGTGGAGATCCTCCACCCCGTCCAGGCCAACGCCGTCTTCGCCCGCCTCCCGCACGACGTGAGCGAGCGCCTGCAAAAGCGGTACCGCTTCTACTTCTGGGACGAGGCCGCAGGCGACGTCCGCTGGATGTGCGCCTTCGACACGACCGAGGAGGACGTGGACGGATTCGTGGCGGCGCTGAAGGAGGAGATGGCGCGCTGACGCGCTCTGCATAGGTATGCGGTCACCCGGAAATGCATTGACTCTCGGGTGATCGCATACCTATGCTCTGTGGGTATGGAGCTGATCCAGAATACCCCGGACCTGTCCGCATACTTGGCCGCTGACGAGGCCATCGACCACGACCACACGCTCGTCCGCGAAACGGCCGCACGGCTCGGCAAGGGTGCCGAGGACTCGTATGCCTATGCGCGCCTGGCGTTCGAGTTCGTGCGCGACGAGATTCCTCACTCGCAGGACTCCGGCGACCCGCGCGTGACGTGGCGCGCCTCCGACGTCCTGGAACAGCGCACCGGCATCTGCTACGCCAAGGCCCACGCCCTGGCGGCCCTGCTGCGGGCCGAGGACATCCCGACCGCGCTCTGCTATCAGCGGCTGGCGCACGACGACGGCAGCGGGCATGTGGTGCACGGGCTGGTGGCGGTGCGCTTCAACGGCGACTGGCACCGCCAGGACCCCCGCGGCAACAAGTCCGGCGTGGATGCCCGGTTCTCCCTCGCCGGTGAGCGGTTGGCGTGGGTGCCCGACCCGCAGTCCAATGAGGTGGACTATCCGGTCCTGTACGCTGAACCTCACCCGGCCGTACTGAGCGCCCTCAAGGCCGCCCCCGACCGGCCGTACCTGTGGAAGACGCTCCCCACCGCACTCTGAGGCAGACGATGACCTTCTCCCTGACCGTGTCCGACGAGGTGCGTGCCCTCGCACCCGGCTTCACCCACGTCGCCGTCGAGGCATACGGCCTCGTCAACGGGCCCAGCACGGACGGCACTTCGGCCCTGCTGGACGACGCGGCCCGCCGTCTCGCCGTACGACTGGACGGGCGCGCCCCGCACGAGGACCCGCACATGGCGGCCTGGCGCGAGACGTACACGGCGTTCGGCGCCAAGCCCTCCCGCACCCGCAACTCGGCGGAGGCGCTCGCCAAGCGGGCGCTCTCGGAGACCGGGCTGCCCCGGATCAACGTCCTCGTCGACCTCTACAACGCGATCAGCGTCGCCCATCTGATCCCGGCCGGCGGTGAGGACATCGGCCGGATCCAGGGCGGGATGCGCCTCGTGCGGGCCACCGGCGACGAGGACTTCGTGACCGCCGCGGCGGGCGAGGAGGTCGTCGAACACCCCGAGCCCGGCGAGGTCGTATGGCGCGACGAGGTGGGCGTGACCTGCCGCCGCTGGAACTGGCGCCAGGGTCCCCGCACCCGCCTCACCGAGGAATCCACCTCCGCGATCTTCCTCCTGGAGAGCCTGGCGCCCATGCCGGTGGCCGACGTCGAGCGCGCGGGCGCCGAACTCGCCGAACTGGTCGAGAAGTTCAGCCCCGGCGCGCGTATCACCGTGCACGCGCCGTCCGTGTGAAAGGCTCCAGCAGGACGAGTGTCGACAACGGGGGTACGGACGTCGTTCGTCACCGAGCGTCAGGAGTGATGATGATCGGGTGATAGAGTCGGTAGTGCCCAGTCGGCGATAACCTAGCCGTCCGGGTCTACCGCCGGGCTGGCGGGAAGTCAGGTCTGTGGAGCTTGCGTAAGACCATGGGCGGTATACCGTCCCTTGCTGGTAACCCCAGGTGGCTGCGGGCTGTGAAGCAGAAAGCCCGACCCGCGAGGGAAGGAATCCCCTTTGTTCACGAAGGGGAGGAGGCCAACGGTTCCCTGTCCACGTACTGCTGGAATCCGTGATGCCCGCGCCGTGCGGAGGGGCCGCGAAGCCCGCGGCCCCGCAACGGGATCAGCGGGCCTCGGCCTCGCGGACCTGCTCCGGGGTCGGAGCCGTGCCACCGAGGTGGGCCGGCATCCACCAGGTGTCGTCCGGGCCCTTGGGGCGCACGGGGTAGGCGCGCTGCGCGGCCTCCAGCAGCTCCTGGACGCGCTCACGCAGCTGCCGGGTGATCGCGCCGGCGTACTTGTCCTTGGAGGCCTCCAGCGCCTCACCGACCCGGATGGTGATCGGGATGTGGCTGCGCTTGAAGTTGCGCGGGTGGCCCTTGGTCCACAGCCGCTGCGTGCCCCACACGGCCATCGGGATCAGCGGGACGCCCGCCTCCTGGGCCAGGCGGGCCGCACCCGACTTGAAGCTCTTCAGGGTGAACGACTGCGAGATGGTGGCCTCGGGGAAGACACCGATGATCTCACCGGAGCGCAGCGAGTCCAGCGCGTGCGCGTAGGCCGCCTCACCCTGCTTGCGGTCCACCGGGATGTGCCGCATGTTGCGCATCAGCGGGCCGGAGATCTTGTGCCGGAACACCGACTCCTTGGCCATGAAGCGCACCAGACGCTTCTGCGGCAGCGCCGCCAGGCCGTCGAAGATGAAGTCCAGATAGCTGATGTGATTGCTCACCAGGACCGCGCCGCCCGAGCGCGGGATGTTCTCCGAGCCCTTGCAGTCGATCTGCAGGTCCCATGCCTTGAACAGGGTGCGGGCGAGACCGATGGCTGGACGGTAGGCAAGCTCTGCCATGGACGGAGTGGACCCTTCTCTCTGCCTGGGAAGGGGGGCTCCCGGCGGGAAGTTACGCAGCCGTAGGTTTACGGCATCTCGCAGATGGTGCCCCAAGAACGGGCGAGTAGCCAGTCCTGGTACCTGTGAAGGGCGAGATTCTCGTCACGTCGGTCACATGTCCGACCATCTGGCTTCACCTCGCCTTTACTCCGCGCGTACGCTCACCCGCCGGATGAGCAAGTACATCTCGCACCCCAGGCAGTACCCGAACACCGCGTTGAGGAAGGCGGCCGCCAGCGCCGCCCCGGTGGCCGCGAGCCCCTGCCACTCGGGCCCCACTGCGTAGCCGGCCAGCCCCACGACGGCGAAGACCAGGCCCACGGCCTGCGCGAAGCGCGGCGGTTCGGGCGCCTCGAACTTTGTCGGCGGCCCGATCCGCGGCCGTACGGCCTTGCGGAAGACCCAGCCGTACGGCGCACGCGCCACCCCGCCCGCCGCGCCCAGCGCGAACGCGAACGTCTGCCAGGCCAGCAGCCAGGCGCTGCCGGTGATCAGGACGACCGCCAGCACGACGGTCGTCACGGCCGCGCCGAAACGCGGACCTCTCGCATCGATGTCCATGAGGCAAGCATTCCGCAAGCCGATCCCGTTCAGGCGCCGGGAATCTTTGCAGTCGCGTGAACGCTGAAGCACGCTGTGACCGGACTCGTGGTGTGTGTGCTGGTGCTCGCCGCGGCGAGCGTCTACGGAGTGCTGCAGCGGCGGCGGAGCGGGAGAGTCAGAGTGCGCGGGCGGGACGGCGACAAGCGGCTCGGAGTGGCGGAGTTGGGGGAGGGACTCGGCGAACGGGCCACGCTCGTCCAGTTCTCCAGCGCCTTCTGTGCCCCCTGCCGGGCCACCCGCCGGGTGCTCACCGAAGTCGCGGGCATGATCCCCGGCGTCGCCCATGTGGAGATCGACGCCGAAGAGCATCTCGACCTCGTCCGCCGGCTCGACATCCTCAAGACGCCGACCGTGCTCGTCCTCGACGCCGACGGCCGGATCGTGCGGCGCGCGACGGGACAGCCGCGCAAGGCGGATGTCATCGCCGCGCTCGGCGAGGCCGTGTGAGGTTCGAGAGTTCGCCGTGTGAGGTTCGAGCGTTCGAGGAGTGACCTGTGTCGCATCTTCCGGATGACGGAACGTACTTGACTGTACGCATGATCGATCGCCAGCCTGACTTGTATGCCCAGGGAAACAACTCCATGACGGCCACCTCCGGCCTCGGTCTTCCCCGACTCGCCTCCCCCCAGACGGCCTCCCACGATCTCCTGCGCTCGGTCTTCCGCCGGCACGCGGCCGGTGTCGCCGTCATCACCGCACAGGACGGCACCGGGCCCGTCGGCTTCACCGCCACCTCGCTCACCTCGGTCTCCGCCGAGCCCCCGCTGCTCTCGTTCGGCATCGGCTCCGGCGCCTCCAGCTGGCCGGTGATCTCCGAGGCGGAGTACGTGGGCGTGCACATACTCGGCGAGCATCAGCAGGAGCTGGCCGCCACGTTCGCCCGCAGCGGCGCGGACCGGTTCGGGGCGCCCACCGGTTGGCGTAGCGGCCCGGAGGGGGTTCCCGTCCTCGACGACGTACTCGCCTGGCTGGTCTGCCGGGTGGCGGCACGGGTTCCGGCCGGCGACCACCGCATCGTCCTCGCCGAGGTCGTCTTCGGCGACCCGTCGGGCGTGGGGCGACCGCTGCTGTACCACCAGGGGCGGTTCAACGGGCTGAGGGACTGAGCCGCGGAACGAGGCTTCGGGTAGATTCACATCTGGTTACAGAGGGTTGCCTAACTCACAGCCAAAGCGCTTGCTCAGCGGTGGCGGAGTGCGGGAACGTAGGTGTCGTACTGGCGAGTAATATTTCGTTCGGAGCGCGGGTCGCCCCGATCGGGATCGGCCGCTTCAGGCGCCTATGCTGCCTGGATAGAAGGCAGCCCGGAAAAAGACGATGCAGTAGGAGAGCCGGCGTGAGCTTGAGGATCGTTGTCACTGTGAAGTACGTGCCCGACGCCACTGGCGACCGGCACTTCGCCGATGACCTGACCGTCGACCGTGATGACGTGGACGGTCTGCTCTCCGAGCTGGACGAGTACGCGGTCGAGCAGGCGCTGCAGATCGCCGACGAGGCGGACGACGCGGAGATCACCGTGCTGACCGTCGGCCCCGAGGACGCCAAGGACGCGCTGCGCAAGGCGCTGTCGATGGGTGCCGACAAGGCCATCCACGTCGAGGACGACGACCTGCACGGCACCGACGCCATCGGCACCTCGCTGGTGCTGGCCAAGGCGATCGAGAAGGCCGGCTACGACCTGGTGATCTCCGGCATGGCCTCCACCGACGGCACCGGCGGTATCGTCCCGGCGCTGGTCGCCGAGCGTCTGGGCGTTCCGCAGGTCACGCTGCTCTCCGAGGTCTCCGTCGAGGACGGCACGGTCAAGGGCCGCCGGGACGGCGACGCCGCGAGCGAGCAGCTGGAGGCCTCGCTTCCGGCGGTCGTGTCGGTCACTGACCAGTCGGGCGAGGCGCGTTACCCGTCCTTCAAGGGCATCATGGCGGCCAAGAAGAAGCCGGTTCAGTCCTGGGACCTGTCCGACCTCGACATCGAGGCCGAGGAAGTCGGTCTGGAGGGCGCTTACACGGTCGTCGACTCCGCGACCGAGCGCCCGGCGCGCACCGCGGGCACGATCGTCAAGGACGAGGGCGAGGGCGGCAAGCAGCTCGCTGAGTTCCTCGCGGGCCAGAAGTTCATCTAAGGCCCCGCAGTCGCTGACCGCCCCTCAAACTGATCCAAGCAGGAGAGCAATCCCATGGCTGAAGTTCTCGTCTACGTCGACCACGTGGACGGTGCCGTCCGCAAGCCCACCCTGGAGCTGCTGACCCTGGCCCGCCGCATCGGCGAGCCCGTCGCCGTCGCGCTGGGCAACGGCGCCGCCGACACCGCCGCAGCGCTCGCCGAGCACGGCGCGGTCAAGGTCCTCACCCACGACGCCGCCGAGTACGCCGACTACCTCGTCGTCCCCAAGGTCGACGCCCTCCAGGCCGCGTACGACGCCGTCTCCCCGGCCGCCGTGCTCGTCCCCTCCTCCGCCGAGGGCAAGGAGATCGCCGCCCGTCTCGCGGTGCGCATCGGCTCGGGCATCATCACCGACGCCGTCGACCTGGAGGCCGGCGACGAGGGCCCGGTGGCCACCCAGTCGGTGTTCGCCGCCTCCTTCACCACCAAGTCCCGTGTCTCCAAGGGCACCCCGGTCATCACGGTCAAGCCCAACTCCGCCGCCGTGGAGGCCGCCCCGGCCGCCGGCGCGGTCGAGGCGCTGGCCGTGACCTTCTCCGACAAGGCCACCGGTACGAAGGTCACCGGCCGCACCCCGCGTGAGTCGACCGGCCGTCCGGAGCTGACCGAGGCCGCGATCGTGGTCTCGGGCGGCCGTGGTGTCAACGGCGCGGAGAACTTCGCGATCATCGAGGCCCTCGCCGACTCCCTCGGCGCGGCCGTCGGCGCCTCGCGTGCCGCGGTGGACGCGGGCTGGTACCCGCACACCAACCAGGTCGGCCAGACCGGCAAGTCCGTCTCGCCGCAGCTGTACATCGCCTCCGGTATCTCCGGCGCGATCCAGCACCGGGCCGGTATGCAGACCTCGAAGACCATCGTGGCCGTCAACAAGGACGCCGAGGCCCCGATCTTCGACCTGGTCGACTACGGCGTGGTCGGCGACCTCTTCGACGTCGTCCCGCAGCTCACCGAGGAGATCAAGGCCCGCAAGGGCTGATCGACTCCGGGCGTACGAGGCCCCCGTGACCGCACCTACGGTCACGGGGGCCTCGGCTCATCCCAGGGTCAGCGAGGCCTGCACCGGCAGATGGTCGCTGGGGTACATCCCGTCCATGGAGAAGGTGTTCATCGCGGCCCAGTGCGTGGTCACCCCGGGCGTGGTGAGGATCCAGTCGATGCGCCGCCCGCCGGGCCTGAGCCCCCGGTAGCCGTGGTACGTCCCGTACGCCGGACTCCGCGAGGCCGCCGCGTCCCAGGCGTCCACCAGTCCGATGTCCAGCATGAGGCCGTACACCTTGTTGTCGTGGGCTTCGGCGTTGAAGTCGCCGGTGACGATGACCGGCAACGACCGGTCCCACCCGGCGAGGGTCTCGCCGATGAGTCCCGCGGAGCGCTCGCGGGCGTACTGGCTGACGCTGTCCAGATGGGTGTTGAGGACGTAGAACTCCTGGCCCCCGTCGGCGAGATCGGCGAAGCGGACCCAGGTCACCATGCGCAGCCAGTCCGCGTCCCAGGTGTTCGAGGCGATCGTGTACGGGGTGTCGGACAGCCAGAAGTGATCGAACTCGATCGGGTCGAGTCTGCGGGTGTCGTAGAAGATCGCCATGAACTCGTCCTTGCTGCCGCCCCCGCGTCCGGTGCCGATCCAGTCGTAGTGCCCGCCGAGATCCTTCTCGATCATGCGCAGTTGCTGGTAGAGCCCTTCCTGGGTGCCGATGACATGCGGTCGCTCGCGGCGCAGCAGCTCGCGCATCACCGGTCGGCGCACGGCCCAGCGCGGTGTCTTGTCGACGACGGTCGAGAAGCGCACGTTGAACGTCATGACGTTCAGGGCGCCCTCGTACTCGCCGGCGGAAGCGGGCTGTGTGGAGCCTGCGGTGGTGAGCAGCGGTCCTGCGATGGCGGCGGCCGCCGCGGCCTTGAGCCCCCGGCGGCGCGTCACTCCGACCTCGTTCGGCACGTGATCTCCCTCCCCTTGCAAGTCACGATGAAGCTTGCCCAATGAGTACGGAAGAAGAGGGCGGGTCGGCAGTGACCAGGGGGAAAGGATGGGGAATCCCACTTCGAGACGGTGTTGACCGTGGTGAAGATCGACAGTTAGCTTCGTTTTGCGGACTGTCTATTCCGGTCTGCGGAAAATGGAGGGTGTGGAATGGGGCAGGACCGGCAGGAGAACGTGGCGACGAGTCTCGCGGGCGCCGTCAGCGAGGAGATCAGCGCCTCCCTCGCCCCGGTCGACGCGGAGCTGGAGCGCCGCTACCCGGGAGACCCCGGCACCCGTCAGCCCGTGCACACCGTCTACGTCCCCGGTGACGTCTTCGCCGCCGACACCCTCCGCACCTGGGGCGACCGAGCCCTCGCCGCTCTCGACGAGCACGCTCCCGACGCCGCGTCCTTCGCCGCCGTCCTCGGCCTGAGCGACGACCTCGCCGGACCCGTGTACGACCGCGTCCGCGCCAAGCTGGAGCGCGAGCCGATCGAAGACCTGCGCGTCGACTTCGAGGACGGCTACGGGCCTCGCCCCGACGCCGAGGAGGACGAGACGGCCGCCCGCGCCGCCCGGCTGATCGCCGAGGCGTACGCCAAGGGCACGGCCGCCCCGTACATGGGCATCCGCATGAAGTGCATGGAGGCGCCGGTACGCGACCGAGGCATCCGCACGCTCGACATCTTCCTCACCGGCCTGCTGGAGGCCGGCGGCCTGCCCGACGGGTTGGTGCTGACCCTGCCCAAGGTCACGTACGCCGAGCAGGTCTCGGCCATGGTCCGGCTCGTGGAGGCCTTCGAGAAGGCGCGGGGGCTCACGCCCGGCCGGATCGGCTTCGAGATCCAGATCGAGACCAGCCAGGCCATTCTCGCCGCCGACGGCACCGCCACCGTCGCCCGCATGATCGACGCCGCCGAGGGCCGCGCCACCGGGCTCCACTACGGCACCTTCGACTACAGCGC
Source organism: Streptomyces tailanensis (assembly GCF_008386495.1). Classification (GTDB taxonomy): domain Bacteria; phylum Actinomycetota; class Actinomycetes; order Streptomycetales; family Streptomycetaceae; genus Streptomyces; species Streptomyces tailanensis. The sequence goes on along the minus strand of NZ_VTHJ01000002.1, from coordinate 59,537 downwards.
CTGCCTCGGCGTCTCCGCCGCCCACCAGGCCAGCGACCACCCCGCCGCCGACCACGCCAAGGCGATCATGCAGGTCGCGGCGGCGGGCACCGGCGTACGGGTCTCGGACGGCTCCACCAACGTCCTGCCGGTCGGCCCGACGGAGAAGGTCCACGACGCCTGGCGCCTGCACTACGGCCTCACCCGCCGCGCCCTGGCCCGCGCCTACTACCAGGGCTGGGACATGCACCCCGGACACATCCCCACCCGCTACGCCGCCGTCTTCGCCTTCTACCGCGAGGGCTATGAACAGGCCGCCGCCCGCCTGTCCCGGTATGCGGGCCGCGTCGGCGGCGATGTCATGGACGAGCCCGCCACGGCCAAGGCGCTCAGCGGCTACCTCCTGCGCGGCCTCGACTGCGGCGCCCTCGACATCGACGAGGTCTCCAAGGCAACCGGCCTGACCCGCCCCGACCTGGAGGCCTTCGCGACCCCCCGACGGGCGAACCTGACGATTTCCGGCCGGTAAGCGAGCGGGGCCGAGGACCGGCTTACGACTGCGGATGCGGCCGTACGTACTGCTCCAGGCCCGACACCGTCGTCCAGTTCAGCTCGGCGAACAGCTGTCGGCCCCGGACGCACAGCGCCCGGTTGCCGCGTGCTCGGGCGCTGAACTCGTCGGGCGTGGTGCCGAACAGGTCGCGTAACTCCGGTGACGCGGCGAGCAGTTCGGTGATCAGCGGACGCTGGCGGCCGGGGTGGGAGCGCGGGCCAGGGCCGCCGTTGTGCAGGACGCCCCACCGGTTGACGTAGATCCAGGCGTGGTCCAGGACTTCGCCCGACTCCAGCTCGACTCGGAAGTCGGTGGCGGGGAGGGTGGCGCGGTGGAAGTTCCCCGTAGGGGAGTCGACGCCCTCGCTCCTGTCGACGACGGCGAGTTGTCGCTCGTCGAGCCAAGTGATGAAGAGTTCGCTGGTGGAGTCGGGGGAGTGGAAGGGGGACGCGGACATGTAGCCCAGCAGGCTCACATGGGCGGAGACACCGACGCCGACGCCGGTGACCCTCGCCTTGACCATGGGGATCCGGCACTCCACGCCGTGCTCCGCCATCTTGTGCATGAGCTGGGCGGGGCAGGCGTTGGAGCCCACCGAGAGGACGGGGACGCGGTCCTCGTGGACGAGTGTGTCCAGGGGCAGCATCCGGTTGCCGTCCAGGAGCGCGGAGCGCGGGGGCCGGGCGCCCGGATAGCTCAGCGGATCCTCACGCGGCGCCACGGCGAGACCGAGCGCTTCGAGCGCACGAGGGTCGGGGGCGCCCAACGGTCAGTCCGCGGGCGGGAGCTCGCCGGAACCGCGGGCGATCAGCCGGGTCGGTAGTTCGATGCGCTCAGGGGTGAGGAGGGAGCCGTCCAGCTGCTGGAAGAGGCGCTCGGCGGCGGTACGGCCCAGCCGGGCGGGATCCTGGGCGACCACCGTGATGCCCGGCCGGAGCAGATCGGCCAGCTCGAAGTCGTCGAAGCCGACCAGGGCGACCCGGCGGGCGTGCTCGGCGAGAACCCGTACGACCGTGACCGTCACCCGGTTGTTGCCCGCGAAGACCGCGGTGACGGGCGCCGGGCCGGACAGCATCTCCTCGGCCGCCCTGCGGACGCGCTCCGGGTCGGTGACACCCAGCGACATCCACCCTTCCTCGACCGGTATGCCCGCGTCCTCCATGGCCGCCCGGTAGCCCCGCAGCCGCTCGGCGGCGGTGTGGATGCGGGGCATGTCGCCGATGAAGCCGATGCGACGGTGGCCGTGGGCGATGAGGTGGGCGACGCCGTCGCGGGCCCCGCCGAAGCTGTCCGACAGCACGACGTCGGCGTCGATCCGCCCCGCCGGGCGGTCCACGAACACCGTGGCGACACCCGCCCTGATCTCGGGCTCCAGATACCGGTGGTCGTCACCGGCCGGAATGATCACGAGCCCGTCGACGCGGCGCGCGCACAGCGCCAGAGCCAACTCCTGCTCGCGGTCCGGGTCCTCGGCGCTGGACCCGTTGATCAGCAGCGATCCATGCGCGCGGGACACCTCCTCCACCGCCCGGCTGAGGGGGCCGTAGAACGGGTCGGCGAGGTCTTCGAGGACCAGGCCGATGCTGGCCGTACGGCCCTTGCGCAGCACCCGCGCGCTGTCGTTGCGCCGGAACCCGAGCGCCTCGATCGCCTCCTGGACCCGGCGCTCGGTGTCCGGGGTGACCCCCGGCTCGCCGTTCACCACCCGGGAGACCGTCTTCAGTCCTACGCCCGCCCGGGCCGCGACGTCCTTCATCGTGGGACGGTTGCCATAGCGGTTCTCGGGTCGGCGGGCGATGCTGTGGGCCGTCTCGGGCACGATGCGCTGTCCTGTCCTGTCGTCCACGGGCGTTGTCGGTGAGGCCGTGTCGTTCACGGCCTTGTCGGTGGTGTCGTGTTGTCCACCGGTGTTGTCGGTGGCGCCGTGTCGGATTTGTGTCGCTGTTGAGGATGTGGCGTCGAGCATAGAGCCTGGACAACGTTGTCACAGCCGGGAGAGACTGTCTATCGCATTCTCTGGCCGGCGCCCCCCACCAGGCGAGCGTCGTGCTGCCAGTTTTTCCGGCCGGAGATCCGGGTGTCGCTGGATTCGGGTACCCGGTAGGAGACTCGCAGCGGGAGAACTGACACTGATGCAGACCGACCTCGTGGCCGCGCTCGACATCGGCGGCACCAAGATCGCCGGGGCGCTGGTGGACGGCCACGGCCGGATCCTGGTGCGCGCGCAACGCCCGACGCCCGCGCAGGAGGACGGCGCCACCGTGATGCGGGCTGTCGAGGAGGTGCTCGGCGAACTGACCGCCACCCCGCTGTGGAGCCGCGCCACGGCCGTCGGCATCGGCAGCGCCGGCCCCGTGGACGCCTCCGCCGGCACGGTCAGCCCGGTGAATGTCCCCGGCTGGCGCGGCTTCCCCCTCGTCGAACGGGTCCGGGCGGTGACCGGCGGGCTGCCCGTCGAGCTGATCGGCGACGGTGTGGCCATCACCGCCGCCGAGCACTGGCAGGGCGCCGCCCGCGGCCGCGACAACGCGCTGTGCATGGTCGTCTCGACGGGCGTCGGCGGCGGACTCGTCCTCGGCGGCAAACTGCATCCGGGCCCCACCGGCAACGCGGGCCACATCGGGCACATCAGCGTCGAACTCGACGGCGACCCCTGCCCCTGCGGTGCCCGCGGCTGCGTGGAGCGCATCGCGAGCGGCCCCAACATCGCCCGCCGCGCCCTGGAGAACGGCTGGCGGCCCGGCCCCGACGGCGACACCTCGGCCGCGGCGGTCGCCGCCGCCGCCCGGGCCGGCGACCCCATAGCCAGGGCCTCCTTCGAACGCGCCGCCCAGGCCCTCGCCGCCGGCATCGCGGCCACCGCGGTCCTCGTCGAGATCGACATCGCCGTCATCGGCGGGGGAGTCGCGGGCGCGGGCGACGTCCTCTTCGCCCCGCTGCGTACCGCGCTGAAGAACTACGCCACGCTGTCGTTCGTCCAGCATCTGACGGTCGCGCCCGCCGTGATGGGCGCGGACGCGGGACTCGTGGGCGCGGCCGCGGCGGCGCTGGCGGGGCGTCGAGAACCGGCCGTGACCCAGCCGTGACCTCTCGCCCCGTTCCGCCGTTGTGCGGGGCATGAAGAAGCGCAGCATGCTCGCCATCGCCTCCCTCGCCACCGGCTTCGTCGTCGCGGCCATCACGCCGTCGCACGGTCACGAGCCCGCGGACACACTCGGAAAGACCGACGGGCTCAGCAAACTGGACGTCGAGGGCACCCTCGGCAAGGTCGGTAAGACGGTCGCCGGCGACCCCCTGGCCCTCGCCGACGACGCTCTGGGCGGCAAGACCGGCCAGAAGCAGCAGGGCCAGCAGGACCAGCGGGGTCAGTTGGGCCACGGCGGCAAGGCGGGCTGACAGCCTTGTAGGAGACGGCCGATTTCCCGTCCGTCTCGCCCGGCACAGCGGCGGGTTCTCCACTCGGTGGGGGACCCGCCACCGTGTTTTCGGCTCTTCATCAGCGGCTGGTTTCCGTGGCGGAGTGGAGGGCAAGCCTCAGGGGGTCAACAGAAGAGGGGGAACCGTGACCGTCGTTTGGATCAACGGCGCGTTCGGTGCGGGGAAGACCACCACCGCACGGGAACTGATCGACCTGATCCCGAACAGCACACTCTTCGACCCCGAGGTCATCGGCGGCGCACTGACACACATGCTGCCGGCCAAACGCCTCGCCGAGGTCGGCGACTTCCAGGACCTGCCGAGCTGGCGACGGCTCGTGGTCGACACCGCCGCCGCCCTGCTCGCCGAGCTGGGCGGCATCCTCGTGGTCCCCATGACCCTGCTCCGGCAGGAGTACCGCGACGAGATCTTCGGCGGCCTCGCCTCCCGCCGCATACCCGTACGGCATCTGCTTCTGGCCCCGGCCGAAACGATACTGCGAGAGCGAATAGCCGGGCGGGACATACCACCCGACCTCCCCGACGGCGAGATGCGGATGCGTCAATGGGCGTACGACCACATCGCGCCCTACCGCGCCGCCCTGGGCGGTTGGCTCACCGCCGACGCCCACCTCGTCGACACCAGCGCCCTCACCCCGTACGAGACCGCACGGCGCATCGCCGACGCCGTGGCCACGGGGGACGCACCCCCGTGCGACATCGTGCAGACTCCTGAGCCGACCGCCGAGACCGTCGCCGCGGGGGTGCTGCTGTTCGACGACGACGACCGGGTCCTGCTGGTCGATCCGACGTACAAGGCCGGCTGGGAGTTCCCCGGCGGGGTCGTGGAGTCCGGCGAGGCGCCGGCCCGGGCGGGCATGCGGGAGGTCGTCGAGGAGACCGGGATACGGCTCGACGACGTACCCCGGCTGCTGGTCGTGGACTGGGAGTCGCCCACGCCCCCCGGATACGGCGGACTGCGCCTCCTCTTCGACGGCGGGCGCCTCGACATGACCGGATCCCAACGGCCCGTCCTGCCCGGCCCCGAACTGCGCGACTGGCGCTTCGTGACCGAGGAGGAGGCCGCCGACCTGCTGCCGCCCGTACGGTACGAGCGGCTGCGCTGGGCGTTGCGGGCGCGCGAGCGGGGCGCCGCGCTGTATCTGGAGGCGGGCGTACCGGTGTGACTGGTCCGGCCCGGGTACGCCCGCCGTGAACTGGGTCAGCTCGCCGCGTAGTTGCGCAGGAACAGCGCCTCCGTCACCGCCATGCGCTCCAACTCCTCCGGAGACACGCTCTCGTTGACCGCGTGGATCTGGGCCTCCGGTTCACTGAGACCGATGAGGAGGATCTCGGCGGTCGGGTAGAGGGCGGCGAGGGCGTTGCAGAGCGGGATGGAGCCGCCGTGGCCCGCGTACTGCATCTCCTGGCCCGGGTAGGCGACGGCCATGGCGGCGGCCATCGCCTCGTACGCCGGGCTGGAGGTGTCGGCGCGGAAGGCCTGGCCGTGGCCGATCGGCTCGCAGCTCACCCGGGCACCCCACGGGGTGTGCGCCGTCAGGTGGGCTTCGAGCAGCTTCATCGCGTGCTGCACGTCCACGCCCGGCGGCACGCGCAGGCCGATCAGGGCGCGGGCGCTCGCCTGGATCGACGGGGTGGCGCCGACCACCGGCGGGGCGTCGATGCCGAGCACGGTGGCGGCAGGGCGCGCCCAGACGCGGTCCGCGACCGTGTCGGCCCCGACCAGCTCCACCCCGTCGAGCACCCTGGCGTCCTTGCGGAACTGCTCGTCGTCGTACGCCAGTCCGTCCCACGTTCCGTCGCTCGCGAGCCCGTCGACGGTCGTCGTACCGTCCTCGGCGCGCAGCGAGTCCAGTACGCGGATCAGCGCGGCCAGCGCGTCGGGGGCGGCGCCGCCGAACTGCCCCGAGTGCAGGTTCCCTTCGAGGGCGTCGATCATCACTCGCATGAGGATCATGCCGCGCAGGGACGAGGTGACCGTCGGCAGTCCGGCGCGGAAGTTGCCCGCGTCGCCGATGACGATCGTGTCGGCGGCGAGCAGCTCCGGATGCCGCTCGGCGTACTGCTGGAGGCCGCCGGTGCCCATCTCCTCGGAGCCCTCGGCGATCACCTTGATGTGGACCGGGACGCCGCCGTCGGCCTTGAGCGCGCGCAGGGCGAGCAGGTGCATGATCACGCCGCCCTTGCAGTCGGCCGCGCCGCGCCCGTACCAGCGGCCGTCGCGCTCGGTCAGCTCGAACGGCGGCGAGAGCCAGGTGGCCTCGTCCAGCGGCGGCTGGACGTCGTAGTGCGCGTAGAGGAGCACCGTCTTCGCGCCCTCGGGGCCCGGCAGGTAGCCGTACACGGACCGGGTGCCGTCGGGGGTGTCGAGCAGGGCCACGTCCTGGAAGCCCTCGGCGCGCAGCGCGTCGGCGACCCAGTTCGCGGCGCCCTCGCTCTCGCTCCTCGGGAACTGGTCGAAGTCCGCCACCGACTTGAAGGCGACCAGTTCGGCCAGCTCCTCCTTCGCCCTCGGTATCAGTGAGGCGACGGTCTCGGCGACCGGATTCGACGACATGGGCACGCTCCTCGTGGGTGCGACGTTGTCCGCTTGGGTAGGTGGGTGCGTACGCGCGTACCCGGTGTATCGGTGCAGGGCGCACGCGCTGCCGATCCTCCCACAGCGGACCTCGGCGACACCCGCCGTAGGATGCGTGGGACAGGTGCGGCAGGCGGCTGGATCGGGAGCAGCAGACCATCGTGAGCAGCGAGAACTCTTCGGCGGACGACGTGCAGCGGGTGTGGGACGTCGTCGTGGTGGGCGCGGGGCCCGCGGGGGCTTCGGCCGCCTACGCGGCGGCGGTCGCGGGACGCAGCGTCCTGTTGCTGGAGAAGGCGGAGCTGCCCCGGTACAAGACATGCGGCGGCGGCATCATCGGCCCCTCGCGCGACGCCCTGCCCCCCGGCTTCGAACTGCCCTTCAAGGACCGGGTCCACGCGGTCACCTTCTCCCTCGACGGCCGCTACGCCCGTACGCGCAAGTCCAAGCAGATGCTGTTCGGGCTGATCAGCCGGCCCGAGTTCGACCAGCAGCTCGTCGAGCACGCGCAGAAGGCGGGCGCCGAGCTGCGTACGGGTGCCACGGTCACCCGGGTCGAGCAGCACGGCTCGGCCGTACCGGACCGGCGCACGGTCGCCCTCGTCCTGCAGAGCGGTGAGACGCTGCTCGCGCGGGCCGTCGTCGGCGCAGACGGCAGCGCCAGCCGCATAGGAGCGCATGTCGGGGTGAAGCTGGAGCAGGTCGACCTCGGCCTGGAGGCGGAGATCCCAGTGCCGGAGACCGTCGCCGAGGACTGGAAGGGGCGCGTGCTCATCGACTGGGGCCCCATGCCCGGCAGTTACGGGTGGGTGTTCCCCAAGGGCGACACGTTGACGGTCGGAGTGATCTCCGCGCGTGGTGAAGGTGCCGCCACCAAGCGGTACTTGGAGGACTTCATCGGGCGGCTCGGCCTGGCCGGCTTCGAACCGAGCGTCTCCACCGGGCACTTGACGCGCTGTCGGGCCGACGACTCGCCGCTGTCGCGGGGGCGGGTGCTGGTGTGCGGGGACGCGGCCGGGCTGCTGGAGCCGTGGACGCGGGAGGGGATCTCCTTCGCGTTGCGTTCGGGACGGCTCGCCGGGGAGTGGGCGGTGCGGATCGCCGAGGCGCACGACGCGGTGGACACGCGCCGACAGGCGCTGAACTACGCGTTCGCCGTCAAGGCGGGGCTCGGCGTCGAGATGAGCGTCGGCAAACGGCTGCTGGTCGCGTTCGAGCGCCGCCCCGGCCTCTTCCACGCGGCGCTCACCGGCTTCCGGCCCGCCTGGCGGGCCTTCGTGGACATCGTGCGCGGTTCGACGTCTCTGGGGGAGATCGTCCGGAGCCACCCGATCGCGCAGCGCGCCCTTACCGCGTTCGACAAGTAGGCACGGGCACTCGGGCCGCTGGTCACTGTCGGGGCCTACTTGACGGTGATCCGGAAGACGGGGTGCCTGGGGGCGGCGGCGAGCAGTTCCTCTTCGGTCGAGTCGGCGTTGACGTCACCGAAGAAGCGGCCCAGCTCCCAGCCCCACTTCTTGAGGTAGGTCCGCAGCACGACGGGCTTCTCCTCGTCGGTCAGCTCGACCGCGGTGAACTCCTGCACCCGGCGGCCGACTTGGAGTCGCCCGCCGCCCGCGGCCCGCATGTTCCGGACCCACTCGGAATGGCCGCGCGCGGAGACGAGGTAGGGGCTGCCCTCGTACGGCAGGGGGTTGACGGGCAGACGGCGCCACTCGCCGCTCTTGCGGCCACGCACTGAGAGTTCGGCCGTGCCGGCGAGGCTGACGCCACGGCGGGCGAGCCAGCCGACGAGGTTGTTGAGCGCCCTGTCGAAGGGGTGGTGAGCAGGTGGCAATCAAGGACACGCGAGCGTGTTCTGGT
>NZ_VTHJ01000002.1:50741-50901 GCF_008386495.1 Streptomyces tailanensis | reverse complement strand
GGCGCCGTTCGTGGTGCCCGGCCCTTCGGGGGTTGCGGTCCGTACCCGGCTCAAGGGCCTGTCCGCCGGGGACGAGAAGGTTCTCCGGCTGGTCGGTGACCATCTGGGTTCGCTGGCCTCGCGGGATCTGAAGGCGCGGTGCGCGGCCGGGCTGGAGCAT
>NZ_VTHJ01000002.1:49525-50604 GCF_008386495.1 Streptomyces tailanensis | reverse complement strand
TCTGTGCCGGTCGGGCAGAAGGGCAGCGTGAAGGCTCCGGGCGGTTACCACGGCAAGCGGGAGTGGTTCGCCAAGTCCCGCCGTCTGCACGTGCTCGAAGACCGGCTTCAGGCAGTGCGGGCCGACCGGGAGACCGGAGTGGTGCGTGTGGTGCGGGGCAGCAAGCGGCTGCTGAACACCCGCCACCACCTCGATGCCTCCCAGCTCACCGAGGAGCAGTGGCGTGCGCGGTGGCTGGCCGGGCGCCGGTTCCTCGCCGCGGACGGCGAGTCCGGCAAGCGGTACGGCAACGAGACCATCCGCGTCACTGCCGACGGCGAGGTGTCGGTCAAGCTGCCCGCGCCGCTGGCGCACCTGGCGAACGCCCCGCACGGCCGGTACGTGCTTACCGGCCGTGTGGTGTTCGCGCACCGGGGCGAGCAGTGGGCCGACCGCATCACCGCCAACCGGGCCGTCGCGTACCGCATCCACGAAGACACCGGCCGGGGCCGCTGGTACCTCACCGCCTCCTGGACCATCCCCCCGGCCCAGACGATGCCGCTGGAGGCCGCCCGCGCGGGCGGCCTGGCCGGGGTGGACACCAACGCCGACCACCTCGCCGTCTGGCGCCTCGACCCACACGGCAACCCCGTCGGCGCACCACTCCGCTTCGACTACGACCTGTCCGGCACCGCCGATCACCGCGACGCCCAGGTCCGTCACGCTCTGATCCGCCTGCTGCACTGGGCCAAACGCCATCACCTGGCCATCGCGGTCGAAGACCTCGACTTCCAGGCGGAGAAGAGCCGGGAGAAGCACGGCCGCCAAAAGCGGTTCCGCAAGCTGATCTCCGGCCTGCCCACCTCCAGGCTGCGGGCCAGACTCGTCAGCATGGCGGCCGAACTCGGCATCCCGGTCATCGCCGTCGACCCCGCCTACACCTCCCGCTTGGGCGCCCACCACTGGCAGAAGCCACTGACGAGCAAGAACAAGAAGACCACTCGCCATCATGCGGCAGCGGTGGCGATCGGAAGGCGCGCCCTGGGGCACCCGATCCGGCGACGGACGGCACCGCCCCCTGCTCACCGGAGTGATGAGCA
>NZ_VTHJ01000002.1:0-49515 GCF_008386495.1 Streptomyces tailanensis | reverse complement strand
GCCGCACCGGTGGCTCCGGGACGTGAGGGAACCCGCCCCCGCATCCCCGGACCACGGACACGATCCGTACGCGCCGGATGCGGAGCGAACGCGGTCGACCAGAACGCCCAACACCGTACGGGGCGTTCGGCTGAGCATGGGTCCTGGGAACAGGACTCACCCCCGCTCAGTCTTTAGGAACGGTACGGGAGTGGGCGCTGGCGCGGCCGCACGAGTACGCGCTGATCTACGGTTCGCCGGTGCCCGGCTACACCGCGCCCCGGACGACGGTGCAGGCCGCGTCCCGCGTCGGACTGTTGCTTATACGGATCGTGCGCGACGCCTACCAGGCCAAGGGCGTGGCCCAGTGGAAGGTGCCGGCCGAACTCCGGCCGGAGGCACGGCGGATTGCCGAGGACCTCGCCCCGGATCTGCCGCCGGAAGTGGCCGTGGTGCTGGTCGCGGCGTGGGCGCAGCTGTTCGGGCTGGTCAACTTCGAGGTGTTCGGGCAGTTCAACCGGGTGGTCGAGGACCGGGAGACGTTCTTCCGACACGCGGCCGCCCAACTCGCCCACCACGTCGGTCTGGTGTTCCCTCAGCCGGGTGCGTCGTCTTCCTGAACGAGCGGGGCCTCGGGACGGCCCAGACGGGTGGGGAGGGCGTACTTCACCGGGAGTACGTGTGATCACCACGCTCGGGTGACGCCCTGGCCGGCGCTCGGCGTCTAGCGTGGCCGTCATGGAAGAGCAGGGCGCGGGCGCGTCGACCCCGGCACCGGGAGGACCGCCGTGGCGACGGGGGCCGGGTGGGCATCCCGGCTGGTCGGGAGGGCCTCCGGGGTGGCGGGGCGGTGCCCCGTGGTGGATGTGGGCGGACGAGGACGCGGGGCACTGGTGGCCCTGGCGGTCCACGCTGGTGCTCACCGTCTTCGTGATGGTGGGCTCGAATGCCGCTGCCGAGTTCCAGGAGGGCGAGCGGGCCTCTCTTGGTCTGTTCGCGCGCGTACTGCTGTTCCTCGGTTCGGGGCTGTTGCTGTGGCGGCAGCGGTACCCGATCTTCGTCGCCTTCGGGACGGCTGCCGCTGCCATGGTCTATCTGGGGGCCGGGTATCCCTACGGTCCGGTGTTCTTCACGGTCGCCCTGGGCTGCTTCAGCGCGATCGTCTCCGGGCACCGCAAGGCCGCCTGGGCGGCGGTCGGGATGCTCTGGGCGGGACATGTGCTGGTGGCGCACTGGCTGTACCGGTGGCTGCCGCCGTCCGGGGACGGCGCGGCCGACTGGGGGCAGGAAGTGCCTGTCGCCGCCTGGATCGTGGCGATCGTCGCGGTCTCCGAACTGGTCCGGGTACGGCGCGAGCAGTGGGCCCGCGAGCGTGCCGAGCGCGCCGAGGCCGCCCGGCGGCGCGCCGACGAGGAGCGGCTGCGGATCGCCCGCGAACTGCACGACGTCCTCGCCCACAGCATCTCGGTGATCAACGTCCAGGCGGGCGTCGGCCTGGCCCTCCTCGACTCCGACCCGGAACAGGCGCGCTCCGCGCTCACCACCATCAAGGCGGCGAGCAAGGAGGCCCTGGGAGAGGTCCGGCAGGTGCTCGACACGCTCCGCACTTCCGGTGACGCGCCGCGCGGCCCGGCACCGGGGCTCGCCCGGCTGCCCGAGCTCGTCGAGCAGGCCGCGGCCGCCGGTCTCACCGTCGAGGTCGAGGGGGAGGCGCCCGCGCTGTCGCCGGGCACCGATCTCGCCGCCTTCCGCATCGTCCAGGAGGCCCTCACCAACGTCGTACGGCACTCGGGGTCGCGGCACGCGCGCGTGCGCCTCGAACACGGCGGTGGCGAGCTGTGGCTGCGGATCGACGACGACGGGCCCGCGACCGGCGCCGACGCGGGCGGCAGCGGCAGCGGACTCGTCGGAATGCGGGAGCGGGCCGCCGCGTTGGGTGGCACGATCGAGGCGGGGCCGCGCGACGACGGGGGGTACCGGGTGCTCGCCGTACTGCCGGTGCGGGCGCCCCGCGAGGTCAAGGAGGACCGGTGATCCGCGTACTGCTCGCCGACGACCAGTCACTGGTGAGGGCAGGGTTCAAGGCGCTGCTCGACGCCCAGGCCGACATCGAGGTGGCCGGAGAGGCCGCGGACGGCGAGGAGGCGCTGCGCAAGGTGCGCGAACTGCGCCCCGACGTCGTCCTGATGGACATCCGTATGCCGGTCCTGGACGGCCTCGCGGCGACCCGGCGCATCACCGACGAGCAGGGCCTCGACGACGTCAAGGTCGTCATGCTGACCACCTTCGAGCTCGACGAGTACGTTTTCGAGGCGATCCGCTCCGGGGCGTCGGGCTTTCTGGTCAAGGACACCGAGCCGGAGGAACTCGTGCGCGCGGTGCGGGCGGTGGTCGACGGCGACGCGCTGCTGTCGCCCGGGGTCACGCGCCGGTTGATCTCCGAGTTCGCGGCCCGTTCCAAGGAACCCGCTGCCGCCGCCTCGCTCGCCGAACTCACCGAGCGGGAACGGGAGGTGATGGCGCTCGTCGGGATCGGCCTGACGAACGACGAGATCGCCCGTCGCCTCGTCGTCAGCCCGCTGACCGCGAAGACCCACGTGAGCCGCACGATGATCAAGCTCGGCGCCCGGGATCGCGCCCAACTCGTGGTCCTGGCCTACGAGTCGGGGTTGGTACGACCGGGCTGGCTGGGCTGAGCCGGGGCCCTTCGGCCCGGTCGCGTGGCGCGCCGGAAGCGGGCCAGTACTGTCGCCACGACCGCGACGAACACCACCACCGTCACGGCGAGCGAGAGGGGGCCGATGAGACTCCACCGGCCACGCAGGGAGCCGAAGAGATGGGGCATCAGTTCCGTCACACCGAAATAGGCCGCGCCCGCCAGCACCGTCCCCGCGAAGAGCGCGAAACCGATCTCCGTGGTCATCGCGTCCCGCTCGGCCTGCGTACGTCTCCCCATGCGTCGAGTGTGGGGGCGTCGGGCCTGCCGGACATGGAAATTCGCGTACGGGCCCGCTCGGTCTAGATGCCGGAGTTCTCGCGCCACAGCGCGGCGAGCGACGGGTCGCCCGTGACGGTCGGGAACGGGAGCCGGTTCCAGAGGGAGAGGTACAGCTGTGGGGCCGGGCCCGAGATCTCGCAGTCCGCGTCTGCGGACGCGTCCACCACGTCTGAGGTCGCGGCTCGTTCGGTCACCGGGGGTTCCGATGACAGTCGTACCGTCCAGACGGTGTTCGCGTCGGTCGCCCGCACCCTCAAAACGCACGGCTTCTCAGTGCGTACCCGGCTCTTGGGGCGGGCGTGGAAGGCGAGCAGCAGTTCGTCGATGCCGTCGACCGCGAAGTCCGCGGCGGGCGCGCCGGGCCCGCCGCCGCGAGCGGACTCGGCGTCGGCGCGGTGCACGGCCGTCTCGTGGGCCTGACGCCGCGCCCAGAAGGCCAACGGGGAGGGCGCGGGCAGGAAGCTCCAGCAGTCGATGTCGGCCGGTGCGCCGCGCAGGGTGTCGACGAGGTGCCGGTGGCCCTCCTCGAACCAGGCGAGGAGCGGGGCACCGTCCAGATCCGGCTCGCCCGCCTCGGGGCGCGGCGAGGTGTGGCCCTCGGCGACGAACGCCGTGGCCCACCGGTGCACCGTCCCCGTGTGCCGCAACAGGTCCCGCACCCGCCAGCCCGGGCAGGTCGGCAGCTCGGCGTCGGTACCGGCCTCCCGGGCGGCCGCGGCCAGCAGTTTTCCCTCTTCGTCCAGTGCCTGAATGTGCTCGACTATCTCCATGGGGCGAGTGTGCCGGATGGAGTGGACTCGAGGCGGCCCATTTTGTGCCAGGGCGGGCAGCCTTTCGGGGGCGTCAGGGGGCCGACTGCATCCGGCCGTTGCGGTGTGTCTCCGTGTCCGGTCCGTCGTGTGACAGCCAGTCGGCGACGCTGCGGGCGATCGGCTGGCCGGTGTCCATCTCCACGAACCCGAACTGGCCCGACTGGTTGCACTCCAGGAACCACCAGATCCCGTCGGCGTCCTCCACGAAGTCGAAGGCCCCGTAGGCAAGTTCGGCGTCCCGCAGATAGACGCGTACGGCCGAGGCGGTACGCGCCGGGACGTCGACCGGCTGCCAGGGCGAGCCGGAGGTGGCGTAGCGGACGTCCACCTCGTCGGGGTCCGCGTCCGGGGGCAGGGCTTTGCGGGCGGCCAGCATGCGGTCGCCGACGACCGTGAGGCGGATGTCGGCGACCTTGGCGATCCGGCGTTGCAGCAGCGTCGGACCGAAGGCGACGGCGGTGAAGTCCATGCCAGGGGTGATACGACTGGTCGGGATCGTGCTGGGCAATTGCTGGGGGTGTGCGCCGGCGATCGGGTGCGTACCGGAGACCGGCTTCACCACCAGGTCGGGGAAGCGCTCGGCGAAGTCGCGGGCCGCCTGCGGGAACGTGGTGATCAGCGTCGCCGGCACGGGGAGCCCGCTGCGCTGGGCGTGCCGGATCTGCCAGGGCTTGTGGCGGGCCCGCCGGGCCGCGTCGGGGTCGTTCATCCAGCGGGCGCCCGTGCCGCGCAGCATCCCGTACAGGGCCTGTGAGGACTCCTCCGTCAGCCAGGGGGACGGCTCGGCGACCCGGGTGGCCGGCACTCCCGGCCTGCGCAGCCAGATGGAGCGCAGGCCGTTCAGGCTCACCGAACGGCCGCCGGTGGTCAGCTGCCCCCGAAAGGCGCCGTTCACGTACTCACCGGAGAGTGCGACCCCGCCGGGCAGGTCGGCGGGGTCGAGCCGGACCACCGGTACGCCGGTCGTGTGGAGCTGGGCCACGACCAGGTCCGCCGTCACATCCTGTTCACACGTCAGGATCAGCACCGTCATCGTTGCCGGTCCGTGTTCAGTCGTCGAAATGGGTCTTCGAGCCCGCCGTGGACGTCGTCGCTCCCAACTCCCGCATCAGAGCCTGGTCATGGGCGGCGATTCGCCCGTCGGGGAGCACGTTCAACTGCAGCCCGGAGTCGTAGGTGTACGGAGCGCTGAACTCCAACTGCTCAGTCGTACGAGCGTAGTTGAGCACGAACAGTCGCATCGTTTCTCCTTGTTCGGGACCATCCGCAAAACGGATGGTGACGCTCCGGCCGCAGTCTGTTCGGCCGGGTCGCTGTGCCTCCAGGGAGTTATACGAATCGAACGACTGAATGGTTGCCTCACGTTGTCCGAGGACTGTCGCTTTGTACCGCGAGGTGCGAGAGGGCAACCGTGCGTGGTTATGGGAAACCGTATGTGGAGATTTGGTCGCCGCGTGCCGGCCTGCTGGATGACGCCGAGGCGGAATTCCACGAGACGTACACCTCCGGTCCCCCTCCGCTCGGACCGGGCGCACCGGCGAGCGACCGGCTGGCGGCGTTCGGCTGTGCCCTGATCGAGCGCATCACCGACGAGGGGGACCTGGGTGCCGCGCTGGCACGCCAGGTTCCCCTCGACCGGCGCCATGCCTCGGGCCTCGGCCGCGCCTTCCACCACCACGTCGCATCCCTCCTGCGGGAAGCGGGAGTGAAGGGCGATCACGACATGCTTGCCCACTCCATGCTCGCCTTGGCGAACTTCGAGACCGTGGACTACCTGCGCAACGAGTTTCAGGTCAGCACCGCACGCCTCCAGACCACCTGGGTGAACCTGGTACGGCGGGTGACCGCGGTCGACGAAACGGCGCCCCGGGGCCCCGGACTACGGCCGGAACAGCGCTCATGATCGGGTGACGGCACCCGGCGGGAAGACGCGCACGGCACTCCTCCCGCCCATGGCCTCCGCCTCCTGGGCGTCACGGGCACCGCGGTGAACGACGACGTTGCCCAGATCACAGGACAGCTGTGTGACGAGGGCGGCGACACGATGCTGCCAGTCGGCCGGTGTGGTTGCCGGAGGGACGACGATCAACTCCAGTACGTCCGCCGGATGTGCTGCGGCTCCGTCGATGACGGCTCCGTTCAGCGCGAGGTAGTCCGGTGCCGGGTGGAGGAGGGCTTGCGCCTGCTCGCGGACCGTGTCGATGACGCGGCCCCGCAGGTCTGTCAGCTGACGCAGGGCGGACCAGACGATATGGCCCGCGACGAGACGTACGGCTTCTCCCTTGCGCCTCGGCGCGACGAGCCCGAGCAGGCCAAGACGGAAGAGCGCCGCTTCCAGCTGACCGGGCGTCACCGCGGCGTCCTTGGACAGCTCGTTGAGCGTCAACGGCCTGGCGGCGTCGGCGGTGTGGTGATCGACGAGGGCGGTGAGGAGCCGGCCCGAGGTTCCGGGGAACAGGGCGGACAGCGGAGTACGGAAGTTCATGGCGTGTCCTGACCGTCCCGAGTCGGCGAGTCCCTGAGGAACTCGCTGCCGGCGATCCGGTTCAGCACGGCTCTGGACAAGCGAAACAACCCCGCCTCATTCCTTGAGAACATCGAGCAGCCCGGTCCTGCCCCACAGGGCCAGGCCCAGAACGACAACGAATACGGCAGTGATGTGCACGGCCCCAGGAAGATCTCGGACCGACAACCCGCGCAGCGCCGATCGGTCTCCGCGGGCCCACGCCCGTGATGCCTCGGCAACGGCGAAATCGGCGTACACCTCTGTCCAGCCGCCCGCATTGTTACTGGCCAGCGCGTCTCGAACCGCGACGGCGTCGTGGTCCGTATAGCCCCGCACAACGTCCAGCGCGCGGTCGCGGGTGGTCTTTAACGCTGCGTCGCTCATGCGGCTCAGACTATTGCCGCCCGGACGAGCGGTAATCGGTCTCATGGCTCAACGAGCCTCGGAAAATAGCACTAAGACCAATGACCAAGTGTCGGTGAGGTGGGTGGTGTGGGCGGTGTGCCGTCGGGTACTCGGCGGCCGTGAGTAACCCGTACGCCGGTGGTTTCCGGTGTTGTGAGGAAGAAGAAGCGGATGCAGTTCCGTGACCGCGTTCAGGCGGGGCGGGAATTGGCGGAACGGCTTCGGATCCTGCAGGAGAAGGGGACCCTTCCGGATCCCCTGGTCCTCGCCCTGCCCCGTGGCGGGATCCCTGTCGCCCGGGAGGTCGCGCGCGGGCTCGAGGCCCCGCTGGATGTGCTGGTCGTGCGCAAGATCGGGGCGCCGTTCCAGAAGGAGTTCGGCGTTGGCGCGATCGCGGGCGACGAGCCGCCCCTCTTCAACGAGGACGCCCTGGACCGGCTGGGGCTGAGCCATGCCGAACTCGCGGAGGTTGTGGAGCGGGAGCGCAAGGAACTCCACCGCCGCGAACAGCGCTACCGGCAGGGCCGGCCCGCCCCGGAGTTGCGCGGCCACACCGTGATCCTCGTCGACGACGGACTGGCGACCGGCGCGACGGCGCGCGCCGCGGTGCGTTCCGTACGACGACACGCACCCGAGCGCGTCGTCGTGGCGGTACCCGTCGCCTCACCGGAAGCGGTCGACCTGATGCGGCACGAAGCCGACGAGGTGGTGTGCCTCGCCGCGCCCAGAGGGTTCATGGCCGTCGGAGAGTGGTACGAGGACTTCGCCCAGCTGACGGACGACGACGTACTCGAAGCGCTCCGCGAGGACGATCGGTGACGTTCAGCTGTCATCTGCCCGTCCGGTCTGCGCCCGGCCCCGGCAACCGCAGCGAGTACGTGCGGCCCTCGACACCCCACTCACCCACCGGAGGCTTCAGGCCGGCGTCGATCGCTCGGAGGGCGGGTCGGCCGATGTGGGCGTGGATCAGTCGGCGTACGTCGTGCCGTACGGCCTGTTCGGCGACGGCCTGCACGGTCGCGTGGCCGCCCACGCCGCCCCGGAACCGTATGGGCCGCCCCCAGGCCGCGGCATCGGCGAACATCAGGTCGGCCCGCGCGGCCCAGGTCGGAAACTCCCAGAGCTCCGGCGCCCACACCACGAGGAGGCCGTCAGCCTCGATGCGGTAGCCGTACGTGGGGTGGGAGGTGTGGGCCACCGGGAGGCAGCGCACCCGCACCTCGGCGGCCTCGCCGAGGTCCAGATCGCCGGCCCGGATCGAGACGTCCCGCAGGGCCGCGCTCCGGCGCAGTGCGGACCTCAGCTCCGAGCGCTCGTCGGTGACCAGCCAGGCCGCGAGCGACCCGGGTGGTGGTTCCGCGCCGGGGCCGCCGTCGAAGGCCGCGCGCTGTCGCCCGTAGCGCAGCAGCAGACCCGCCGGTGCGAACCGCGGCGAGTTCATCGCGCCCACGCCGAGCAGCGTGAGCCGTAGCCACCGGTGGCGGTTCACGGACCGTTTCCCCCTGCGGGCGGTGCCGCGGTGAGCGTGCCGTCGGGCTCCAGGACGATGCGCACTCCCTCGCTGATGCGGTCAAGGGTGGTGCGCAGCCAGGCGCGGTCCTCGTCGGGCGCCGGTTCCAGCCGCATGCGCCGAGCCTGCACGGGGATCATGCGCAGGCCGGTCAGTCGGCCTGTGGCTGCCGGACGGTCCGTGTCCACCGGCCGACCCGGGGCCGTCGCCACGGTGACGACGTAGGCGATACGGAGGTCGTCGCGGTACTTCTCGTAGCCGCCGATGCCCTCGTAGTCGTCGACGAAGTCGCCGCAGCCGTGGAGGATCAGCCGGTCGCGGTAGAGCTCGATGCGGCGGGGGTGGTGGGAGGAGTGGCCGTGGACGACGTCGACGCCGCCGTCCACCAGGGCGTGAGCGAAGCGGATCTGGGCCTGGGGTATGTGATAGCCCCAGTTGTCCCCCCAGTGCACGGAGACGACCGCGATGTCGCCCGCCCGTTTCACCCGGCGTACGCGGCGGACGACCGCGGCGGCGGAGTCGGCCGACAGGTCGGGAACGTAGGCGACGCCGGGCAGGCCGGCGCTCGCCGCCCAGCCGGGTGGGATGCCGCTGGTCCGCATCCCGAAGGCCAGGACGAGTACGCGACCGCCGGACCGGAGGGGGACCGCCGCGGGCGCCCACGCCTCGTCGGCGTTCCGCCCCGCGCCCGCCGTACGCAGGCCCGCGCCGGCCAGCGAGCCCAGCGTCTCCTCCAGGCCCGCGCGGCCGAAGTCCAGCACGTGGTTGTTGGCCAGGACGCACACGTCGGGCCGGGCCACGGTCAGCGCGGGCAGGTTGGCCGGGTGCATGCGGTAGTGGACCGCCTTGCCCGGCGCGAACGCGTCGGCGCGGGTCACAGCCGTCTCCAGATTCACGATCCGGACGTCCGGGGCGGCCTCCTCCAGCGACCGCAGCGCCTCGCCCCATGGCCAGGACGGATCGACCGGAGCCGGAACGGGACCGTTGACGGACTCCGCCAGGCGTACGTACGTCCGGGCGTCCCGGACGTAGTCCTCCCGCAGCGCCGGATCACCGGGGTGCGCCAGGATCTGATCGACGCCGCGCCCGAGCATCACATCACCACAGACGAACAGCGTCACCACGCCGTCGCTCATACCTCCAGATTAGGGACGGTTTCTTCGATAGGGGGCGCCCTGCGCGGGTACTGCGGACGGTGGGTACATGGGAGGCCGACGTTGGGTACATGGGAGGCCGCCGTGGAACTGGAACTGGTCGAGGAACGTCCCCACCGCTTCCGCATCGACCCGCACGGGCCGATGCGGGTGCCCGGAAGGGTGTTCGCGTCCCGGGCGTTGCTGAGGGACGCCGAGCAGTCCCTCGAACAGGTCGCCAACGTGGCCACGCTGCCGGGCATCGTCAGCGCCTCCTACGCCATGCCGGACATCCACTGGGGCTACGGCTTCCCGATCGGCGGGGTGGCCGCGACCGACGTGGACGCCGGCGGTGTCGTCTCGCCGGGCGGGGTCGGCTTCGACATCTCCTGCGGGGTGCGGCTGCTGGCCGCCGACTCCGAGGAGCGGGAGCTGGAGCCGCTGCTGCCGACGATCATGGACGGCCTGGACCGGTCGATTCCGCGGGGCGCGGGCCCCGGCGGGGTATGGCGGCTGACCGGCCCCGGACAGCTGGAACGGATCCTCCGGGGCGGCTCCCGTTACGCCGTGGAGGAGGGATACGGCGAGGAACGCGACCTGACGCGGTGCGAGGACGGCGGGGCGGTCGCCGACGCCGATGTCGGTGAAGTCGGCGGGCGGGCACGGGAGCGGGGGCTGGGTCAGGTGGGCAGCCTGGGGTCCGCCAATCACTTCCTGGAAGTGCAGCGGGTCGACGAGGTGTACGACGAGACGGCCGCCGCCGCGTTCGGGATCGCCGTCGACCGGCTGTGCGTGATGATCCACTGCGGTTCACGTGGCCTCGGCCACCAGATCTGCACCGATCACGTCCGCGCGATGGACGGCGCCATGTCCCGCTATGGCATCACCGTGCCCGACCGGCAACTCGCCTGCACCCCGGTCGACTCGCCCGAGGGGCAGGCCTATCTCGGGGCGATGGCCGCCGCGGCCAACTACGGCCGTGCCAACCGCCAGTTGCTGTCGGACGCGGCCCGCCGGGTCTTCCGCAGCGTCGCGGGCACCCGCCTCTCGCTGGTCTACGACGTGTCCCACAACCTCGCCAAGATCGAGACCCATACCGTGGCCGGAGCGCGACGCCGACTGTGCGTGCACCGCAAGGGCGCCACCCGCGCCTTCCCGCCCGGGCACCCCGACCTTCCGCAGGACCTGCGCGACGTGGGCCAGCCGGTGCTGATCCCCGGAACCATGGGCACCGCCTCGTACGTCCTGGCCGGCGTTCCGGGCGGTGACGCGTTCTCCTCCACCTGCCACGGCGCGGGAAGGGTGCTCAGCCGGCACCGGGCCGCGCGTGCGGTCAGCGGGCAGGAGCTGCGGGCTCGGCTGGAGGCGGCGGGCATCGCGGTGCGCCCCCGGTCGTTGCGCGCTCTGTCGGAGGAGGCGCCGGAGGCGTACAAGGACGTGAGCGAGGTCGTGGCGGTAAGCGAGGCCGCGGGACTGTGCCGCGTGGTCGCCCGGCTGGTCCCGCTGGGTGTGGTGAAGGGCTGAGGCGTCGAGTGCCCCCCTCAGACGTCTCACACGTCGACGGTCACCGCGCACGACCAGCCGTAGGGGTCCGGCCCGATGTGCAGCCCGTGCCACGAGACGCCCTTGGGCACCGCACCGATGATCTCCACGTCCGCCAGCTCGGCCAGCGCGAGGCGCACGTCGAGGCCGTCGTCGGCCGGGCCCGCCTCCACGTCGACGGTCACCCTGCCGTGCACCTCGAGACGGTAGACGACCTCTTCCAGAAGCGCGGTCAGCAAATCGTCGTCGCCGCTCTCCTCCAGCCGGACACGCTCCACGGACGTGGGCCGCACCCCGCTGAGGTCGGCGAAGCACTCCACGGTCCCCAGCACCGCCTCCGCCAGACAACGTTCCCGGCTCGCCCCCCACGCCTCGACGCGTACGTCGGCCGTATGCGGGACCGCCCGGTGACCGCTTCCGCCCTCGCGCCGCAGCCGGATGTCGTCGTCAGTGTCACCGACCATGGCCCACCTCCTGACCGATCCGACCGATCCGACCGCTCGCCGGGCCGACGATGCCCCCTCGGGTACCCGTGACCGGCCAGGTCATACGGCATCGGGTGGCGCCGCGAGGCCGATCGCGGATCCGGATGATCGAGGCCCCGCGCACCGGGTACGCGGGAAGCGGGATCGGACAGGAAGAAGGCGACGGCGATGATCTCCCAGTCGGTCTTGGTGCCCGTCGACGGTGAGGCGCTCGCGGGCGATGTCGTGGTACCGGTGGCGGCCCGGGCGGTGGTCCTGTTCGCCCACGGCAGCGGCAGCTCCCGGCACAGCCCCCGCAACCGGATGGTCGCCGAACAGCTGCGCACCGCCGGACTGGGCACCGTACTGATGGATCTGCTCACCGAGCGGGAAGAGCGCGAGGACGAGTGGACCGCCGAGTACCGCTTCGACATCCCCCTTCTGGGGAGCCGTCTGGCGGTCGTGATCGACTGGCTGGCGGCCCAACCCGGCACCAAGGAGCTTCCCGTGGCCCTGTTCGGCGCCAGCACCGGCGCGGCGGCAGCGCTGGTGGCGGCGGCGGAGCGCCCGGAGCGGGTCCTGACCGTGGTGTCGCGGGGCGGTCGGCCCGATCTGGCAGGGGAGGCCCTGCACCGCGTACGCGCCCCGGTCCTCCTGATCGTCGGCAGCCAGGACACGGAGGTGCTGCGCTTGAACCAGGAGGCGGCCCGGCTGCTGACGGTCCCGCATGAGCTACACCTGGTACCTGGGGCGACCCACCTGTTCGAGGAGCCCGGTGCGCTGGAGGAGGTCGCCGACGCGGCCAGGACGTGGTGCGAGGAGCGCCTCGCGCCCCTGACCGCGACCGACGATTGACCGCTGCGAACGATTCCTCGACGGACGATTCCGCGACGGACGGGTTGTCCGTGCGACGGACCGGGTCGGCCACGCGATGGACGGACTGACCGCGGCGGACGACTGATCCGACCCACGGCCACGCGGTGTGCCCGTATGCCGCCCCCCGCCCCCTCTCCCTACCCGCCCCCACCCGACACCCCATCGGACCCGTGCGGGGACCTCGGTCGGCCGCATGCCGTGCGCCGTGTGGGCGAACTCCCGGCCCTGACTGCCACCGCCATCAGCTGACGCACGGCCATGTTCGTTTCGCGCCGCTCACTGGCGCTCCACGCCCCCTCCAAGGAGAGGCCCCATGCCCCGACTCCCGTACCTGCCCGGTGTGGCCGTGGTCACCGCCGCGCTCACCGTGCTCGCCGCGGCTCCCGCGACCGGCGGCGACCCGACCGTGTCCCGTCCACGTATCGTCGCCCACTTTGACTTTGCCAAGGGCCAGACACCGGAGAACATCGCGCTCGAGCCCGACGGCTCCGCCGACCTGACGTTCGCGTACGCCCGTCAGGTCGCCCACGTCACCAAGGACGGACACAAGCGGATCCGGGCGACCCTGCCCGCCGAGGCGAACCCGGACACACCTGTCGTCGGCGACGACATCGTCCTCGGGATCGCCCGTGCTTAGGACGGCACGCTCTACGTCACCTACGCCACCGGGACCAGCAAGACCGGTGTCTGGCGTATCGACGCTCCAAGCCCCGCCAGATCGCCGAGCTGCCGGCGGACGGGCTGCCCAACGCCATCGCCCTCGACGAGCGCCGGGGCGTGCTCTACGTCGCCGACTCGGTGCTGGGTACCGTCTGGCGAGTGCCCAAGGAGGGCGGCGAGCCGACGGCGTGGGCCACGGGCACCGAACTCGATCCCGTCCCCGCCTCGGAGGGCGGCTTCGGCG
This sequence comes from Streptomyces tailanensis, assembly GCF_008386495.1. GTDB lineage: Bacteria > Actinomycetota > Actinomycetes > Streptomycetales > Streptomycetaceae > Streptomyces > Streptomyces tailanensis. Next base: position 36,386 of record NZ_VTHJ01000002.1, on the reverse strand, counting down.
TCGGCGTGAACGGCCTCAAGATCCACGACGGCGCCGTATGGGTGTCCAACACGGACCGGAGTTCGCTGCTGCGTATCCCCGTACGCGGGAACGGCTCGGCGGGTCCGATCCAGACCAGGGCGACGGGCCTCACCGGCATCGACGACTTCGCCTTCACCGGACGCGGGGACACCGTCCTCGCCGCCCTGATCATGAGCAATCAAGTAGCCCTGGTACGCCCGAACGGCAGCCACTCCGCCGTCCTCACACGGCAGGACGGGCTGTCCAACCCCACCTCCGTGGCCGTGCGCCACGAGACCGTCTACGTGCCCAGCGCAGCCTACTTCACCATGAACGACCCGAACCTGCTCCTCGCCCACCTCCACCAGCACCACGACCACTAGCCGACAGGCGCCGTCTCCTATATACCCCCTGTGGGTATCAAGCAAGCGCGCCGGGATCGCTTGACTAGATACCCTAGGGGGGTATGGTTGGAGCTGCTTGGAGGACAAGAGGGCTTTCGATCCCGAGGAGACGGCCATGAACACCGGGCTGAAGATCACCGCGTTCGCCGCAGCGCTGGCCGCGACGTTCGGCACCGCCTACGGCGTGGGCAAGGCCGTCGAGCCCGCCGGCGCGGACGTCAAGGACGTCGCGGAGAGCGGGTCCGCGCGCCACGACAGCCACGACGAGGCGTCACCGGAACCCGAGGCGGGCGGCGGCAACGCGGAGCAGCGCGAAACCCCAGCGGCCGGCGGGCTGCAGATCTCCGAGGACGGCTACACCCTCGACCTCGGAACCCCGACCGTGACCGCCGGGCAACGCACCGACCTGCGCTTCGTCATCCGGGACGAGAACGGCCGCGCCGTCACCGCGTACCAGCGCGAGCACGACAAGGAACTCCACCTCATCCTCGCCTCACGCGACCTGGTGACCTACCGCCACCTGCACCCCACCCGCGCCGCCGACGGCACATGGAGCACCTCCGTCGACCTGCCCAGGGCCGGCGGCTATCGGGTGTTCGCCGACTTCACCCCGGCGGCCAAGGGCGCCGAGAACCTCGTACTCGGCGCGGACCTGGCGGCCTCCGGCCCGTACAAGCCGGAGAAGCTCCCGGCGCTGAACGGCACCGCACGGACCGACGGCTACGAGGTCGAACTGGACGGAGGCCTGCGCCCGGGCGCGGCGAGCGAACTGAAACTGAAGGTCTCCCGTGACGGCAGCCCCGTTACCGACCTCCAGCCCTACCTGGGCGCCTACGGCCACCTCGTCGCCCTCCGCTCCGGCGACCTCGCCTACCTCCACGTCCACCCGGGCGGCGAACCCGGCGACGGCAAGACCGCCCCCGGCCCGATCATCTCCTTCACGGCCACCGCACCCAGCACCGGCACCTACCGCCTCTTCCTCGACTTCAAGCACGAAGGAAAGGTCCACACGGCGGCGTTCACGGTCCGGGTAGGAAAGGCGACGGCGTCGGAGGCGCCGGAAGAGCCCTCGGCGGATCACTCGCACTGAGCGCCCTGTCCCGTCGGCAGACGGAACCGCTTGGATGTCGTCATGACCGACGCCCATGAGCACTTGATGCGGGCCAATGAGGCCAACTGGGACGCCCGTACGCCTGTTCATCTCGCGAGCCGGTTCTACGGGCTCGACGAAGACCTCGACCCGGCACGGTGGTTCGCGTCCTGGGAGTGGGAGGACCTGGGGGAGCTGGCCGGCCGGGACGTGGTGCACCTTCAGTGTCACCTCGGCACCGAGACGCTGGCCTTCGCGCAGCGTGGGGCGCGGGCCACCGGGCTCGACTTCTCCGAGGCGTCCGTGGCGGCCGCCGCAGATCTCGCGGCGAAGGCGGGGCTGGACGTCGGCTACGTACGGGCGAACGTGTACGACGCCGTCGAGGCCCTGGGGGAGGGGCGGTTCGACGTGGTGTACACGGGCAAGGGCGCCCTGTGCTATCTGCCCGACCTGGATCGCTGGGCAGCGGTCGCCGCCCGACTCCTGCGGCCCGGCGGGCGGTTGTACCTCGCGGAGTTCCATCCGCTGCTCAACTCCCTGGGCCCCAAGCCCGCACCGGAGGCCGGTCCCGAACTCCTTCTCCGCAACGACTACTTGGGCGGCCGGGGCCCGGTGCACCGCGACGCGACGTACACCTACACCGACGGGCCCGCCGTCGAGGGTGCCACCGACAGCTACGAGTGGATGCACGGCCTGGACGAGGTGATCAACGCGCTCATCGGCGCCGGACTGAGCATCCGGCGCCTGCGCGAGAGCGACGAACTGCCCTGGCCGCGCTGGCCCCGGATGACCCGCACCCCGTCCGGCTGGTGGCGTCTGCCGGAGCCCAGGATCCCCCTGCTCTACGGGCTCCTCGCGAGCCGCTGAGCAGAGCCCTACGCGTTCACGACCGGCGGGCGGCGCTCGCCCACCCGCGTCGCCTGTTCGAAGGCGTGCCCGGCCTTCAGGACCGACCAGTCCTGGCGGTGCCGTCCGACCAACTGCAGCCCCACCGGCAGGCCCTGCGGGGTGAAGCCGGCCGGGACGGAGAGCGCGGGGCAGCCCGTGGTGGAGATCAGGTAGGCCGAGCGCATCCAGTCGAGATAGGTCTCCATGGGGGTGCCGTCCACGACCGTCGGATACGTCAGGCCGATGTCGAACGGCGCGACCTGGCTGACCGGCAGTAACAGCAGGTCGTACCGCTCGAAGAACTCACGGACCCGGTGGAAGAGCGCCCCGTGCAGCATCTGCGCCCGCCCCAGGTCGGGTCCGGCGAGCTTGCGGCCCTGCTCGATGTTCCACACCACGTCCGGGGCCATCCGGTGGCGGTGCTCGTCCAGCAGCGCCCCGTAGGAGAGTTCCACCTGCCAGGCGCGCTGGGCGAGGAACACCTCGTCCGCGCCCGACAGGTCCGGGCAGGCCTCCTCGACCTCGCAGCCCAGCGCGGAGAACACCTCGACCGCCGGCGCCAGCGCGTCCCGTACCTCCGGGTCGACGGGCACGGCTCCGCCGAGGTCGGGTGACCAGGCGACCCTCAACCCCCGGATGTCACCGCTGAGTTGCCACACGAAGGTGGAACCGGGCCGCTCCAGGGACCGTGGATCGCGCGGGTCGGGACCGGCCAGCACCGACAGGGCCAGGGTGACGTCCGCGACGGTCCGGGCCATCGGCCCCTTCACCGACAGCTGACCCCATGGCGCCTTGTCCGGCCAGGACGGCACGCGCCCGGGGGAGGGGCGCAGGCCGACGACGTTGTTGAAGGAGGCCGGGTTGCGCAGCGAGCCCCCGGTGTCGCTGCCGTCGGCGAGGGCCTGCATCCCGCACGCGAGGGCCGCCCCCGCGCCGCCGCTGCTGCCGCCCGCGCTGCGGGAGAGGTCGTACGGGTTGCGGGTGGCCCCGAAGACGGGGTTGACGGTGTGCGAACCCAGGCCGAGTTCGGGGACGTTGGTCTTGCCGATGGTGATCGCCCCGGCGTCCCGCAGGCGCTGGACGACCAGGTGGTCGCGGTCGGGGACGTGGTCGGCGAAGATCGGCGAGCCGTACGTCGTGCGGATGCCCGCCGTGTCGTGCAGGTCCTTGTGTGCCACGGGCAGCCCGTGCAGCGGGCCGACCGGCTGTCCGGCCGCCATCCGCTCGTCGGCGTCGGCCGCCTGCTCCAGCGCTTGGTCGGCGACGAGGGTCACGATGGCGTTCACCGTCGGGTTGACGCGCTCGATCCGCTCCAGATGGGCGGTCACGACCTCGCGTGCGGACACCTCGCGGCGCGCGAGCGCGGCGGAGAGTTCGAAGGCGGTCCGGAAGCACAGGTCGTCCGTTGGGTTCACGTCGTCCGTGGGGTTCACGGGGTGCTTCGGGCTGCGGTCGAGGTCGACGGATTGGTCGACGGAGCGGTCGACGGAGTGGTTCACGAGGTGGTTCACGCCCCTCCCAGGGAGTCCTTGAGCTGGACGACGGCGAGCACTCCGAAGAGGACGAAGGAGCCGCCCAGCAGGACGTTCGAGGTGATTCCATTGCGGCACGCCGGGTCCACGCCCCGGCGGTTGAGCAGAACGAGCAGCGCGCCGGACAGCAGCGGCAGGATCAGTGAGCCGACGGCGGCGTAGGTCAGCACCAGGGACACCGGCCGGCCCAGGAAGGTGACGACGACCGAGGTGACGGCGCAGTAGAGGACGAAGAGGCGGAACGGACGGCTGTTCTGGGCGATGTGGCGCTCCGCCTCGGCGTCCGGTATGCCGCGCAATGCCCGCACGGAGTCGGCGAGCATGTAGCACAGCCCGTTGAAGCCGCCGACGAGCGCGCTCAGCGTCACCAGGAAGAACGTTCCCAGGAACAGCACCCGGGCCACGGACCCCAGATCGGCGCCGAGCGGATCGGCGAGCGCCGCCAGCCCCTCGCTGCCGGTGATGCTCCCGCCGGTGCCGTACAGCAGCCCCGTACCCACCACCGTCGTGCACAGCACGAACAGGAACGTGACGCCGTAACTCACCGCCGAGTCCGTCCGCATGAGGCGCAGCCGGCTCCGGTCCGCCCAGCCCTTCTCCCGCACCCAGTAGCTGTACGAGGCGATCCCGGCCGTACCGCCCACCCCGCCGATCAGCGCGAGCACCGTCACGATGTCGCCCTCCGGCAGCCGCGGGCGGAGCGTGCCGAGCAGCCCCGGCGGATCGTCGGCGGTGGCGAGCGTGGCCACCGCCAGCACGGCCATGCCGAGGAACTTGGCGAGCATGAAGACGCTCATCACCCGCTCGAACAGGGCGTACCGCCCGACATACACGATCGCGGCCGCCGCCAGCGCGATCACCACGGCCACCGGCCTGACCGGCAGTACGGGGAACAGCGTGGACAGCGCCAGGGACGCCACCGAACTCAGTGCCGCCCCGTAGAGCAGCCCGATGACCAGCACGAACAAGATGAACACGAGCGGCAGCCAGCGGGCGGCCGACTTCAGACTCATGATCACGGTCTGCCCGGTGGCCATGTACAGACGGCCCACCGCCTCGGTGAGCGCGTACTTGAGGACGACACCGATGACGATCGCCCACATGAGCGCCATCCCGTACCCGGCCGCGCCCGCGAGCGACGTCACCATGTCACCCGCGCCCACACTCGCGGCGGCCAGCACAAGCCCGGGGCCGAGGAGCGCGAGCCGCCCGCGCCGGCCGGTGGCGGGCCCGGATCGCGTGGTGTCGGCGGAGCCGGTCGCCGGGGAGCGTGGGGGACTTCCAGGAGTCGCGGTCACGTCAACCATCTCCGTACATCGGGGAGTTACGGGAGTCATGGGTTCGTGCGGCGTGTACGGCCCCCTGGGGATGGAGGGGCCGTACGGCGGCGAGACCGGGTGGGTGCGGGCGGGGCGTGTGGTTGTTGCACGGCAGGCTGGGCCAAGGTGACGGAAGGGAACAAGAACTCCTGCGGGAATGACGGAATCCGCCATAGGTTGGGTCCGATGGACGCACCGCAGAACGGCCCCGTGGCGGATTTACTGGACCGCCGTATCATCAGCGCGCTGCAGATCGACGGCCGTGCCTCATGGCATCGCATCGCGGCGGCGCTCGACGAGCCCGAACGCACCGTCGTCCGCCGCGGCACCCGCCTGCTGGAGTCGGGGCTGGTACGGATCGGGGCCATGGCGGTACGCGGGCGCAGCACGGTGGTCGGCGTGCGCTGCGCACCGGGCCGGGCCCGGGTGGCCGCGACGGCACTGGCCCGCCGCCCCGACTGCGTCTTCGCGCATGTCCTCACCGGCGCCCCGGACTGCGTCGCGGAACTGCTCTGCCCCCGCGAACGCCTTGCGGGCCTCGTCATGGACGAACTGTCCGGGCTGCCCGGCGTGGTGGAGACCCTGACCCTCCCGGTGCTGCGGCACGTCCGCACGATCCGCGAGTGGCACGCCGGCCTGCTCACCGACTCCGAGATCGCGGCCCTGCGGGAGGGTGCCCGCCCCGGGTTCCCGTCCACCGCCGATCCCATACCGTTCACCGATCCGGCCACCGAACTCGCCCGCGCAGACCGCCTGTTGCTGCACGCCCTCGCCGAGGACGGACGCCGCACCTACGACGAACTCGCGCGCGTCGCGGGCGTGTCGGAAGCCACCGCGAGACGACGTCTGACCACCCTGCGCCGCACGGGCCGGGTCCGCATCCGCGCCGTGATCGAACCGGCCGTGCTCGGCCTGCCGGTGGAAGCCGTCCTCCGGGTGCGCACACCCCCGGCCAAGGTGGAGACCGTGACCGCGGCCCTCGCCCAGTCCGCCCACGTCCGCTACGCCAGCTTTGTCACCGGCGAACGCCAACTCCTGACCCTGACCGCGTTCCCCGACGAAGCCACCCTCCACACCTTCGTCACCCGCTCCCCTTGGCTCCACGACGTCGAGTCGATGGACGTCTCCCTGGTCCTCACCACCCTGAAACGCGGCGGCATGCTCGCCCCCTGGCTACGGGACTGACCCCGTTTCCGTTGGGGAGGGTTACCGCATGACCCACGTAGAGGACGAGCTGAACAGCCAGCCCGAGTGCTGGACCCGAGTCGCCGCCGAGGCAGTGGCCCACGCGAAGGTCCTCCCGGCGCCGGGGGAGCGCGTGGCTCTCGTCGGCTGCGGGACGTCGTACTTCATGGCGCACGCCGCCGCCGTGCTGCGTGAGCGGGCCGGGCAGGGCGAGACGGACGCCTTCGCGGCCTCGGAGTTCCCCCATGGCCGCGCGTACGACCGTGTCGTCGCCCTCAGCCGCTCCGGCACCACCACCGAGGTGCTCGACCTGCTGGGCGCGCTCCGGGGCCGTACGCCTACGACCGCGATCACCGCCGACCCGGACACGCCCGTGATGGCGGTCGCCGACGACGTGGTCGTGCTGGATTACGCCGATGAGCGGTCCGTCGTGCAGACCCGTTTCGCCACCACCGCCCTCACCCTCCTGCGCGCCCACCTCGGGCTGCACACCGACCGGGCCGTGGCCGACGCGCGCACCGCGCTGAGCGCACCCCTGCCCGAAGGGCTCGTCGACTGCGCCCAGTTCACCTTCCTCGGCCGGGGCTGGACCGTGGGCCTCGCGCACGAGGCGGCGCTCAAGATGCGCGAGGCCGCGCTGGCGTGGAGCGAGGCGTACCCGGCGATGGAGTACCGGCATGGCCCGATCAGCGTCACCACCCGGTCCACGGCGACCTGGATGCTCGGCGAGGCACCCGAGGGGCTTGCCGAACAGGTGCGGGAGACCGGCGGGTTGTGGGTCACCGGCGGGCTCGACCCGCTCGCCGAACTCGTCCGCGCCCAGCGGCTCGCCGTCGCCCTGGCCGCCGCCCGGGGCCTCGACCCCGACCGGCCCCGCCACCTCACCCGCTCGGTGATCCTCGACGCGAACCCCCGCTGAACCAGGAGGAGTCGTGCCCCTCACGACAACCGGTGAACTGATCACCGGGGCGGCCGCGGCACACACCGCGGTGGCCGCGTTCAACGTGATCACCCTGGAGCACGTCGAGGCCGTCATCGAGGGCGCCGAGTCCGTCGACGCGCCCGTCGTCGTCCAAGTGAGCGAGAACGCGGTCAAGTTCCGTGGCGGGGACCTGCTCCCGCTGGCCCGCGCCGCCACCGCGGTCGCCGAGCGTGCGACCGTGCCCGTCGCGCTCCACCTCGACCACATCCAGAGCGACGACCTGCTGCGCCGGGCCCCCGACGCCGGGTTCAGCTCCGTGATGTACGACGCGTCGCGTCTGCCGTACGCGGAGAACCTCGGCGCCACCCGCGCCGCCGTGGAGTGGGCGCATGCCCAAGGGCTGTGGATCGAGGCTGAGTTGGGGCAAGTAGGGGGCAAGAATGGTGTCCCGCCGCTCGACGCGCACGCGCCCGGCGCCCATACCGACCCCGACGAGGCGCGCGCCTTCGTGGCCGATTCCGGCGTGGACGCGCTCGCCGTGGCCATCGGCAGCGCACACGCGATGACCACCCGGACCGCCGCCCTCGACCACGCGCTGCTGAAGCGGCTGACCGCCGCGCTGGACGTCCCCCTCGTCCTGCACGGCTCCTCCGGAGTCCCGGACGACGAACTGCGGACGGCCGTCGCGGGCGGCATCTCCAAGGTCAACATCGGAACCGCGCTCAACATCGCGCTGACCGGCGCGATCCGGGAGTACCTCGCCGCCCACGCCGAGGTGGTCGACCCGCGCACGTACCTCACGGTGGGCCGGGCGGCGATGGCGGAGACGGTGGGGCGGCTCATCGGTGTCCTGCGCGGGGAGTGTGACGCTCGTCACTGATAGTTTTCCGTCATGCGGGAGACGGAGATCCACCTCGGTGAGCCGCCTGTCGTCGTGGGCATCGGGGTCGGCGTGCACGGTGTGGCCGGGCGGACGGATGTGCTCCGGCTGCCGGAGCTGTGGCAGCTGCACCTCTACCAGTACGAGGCCGAACTGACCGTCGACGGCACGGCACACACCATCCGCCCCGGCCGCGTCAGCCTCGTGCCGCCCGGCACCACGGTCCGCTACCGCTACCGGGGCCGCTCGGAACACCTCTTCGCCCATCTGCGCATCACCCCGGCCGGACCGCCCCGCACGATCCCCGTGATGCAGGACGCGGGCCCCGAACTCCCGCTGCTCACCGGCCTGTTGCTCCAGGCAGTGGCCGCCGCCCCGAGCGAGCCCGACCGCACCCGGGCCGAGATCTGGACCACCCTGTGGCGCGTCGCCCACCTGACCCCGCCCGCCGCCGCGGACCCCGGCCCGCACCCGGCGGTCACCACCGCCATCGCCCACGTCGAGGCGCACCTCGCCGCCCCCCTCACCGTCCCGGAGGTGGCGCAGGCGGCCGGTGTCTCGCACAACCACCTGACCCGCCTGTTCCGTACCGAGACCGGCGGCACGGTGGTCGGCTACATCCGCCGCCGAAGACTCGAACGCGCCCACCATCTGCTGCGCGCCACGACCCTCTCCATCCCCGCCGTCGCCGCGTCCGTCGGCATCGTGGACCTCCACGCCTTCAACAAGGCCTGCCGCCGGGAACTGGGCGCCTCACCCCGGGCCCTGCGCGGCAACGGTTCCTGACCGCGCGGGCTATTTCCCGACGCCGCGCCCGACCGCCCTGAGAACCACGAACTTGGCGTCGCTCGCGATGAGTTCACTGTTGCCGAAGAGCCGCCGCAGCTTCACGTGATAGCCCAGGTGCCGGTTCCCGATCACCCACAGCTCACCACCCGGCCGCAGCGCCCGCCGCGCCCCGGTGAACATCCGCCAGGCCGTGGCGTCGGTCGTCGCCTGGTGCGAGTGGAACGGCGGGTTGTTGAGGACGAGATCGACGCTCCCCGGCGCGAACCCCTCCAGCCCGTCACCGACCACGAACTCCGCCTTGCCGTCGGCGTTCGCCCGGTACGTCGCCTCCGCCGAGGCCACCGCCTGGTACGACTCGTCGACGAACACCACCTCGGCGTCCGGATCGGCCACCGCGACCGCCGTACCGACCACCCCGTTGCCGCACCCCAGATCCACGACCCGCCGCCCGCCGGTACGGCCGTACGGCAGCTGCCCGAGGAAGAACCGGGTGCCGATGTCGAGCCGGTCGGCACAGAACACACCCGCGTGGTTGACGACGGTGCGCCCGGCCAACTCGCCGAGGTCACCGGGCAGTTCATAGGTGTACGGCCATGGATCGGCGCCCCGCGCCCGGATGGTCTCCGCGTCCGGGGTACAGAAGATCAGCCGTGCCTTCTGCTCGGCGAGCGAGGTGCGGGTCGGGCCGAGGATCCGCTCGAAGAGCTTCAGCGTCGAGGTGTGGATCTCCTTGACCATCCCGGTGCCGACGACGACGGTCCCCTCGTGCACGGCGGGCGCGAGCCGGTGCAACTGGTCCTCCAGCAGCGCGAGGCTCTTGGGGGTCCGCACGAGGAGTACGTCGATGCGGTCCGGCGGCGTGTCCTGGGTGGTGAGCAGCCGTACCGCGTCCGCCTCGATCCCGTTGCGCGCCAGGTTCGCCCGTGTCGCCTCCCGGCTGAGGAACGAGTCGGTGATCTGCGTCGGCCGGTGCCTGGCGAGCGCCGTGGTCAGCGCGCCCCAGCGGTCACCCACGACCACAACCGTCCCGTCGGGCGGCGTCCCGCTCCCGGCGAGGTGCCGCAGCAGATACGCGTCGGACGCGTCCCAGGCACGCAGCGGGTCACGGGGGTCCTCGGGAAAGCGGGCCAGGGTGTACTCGCCCCAGGGCGCGGTCATACGGTCGCTCATCGTGTGCCCAGGCTAAGCGATCCCGGGCAGCCACTTCCCCGGCCCCGCTCGCCGAGCCGCAGCTCACGCCCTTTCCCCGAGTGACCACGCGCGATGATGGACCTATGGAGGCTGAGCTGTTCCCCCGCGCCCGTACGGAGATCGCGCCCAGCGCGGTCCACGTCCCGGACTGGCTGGACACGGAGCACCAGCGGCGGCTCCTGGACGCCTGCCGATGGGGGTCCCCCCGGTCGAGCGAAGTCGAGACTGGGGGAGGGCCCGACCACCCGCGGGCCTTCGCACGGTCCGCACCCCCGGCGGCGGCACGATGACCTCCCGCCAGGTCTGCCTGGGCTGGCACTGGTACCCGTACGGCTATGCCCGCACGGTCGTCGACGGCGACGGCGCACCCGTGAAGCCGTTCCCGGAGTGGCTGGGCGAGCTGGGCCGACGTGCGGTGCGGGACACACTGGGTGAACCGGAGGCGGCGTACGACATCGCCCTGATCAACTTCTACGACGCCGACGCCCGCATGGGCATGCACCGCGACAGCGACGAGAAGTCGGGTGCGCCGGTGGTGTCCCTGAGCCTCGGCGACACGTGCGTCTTCCGCTTCGGCAACACCGAGTCGCGGGCCCGGCCGTACACGGATGTGGAACTGCGCAGCGGTGATCTGTTCGTGTTCGGCGGGACGTCCTGGTCGGCGTACCACGGCGTGCCGCGGGTCCACGCGGGCACGGCGCCGCCCGCGTTGGGCCTGGCCGGGCGGTTGAACCTCACCCTGCGGGTGAGCGGATTCGGCGGTGGCTGACCTCGAACCCGACCGGGTTCGAGCCCGAGCGGATCATGGGAGACTCCCCCTCATGGACGGCAAGGCGGCCCCCAAGGCGGGCGAAGGGACAGCTTCGACGACGCGTACCCGGCTGGACCGGGGGAGGGGCGCGCTCGGTCCGGCGCTCGAACTCGTGCACACCGGGCGGGCACCGACCAGGGCCGTACTGACCGCGGAGCTGGGCGTCACCCGGGCCACCGCGGGCGCCGTCGCCGCCGAGCTGGAGGCGCTGGGGCTGATCCGGGTCGACGCGCACCCGGGTGCCGCCGCCGGATCCCAGGGCCGGCCCTCGCACCGGCTGGAGGTCGCCGAGGACGGACCCGTCGCACTCGCCGCGCAGGTGCACGCCGATGGATGGCGGGCCGCGCTGGTCGGGCTCGGTGGTCGGATCGTCGCCACCACGCCCGCCTGCGAGATCGTCGACGCCGACCCGGCGAAGGTGCTCGGCTCGGTCGTCGACGCGGGCGCCGACCTGCTGCACGAGACCGGGCGGCGCTGCGTGGGCGCGGGACTCGCCGTACCGTCGGCGGTCGCCGAACCGGCGGGGCTGGCGCTCAACCCGCTGCACCTGGCCTGGCCCGCCGGGGCGCCCGTGCGGGACATCTTCGCCGAGCGGGTCAGGGCGGCCGGCATCGAGGGACCCGCCTTCGCGGCCAACGACGTCAACCTCGCGGCGCTCGCCGAACACCGGCACGGCGCCGGGCGCGGGGCCCGCGACCTGCTGTGCGTGGCCACCGGGCACCGGGGCGTCGGCGGTGCGCTGGTCCTCGACGGCCGTCTGCACACGGGCAGTTCGGGCCTGGCGCTCGAAGTCGGTCACCTCACCGTCAACCCCGAGGGCCGCCCCTGCCACTGCGGCAGCCGTGGCTGTCTGGACGTCGAGGCCGACCCGCTGGCCTTCCTCACCGCGGCCGACCGTGACCCGGGCCCCGAGGACTCACTGCTCAAGCAGGCCGACGATCTGATCCGCACCCAGTACGCCGACCCGTCCGTCCGCACCGCCACCGAGACCCTGATCGACCGCCTCGGCCTCGGCCTCGCCGGCCTGGTCAACATCCTCAACCCCGACCGCATCATCCTCGGCGGCATGCACCGCGCCCTCCTCGACGCCGACCCCGACCGGCTGCGGGCGGTCGTCGCCGACCGGAGCCTGTGGGGGCAGAGCGGGGTCGTACCGATCCTGGCCTGCACGCTGGACCACAACAGCCTGGTGGGCGCGGCCGAGCTGGCATGGCAGCCCGTTATCGACGACCCTCTGGCCGCGCTGGCCTGAGCATGATCGTCCGGGACACCACGAACGTCACCGGAATCGCCGCCGCGGACGCGATGAGCGGAGCGAACCGGTTGCCGGCGTGCAGAACGTCGACGATCACATACACGCCTGCCGTCGTGATCACGAAGTTGGTGGCATTGGTGAGCGGGAACAGCAGGAATTTCCGCCAGGTCGGGCGCGTGCGATAGGTGAATCGCGCGTTCAGGAAAAAGGACCCGATCATGCTCAGGGTGAAGGCCAGAATGTGTGCGGCGAGATAGGGAAGCCAAATGAGCAACAGCAGGTAAAGAGCGTAATAGGTCATGGTGTTGACGACACCGACCAAGGCGAAGGTGAGGATCTGGCCCGATATTCGGCGTTCCGGTGCCGGCCGGGCCTCGGGGGGTGCCTCCGTGTCCATCGCTGTGTGTGCTGCTGTGTGCATCAGCGAATCAGGTCCTTGTTCGTGCTGCACGGAGTGCGGCCTTCCGTCTCTTCCGCCCGCTCCACGTTGGTCGCCTTCACCAGGAAGTGCGGGCGCCCCTTCACCTCGTAGTAGATCCGGCCGGTGTACTCCCCGATCACCCCGAGCATGATCATCTGCACTCCGGCGAAGGCGGTGACGGCCGTGATGATGGTGACATAGCCGGGCGTCTCCACGCCGTTCACAAGTGCGGCGCCCACGATCCACGCGGTGTAGAGCCCCGCGCACACCAGCAGGCACATCCCGAGATAGAGGGCGGCGCGCAGCGGCCTGTTGTTGAAGGAGAGCAGCCCGTCGAGCCCGTAGTTGAGCAGGGACTTGAAGCTCCAGGAACTGCGGCCGTGTTCGCGTACGGCGTTCTCGTACTCGAAGGTCGTGGCCGGGAAACCCACCCAGGCGAACAGGCCCTTGGAGAAGCGGTTGTACTCGGTGAGGTCCAGGACCGCGTCCACCACGCGCCGGGACAGCATCCGGAAGTCGCCCACGCCGTCGACGAGTTCCACGTCGACGAGACGGTTGACGAACCGGTAGTACAGCCGGGCCGTGGCGGTGCGCAGGAAGCCGTCGCCGGTCCTCGTACGGCGGGCGATGACCTGGTCGTAGCCCTGTTCGCGCAGCTGGACCATGCGGGAGATCAGCTCGGGCGGGTGCTGGAGGTCGGCGTCCATGACCACCACGGCGTCCCCGGAGGCGTGCCGCAGGCCCGCGAGCAGGGCGGCCTCCTTGCCGAAGTTGCGGCTGAAGGAGACGTACCGCACGCGCGCGTCGAGCTCGGCCAGCTGCCGCAGGACGGTGAGCGTCCGGTCGCGGCTGCCGTCGTCGACGTACACGAACTCCATGTCGTGGCCGAGCGGAAGGAGTTCCTCCGCGACCTTCTGGACCTTGTCGTGGAAGCGGGCGAGAACGGCTTCTTCGTTGTAGCAGGGTGCGACGATCGAGATGAGCATGGTGTTCCCCCAGGGGTGCGGGTCAGACGGCGTCAGTCATGCGCTCGCGCGTGGTCGGGTGAGAGTCGAGGGGCGGCGGGGCGGTTTCGTCCGGTGTCCTTCGACGGCGGGCTGCGCCCACCGCGCCGATCAGGAGCGCGGCGGTGAGCGAGACGGCCCCGACCGCCGTGCCCAGGCGCAGTCCGGGCGGATGGAACGTGCAGGTCACAGTGGTCGCGGAGCCGTACAGGGGTACGGCGGTCAGCCCGTAGTACTCCTTGGCGGGTACGGCGGGAGCGTTGTCGGTGGCACAGCGCCAGCCGGCGATCCGGGGCGTCGCGATGACCGCGATGCCCGTGCTGCGCTTCGGGAATTCGGCCCGGACGGTGCCGTCGGACACGCGCACCCGCTCGGCGCCGGTTTCCCTGAGCTCCGCGACGGCGCCGCGCAGCCGGGCGGTGTCCAGGCAGCCGATCGCGCCGTCCGGGATCAGGCTCGTCTTGTTCGGCGACAGGTCGATCCGGAACCGTCCGGAGGCGGGCACCGTGCCCATCCGCTGCATCGGAGCGATCTTGGTCACGGGCTGGTCGGACCGGAACCGTCCGGTCAGTCCGTCGGCGGAGGCGCCGGCCAGCCGCGCGGTACCCGAGAAGTGCGGCGCCCACAGATACAGCTCGGCGCCCGCCGGGCAGCTGCCCGTGATCGTCGGCTTTTGCTTGGCCGTCGCGCGGGGCAGAGCGCCCACGCGCAGGCCCGGCCGTTCGTCGTCGCTGGGGGAGGGTGGCTTTCCGGCCGCGGTGCGCACGGTGAACTCGGGCACGGTGTATACGCGCGTGCCCAGCAGCAGTTCCTGGTTGCGGTACGGCGAGGGCCCGAAGTCGGCGACGCCCGTACGGCCGGGGAAGCCGCTGTCGGTGGGCCGTACCGTCACCAGCGGCGGCACGTCCTGCCGGGTCACGGTCACTCCGCCGCCGTCCTGCGGGAACCAGTTCTGGTGCGGGTCCGGCGGGGAGCGCACCCGGGCGCCGACCGAGAAGATCGCGTCCGTGACGGCGTTGTCGAGGCTCTGCACATTCCGGCCGCGCGAGGTCCAGCCGCCGCCGAGGGCGGTCATCGTACGGCTGAGGACGTCGGAGGTGAGGCTGCTGTAGTACTGGGCGCCCTGCCCGCCCACCAGCAGCGGATCGTTGCCGACGGTCTGCTCCCGGCCCGGATCGGTCCGGTACCGGGGCCACCCGTCGGCCCCGGCGATCGCCTCCGCCTGCTCCCGCTGCCGCGCACCCCAGGGCGCGTAGTCGTCCATGTGGCCGAGCCGCAAGCGGGTGTCGACGGCGGCGGTGGCGGCGGCTTCGCCGAACTGCGTGCACATGAGCAGGACCATGGCGAGGGCGGCCAGCGGCCTGCTGTCCCGCCGCTTGGGCCGCAGCAGTGCGAGCCCGAGCAGCGCGCCCACGGCCGCGAGCAGGGCGAGCGGGAGGCTGACGGACTTCAGCGTCCGCTCGCTGGTGCTCGCGACGGCGATGACCAGTGCCAGCAGCGCACCCGCCGCGCCCAGCGCGCGCAGGTCGGGAAGGCCGTACGACAGCGCGTGCCAGGCGGCGATCACCAGCAGCGCGCAGAGCACGAAGGTCTGGCGGTACGAGCTGCCCTGCGGGGTGGCGAACGCGTGCCAGAGCAGATGCGTAGGGCCCCACTGCATCGACAGCGCGACCCCGAGCACCAGCAGCGTCCACCCGGCCCGCACCCGCACCGGGACCGCTCGATGGAAGGGCAGGGCGAGCGCGAGCAGCAGCGCCGTGGTGCCCACGAACACGGCCGGCGTACCGAAGCTGTACGTCGTCGGCAGCAGCCTCGCCAGCAGGTCCTCGGTGGGGACGGGCACGAACTGCCGGACCCGGCCCGGATAGGCGTGCCGGGTGCCGAAGTACACGACCGTCACCAGCGGCGCGGCGAGTCCGATACCGAGGACGACGGTCACCAGGGCGCGGCCCGCAGCCCGCAGCCGCTGCCTGCGCGAGAGGTCATCGAGCCACAGCCGGAGCAGCAGCACCAGACCGGCGGCGAGGGTCGCCATGTACGCCGTGTAGAAGTTGGCGATCCAGGCGAGCGCCACGACCACCACCCCGAGGACCGGGCGCCGCCCCCGTATCGCCCATTCGCCGACCAGGCACAGCAACGGCAGGGCGACCAGACCGTCGAGCCACATCGGGTTGTAGACGGAGTCCGCCAGCGTCCAGCCGCACAGCGCGTACGACGCGCCCAGCAGCCCCGCGGCCCACCACTGCCCCGGGCGCAGTCGGAACAGCAGCCAGGCCATGGAGCCGGCGGCCGACGCCACCTTCAGCAGGGTGATCACATACACGGCGAGGTCGATCTCGTCGCGCGGGAACAGCGCCACGAACAGGGCGAACGGGCTGCTGACGTACGTACCGAGGTCCGGCAGGAAGCTGGAGCCGAACCCCGACTGCCAGTTGACGAACAGTCCGCCGTCGGCCCTGCCGTGCAGCAGGTCCCACAGGTGGGCGTGGAACGGCACGTACTGGTTGCCCAGGTCGTTGACGGCGCGCGTGCGCGGCCCGAAGGGGTAGCTGCGGGCGATGACATCGGCGGCGCAGAGCACGGTGACGGTGAGCACCGCCGCGAGCAGGGCGGCTTTGCTCTGTGGTCGCAGCGGTCGCAACTCCGCCGGGGAACGGGTTGTCGGCTTCACAGCCTGTCCCTGTCCGCTCGGCATACCGAGTTCCTGTGGGCAATCCCACAATCCTCGTTGGAACGGCTCATTCGGGAAGGACCCCCTGAGAATTCGGGGGCTGTCACTCCCCGCGCATCATCGATTCGCCGAATTAGAGGCTTAGGGCTCGATGAAGGTTGTGCCGACCTCGAAAAATAAAAGCCATAATCCCGAATACGGCGGGGGTTGTACCGTGGGTAATTGCAATCAGGGGGATATTGACTGTCGTGCAGATGGACGGAAGGTTAACTCCCGCATCGTCGACTACGCGGCTGCCTGGCGGCGAGGTCTGGCGACCAACTCGCCGCTGCAGTTGGGGCAGACGTCCCACATGGCAGCGCTGCACGGCACACAGAAGGTGCACTCGTACGAGCAGATGCGGGCCGGGGCGTCGGCCGGCAGGGTCGCCGTCTCGCAGCGCTCGCAGCGGTCGCGCATTTCCAGTGCCATGGGCGGGCCTCTCCTCGGATTCGGGTGCGGTGGTCTGTCACCTCCCATCCTCGGCGCGCGCGCCGTGGCCGAAAGTGGTGGGTGGGCCAGAGATCAACACGATCGGGCCAGCCGGTGGCTCGACAGTCGGTCGCGCTCGGGCGTGTTCATGTACAGCACCTGGAAGGCATCGCCCTCGGCCTTGGGGGAGTCGTGTTCCCAGAGCGAGAAGTGCACCACCTCCCAGTGGTACGGATCGACCCCCGCCGCCGCGCACACCGCCCCGTCGAGCGAGGCCAGCCGCCCGGCCTCACGCACCGCTTCCTCCGCGACCTCGGTGAGCCGAGCGTCGTCCGGCACACTCCACCGGCGGCGCACGGCGATCCGGGGCGCGGCACCGGCGCTGCCGCCCTCCTCGTACGCCAGGCCCGTCCAGTGGCGCACCCTGGGGCGGCCGAAGTCGTCGGTCAGCCCCTGGAATCCGGGGCCGAGGAGAAAGGCGTTCATGCCCGCCGGAGTGTTCCAGAGGTAGAACGGCCCGTACTGGTTGACCGGAGACCCGGCCACCCCGCGCTCCCGCATGAGGTACGCCTTCAGACCGAGCTCAGGAAAATCGTCGAGCCGAGGCCCGTTGCCGGTCGCGCGGGCGCGAATCACGTCCATGTCGTAGTCGGCGGGCAAGGTGATCTCGTACTGCATGGCGAGCATGAAGTGCCTCCAAGTGTCGCGTTCCGCAGGGTCAAAGGGGCTGTCGAGCGGGCCGGAGCAGGGCGAGCAGCCCGCGGACTCCCGCGTCGAAGGCCGCCGGTGATCCCGAGGCGCGGGCCAGGACGTAACCGCCCTGCACGGTCGCCACGATCGTCGCGGCGATCTCCTCCGCGTCCAGCTCCGGCGCGAACTGCCCCTCTTCCTTGCCTTCTTCGACAAGTCCGGCGAGGCGTTCACGCAACCAGTCGAGCGTCTCGTCCACCGGCGCCCGCAGCTCGTCGCTCGCGATCACATCCGGGTCCATGGTGAGCCGCCCGACAGGGCAGCCGCGCAGCACATCGCGCTCGCGCCGCAGATAGGCCTCGATACGGTCGTACGGGGAGCCCGGCCCGTCGAGTACTCCCGCCGCGGTAGTCCGCAGCTCCGCGGCCGTCCGCCGTATCGCGGCCAGCGCGAGGTCCGGCTTCCCCTTGAAGTGGTGGTACATGCTGCCCTGTCCGGCACCCGAGCGCTCCAGGATGGCCTTGGGGCTGGTGCCCACATAGCCCCGCTCCCACAGCAGCTCGCGGGTGGACTCGATCAGACGCTCCGGGGTGCTCATGACATCACTGTACATACTGGTAGTTACAGAAGTCGACCCCCCTTCCGGAGCAGCGGAAACAGCCCCGCGTACTCCCCGCGAGGTACGCAAACCGCCGCTGGCCGTACGACGACCCCGACCCCTCTCCGGCGCGAGTCTCGAAGCATCACCGAACGAACCGAACCAACCGTCCGAACCGACTCGGGAGATGACTCGAGATGCAAACCCTGGCTCACCTCGCCGACGGCGGGCCCGGCCCGTGGATCCTCCTCTTCCCGCTGTTCTGGGCGGCCGTCGTGATCGGCGGCATCGCGCTGCTGCGCCGCACGGTATGGCGCGGACGACGCGGCCCCTGGCGGCCCGCCGCCGACGACAACTCACCCATCACCGTGCTCGGCCACCGCTTCGCCGCCGGTGAGATCGACGAGGACGAGTACTGGCGCCGGCTGTCCGTCCTGGACGAGCGGTTCGGCCGTACGGGCAAGGGCGGTGCGGCATGACCACCGGCATGACCACCGCGACCGCGACCACCGCGACCACGACCGCCATGGCCGCCCGTGTCGAGAACGCCGTCAAGGTGTACGGCTCCGGCGACACGGCCGTGCGGGCCCTGGACGGGGTGAGCGTCGGCTTTCCGGCCGGGCGCTTCACCGCGATCATGGGGCCCTCGGGCTCCGGCAAGTCCACGTTGATGCACTGTGTGGCGGGACTGGACACCCTCACCACGGGCACGGCCCACATCGGCGACGCCGAGCTGAGCACGCTGGACGACCGGCGGCTGACCCTGCTGCGCCGCGACCGGATCGGCTTCGTCTTCCAGGCCTTCAACCTGGTGCCGACGCTGACCGTCGCCGAGAACATCACGCTCCCCACCGACCTCGCGGGCGGCAAGGGCGACCCGGAGTGGGTCGACGCGCTGATCGACGTGGTCGGCCTGCGCGACCGGCTCCACCACCGCCCCGCCGAGCTGTCCGGCGGGCAGCAGCAACGCGTCGCCGTGGCAAGGGCGTTCGCCGGCCGCCCCGACGTCGTCTTCGCCGACGAGCCCACCGGCAACCTCGACTCCCGCTCCGGCGGAGAGGTCCTGAACCTCCTCGGCCGCGCGGTGCGCCAGATGGACCGCACGGTCGTCATGGTCACCCACGACCCGGTGGCCGCCGCCCACGCCGACGAGGTCGTCTTCCTGGCCGACGGACGCCTGGTCGACCGTATGGAATCCCCGACGGCCGACAAGGTGCTGGACCGCCTGAAAGCCTTCGAGGTGCCCTCATGAACGCCGCCCTGCGCCTCAGCCTGTCCTCCCTGCGCACCCACAGGCGCCGCTTCGCCGGTACGTTCCTGGCGGTGCTCCTCGGCGTGGCCTTCCTCGCGGGCACCCTCGTCATGGGGGACACCCTGCGGGCGAGCTTCGACACGATGTTCGGCAGGGCGACCAGCGGCACCGACGCCGTCGTCCGCAGCGCCGACACCATCACCACACCGGGGGAGAGCGAGGGCGTACGGGAGCCCGTCGACGCCGACCTCGTCGCCCGTATCGAGGACGTCTCCGGTGTCGCCGCGGCCGCCCCCGACATCCAGGGCGCCGGCCAACTGATCGGCAAGAACGGCGAACCGATCGGCGGCGCGGGCCCGCCCACCCTCGCCGGCAACTGGATCGACGACCCCGAGCTGAACTCCTACCGACTGGCCGAGGGTCGCGCCCCCGAGAAGCCCGGGGAGGTCGTCGTCAACAAGGCCACCGCCGAGACGGGCAACCTGAGGATCGGCGACACCACCACCCTGCGCACCCCCGACCCGGTCGAGGTGACGATCGTCGGCCTCGCGACCTTCGGCGGCGAGGACGGCATGGCCCAGGTCACCTACACCGGCATGACCCGCGCCGACGCCGAGAAGTACCTCACCGCCGCGCCCGGCCAGGCCACGAGCATCCTCGTACGGGCGGGCCCCGGCGTGAGCCAGCAGGAACTGGTCGACGCGCTGACTCCCGTACTGCCCGAGGGAGTGGAGGCGATCACCGGCCAGGAGTCGGCCGAGGAGAACACCGAGATGATCTCCAGCCAGTTCCTGGACATCTTCACCCTCTTCCTGCTGGTCTTCTCCGGCATCGCCCTGCTGGTAGCGACCTTCTCCATCCACAACACCTTCGGAATCGTCGTCGCCCAACGCACCCGCGAGAACGCCCTGTTGCGCGCCCTCGGCGCCTCCCGCCGCCAAGTGACCGTCTCGGCCCTCGTCGAGGCGAGCGTGGTCGCGGTGACCGCGTCGGCGGTGGGTCTCGCGGGCGGCATCGGCATCGCGGCCGGGTTGCAGGCGCTGTTCCCGGCGATCGGCTTCCCTTTCCCCGAGGGCGACCTGGTGATCAGCGGGCTGTCGATGCTGCTGCCGCTCGCGGTCGGCGTCGTGGTCTGCCTTGGCTCGGCCCTGCTCCCCGCCGTCCGCGCGGGTCGTACGGCCCCGCTGGCCGCTCTGCGGGAGACGGCCGTCGACCAGTCCGGCGCCTCGCGCGGCCGCGCCGTCCTCGGCGGCGGCCTGGCCGCATTGTCCGTCGGCATCACCCTCGCCGGGGCCTTCACGACACCGTCCCTCTGGCTCGCGGGCACCGGCGCCGCCCTGGCTCTCGTCGCCTTCGTGGTCCTCGGCCCTGTCGTGTCCTCGACCGCCGTACGCCTGCTCGGCGCGCCGCTCGACAGGCTGCGCGGGGTGACCGGCGGCCTGGCCCGGCGCAACGCGCTGCGCAGTCCCAAGCGCACCGCCGCCACCGCGAGCGCGCTGATGATCGGTGTCGCCGTCGTCTCCCTGTTCACCGTCTTCGCCGCCTCGCTCAAGGCCACCATGGACCAGACGGTGTCCCGGTCCTTCGCCGGCGACGTCGCGGTCAGCACACCGGGCTTCGGCGGAGGCGGCAGCGGACTCAGCCCCCGCCTCGCCCCTGCCATCGCCGAGAAGCCCGAGGTGGCGAACGCCGTCGGACTCGGCCGGGGCGTCGCCGAAGTCAACGGCGAGGGACGGGCGTTGACCGTCACCGACCCCGCCGCACTCGGCGCCCTCTTCGACCTCGGCGACGTACACGGCTCGCTCGACGGCCTCGGCACCGACGGCATCGCCCTCACCGAGAAGGAGGCCGACAAGCAGGACCTGAAGACGGGTGACAAGGCCGAACTGACCTTCACCGACGGCCAGAAGGCGACCTTCACCGTCCGAGCGGTCTACGGTCAGTCGGAACTCGCGGGCGACTACGTCATCACCCGCGCCGCCTGGGCCCCGCACCGCACCCAGGACGCCGACACCCTCATCGCGGTGTCCTTCAGGGACGGCGTGAACACGGCCGATGGCAAGGCCGCGGTAGAACAGGTGGCCGAGCGCTACGGCAACCAGGACGTGCAGACCCGCGACGAGTACGCCCAGTCCTCCGCCGGCGGCATCGACATGATGCTCACCCTCGTCTACGCCCTGCTGGCGCTCGCCGTACTGATCGCGCTGCTCGGCATCGCCAACACGCTGACCCTCGCCATCCACGAGCGCACCCGCGAACTCGGCCTGCTCCGGGCCGTCGGACAGACCCGGTCCCAACTGCGGGCCATGGTCCGCTGGGAGTCGGTCCTGGTCGCCGCGTTCGGTACGGCGGGCGGCCTCGGCCTCGGCGCCTTCCTCGGCTGGGTCCTCGTCAAGGCCTTCGACGGCGCGAGCGACAGTGCCTTCGCCTTCGCGCTTGCGCCGACGCAACTCACAGTGGTGGCACTCGTGGGCCTCGCGGCCGGAGTCCTGGCGGGCCTGCGCCCGGCCCGGCGGGCGGCCCGCCTGGACATGCTGCGCGCCATCGCCACCGAGTGAGACACCGGTCGGCAGTGGGTCACCGCCCGGTCAGCCTGCGACGGCCGACCGGGCGGGAGCGTGTTCGGACCTGCGCCCGCGCGTGGCGGGACGCCGTCCGGCGTCGCACTGCTGAGCCTGCGGCTGCGGCTGTCCGGCGTCGTACGGCGAGATCTTCGGCACCGCGGCCGAGGACGCCGGGAGCGTGAACCACACGACCTTGCCCGACTCGCCATGCGGCCTGACACCCCAGCTCTCGCTCACCGCGGCGACCATCGCGAGGCCACGCCCACTGGTGGCGAAGAGCTCCGCGTCCTGGACGACCGGGAGACGCGGGTCGTTGTCGTGCACCGAGACAGTGAGCCGGCCGAGGAGCAACTCGATCTCCACGGTGCACATCTTGTCCGGTTCGGCGTGCCGGTGGACGTTGGACAGCAGCTCGGTCACCCCGAGCACGGCCCGCTCGATCAAGGGATCCAGATGCCAGTAGCGCAATTGCGCAGAGACGATTCTGCGGACCTGGCCGATCCGCGACGGCAGGGCTTGGAGCTCCACCGTGCAATGCCTGCTGTGCTGGCTGATCACGGCTGCGACTCCCCGAAGTTGAGTCCGGAAGAAGATCGGAGGACGGATCCAGCGAGGTGGCTGGGCGAAAAACGCCGCCTGCTGTGGGGCGGCCGCCTGCTACGACTGCCGCCCGTGGGGGCGGCCGCCGGGGCTGCCGCGCTGCTCGTGGGGCGGCTGCGTACGAACCGCCGCCCGCTGTCGTGGCCGGCGGGCTGGTTCGCAGCGTTATCGCCGGTAAACCCAGAGTGACGTGAGAACAGCGTGACCCAGGGGGTGCGGTCCCGCAACTCGCGGTCCGTCAGCCACCGCGCCCCGCGGCCCTGCGCACCGCCTCGATGAACCGGCGCGCCGAGGGCGGTCCGGGCTTCCCCGGAGCCGGGTCGTGCTCGTTCAGGGTGAGCGTGTAACGGGTGCCGTTGACGTCGGCCAACGCCCGGTCCTCGGGCGCGAACCACGGCTTGGTCGCCCGCACCGCCTGCACCGGGGCGCTGTCGATCTCACTGCCGTAACTGGTCAGCAACTGCAGCCGGCCATCCTCTATCCGGACCTGCCCCGCCCGGGTGAGCTGCCGCAGCCGCTTCCCGATCCGCACGCCCGTGGCCGTGAACTCCGGCTCCGCCATGTGCCCCGCCCCCTTGTGCGCTTCGGTCGTCCTTGAGTCGTGATCCGGGTACGGACCGTGATCCAGTGTGCCCGAGAGACGCCGTCCCCTGCGCCGCCCGGCCGGGATCGGCCGCCCCCGGAGGGGATCGGCTGTGGCCCGGATGGGATCGACTTGTGCCCGTGCCGTGAAGTCTGCACGTCCCTGTCGTCGAGCACCAGTGCGCACGGATGGTCGGGGGCGGCGTTCCGGCGCACGCGCGGCATGCGCCCCCCATGCGCCCCGCGCGTCGCTGCCACAGGAGTGCCTTTGAGTGACCCAAAGGCATGTTTATGCAGGTGAGAAGCGTGCGGAAGGTGTTTATCATCGGGACGTCCGACGCCGCGCACGTCGTCGGCGCAATGCGTGAGGAGCACGCCGTGAGCACCCCCCAGACCACTCGCCCGGGCGCGACCCTCGACGTCGACCACAGCGACACGGAGTACCGGAGCTGGCTCAAAGCAGCCGTCCGCAAGGTCCAGGCCGACGCCAACCGCTCCGCCGACACCCATCTCCTGCGCTTCCCGCTGCCCGAGGACTGGGGCATCGACCTGTACCTCAAGGACGAGTCGACCCACCCCACCGGCAGCCTCAAGCACCGCCTCGCCCGCTCCCTCTTCCTCTACGGCCTCTGCAACGGCTGGATCCGGCCGGGCCGCCCCGTGATCGAGGCGTCCAGCGGTTCGACGGCCGTCTCCGAGGCGTACTTCGCGGGGCTGATCGGCGTGCCCTTCATCGCCGTCATGCCGCGCACCACCAGCGCCGAGAAGATCCGTCTGATCGAGTTCCACGGCGGCCGCTGCCACTTCGTGGACGACTCCAGGAAGATGTACGAGGCCGCCGCCGCCCTCGCGGCCGAGACGGGCGGCCACTACATGGACCAGTTCACCTACGCCGAACGGGCCACGGACTGGCGCGGCAACAACAACATCGCCGAATCCATCTTCCGCCAGCTGGAGTTGGAGCGCTTCCCCGAACCCGCCTGGATCGTCGCCACGGCCGGCACCGGCGGCACCTCGGCAACCATCGCGCGCTACGTCCACTACACCCAGCACGACACCCGCCTCTGCGTCGCCGACCCCGAGAACTCCTGCTTCTTCGAGGGCTGGACCACCGGCGACCCGGACGTCACCTGCGAAGGCGGCTCCCGCATCGAGGGCATCGGCCGCCCCCGCATGGAGCCCAGCTTCGTCCCCGGCGCCATCGACCGCATGATGAAGGTCCCCGACGCGGCCGCCGTCGCCGCCGTACGAGCCCTGGAACACTCCATCGGCCGCAAAGCCGGCGGCTCCACAGGCACGGGCCTGTGGAGCGCCCTGAAAATCGTCGCCGAGATGGTCTCCGCGGGCCGCCAGGGCAGCGTAGTAACCCTCCTGTGCGACCCGGGCGACCGCTACCTGGACAAGTACTACTCGGACGAGTGGCTGAGGGAACAGGGCCTGGACATCGCCCCGTACACGAAGGCGATCGAGACCCTGCTGGAGACGGGCGTGTGGACGGAGTAGGGCGACCGATCGCCGCCGGGCACAGCGCCGCCAAGGGGCGCGGGACTGTATCACTATGCGGCTCCGCCGCGTGGGCGCGACAAGCCACTGACGGCCCGCAGTCCCAAGACGTCCT
This sequence comes from Streptomyces tailanensis, assembly GCF_008386495.1. GTDB lineage: Bacteria > Actinomycetota > Actinomycetes > Streptomycetales > Streptomycetaceae > Streptomyces > Streptomyces tailanensis. The sequence continues at coordinate 11,649 of NZ_VTHJ01000002.1, read as the reverse complement.
GAACTCAAACGGCGCTCAGGAATCAAAGCCCCTCAAAGATCGGCGCTCTCCTCGTCCTCCCCGGCCACCACCAACCGCCGCAAATGCTCAGCAATCTCGGCCCGAGCCTGCGCAGCCAACCCCGCGTCCGTCACCAGCGTGTCGACCTGCTCCAACGCCGCGAACGAACTCAACCCCACCGTCCCCCACTTCGTGTGGTCGGCCACGACAACCACCCGCCGAGCCGACTGCACGAGCCGCCGGTTCGTCTCGGCCTCCGCAAGGTTCGGCGTGGAGAGGCCGGCCTCGACCGATATCCCGTGCACACCCAGGAACAGCACATCGAAGTGGAGCGCCGCGATCGCCTGATCGGCCACCGGCCCCACCAGCGAGTCCGACGGAGTCCGCACCCCACCGGTGAGCACGACGGTCGCCGCACCCTGCCGGGGCCCCGAAGACCGCTGGGCGGCATGGAAGACATCGGCGACCCGCACCGAGTTGGTGACCACGGTCAGGTCCGGCACATCCACCAGCCGGTGCGCGAGCGCGTACGTCGTCGTACCGCCCGAGAGGGCGATCGCGGACCCCGGCGCCACCAGTTCGGCGGCGGCGCGCGCGATGTCCTCCTTGGCGCTCAGCTCCAGCCCGGACTTCGCCTCGAAGCCTGGTTCGTGTGTACTCGCCTCGGCCACCGGTACGGCGCCGCCGTGCACCTTCTCCACCACGCCCTGGCGGGCGAGCGCGTCCAGATCGCGGCGCACCGTCATGTCCGACACGCCGAGCTTGCGCGTCAGCTCGTTGACCCTGACGCCGCCCCGCCGTCGCACCTCGTCGAGGATCAGGGCACGGCGCTGCTCCGCGAGGAGGTTCTGGTTCTCACTCACGCTCGCTCCGGTCCTTTCGCCCCATCACGCTCGACACGCCTCCCATACCCCCTCCGACGAGGAAATGCCCCCTGTCCCCGGTCCCGAGGACGTCCCATATTCGCACGCCACACCACGGGTGGCGCCACTACCTGCACATGCGCGGGCACGTCACGCGCCGTCCTCGCGCCCGTCACTATCACACGGATCGGGGAGATTCGGTGACCACAGGTGTACGCATCCCGCTGAGCGGCGATCATCTGTGCCTGCACATCACATCTGCCTTGCGGTGCATCACGGGGGAAGCGGAACAGTGGATCGCGCGACGGAAGATACGGAAGACAAGGGGCAAACGGAAGTTGCCGGGCATACCGCCCTCGAACTTCTCGTCCACGGAGTCGGCGGCACCACACCCGAACGCATGCTGGACGACCCACGTACGGTCCGGGTCACCGGCGACGACACGGCGGCCGTCTTCCGCCGCATCGACGATGCCGACGCGGAAGCCCGGCCCGCGGACCACCGGGCCAAACCGGTGCCCGAGGCCTACGTCTGGTGCAACCTCACCTCGGGCAACGGCTCGCGCGCCCTGTGGCTGTTGCTGCTGCCGTTCATGGTGGTCAACCTCGCCCACTGGATGCGCCCCAACACCCTGAACCGACGGCGAACGGTACGTCTCTACGGCCTCCTGGTGCGGCTGACCGGCCTGACCCTGACCGTGCTGCTCGTCGCCGCCGCCTGCGAGGTCGCCCTCGATCTCACCGCCTGGCAGTGCGCGGGCACGCGCGCGTGCGCCGAGGCGCACACCTGGCTCGGCTTCCTCTCCCCGGACGTCTCCGGCGACGGCTGGTGGAGCCAGCCGGGCCGCCGCCTCGCCCTGGCCGCCCTCGTACCCGCCGTGCTGACCGTCCTCCTGTGGTACCTGTCCCACCGCACCTGGAGCGCGTACGAGTCCCAGCGGCCCATGGACCGGGACGGCGACCCCCGGCCCGCCGACGCGCACCCCATCGTCGACGCGGACACCGAGCGCGTCGCCCTCGGCCGGCCCGGCTTCTGGTACGGGCGCCGACTGGTCGCCAGGCTGCGGGCCGCTCACGCGGCGGCCGGGTTCCTGACGATCGCCGCGGCCGTCGGTACCTCCGCGGCCCACCACGACCGCCGGGCGGGCGGCCCCGCCGTTCTCGAACTCCTGGGTTGGCTGCTGAACGCGACGCTCGTGCTGGGCGCCGTCGTCGTGGTGTGGGTCGTGTGCCGCAGGGGCCGCACCGAGAATCGCCTCGACAAGGACCTGGACGAGCACCTGGTCCGCCGCCTGCCCACCGGCTCGATCGCTCTGCTCGTCCTCGCCCTGGTCCACGCCGGCTGGCCGCGCCCCGACTGGACCTCGACGCAGCGACTGCCGGGAGACCTGACCTTCGGCGGGATCACCCTGGTCCAGGGCCTGCTCGTCATCGCGCTCGGCGTGGTCGCCCACATCCTGTACCGCTCCCGCCCCGACCCGCGCACCGCGATGTACGGCCTCGCCGGCCCCGCCGTCGCCATGCTCGCCTGCGCCCTCGGCGGCGTGATGTCCGCCGGTGTCGCCCAACGCGTCGCCGACTGGCTGGGCGGCACCGCCGACCCTCTCCCCGGCCCACCCGTACTCCTCACCTGGCAGGCTGCCGTCATCCCACCCCTCCTCCTGGTCGCCCTGACCCTCCTGGCCTGGCTGGCCCGGCGCACCTGGGTGCTGAGACAGGAGGAGACGCGAGCGGTGGAGGACGAGTACGTGCCACCAGGCGTAGCCGCACCCCGCAAGCGCGGGCAAGCGAAGGAAGGCCTGAACGAGGAGAAGGAAGGCCTGAACGAGGAGCACGAATCCCGTGACGCCGCCCGCACCCGCCGCATCGCCCGCGCGCGTGCCATGGCGGCCCTCACCGACCGGGCACCACGCATCATCGGAGTCCTCGCCACCGTGACGCTGCTCCTCGGCGCCGCGGCCTTGGCGGGAGCCATGGCGACGGGCGAGACACCGGCGAAGGCGACCCACCATGCGCCCGCCTTCGTCACCGGCGCCGCCCAGACCGCGCAGGCGCTCGGCTCCTGGCTGATCGGTGTGGGCCTCCTGCTGTTCGTGACCTGGGGCCGCCGGGCCTACAAGGACGCCTCCGCGCGCCGCACGATCGGCATCCTCTGGGACGTGGGCACGTTCTGGCCGCGCGCCGCGCACCCCTTCGCGCCGCCCTGCTACGCCGAGCGCGCCGTGCCCGACCTGACCTGGCGGATGGCCACCTGGACGAGCACCACGGGCGGACGGCTGGTCATCTCCGGTCACTCCCAGGGCAGCGTCCTCGCGGCGGCCGCCGCCTGGCAGTTGACCCCGTCGGTCCGCAGCCGGGTCGCGCTGCTCACCTACGGCTCACCACTGGAGCGGCTGTACGGCCGCTGGTTCCCCGCCCACTTCGGCCCGACGGCCCTGACCTCCCTGCACCGCGAGGTCGACTGCTGGCGCAACCTGTACCGCCGCACCGACCCGATCGGCGGCCCCGTACGGCTGCCGGGCGACCGCGGACCGCAGGTCGACGCCGAGCCCCTCCAGGACCCCCTCGCCTACGGCCGCACCGCCGCCCACCCCCTGCCCGCCCCGATCCTCGGCCACTCCGACTACCAGGCGGACCCCACCTTCGCCGACGAACGCCAGCGACTACTGGCGCGGATCGGCCCGGAGGTACCGGGTCCCCGGCACTGCTAGCAGGAGATGTCCTGCTCGGGTCGCTTTCCCGTGGTCAGGAACTCCGTCACGGCGCGGTTGCCGCAGGCGTTGCCGGTGCCCAGGTAGACGCTGTGGCCACCGCGTTCGACCGTGACGAGCCGCGCCCGGTCGCCGTGGGCCTGGCGCATCTTCAGGGCGCCTGTATACGGCGTGGAGGGATCCCGTCGGTTCTGGATCATGAGGACGTTCGACGGGCCCCGGTCGGTGATCCTGGTGGGTTTGTCGACCGGACTGTCCTTCCAAAAGGCGCAGGGGAAGATGTTCGCGGGCAGCCCGGCCGTGAGCGGATGCCGAGCACGGTCCACCGCCACCGCCCTCTCATATGCGGCCACCGACCTCGGAAAGCACACGTCGTTGCAGATGACCGTCATCGTGACCGCCGCGTCCTCGTCGCTCATGGGTCCGGCCAGGTCCGACGGCAGCACCGGGGTCGCTTCGGGGGTCATGGCCTCGCGCATCAGCCGGGCCAGCCGTGGGAAGACGGCGTCGTCGTACAGGGAGTTGTACATGGCCTGTCGCAGCCGGTTGCCGGTGAGCGGCACGCCCGGGGTCGTCGACTCCTTCGGGGCACGGTCCAGTTCCGCCGTCAGGAAGAGGAACAATGGCCGGACGTCCTCGGGCCGCCGGGCGAGCCGCAGGCCTTCCGCGTCCCGGGCCGGGTCGGCGGCCCAGGCCGCGAAGTCCGGGAAACGATCCTCCGCCCCGCGCGCCATGTTCGCCAGCCAGGCCCTCTCGACCCGCCGCGGATCGGGGTCGCCGCTGCTGTCCAGCACCCACCGGTCGGTGTGCCGTGGATACTGCTGCGCGTACACGGCTCCGACATAGGCCCCGTACGACACGCCGTACGCCGACACCTTCTCCTCGCCCAAAGCCTGCCGGAAGCGGTCGATGTCGCGCACCTCATTGGCGGTGCTGAAGCTGCGCAGCACCGCACCTCCGTTCGTTGGGACGGGCCTCGGCGTGCGCCGGGACCATGCCACGTCTCGGCGATGCCGCCGTCTGGCGCGGCCAGGACGCAGCGTCACCAAGTGCCGGTCGCCGGACCGGAGTTGGCAACTCGCCCGGGTACTGCCCGACGCCCCGAGGACCGAGGCTCACTAGGTCGTATGTGCCGCCCAGTTGTCGGTGCAGCGCGTTCCCCTGCTGGGGCAGCCGCTTGACGCCGGAGCGGCCACACCTGCGGTGGGGTTTACCGTTCCAGTGGGACTGAGCATGAGCGGATCCGCTCAGCCGCACGCCCCGAACGGTCTTGGGCGCTCCCCCACTGCCTCAAGGGCGTGGGAGGTACCCCCAGGTCCCCGGTGTACTCGACCCCGGGGCGGCGACACGCATCCTGTGCGTGGTCCGGGCCCGGGAGGCCGCTGATGGACACAGCCCTGCGCGACCTGGCCATGTGGGTGCGGCCAGAGGCGACGGGGAGGCCCCGAACCATCACTCCGGTGGAGCGGGGGCCCCGCACGCCGGCGCCGCACTCGGCGTCCCAGATCGCACGGCAACGCTAACCCGATCGGCCCAGGGCACCGCAAGCCCAGAAGCCGATCATCACACGATCGAGCTGAACCGCTCCCGCACGCCCTTCTATGAACAGTTTTGACAGCCTCCTGGGGCCCGCCCCGCCAAATCCGCTACGGCAGCTCCGGCAGGTCCTCCGCGTACAGCAACGTCAGGTCGTCCGTGCTCGGTTCGGCGAACTGGGCGACCCGTCCCGCGTGCCGCTCCACCATCGCCTCGAAGGTCTGCCGCGCCGTACGGCCGTTGCCGAAGGCGGGGCCCTTGGGGATCGCCGTGAAGTACTTCAGCAGTGCCTCGCCCGCCCCCGGCGCGAGCCGGTACTCGTGCTCCTCGGTCTGCTGCTCCACGATGCGCAGCAGCTCGTCGGGGACGTAGTCGTCGAAGGTGATGGTCCGTGAGAAGCGGGACGCCACACCGGGGTTGACGGTGAGGAAGCGCTCCATCTCGGCCGTGTAGCCCGCGACGATGACCACCACGGCGTCCCGGTGGTCCTCCATCAGCTTCACCAGCGTGTCGATGGCCTCCTTGCCGAAGTCCCGGCCCGAGTCCTCCGGCGACAGCGCGTACGCCTCGTCGATGAACAGCACACCGCCACGGGCCCGTTCGAACGCCTCCTGGGTACGGATCGCCGTGGAGCCGATGTGCTCGCCGACCAGGTCGACGCGGGACACCTCGACGAGGTGCCCCTTCTCCAGGACACCGAGCGAGGCCAGGATCTCGCCGTAGAGGCGGGCGACCGTGGTCTTGCCGGTGCCGGGGGAGCCCGTGAACACCAGGTGCCGCTTGACGGACGCCGCCTTGAGGCCGGCCTGCTGGCGACGGCGGCCCACCTCGATCATGTCGGTGAGGGCGCGCACCTCGCGCTTGACGCTGTCCAGGCCCACCAGCGCGTCGAGCTCACCGAGCACGTCCTTCGACGTCCGCGCCGGTTTCTCGGGTTCGGCGGCGGGCGAGGGAACGGGCGGCAGCGGCGCGGCGGTGCGCTGGGCCGGGATCGAGCTCAGCAGACCGGGGGACTGTGCCGTGGTCTGCGCGGCGGTCTCCCGTGCCGCCGGGGGCCGCACCCCTCCGCTCTCGTCGCTGGTGCAGTCCTCGACCACGGGCCCGCCGCCCGCGGTTCCGGGGCCGCCGTCCGCGAACTCGTAACCGCCGCGCGCGCAGCGCTCCGTACGGCACTTGCGCAACGTCGCGCGGCAGCCGTCGATGATGTGGAAGCCGTAGCCGCCGCTGCCCGTCACCCGGCAGTTGAGGAAACTGCCCCGGCCCTCGGCCGAGACATAGAAGCCCGCCTCTGCGGGCGAGGTCACCGTGCAGCGCTCGATAGTGGGGTCCGCCCCCTTGGTGACGATCACGCCGGTCTGCGTGCCGTCCAGCGTGCAGCCGTTGAGCGTGCCGCCGCTGCCGTGGTCGCGGAACCAGGCGCCCGTCGCCGCGTCCCGGATCCGGCAGTCGTCGAGCTGCGCCGTCGCGCCGTCGCTCACCGACACCGCCGTGTTCCGCACCTGGGACAGATCGCTGTCGACGACGTCCGCGCGCGACCCCCGGTCGAGCACGAACAGCGCGTCCGGTACGTCGTGCACCCGGCAGGACTCCAGCACGGCCGTGGCGCCGTCGCTGACCCAGACCGCCGGATAGTCGCCGGTGCTGTCGAAGATCTCGCACTGGTTGGCGTCCACGCGGGTGCCCGGGTCCCATACCGACAGCCCGTTGCGCCCGAACTGCCGCACCGTCGTGCGGGTCAGGGTGAGCACGGAGCGCGAGCGGAGGTCCACCGCGTTCTCCGGGATGTCGTGGATGCGGCAGTCCGCGAGGGTCAGCACGGCGTCCGTGTCGAGCGTGACCCCGTCCGCGGTCGTACGGTGCACATCGCAGTCGGTGAGATGGGCCGTGGCCCGGCCGGTGATCTGTACGCCGCTGCCGCGGACCTCGTAGACCTCGCAACCGACCGCTTCGAGCGCGGAGTTCTCGCCGGTCGCCGTCAGGCCCGAGCCCGAGGTGTGGTGCACCCGGCAGCGGTCGAGACGCGGATGGCCGCCGCCGCGCACCGCGACGCCGGCCTGCCCGGCCGCCACGACCTCGCACTCCTCGAAGACGCCACCGCCGCCGTCCACCACGGCGATACCGATCCCGGCCGGGTTGTCGACCGTGCACCGGCGCACCGTCGGACGGGCGCCCCCGCGCACCTCAATGCCGGTCGCGGAACGGGTGACGATCCTGAGGTCCAGGAGCTCGGGCGTACCGTCCTCGACGAGCAGTGCCGGCGCCGCCGCGTCCTGGCCCTCCACATGCAGGTCCTGCACCACGGCCGAGGCGGACACCGTCAGCGGGACCCCGTCCAGGGGCGCGATGCGAACCGAGCCGGGCGAGCCCTCCGGGCCGCGCAGCGTGACCCCGCGCTGCACGACGAGGTTCTCCCGGTACGTGCCGGGAGCGACGATGAGCACATCGCCGTCGCTCGCGGCCTCCAGGGCCGCGGCGAGCGACGAGTACTCACCCGTGCGGCGCCGCCACCGCGATGTACCGGTGTGCGTCACCTGGACCGTGCCCTGTGCCATGGCGTTGCTGTGCCCCCACCTCGTGGAACGCGGGTCGATGCCGAACAGTTCGGCTGGTCGGTCCACCGTAGCGTGCGCGGGCAGGGGGAGTTGACCGGAGTCGGAAGGCCGTCAGCTGCCCGTGCCCGTCCTACCCCAGTCCGGCCCCGCCTTGTCCCATGCATGGTCCCAACGGGTGTACCGGAGGCGGACCATGCGCCAGACGATCAGCCGTCTGCCGCCCTCGACCAGTCCCGCGGTGAGCACGGTCGCACCGAATCCGGCCAGCACGGCATGCGTCGTCGCGGTGGCGGTGTCCAGCGGTCGGCCCGTTATTCGGCCCTGTGCGTCCGTCCACAGCGTGAAGTGGTCGCCGGGCTTCGGCTCCTTGAGGTTCGCCATGACCGTGCCCTGCCGGTCGGAGCCGTCCGGGACCGTCCAGTCGGCGACGACCCGGCTCTGCCGGTCACGGGTCGTCGCGGTCTCGGGGTCGGGGTCCAGTGGGGAGCCGTCCGCCTTCTTGACGACGGTGGCCGTCACCAGATGCCGGGCCTTGTGCTGCTTCCGCACGGCCTGCTGCAGGGCGTCCTGGGCGGCGGTCCCGACGAGGACGCCGATCAGGGGCGCGGCGAGGAGGATCAGCGCGAGGGCCGCGAACGCGAGCCAGGCCTCGACCAGATCGGTCGTCCGACGCAACGGGTTACGTCGCCAGCGCCACAGCCCGCCGCATGCCCGCAGCCCACCGATCGCCCGCACGGTCGTCCCCGCCCCCTTCCGCGTCCGTGAAAGGCCGTCTCATGAACGTCTCACAAACACCCAACGGCCGGGCCCAGGGCCTGTGTTCCCCGTACACGGAACCAATCGTAAGAGGTTGAGATTTCAAGGTCGGATCGAGTTCCGTCAAAACCGCACTGACCCAATCCGGGATCGCACCGAACTCATCGAGACCGAACGGCTCAACGGGCCATATTCAAACGGCTATTCGAGAACCCGTACCGGATCGCCGATCCGTACCGTGCCCCCGGATTCCGGAACCAGGTTCTGCCCGAAGACCAGCTTGTCGCCGAAACGCCGATGGCGGGCGAGGGTGCGCAGCGGCTCCCGGCCGCGCTCGGCGGTGTCCTGGTCGGTGGTGGTCACCACGCACCGCCCGCACATCTTGGCGACCCGGAAGGCGACCTCGCCGATGGCGACGCGCCGCCAGTCGTCCTCCTCCCAGGCGTCCGTGCCGTCGACCACCACGTTCGGCCGGAAGCGGTTCATGGGGAGCGGGCCCTCTTCGGGGTGGTCGCCCTGTGCGACAAGGGAGTTGAGCGCGTCGAGCGAGGCGAGCGTGGTGAGCAGCAACGGGAAGCCGTCGGCGAAACTCACGGTCTCGCCGGGGCGGGCGTACTCGGGGTCTATCGGGCGGCGGGTCGCCGGGTCGTCCAGGTGCACGAGCCGTACGGGAAGGCCCAGGTAGTCGCTGAACCAGGCGTGCGCGGCGGCATCGGCTGGGACCCCCTCCGCCTTGTCCCGGAAGAGCTCCACCGTCGTCGTCCCGGCGGGCTCGGGCTCGGGCACGGGGACGGTGAGGGGATCGTGCCCTGGCGCGGACAGCAAGAGGCCGCCGCCGGGCAGTTGCCCGGCGGCGGCCAACGCCACACGCGGATGCGGACGTTGAGTGATGACCTTGCCCGAGTCGTCGACCAGCACCCAGCGGCGGTCGCCCGCCAGACCCCAGGGCTCCACGACGGCCTCGTCGGGGGTGAAGCCCCGGGCCGCCTTCAGCGGGTGGACATGAATCGAGTGCAGTGACGGATTCCCCATGGGGTCATCCTGCCAGCAGGCGGTGACAACCCCACGCGGAATATTCCAGAGGGCCCTCAGTACCCGCGGTACTGCTGACCGTTGTACGGATCCTGCTGGTAGGGGGCGGCAGGCTGGGCCGGGCGCGGGGCCGCGGGGCGCATCGCCTCGTACCCCATGCCGCCGCCGGCCATGGGGCGCTGCTGCTGCGGCTGGGGGCCCGGGTAACTACGCGGACCCGCGGCCTGCTGCGGGATGTACGCGGCCGGTGCCTGCTGCAGCGGCGAAGGCTGCTGCTGCGGATAGCCGTAGGCGGGGGAGGGCTGGGAGGGGCCCGCCGGCAGTGCGGGAAGTGCCGACGGGAGGGCGGGCAGATTGCTGCCCGGGGTGTCGTACTGGGCGGGGACTCGGATCGGGGCGATCTGAGGGGTTCCCCGCTCGGCGACGAGGGAGTCGTAGATCGGGGTGTCCGCGAAGGACGAGGCGGAGTAGTAACCGCCGCCGTAGGTGGAGCGGGGGGAGGTCATGGCACATAAGTTAAGCCCACGATGTGCTGGTTGGGGAGACCGATAAGAGGGTTGTTTTCCGTGTCGGCGGTGACGCCGGATCCCCAATGCGAGCGAACTCGGCGAAAAAGGGCAGCAGAGAGCTTTCTGATCGTGTAAAGGGCGAGTTCCGCGGGGGTTACCTGCGGTTGGCCACGCGTCTTTCGGTACGGCATCTGGGGGTTCGGGCGCCCGGGGGAATAGGTTTGGCGCCGACAACGGAGCCGATCGGATCCGGCGGACTGCGTGGGGCCGGCCCGGCGACGACCTTCTTGGTGACCTTCTGATGGGGGCGGACATGGCAATGCCGAAAGGATCGAACGTCGCGGTGCCGACCACCGCGCTTCGCGTGGAATTGGGCTGGCGTTCCGGACCGGGAGTGCCCGACACGGACGCGTCGGCGCTGCTGCTGGTGGGCGGAAAGGTGCGCTCCGACGCGGACTTCGTCTTCTACAACCAGCCCGCGCACTCCTCGGGCGCGGTCCGGCACGAGGGCAAGCGGGACGCCGGCGGCCAGGTCACCGACTCGGTGCTCGTGGACCTCGCGCGCGTGGAGCCCGCCATCGAGACCGTGGTGCTCGCCGCCTCCGCCGACGGCGGCACCTTCGGGCAGGTGCCCGGGCTGTACATCCGGGTGCTCGACGACCGGGCGGGCACCGAGATCGCCCGTTACGACAGCACGGACGCCAGTGTCGAGACCGCCTTCGTGCTCGGGGAGTTCTACCGCCGTCAGGGCGCCTGGAAGTTCCGCGCCGTCGGACAGGGCTACAGCAGCGGACTCGAGGGCCTGGCCACCGACTTCGGCATCACCGTGGACGAACCCCAGCAAGCGGCACCGCCCGCGCCCGTGGCCGCACCCGTCACCGCCCCGCCGCCGGTGACGGCCGCACCGCCCGCGCCCCCCGCCCCGCCCACGCCGCCGCCGACCCCCGTCCGCCTCACCAAAGTCACCCTCACGAAGGACGCCCCGGCGGTCTCCCTGACCAAACAGGGCGGCACCTCCGGCGCCATGCGCGTCAACCTCAACTGGGAGGTGCGCAAGCAGTTCAAGGGGTGGGGCGCCAAGCTGGGCCGGGCCGTCGCAATGCACGGCGACCTCGACCTCGACCTGTGCGCCCTGTTCGAACTGTCCGACGGCAGCAAGGGCGTCGTCCAGGCGCTCGGCAACGCCTTCGGAGCCCTGCACAGGCCGCCGTTCATCCATCTCGACGGCGACGACCGCACCGGTGCCCTCGCGAGCGGCGAGAACCTGACCATCAACCTGGACCACATACAGGCGTTCCGGCGCATCCTCATCTTCGTGACCATCTACGAAGGCGCCCGCTCCTTCGCCGACCTGCACGCGACGGTCACCCTCCAGCCCCAGCACGGCGCGCCCGTCGACTTCTCCCTCGACGAGTGCACCGTCCCCTCCACCGTCTGCGCCCTCGCCCTCATCACCAACCAGGGCGGCGACCTCATAGTCCAGCGCGAGGCCCGCTACCTGGTTCCCGAACGCGGTGTGAGTCCCCAGCGTACGGTCGACTACGCCTATGGGTGGGGGATGAACTGGACGCCGGGCAGGAAGTAGCGCCGCATATGAGGTAGCGCCGTATATAGGGAGTGGCTCTAGTGCCGCATCAGGCAACGTTCGCCCTGTCGACGACCTCGCGGAGGCGTTCGTCGGCGGCGTGCTT
>NZ_VTHJ01000019.1:39774-138596 GCF_008386495.1 Streptomyces tailanensis | reverse complement strand
GGGAGAAGCCGAGAGTGGGGGAGCGTGCATGGCGTCGCTCGGCAGACGGGAATGTGACGACAGGGCCTAGCCGGCGTAGCCCACAGCAACACCCGGTCGGCGGCGAACTCGCGCTCAGCCCGGGCGCAGGCCCGCCGCTACCAGGCGGGCCTCTATCCTGCGGCGGGCCGCGCCGAGTACCGCCAGCAGGACCTCCTTGCTGGACTGGCGTTCGCGTACGTCGCAGAGGATCACCGGCGTGGTGGGGCCCAGGTCGAGGGCCTGGCGGACCTGGTCGGCGTCCACGTCGCGGCGGCCGTCGAAGCAGTTGACGCCCACGGCGAACGGGATGCCGCGGGACTCGAAGAAGTCGATCGAGGCGAAGGACGCGTCGAGGCGCCGGGTGTCGGCGAGGACGACCGCGCCCAGGGCACCGGTGGCCAGGCCGTCCCACATGAACCAGAAGCGCTCCTGGCCCGGCGTACCGAAGAGATACAGCACCAGGTCGGGGGCGATGGTGATGCGGCCGAAGTCCAGGGCGACCGTCGTCGAGCTCTTCCGCTCGACGCCCGTGAGGTCGTCCACGCCCTCGCTCGCCACGGTGAGTTGTTCCTCGGTCCGCAGCGGGGAGACCTCGCTCACCGAGCTCACCATGGTCGTCTTGCCGACGCCGAAGCCGCCCGCGATGAGGATCTTCAGGGCGGTGGGCACCACCGGGCCGCCCGCCGCCGAGCCGCCGCGGGTCATGCGTCCTGCACGTAGTCGGTCGGCGTCTCCGAACGGGGCGCGGCACTCAGGTACTTGCCGACCTGCTTGACCAGCGTGCCCATCTCGAACGCCATCATGCCGACGTCCACCTCCTCCGAGGCGATCGCGGCCAGCCGCGCGCCCCGCCCGGCGGCGGTCACGAAGAGGAACGCCCGCTCCATCTGGATGACCGTCTGCTGGACCTCACCGCCGTGGAAGTGACGTGCCACGCCCCGGGCCAGGCTGTGCATGCCCGAGCCGACCGCGGACAGGTGCTCCGCGTCGTCGAACCGGATGTCCTTCGACTTGCCGATGAGAAGGCCGTCCCCGGAGAGCACGATGGCGCAGCGGATCTCGGGTATCCGCTCCACGAGTCCGTCCAGCAGCCAGTCCAGTTGGGGACCCGGGGGTACCTGCTCAGTCATTCCTGAATGTTCCTCACAGTCGGTCGGCGCCAGGGGGACACGCCGAGTCGTCGGGGGCCGTCAGTCGGTGTCGTCCGGCTCGGCGAGCCGGGCCCGCATCGATCCCCGCTGGATCGCCGTCATGGCACGGGCCAGGGCGTCGGGAGAGAGGGTGTCCTCGGCGTCGTAATCCTGGGGGCTGTTCGCCGCCTCGTCACGTGCTGGGGGCGCGGACAGCGCTGCTCGCGGCCGGGGCCGTCGGGGGAGGCCCTGGGCGCCGCCCGTGGCGGCCGCGTCCTCGGCTGAGGTTCCGGCGCTCATCGATGACATGCCCGGCCGTCGCGGGTACCTGGCATCTGATTCCTCGTACGGCAGCGAAAGTCCGATGGAGACAAAGTCCGGTGGGGACAAGGGGTGTTGCGCTCGGCCGGAGGGAACGGTATCAGGCTCCGCGCCCCGTCGTCAGTAGCCCCCTGACCGCCACCTGACCCCAGCTCCGCCGGTGGCCGGGGCACAACTGCCGTACGGCCGTCAAGGGTGACTTGTCGACAGAGAGAGACAGGGAGAGATAGGTCACTATCGGCCGGACCAAGCCAGTTCTGACGCGCATCGACGTGGCCGAAAGTCGCTATCGTCCTGCTCAAACCTCCGCGGACGGCTCGTCGGTCTGGTATTTGACCCCAACTGGGGCTTGGAGAAGGTGACTTCGAGGGCGGATGCCTGGTGGTCATGGGACGTCAGGCTGGCGCCGCGTCAGCGGAGACGCTCAACTTCTCTTTGGAAAGTATCAAAATGTGGACACCGAATCGCCCGTCTCCCACGGGCTGACGCAGATTTCAACGGCCCATGTTTCAGCCAAACCACCTTAACGATCTTGGCGTAAGAGGTTGATTTGTAGACCATGTTGCACGTCGGCCAGGTCCCCCCTTGGAACCACAGCCTGACGTACAGCCTCCGCGTCTTCCGGCGCGGGGAAGCACGGAGAAGGGCTTGGCGTGGAACACGTCTTCACCACTCAGGACCACGAGGATCTGCGGCAGCGCGTACGCGAGTTCGCCGAGCGCGTGGTGCGGCCACTGATACCGGAGATGGAGGCATCCCGTACCGCACTGGTCGGGCTGTCCCGAGCGATCGCCGAGCAGGGTTGGATCGGCGCCACGATCGACCCGGTGTACGGCGGAATGGGCGCGGGCCATCTGGCCAAAACCATCATCATCGAGGAACTCGCCCGCGTCAGCGGCGCGATGGGCGCGATGGTCCAGGCATCCCAGCTGGGCGTCGCCAAGATCGTTCACTTCGGGGACGAGACCCAGAAGCGGACCTGGCTCCCGAGGATCGCCAGTGGAGAGGTCCTGCCGACCATCGCCGTGACCGAGCCGGGGTCGGGGGGCCACGTGGCGGGCATGGAGAGCAGCGCCGTACGGGACGGCGACGACTACATCCTCAACGGCCGCAAGGTCTTCGTCGGCAACAGCCACGTGGGAGACCTGCACGGTGTCGTGGTCCGTACCGGGCCGGGCTCCAAAGGCATGACGGCGTTCCTCGTCGAGGCGGACCGGCCCGGCTTCTCCCTCGCGAAGCAGGTGCCGTCCATGGGCCTGCACGGGTTCAGCTTCGGGGAACTCGTCTTCGACAACTGCCGAGTACCCGCCGCGAACCGGCTCGGCGAGGAGGGGGGCGGACTGGCCGTCGCGTACTCCTCGTCGGTGCTCTACGGCCGGCTCAACCTCACGGCGGTGTCCCTGGGGATCCATCAGGCGGTGTTCGAGGAGACCTCCCGGTACTGCCGGGAAACGCAGCGCTACGGCGAGCCGCTCGGCCACGTTCCCAACATCAAGATCGAGCTGGGCCGGATGCTGCAACGGCTCACCCTCGCGCGGCAGAGCGCCTATCTCGCCGCACACCTCCTGGACAACGGGCGTCCCTGCGACGTCGAGCTCATGGCGGCCAAGCTCTTCAACGTCGAGTCGTCCATCGAGTCGGCCCAGGCGGCCATGAAGATGCACGCGGCCTGCGGCCTGTTCACCGACCGCCCCCTGGAGCGCTATCTGCGCGACGCCTTCCACATCTACGCACCCGCCGGCACCTCCGAGATCCAGGCCCTCAGGCTCGGCGAGTTCGCCCTGGGGGAGAACCGGGGCCAGTGGTCCGAGCGCCTCGCCGACCTGGTCCGCACCCCGCAGCCCACGTTCCAGCAGACGGAACTCGACCCCGTGGGCGAGCTGGTCTAGACCTCGGACAGCAGGGAAACCGCGGACACAGCGCGTGTCCGCGGCTTTCGTGAGTGAGTCGGTTGCCCGGCGACCGGGCGGTGGTGCCCGGTCGGGCGGTCGGGGTCAGTTGCCGGCTGCCAGGGACTGGATCTGCTCGGACATCTCCTGCGCCATGTGCTTGATGACCTCCAGCCGCTGCCGCCCCCACGTCCGGGAGTCGGTGTCCACGACGCAGATCGTGCCGAGGTTGATGCCCGCCAGCGGGTCGACCAGCGGCGCGCCCATGTAGGAGCGGATGCCGATCTCGTCCACGACCGCGTTGCCCGCGAACCGCGGGTAGTCGCAGACGTCGTCGAGCACCAGCGCCGTGGTCCGCTTGACGGTGTGCGGGCAGAAGCCGTGGTCCAGGCCCATCTCCCGGCTCACCGAGGGGGCGCTCTCCTGCATCGGTCGCTGGGCCACGTTCACCGGACCGGCCTCCGGTGTGTACAGCCCGGCGAAGAACTGCCGCCGGTCGTCGATGAAGTTGACCATCGCGTACGGCGCGTCGAGCTCCAGGGCCAGTCGGCGCGCGAACTCGTCGAACTCGATCCGGGGGGTGTCGCGGAGCCCGAGTTGGGCCAGTCTGGCGGCCCGTTGCGGAGCGGCGGGGTCCTCGGGGGTCAGGAGCAGACGGTCGAGCGGTGGGTCGTAGGTGGAGTAGGGGCCGGTGCTGTTCATGAGAACTCCGTTCGATGTCGGCTGGGTTGAGTATGGATCAACGGAGCACGGGCGGCTGCTGCATCGCCACACCGGGTGTCATACCGAGCAGATGCTGGACGAGTTCGACGAGCACGCCCGTACCGGAACTGCAGTGCCGGGCGTCGCAGAACACGATCGGTGCGTTGGACCTCAGGCCGATGGCGTCGCGGACCTCTTCGATCGAGTACTGGTACGCACCGTCGAACTCGTTCACGCCCACCACGAACGGGATGCCGCGGACCTCGAAGAAGTCCACTGCCGGGAAGCAGGCGTCGAGTCGGCGGGTGTCGGCGAGCACCACCGCTCCCAGCGCACCGTCGGACAGTTCGTCCCACATGAACCAGAACCGTTCCTGACCCGGCGTACCGAACAGGTAGAGGACATGGTTCGAGTCGAGGGTGATACGGCCGAAGTCCATGGCCACGGTGGTCGTGGACTTTTCCTCCACCCCGTCCAGGCTGTCCGTGCGCACACTGGCCGTGGTGATCACTTCCTCGGTGCTCAGGGGCGCGATCTCGCTGACCGCCCCCACGAAGGTGGTCTTGCCCACCCCGAATCCTCCGGCTACGAGGATCTTCAGCGCGGTCGGGAAGGGGTCAGAGCCGTGCGCGTAGGCCATCAAGCACCGCCTCCAAAACTTCTCGGTTGGCGGCGGAGGCCGCCTCGACGGCACGGGGCGCCCGTGCGGTGAGCGCCTCGTGCTGCACTAGGTCGGACAGTAGGACTTTGGTGACGGCGATCGGCAGGTTCATCCGGGCCGCCACCTCGACCACCGGCACCGGTCGGGCGCACAGCCCGAGCACCATGTCGTGGTCGGGGCCGAGGTCGTTGATCGGCTGGATGCCGGTGGCCATCACCAGGCTGAGCAGATCGAGAGGCGTCGAGGGTCGAGTGCGCCCGTTGCTGACGGTGAAGGGCCGGACTAAGCGTCCGGCCTCCTCGTCCAGGAACAGCTCGTCCGTCATCGCGTCACATCCCCGCGCTGGAAGGCGCGGTGGTAGGCCGGCGGGCCGGGGTGGCGAGGAACGGCTGCACGGCCCGGATCAGCATGCCCATCTCGTAGCCGAGCGTCTCGGTGTGCGTCGAGGAGTCCGCGGTCACCGCGAGCACGGCGCCGTGGCCGGCGGAGGCCACGATGAGGATGCCGTTGTGCAGTTCCACGATGACCTGACGGACCGTACCGCCGTTGCCCAGCACCCGGTCGTGACCGAAGGAACGGCCTAGGGAATTGAGCCCGGAGGCTATCGCCGCGAGCCGGTCGGCGTCGTCGGCGCCCAGGTCCACATGCGCCTTGCTCAACCCGTCGGAGGACAGCAACAGCACCTGGCGGGTACCGGGCACGGTCTTCTTGAGGTTCTCCAGCAGCCAGTCGATGTTCTGACCGGTGGGGTGGCTATCGCTCACCATGGTGGGGTTCTTCTCCTTGCGGTTGAGACGAGGCCCAGCGCGAGTCGTCGACGGGGATCACGTCGGATGTCGCGCCGGCGAGACCGAAGCCTCGGTTGATTCCGGCCAGGAGGCCGGGGCTGAAGTTCAAGTCCTGTTCGTTGGTCTCGGGAGGCGCGAGGGGCCCGTGGCGGAGCTCGGGGGCCAGGTGCTCCATCGCACGGCGCTTCGGCAGCACCGGCCTGGCGGACGACCCGGGCCCCTGCGGGGCGCCGGGGCGCTCATGGCCGGCGGGGCGGTACTCGGACCGGACGTCGGCGTTCCGCGCGGTCGGCCCGGACGCCGATGCGGGCGGCTGCGCCATGTCGTGCCGGACGGGGGCGGACGGGGAGGCCGAAGCCATCGGTGCCGGTCGCTGCGGTACGGAGGCGGGGGAACCCCCGTACGACGCGACGGCGGCCGGGGGAGCCGGGTACGCCCCTTGGCCGGCCGGGGGGCCGGAGTAGGACGACGCCACGGCGACCGGCGGACCCGACTGCGGCGGACCCGGTTGCGGCGAGTCCTCCCATGAGGGTGCGGCCGGTTGCGCGGACGCCTGTGCCGGGCGGGGTGCGGCGGGACGTGCCCGGTCCGGCGCCTGCCCCTCCTCGTCGCCGAGCAGGCCCTGCGGGAGCACCAGGATGGCCTGGACACCGCCGTAGATGTTGCTCTGCAGCTGGACCGCGATGCCGTGCCTGCGGGCCAGGGAGGAGACCACGAACAGACCGATCCGGCCGTCGGCGAGCAGCTTGTCGATGTCGATGCGGACCGGGTCGGTGAGCAGCGCGTTGATCCGGTCCTGGTCCTCCTGGGGGATGCCGAGTCCGCGGTCCTCGACCTCGATGGCGATGCCGGCGGTCACCCGGCGGGAGCGCAGGAGGATCTGGGTGTCGGGGTGGGAGAACATCGTGGCGTTCTCGACCAGCTCGGCCAGCAGGTGGATGACGTCGGCGACCGCGTGCCCGCGCAGCGTGCCCTCGATCGGCGGCACCAGCTTGACCCGGGAGTACTGCTCGACCTCGGCGATGGAGGACCGCAGCACCTCCGTCAGCGTCACCGGGTTGGTCCACTGGCGGCGGGAGACCGCGCCGCCGAGCACCGCGAGGTTCTCCGCGTGCCGCCGGATACGCGTGGCCAGGTGGTCGATGCCGAAGATGCGCCGGAGCAGGTCCGGGTCCTCGACCTGGTTCTCCAGGTCGTCGAGTTCCCGGATCGTACGGTGGACGAGGGACTGCAGCCGACGGGCCAGGTTGACGAAGACCTCGACCTTGTCGCTGTTGTCGTCGGAGGCCGCCTGGAAGTAGCTCGCCGCCCAGACGAGGGCCTCGCGGGCCCGGTGCTGGGCCGACGCGACCTCGTACTCCAGAGCCTGGCGGGCGTCCTCGGCGCGTGGTGCCTGGTACGTGAACCCCCGCGACGCGAGCTGCTCACCCCGCTTGAGCCGGGTCAGGTCCTCGTCCAGCGCCCAGTTGCCGTTCGTGAGGGCCTGACGCAGCGACTCGACGTGCCGCTCCTCGGTGCGGGCCCGGGACCTGGCCGCGAGCACGGCGCCGGCGAGGCAGCCGCAGCCGAGCACCGCGCCACCGGTCAGGACACCCCAGGTGGCAGCGTCGGCGGTGCCCTCCTGCAGCCGCAGGACGGTGCCGGTGACGGCGGTGGAAATTCCGGCCATGATCGCGGTCGGGAGGACGGCGAGGCGCGTCAGACGCGGGCGTATCGCAGAGGAGTCCCCAGGACCCGAGGCCCCGGTCCTGACGTGCCGGTGACGAGGCGGAGGTGTCGTCGTGTCCGGCCGACCGTGATCCGGGGATGTTGCGAAGGGTGGGGGTTCAGGCATCGGAGTCCTCTCGATCAGCCAGTACGCGACAGAGTAGCGAAGAACGTCAACTATCTGACCAGCAGTCCTAGTCGCCCAGGGCGGGGCATTCACCTGAGGAGCCGTCAATCGCGGCAAGGGGCTGCGACGCATTTCTACCGTCTGTCGCCGGGGTGGCGCCGCAGCAGTTCTTCACACCGAGCCGGGGTGCGGGGCCGGTTGTGAAATCAGGACCGTGCCGCGGGGACGACCTGCGCGGGGTCGCCGTCCGGTGGTACGCGCGTTACCGATCGCCAACCCGATTCGTGCGGGACTCAGTTGACCAACAGGTAAACCCTGGTCACACAGGGCGTGCACGAGGGCTCCCAGCAACATTCACACCATGAAGTCGCAAAACGCGCGGTGCGCCGACTTGCGGCGGACTCCCGCCCGAGCCGGGGCCGGGGGGCGGACGAGGGTCGATTTTCGGCTGGGCTCTGACTAAGCTTTAGACTTCAACGGAACGCCGCGAGGGCGGAAAGATGAGAGAGTGTCGGCGAAACGGGCCCGTCGCCCCAACTCCCTTGATTTCAGGTGGAGTCAGCGCAGGCTCTGTCGCATCTCCCGGGGGCTCACGCCGTAGCGCCGTCGGAAGGCGGTGCTGAGGGCGCTCGCGGAGGAGAAGCCGGCGGAGTACGCGAGGTCGGTGATCGTCATGTGCTCGCACTCCGTGCACAGCAGCCGGTCCCGCACCAGGCGCAGCCGCTCCTCGCGGATCAGTTCGCGGGGTGTGGTCCCCACGCGCTGCAGGGCGAGTTGGATCTGGCGCAACGACCAGCCGAGGGCACGTGCCACCGCCGTACCCGTGAGATTCGGGTCGGCCGCGTGGTCGCGTACATAGCGGCGGACCATCGCCTCCACCTCGGCCAGCTGCCCGGGGACGTCGGGGCGGTCGTCGCCGACGGTCAGCATGCAGATGAGTTCCACGATGCGGTCGGAGACGGAGTCGAACTGCGGGTCGGTCAGATGCTCCCGCTCCTCGTGCAGGCCGGTCAGCATCGAGCCGACGATCCGTCCGAGGCCCCGGGTCAGGTCAAGGCCGGCGGCGACGGGCGACTTGGCGCCCAGGCGGCCGTCCACCTCGCGGGCCGGGACGGTGAGGATGAACGCGTTGATGTCGTCGCTCTGTAAGCATTGGAAGGGCGCCCCGAAGGTGACCAGCGCCCCGGTGCCCGGGGTGAGCCGTGCCTCCTCGCCCTCCTGGCGGAGCACTATCTCCCCGTTCAGGGGTAAGAGCAGGCGGTAGTCCTCGTCGGGGTCCTGGCGGACCTGGCGCATCGTGCGGGTGTACTCGATCTCGCCCGACCGGTACTTCACCAGCTGGTAGTTGTCGGTGCGCTGGCGGACGGTCTGCCCGTGGAAGCGCTCCGCCTGGGGGTACCTGTAGCCCATCCGGGACTGGTACGTGCCTATCTGCTCGGTCCAGAAGTCGGCCCGCTCACGCGGGTCCAGCTCCTCGGTGGACAGCGCGTCGACGACATAACTACCCGCGGGCAACGCCATTCCCTTCCCGTGTCGGTCGGAACCCGAGAACCCGACAGCTCCCTTGTGGTCTCATACGATCCCGGACGCGAAAACCTTCAACTGGTGAGTGATCAAAGACAGTTACCGTCCGGTCAGTTGTGCTGCGCAGCCTAGCGTGGCAAGCGATTGCCATGCCGCCCGGTCGGGTGGCCGAATATGCCGGGGGAGGAATCGCGGGGTCACTCACGCCTCTTGCGTCACTCCTGCGTCCTGTGACAACTTCCGTGCGCGTCACGGAAAGTGCCCGGGCGGTCGCACCACTATCGTCGGGCGCTCCGTCAACTCACGCCCGCTGTCCGGGACCTGAGGACGTTCCGTGACGTTGAGGACGTAAGGACTCGTGGACTCTCATGACCGATCAGATACCGCAGGCGGTGACCTGGGCTCTGGCCTCAGCCCTGTTCGTCACCGCCGTACTCCTGTTGCGCCAGCAGGGGATCACCAGGCGGCAGCGGAGGAAGAACGCCGGCCTGGCCGACGAGGTGCGGGCCCGTGAGGAGGAGCTGCGCCATCTGGTCCTCGTCCGGCTGCCGGCCCTCGCGGACCACCCGGGCCAGGACCTACCCGGTGTCGGCCCGCTCGACACCCGGCTCGCCGGAACCGAGTTCGGCAAGGGCCTCGACGAGGTACTGACCCGCTTCTCCGGCGCCGTCGCCCACGCGCAGGCCCGCGCCGACCAGTCCGCCAAGGCCGCGCTCAAGGCGTCGATGCGCTCCATCCAGGCCCTCGCCAACGAGCAGCAGGTGTCCATCTCCGAGATGCAGGACCGGCACGACGACCCCGACGTGCTGCGCGACCTCCTCGAAGTCGACCACACCAACGCCCAGTTCGGCCGCCGCGCCCAGGCCATCGCCGTACTGTGCGGATCCTGGCCCGGCCGGCAGCGCTCGACCTCACCCCTGCTCGAGGTCGTCCGGGGCGCCACCTCCCGCATCCGCGACTACCGTCGCATCCGGATCAACGGCCAGGTCGACATCGCGGTGGAGAGCCGCGCGGTGGAGCCGGTCGTCCTCGCGGTGGCCGAGCTGCTCGACAACGCGGCCCGCCACTCGCAGCCCAACACCACGGTCGAGGTCACCGTCCAGTCCGTGCACAACGGCGCGTGCGTCGTCATCGACGACGCCGGCGTCGGCATGGACGGTCAGGCCGTGGACCGCGCCACCCGTCTGCTCGCCGGCCGCGGCGAGGTGGACGTCACCCGCCTCGCCGACCCGCCCCAGTTCGGCTTCGCCGTCATCGGGGTGCTCGCCCGGCGGTACGGGTTCAGCGTCTCCGTGGACACCCGCTCGCCGTACGGCGGTGTCCGCGCCGTCGCGTTCCTGCCCACCGCGCTGCTGACCCAGCTGGAGCCCGCCGCCCCGGAGCCCGCGATCGACCTGACACCCGTACCGGACACCACCGAACCCAGCCCCCGCCCCGCGGTCACCGAAGGCACCGCCGAGGGCACCACCGACGGCGGACTGCCCAAGCGCCGCCGGCGCACCCCGCGGCGGACTGCCGCCCCCGAGCCGGAGCCCGCCGGGACCGCGGAGGTCTCCGGGCGCACTCCCGAGGAGAACGCCCGCATCATGGGCGCCTTCGCCCGCGGCACCCGCTTCGGCCGGGCGGCGGGACGCATCCTCGACGAGGACGAATACGTCAACGCCGACGCCGCCGAGGCCGACGCGAGCACCGACACCGCACCATCCGCCCCCCACGAGAACGAAGGGACCCCCCACGCATGATCGAGCCCACGACCAACGAGCTGGGCTGGATGCTCGACGACGTGCTGAAGGTCCCCGAGGCGCGGCACGCCATCCTGCTCTCCGCCGACGGCATGCTCCGCGCCCACTCCGCCGACATCGACCGCGACGACGCCGAGCGCCTCGCGGCCGGGCTCTCCGGACTGCAGTCGATCAGCCGCAGCACCGCCGAGTTCTGCGGCTCCGCGGACAGCCCGTGGCGGCAGACCCTGATCGAGTTCGGGCACGGTTTCGTCTTCCTGGTCGCGGCCGGGGAGGGCGCCTATCTCGCGGTGTCCACCGGCGACGAGGTCGACATGGAGGCGGTGACGTACCGCATGCACAAGCTCGTCGACCGGCTCGGCAAGGAGCTGACCAGCCCGGCGCGGCTGGACACGGGCAGCCGGATATGACGCCCCGCCGCCGGCCCGAGGGTCGTCTGGTGCGGTCGTACGTCGTCACCGACGGCCGCGCCCACCCGACCCGCAACACCCTGGACCTGGTCACGCTGCTGATCGCCGCCACCGACCTGCCGCTGACCGGCCTCAACCCGGAGAAGCGCCGCGTGATGGAGCTGTGCCGGCCCGGCGCGCTCTCCCTCGCCGAGGTCGCGGGCCATCTCCAACTGCCGGTCAGCGTGACCAAGGTGCTGGTCGCCGACCTCATGGACAGCGGCCACATCGTCACCCGCGCACCGATTCCGGCCGCCCGGCCGTCCGACGCCCGCATCCTCCAGGAGGTCCTCGATGGGCTCCGCGCCCGCCTCTGACGACGTCTATCTGCGGCCGACCGTGAAGACGGCGGTCAAGCTGCTCGTCGTCGGTCACTTCGCCGTCGGCAAGACGACTTTCGTCGGCACGCTCTCCGAGATACGGCCGCTGCGCACCGAGGAGGTCATGACGCAGGCCGGTGCGGTGGTCGACGACCTCGCCGGCACCCGCGACAAGACCACCACCACGGTCGCCATGGACTTCGGCCGGCTCACCCTCAACGACTCCCTGGTGCTGTACCTGTTCGGCGCCCCCGGGCAGCAGCGCTTCACCAAGCTCTGGCAGGACATGACCCGGGGCGCCCTCGGCGCGCTGGTCCTCGCCGACACCCGGCGCCTGTCGCACTCCTTCGACGTGATGGGCGTCCTGGAGGAGCTGGACCTGCCGTACGCCGTCGCCGTCAACGACTTCGACGGCGCCCCCGTGCACGGCCTGGACGAGGTGCGCGAGGCCCTCGACCTGCTGCCCGAGACCCCGCTCGTCCGCTGCGACGCCCGCGACCCGGAGTCGTCCACGCGGGCGCTGATCTCCCTCGTCGAGTATCTGCTGAGCCGCGAGAGCGAAAGCGAACTGGAGCACGCGTGAACGCCGTACCGCCGCCGGGCTGCCCGGCCCACCAGCCCATGCACGGACCGGAGTTCGCCGCCGACCCTGCCGCGTTCTACGAGCGGGCGCGCGCCACCGGGCCGACCACCCCCGTCGAGCTCGCCGCCGGCGTCCGGGCCACCCTCGTCACCTCGTACGACGCCGCCCTGCACGTACTGCGGAGCACGGAGACGTTCTCCAAGGACCCGCGCCGCTGGAACGACCTCAACGACGGCACCGTGCCCCCGGACAGCCCCGTCGTGCCGATGATGATGTACCGGCCCAACGCCCTGTTCTCCGACGGCGAGGACCACCGGCGGCTGCGCGGCGCCATCACCGACAGCCTGGCCCGGGTCGAGCCCAACACCCTGCGCGGCTACGTCGAGCGCAGCGCCGACACGCTCATCGACCGGTTCGCGCCCACCGGCAAGGCGGACCTGCTCGGCGAGTACGCCCAGGTCCTGCCGCTGCTCGTCTTCAACCGCCTCTTCGGCTGCCCCGCCGAGTACGGGCTGAAGCTCGTGGAGGGCATGTCCGGCATCTTCGACGGGGTGGACGCCGAGCGGGCCAACGAACTGCTCGTCACCACGCTCTTCGAGCTGGTCACCCTCAAGCGCAAGCAGCCCGGGCCGGACGTCACGTCCTGGCTCATCGCGCATCCGGCGGAGCTCACGGACGAGGAGATGATCCACACCCTCGTCGTCCTCATGGGCGCGGGCACCGAGCCGCAACAGAACCTCATCGCCAACGGCCTGCGCCTGCTCCTCTCCGACGACCGCTTCGCGGGCGACCTCTCCGGCGGCAGCCTCCCCGTCGAGGACGCCCTCGACGAGGTGCTGTGGACCGACCCGCCCATGGCCAACTACGCCGTGCACTACCCGAAACGGGACGTCATGTACGAGGGCGCCCTCCTCAAGGCCGGCGACCCCGTCGTCATCTCCCTGGCCGCCGCGAACACCGACCCGGCCCTGACGAACGACCAGCGCGCGGGCAACCGCGCCCACCTTGCCTGGAGCGCGGGCCCGCACAACTGCCCCGCGCAGACCGAGGCCCGGCTGATCGCATCGGTGGCGGTGGAAAAGCTCCTCGATCGCCTCCCGGACGTCGAACTCGCCCTACCGGCAAGCGAGTTGGAGTGGCGCCCGGGGCCGTTCCACCGGGCGCTCGCGGCACTGCCGGTGACGTTCCCGCCAGCCCGGACGGTGGGCGCGTCTGTGGCCGAGGAGCCCGCCGGGGGGCGGCCGGAGGGGCCGTACGGGAGCGGTTACGGGGCGCCGGCCGCCGCGCCGGAGTCCGTCCGGCCGAGGAGTGGCTGGGCCCGGCTGCTGGCCTGGTGGCGCGGCGAGTAGCCGCGCCACCGGCGTCGTGGCTCAGGCATCGCGGACGGGCAGGTGGCGGTGGCCATTGGAGATGAATGACTCCACGTGTCCCAGCTCCGCGTCCGTGGCGGCCGGCCGGAGTGACGGGAACCGCTCGAAGAGGGCCGGGAGCGCGATACGGGCCTCCATACGGCCGAGGGGGGCGCCCAGGCAGTAGTGCACCCCGTGGCCGAAGGCGAGGTGCTCCTTGTCGGGGCGGGTGACGTCGAAGACGTCGGCGTCCTTCCCGTGCCGCTCGGGGTCGCGCCCGGCGGCCGCGTACGCGGCGAGGATCGGGTCCCCCTTGGCGATCACCACACCCTCGGGGCCGCCGAACTCGGCGAGGTCCAGGTCCTCCACGGCGTAGCGCAGCGGCAGGCTCGCCACCGGCGCCTCCGCCCGCAGCGTCTCCTCGATCACGTCGTCCCAGGTCGCGCGCCCCTCACGGACATGGGCCAGCTGCTTGGGGTGGGTCAGCAGGGCGTGTACGGCCTGGTCGAGGAGGTTGACCGTGGTCTCGTGCCCGGCGCTGACCACCAGCACCAGGGTGTCCAGCAGTTCCTGCTCGCTGAGCCGGGTGTCGTCCTCGTCGCGGGCCGCGATCAGACCGCTGGTGAGGTCGTCGCCCGGTGACTCCCGCTTGGCGGTCACCAGTTCGCCGAGTACGCCGTACATCCGCTCGTAGGCGGCGGTCATCTCGCCCGGCCCGGCGGACGTGTCGAACAGCTTGTCCACCAATTCCTTCAGCACCTGCCCCCGTTCCTCGGGCAGGCCGAACAGCTCGCTGATCACCCGGATCGGCAGCGGATAGCAGTACGCCTCCCGCAGATCGACCGTCTCACCGCGCCGGAAGCGCTCCTCGACGCCGTCGAGCAGTTCCTTGGTGATCTCCTCGATGCGCGGCTGCAACGCGGCCGTACGGCGCGCCGTGAACGCCTTGGAGACCAGAATGCGCAGCCGTTTGTGGTCACCGCCGTACGCCGTGAACATGTTCTGCACCGCGACCCAGGTGAACAGCGGCCACTCCGGCGTGATCTCACCGGCGGCGAACCTCGGCCAGTGCTGCCGCGCGTCCTTCGACACCCGGGGATCGGTCAGCAGCCGCTTGAGCAGATCGGTGCTGCTCACCGCCCAGGCCTCGACATCGTGCGGCCCCGGAAGCAGGACCCGGGTCGCCGGACCCGTCTCGCGGATCCGGGCGGCCTCACCGTGGATGTCACGGCCGGTCGCGTCGATCACAATGGGGGCGGGGTTGCCCATCGGGCCCTCCTGGCAGTCGTAATCAGTCGTAATCAGTCGTAAGGAGTCCAACAGCACTACGTACAAGCCCAGTTACGCTACGACCCGGTAGCGTCGCCGGGCGAGAACACGTGCCACGCGCTGCGTACGACGGCAACTTCCCTGCGCGTGCTCGCAAGTTGGGTGCGGAGCGCGCTCCTAGGATCGGGCTCACCCCCCCATGAGGAGCCGGTGAGTGCCATGACTGTCAGCAGGGCTCCGCGCTGGATGTGTTCTTACAACCCCGACGTACGTACGGTGCCGGCCGGGCGCTGGTGGAACGCCGTACGCGTGCCGGTGGCCCTCGGCACCCCCGCGCTGAAGTCCCTCGGGGACGCGAGCGGAGCCGTGATCGAGGACGGCTACGGCGGCATCATGTACTGGCTCGTCCCGCCCGGCGCCGCGACCGACTGGCGCCTCACCGACGTCCAGGTCCTCGGGCCGGGCAGCCACGTCGCCGTCCCACCCCTGCGCCGCACGACGGGCCCCGGCCTCTACTGGCGCGTACCTCTCTCGCAGGACCGCTACTGGACGGACCCGGAGCGCTTGCGCGCGGCTTTGACCGAGGCTGCGGTCACCTTTGCGCTATAAACGAGACCCCGCGCCCCGATAGGGGCGCGGGGCTGAATCGATATGCGGCTCCGCCGCGTGGGCGCGAACAACCACGAACAACCCGCACTCGCCGAACTACCTCAACCACCGAGCCCTGCGGCGTGTTTTTCCGGCTGCTTGGCGGAGCGCTTACGCCGGGGTTCCTGGTCCGGCAACCACCCGAACGTCAGCGTGCTACCCACCGCCCCCAACAGCAGCCCCACAACAAACCCGCCGATGTTGGACGTGAGCCAGGTGCCGAGGGAGAGCAGGATCCCGAGGATGGAGTAGAACAGGCGCTGCGCGGGGTTGAAGAGGATCAGCGCCCCGCACACGATCATCAGCGAGGGCAGAAGGTAACCCGCCAGCCCCTGCATACCGATCTTCAGGATGACCGGCAGCGGCGCCTTCATGGTCACCAGAATCTCCGCGCCGCCCAGCACCAGCAACAGCCCACCGGCGAACGGCCGGTGGCCCCTCCATTCCCGGAATCGGCTCACTGCTCGCAGCCCTCGCTCTGGAACCTCATGTGCAGGTCGGGGAGCTTGAAGACGGCCGCGGTGGCCGCGTAGTTGTGCTGGTACAGGTCGGTGATGGTGACCGAGTCGGCCTGCTGACCGTAGACACCCCGCGGGCCCTGCTGGTCGACCTTGTCGAACGTGCTGGAGTCGCGGCCGATCTCGATGTTGTTGAACGAGGCGTCGCCCTTGATGTCGTCGGAGTCGATCGCCAGGTTCTTCACGCTCACCGGCGTGGACTTGTCGCCCGCGGTGAGGACGAGCTGGATGCCGCCGAGGTCGACGCTCTGACACAGATTGGTCAGCTTGCCGCTCTTCACGACCGAGGTCACGACCAGCACCTGACCGCCGGTGTCACCCTCGTTGGGGCTGTTCTCGATCATGTGGTCGAGCGCACCGAACTGCGCGAAGCCCTGCCCCTCCAGCTTGTCGGCGGTGACCACGAAGGGCATGCCGGAAATGGCGAACTGGACGCCGAGGGCGCCCTGGGCGGTGAGGATCATGAGACCGGCGGCGACCGCCGTGGCCGGCACCGCCATCACGGCGGCACGCTTCAGGCGGACCCGCCCGCGTCTTCCGGACGTTTCGGGACCCTCGGGTCTTTCATTGGTGGACGCCGTGGCGTCCGAGGACGAGGCCATGTGTGCTCCCTGGACTTACAAGCAAGAACAGTGCAGATGGTTCAAGCCACGTTGTCCTGGCGCGGACACCGGTTGCGACGCACACCTGAGCGCACCCTCCCGAGGGTGCAAGGGCTTACTCGCTACGCCGCAGTAGCCATTCGGGAAGTTACCCGTGGTTACTTTGGAGGGTCAAGGCGCTTGTGACAAAAGGATGTTGGATGTGCGACACCTGTGAAGGGTGAACGTCGCTCACCTTTGCCTTTGTCGGTCGAGGCCCTCGACCGCACCACCGCAGGCGAGGCCGCCAGCGTCTCAACTTCCTTACTGCTCCTTGACGTTGACTCTTCTACAGGTCTACAACTCTCCCGGGTTTCCCCCAACGGATCCGTGGCGCCGGATCCGACGCGCAGCGTTTGTCACCGTCCCGAGCTCCCCGTCGCCGGCGTGGAGTGTGTGACACACCTGAACGCGCTGCGCGGCCCAACGCAGCACCACCCCTCGCCGCGTGCCGGGCATGGTCGCCTTCCCCTCCACTGGACCGTGCCCGGCCCCCGGCTGTCGCTGTCGATCCGTCACGTACGGAGAAGGCGTCACGGATCGACAGCGATCGTTCGGCGCCGTGCGGCACCGCCGCGTTCCCCCGCGCGAACGATGTCGACGCGCGCGTTCACCCGCAGTTCTCTCCTTCCGAAAGTCCTGAGAACAACCTGAGAAGAGGCACCCCCATGCGTACGCGATCCCTCCTTGCCCTCGTCGGAACCACCGCCGCCCTGATGGTGTCGGCCGTCAGCCCCGCCTCCGCCGCCGACACCGTGCTCACCACCGGCGGCCTCGCCGGTGACGCGGTCGCGGTCGGCGACACGCTCAGCGCGTCGCTGGCCTCCGGCACGACCGGCAAGTTCTACTCCAGCGCGACGGGCACGAGCGGTGTCTCCTGCGCCGAGTCGACGTTCACCGCCACGGTCACCGACAACCCGGCGGGGCCCGGCACGGCCACCGAGACGGTCGACGCCCACACCTTCGGCAACTGCACCAGCAACGTCTTCGGCGTCACCGGCGTCAACAGCGTCACGGTCAACAACCTGCCGTACACCACCACCGTCACCTCGGACGGTGTCGTCACGGTCAGCCCGGCCGAGGGCTCGGTCCTCCAGACCACCGTGGTGCTGAGCACCCTGCTGGGCACCATCAACTGCGTCTACCAGGCGCCCAGCATCACCGGCACGTCCAGCAACGACGACAACAGCATCAACTTCACCAGCCAGCCGTTCACGAAGACCTCCGGCTCGTCCCTGTGCTTCAGCACCGGCTACTTCACGGCGAAGTACGCGCCGGTCACGAACACCACCCAGGGCGGCGCGTCGGTCTTCGTCAACTGACGTAGCCCGACGGGTCAGTCACCTCAGTCACCGATACGAGAGCGGCGTCCGCGTCCGCGCAGGAAGAGGACGGCGGCCACGGCGAGCACCGACACCGTGGCGCCGCCCGCTGCCAGCGGCACGAGGGCGCCGCTGTCGTCGCTGCCATCGCTCGCGGAGGCCACCGGGCTGTCGGCCACTTCCGCCTGTACGTCACCGGGGGTCCACGAGGGCTCCAGCGGCGACGGCGACCCTTCCGTGGGCGTGGACTCGGCGGACGCCGCCGGCGCGGGCTTGTCGGTCTTCGCCGGTTCCGCCTCCGAAGTCCTCTCTCCAGTACCGGAGTTGGCCCCGGAGCCGGTCTTCTTCGCTGCCGGGAACACCACGTCCGAGCAGGAATAGTACGTATCCACCGTGCTTGTGTTCTGCCAGATCGTGTACAGCACATGACGCCCGGACCGGTCGGCCGGCAACTTCGCCGAGAAGCGGTACGAGCCGTCCCGCAGCGGCGGATCCGTGATCGAGGCGAACGGCTTCTCGGGCAGATCCGACCACTTCAACGGCTCGGTGGGGTCGTATCCCGGTTTCGTCAGGAACAGCTTGAACGTCCCGGTGTGCGGGATCGTCGTCCGGTACGTGAGGTTCAGCGTGCTGCCGGGGGAGAGGCGGGTCGAGGGCCAGTCGGCACGGGCCAGATCGAGCCCCTTGTAGGGCGCGAGCCCGCCGCTGCACAGCTGCCCGTCCGGGACGACCTCCCGGTCGCGCCCGTTCACCCCGGCGATCCGCATGTTGTCCCACGCGGTGAAGGGCGCCCCGTTCGCGGCGATCGCCGCCTCGCAGGCCGCCGTGCCCTGACTGTCACCCTCGGGCGAGCACGCCGACACCCGGCTCACCGGGTCGGTCGGCGCGCCGTGCGCCGCCGCGGGGCTGCCGGCCGCCGCCGTCAGAAGGACGGGAGCCGCCATGACGAAGGCGGCGGTGCGGTGGCAGGCGGACAAGCGGTACATCCGGAACGTCCGATCCATGGGGATGAGGGCTGGGGCGAGGGGCTGGGGTGAGGGCCTGGCGGTCCACCGTGTCGTACGGGACCCGGGAGCGCCGCGTTCAAAGGTCCGTGGCGTGGTACGTGCCGCGATCCGTGCCGCGATCCGTGCCGCCGTTCGACCGGTCGAATCCGGCCACTCCCGGTGCGGCGGCAAGGCATCGGCAAAGCGTCGACAAAACCGCCGAAGCGCGACATCAGGGCCCGACTGCCGTACGGGATAGGGGAGTTCCCGAAGGGGTCGAGGGTTTTCCCCGTATCCCCGTGACCAGTGCTTTGCCTAATGTGCTCGCACAGCTGAACCACAGGTAACCCCTGATCAACAGCTCGCGCCTGGCCGGCCTTTGCGCCAACCCTTTCTGGACCCCCCGCCGCTTCGATGAAGAAGCGTTTCACCGCCGCTCCTCCCCTGACATGAGCAGGCCACGAAAGGTGAAGACCTTGCGTACCTCCACCCCCCGCACCGCCGGACGGAAGCTCATATCCGTCGCCGCGGTCTCCGTCGCCCTGGTGGCCGGCATGACCTCCTCGGTCGCCGTCGCCCAGGCCCCGTCCGCCAAGGCCGACACCGCGCCCGCCGTCGCCGGTGCCACCGAGGCCGCTCCCGGCACGGTCGCCGAGCGCCTGATCGTCGGCTACAAGTCCGGTGCCGCCGAGGCCAAGTCGAACAAGGCCGCCGACGCAGACGCCGCGGCCAAGGGCAAGGAAGCCGGCGAGACCCTCGACTTCCAGCGCCGCCTCGGCAGCGGTGCCGCCCTGGTCGACCTGGGCGAGAACCTCACCAAGACGGACGTCGCCGACGTCATCTCCGAGTACCAGGCCGACCCGCAGGTCGCCTACGTCGTACCGGACCGCCTGAACAAGCCGCTGGCCACGCCGAACGACACCGAGTACAGCAAGCAGTGGGACCTCTTCGAGTCCACCGCGGGCATGAACGTGCCGGGCGCCTGGGACAAGGTGACCGGCTCCGGTGTGACGGTCGCCGTCATCGACACCGGTTACGTCACCCACTCGGACCTCGCCGCGAACATCGTCGGCGGCTACGACTTCATCTCGGACGCCACCGTCGCCAACGACGGCAACGGCCGGGACAGCAACCCGGCCGACACGGGCGACTGGACCGTGAACGGGGAGTGCGGCGTCGGCTGGCAGGCCCAGCCCTCCTCCTGGCACGGCACGCACGTCGCCGGCACCATCGCCGCCGCCACCAACAACAGCAAGGGCATCGCCGGTATCGCCTACGGCGCCAAGGTCTCCCCGCTGCGTGTGCTCGGCAAGTGCGGCGGCTACGACTCCGACATCATCGACGCCATCACCTGGGCGTCCGGCGGCACCGTCTCCGGTGTCCCCGCCAACACCAACGTCGCCAAGGTCATCAACATGAGCCTCGGCGGTGGCGGTGCCTGCACCACCGCGACGCAGACCGCGATCAACGCCGCCGTGAACCGCGGCACCACGGTCGTCGTCGCGGCGGGCAACAGCAACGCCAACGCGGCCAACTACTCGCCGGCCAGCTGCAGCAACGTGATCTCGGTGGCGGCCACCAACCGCGCCGGCTCCCGCTCGTACTACTCCAACTTCGGCTCGGTCGTCGACATCGCGGCCCCCGGCGGCGACACCCGCACCACTCAGTCGGGCGGCATCCTGTCCACGCTGAACACCGGCACCGCCGGCCCGAGCGGCGAGACGTACGACTACTACGAGGGCACCAGCATGGCCGCCCCGCACATCGCGGGCCTCGCCGCGCTGCTGGAGTCGGCGAGCTCCGCGCTGACCCCGGCCCAGATCGAGTCCGCGATCAAGGCCAACTCGCGTGCTCTGCCGGGTACGTGCTCGGGCGGCTGCGGCGCCGGCCTCGCCGACGCGGCCAAGACGGTGCAGGCGGTGACCGGGGGCTCCGGCGGCTCCACGGGGGGTACCACCTTCACCAACACCACGGCCGTCTCCATCCCGGACAACGGCTCCGCGATCGAGTCCTCGATCGCCGTCACCGGCCGCACCGGCAACGCCCCGTCGACCCTCCAGGTCGGCGTGGACATCACCCACACCTACCGCGGTGACCTGGTCCTGGACCTGGTGGCCCCCGACGGCTCGACCTACCGTCTCAAGGCCTCCAGCACCTCGGACTCCGCCGACAACGTGAACACCACCTACTCGGTGAACGCGTCGAGCGAGACCGCGAACGGCACCTGGAAGCTGCGTGTCCAGGACGTGGCCTCGGCGGACACCGGCCGCCTCAACAGCTGGAAGCTGACCTTCTGAGTCAGTTGCTCTGACCGCCACCCCCCACTGCTGGCGGCCGGCCGATGCGAGCGGGCATCGGCCGGCCGTTAGCGTATGCGTATGTCGACAGAGAAGACCCAGTGGACCGACGGGACGCCGGGGCCGGTCGCGGTGGTGTGCCCGGGCTGCGGCGGCACGGGCTCGTCGGTGCGTACGGTGCCCGAGACCTGCGCCGACCCGGAGTCCCGGCGGAGCGGACTCACCGACCGGCTGCTCAAGACCCCGGGTGCGCACGGACGTTCCGACAGCGTGACGCACTTCCTCGAAGGCACGGTCCTCACCGGTATCGGCGTCGGCCTCGCCTACAGCGGCGTCCAGAACGACAAACCGCTCTACACGATCGGTGGTTCGCTCCTCGCCCTGCTGCTGTTCATCGGCACGATCGCGGTGGTCAACGGCGAGCGGCGCGAACGGAAGCTCGTCGCGGCAGGCAAGGAACGCGCCGAACGGCTCTGGCGCCCCGCGCACCACTGCTCCTCGTGCGGGTCGGTGTTCTACCCCGGCGGCAGCCCGTGGCAGGGTCCGCTGACGCCGGAGCAGTTCAAGAAGTACGTGTGGACCGAGGCCGGCTACGACAAGCTGCTCGACAAGAAGGCCAAGGACGTCTCCCTGCCGCCCGCCGGCGCAGGAGGAACTCCCGGTGTCTGACGCCCCCGCCCCCGTCATCCGCAGCGACGACCCGGCCTCCTTCCCGCACAGCGTCCTCGCCGAACGGCACCCCGCCCTCATCCGCAAGGTCCAGGACGCCACCCCCTACGGCCCCCAGCAGCGCCGCGCACTCGACGAGTTGCTGAAGAACACGCTCGAAGGCGTCGTCGAACCCCCGGCCGACGACGCGTGGTGGGACACCTGGAACGTACGCCGCTACGCCGGCCGCTCCTGGTTCTCCCTGCCCTTCCTCGCCGCCGAGAGCTGCTTCTACCGCCAACTCCTCCACGCCGTCGACTACTTCGCCCCCGGCCCCTGGCAGGGCACCGACCCGTTCCGCCCCTTCAAACTCGCCGAACTCGACACCCCCGAGGCCGCCGCGGAACTCACCGCCCTCGACACCCTCACCGAACACCCCCTCCCCGACCAGCTCAAGGCCCTCCTCCACGGCTCCCTCTGGGGCAACCGCGCGGACCTGGGCTTCCGCATCCAGACCGCCGAAGAGAACATGGCCGCCGACTCCCAACTCGTGGCGGACGACAGCGAGTCGCTGCTGTCGGCCCTGCTGTCGGGCGGCTCGGGCGGGGGCGTGCTCTGCCTGGTCGCCGACAACGCGGGCCGCGAACTGATCCCCGACCTCCTCCTCATCGACCACCTCCTCGCCCACGGCCACTTCGACCGCGCCGTACTGCACCTGAAGCCGTACCCGTACTTCGTCTCCGACGCCACCACCGCCGACACCCTCGACGCCGTACGCCACCTGGTCGCCGCGAAGACCCCCGCCGGGCAACGCCTGTGGTCGGCCCTGTCGGACGGCCGCCTCATCCTCCGCGCCCACCCCTTCTCCTGCGCCCCGCTGCCGTACACGGACATGCCGGCCGACCTGCGCGACGAGTTCGCCTCCGCCGACCTGACCCTGATGAAGGGCGACCTCAACTACCGCCGCCTGGTGGGCGACCACCTCTGGCCGCCCACCACCTCCTTCGCCTCGGTCACCGCGTACTTCCCCGGACCGGTGGCCGCTCTGCGCACCCTCAAGTCCGACGTGATCGCGGGCCTGGACGCGGAGACGGAGGCCGCGCTGGTGACGGCGGAGGGACGGCGATGGCGTACGAGCGGGACGCGGGCGTTGATTCAGGTCAGGATCTGACGAAGGTCTTTCTCTAGAGTGTGGGCATGCGGTCGATCATGAGACGTCCCCTTGCCGTGCCCGGACTCCTCGCGCTGCTCACCGGCTGCACCGGAGACGCAGACGCGCCCAACGCGCGGGAAGAGACAACGAGTTCGCGTGTCGGCACCTCTGGCGGATACGGCGACATCCTCGTCGCCGGCGAGCCGGTCACGGGGTCGAAGGAGAGCGGGACCACGAAGGTCCCCTACCAACGCACCTACACGGACGGCGAGTTGTACGCGCCCGTCACGGGCTACCGTGCGCTTATGTTCGGCACCACCGGGCTGGAGAGCATCTACGAGGACTCCCTGAAGTACAGCAAGGGCGAGGACGTCGAGACGACCATCGACCCGGCGGTGCAGGAGGCCGCCTTCGCGGAACTCGGCGGAGAGCGCGGGGCGGCCATCGCGCTCAACGCGGAGACCGGCGACCTGCTCGCCGTCGTGAGCACACCCTCGTACGACCCGACGGCCTTCGCCGGCAACACTCCGAAGGACCAGGAGGCCTGGAAGAAGGCGAACGACGACCCGGACGAACCGATGTTCAACCGCCCGCTCCGGGAGGCCACCGCCCCCGGTGAGGCCTTCCACATCGTGATCGCCGCCGCGGCCCTGGAGAACGGCCTGTACGACACGGCCGAGGAGCCCACGACCGGCGGCACGGGCGAGTGCGCGAACGCGACCGTACGACAGGCGCTCGCCCGCTCCTGTGAGGCGGTCTTCGCGAAGATGGCCGACGATCTCGGCGAGACGAAACTGCGGGAGGCCGCCGAGAAGTTCGGCTTCAACGACGACAAACTGTATGTCCCGCTGCGTGTCGCGGAGAGCACCTACGACAGTTACCGGGACGGGAACATCACCGTCACCCCGCTCCAACTGGCCATGGTGACGGCGTCCCTCGCCGACCGAGGCGAGGTGGTGGGGCCGGGTATGACGGGCACAAGGGACCTGTCGATCGGGCGGAGCGTCTCGGAGGCCACGGCGAACGAACTGCTCCCGTCCGTACGCGACAAGAGGGAGTGGGCCCCGACCGACACCGGTTCGTCATGGTCTCTCGCCTACGCCACCACCACCCAGGGCGACCCCGTCGCGCTGGTCGCCCGAGTAACGGGCCCGAACGCCGAAGCGGCGGAACGGGCAACAAAGGCAATGTCCGAGGCCCTGGCCGCGCCCCTTTAAGGGGGCGGGGAACTGCGCGAGCAACCACACAGAACCCGCACCCGCCAACGACCCGACCGGATCGAGCTCTCATGCGCAGTGGGGTCGAAGGGGCGCAGCCCCTGGGGATGGGAGGGCTAGGGGCGGCGGGGGCGAGAAAAGCCCCGAATTCACGCGATGGTGTGATCACGTACCGCCCCCCGGATGCCCGCCGCAGGCGCCGGGTAGGGCCCGCCCATGACACAGCCGTTCATCCTTCCCCACTTCTACATGCCATACCCCGCCCGCCTGAACCCCCACCTGGAAGAGGCCCGAACCCACTCCACCCACTGGGCAAGGCAGATGGGCATGCTGGAGGGCTCCGGCGTATGGGACCAGGAGGACCTGGACGCCCACGACTACGGCCTCCTGTGCGCGTACACCCACCCCGACTGCGACGGCCCCGCACTCTCCCTCATCACGGACTGGTACGTGTGGGTCTTCTTCTTCGACGACCACTTCCTGGAACTGTTCAAACGCTCCCAGGACCGCCCCGGCGGCAAGGCCCACCTGGACCGGCTCCCGCTCTTCATGCCGCTGGACCTCAACGCCCCCGTACCGGAGCCGCGGAACCCGGTGGAGGCGGGCCTCGCCGACCTCTGGGCGCGCACGGTGCCCTCGATGTCGATGGACTGGCGCCGCCGCTTCGCCGTGGCGACGGAGCATCTGCTGAACGAGTCGATGTGGGAGCTGTCCAACATGAACGAGGGGAGGATCGCGAACCCGGTCGAGTACATCGAGATGCGCCGTAAGGTCGGCGGCGCCCCCTGGTCCGCCGGTCTCGTCGAGTACGCGACCGCCGAAGTCCCGGTGTCCATCGCGGAGTCGAGGCCCCTGCGGGTCCTGATGGAGACGTTCTCCGACGCCGTCCACCTGCGCAACGACCTGTTCTCGTACCAGCGGGAGGTCGAGGACGAGGGAGAGAACAGCAATGGCGTACTCGTCCTGGAGACCTTTTTCGACTGCGGCACGCAGCGGGCGGCAGAGACGGTCAATGACATCCTCACCTCCCGTCTGCACCAGTTCGAGCACACCGCGCTCACCGAAGTGCCCGCGCTGGCCCTGGAGAAGGGTCTCTCCCCGGCCGAGGTCGCGGCCGTAGCGGCGTACACGAAGGGGCTGCAGGACTGGCAGTCCGGCGGCCATGAGTGGCACATGCGGTCCAGCCGCTACATGAACAAGGGCGCGGCGGGCTCACGCGGCCCGCTCGACCTCGGCGGCGCGGTGCTGTCCGGCCCCGCGCTCGTCAGCCGGGCCGGGTTCGGTACGTCCGCCGCCGACATGGGCGCGCTGCTCGCGTCGGCCGCCGCGGAGCGACTGCGCGCCCACAGTCATGTGCCGTACCAGAAGGTCGGACCGTCCCTGCTGCCCGACTTCTACATGCCCTTCCAGGTGGAACTCTCCCCACACCTGGACGGCGCCCGCGACCGCCTCGTCGGCTGGGTGCACGCGATGGGCATGCTGAGCGAGGGAGTCTGGGACGAGGAGAAACTCGCCGCCGCTGACCTCCCGCTCTGCTCCGCAGGCCTCGACCCGGACGCGACCCCCGAGGCGCTCGACCTGAGTTCGCGCTGGCTGGCCTGGGGCACCTACGGCGACGACTACTACCCCCTCGTCTTCGGCCAACGCCGTGACCTCGCGGCCGCACGCCTGACCACGGCCCGGCTGTCGGACTGCATGCCCGTCGAGGGCGAGGCGATCCCCGTTCCGGTCAACGGGATGGAACGGGGACTCATCGACCTCTGGGCACTGACGACGGCGCGGATGACCCCCGACGAACGACGCACGCTGAAGGCGTCCGTCGACAAGATGACCGAGAGCTGGGTGTGGGAGGTGATGAACCAGCTCCATCACCGCGTCCCCGACCCGGTCGACTACCTGGAGATGCGCCGCGCCACCTTCGGCTCCGACCTCACCCTGAGCATGTGCCGGATGGGCCACGGCCCGCAGATCCCGCCCGAGGTCTACCGCAGCGGCCCCGTGCGCTCACTGGAGAACGCCGCCATCGACTACGCGTGCCTCATCAACGACGTCTTCTCGTACCAGAAGGAGATCGAGTACGAGGGCGAGGTCCACAACGCGATCCTCGTCGTGCAGAACTTCTTCGGCTGCGACTACCCGGCCGCGCTCTATGTGGTCCACGACCTGATGACCCAGCGCATGCGGCAGTTCGAGCACGTCGTCGCCCATGAACTCCCCGTCGTCTACGACGACTTCGAGCTGTCCGACGAAGCGCGCGAGATCATGGCCGGCTATGTGACCGACCTGCAGAACTGGATGGCCGGCATCCTGAACTGGCACCGCCGGGTCGACCGCTACAAGCCCGACTTCCTGGCCCGCCGCGCCCACGGCTTCGTCCCGGACCTCCCCCCGGCCCTGCCGTTCGCGCCGGTTCACACCGGCTGACGTACGGCGCCGGTCACGCCGGCTGACGTGCCGCCCGGGCCGCGTGCTCGACCGCGGCCCGGGCGAGTGCCCGGACGAACGGGTGCGGGCGGCTGCCGTCGCCGGAGAGCTCGGGCTGGAAGAGAGTCGCGAGGAAGAAGGGATGGCCGGGCAGTTCGGCGATCCGTACCTGCCCGCCCTCGTCGTGCCCGGAGAACCGCAGGCCGTGCGCCCGCAGGGTGTCGAGGTGGCGGGACGGGCCGTAGTGGCAGGAGTACCGCTCGACCGACCGCTCGGCGCCCAGCACGGACTGGGCGAGCGAGCCGGACTCGACATGGACCGTCGCCTCGTGGCCGGCCAGGGAGCAGGCGAGCGGCTCGATGAGGAAGTCCTCGGCGTCGGGGTCGTTCTCGGCATGCGCGACCTGGGTGAGACCGCACACGCCGCGGGCGTACTCCAGCAGCGCGTGCTGGAAGCCGCCGCACGTGCCGAGGAACGGGATGCCCCGCTCACGGGCGGTGCGGATCGCGGAGAGGACACCGGCCTCGCTGCGGTACGGGCTGCCCGGCACCACCCACACCGCGTCGAAACCGCGCACGGCTTCCGCGTCCGCCGCGGCGTCCTCGGAGTGGATCCAGTAGGCGTCGAGGACGAGCCGGTCACGCTCCGCGAGAGAGTCCAGGAAACGCGGGATCCGGGTGTGGGACACGACGTCGGGGGAGCGGTCGCCGACCAGGGCGAGCCGGGCGGTGCGGGAGGCGGGTTGTGCCGCGTTGTTCGTCATGTCCGTCATCCTGGGCTCGGACCCGCGATCACGTCCAACGATGATTTATGGATTCTCGATAAGTGATGCTGATGGAGTGCGCGATCATGGGCGCCATGGATCCGCATCTGCTGCGTACGTACGTCACTGTGGCCCGCCTCGCCTCCTTCTCCGAGGCCGCGCGCGAGCTGGGCTACACCCAGTCCGCGGTGTCCCAGCACATCGCCGCGCTCGAACAGGATCTCGGCGCCCCGCTGCTGACCCGCCGCCCGGTCGTCCCCACGGCCGTCGGCGAGCGGCTGCTCGAACACGCCGGGCCCCTGCTGCTGCGCCTCGACGCGGCCCGTGCCGACGTCGTACGGATGGCGGCCGCACCCGAGCACGGGCTGACCCTCGCGGTGACCCCGACGGCGCTCGGCCCCCGTACGATCGCCGCGCTGCCCGCCGCCGGCGTCACCCTGCGGATCCTCGCCCGCGACGAGATCCCGGCGGCCGTCGCCACAGGCACCGCGGACCTCGGCCTCGTCGACGGACTCGCCGCCCCCAGCGATCCCCTCCGGCTCCCCGACGTGGCACCCCTGACCACCCGTGGCATCGGCGAGGAACCCGTCTGTGTGCTCCTCCCCGCCACCCACCCGCTCGCCCGTCGCCCCGGGCTCCGCCTCGCCGACCTCGTCGACGCCCGCTGGCTCGACGCCCCCGGCGCGGGCCTCCCGCTGGATCGGCTCCGCACCACGAGCGGCACCGGCGGCGTCCGTACCGCTCTCCGCTACGAGGGCACCGACCTGCGCACCCTCACGACGCTCGCCGCCGCCGGACACGGACTGACCGTCCTGCCCCGCGGTTTCGCCGCCCACGTTCCCGGAGCGGTCGCCGTCCCCCTTGTCGAGCCGCGCCTCGTGCACCGTACGGAACTCGTGTACGGCGGCACGCCGAGCGGCGCGGCGGCGGCACTGGTACGGGAGCTGACCGAGCCACGGACGACGTGATCCCTGAGGCTTGGAGGCGCAGTGCGCCGAAGTCCTACGAAGCCACCCTGAAGTGGCTCGTCAGCCGTCCCTCGTCGTCCAGCACATGGAACGCGAGTCCGGGCGGCGCCTCCCGGTCCGCGACCCGCTCGCCCTCCCAGGGCAGTCGCAGCGTCCACGTCACGCCCGGCCCGACGACGAGCGGCCGTCCGGCGAAGACGGTCGCGGCGGGTGTGTGCGCGTGTCCGGTGATGATCCCCGCGATCTCCGGCCGGCGTTCCAGCAGCCGGGTCAGGGTGGCGGGTCGGCCCAGTTGGCAGGCGTCCGGCAGCGGATGGTGCAGCGCCACCGGCGGATGGTGGAAGGCGAGCAGTGCGGGCCGGTCGCCGTCGAGGTCGTCGAGGGTCTCCTCGATCCAGGCGTACGTCTGGGCGTCCAGCTCGCCCTCGTCCCGGCCGGGAATGCTGGAGTCGCACATCAGCACGGCCGCGTCCGCGAAGACGTGCACGCTGTTGACCGGCCCGTCGGCGGCGGGCTCCGCGAGGAGCGCCTTGCGATAGGGCGCCCGGCTGTCGTGGTTGCCCGGACAGGTGAGCACCGGGAAGGGGGCCCCGCCGTCCCGCAGGCCGAGGATGCGGGCCGCCTCCTCGTACTCGTCCTCCGTGCCGTGGTCCGCGATGTCCCCCGTCACCAGCAGCGCGTCCAACCGCCCAGGCAACCCCCACAGCAGATCCCGTACCCGCTCGGCCCGCCGGGTCGCCCGTTCGGTCCCGTCCAGATGCAGATCGCTGATGTGTGCGAGTACGAGCATCGTCGTACGCCTCCTGTCGGCCCGCTTGCCTGACCTTGCCCTAATGGAACGCCCGAATCCAATCATTAGCGGTAACGGGTGGGCAAGCTTCAACCATTAGGCGACTGGCGGGGGCACCGGATGCCGGCGTACCGCAATCGGCTCGCGTGCGTTGCGGCGGAAGGGCAGGATGCTGCCCATGGCCCTTGGGGACTCCGAGCGCACGGAGGCATGGATGACCGGCACGTCCAGCACGGCCAGCACGAGGTCCGAGCCACTGGCCGACGGCTCGCCCATGCCGTTCACCGTCGACGACTACCGGGCCCGGATGCGACGCGCGGCACGGACGGCGGCGGACGCCGGGCTCGACGGGCTGCTGGTCGCGCCCGGCCCGGACCTGGTGTGGCTGACGGGGTACCGGCCGCCGGAGACCGAGCGGCTCACCCTGCTGATGCTGCGGGACGGAACGGACCCGGTACTGGTCGTGCCCACCCTGGAGGCCCCGGACGCCGAGGAGGCACCCGGCGGGCCCGCGCTGAGCCTGCGTGACTGGGCCGACGGCAAGGACCCGTACGAGGCGGCCGTTCCCCTCCTCGGCCCGCGCGGCCGCTTCGGCGTCAGCGACAACACCTGGGCCCTGCACCTGCTGGGCCTGCGGAAACGGCTGCCGGAGACCGAGTACGTCGCGCTCACCGAGGCCCTGCCGATGCTGCGGGCCGTCAAGGACGCGGCGGAGCTGGCACGGATGGCGGCCGCGGGCCGGGCCGCCGACGCCGCGTACGAGGAGATCCGGAAGGTGCGCTTCGGCGGCCGCCGGGAGACCGAGATCGCCGCCGAACTCGCCGAGCTGCTACGGCGGTTCGGGCACTCCCAGGTCGACTTCACCATCGTCGCCTCCGGCCCCAACGGCGCCAACCCGCACCACGAGGCGGGCGACCGCGTCGTCGGACGCGGCGACATGGTCGTCCTCGACTTCGGCGGCCTCAAGGACGGCTACGGCTCCGACACCTCCCGCACGGTCCACGTCGGCGAACCGACCGCCGAGGAGCGCGAGGTGCACGACATCGTGCGCGCCGCCCAGGAGGCGGGCGTCCGCGCGGTACGGCCGGGCGCCGCCTGCCAGGACGTGGACCGGGCGGCCCGCGCGGTCATCACCGAGGCCGGCTACGGCGACCGGTTCATCCACCGCACCGGGCACGGCATCGGCGTCACCACCCACGAACCGCCGTACATGGTCGAGGGCGAGGAGCGGCCCCTCGTGCCCGGCATGTGCTTCTCCGTCGAACCCGGGATCTATCTGCCGGGCCGCTTCGGGGTGCGGATCGAGGACATCGTGACGGTGACCGAGGACGGCGGCCGACGCCTCAACAACACCCCGCGCGAAATGGCGATAGTGAACTGAGGATCCCTAGAACCCCCGATCGAGCCTTCGGACGACAACGGCGCGACCATGACCCAGGCACCGACACCCACCGCGGACACCGTCCGCAGAGTCGTGCGTTCCCTGCTGAAAAGCGGGGGCGGGGGCGATCCTGATGTGCGACCCGTCACCGAGCAAGGCGGGCTGGACACCTGGTGGGTCGGCACCCGCCATGTGCTGCGCCTCGCTCCCGACCGGCACGCCGTCATGCGGCAGCGGCGTGAGCTGCGGCTGCGGGACCTGGTCCGGCCGCACGTCGGTGTCGCCGTCCCGGTGAGCGTCGCGCACGGCGAGTGGTCCGGAGGGCTCACCTGCACGCTCGACACCAGGATTCCGGGGACGACCGCCGCCGTGCACGATGTGTCGGCCGTGGGCGAAGACGATCTGGCGGGGCTCCTCACGGGGCTGCGCGAGGTACCGCCGAGGCAGGCGGAGGCGCTCGGCGTGCCCCGGCTGGCGGCGCGCTCGCTGGATGCCCTGCGTACGGCCGCGGCGCGGGCGGGGCGGCAGCTCGCCGAGGTGGACGAGTTCGACGCCGCGCGGCTCACGCAGCTCACCGCGGCGAGTGCCGCGCAGCTGACCGCCCCCGCGGCGGTCCTGGTGCACCACGACCTCCGGGGTGAGCATCTCGTGGTCAGCGCCGACGGACGGGTGCGCGGGGTTCTCGGCTGGGCCGACGCGGCGATCGGTGACCCCGCCGAGGACATCGCCGGCCTCGCCACGGCGGTCGGCTCCCCCGCCGCCGTACGCGCCGCCACCCTCGCGGGCTACGGCGCCCGCCCCTGCCTGCGCGGCCTGTGGCTGGCCCGCGGTGACACTGTCGTTCGACTGGCCGAAGCCCTCCAGAGCGGCGGGGCCGCGCCGCTACCGGTACTCCGGGAACGCCTGCGACGCGCCTGGGAGCCGATCCTGCTGGAGAGGGTGACAGACCTCCGGGGGGAGGACTGACCGGCCGCCGCACCCAGCTGCGGGCAATCGTGCCGCTGGGGCGATGGGGGAGGGTGGGCGCAGCGGCACCCTGCATGCGCCGGTAAGCGAAACCCACCCCCGCCCAGCCCCGGCGCCGGGCGCCCGTTTCAGGCCCCCGTCAGCACCGCACACGACTCCCCACCCAGGTTCAGCACCCCATCCGCTCCCGGCCCGTCCACCGCCTCCCAAGCCGCCAGC
This sequence comes from Streptomyces tailanensis, assembly GCF_008386495.1. Classification (GTDB taxonomy): domain Bacteria; phylum Actinomycetota; class Actinomycetes; order Streptomycetales; family Streptomycetaceae; genus Streptomyces; species Streptomyces tailanensis. Next base: position 107,073 of record NZ_VTHJ01000019.1, on the reverse strand, counting down.
ACACGCGCGTGGGGCACCCACACCGGGATCGCGGCCGGCGACGGGCCGAGGTTCACCGCCACCCGTACATCCCCCCGCCGGAAGCCGAACCACCGGGCCTCCTCGTCGAACGCGACCTTAACGTCGGAGAGGTCGGGGTCGGTGAGGTCGGGATGGGTGTGGCGCAGGGCGATGAGTTCGCGGTACCAGGCGAGCACGCGCGCGTGGGGGACGCGTTCGGGCTCGGACCAGTCCAGGCAGGAGCGGTCGCGGGTCGCCGGGTCCTGCGGATCCGGCACGTCCTCCTCCGCCCAGCCGTGCGCCGCGAACTCCCGCCGCCTGCCCCGCCGTACGGCGTCCGCCAGCTCCGGGTCGGTGTGGTCGGTGAAGAACTGCCAGGGCGTACCGGCCGCCCACTCCTCGCCCATGAACAGCATCGGCGTGAACGGCCCGGTGAGCACCAGCGCCGCCGCGCAGGCGAGCAGCCCGGGGGAGAGGGACGCGGAAAGGCGGTCGCCCTGGGCACGGTTGCCGACCTGGTCGTGGGTCTGGGCGTAGCCCAGCATGCGGTGCGCGGAGACGCTCGTACGGTCCAGGGGCCGGCCATGACGCCGGCCCCGGAACGACGAGTACGTGCCGTCGTGGAAGTAGCCGCCCGTCAGGGTCTTCGCCAGCCCGGCAAGACCGGCCCGCGCGAAGTCCTCGTAGTAGCCCTGAGACTCGCCCGTCAGGGTCGTGTGCAGGGTGTGGTGGAAGTCGTCGTTCCACTGCGCGTGCACTCCGAGGCCGCCCCGGTCGCGCGGGGTGACCAGCCGCGGGTCGTTGAGATCCGACTCGGCGATCAGGAACAACGGCCGTTCCACCGCCTCGGAGAGCGCGTCCACGGCCGTCGACAGCTCCTCCAGGAAGTGGCACGCGCGCGTGTCCCGCAGGGCGTGCACCGCGTCCAGGCGGAGCCCGTCGAGCCGGTAGTCCCGCAGCCACGCGAGCGCGCTGCCGAGGAAGTACGCCCGCACCTCGTCCGAACCGGGCGCGTCCAGGTTCACGGCGGCGCCCCACGGGGTGTGGTGCGTCTCGGTGAAGTACGGGCCGAACACCGGCAGATAGTTGCCGGACGGGCCCAGATGGTTGTGCACCACGTCGAGCACGACCCCGAGGCCCCGCTCGTGCGCCGCGTCCACGAACCGTTTCAGCGCCTCGGGGCCGCCGTACGGTTCGTGCACGGCCCACAGCGAGACGCCCTCGTACCCCCAGCCGTGCGTGCCCGGGAACGGGCACAGCGGCATCAACTGCACATGGGTGACGCCCAGTTCGGCGAGATGCCCGAGCCGCCCGGCGGCCGCGTCCAGCGTGCCCTCGGAGGTGTACGTGCCCACGTGCAGCTCGTACAGCACCGCGCCCGGCAGCCCGCGCCCCGCCCACGGCACGCGCCACGCGTACCGCTCGTGGTCGACGACCGCGCTCAGCCCGTCCGGACCGTCCGGCTGGCGGCGCGAGCGCGGATCGGGCAGGACCGGGCCGTCGTCGACCGCGAAGCCGTAGCGGGTGCCGTCCACCGCCTCCGCCTCGCCTGTCCACCAGCCCGCGCGCTCCGGATCGCGCCCCATCGCGTGCGTGGCGCCCGCGCAGTGGAGCGTCACACGGTCGGCCTGCGGTGCCCACACCTCGAACTGCACGGAACGGTTCTCCCTCTGCCGGCCCTCCATCTGGCCCGTCCATCGTGCGGCAAACGAGATCAATTCGCCCTCGGAACGGCGCTTTTGCCGCGCGAGTCGCACTGTTCTGCCGCGCGAGTCGCACTGTTCGTCGGAGTGTCCGAGGATGGTCACCGTTTACGGGAATTCTGGACACCCCGGCCTCGCTGACCGACAATCACGTGCGTGACGTCGTCTTTCGAGTTCCACACGTACCCCGCGCGGCTGTCGGACGCGGAGCGCGACCGCGCGCTGAGGGTGCTCCGTGACGGCATCGCCCTGGGCCGGCTGTCGCACGACACGTTCATCCGCCGCATGGAACTGGCGCTCATCGCCCGCCGCTCCGACGAACTCGCCGCGCTCACCGCCGATCTGCCCGCCGAGAACAGCTGGTCCCGGGTGGTGCTTCGCACCGTCGGCGCGATCTCCGGCTTCGGCCCGAAGCTGCGCCGGGCCTGGCAGGTCGAGCGGCTCCCCAAGCTCCAGCTGCCGCACCCGGCGAGCGGCCACTCACTGCGCATAGGGCGCGACCCGGCGAACGGACTCCGGCTCAGCCACGAGACGGTCTCCCGCGTCCACGCCGAGCTGACCCGGCAGGGCGGCATGTGGATCCTGCGCGACCTCGGCTCCACCAACGGCACCACCGTCAACGGACGGCGGGTGATCGGCGCGGCCGTCGTCCGCGACGGCGATCAGGTGAGTTTCGGCCGCATGTCGTTCCGGCTCTCCTCCGACTGAGCCATCACCGAACCCACCGCCAAGCTCTGGCCTGGGATTTACGTAGCGAGTTTCTCAACTTCCCTTGGGTTCCAAAGTGTTGACGTACGTTCTCGGCCATGACTGACTGTGCGTACCGCATGTACAACAGGTGAACGACGGCACCACACAGGGGAGGTGTGCCCTGCCGCCCCTTCTCCGCTACCCGACCGTGGACGAGCTGTCCGCCCGCGCCGCGACACTCGTCGCCCGACATCCGCACCGCGCCCGACTGCGCCGCGTGGGCACCTCACGGGCGGGCACGCCGATGTGGCTGCTGTCCGTCGGCCACGGCAGCCGCCACGCCCTCATCGTCTCCGGCCCGCACGCCAACGAGCCCGTGGGCGGCGCCACCGTCCTCCGCCTCGCCGAACGCGCCCTGGCCGACCCCCGGTTGAGCGACGGCGCCGACACCACCTGGAACCTGCTGCTCTGCCTCGACCCCGACGGCTCCCGCCGCAACGAGGGCTGGCTGTCCGGCCCGTACACGCTGCCGCGCTACTTCCGGAACTTCTTCCGCCCCGGCTTCCTGGAACAGCCCGAATGGCTGCCCGACGGCGCCGCCGGGGCCGTCCTGCCGGAGACCCGCGCCCTGCTCGACCTCCAGGACGAGCTGCGGCCCTTCTTCCAGTGCTCCCTGCACGGCGTCGACGTCGGCGGCGGCTTCGTCGAGCTGACCCGCGACCTGCCCGGCCTCGCCCAACGCCTCGCCGACACCGCCGCCCGCCTCGGCATCCCGCGCGAGCTGAGCCCCTACGACGCCCTGTACTGGCCGCGCCTCGGCCCCGCCGTCTACCGCATCCCGCCCCCGCGCCGGGCGGGCCTCGCCGCCGCCATCACCGAGGCCGCCGTCGATTCCACCTGGTACCACCCGCACCGCCACGGCACGGTCACCGCCGTCGTCGAGGCACCCATGTGGGGCGTGGCCGCCGTGGAGGACGCCTCCCCGGCTCCCGACGTCGACGCCGTACTGCGCACCGTCAGCCGGACGCTGCGCCGCGAGACCCGGCTCCTGGCGGGCATCCTCGCCCGGATCCGCCCCTCGGCGAGCACCGGCCCGGACGCCGCCCGACTGCTGGCCCCGATCGACGACTACCTGATGGTCGGCCCCGGACTCGCCGACTCCTGGGACCCCGACGTCCACGACTCGGCCGCCCGGCCGCTGCCCCCGTTCGACACCGCCCGGCTCACCGCCCTCGGCGTCTCGTCCCGCCGGGTCACCCTGCGCGCCGCCGGGCTGCTGCATCAGCTGGTGACCCGTGCCGGCCGCGACCCGGCGGGCGCGCTGCCCGAGCTGAACCGGCTCATGGGGGAGTGGTGCGCCGAGTACCGCGACGGCTACGGGGCACGCTGGATACCCGTCGCCCGCCAGGCGGAGTACCAGGCACGCGTGGTGCTCACCGCCCTCGAACTGGCATCGGCCCGGCACACACGCGAACAGGACTCCCATTCGGGTGAGCCGGAATGGAGTTCCGAGCCCGCCGTGCCGATGCACAGGGAATGACGAACACCACCCGAGCGGTACGAGGCGGCCTGCTGGCGGCGCTCGTACTCCTCCCCCTCGCCTCCTCCGCCCCCGCCCGGGCGACCTTCCCGGACAACTGGCTCTACGTCACCGTCACCCGCGGCGACGCCCGCACCGGCGACACCCGCGGCTCCCTCCTCCTCTGCGACCCGCCCCAGGGCCATACCCGGGCCGCCGAGGCCTGCGCCGAACTCCGCGCGGCCGGCGGGGACATCACCCGCATCCCTCAGAAGGACGGCATGTGCGTGCAGGTCTACGCCCCGATCCGGGCGACGGCACACGGCGAGTGGAACGGCAGACCGGTCGAGTACGAGCAGACGTTCGCGAACGGCTGCGTGATGACGGCGCGAACGGGAGCGGTGTTCGCCCTGCCGGACTGACGGCTACCGGCGTCTCCACGTGACTGGAGTCTCTACGCCACCACGTCGTCCCTACGCCACCATGTCGTCCCGCGCGTGCAGCGCCGCCGCCAGCACCGTACGGGCCTGGTGCTCGACCTGGTCCGACAGCGGCACCCAGCGGGCCCGGAAGCGGTCGGCGAAAGCCTCGCACCAGTCGGCGACCAGCCCTTCGAGATACGGCACCGCCGGGTCGCAGGCCTCCCGCAGAACCCGTAGCAACATCGCCGCGGCCCGCAGCGGGAGCCGGCGCCCGAAGGCGTCCACACTGGCCACGTACGCCATCGAGACATCCGGCGGCGGCCCCCCGGTCCAGTCCCGGGCGAGCCCCGGCACCAGGTCCAGCGCCCACCGGGCCGCCCGCAGCAGCGGCCCCCGAGGCCCCGGGAGCCGGGGCAGCGCCTCGGCGAAGACCCGCTCCACCTCGCCCGCCTGGACCAGCAGCCGCCGCGCCAGCTGCCGCAGCGCCGCCGCCGGGGCGGGGTGCGGGGCGGTGTCGTCGACCAGGTCGCTTGCCCACATCGGTACCTCGACGACCGCGGTGAGACCGCCGTACCGGTGGGCGTGGAACCAGGTGCTGTCGCGCGCGTCGTCCGGCATGCCCGGATACGCCGTGCGGTGCTCGGGCCGTGGCATCACATACACGCCGGGTCCGGAGGCGGGCCAGCCCGCGGCGTCGGAGGCGCCCATCTCCACCGGTATGCCCAGCTCCGCTGCCGACTTGGTGAAGGGCTCGGCGAGCCCCGGGACGTCCTTGGTCAGCTGCACCCAGCTGCCGCCGAGGTCCGTGCCGTGGAGAGTCACCTGGAGACAGGGCCGCAGCTCGTCGATGACCCGCAGAAGCGCGAGCGTCTCGGGCGGCAGACGGTCTGGCGGCAGCACGGACGGGGACCACTCCGGCTGCTCGGGACCGGCGGGCCGGAAGAAACCGAGGTGGTAGTCGAGCAGGGTGCGCGGCGCCGGCGCCGTGTGCAGGCTCGCCCCGTCCGGGTCCGCGCACAGCACGAAATGCCACGAGGTGTCGGCCCGTAACTCCCGTTCCAGGGCGACCCGTTCGGCCAGCGCCAGCACCGTCGAGCCGCCGTTCGGTTCGTTGGCGTGGGCGCCCGCGACGACGAGAACGGCACGTCTGGCGTGCCCCACGGACAGCAGCCGCAACGGCCGGCCCCCGCGCGAGACACCGATCCGCCTGAGCGTGCACAGGCGCGAGCCCGGGCCCACCAACGACCGTGCGTACGACTCCAGCTCCGCCACCGTGGGATAACCGAGCTCCATCAGGAGACCACCCCCCGTTCAGTCCGACAGTCCGACTGAATGCAGTGTCCGTCCCTGAACGGGGCGGCTCCCAGGGGCGCCCAGTGGCATTCGCCGCCCCCCGGCACGGCAGCCGCCACTAAGCTTGACTCTGTCGGGGATCTTGGAGTTTCCCGGTGCGGCAGCAAGATCGACGGGCATGCTCGGGTAGTTCCGCCGACCGATACAGCCGTCGAGGTGCTCGTTGTCCCTTCGTCCCCGTTCCGGTGAGCAGGTCCCGTCTCTGACTGCGCAGGTTGCGCGGGCGAGCAACCCGGACGGCACGACGGCGATATGGGTACGTGACCGCCTCGATGGGCTGTGGTGCGACAAGGACTTCGCCGACTGGTACCCGCGCGACGGGCGTCCGGGTCTCTCACCTGCTCAACTGGCCACCGTCTGTGTGCTGCAGTTCCTGCTCGGCCTGTCCGACCGGCAGGCCGCCGAGTCGGTCCGCTGCCGCATTGACTTCAAGTACGCCATGGCCATGGAGCTGGACGACCCCGGCTTCCACCACAGCGTGCTGGCCGACTTCCGAGACCGTCTCGCCGAAGACGACCGCGCCGACCGCCTCCTCGACCTCGCACTGGCCCGCCTCAAGGAGGCCGGACTTGTGCGCGAGCGCACCACGCAGCGCACCGACTCCACCCACGTCCTGGCCGCGGTGCGCGACCTGACCCGCCTGGAGATGGTCACCGAGGCGGTCCGCGCCGCACTCGAAGAAGTCGCCGGCACATCCCCGCACCTGCTGGACGAGCTGGTCGATGAGGACTGGGGGCTCCGCTACGGCCGGCCGGTCCGTCTGGGCAAGAACCCCACCAAGCCCAAGACCAGGATTCTTGCCACCGGAAACGACGCCGTCCGACTCCTGGAACTCCTCTACCGGCACGGAGCAGACCGCACATCCGGTCCTCGTATCCAGGCCCTGCGCCAGATCATGGTGCAGAACTACCACCGTGACGCCGCAGGACATCTGCGCTGGCGCACCGCCGAGAAGGAAGGCGGGCCCGGACTGCCGCCCTCGTCCCGGGCGGTCGTCTCGCCCTACGACACCTCGGCCCGCTACGCACGGCACGGACACATCATCAGCTGGAAGGGGTTCACCGCCCACCTGACCGAGACCTGCGCTCCCGACGGCCCCAACGTGATCACCGACGTGGCCACCACCGCGGCCACCACCCACGACAGCCAGGTCCTGCCCGGCATCCACACCCGCCCCTCCCGCCGCGGACTGCTGCCCGACGAGCACCTGGTCGATGCCGGCTACACCTCCCTGCCCCACCTGGAACAGGCCACCCGCGAACACCAGGTCACCGTCTCCGGGCCGCTGAAGAGCAACCCCACCCGCCAACACCGCCGAAATGAGGGCTTCGCCCGGGACGACTTCCGCATCGACTACGACCATCAGCAAGTCACATGCCCGCAGGGGCAGGTCAGCGCAGGCTGGCACGGCCCCTACCCGACCTCCTCGCCCACCGCGGCCTCGCTGATCGTGGCCAGGTTCACCAAGAGCCAGTGCCGCCCCTGCCCGGCCCGCGCCCAATGCACCACCACCGCCGACAGCGCCCGCACCGTGGGATTTCCTCCACGAGAGCTCCGTGACCTGCAACTCCGTGTCCGCGCCGAGCAGCAGACGTTCGAGTGGAAGACGCGTTACGCGGTCCGCTCCGGAGTGGAGGGCACGGTCAACGAGTTCACCCATGGCCACGGTATGCGGCGCTGCCGCTACCGAGGGCAGGGAAAGGCACACATCCAGCACGTCCTGACGGCCATCGCCGTCAACATCGAGCGCCTCAGCGGATTGCCACCGGCCGAGGAAGCCCCCATACCCCGCCGACCGACTGCCTTCCAGAGCTACCTCGACCAGCGCGAGATACCTCGGCTGAAATCCTGGCGAACCCTGGGCAGTTGACCTCGCCAACCCCAAGATCCCCGACAGAGCCAAGCTAAGAGTGTGAATCGGAATTCACACAGGCTGTGAATTCACACGAGGCCGCGGCGTGCACCGCACAGTCGGGCCGCACCCCTCTCCCTTCCCACCACGACCCCTCGCAGCGGCGCGGGAGTGTTTCCGGAGGTGTCTCTCATGGCTCCGCTCTACGACATCGCCGTCGTCGGCTACGGACCGACCGGCCTCACCGCGGCGTCCCTGCTCGGCCGGCTCGGCCACCGGGTGGTGGTCTGCGAGCGCTGGCCCGGTCTGTACGGGCTGCCCAGACTCACAGACGCCGGCCCGGATCTCCTCCCGCACCGCGATCACGCACGGCCGGCACAGTCCGTCACCGTCCACGGCCCCGACCCGGCAGCACCGCGGACACTGCGCCGTCCCCCGGTTCTCCAGCCAGCCACGACAGCTCCAGCACAGCCCGTCCACAGACGCGACACGCCCCAGTCCAGGCAGAGCCCACACTGCCGCACCACCGCAGCCCCCACCGTCAGTTCGGCGGCCGCAGCCGGCGCGGGCCGTCCCGACGCGGCACCGGCCGCACCGGCCCCGCCTCGCCGCCGACCGCCCTTTCCTGCTCCTCCTGGCCCCCAGCGGCAGCCACCGCCGAGGGGCACCGCGAAGCCGGTGTTCCGGTACTTCGCGGTCGTCACTCCCAGGGCGTCACTCCCAGGTCATCTCGCCCATGGCGACCTTCGCACCGATCTCGGCGGCGATGACCATGCCGTAGTCCGGGTAGCGCTTGACGAGTGCCGCGGTCAGCGCGGCGCCGTCGGCGGCCTTGGCCAGTTCCTCCTCGAAAGTGAGGAGGTACTCGCGGGTGGCGGTGATGGCTGAGGCGTCGGCCGCCGTGCCGGGCAGGCGGTGGCCGGGCACGACCAGCTTCGGGTTGAGGGCGGCCATCTCGTCCAGCAGCTTGATCCAGGCAGCGCGGATTTCCGGGGTGGGGGTGTCCGCGACCCACACATGCTGCTTCTGGAACAGCAGCACCCCGCCGAGGATCGCGCGCTGCTCCGGCTGCCACAGGTAGTGGCGGTCCGGCAGCAGGGCCGATCCGCCCTTGAGTTCGAAGCGGTGCCCTTCCAGGGCGAGACCACGGGTGAGAGGCTTGATCTTCACCAGGCGGGTGGGCAGGTTGGCCCCGAGGTCGGCCCACGTCTTGAGCTTGCTCTCAAAGGTGCGCCGTATGTGCTTGATGACCGGCTGGGTGGCGACGAACTTGGCGTCGGGGAAGGTGTCGGCCAGGGCCTCGGCGCCGAAGTAGTAGTCCGGATCGCCGGCGCTGATGAACACGGTGGTCAGCTTCTTGCCCGAGTCCAGCACCTCGGCCACCAGCCGGTACCCGTCGGCCCGGGTGAACCCGGTGTCGACCAGCAGCGCTTCACGCTCACCCGTGACCAGAGTGGCCGTCTTGTTCTTGCTGCCGACCGGGAAGTCCAGGTCGAGGACCTTGAAGTCGAGCTTGCCCCTGGGGTGCTTTTCCTTGTGATGTCCGGCTCCGTGTCCGTCGGCGAGCGGGGTGGCCGACGCGCTGGCCGGGGTGAGGCCCAGGCCGAGCCCGGCGGCCGTGAGCGAGCCTGCCGCGAGGAAGTGACGCCTGTTCATGGGCATGTCTATTGCTCCCTGTTGATGGTGGGTGTGAGGGCGCACGGGAGAAGGTGCCGCGTGTCGGCCTCTTACGTTTTCGCGGTGGTGCTGGTGTGCGGTACGGCCACCAGCGCCTCCGGGTGCGCGTACGTCCGGAGGGCATGGATGATCGCGGTGGCGACGTTCGTCGCACGACGATGGTCGGTCCCGGCTGCCTCCGTTGGCCGGACCGGGAAGGCGCCGCGGAGTGATTCTGGCGACGTGCGGGCGCGTTTCCTCCGCCGTGCCGGTCGCCGTCCCGGCGACGGTTTCGTCGCGCGGACCGCTGACATCGGCGGCGGAGGTGTTGAGGAAGACGGTGCCGTTGCCGACGGTGGACCTCACCGTCTTCCCGGCTTGTGTGAGTTCGCCTGTGTGGTGCTGCCCCGACTACGTCATGGCGTCGCGGACCTTGGCGGTGTCGGCGAACTGCTCGAAGCGGACGATCAGGCCGCCGCGGACCACGAAGTGGTGGGCGACGCGGACGTTGATCGATTTGCCGGTGGCCTTGTTGGTCGCGGCGTAGCGGGCCAGAACGACGACGTTCTCGCCGTCGATGACATAGGTGTCGTCGTGAGCGGTCCAGCCGTCCCAGTCCTGGCTGAGCTTCTCCATCACGTTCGAGGTCACGCCGTCGGGGGTGCGGTAGGTGCCGGCGAGAGGGAAGCCTGCCATCTCCTTCCACTCCACGTCCGGCGCGAGGGTGGCGCGCAGGGCCTCCAGGTCGCCGGCCGCGGAGGCCAGGTACTGGCGGCGGACCACGTCGCCCGGGGCCGTGGAGGTCGCGAAGCCGGTGTGCTCGTATGTCATGACACTCAGCCCCACTTCATCTCGCCCTTGGCGACCTTCGCCCCGATCTGGGCGGCGATCAGCATGCCGTTGTCGGGGTAACGCCTGACGAGCGCCTCGGTCAGCGTGGCGCCGTCGGCCGCCTTGCCGAGTTCCTCCTCGAAGGCGACGAGGTAGTCGCGGGTGGCGGTGATGGCCGAGGTGTCGGCCGCCGTGCCCGGCAGGCGGTGGCCGGGGACGACCAGCCCCGGCTGCAGGGAGGCCATCTCGTCCAGCAGCTCGATCCAGACGGAGCGGTGCTCGGGGGTGGGAGTGTCGGCGACCCAGACGTGCTCCTGCTGGAAGAGCAGGACGCCTCCGAGGAGGGCGCGGTGCTCGGCCTGCCACAGGTAGTGGCGGTCGGGCAGGCCGGCCGGGCCGCCCTTGAGCTCGAAGCGGTGGCCTTCGAGGGTGAGGTCGCCGGTCAGCGGGGTGAGGTCGACCAGGCGGGTGGGCAGGTTCAGGCCGAGGGCCGCCCACGCCTTGAGCTTGCCCTCGTAGGAGTGCTGGATGTGCTCGATGACGACCGGGGTGGCGACGAAGACGGCATCGGGGAAGGCGTCGGCGATCACCTCGGCGCCGAAGTAGAAGTCCGGGTCCCCATGGCTGACGAACACGGTGGTCAGCTTCTTGCCCGAGTCGAGGATCTCGGCGGCCAGGCGGTGGCCGTCGGCCCGGGTGAAGGCGGCGTCGACCAGCAACGCCTCCTGCTCACCGGTGACGAGCGTGGCGGTCTTGTTCTTACTGCCGGCCGGGAAGTCGAGGTCGAGGACCTTGAAGGACAGGGTGCTCATGCGGGGCCTCCTGGAGGGGACGGAATTCAGTGGGTGGGGCGTGGTCAGGGCGCGGTGGTCAGGGCGGCCAGTCGCCGGTCGATCTCGTCGGCGGTGGCGTGGCCACGGGCCAGGACGGCGACTCGGTCGCCGTCGACGGCGAGCAGCGTAGGGAAGCCGGTGATACCCAGTTCGGCGGAGCGGTGGAAGTCGTCCGCCGCCGCGTCGTGCGCCTCCGGCGCGTCGAAGGCGGCGACGACGGCGTCGGCGTCCAGACCGGCCTCCTCGGCGACCTTCCGGTAGGTCGCGGGGTCGGAGAGGCTGAGGCCGTCGACGTAGAAGGCATGCTGGACGGCGCCGGCCAGTTCCGCCACGCGGTCGGGGGCCACCCGGCGCAGGGCTACGACGCCGCGCGCGGCAGCCTCGGAGTCCATCACGAACGATCCGTCGGCGATCAGCCGCTCGTAGCCCTCGCCGAACTCGGCGCCGGTCAGCTCGGCGATCTGGGCGTTGGCGCCCTGGACGTAGCCGAACTCGCGGATCGGCACCCGGCGTGGCCCGGTGAACAGGCCGCCGGAGACCACCTCGACCGGCAGCGCGGGATGACGGGAGACGGTCTCGCGCAGAGTTCCGGAGAACCCGTGCGACCAACCGCAGTAGGCGTCGAAGACGTAGACGAGCTTCATCGAAGGTCCCAGCAAAGGTGTGGCGCCCGCCGAACGCGAGCGATTCGTCTGAGAAAACAGTAACTGACGCGTCAGATATTTCTCTAGATATGTGACGCCCGCCACATCTCAGCCCTGCTGTCGGTGCATCAGTGAAGCCGCACGGCCGCAGCCCAGAGGGGCCGTTCAGGGCAGGCGGGGCAGCTCGTCCCGTGCGGAGTGGCTCAGGATCCGCAGGTCCTCGGCGAACCGTTCCCGGTCCTCGGGAGGCAGTGGCGCCAGGAAGTGACGCCGGATGTTCTCCACGTGCACCCGGGACGCCCGCACAGTGGTCTCTTCCCCCAACCGGGTCAGCCGTACCAGCCGCCCGCGCCTGTCACCGGGATCCTCGGCGCGCTCCACCAGCCCGGCCGCCTCCATCCGGTCCACCAGGCGCGTCGCCCCGCCTGTGGTCAGCACCTGCTCCTGGGCGATGGCCCGCATCGACAGCCCGGGATCGCCCGCCCGCCCGAGGATGAGCAGCACCTCGAACATCAGATGGCTGATGCCGCACTCCAGCTCCAGCGACCGCCCGAGGATGTACTCCAACCGGTTCGCCGCCCCCTGCAACCGCCCGAACGCCAGCACCAGCGCATTGTCCGCGGCCTCCTTCGGCGACGAGATCTCCGTCGGCTCTTCCACGTTCCCCCCACCCGACTGGTCCTCCACACCTTGCATCCACTGATCATGCCTCGCACGGACCTGGGCGCTCACCTCGCCGGAACACGTCAGTCACGGGCCGCCAGAACACACCGCCCAGGTGCACGGACAGGCCGACAAGCGGAAGATCCGGATCTTGTCGCCGGATGGCGAGGACGTCACGTTCCGCGTGGCGGGTTGATCCAGCAGCGCCAAGGCGCACACCTTGGCCCATACCTGCCGGGTGGACTCCGCCAGCCCCTACCTCGTACTGAGCCGCCGCCGAGGCCGCTGCGCGGCAGGCCGCGCAGCGGCCTCGGCGGCCGTCAGCGCCTGCTGTACGGCGTCGGTGGCGCCGGGCCGGCACGGTGCCGTCCTCGCCGGCCCCGTCGGCGGCCCGCTGAAGTGCCCCACCCACGGCGGTCGCCGCGCCTTCGGTATCCAGCCGGGCCTTCTTCGCCTGCTCGGCCTGTTCCTGGGCAGCTCGGGAGCTCTGCAGCAGCCGACGCAGCGCGGCGGCGTAGGGGTCGCCGGCCGTCTTCTGGCGCGGTTCGGCGACTCCGGTGACTCCACCGGTGCAGGCGAAGCGAGAGCAGCAGGCGCTTCACATCGGCCTGCTCGCGTCGCCTTGGCACTGCCGGTCAGCGTGACGTCGAACGGACGCCCTCGATCGAGAGGCGTCCGTCAGTACGCGACGGTGATGCGGCGACGGATCGCGGTGCTCTTCTCGGCCTCGTCGACCAGGGCGACCGCGTAGTCCTCGGCACTGATGAAGCTGGTGCCGTCCTCCGCGATCAGCAGGTCGTCGCCGCCGAGGCGGAAGGTGCCGGTGCGCTCGCCGGGGGCGATCTCGTCGGCCGGGGAGGCATACGTCCAGTCGAGGTCGGTCATCTCGGTGCGCAGTAGGCGCAGCACCTCGCGCTGGGCGAGCGACTCGGCCTTGTACATCGCGGGGAAGTCCGGGGTGTCGACCCGGTCCTGGCCCGAGGCGGTCTTCAGGCTGCCCGCCCCTCCGACCACCAGCAGGCGGTGTACGCCCGCGATGCGCAGCCCCTCGACCAGGGACTTGTACGTCGCCAGCAGCGGGGCGGCGGGGTCGGAGCCGTCGCGGGGCGGGGAGACGGCGGAGATGACGACGTCGTGTCCGGCAGCGGCCTGGGAGACCTTGCCCGGCACGGTGGCGTCCAGGGCGAGGACGGTCAGTGCCTGGTTCTCCGGCAGGGCGTCCGCACGGCCCGAGCGGGTGGCGGCGGTGACTTCGTGGCCACGGCCGAGCGCTTCCGCCGTGACGCGGGAGCCGATCATGCCGGTGGCGCCGATCAGGAGGATCTTCACAGGTGACTCCGTTCGTACTCGTTTCGTATGCGTGGGTGTGGTCAGCGCTGGATCTCGAAGGTGACCTTCGCCTGCTCCACCGTCTCCTGCACGACGCGCACCTCTCCGGAGGCGTTCTTGTACTTGCCGGTGCCGCCCGTGATGGCGAACCGCTCGTCGAAGACGGGTCCGGAGGCGGAGAGCTTCGCCGTGCCGGCCGTGGTGATCTTGCCGCCGGGCAGTTCGTAGACGAAGGTCAGCAGCTCGGCGGTGCGCGGCTTGGCGTGGGTGGAGACGCCGCCGAAGCTGCTGGTGCCCAGCTTGCGGCCGTCGCGGCCGGTGAGGTCGCCGGTCCCGATCAGCTGGTCGCCGAGGGCGGAGTCGGCCGGGGCGACGTCGACCATGTTGATCGCGGTGCCCTTCTCGACGGCCTCGATGGTGATCGTGCGGTGCCTGTGCGAGGCGGGGGTGGCGTCCGCCGAAGCGGGCGCCAGGGACAGACCGAGGGTGAGGGCGCCGGCCGTGGCGGCGGCGACACCGAACGCGGGGAGGGTGCGCTTGCTCATGATCGGGCTCCACGTGTGTGGGGGCGTACAGGGAAAAGTATCTGCTGAGGCAGACAATATATCTGTAGGTACAGATATTGCAACAGCAGCTTCTTCTGCTCTCGGCTTTCTGTCATCCTCATGGAGTGAACGAGCAACTGCTGAATGACGACGATGTGACGCTCTACGGCCTGTTCGTGGAGGCGTTCGCTCGCCTCAAGCCCCTCGTACACCGCGATCTGGGAGTTCCGGACACCTGGTTCGAGGTACTGCTGCGGCTGGGCCGCACGCCCGGGCACCGGCTGCGCATGACAGACCTGGCGGAGGCCGTGTCCTTCAGCTCGGGCGGCTTCACCCGGCTCGCCGACCGCATGGCGAACGAAGGGCTGATCCGCCGCGACCCCGACCCCACAGACCGACGAGCCGCACTCGCCGCACTGACCGACAAGGGCACCGAGGCGCTCGACCGCGCCCTGACCGCCCACGTCCGCCATCTCCGCAGCCACGTCACCGGACCGCTCTCGGCCCAGGACCGCCGCCACCTGGAGCGCATCCTGCGCACGCTCCGCGACGCCAACGAGTGAAGTTCCGCGCGGACGCGCAAACCCTCAGCTTGACTCTGTCGGGGATCTTGGATGGTCGGGCTCAGCTACCGAGGGTTCGCTAGGACTTCGGCCGGGGGATCTCGTTCTGATCCAGGAAGGTCTGGAAGGCGGTCGGCGGTCTCGGTGAAGAGTTTTCCTCGGTCACTGACCGGCCGCTGAGGCGTCCGATGTTCACGGCGATGGCCGTGAGTACGTGTTGCAGGTGGGCTTTCGGCCGCCCTCGGTAGCGGCAGCGGCGCATGCCGTGTCCGTGGGCGAACTCGTTGATGGTGCCCTCCACTCCGGAGCGGACCGCGTAGCGGGCCTTCCACTCGGTGGTCGAAGTCGATGTGGAGTCGTCCCGGTCGAAGCCTTCGTTCCTGCGGTGCTGGCGGGTGGGGTTGCCCGGCAGTGGCCCGCTGACGGTGACCTGGTGTTCGCGGGCGGCTCGTTCCAGGTGGACCAGCGAGGTGTAGCCGCCGTCGACCAGGTGCTCGGCAGGCAGCAGCCCGCGACGCGCCAGGCGGGTGTGGATGCCGGGCAGGGCCTGGCCGTCGTTCGTGGCGGCCGAGGTGGTGGCCACGTCCGTGATCACGTTGGCGCTGTCGTGGCACACGTCTCGGTGACATGCGCGGCGAACCCCTTCCAGCTGATGATGTGCCCATGACGGACGTAGCGCGCCGTGGTGTCGTAGGGGGAGACGATCGCCGACGAGGAGGGCGGCAGGCCGCCGTCGGCGGCGGTGCGCCAGCGCAGGCGGCCTGCCGCGTCGCGGTAGTAGTTCTGCACCACGATCTGCCGCAGCGCCTCGGCCTGCGGACCGGGCCGGTATCCCGGTCCGTGCCGGTGGAGGCGTTCCAGCAGTCGACAGGTGTCGTCGCCGGCGGCGAGGATCCTGGTCTTGGGCCGGGTGGGGTTCTTGCCCAGACGGACCGAACGGCCGTAGCGGCGCCCCCAGTCCTCGTCGACCAGGCCGGTCAACAGGTGCGAAGCGGTGCGGGCCACTTCTTCCAGCACGGCACGGACAGCCTCGGTGACCAGCTCCAGCCGGGTCAGGTCGCGCACTGCGGCCAGGACGTGGGTGGAGTCGGTGCGCCGCGTGGTGCGCTCGCGCACGAGTCCAGCCTCCTTCAGACGCGCGAGCGCCAGATCGAGTAGATGGTCGGCGCGGTCGTCCTGGGCGAGGCGCTCGCGGAAGTCGGCCAGGACGCCATGGTGGAAGCCGGGATCGTCCAGCTCCATCGCCAGGGCGTACTTGAAATCGATGCGGCAGCGGACCGCTTCCGCTGCCTGCCGGTCCGACAGGCCGAGCAGGCCTGCAGCACGCAGACGGTGGCCAGCTGGGCGGGCGAGATGCCGGGGCGTCCATCACGCGGGTACCAGCCCGCAAAGTCCTCGTCGCGCCACAGCCCGTCCAGCCGGTCTCTCACCCACATCGCCGTCGTACCGCCCGGATTGCTCGCCCGCGCGATCTGCGCGGTCAGAGACGGGACCTGCTCACCGGAACGGGGACGGAGCGACAACGGACACCTCGGCAACTGCATCGGCCTTCGAAACAGCACCGAGCATGCCCGCTGATCATGCTGGCACACCGGGAAACTCCAAGATCCCCGACAGAGTCAAGCGTACGTCCAGCAGTCCGGACGTCTTCCCAGCTCAGAAGGGATATGAACGATGTAACCGGGCGACAAGCTCAGGATAGCCAGCCGGTGGAAGTCCGGTCCGGGGAGACGCCAGGGTCCCCGGTAGCTGACTCCCGGCGTCACTTGAAATGGTGACGTCGAAGTGGAGTGACAAGCGCCCTTCGGGGGTGTGCAACCGGCCAGTCCGCAACATGAAGTGAAGCCTGCAGCGTCGTTATTTAAGCCCGCCGGAAGGCGGGACCAAGGAGGTGCCGAGCCTGTGCTTGTTCGGCGAAGGCCATGGAAGGCGATCTCGGACCTGGAGCGGTCGCCGAAGAACCTCCCGGCGTAAGGGGCGTGGAATGGTCGGACGGTTGTCCTGGGAACTGGAGAGGGCCTCCTCGGCCCCGCGAAGTGCGGTGCGGGAAGCGTGGCCCGCCTATAACCGGAAGAACCGGGAAGTGGCGGGTTGTCGAGAGGCAGTCGGAGGGGGCCGTAGTAGTGGTGATCGGCGGGACAACACAACCCGCCGGGAGCGAAGGGCCCCTGCTTCATCGATGCGTTTCGTGAACAGGGAGGGACCCGGGTGAGTGCCGTTTCGGCTAGTTCCATCCGCCGGGAGGAAGGCGCCGCGGGACCGGGTGGCCGTCCTCTGGACAAGGTCCGAGCCCTGCAGCGGACGCTCTACCGCTGTGCCGAGCAGGAACCCGAACGCCGGTTTCATGCCCTGTACTGCCATGTCCACCGCATGGACGTTCTTCGGCGGGCATGGGCCGAGGTGTGTGCGAACCGGGGAGCCCCCGGCGTGGACGGCATGACCGTCGACGCGGTGGCGGCCTCGGGGGTGGACGCGTTCCTCCAGGACCTGGCCGAGCAGTTGCGGACGTATACGTATCGTCCGTCGGTGCTGCGGCGGGTTGAGATTCCCAAGCCGGGGCGGCCGGGGGAGTTCCGGCCGCTTTCGATTCCCACCGTGGCGGACCGGGTGGTGATGACGGCCGCGAAACTGGTCATGGAACCGGTCTTCGAGGCGCAGTTCACCGAGGCGAGCTACGGATTCCGGCCGAAGCGGTCCGCGATCGACGCGTGCGAGGCCGTGCGCGTCGCGGCGAACCAGCGGCGGGAGTGGGTGTTCGAGGCCGATATCCGGGACTGCTTCGGGACGATCGACCATGACGCGCTGATGGCCCAGGTGGCCCGGCGTGTGGTGGACCGGCCGATGCTGAAGCTGATCCGGGCCTGGCTGCGGATGGGAGTTCTGGAGTGTGGGGTGACCTCTCCAACCGGGGCGGGAGCCCCACAGGGCTCACCGATTTCACCTCTGCTGGCGAACATCGCCCTGCATGTCCTCGACGAGGTGTGGCAGGACGAGGGCCGCCGGCTGGGAGTGCTGGTGAGGTACTGCGATGACTTCGTGGTCCTGTCGCCGACCAGCCAACGGGCTGAACTGGTCCGGGAGTTGGCGGCGAGGGTGCTGGAACGGCTCGGGATGCGTCTGCATCCCGAGAAGTCCGGGATCACCTGCCTCAGTTGGGGCGGGCGAGGCTTCGATTTCCTCGGTTTCCACCATCGGAAAGTCGAGTCGTGGAGATGGCGGGGCAAGTTCTGCTTGCAGCGCTGGCCCTCGGTCAGAGCGATGCGGGTGCTGCGGGACAAGGTCCGCGCGGCCACCGGACGCTCCAAGACCGAACGGCCGGTGGCCGCCGTGGTCGCCGACCTCAACCCCGTGCTGCGGGGCTGGGGTGCGTACTTCCGCAACGGGAACTCCGGGCGGAAGTTCAACGCGGTCGACGGCTATGTCCACGAACGGCTGGCGATCCTCGCCAGCCGGAAACACGGACTGCGGGGCCGGAACTGGGCCACCCGTTTTACCTACGGGTGGATCACCCGGCTCGGGGTCTACCGACTCACCGGAACCGTACGCAGGGCGGCAGCGCATGCCAGACGGTGAACGATGTCGGAAAGCCGTATGAGGGAGAACCGCACGTACGGTTTGAAGCGGCGGGGACTGGAAACGGAGCATCAGCCACCGCGCCAGTCCCCGACCCTACTCAGGGGGTGTGGTGAAAGTCCCGCACAGCACCCGCGGCGCCCGGCACGCTCCCCCACTCTCGGCTTCGCTCGAGCGGGGGGACCCCCCATCGAGGGCCTTCGTCCGGCACGCCGAGGGCACGCACCGGCTGTGACATCAGCCTCCCCCACTCTCGGCTCCGCTCGAGCGGGGGACCCCCCGCGGCGGGCGCGGGCACCGCACGGGACTTTCACCACACCCCCTACCCGGCGTCGACCCGCTCCAACAACGCCACCGGCAGCCCGTCGAACAGCTCCGCGACCCGCACCCGACCGGCGAACTCCCGCTCCCCACTGAGCACTTCGACCCATCGCCCCTCGGGCAGGACCAACCGCGTCTCCCCCCAACCCCCCGCCTCCGCGAGCCGCAGCGACAACCGCGTGACAGCCGTGACCACCGCCCCCGACCGCACGAACGCCACACAGTGCCCGGCCGCCGCCCCCTCGACCGCGAGCGGCGCATACGTCGCCGCGTCCCCGAAGACCTCGGGCCGCCGCCGACGCAGCCGCAGCGCGCCCGCCGTGAGCCGGAACTTCTCCGACTCCGCCTCGTCGTCCTCCCGGGGCGCGAAGGGCAGCCGATTGTCCGGATCCACCAGCGCCCGGTACTCACCCTCCGTCCCCTGGTAGACGTCCGGGACCCCGGGCATGGTCAACTGCACCAAGGCCACGCCCAGCACATTCGCCCGCACATGAGGCTCCAGGGCGTCCCGAAGCCCCTCCGCCACCCGCGTGTCCACCGCCGGCCCCCGCCCGACGAAGTCGGCCACCGCACGCTCGTACGCCGGGTTCTGCTCGGTCCACGAGGTGTGCAGCCCCGCCTCCCGCACATGCTTCAGCAGCGCCCCCTGGAGCCGCTCCTCCGCCGCGGGCCCCAGTCCGAACGCCGTCTGCCACGCCGCCCACGCCACCTGCGGATCCGGCACACCCGCACCGTCCCGCGTCACCTCCGCCAGCACGTCCGCCCACCGCCCCGGGCACTCGCTGAGCACCGCGATCGCCGCCCGCACATCCGCGCTGCGCTTCGTGTCGTGCGTCGACAACACCGTCCCCGTCACCGGCCAGTCCCGCTGCACACGCGCGCAGTACGCGTGGAAGTCCGCCGGCGACACCGCCGGACTCCCCGGATTCCCGCCCACCTCGTTCGCGCTCAGCAGCGGCACATAGCGGTAGAACGCCGTGTCCTCCACCGACTTGGCCCGCAACGCCGACGACGTCTGCGCGAACCGCGCCCGGAACTCCCCATGCCCGTCCCCGTCCCCGAACCGCCCCAGCAGCAGATCGCGTACGACATCCACCGACCGCGCCTCCTCGGACACCACGAACGCCGTACGCGCCTCGGCCGCCGCCTCCTCGGTGACGACCAGGGAGGCGTCCTGGGAGACGTACGGCCGATAGACCTCCATCCGTACGAGGAGTTCGCACAGCGCGGTACGCAGCGCCCACGGCGCATGATCGCGCAACGCGAGCTCGGGGGAGCGCTCGCACAACCGGTGCGCCACCCGGGTGAGCCGGCCCACCTCCGTGGCCAGCTCATGCGTCAGCACCCGGTACGCGGCCCGCCGCACCGTCGACTCCCAGTGCCCGCCCCGGTCGCCCTGCGCGTCCGTGAACCGCCGATACTGTCCCAGCAGCTCCCCGGCTCCCGCCGGATCCACGAACAACCCATCCACCTGCCGCAAAGCGTCGTACCCGGTGGTCCCCGCCACCGGCCACGCCGCCGGCAGCGCCTCACCCTCCGCCAGGATCTTCTCGACGACCGTCCACCGCCCACCCGTGGCCTCATGCAACCGCCGCAGATACGCATCAGGATCGGCGAGCCCATCAGGATGATCGATCCGCAGCCCGTCGATCACCCCCTCCTCGACCAGCCGCAGAATCTTCGCGTGGGTGGCCTCGAACACCTCCGGCTCCTCCACCCGCACCCCGATCAACTCCGAGATGCTGAAGAACCTCCGGTAGTTCAACTCCGTACGCGCCAGCCGCCACCACACCGGCCGATACCACTGCGCGTCCAACAACTGCGGCAACGGCAGCTTCTCGGTCCCCTTCCGCAACGGGAACACATGCTCGTAATACCGCAGTTCCCGCCCATCGACCACGAACTGCTCGGCCTCACCACCGAGCGGCCCCCCGAGCACCGGCAACAACACCCGCCCGCCGCCCGCCTCCCAGTCGATGTCGAACCACCGCGCGTACGCCGACCCAGGCCCCTCGCGCAGCACCTCCCACAGGGCCCGGTTGTGCCGGGGGGCCATGGCCATGTGATTCGGCACGATGTCCACGACGAGCCCAAGCCCGTGCTCCCGCGCGGTCCGGGCCAGCCCCCGCAGCCCCTCCTCACCGCCGAGTTCCCCCCGCACCCGCCCGTGATCGACCACGTCGTACCCGTGCGCCGACCCGGGGACGGCCTCCAACACGGGGGAGAGATGCAGGTGCGAGACCCCGAGCGAGGCGATGCACGGCACGGCAGCCGAGGCAGCGGCAAAGGGAAAGGAGGGCTGAAGCTGAAGCCGATAGGTGGCGGTAGGCACGACAGGCGTCATGCAGACCTACGTACCCGCCGAACGGCGGTTGGAGCGCCTGGACACGCAAGGACGCTACTGGCTTTTGAGGGGCGCAGCCCCGAAAGGGGCGCGGGGCCGTATCGATTTGCGGCTCCGCCGCGTGGGCGCGACCAGCCACAAACGACCCGCAGCCAGCAACGTACCGACGCCCCTACGGCGAACAGCGCGCTCACGCCGGCCGCTGCAACACCGCCATGCTCCTGTCCACCAAGGTCACCCGATCCCCAGCCTGCACCTTCGGCCCATCCTCAGGCACCGGATCCCCAGCCCCCGTATCCACCACCACCTGCCACTGCCGCCCATGGTTCACCGGAACCACAAACTCAAGCGGCAGCGCAGACGCATTGACCATCAACAGGAACGAGTCATCCGCGATCCGCTCCCCCCGCGCCCCCGGTTCGGAGATCGCGTTCCCGTTGAGAAACACACTCAACGCGCCCGCCTGCCCCGAGTCCCAGTCCTGCCGAATCATCTCTCGCCCCTCGGGTGTGAACCACGCGATGTCGGACAGCTCGTCATGCGTCCCCTCCACCGGCCGCCCATGAAAGAACCGCCGTCGCCGAAAAACGGGATGGTCCTTCCGCAGCCACACCATCGCGCGCGTGAAGTCGAGCAGGTCACCGAATACGCCGTCGTCGTCCTCGGAGTCCTCGGGCCAAGGAACCCAGGACACCTCGTTGTCCTGGCAGTACGCGTTGTTGTTGCCGCCCTGCGTCCGCGCGAACTCGTCCCCATGGCTGAGCATCGGCACGCCCTGCGACAGCATCAGCGTGGCGATGAAGTTCCGCATCTGCCGGACCCGCAACGCCAGCACATCGGGGTCGTCGGTCTCCCCCTCGGCCCCACAGTTCCAGGACCGGTTGTGGCTCTCGCCGTCCCGGTTGTCCTCCCCGTTCGCGTGGTTGTGCTTGCCGTTGTAGGAGACGAGGTCCCGCATGGTGAAACCGTCGTGGCAGGTCACGAAGTTGATGGAGGCGAGCGGGCGCCGCCCGTCGTCCTGGTAGAGGTCGGAGGAGCCGGTCAGCCGGGACGCGAACTCCGCGAGCGTGCGCGGCTCGCCCCGCCACAGGTCTCGTACGGTGTCGCGGTACTTGCCGTTCCACTCCGTCCACAGCGGCGGGAAATTGCCCACCTGGTAGCCGCCCTCGCCGACGTCCCAGGGCTCGGCGATCAGCTTCACCTGGGAGACCACCGGGTCCTGCTGCACCAGGTCGAAGAACGACGACAGCCGGTCCACCTCGTGGAACTGCCGGGCGAGGGTGGCGGCGAGGTCGAAGCGGAAGCCGTCGACGTGCATCTCGGTCACCCAGTACCGCAATGAGTCCATGATCAGTTGCAGGACGTGCGGGGACCGCATGAGCAGCGAGTTCCCGGTCCCGGTCGTGTCCATGTAGTAGCGGGGGTCGTTCGTGAGCCGGTAGTACGACGCGTTGTCGATGCCCTTGAACGACAGCGTCGGCCCCAGATGGTTGCCCTCGGCGGTGTGGTTGTAGACCACGTCGAGGATGACCTCGATCCCGGCCTCGTGCAGCGCCCGTACCGCCGACTTGAACTCCAGCACCTGCTGCCCGCGGTCGCCCCAGGAGGCGTACGCGTTGTGCGGGGCGAAGAAACCGATCGTGTTGTAGCCCCAGTAGTTGCTGAGGCCCATGTCGACCAGACGGTGGTCGTTCACGAACTGGTGAACCGGCATCAGCTCCAGCGCCGTGACGCCCAGTTCGGTCAGGTGCTCGATGATCGCGGGGTGGGCGAGCGCCGCGTACGTGCCGCGCAACTCCTCGGGGAGCCCCGGGTGCCGCATGGTGAGGCCCTTGACGTGGCCCTCGTAGATGACGGTGTGGTGGTACTCGGTGCGCGGCCGCCGGTCGTCGCCCCAGTCGAAGTACGGGTTGACCACGACCGAGGTCATCATGTGCGGCGCCGAGTCCAGGTCGTTGCGCTTGTCGGGCGCCCCGAAGTGATAGCCGTACACCTCCTCGCCCCACTTCACGGAGCCGCTGATCGCACGCGCGTACGGGTCGAGGAGTAGCTTCGCGGAGTTGCAGCGCTGCCCCCGCTCCGGCGCGTACGGGCCGTGCGCGCGGAAGCCGTACCGCTGCCCGGGCATCACACCGGGCAGATACGCGTGCCGTACGAACGCGTCCGTCTCGCGCAGTTCCACCGCCGTCTCGGAGCCGTCGTCGTGCAGCAGACACAGCTCGACTCGGTCCGCGGCCTCCGAGAAGACCGCGAAGTTCGTGCCGGCGCCGTCGTACGTGGCACCGAGTGGATACGCCTGTCCAGGCCAGACCTGCATGGATACGACTCTTCCAGTTGTCGCGCGCCGCCGGGGCCCACTTCGCGGGGAGTCTCCCCCGAAAGTGATGGAACCACCACTCCCTTCTGCCCAGGGCCATGAACCGGCTCACCCCCGACGCGGTGGCAAACCGGAACAGCCGGGACACGTGCGGTAGTTGGGAAACGACCTGTCCATCGGGCTGCACCGTCGGCCGCTCGCGGAGTACCCTTCCTTGATCGTTGAGTAGGGGTGACCTCGGGGGAGCGGAAGGCGGTGCGTGGGTGGGCTCGGGAGGGCTGGAGTTGCCTCCTGGTGACGCGGGCGATACGGGTCACGAGGGGAACTCCACAGATGTCCCACCCGGCGCGGTGTCCCTGGCACGGCCGATGGAGATGGGTTCCATCGGTCCGGAACTGGACTGGAACGCCGACGCCTGGCTCGAGGTGCGTACGCGCGCCCAGCGGGCCGGCCGCGCCTATATATGGCTGAACCTGGTGGAGCAGCGGCTGCGCGCGGTGGTGGCCGCCGTGCTGCGGCCCATCTACGAGCCCGTCCACGGCGACGACTGGGTGGTCGCCGCCGCCGGTCCCGCCGGACAGGAGTGGGTGCAGCGCGCGGTCGCGGTACGCGAGGTCAGCCGCCGCAAGGGCTATCTCCTCGACCCGGCCGACGACAACGTCCTCAGCTTCCTCACCCTGCCCCAGCTGCGCGAGCTGATGGTGCAGCACTGGCCGTGCTTCGAGCCGTACGTCGACGAGCGGCGCGACGTGGAGCTGGCGCTGGACGAGCTGGAGGTCACCCGGAACGTCGTCTCCCGCAACCGGGCCCTGTCCGAGGCCGTCCTCGCCCAGGCCGAGCGGGCCTCGGCGAAGCTGCTGGAGATTCTTGGCGCGGGCAGCGACGTCCCCTCCGCGCGCCGGCTGCCCGTCGACGCGGTCGAGGACCTGGTGGGGGACCGGTACGCGGACGTCGTCGGCGTCCACCCCGACCGGGTCCGGCTGCTGCGGCAGTTCCCCGCCGAGGACCTCTTCGGCGGCGCCCGCCGCCTCGACGCCATCGGCATAGGGCTGAACCTGCTGGTGCAGAACTTCTCCGGGCGACGGCTGGTTCGCCTCGCGGAGTCCGGCTGCCGGGTACGGCTGCTCTTCCTCAACCCCGCGTCCAGCGCGGTGAAGCGACGCGAACGGGAACTCGGCATAAAGCGGGGCGAGTTGAGCCGTGCCGTCGAGATGAACATCCTGCACATGCGCCGGGTCCGCTCCCGGCTGCGCGACCCCGGCGCCTTCGAGATCCAGGTCTTCGACGAGACCCCTCGTTTCACCGCGTACTTGGTGGACGGCGACGGCTCGGACGGAGTCGCGGTCGTCCAGACCTATCTGCGGCGGACGCGGGGCATGGAGGCGCCGGTACTGGTGCTGCGCGGCGGCCACCGGGTACTCAAGGCGGACGAGAACGGCGAAGTCGGGCTTTTCGATACGTACCGTGAGGAGTTCGAGGTGGCGTGGGCGGACTCGAGGCCGGTGTCGTGAGGGGTGTGGTGACCTGGGCCGAGCCCGGTTGTGGGGCGGCTAAGCGGAATGCGCTCCTCTGATTGTCAGTGGGGCATGGGAGGGTGGTGGTCACTGGGGGAAAGCACCACCAAGAAGGGGGGCCAGCATGGGTTGGCACCGGCAGCTGCTGATCGGCTTCGACCTGGAGACGACCGGGACGGATCCGCGCGAGGCGCGCATCGTCACCGGGGCGGTGATCGAGGTCAAGGACGGGGAGCCGGTCGGACACCGGGAATGGCTCGCCGACCCGGGCATGGAGATCCCGGCCGAGGCCGTCGCGGTCCACGGCATCACCAACGCCCGCGCGGCGGCCGAGGGCAGACCGGCCGACCAGGTCGCCGACGCGATCGCGAACGTCCTCGTCTCCCACTGGAAGACAGGTGTCCCGGTGGTGGCGTACAACGCGGCCTTCGACCTCACCCTGCTCTCCGCGGAGCTGCGCCGGCACGGTCTGCCGTCCCTGAGCGACCGCCTCGGCGGCCTCGCCCCGGCCCCGGTCATCGACCCGTACACGATCGACCGCTCCGTCGACCGCTACCGCCGCGGCAAACGCAACCTCGAAGCGGTCTGCGCCGAGTACGGCGTCTCTCTGGACGCCGCTCACAACGCCTCGGCCGACGCGTTGGCGGCCGCGCGGCTGGCCCGAGCGATAGCCGAGCGCCATCCGAAGGTCGCCGCCCTGGGCCCCGCCGAGCTGCACCGCCGCCAGATCGACTGGTACGCCGAATGGGCCGCCGACTTCCAGGCCTTCCTCCGCCGCAAGGGCAACCCGGACGCGGTCGTGGACGCGACCTGGCCGCTGCGCGAGTTGGAGGACGAACCGGTATGACGACCACCGAGATCTCCCTCCGCGAAGTGCGCGACAGCGACCTGCCGTTCTTCTGGAGGCACTCGTCCGATCCCGAGGCGCAGCGGGTCGCCGCTTTCACCGGTGAGTACCACTACGACCGGGGCCTCTTCGACAGCCACTGGGCGGGGATCCGCGGCAACCCCGAGGTACTGACGCGCACGGTGGTCGCCGACGGCGAGGTCGTCGGCCACGCCGCGGTCTTC
This sequence comes from Streptomyces tailanensis, assembly GCF_008386495.1. Lineage (GTDB taxonomy): Bacteria > Actinomycetota > Actinomycetes > Streptomycetales > Streptomycetaceae > Streptomyces > Streptomyces tailanensis. The sequence goes on along the minus strand of NZ_VTHJ01000019.1, from coordinate 81,330 downwards.
GGCCCGCCGGACGAACGCGAGGTCACGTACTGGATAGACCGCGTCCACTGGGGCAGAGGCATCGCCACGGCCGCCCTCACCGCACTGATCGACCTCGTGCCCACCCGCCCACTGCATGCCCACGCGGCCGCTGACAACACCGGCTCGATCCGCGTCCTGCGGAAGTGTGGCTTCGTCATCACCGGCCAGGACCGGGGCTTCGCCCTGGCCCGCGACACCGAGATCGATGAAGTGGTGCTCATACTCCAGGCCGCTTGAGCCGGGCCCCGCTCAGAACGGATACCAGCGGACCCTCTCGTCCCCGTCGCGCAGCGAGGCGACACGGCGTTCGAACTCGGCCAGCGCCTTGGGGTTGCTCGGCGCGTGCTGGGCGACCCATGCGCAGCTGGCCGTCTCACGGGCACCCCGCAGGACGGAGCAGCCCTCCCAGGCGCGGACGTCCCAGCCGTACGTGGCGGTGAAGATGTCGTACTCCTCGGCCGGAAGCCCGTAGCGGTCGTGGGAGAGCGCCATGACGACGAGGTCGTGTTCCCGCAGGTCGCCCGAGAAGGTCTCCAGGTCGACCAGCACCGGGCCGTCGGGTCCGACATGCACATTGCGGGGCAGCGCGTCGCCGTGAATGGGCCCCGGCGGCAGCTGCGGGACGAGGGCGGCCGCGGCCGCCGCGAAGCCGTCGCGGCGTTCGCGGAGGTAGGCCGCGTCCGCCGGGTCGATCGCGTCGCCGGCGAGGCGCAGCCAGCGCTCCACACCGCCCAGCAGTTCACGGTGGGGCAGGGTGAAGGGAGGGGTGGGGAGAGCGTGGACCAGCCGAAGGAGTTCGGCCAAATCGCGGGGGCCGGCGGGGCGTACGGAGTCGGGCAGGCGGTGCCACACCGTCACCGGGTGCCCCTCGACGAGCAGTGCTTCCGACTCGGCGGCCCGTACCGCCGGGACACCTGCCTCGGCGAGCCAGACCGCGATGCGCAGTTCACTGCGGGCCCGGTCGAGGAGCTCGGCGTCGCGGCCCACCTTGACGACCAGGTCACCGGCGGCGAACACCGCGTTCTCACCCAGGGCGAGCAGCCGCGCGCCCCCGGCCGCACCGGGCAGCACATCGGCCGCGACCAGAACGTTCCGCGCCCGCGCCTCGTCCATCCTTCGCCTCCGAGTCCGTACGACCGACACCCCTCACCGGGGCGTCAGGTTCACGCCATACGTCGGCCAGTCTCGCATTCGCACAGGTCGGACGATGTGCGCGGTGCCTTGACGCCCCCTCACGCCCTCAGCACCATGACGGGGGCCGCCTGCCGAAGGAGCGGATTGCATGACATTGGCGACCGCGACGCCCCGGCGGCGCCTCCTCGACCACGGCGCATGGTTCCTGGTGCTGCCCGCCCTGCTCCCGATCCTGGTCCTGAGCGTGGGCCCGTTGCTCTACGGGATCGCCCTGGCGTTCACCGACGCCCAGTCGGGCCGGACCGAACCCACCCAGTGGATCGGCACCCTCAACTTCCGGGACCTGCTGCACGACACCCTGTTCTGGGAGTCCTTCCGGATCGGCCTGCTGTGGGCGGTCGGGGTGACCGTGCCGCAGTTCCTGCTCGCGCTCGGCCTCGCCCTGCTTCTCAACCAGAAGTTACGGCTGCGCTGGCTGGCCCGGGCCCTCGCCATCGTTCCGTGGGCCATGCCCGAGGTGGTCGTCGGCATCATGTGGCGGCTGGTCTACAACCCCGACGCGGGCATCCTCAACGAGACCATCCGAGACATCGGCCTCGGCGACGGCCGCGACTGGCTGAGCGGGCTGGCGACCGCCCTGCCCGCCGTCATAGTGGTCGGCGTCTGGGCGGGCATGCCCCAGACCACGGTCGCCCTGCTCGCCGGTCTGCAGAACACGCCGCGCGAACTGCACGAGGCCGCCGCGATGGACGGCGCGGGCGCCTGGCGGCGCTTCCGCACGGTCACCTGGCCCGCCATCAGACCCATCGCCCTCGCGATCACCGCCCTCAACTTAATCTGGAACTTCAACTCCTTCGCCCTGGTGTACGTCCTGACCAGCGGTGGCCCGGGCGGCCGCACCCGCCTGCCGATGCTCTTCGCGTACGAGGAGGCCTTCCGCTACGGGCAGTTCGGATACGCGGCGGCGATGGGCTGTGTGATGGTCGCGGTGATCTCGATCATCCTCGCGTTCCATCTGGTCGGCCGGCTGAGGCGGGGTGATGACGGATGAGGACCAGCAGGACAGTCAGGCTGGGCCAGTACGTGGCACTCCTCGCGTATCTCGTCTTCCTCGCCTTCCCCTTCCTCTGGCTGATCTCCACCGCCTTCAAACCGGCCCGCGAGCTGGGCAGTCTGCACCCCACCTGGATCCCGCAGAACCCGACCCTCGCCAACTTCCGGCAGGCCTTCGACGAGCAGCCCCTGCTGGACGCCGCGCTCAACTCCCTCGTCGCGGCGCTCGGCGCGGCCGTGGTCGCCGTACTGATCGCGACCCCGATGGCGTACGTCATGGCCCGGCACCGTACGACGCTGTCGCGGATGGCGACCGGATGGGTCGTGGTCAGCCAGGCGTTCCCGTTCGTGCTGGTGATCATCCCGCTGTTCCTGGTGCTGAAGAATCTGCGGCTCATCAACTCCGTGCCCGGCTTGATCATGGTGTACGTCGTGTGGGCGCTGCCGTTCGCGCTGTGGATGCTCGTCGGATACGTACGGGCCGTGCCCGCCGAGTTGGAGGAGGCGGCGGCGGTCGACGGGGCCGGGAAGGTGCGGACGCTGGTGTCGGTGACGGCACCGCTGCTGGCGCCGGGCATCGTGGCGACGGCGCTGTTCGCGTTCATCACCGCGTGGAACGAGTTCTTCTTCGCGCTCGTGCTGCTCAAGACACCGGAGAAACAGACCCTGCCAGTCGTCCTCACCCACTTCATCGGCGCGGAAGGCGTGGCCGACCTCGGCCCGCTGGCCGCGGCGGCGTTCCTCGCGACGCTGCCCTCGCTGGTCGTCTTCGCGATCATCCAGAAACGGATCACGGGCGGCATGCTCGCCGGGGCGGTGAAAAGCTGATGCGCACACGATGGCTGATCGCGGCCCTGCTGCTGTGCCTCCTCGCCACCGGCTGCACCGGCGACGGCGACGGCTCCGACGACGGCCGCGTCACCCTCCGCTTCCAGTCCCTCGCCTGGCAGGAGGAGTCCGTCGAGGCCAACAAGGACCTGGTCGCGGAGTGGAACGCCACCCACCCGGACGTCAAGGTCGAGTACGTCCAGGGGACGTGGGACAGCGTCCACGACCAACTGCTCACCTCCTTCGAGGGCGGTGAGGCGCCGGACATCATCCACGACGCCTCCGACGACCTCGCGGACTTCGCGTACGGCGGCTACCTCGCCGATCTGCGCGAGCTGCTGCCCGAGCGGCTCAAGTCGGACATCCCGCAGCACAGTTGGGAGACGACGACCTTCGGGGACGGCATCTACGGGGTGCCTTTCCTCCAAGAGCCACGGGTCCTGATCGCCAACGCCACGTGGCTCCGCGAGTCGGGCGTGCGCATCCCGACCCCCGACGACCCGTGGACGTGGGAGGAGTTCCGGGAGGTGGCCGAGGAGTTGAGCGGCGACGGCAAGTACGGCGTCGCCTGGCCGCTGAAGGAACCGGTGTCGGCGACGCTCAACCTGTCGCTGTCGGCGGGCGGGCAGCTGTTCCAGCGGGACGCGGACGGCAAGGTCGAGGTCCGTTTCGAGGCCGCCGACGCGGTCGTACCGAAGACGGTGCACGACGAGGTGAACACCGACGAGAGCGCGTCGAGTACCACGCTCGGCATGAGCGGCTCCGACACCCTGCCCGGCTTCTTCGGCGGCAAGTACGCGATGGTCCCGCTCGGCTTCTCGTACCGCCAGCAGATCGTCCAGCAGGCACCCAAGGGCTTCGACTGGCAGGTGCTGCCCGCCCCGGCAGGCGCCGACGGTCTCGCCCAGGGCGTCAGCCCGCAGACCCTCTCCATCGCCGAGGACAGCCCGCACAAGGAGGAGGCCGCCCAGTTCGTCGACTTCCTCCTCCGCCCCGAGAACATGGTCCGCCTCGCCCTCGGCGACTGGATGCTCCCCACCGGCACCGAGGCCCTCAAGGACCCCGCCCTGCGCACCACCGAGCACGACTGGGCGACCGGCACGGCTCTCGCCGAACACCTCCGCTCCGCCCCCGCCCAGTCCATACGCGGCTACCCGGAGTGGAAGGACAAGGTGGCGACCCCCGCCTACCAGGAGTACTACAGCGGCGCCATCGACCTCGACGAACTGCGCGAACGGCTGGAGGAGGACGGGAATCTGGTGCTGGCCCGGTATCAGCGCTGAGCGGCACGCAGGGCCAGAGCCTCCTGGAAGTCGGGGTGTGCCTCGGCGAACCGCTGACCCGCTGCCAGAGCGCTCGCCCGGTCGAACAGCGCTCGGGCGAGCTGTGCGCTGCCGGCCGCCGCATCCGCGGCGTACAGCCTGCGGGCCAGCGCCACACCCTCCTCGAACAGCGGCAGCACGGGCTCCAGGAAGAGATAGCCGCGCCGGTGCACGGCGTGCAGTGCGGACCGGACCGTCAGCCGGCGGTGCGCCAGGACGCGCTCGGCGAGATCCGCGTCCAGAGCCGGCGCGTCCACGGCGGCGCGCAGCGCGGGCAGTTCGGCGAAGTAGCGCTCCCGGACATCGGGCGTCGTCTTCCCGATCTCCGCGCCGAAAGCCGGGGCGCAACGGCCAGGCGCCGGCAGTTCGGGGGCACGGCCGGACAGCCCGAACAGGACCGCCCAGTACGGGTACAGATAGGCACCGGGGCTGAGGTCACCGCTCGCGGCGAACCCCGCCAGCAGCTCCCCGACCTCGTCGTACGCGGCCGAGGCGGCCTCGAACTCCCCGTACCCGTCCAGCAGTTCCGCGAGCCGGAGCAGGGCGAAGAACAACAGGGACCGGGTTGTCCCCCGGGCGGAGAATTCGCTCTGCTCCATCTCGACCAGCTCTCGCGCGGCGGCCTCGGCCATGTCCCGCATCCCGGCCGCCTCCGCCTCGGCCATCCATTCGAGCACGGCCCAGGCGGCGCCTCCGCTCCGCGACCCGTACGGCCGGGCATGGCGGACGATCTCCTCGTGCAGCTCGGCGGCCTCACGGTGCCGGCCCTCCTCGGCCAGGGCCCGCGCCCACAGTTCCAGGGCGTCCCCCACCGGAGCATCCGGATCGGTGTCCAGCGCACGACGAGCGAGCCCCGCCATCTCCTCGCGCAGCGCCAGCCCCTCAGCACGTCGACCGAGTACGAACAGGTGGTGCTGGAGGGGCTCCAGTGCCTTGAGCAGCACCTCCGTACGCATCGGATCGGACCCGTCCAGCGCGTAAGCGGCCTCCGCCGCCTCCTCGAACAACGCGAGCCGCGCCTGCGGCAGTTCGTCGAACACGTCGCCGTAGCCGAGATCTACCAGAGCCCGCGACAACCGGGGCAGATAGGTCGCCGGACTCACCCGGGCCAGCACCCGGTACGCCTCGACCGCCTCCCGCGGTGTTGGTCTGCCGGAGCTCAGCAGCACGTTCCTGGCCCGCAGCACCGCGTCCTGATCCACGTCCCCGCTCATCGTCCCCCCGTCTGTCATCCGGCTCGCCTGTCACCCGACCGCGCCCGAACGTTTATACGGCATCCGGTGTTCATGGGGGCGGTAAATGGGTTGCACGAGACGTCTCGTCTCGCGTAAGTTCGCCGTCATGACCTCCCACATCGCCATGTTCTCCATCGCCGCCCACGGCCACGTGAACCCGAGCCTCGAAGTGATCCGGGAACTGGTCGCCCGCGGGCACCGCGTCACGTACGCGATTCCGCCGGCCTTCGCCGAGAAGGTGGCCGAGACCGGTGCCGAGCCGAAGCTCTGGCGCTCGACATTGCCCGGCTCCGACGCCGATCCCGAGGCATGGGGGAGCACGCTCCTCGACAACGTGGAGCCCTTCCTGAACGATGCGATCCAGGCCCTGCCGCAGCTCGTCGAGGCGTACGAGGGCGACGAACCCGACCTCGTGCTGCACGACATCACCGCCTACCCGGCGCCCGTCCTCGCCCGCCGCTGGGGCGTCAAGGCCATCTCGCTCTCCCCGAACCTGGTCGCCTGGAACGGCTATGAGGAAGAGGTCGCCGAGCCCATGTGGGCCGAGCCGAAGAAGACGGAACGCGGCAAGGCGTACTACGCCCGGTTCCAGGCATGGCTGGAGGAGAACGGGATCACCGAGCACCCCGACCCGTTCGTCGGCCGGCCCGCCCGTTCCCTCGTCCTGATCCCGAAGGCGCTCCAGCCGAACGCCGACCGGGTCGACGAAAGCCGCCACACCTTCGTCGGCGCCTGTCAGGGCGACCGTGCGGCGCAGGGTGACTGGCAGCGACCGGCGGACGCGGAGAAGGTCCTCGTCGTCTCGCTCGGATCGTCCTTCACCAAGCAGCCCGACTTCTACCGCGCGTGTCTGAAGGCCTTCGGTGATCTGCCGGGCTGGCACATGGTGCTCCAGGTCGGCAGGCACGTCGCCCCGGCGGAGCTGGGCGAGATCCCGGCCAATGTGGAGGTGCGGGACTGGGTGCCGCAGCTCGCCATCCTCAAGCAGGCCGACGCGTTCATCACCCACGCGGGCGCTGGAGGCAGCCAGGAAGGACTCGCCACCGCCACGCCCATGGTCGCCGTACCGCAGGCCGTCGACCAGTTCGGCAACGCCGACATGCTCCAGGCGCTCGGCGTCGCCCGTCATCTGCCCATGGAGGAGGCGACGGCCGAGACCCTGCGCGAGGCGGTTCTCGCCCTCGTCGACGATCCCGAAGTGGCCCGCCGGCTGGGGGAGGTACAGCGGGAGATGGCGGGGGAGGGCGGCACCCGACAGGCCGCCGACCTCATTGAGGCGGAACTTCGGTAACGGCCCTTAACAGCAGGGGGTGCTCCGCCACATCAACTCCCTGGAGACCTTCAAGGTCCGCCACACCATGCGCAAGCAGATCAAGGCCCGGCTGCGGGCGGCCCGCCGCGCCGAGAATGAACGCGAACTCGCCTTCGTGACTCCACCCACGCGTGAACGCGCGGGCTTCCTGTGTCGTGGCTAGGCCGCGTCGCAGAGGGCCAGCCCGGCCCTGTCGAGGACGTTCAGGGCACCGACGTGGTCTGCGTTGGCGGTCATCCCACACGCGGTGCACTGGAACTTCGCTTGGGTGGTGCGGTTCTCCTTCGCGACGTGCCCGCAGGACGGACAGGTGCGGGAGGTGTTGCGGGGGTCCACCGCGATGACGGTCCGACCGGCGCTTTCAGCCTTGTTGGCGAGGATCGCGAGGAACACCCCCCAACCCGCGTCGAGGATGCTGCGGTTGAGCCCGGCCTTCGCGGCCCGCTGGTTGGGGAGGAAGACGTTTTGCCGATCGGGGTCGGGTTTCGGCTTGGGGCTACGGGTCATGCCCGCAGTGTTCAGCCGCTCGTGCGCGATCGTGTCGTGGTCGCGCACGAGGGTGAGCGCGGCCTTGTGCGCGTGGTCCAGGCGCTGGCGCCGGATCTTCGCGTGGATCTGGGCGACCTTCCGGGCGGCGGCGCGGTGCGCCTTGGTGCGTCGCTTGGTTCGCTTGGGGAACGTCGCCAGCTGCCGCTGGGCTTCGGCGAGTTCCTCGGCCGCCGCTTCGAGGAACCGCGGGTTGGGCACGTGCTTGCCGTCCGACGTGGTCAAGAAGTGCGTGACGCCCATGTCGATGCCGACGACCGCGCCCGTGGCGGGCAGCGGCTGGGTGGGGACCTCGTCGCAGGACAGGACCACGTACCAGCGGCTGGCCTCTCGCTTCACTGAGATCGTCTTGATCTGGCCGCGCACGGTGCGGTGCTGGTGGACCCGGACGTGCCCGACGCCCTGGAGGCGGACGCGGGTGTGGGGGTCCTGCGGGGTGGAGTCCCAGCGGCAGCCGTCGCCGTCCCTGGGGAAGGTGACGGTGTCGAAGTGCCCGACACCTTTGAAACGCGGGTACCCGGGCGTCTGCCCGGCCTTGGCACGGCGGAAGAACGCCTGGAACGCCTTGTCCAGGCGGCGCAGGGTGGCCTGCTGGCTGGAGCAGGACCAGCGGCCCTGCCGCTCGGGGTCGAACGCCCGGATCTCGCGGAGCTGGGCGGACTGGTCGCCGTACCGCACGGTTGTCTTCGAGGTGTGCCGGTAGGCGTCCCGCCGTTCCTGGAGGGCGCCGTTGTACAGGGCGCAGTGGTCCCGCAGTATTTCCCGCAGGGCCTGCTCTTGGCGGACGGTGGGGCGCAGGAGGAACTTGTGCGCGCGGATCATGTGCCGTCCTCCCGGCTCTTCTTCCGGGGGCGTTCCCACTGGGTGTCGATGTACCGCTGCACCGCCTGGGCCGAGACCGCACCGACCGAGGCGGCGAAGTACGACGACGACCACAGCGTGGGCATCCGCGACTTCAGGTGCGGAAACTCCTCCCGCAGTGCGCGCGAGGTGAAGCCCTTGAACTGGTTCGCCACGTACGAGGCCGACGACTTCGGGTCGTGCTTCACGGACAGGTGGACGTGGTCGGGCATCACTTCCAGCGCCACGATCTTCCACCCCCGTTCGTCGGCCTTCTGTCGGATCAGCTCCTCCAGGCGTACCGCGACCCGGCCATCGAGGACCGGACGGCGGTACTTCGGGCACCACACCACGTGCAGCCCGAGGTCGTATACACCGCCGGAGAACTGGCGAACCTTCCTGGTCACGGCCACACGATCACTATACACACGTGACAGGTCTAGTGATCTAAGGGGCGGTGCGGGTCAACAGTGCAGACGCGTGCACTAAGGTCAGAGCGATCCAGAGAAGCGATTCCCCAACCCGCCACAGCGGCGCGTCCACTCGCCAGATATCGGATGATGTCGGTATGACGACGTACGCGGCGCTGTTGCGCGGAATCAATGTGGGCGGCAACAAGAAGGTCCCGATGGCCGACCTCCGCGCTCTGCTGGACGGCCTGGGATACGACGCGGTGGCCACCTACCTCCAGAGCGGCAACGCCGTCTTCACCGCCGACCGCGGCGACGAGGACTCCCTCGCGGCGGAGATCACGGCGGCCATCGAGAAGCGCTTCGGCTTCACCGTCGACGTCCTGGTCCGCGACCACGCCTACCTGGAAGCGGTACGCGAGGCCTGCCCGTTTCCGGCGGCGGAGCTGGAGGGCAAGCAGCTGCACGTCACGTACTTCTCGGAGGCCGTGACGCCCGACCGCTTCTCCGCGATCGACCAACAGGCCTTCCTGCCCGAGGAGTTCAAGCTGGGCGACCGCGCCCTCTACCTCTACGCCCCCGAGGGCCTGGGCCGTTCCAAGCTCGCGGAGACCCTTGCCAAGCCGCGCCTGACCAAGGGCCTGATCGCCACCTCCCGCAACTGGAACACGGTGGTGAAGCTGGCGGAGCTGACAAAGGCCGGCTGAGGCGCGCCTCCCGAGGGCGTCGCGTTTGTTCAAGAACCCGGCGCGCGCCGTCCCTAGCGTGAGGCACATGAAGAACCACGACTCGTACCCGTACATGGTCGAATGCGCCGCCGAGGCGGCCCGCGTCGCCCGCGGTGTCACGGCGGCCCAGCTCCCCCTCCCCACCCACTGCGGCGACTGGGACGTCCGGGCCCTGGTCAACCACTGGGTCCTCTACACCTCGCACGGCCTCGAACACCGAGCCCTACGCAAGCCCCTCCCCGAGGAACTGACCAAACGGGACTTCACCGCCGACCCGGACTGGGCCGAGGCCTACGCCGCCCAACTCGACCACGCGGTCGCGGCGTGGGCCGACCCCGCGACGTGGGAAGGCGAGATCGACCTGGGCATGGGCGCGTTTCCGGCCGCCGACCTCGCCGGCATGGTCATCAAGGAGATGGCCGTCCACGGCTGGGACGTCGCCGTCACCACCGGCCAGGATTTCCATGTATCGGAGAACGCCGCCCGCTTCGTCCTCGACGTCGTCGAAACCCACGCCGACCTCTACCGCCAGTACGACGGCTTCTCCGACCCGGTACCCGTACCGGCCGACGCCCCGGTGTTCGACCGGGCGCTGGCATCGAGCGGCCGTGACCCGCGACAGCGCGCGGCGCACTGAGGGCCCGGCTTCAGGCCCCCACCACCACGCGCACCGGAACCGACGCCTCGTCGTACCGTCGCAGCAGTACCCGCGCCACCTCCGGTGCCGGGCCCAGCACCTCGCCGAGGACGTCCGCCTCGGCGGCGCCCCGGGCGATGCGGTCCGGGAGGAAGCCCGGGGCAAGGACGTACGGCGCGACGGCGACTTGTTCGCAGCCGAGGGCGCGGAGTTCCCGTACGGCGTCCTCGGTGCGCGGAAGGGAAGCGGAGGCGAACGCGGGTCGCACGGCGCACCAACCGGTGTGCCACCACTCCCGCGCGATGTCGGCGATCACCGCGATCGCCTCCGGGTCGGTGGACCCCGCCGAGGCCAGTACGACCCCGGTCGAGGACTTGTCGGCGGGGCTCAGCCCCGCCTCGTACAGACGGTGTTCGAGGGCGGAGAGCAGCAGCGGGGAGGGGCCGAGGACCTCCGCCTGGCGGATGCGCAGCTGCGGTGGCGCGTCCCGCAGGACCGCCGGGATGTCCGCCTTGGCGTGGAAGGCCCGGGTCAGGAGGAGGGGCAGGGCCACTACGTCCCGTACGCCCTCCGCCGCCAGGTTCTCCAGTACGCCCTGTACGGACGGGATGTTGAAGTCCAGGAAGCCGGTCTCCACGCGCAGCCCGGGGCGCATCGCCCGTACCCGCCGTACGAGGGCGTGCACGGTCGCGGCGTGCCGCGGGTCGCGGCTGCCGTGGGCGATGACGAGGAGGACGGGACTGCGCATGGGGTCGACTCTCTCTCCCAGCTCTCTCAGTAGGTCACATGCTCAGCGGTTCACCAGCAGACCGCGGCTGCGCAGGACCCACCGCTCCAGCGGGCTGAAGATCAGCAGGTCGATGGCGATACCGACGATCAGGATGAGGACGATGGCGAAGAAGACCTGGGACATGCTGCTGTTGGTGCGGCCCGCCTCCAACAGCTGGCCGAGGCCCGTGCCCATGTCCGGTGCCTTCGCGATGATCTCCGCGGCCATCAGCGAGCGCCACGAGAACGCCCAGCCCTGCTTCAGGCCGGCGACGTAGCCGGGCAGCGAGGCGGGCATCACGATGTGCCAGGTGCCCTTCAGCCCGGTCGCGCCCAGAGTGCGGCCGGCCCGCAGGAACAGCGGGGGCACCTGGTCGATGCCGGAGACCAGGCCGTTGGCGATGGAGGGGACCGCGCCGAGCAGGATCACCGCGTACATCACCGACGGCTCCAGGCCCAGCCAGATCACCGCGGGCGGCACCCACGCCACCGACGGCAGCGACTGCAGACCGGAGAGGATCGGGCCGAGCGCCGCCCGGACGATCCGTACCCGGGCCACCAGCAGACCGAGCGGCGTGCCGATCACCAGGGCCAGCAGGAAGCCGAGCAGACCGCGCGAGACGGACGTCCAGATGTACTCGTGGAGCGTGCCCTGCAGCCAGGACTGCCGCAGCTCCTCCCACACCGCGGACGGCGCGGGCAGCTTGTAGGTCGGGGTGACCTCCGCCCAGACCAGCAGCTGCCAGACCACCAGCACCAGGGCGACGGCGACGACCGGCGGCAGCACCTTCTCGACGAGGACCTGCCGGAGTGGCGGGCGCCCGGTCTGCACCGACTCCAGCGCGTCGAGGCCCGCCTCCAGACCGGCGAGGTCGTCGGAATCCTTCCCGGAACCGGAACCGGAACCGGGAGCGGCGTCGGCCGTGGTCTCAGTGCTGGCCATGGCGGCGGATCTCCTTGCGCAGTTCTTCGGTGATCTCGACGGAGAGCTCCGCCACGGCCGTGTCCTCGATACGGCGCGGCTGCGGAATGCCCACCGTCCACTCGCGGGCCACCCGGCCGGGGCGTGAGGACAGCAGTACGACGCGCTCGGCGAGCCGTACCGCCTCGCGCACGTTGTGCGTCACGAACAGCACCGACAGCTTCGTCTCGCTCCAGATGCGGGTCAGCTCGTCGTGCAGCACGTCACGGGTGATGGCGTCGAGCGCGGCGAACGGCTCGTCCATCAGCAGCAGCTTGCTCTCCTGGGCCAGCGCGCGGGCCATGGCGACGCGCTGGCGCATACCGCCGGACAGCTCGTGGACGCGCTTGCCGTACGCGCCCTTGAGCCGGACCAGTTCGAGCAGGGCCTCGGCCCGCTCGCGCCGCTCGTTCTTCGGAACCCCCCTGAGCTTCAGGGCGAGCTCGACGTTCTTGCCCGCGGTCAGCCAGGGGAACAGGGCGTGCTCCTGGAACATCAGGGCCGGACGCCCGTCGGTCGTGATGCTGCCCGCGCTCGGCCTGTCCAGCCCGGCCACCAGGTTGAGCAGCGTCGACTTGCCACAGCCCGAGGCACCCAGGAGGGTGACGAACTCGCCCGGAGCGACATCGAGGCTGATGTCGTCCAGGACGAGCTGCTGCCCGGCGGGCCCGGCGAAGGACTTCGAGACATGCTCGATACGGGCGGCGTGCTCGACCGCGATAACGCTGTCGGCGGCCTTGGCGAGGGCGGTTGCCATGGTCGTCACCTCCTGGGAATCACTGGGAACTGATCGGACTGTGCGGTTGCTCGTGCGTGTGCGTGGTCATTTGACGCCGAGCCCGGCGTCGTCGACCTCGGACTCACCCGCGGACTTGAGGACCTTGTTCAGCGGCGTCAGGTCGTAGATGCCGTCGAGCTTCGGCTCCTCCAGCAGACCGGCCTGCACGGCGTGGTCCGCCTCGGTCTGCAAGGTCGACGCCAGCGGGTCGTCGAGGAACTGGATGGACTCCCACGCCGGGTCGAGCACATCAGCCGGCAGCGCCTTGCCGGAGTCCGCCTTGAGCTGGGCGTTCGCCGACGCCTTCGCCTTGTCGGGGTTGGCGGCGATCCACGCGTTGGTCTTCACCGAGCCCCGCAGCACGGCCTCGACGACCTTCGGGTACTTCTCCAGGAAGTCCTGCCGCACGATGATGTTCGTGATCACGAACTTCTTGTCCGGCCACAGGTCCGCCTCGTCCAGCAGCACCTTCGCGCCCTCGGCGACCAGCTTGGACGCGGTCGGCTCCGGCACCCAGGCGCCGTCGACGGAGCCGGACTTGTAGGCGTTCGGCGCGATGGCGTTGTCCGTGCGGACCACCGACACATCGCCCTGGCCGCTCTCGGCGTCGACCTTCCAGCCCTGCTCCGCGATCCAGTTGAGGAAGGCCACGTCCTGCGTGTTGCCCAGCTGCGGGGTGGCGATCTTCTTGCCCTTGACGTCCTTCAGGGTCTTGATCTTGTCGGGATTGACAACGAGCCTGACCCCGCCGGACGCCGAACCGCCGATGATGCGCAGGTTCGTACCGTTGGCCTTGGTGTAGCCGTTGATCGCCGGCGAGGGGCCGATCCAGCCGATGTCGATGGACCCGGCGTTGAGCGCCTCGATCTCCGAGGGGCCCGCGTTGAAGGCCGTGTACTTGGCCTCCGTGGCGCCGAGCTCCTTCTGGAAGAACCCCTGGTCCTGCCCGACCAACGCGGTCGCGTGGGTCAGATTGCCGAAGTAGCCGATCCTCACGGCGTCGAGACCCTCGATCCTCTCGGCGCCGGCGGCGATCCGCTGCCTGGCGTCGCTCTTGGCCTGGGAGCCGTAGCCGCAGGCGGCGAGCGTGAGCAGGGGGAGCGCGGCGAGGACCGCGAGGGTACGGCGTACGGCGGGTGTGACAGGCACGGGAGGGGTTCCTCTCGTAAGGCCCGGCGGTCACGGTCTTTCAGGTCGTGGCCGGGAGATCGGCAGGTCGTCGTCTACGGCGGGTGCGCGGGCCAAGCCCGTACGGCATCACGCACATCGGGCGACTCCGCCCTGCCCGCTGCCGAGGGCGCCGCTGCCGACCCGGCCGCCCTCCTTCGCGAACGTCGCGTAGTAGTCGAGGGAGTTCATGTCAGAAGTCCCACCCGTCGTCCTCGGCCTCGTCCTTGACGGGCTCCGGGGAGGCGAACGACTCGCCGACCATGCCGGCGGTCAGCGTGGTGCCGTCGGCCGGGTCGATCAGGATGAAGGAACCGGTGCGGCGGGAGTCGGCGTACGAGTCGACCGGCAGCGCCTCGGCGGCGCGGATCTTCACCCGGCCGATGTCGTTGGCGACGAGGTGCCCGGGGTGCGGGTGCAGGGACAGGTCGTCGAGCGTGAGCCGCGACGGGATGTCCTTGACGATCGCCTTGACCGTGCGCGTGCCGTGCTTGAGCAGCACCCGGTGGCCCACCGTGAGCGGCTGGTCGGCGACATGGCAGACGGTCGCCTCGATGTCCTGCGTGGTCGCGGGCGCGTCCTTGCTCGGCACGATCAGGTCACCGCGCGAGATGTCGATGTCGTCCTCCAGCAGGAGCGTCACCGACTGCGGGGTGTAGGCCGCCTGGACCGGCTTGCCGAGCAGGTCGATGCCCGAGACCTTCGTCGTACGGCCGGAGGGGAGCACCGTCACCGGGTCGCCGACCCGGAACGTACCGGCCGCGATCTGACCCGCGTACCCCCGGTAGTCCGGGTGCTCGGCGGTCTGCGGACGGATCACGAACTGCACGGGCAGCCGGGCGTGGCAGTGCGCCATGTCGTGGCTGACCGGCACGGTCTCCAGGTGCTCCAGGAACGTCGGCCCGCCGTACCAGTCCATGTTCGCGGACGGCTCCACCACATTGTCACCGGCCAGCGCCGAGATCGGGATGGAGGTGACCTCGGGGACGCCCAGCTCGGTCGCGTACGCCGTGAACTCCTCGGCGATCGCTGCGAAGACCTGCTCCTCGTAGCCGACGAGGTCCATCTTGTTGACGGCGAGGACCACGTGCGGGACGCGCAGCAGCGCGGCGATCGCGGCGTGGCGGCGGGTCTGCTCGACGACACCGTTGCGGGCGTCGACGAGGATCACCGTCAGCTCGGCGGTGGAGGCACCCGTCACCATGTTGCGGGTGTACTGCACATGGCCGGGCGTGTCGGCGAGGATGAACCGCCGCTTGGCCGTGGCGAAGTAGCGGTACGCCACGTCGATGGTGATGCCCTGCTCCCGCTCGGCCCGCAGACCGTCGGTGAGGAGCGCCAGGTCCGGGCCCTCCTGGCCACGGCTCGCCGAGGCGCGCTCCACGGCCTCCAGCTGGTCGGTGAGGATCGACTTGGAGTCGTGCAGCAGCCGGCCGACGAGCGTGGACTTGCCGTCGTCGACCGAACCGGCGGTCGCGAAACGCAGAAGGGTCGTCTCGGTGAGTTCCGTGGTCGTGCTCATGCTTAGAAGTACCCCTCGCGCTTACGGTCTTCCATCGCGGCCTCGGACATCTTGTCGTCGGCGCGGGTCGCGCCCCGCTCGGTGAGCCGGGAGGCGGCAATCTCGGCGATGACCTGATCGAGGGTCACCGCGTCGGAGTCGACGGCACCGGTACAGGACATGTCGCCCACGGTCCGGTAGCGGATGAGGCGCTTCTCGACGGACTCGCCGTCCTTGGGGCCGCCCCACTCGCCGGCGGTCAGCCACATGCCGGCCCGCTGGAACACGTCACGCTCGTGCGCGAAGTAGATGTCCGGCAGCTCGATGCCCTCGCGGGCGATGTACTGCCAGACGTCCAGCTCGGTCCAGTTGGAGAGCGGGAAGACGCGGACGTGCTCGCCGGGCGCGTGGCGGCCGTTGTAGAGCTGCCACAGCTCGGGCCGCTGGCGGCGCGGGTCCCACTGCGAGAACTCGTCCCGCAGGGAGAAGACCCGCTCCTTGGCGCGGGCCTTCTCCTCGTCCCGGCGGCCGCCGCCGAAGACGGCGTCGAACTTCTCCGTCTGGATCTTCTCCGTCAGCGGCACCGTCTGGAGCGGGTTGCGGGTGCCGTCGGGGCGCTCCTTGAGGACCCCGCGGTCGATGTAGTCCTGCACGGAGGCCACATGCAGCCTGAGGCCGTGCTTCTCGACGGTCCGGTCGCGGTAGTCGATGACCTCGGGGAAGTTGTGCCCGGTGTCCACGTGCAGCAGCGAGAAGGGGATCGCCGCGGGGGCGAAGGCCTTCAGCGCCAGGTGCAGCATGACGATGGAGTCCTTGCCGCCGGAGAAGAGGATCACCGGCCGCTCGAACTCGCCCGCCACCTCGCGGAAGATGTGGACGGCCTCGGACTCCAGCGCGTCCAGGTGCGAGAGGACGTACGGAGTGCCGGTCTCCTCGGAGACGGTGGCGACGGTCGTCGTCATGCCAGACCCCTCTCGGTGAGCAGCTTGTGGACCAGCGCCGCGGACTCCCGCACCGTCTGGTCCTGCGACTCGATGCGCAGATCGGGGTTCTCGGGCGCCTCGTACGGGTCGTCGACCCCGGTCAGCCCGGAGATCTCACCGGCGGCCTGCTTGGCGTACAGCCCCTTCACATCGCGTACGGAGCACACCTCGACCGGCGTGGCCACATGCACCTCGATGTAGGCGGCGCCGCTCGCGTCGTGCCGCTTGCGGACGGCCTCGCGGCTGTCGGCGTACGGCGCGATGACCGGCACCAGCGCCTTGACGCCGTTACGGGCGAGCATGTCGGCGAGGAAGCCGATGCGCTGCACGTTGGTGTGCCGGTCGGCACGGCTGAAGCCGAGGTCGGCGGTGAGGAACTCACGGATCTCGTCGCCGTCGAGCACCTCGACGAGGTGGCCCTCCTCGCGCAGCAGGCCCGCGAGCTCGTACGCGATGGTGGTCTTGCCGGCGCTCGGCAGACCCGTGAGCCAGACGGTGGCTCCGGTCGTCACTTTGTTCTCCTGGTTCGTCACAGGCACAGTGATGGCGGTCACAGGTGCAGTCCGCACTCGGTCTTGGCACTGCCCGCCCAACGGCCGGCACGCGCGTCCTCGCCGTCGGCGACACGGCGGGTGCAGGGGGCGCAGCCCACGGACGTGTAGCCGTCCATGAGCAGGGGGTTGGTGAGCACTCCGTGCTCGGCGACGTAGGCGTCCACGTCGTCCTGGGTCCAGCGCGCGATCGGGGAGATCTTGACCTTGCCGCGCTTCTCGTCCCAGCCGACCACAGGGGTGTTCGCCCGGGTCTCGGACTCGTCGCGGCGCAGGCCGGTCGCCCACGCGTCGAACCGGGTCAGGCCCTCTTCGAGCGGCTTGACCTTGCGCAGGAAGCAGCACAGGTCCGGGTCGCGGTCGTGCAACTTGGGCCCGTACTCGGCGTCCTGCTCGGCGACCGTCTGACGCGGGGTGATCGTGAGGACGTTCACATCCATCACGGCCTCGACCGCGTCCCGGGTGCCGATCGTCTCCGGGAAGTGGTAGCCGGTGTCGAGGAACACCACGTCCACACCGGGCCTGGCCCGGGAGGCGAGGTGCGCGACCACGGCGTCCTCCATGGAGGAGGTCACACAGAAGCGCTTGCCGAAGGTGTCCACGGCCCACTGGAGGATCTCAAGCGCCGAGGCGTCCTCCAGATCACGGCCGGCCTGCTCGGCGAGCGCCTTGAGCTCCGCACGCTTCGCCGCCTCGGGGTCGGCCGGGTCCTCGTCGTCCAGGGATGTGTCCGAATCCGCCTGAACGGTCGTCATATGTGATCCCCTCCGCTGTCGGCTCGTTGCAGCCCCCGGGCGAGCAGCCCGAGGAACTTCAACTGGAAGGCTCGATTGCAGGCTCCGCATTCCCACGCGCCTCCCCCACGCTCGGCTGCGCTCGCGCGGGGGGACCCCCATCCCTCTTCGTTGGGGCGCAGGTCCTCGTCACCGCAGTAGGGGCAGTAGAAGGGGGCGGCCCGCTCGCTCACGACAGTGCCTCCTCGCTGGCCCGGGTGACCCAGGTGGCGAACCGCTCGCCGTCCTCGCGCTGCTCCTGGAACCGCTTCAGGACGCGCTCGATGTAGTCGGGCAGCTCCTCGGAAATGACCTTCAGGCCACGCACCTTGCGGCCGAACCCGGCCTCCAGGCCGAGCGCGCCGCCCAGGTGCACCTGGAAGCCCTCGACCTGCTCGCCCTGGTCGTTGAGGACGAGCTGTCCCTTGAGACCGATGTCCGCCACCTGGATACGGGCGCAGGCGTTCGGACAGCCGTTGATGTTGATGGTGATCGGCTCGTCGAAGTCCGGGATCCGGCGCTCCAGTTCGTCGATCAGCGAGGCGCCGCGCGCCTTCGTCTCGACGATCGCGAGCTTGCAGTACTCGATGCCGGTGCAGGCCATCGTGCCCCGCCGGAACGGGGAGGGCTTGGTGGTGAGGTCCATCGCCTCAAGACCCGCCACGAGCGAGTCGACCTGGTCCTCGGTGACGTCGAGCACGATCATCTTCTGCTCGACGGTCGTACGGACCCGGCCCGAGCCGTGCGCCTCCGCGAGGTCGGCGATCTTCGTGAGCGTGGTCCCGTCGACACGGCCGACCCGCGGGGCGAACCCGACGTAGTACCGGCCGTCGTTCTGCTGGTGCACACCGACGTGGTCGCGCCAGCGCGCCACCGGCTGGTCCGGGGCGGGGCCGTCGATCAGCTTGCGCTTGAGGTACTCGTCCTCCAGCACCTGACGGAACTTCTCCGTGCCCCAGTCGGCGAGCAGGAACTTCAGGCGAGCGCGCGTACGCAGGCGCCGGTAGCCGTAGTCACGGAAGATCGAGATGACGCCCTCGTAGACGTCCGCGACCTCGTCCAGCGGCACCCACGTGCCGAGCCGCTGCCCGATCTTGGGGTTGGTGGACAGACCGCCGCCGACCCAGACGTCGAAGCCGGGGCCGTGCTCGGGGTGGCGGACACCGACGAAGGCGATGTCGTTGATCTCGTGCGCCACGTCCAGCAGCGGGGAGCCGGAGATCGCGGACTTGAACTTGCGGGGCAGGTTGGAGAAGTCCTTGTTGCCGACGATCCGCCGGTGGATCTCCTCCATGGCCGGGGTGCCGTCGATGATCTCGTCCGCGGCGATCCCCGCGACGGGCGAGCCGATGATCACACGGGGCGTGTCACCGCAGGCCTCGGTCGTGGACAGTCCCACGGCCTCCAGCCGCTCCCAGATCTCGGGGACGTCCTCGACCCGGATCCAGTGGTACTGCACGTTCTGCCGGTCGGTGATGTCGGCCGTGCCCCGCGCGAACTCCTGCGAGATCTCACCGATCACCCGTAGCTGCTGGGTGGTGAGCCGACCGCCGTCGATGCGCACCCGCAGCATGAAGTACTCGTCGTCCAGCTCCTCCGGCTCCAGGATCGCGGTCTTGCCGCCGTCGATCCCGGGCTTGCGCTGGGTGTACAGCCCCCACCAGCGCATCCGGCCGCGCAGGTCGTTGGGGTCGATCGAGTCGAAGCCGCGCTTCGAGTAGATCGTCTCAATGCGTGTCCGCACATTGAGACCGTCGTCGTCCTTCTTGAACTGCTCGTTGCCGTTCAGCGGGGTGAAGTGTCCCGCGGCCCACTGTCCTTCGCCACGGTGACGGCTCACCTTGCGGCGGGGCGTGGCGGAGTTCTGCGGGGTGGCGGCCATGGTTGTACGTCCTTCGGGACAGGCGGGAAGCGGCTCTTACCTGCGCGCGTGCATATGGGCATACGTGCGCGACGTTGCGCGGGAGAGGAGATGCGAGGAACGGGAAGCGGCAGTGCTGCGGGTCTCAGCTCGCCGGACACATGGCGCTGGAGACGCGGCCGAGGTCGACGTGCCGCCGACTCACCAAGGCAATTCCAGTTCCAGACATGACGGAAGCGTGGCACGGCTCTTTAGACTCAGTCCACCATCATCCACATTCCGGACAGAGATGTCTCGCATGCCGAGACGGTGTGATGTGCGTCATGGTCGCTCCGGGAATGATCCCTAGGCCCCCGGCCAGGGTCCCGGCGTGGCCACGTCCGCCTCCTCCGTCACCTTGGTGTCGAACAGCTTGAAGCCCCGCCGCAGGTAGTTGCCCATGGCGTGCTCGCCGTCCCGGGTGCAGGTGTGGAGCCAGACCCGCTTGGTGGGCGGCAGCCCCGGCCGGCGGTCGGCGAGGTCCCAGGCCCGGGCAGTCGCGTACGACAGCAGATGCCCGCCGATGCGCCGGCCCCGGAACGCGGGGATCAGCCCGAAGTACCCGATCTCCACCACACCGTCGTCCTGCGGCTCGAACTCCACATATCCCGCGGGCGTGCCCCGGTCGTACGCGACCCACGTCTCCACTCCGGGCCGGTCCAGGTGCTCCTGCCAGCGGGCGTACGACCACGACAGCCGGTCGACCCAGCGGATGTCGCCGCCGACCGAGGCATAGAGGAACCGGCTGAACTCGGGGGAGGGGACCTCGGAGCGGACGATATGGACGTCGTCGCCGTCGGGGGCGGCGGCGGGGAGGAGGTCGCTCGGGGACGTCTGCTCCAGGGACCACGTGGTGACCGTGCTGCTGCTCATGAGGTCAGAAAATCATGAGGCTCGGCCCGCTTCCAAGGCGGGTGGCTCAGCCCAGCGCGTTGTCGACCTTCGCCAACCTCACCGCGTACAGCACGCGCGCCGGGATCGGATCGGTGAGCGTCCACACCTCGCCGGTCACCGGCGAGTACGAGAGGGAGGCGGTGTGCCGCCCCCAGCAGGCGTACGCCTTGCTCCCCGCGTCGTCTCCCGTGCACTTGGCGGCCCGCGCGCCGTCCTCGTCCTGACGCCACAACGAGCCGCGCACCTCTCGGTCCCGGCCGTCCTGAGCGACATACCAGTCGCCCTTGTGAGAGAGGACACCCTGGACGCCCGCGGACTCCGTCTCGTACGCCTGGACCGCGTCGACGTCGCTCCGGGCCCCGGTGGTGGTGAGCAGACCGGCGCGCTCGGGGGTGATGTCGAGGTCGTAGCGCCAGACGCGGGCGGGCTCCTCATGGCTCGGCCGGAACCACTCACTCGCGACCACGCTGGGGGGCGTCGACGTCCGGTCGAGCGAGAGGGAGCCGAAGCAGGGCACCCCGTCGTTGTCGCGCGCGTCACAGCCGCCGCCGGACGACGGGCTGTACGAGGCGGCCGCCGGCAGCACGTACCGGTAGTGATGGGCCGACCAGCCGTCGCCGACCCTGCCGATGGCATCGCTGTCGGTCACATCCGCACGGAGGAAGTTGCGGAGGTCGAAGACATAGAGGGAGTCGTCCTGCCGTCCGGTGCTCTCGGAGCTCCGCGCGGTGACGATCAGCTTGTCCTCGTACCAGGCCATACCGCCGAGCCCGGAACGCACGGCCTCGAATCCGTCGCCGTCGGCCTTCGGGACGACGAGGAGGGTCCACCGGTAGGTGAGGTTCGCCGGATCGCTCGCGTCGACGAAGGCGACCCTGGCGATGCCTTCCTCGTCCGCCCCGTCGGCGGCGGTGCGCTCCGTGTGCGTCCACCCGGAGGCGATGACCCGGTTGTCGCGGGAGGTGGTGACGGACTGGGGCAGCCACTTGTCGTTGACGGCGTCGCCGGACTCCCAGCAGTACGCGCGGGCGACCGCTGGCTCGACGGGCAGGGCGGCCTTCTCGGTGTCGTAGCAGTCGGCCTCGGTGCGCATCGTGTGGTTGGCGCTGCGCAGCACCTCGTCGACACCGACACCGCCGCCCATCTCCGAGGCGAGCGAGTCGAGGGCGGTCTCGTCGACGAGGCTCTCGCGCAGCTGGAACTCACGTAGTTGGGAGGAGGAGGTGATTGAGGACAGGGCGCCCGGCGTACCGCTCCCCGCCGCCTGAGACGTGCTGATCAACGTGGCCGCCGCCGTGAGCGCCAGCGCGGTCCCCGCCAGAGAGGCACGCAGCGCGCGCCCTCTCCTCTGTCGACGGTGCCTGCCGCGGTGCTTCATACAACCAACCTCCCGGGATGGCGCGGGCCAACTGCCTCCCGTCATCAGGACCTTGACGGAGGGGTAGGTGGGGTGGCCTGGAAGGGATGCTACGTCAGTGGGCCACGTGTCACCCCGCCGACGCAGGAAATACAGGGAGATCCCTCACACCGAGGCCGCTCGGGCGCGTACCACTCCCGGTGCCACCGAGTGCGGCAGCAGGTCCAACGGGCTTTCAGGGAGGAGGACTTCGACCTTGGCGCGTTCGGTGAAACGGTACGGCCGGTGGTCGAGGAAGGCGCCGAGGTAGCGGCGTACACGGGACATCTCGGCGCGGACGGTGACGGTGCGGGAGGGGTCGCCGAACATGTCGTCGGCCAGGGCGGAGGCGCTGCGGCCGCCGCGGTGGAGGGCGAGGAGGTAGAGGAGTTCGGCGTGGCGGGGGGTGAGGCCATGGGTCCAGGAGCCGGTGCAGCCGGCGACGGTGACGGTCCAGCGGCGCGGGTGCGCGAGGTCGAGGGTGATGTGGGTGGCGGTGGAGGCGGGGGGCGGGTCCGCGGTAGGGCGTATCAGCCAGCCGGAGGGGAGGGGTTCGACCCAGCAGAGGCCGAGGGTGGGCAGCCAGCAGCGGCCCGGCGAGACGGGATCGGGCAGGGCCAGGCGGTTGGTGTACGGCATGCCGGTGACCGTGGCCGTCCAGCCGTCCCTGTCGACGGCGATCGCGCGGCCGTCGATGCGGGCCAGCACCGGGGCCGCCACCGCCCGCAGTTGTTCCAGCGAGGTCAGGTGGAGGTCACGCAGACGGGCCTGGGCGAGTTTGGCGACCGAGTCCACCAGCGCGAGGGTGGAGGGGTGCAGGGTCTCCAGGGGGCCGCTGATGTCCACCGCGCCGAGGAGCCGGCCGTCGCGCGGGTCGGTGATGGGGGCTCCGGTGCAGGTCCAGGAGTGCAGGGCGCGTACGAAGTGCTCGGCGGAGAAGACCTGTACGGGCCGGCGGGACACGAGCGGGGTGCCCACACCGTTGGTGCCCACCGTCTCCTCGCGCCAGTCCGCGCCGATCCCGAGTCCCTGCCCGTCGGCCTTGCGGAGCACCGCCGTGCTGCCCTCCCGCCACAGCACCCGGGCGTCGGCGTCCGCGACCATCATGATGTGCTGCGCGGTGTCCGTGAGGGCCAGCAGGCCTTCGCGCA
Source organism: Streptomyces tailanensis (assembly GCF_008386495.1). Classification (GTDB taxonomy): domain Bacteria; phylum Actinomycetota; class Actinomycetes; order Streptomycetales; family Streptomycetaceae; genus Streptomyces; species Streptomyces tailanensis. The sequence goes on along the minus strand of NZ_VTHJ01000019.1, from coordinate 58,441 downwards.
GGACCGGCAGTACCTGGCGCAGCGGTGATGTCTGGCGGCGGTGCTCCACCTCGTCGCGGCTGAGCAGGTCCGCCCGGAAGTCGTGGTCGGGGTCGATCCCGCTGTGCAGCATGCGGTCCCAGGACTCCCGGATCGCCGCGCGCGGGGCGGGTCTGGGACGTCTGTCGGGGTCGGAGAGCGCGGAGGCGCGTACGTCGCTGAGTACCCGTGCCGCACGGGCGGCGTCCGTGGCGGTGAGCCGCGTGACATCCATCGGCGAGTGCGCCACTCGTTCCTCCCCTTGGTGCGGGTTTCATAGTCTGCCGCTCCTCGGCCACGGAGGGGCACACTTCGGCCACAGAACGCAGACGACTTGCAACCCCCTGCAACCCTGGCGAACGGCCGTGTGGTCCTTGACACTTGTTCAACGTCGCCCCAGTGGGGCGTGCGCTCCGATCATCGGGGCCGGACAGGACGGGGGTGGTGCCGTGTCGGCGCAGCACCACTCCCGTGCCGTACGACTCCTGTGCCGTACCACTCGAAAGAGGTCACTCGGGCCGGCCGGGGCTCAGTGCACCGGGCGTGCCCGTTCCACCACGGACGCCAGGTCCAGTGTGTGCGGCAGGGTTCCGAAGGCCGAGCCCCAGTCGCCGCCCAGTCGGGAGGCGCAGAACGCGTCGGCGACGGCCGGGGGTGCGTACTGGACGAGGAGGGCGCCCTGGAGAACGAGGGCGAGGCGCTCCGCGAGGCGGCGGGCGCGGGCCTCGATGCCGTCGAGGTCGGCGAGTTCGGTCAGCAGGTTCTTGATGGCGCCGTCGAGGCGGTGGTCGGCGCCGCGGGCGCGGCCGACCTCCCTCAAGTAGGCGTCGAGAGCGCGCGGTTCGCGCTGAAGGGCGCGCAGCACGTCGAGGGCCTGGACGTTTCCGGCGCCCTCCCAGATCGAGTTGAGCGGCGACTCGCGCAGCAGACGTGGCATGCCGGACTCCTCGACGTAGCCGTTGCCGCCGAGGCATTCGGAGGCCTCCACGACCGTCGGGGTGCTGCGCTTGGTCACCCAGTACTTGGTGATCGGCACCGTCAGGCGCAAAAACGAGCGCTCGCTTTCGTCGTCCCCAGCCTCAGCCGCGTCGTACGCCGCCGCCAGCCGCATCGCCAGCGTCGTCGCCGCCTCCGACTCCAGCGCCAGATCCGCGAGGACGTTGCGCATCAGCGGCTTGTCGATCAGCTTCGCGCCGAACGCCTCCCGGTACGCGCAGTGGTGCGCCGCCTGCGCCACCGCCTGCCGCATCAGCGCGGCGGCGCCCAGCGCGCAGTCCATCCGGGTCGCGGCCACCATCTCGATGATCGTCCGCACGCCCCGGCCCTCGTCCCCGACCCGCCGGGCCCACGTCCCCGCGAACTCGACCTCGGCGGAGGCGTTCGACCGGTTGCCCAGCTTGTCCTTGAGGCGCTGGATCCGGAACACGTTGCGCGTGCCGTCCGCCAGCGCCCGCGGCACCAGGAAGCACGTCAACCCGCCCGGCGCCTGGGCGAGTACCAGGAAAGCGTCCGACATCGGTGCCGAGCAGAACCACTTGTGCCCCGTCAGCTCGTACGTCCCGTCCTCCGCGAGCGGCCGTGCCGCCGTCGTGTTGGCGCGTACGTCGCTGCCGCCCTGCTTCTCCGTCATGCCCATCCCGAAGAGGACACCGGCCTTCTGCGCCGCGGGCCGCAGATCCTCGTCGTAGACCATGGCCGTCAGCCGTGGCTCCCACTCGGCGGCGAGCGCCGGGTCGGTGCGCAGGGCGGGCACCGCCGCGTGGGTCATGGACAGGGGGCAGCCGTTGCCCGCCTCGGCCTGGCTCCAGACCAGGAACCCGGCCGCGCGTCGCACGTGCCCGCCGGGCCGCCCCCAGGCCGCCGTGAGCCCGGCCGCCACGCCTTTGCCGAGGAGCCGGTGCCAGGACGGGTGGAACTCGACCTCGTCGATCCGGTTGCCGTACCGGTCGTGCGTGCGCAGCTTCGGGGGGTTCTCGTTGGCCAGCCTGGCCCACTCCTGCACCTGCGCGGAGCCCGCCGAGCGCCCGAGCCCCGACAGTTCCGCGCGCGCTTCCTCGACGAGGCCGGCGGCCAGATGCCGCTCGACCGCCTCTACCAGGACCCGGTCGGTGGTGAAGGCGTCATAGCCCACCAGCGGCGGAGCCTGATTGGTCACTGCATGGGTACCGGCTGCCATGCCTGGAACCTACCTCCCCAGGGACGGAGCGGGGCACCCGTAGCGGGTGGGTATGTGCCCGAGAACGAGGCACACGGCCGGCCCCACACGGGACCGGCCGTTACGTGACGGTGTTGTCAGACCGGTGCCGCCAGCTCCCCCGTCCCCAGTTCCCCCGTGCCCCACTCGTCCGCCCCGAGGAAGGCCTCCCCGTACTGCTCCAGCGGCCAGCCCGGCCGGTAGATGGTGTCGAGGTAGCGTTCGCCCAGGTCGGGGGAGAAGGCCACGGCGGTGAGGTCGGGGGTGCCGTGGCGGGTGAGCCAGTCGGTGGCGCCGCTGACGACCGTCCCCGTGGAGCCGCCGAACAGGAAGGCGTCGGGCCAGGCGGTGGCAGGCCCGGACCGTGTCGGCCTCCTCTACGCGGACGACGTCGTCCACGCAGGACGGGTCGAGCAGCGCCGGCGTCACACTGGTGCCGAGGCCCGGGATCATCCGGCGGCCGGGTGCCCCGCCGAAGGCGACCGAGCCCACGCTGTCCACCGCCACGATCCGCACCCGGCGCCGCCGTTCCCAGAACCAGTGCGCGCAGCCCATCAGCGTCCCGGAGGTGCCGACCCCCACGAACAGCACGTCCAGGCGCGGGAACTGCCGGGCGATGGCGGGCGCGGTGGTGCGGTAGTGCGCCCGCCAGTTGGCCTGGTTGGAGTACTGGTCGAGCCACACGTACCGCTCGTCGGCGGCGCACAGCGCGCGTACGTACGCGATCCGGGCGCCCAGGAAACCGCCGGCCGGGTCCGGCTCGGTGATGACGTGCACCCGGCTGCCGAGGGCCTCGATGAGCCGTCGGGTCTGCGGATTGACGCGGGAGTCGGTCACACACAGAAACCGATAGCCCCGGCTCGCCGCGATCATGCTCAGCGCGACGCCCAGATTGCCGGACGAGGACTCGACGAGGGTCGAGCCCGGCCTGAGCCGTCCGTCTTGAGGGACACCGCCCGGTCCAGGGCGATGGCGAGCTTCACCGCGGACAGTGAGGTGCCGCCCCGGTCGAAGAAGTGGTCGTGACGGCCGACCTGCGCCCGTGGCACACCGAGCACCTCGGCCCACGAGGCGGCCAGCCGCTGCTCCGTCGGCGTGACCGGCCGCGCCCCCGACTCGCCCTCCACGGCGTCGAGTCGCTCGGCCACCGCCGTGAGCGTGCGCCGGTCGGTCTTGCCGTTGGCGGTCAGCGGCAGGGTGTTTAGCAGTTGACCGATTGGTCTGAGGATCCTGGTTTCTCCTGGGTCTTGGGGTGCGGGGCTGGTGGGGCGTACGGGAGTGCGTAACCCGTATGGGGGTTTGATCGTTGATGCGATGGTCGGGTCGGGTCGGGGCTTCGGGGCGTGTGAGGGGGTGGCAGGGTGCGGCGGAAGGTGGAGCTGGGCGCAGGGGAAGTGCAGCAGATCGCTGCGGCCTGTGCCCGTGGGCTGCGGGGTGTGGACACGGTGACCGGGGAGCAGTTGAGCGAGGTGGCCCTGGTCGAGCGGGCGGGCTGGCTGACCGGCCTCGTCGAGGCCCTCGCGGCAGGCGTGGTGCGGGAGCACTGGAACCAGGCCGACCTGGCCCGACTCGCCTCCGGTGTCGATCAGTCGGGGGCAGGTCTGCCGTCGCAGTCGTGGATGGCGTTGCGGCGGCTCGGCTGGGCGGTGGCCGTCCCTGTGGGTGTGTATGTGCCGGACCGGGTGGTGCGGATCGCGCAGGAGCAGGCCGGACGGGTGCTGCGCTCCGCCTGGTGGCGGGCCGAGATCACCGCCGCACTGCTGGCCACCTGGCCCGCCGACCCGGCCCGGCGCGGTGAGGCGGAGTGGCAGGCGCTGCGGGCCGCCCTGCCCGATGGTGGGATGGTGGCGTCGAGTGTGCTCCTTGCCCGCACCCGGCAGATCACCGACTTCCACACCCGCCACCACCGGATGCCCGCCGGTCTTACCGAGTGCGAACCGCCGCCCGGCGGCGGATCGCAGATCGTCCTCGCGGCCGTCGACAAACAGCTCGCCACCCTCGAGCGCTGCCCGGAAAATCCCTTCCGCCACGGGGTGTTGACCGTGCGGCTTCCGACGCGTCCCGATCCCGCATCGCGGGCGGACTGGCATCCGGTGCGGATCCGTTTCCGCCTGCCACCCCACGTGCCCGCCCACGCCGTGCTGTGCGCGCCCACCCTGCGCGTACGGCAAGGGCGGCTGCTGCTCGACGTGCCTTATGCGCTCGCGGTCCCCAAACCGGAACGGGCCGGACACCAGACCGCAGTGGCCTTCGACTGGGGTTTGAACACCCTGCTCACCGGCGGCACCCTTCGCCTCACCGGCGAAATCCAGCCCCGGGTGCTCACCGACGGACACCCGCTGTCCTTCCGCGCCGCCGGAGTCCTCGCCAAGAGTGACCGGCTGCGCCTGATCGGCGAGCACATCGGCGCCCGCATCGACCGACTGCGGATCCTGATCGCCTCCCGGCAGGAGCGCGGGATGCGCCCCAGCCCCTGGCTGGCCGGGAAGCTCGCGGTTCTGGAGTCGGAGCGGGAGCGGGTCGCCCGACGGCGGACCCGGCTGAACGCGGCCCTCGCCAGAGCAGCCGCCCGTTTCATGGTGGATCACGCGATTGCGGCCGGGGCGAGCGTCATCTACCTCGAAGACCTCCGCGACATGGAAGCCTGCGGCAAGGGCCGCAGCCTCAACACCCGCCTGTCGCAGACGGTGCGCGGTGCGATCGTCACCCATGTCCGCCACATCGCCGCCGCCCTGGGTATCGCCGTGGTGATCGTGCCGCCACGGGAGACGTCGAAGTGCTGCCCGCGCTGCCTGACCGCGTTTCGCCACCACAAGGCGCCCAACAATCGGGCGGCGGGCTGGGCGTGGGCGACCTGTCCCAACGAAGCGTGCGGGTACAGCACCGGCCGGGACAACGCCGCCTGGCAGCGCATCGGGGCCCGCGGCCTGACCCACCAGCACAAGACCAGTCTCGACCGTACCCGCGAAACCTTCGTGATCCGTACGGTGGTCGAGGCCCTGGACCAGGCCAGCCGGGTCCAGCACCAGACCCGGGACCGCACCAAGAGCGGCCCCACGAACAGACGCCCTGTGCCCGGGAAGCGGCGCAGGGTCCCCGCCCCACCCGGCGCCCCGCCAGGTGGAAAGCGTCCGGCGGGGCGGAACCCCACGCACCCGACACACTCCAGCCAGGAGCGGACACGGCAGCAGGGACCGACGACAATCGGCACCCCCGACCGGCCACACCGGCCGGACGGGGCCAGACTCGGGGCCGGCTTCCACCGCCACGCCCACACCACCCCCGTCCGAAGACGGCCGTGGCCGAGTCACCCTCCCAAACGATCCCGGACACCCGGGATCACCCAGGAAACCCAAGCCGATTAGCGACGCTCTCGCGCCAGTGGAACACCGACGGCGCCATGTACGCCGGCAGCGAGGCCGCGAGCCGCTCCCGCAGCACCTCACCGGCGAGCGGCCGCCCGGAGTGGAACGCCACCAGGTGCGCGCCCTTGGCGACCACCACCGCGCCGTCGCGCACGCCCTCGACCCGCAGCAGCGCGTTCTCCACTTCGCCGATCTCGATGCGGAAGCCGCGCACCTTGACCTGGGTGTCCCGGCGGCCGAGGAACTCCAGCTTGCCGTCGGGCCGCCAGCGCCCGTGGTCCCCGCTGCGGTGGAGCCGCTCGCCGGGGCGGTACGGGTCGGTGGTGAAGGCCCGCCGGGTGCGCTCGGATCAGGGAGAGGTGCTCGTCGACGACGTACACACGGACGTTGCCGACCGGACGGCCGAGCGGCACCCGGTCCCCCTCCGGAGCCCGGTGCATCACCTCGTGGTTGGTGTCGTCCGACGTCCCCCGTGACGCGGTCGGAGGGAAGGGAGCGGCGCAGGCGGGACCTGCCGCCGGTCAGCGGCACCGGGAGGTGAGGACGGCACGCGCGGACGGATACCTTTAGGGCGTGCAGCCAGCAAGTCAGTCACCCCAATCACCCTCGGGCCACGAGAGCCCCCATGGGCGTCTCCATCGCGCGCGTGCCCTCTACCGGAACGTCTCCAAGCGCAGGACCGCCTGGCTGCTCCTGAAGGACACCGTCAACTCCTGCATCGAGTACCGCATCCTGGGCCTGGCCGCGGAGGCGGCGTTCTTCACCCTGCTCTCCGTGCCCCCGCTGCTGCTCAGCATGATCGGCCTGCTCGGCTACGTCGACGACTGGACCGGCGCCGACACCATCGCCAGCCTGGAGCTCAACCTCCTGGAGGCCTCGCGCACCGTCCTGTCCGACAAGGGCGTCGCCCAGATCGCGCAGCCGATCCTGGACGACGTGATGAAGGGCGGCCGTCCCGACGTCATCTCCATAGGCTTCCTGTTCGCCCTGTGGTCCGGCTCCCGCGCGGTGAACGTCTTCATCGACACCATCACCGTCATGTACGGCCTCGACGGCGTCCGCGGCATCGTCAAGACCCGCCTCATGGCGTTCCTGCTCTTCATCGTGGCCCTGCTCATCGGTTCGATCGCCCTGCCGCTGATGGTCGCGGGGCCGGATGCGGTGGTCCGCATCGTGCCGTGGTCGGCGACCGTCGTCCAGGTCCTCTACTGGCCCGTTGTGATCGTCCTCTCCATCGTCTTCCTGACGACGCTGTACCACGTGTCGGTCCCGGTCCGTTCCCCGTGGGTCGAGGACGTCCCGGGCTCCCTCGTCGCCCTCGGCATGTGGGTCCTCGGCAGCTTCCTGCTCCGCATCTACCTCACCAACACGGTCGAGGGCGCGACGATCTATGGCTCCCTTGCGGCAGCCGTGGCCGTTCTGCTGTGGATCGGGGTTTCCGCCTTCGCGGTGCTGGTCGGCGCGGCCGTCAACGCCGCGATCGACCGTGTCTGGCCGGCTGCCGCGACGGCCGCGGCGCGCGCCGCGAATGAGCGCCTCCGTGAGGAGCAGGCCGCCGAGTACGTGGCCCGTGCGGCCGCGGCGCGCTCGTACGATCCCGAGGATCCCGATATGCCGTCCGAGTTTCCGGAGCGGTGGTCGCGATTTTTGCCGCCGGAGGATGTGACGTCGAGGCTGCGGTCGCCTGTGAAGAAGGGGGACGAGTAGGGGCGGGCGCCTTTTAGCTCGGGTGGTGCGGTTTTTGGCGACTGCGGGTCGTTGGTGGTTGCTCGCGCCCACGCGGCGGAGCCGCATATCGACACAGCCCCGCGCCCCTGAGATGAGCGGCGGTCTTAGGCGTAGCCTCGTCCATGTGTACGTCGAAAGGGCTTCACGGTTGTCCGGGGCGGTGGTGTGGACCAACACGCCACCCAGGGGCGGCACAGGGCTCGTGTTGCCCGACGGGTGCATGGATCTGCTCTGGAACGACGGGCGGCTGTTGGTCGCCGGCCCCGACACCCGGGCGCACGTCGCCGAGGGCGCACCCAGTCGGTGGGCCGGAATCCGTTTCTGCCCCGGCACCGCGCCCACGTTCCTCGGTGTGCCCGCGCACGAGTTGCGGGACCGGCGGGTGGAGCTGGCGGATCTGTGGCCCGTCTCGCTAGCGCGGCGGCTCACCGCCCGTGTGAACGCGGCCGTCGACCCGGCGAGCGGTCTCGAAGAAGTGGCGCTGGAACGGGCGGACAAGGTCGACGGCCCTGATCCTCTGCTACGGCGGATCGTCGCCGCCCTCGACGCCGGTCGCCCGGTGGCCACCACCGCCGATGAACTCGGCCTCGGTGCCCGGCAGTTGCACCGCAGGTCGCTCGCAGCTTTCGGGTACGGGCCCAAGACGCTGGCCCGGGTGCTGCGGCTGCAGCGGGCGCTCGCGCTGGCGCGTGGCGGGGTGCAGTTCGCCGACACGGCCGTCCGGGCCGGGTATGCCGACCAGGCCCATCTGGCGCGTGACGTGAGGGAGTTGGCGGGGCTGCCGCTCGGTGAGCTACTCGGTGGCGGACGGTAGCGGCGCGAAGAGGTCCACGCCGTTGCCGTCGGGGTCGTGCACCACGGCGTACCGCTGGCCCCACACCGCGTCCCACGGCTTGAGCTCACCGTGGTACCCGGCGGCGACCAACTCCTCGTACACCGCGTCTACTTCGGCGGGACTGTCGCACCGCAGGGCCAGCGAGGCGCCGCCGCCCTTCCCCGGCTGCCACTCGGGGAAGAAGGAACGCACGGTCTCCTCGGTGTCGAGCATCAGCCGCAGCCCGCCGGGCAGTTCGGCCTCGGCGTGCGGCAGGCTCTCGGCGCCCTCGGGGAAGGCGAAGCCGAGACGGCGGTAGAAGGTGACGGAGGCGGCCATGTCCGAGGCCACCATGCCTATCGCATCGAGTCGTGGAGTCATGAGGCCACCGTAGGCAGGCCCGCGGCGGCCCGTCTTGAACGAATCGGACACCCCCGTACGATCGCTCGGCGTCTCGTGATGTGGGACTCTCGGGAGAACGGACCCTTGGGCTCACCTGTGGAACAACTGTGCGGCAGGATGTAGGCCATGTTCCGTACCGCGCGCGCTCTGCTGCCCCTGGCGCTGCTGCCGCTGCTGCTCACGGCCTGCGGGACCGAGAAGGTCGTGGTCGCGGGCCGTGAGCCCCTGGCGCCGCCGCCGGACCGGGCCGAGCTCCAGGCCCGTGCCGAGGCGATGGGCTTCGCCCCCGGGCTCGTCTACGTCACCGAGGCCCCCGGCTTCACGCTCGCCCGGCAGTCGGTCGGCGTGTACGGCGGCGACGGCTTCTCCGCCGCCTACTGGTCCCGGCGGAACAGCGCCCAGCTCCTGCTCCTCGTCGACCGCGGCACGATGACCGCCGAGAGCTGCCCCGGGCAGCCGCTCGGACAGGGCACGGGCGGCACGGTCACGTGTCAGCGGGACGGGGACGTCTGGTACCGCACCTCGCCGGGACAGCACGAGTACGCCGTGCCGGAGAAGGACCACGTCGTACGGGTCAGCGCCGTCGCGGCCGCCGTCGACCGTGCCGTGCTGCGCTCCGCCGCCCTGGCCGCCCACCGCCCGACCGACGCCGAACTCGCCTTCCTCCTGCCACCCCCGCACCACGGCAAGCCCCCGCCCCCACCCCACGGCATCCCGATCGGGCGCGGCGACCTGCCCCCGGTGGGAGACGGAGCACCTCGCAACGAGGTGGGAGCCTCGGGCTGATCCCCTGAGATCCGAAGATTTCGGTCCTTGGGGTCGGCCCGGTCCCGGAAACAGACTGACCAGTCTGATGAGCGATCCGTAGTGTTCCTGTGGCAGACTGCCACGCGCACGCCCGGCGCCCAGGCGACGTCGGGCACCCTCCTCGGTCCGATAGCTGTGCAGGCTGGACCGACCAGCGTCCGGAGGGACGTGCCACGCGGGCCAATCGCTTCGGTGACCGGCACCAGGGCACGAAGGCGTTCGGCGTGCGTCGGGCATTTCACCACACCCGAACCCTAGTACTGCAACGGTGCAGTACTGGGTTGCTCCAGGGATCCCTAAGCCGGGCAGAGACGCTTGGATCATGCCCTCGGACCGCATCCTCGTGTACTCCCGCACGACCGCCTACCCGCCGTACACCACCTGCCGCCCGTCTGGGAGTTCACGGACGAGTGGTACGACTTCCGCGCCAGTCCCCGCGGTTCGGTGCGCGTGCTCGCCCGCGCCGACGAATCCTCGTACGAGGGCGGCGAGATGGGTGAGGACCATCCCCTGGTGTGGTGCAAGGAGCAGGGCGCCGGCCGGGTCTTCTACACCGCCCTCGGACACGCGGCGGAGGCGTACCAGGACCCGGACTTCCTGGCGCACCTGCGGGGCGATCGCCTGGACGACCGGGCCCTCGTAGACCTACGGCGTACCGCCCGGCTGTGGCCCGAACGCCGTCATGAAGCGGTCGCGGAACTTGTCCATCCGCCAGACCGGGGTGTCGGCGGCCGGCTTGAGGCCGTCGACCCAGCCCCAGTCGGAGATCTTCTCCAGCACCTCCGGGTCCTGGGCGACGATCGAGACCGGCACGTCGTGGCTCGGGTTGTCGCCGGTGACCGTCTTGTTGGGCTGGTGGTCGCCGAGGAAGATCAGGACGGTGTCCTTCGAGCCGTACTTCGCGACGTGGTCGACGAGGCTGGTCACCGAGTACTGGATGGTCTTGCGGTACTCGTCGCGGACGTCCGACGGGTCCTTCCAGACCTCCTTGGGGTCCTTGCCCTCGGCCTTCTGGAGGGAGTGGTAGACCGAGCCGTCGCCGATCTGATCCTCGGGGATCGTCCGGGGGATGGGCGCCCACGGGTTGTGACTGGAGGTCAGGATGATCTCCGCCATCATCGGCCCCCGGCCCTCCTTGCCGTGCTCCAGCTCCTCGAAGGCCTTCAGGGTGTACTGGTCGGGCATCGTCGACCAGCTGAACTTCGGTCCCTGGTAGCCGAGTTCGTCGGAGTCGTAGATGTGGTCCAGGCCGAAGTACTTGCCCTCCGGCCACGCCATCTGGGTGCCCGGCACGATGCCGACCGTGCGCCAGGCCCCGGTGCGGCGGAACGCCTCCGTGAGGGTGAGGCGGTCGCTCGCGACGAGGTTGTTGTAACGCGACTGGTTCTTGATCCACAGGCCGGACAGGAACGTGGAGTGGCCGAGCCAGCTGCCGGCGCCGGTGATGGGGGAGCGCAGCCAGCCGCTCTGGGCCGCGTACCCGGCCTCCTTCAGCTCCTCCGTCTTCTGCGCGAGCGTCTCACCCAGCGGCTCGCCCATCTGAGGGTCGTCGATCGCGGAGCGGCCGTAGCTCTCGATGAACGTGATCAGGACGTCCTTGCCGCGCAGCCCCGTCAGCAACTGGTCCGGCGGTACGTCGGCGAAAGCGTCGACCGCCGCCTGCTTCTCGAACGCCTCCCCGTCCTTCAGCCCCACACGCACCGCCTCGACCCGGTTCTCCACCAGGGTCGCCGCGCTGTGCGAGGCCAGCGGCACGTCGCCGATCTCCAGGGTCAGCGTCGAGCAGGTGATCCAGGCGGTGCCGAGCACCAGCAGCGTACGGCTCGCGGTCTGCCGGTTGCGCACCATCAGCCGGCTGATCCGTATGACCGCCAGCGTCATCAGAACGGGCAGGGCGAGCGCCAGCACGACGACCCCGACCGTGGCGGCCTGAGCGACCGCACCGCCGAGCGAGTCCTTCATGAACGACTGGGCGTCGTCCAGCAGGATCCAGTCCAGCACCAGGTCGAACGGCCGGTCGAGGGTCCAGTACGACCCCATGTCCAGCACCTTGACGATCACCAGCAGTCCGAGCACCACCCCGACCACGACCGCTGCCACGCGCCGCGCCCTCGGCGGCTGTACGAGCAGCAGCGCGGCCACGAGGATCCCCTCCGCCGGGATCCGCAGAAAACGCCCGAACTCGATCTCGGTGACGTCGTTCGGCACGAGCAACGCGAAGAGGACGAGGGCGAGGGAGAGCCCGGTGACGCTCCAGGCCACCGCACGCGCGGCCTTGGGGTGCCTGGTACGCCAGCCGGAGGGGGTCGGGGGTTGCTCGGACTCGGACTCGGGCTCTGCTTCTGACTCGGGCTCGACCTCGGCCTTCTCCGCTTCCCCTGGGGCCGCTTCCTCCGGGTCCGTATCCTCCGGGGCCGTTTCCTCGTCCGGTGCCGGTGCCGGTCCCGGAAGCTGCGGAGAGTGTATGTGCGACAACCCGAAGGTCCTTCCCTGTGGAGCATGTGGAGCTCAGTGCTGGTGACACCGCCGGCGCACCCGTACGGCCATCTCTATGCGTACGGTCGCACGACGCCTACCGTTCACCCGAACTCAGGTCCACCGCAACCACGTGTACTGGCCCGCTCCACCAGTCGCGTCGACAACTCCGTGCGCGTGCTCTCCGGTTGCTCGCCCTCCATCATCCGTACGAGCAGGTGCAGTGCGGTCGAGGCCATTTCGGAGAGCGGCTGGCGGACCGTGGTCAGGGCCGGTGTCGCCCAGCGGGCCTCGGGAAGGTCGTCGAAACCGACGACGCTGATGTCGTCCGGCACCCTGAGCCCCCGCTCGGCCAGCGCCTCGTACACACCGAGCGCCATCCTGTCCGAGCAGACGAACACGGCGGTCGGCGGCTCGGGCAGGTCGAGCAGCTGGTGCATACGGCCGTGGGCGGCGGTCTCGACGAAGTTGCCGTAACGGACGTACTCCGGCCGGAACGGGATCCCCGCGGCCGTGAGCGCCGAGCGGTAGCCGGCGACGCGGGCGCTGCTGCACATCTTGCGCCGGTACCCGGCGATCACGGCGATCCGTTCGTGCCCCAGGGCCAGCAGATGCTCGGTGGCGGTCATCCCGCCCTGCCAGTTGGCCGCGCCCACCGACACCACGCCCGGCGGCGGTTCGAGTACGGGGTCGATCAGCACGAACGGGATGCGGTGCTGGGCGAGCCAGGAGTACTGGGCGGGAGACAGTTCGGCCAGGTTGAACAGCACCCCCGCCGAGCCCCGGGCCGTCAGCTTGTCGAACCAGCCGCGCTCGGGACGGCCGCCCCGGGTCCGGGTCAGCCCGGCCGAGACCACCAACTCGAGCCCGGCGTCGTGTGCCGCCTGCTCGACACCGTGCAGCACCGCGCCCGACCAGGAACTGTCCAGTGAGTGCACCACCAGGTCGACCATGCGCGACGGCTTCGACGCCTCGAACCTGGGCCTGCGGACATAGCCGAGCCGGTCCAACGCCTCGGTGACCCGGCGCCTGGTCTCCGGGGCCACGTCCTCCCGGCCGTTGACCACCTTCGAGGCCGTCGGCACGGACACCCCGGCCTCGCGCGCCACCACCGCCAGCGTCGGCCCGGCCGTCGCGCTCCCGCCACGCACCATCGCGACTCCACCTCTCAGGCCCCGTCCCGAGGGCCGGTGAAATTTTCGAATAGCAAGCGCTTCCTACGGTAAGGCCAACTCAAGACGGCGGGAAGAAGCGGTGATTCAAAGGATCACTTGGCTCAAAACTTTCGAAACCTCGAACACAGTCGGAACTCGCTGAAGTCCGCAGTGAAGGTGGCGTTGACGAGGTCCTGGGCGTGGATGCCGGCGAAAGCGCCCGTGAAGCGCAGCTTGGAGCCGTAGTCGTCGGAGAGGCGGCTGAAGTCCAGGACCGGTCCGACAGGCGTACGCTGGCCGTCGCGGAGGTACCAGAAGCGGGCGTCGGCGCCGTCGACCGTCGCTCCCAGCGTGATCGGCTGCCCTGGCTCGACCTCGACGACGGCCACCTGCCGGGCGCCCTCCTCGTCGCTCTCGACCAGGCTGAGCACAGTTCGGCCGCCGTCACGCCATTGCTGGCCCCGCTGGGGTTCGCCCTCCGGCTCGGCCCAGGTCAGGTCGAGGGTGAGGTACGACGTGGTGTTGTACCAGAGCAGCAGACCGGCGGCCTCGGTGAAGGACCGGGGGTTCGCCTCGACCGTCACCTCCACCTCGGCCCGGTGCTCGGTGAGCCGCTGGGCCAACAGGCTCTGGTCCCACAGCGATTCGGGACCCTGCCGCCCACGCAACCGGATCCAGCCGGGCCGGGCGCCGGTGTCGGCCCAGGACGCGTCCGCCTCCGCCCGCAGACTGCTCCACGGCCAGGCCAGGGAGCCGTCACCTTCAGAGGGCGTCGGTGCGGGCGCCGCGCCCGTGACCGTCGGCACCTCCACCTCGACCGCCGGATGCCAGCCTCCCTGCCGCAGCCGGGGCCAGCCGTCGTCGTCCCAGGTCACGGCCTGGACGGCGGTCTCCCGGCCCAGCGGGCAGCGCATGCCGTGCTCGGTGTGCAGCGGCCGGGCGGCGAGGTGGCTCAGGAACCACTCACCGTCCGGGGTCTCCACCAACTCGGCGTGGCCGGCCTTCTGGAGCGGCACCTTCGGGTCGTCCCGGGTCGTCAGCAGCGGCAGATCATCCAGCTCGTACGGACCCGTCAGCGCACGGGCGCGTGCGACCCGCACCCCGTGCTCGAAGCCCGTACCGCCCTCCGCCAGCACCAGGTAGTACCAGCCGTCGCGCACCAGCAGCTTCGGGCCCTCGATCAACTTGTCGTGCTGGAGCAGCAGATGGGTCCGGCCCACCGGGCGCAGCGTGGCCCGGTCCAACTCCGTCAGGACGATGCCGGCGAACCGCTTGCCGCCCGGGCGGTGGTCGCTCTGCATGTTGAGCAGCCACAGCCGGCCCTCATGATGGAAGAGGGCGGGGTCGAAGCCGTGGCTCGCGACCCGCCTCGGCGAGGTCCACTCCCCGTCCACTTCCGAGGCCGTACTGACGTACGTGTCCAGGTCGAAGTACCGCGTGCCGACCGACCGCACGATCGTGTACACGACCCAGAAACGCTCGCCGTCCCAGCTCAACGACGGCGCCCAGATGCCCGCCGAGTCGGGGACGCCCGTCAGGGAGCCGTCCGGGACCGCGCCGCGTACATGGCCGGCGTACTCCCAGGTCGCCAGGTCCCTGGAGCGGTGCAGCGGGATCGTCGGGAACCATTCGAACGAGCTGGTCGCGACGTAGTACCAGTCGTCGACGCGGATCAGCGAGGGGTCCGGGGCGAAGCCGCGGATGACGGGGTTGTGGGCCACGGTCACTTGAGTGCTCCCATCGTGACGCCGGACCGCCAGTAGCGGCGCATCGCGACCATCATGATCGCCATCGGGATGATGGACAGCAGCGCGCCGGTCAGGACGAGGCTGGTCAGGTCGATGCCGGACTCCGACCGCTTGCCGGTCCAGTTGTACAGGCCCAGGTTGAGGGTCCAGTTCTCCTGGCCGCGCAGCACGGTCAGGGGGAGGAAGAACGCGTTCCAGGTGTTGACGAAGGCGAGCAGGAACACCGTCGCGCCGCCCGTGGTCATCATCCGCAGCACGATGCTGAAGAAGATCCGCAGCTCACCGGCGCCGTCGATACGGGCCGCCTCAAGCAGTTCGAACGGGATGGTGGCCTCGGTGTAGACCTTGGCCAGATACACGCTGAACGGGTTGATCAAGCAAGGGATCAGCATCGCCCAGGGGGTGTCGACCAGGCCGATCTTCGAGAACATCAGGTACAGCGGCAGCGTGAGCAGGGCGATCGGGATCAGGAACGAGCCGACCACGGCCGCGAAGACCACGCCACGACCGGGGAAGTCGAAGCGGGCGAGGCCGTAGCCCGTGGCGAGGGCGATGAGCGTGCCGCCGAGGGAGCCGACACCGGCGTACAGGAACGAGTTGGCGGTCCAGCGCAGGAAGATGCCGTCCTCGTACGTGAACACCTGCTGCAGGTTCTCCCACAGGTGGAAGTCGGAGAACCACAGGCCGTTGCTCTGGTACAGGCCGACCCGGTCCTTGGTCGCGGCGATGATCAGCCAGTACACCGGGAACAGGCTGTAGGCGCTGGCCAGGACCAGACCGAGGAGGACGAACCGCTGCCCGCCCCGTGAACGGGCAGCGGGGTCCGGTCGGGTGCGCCG
This sequence comes from Streptomyces tailanensis, assembly GCF_008386495.1. GTDB lineage: Bacteria > Actinomycetota > Actinomycetes > Streptomycetales > Streptomycetaceae > Streptomyces > Streptomyces tailanensis. The sequence continues at coordinate 42,897 of NZ_VTHJ01000019.1, read as the reverse complement.
GCGGACGGTGCCCCCGCGGGACGGCTCGGAAGCGGTTTCCGCGCCGCTCTTCTTGCCGCTCTTCTCGCCGTTTTCCTTGATGTTTTCCGTCAGCGCCATCAGTCCGCCTCCCTCGAGGTCAGCCGGTAGAAGAGGAAGGACGCGACGCCGAGGAACAGGGCGAGCAGCACCGACAGGGCCGCGGCGTAGTTGTAGTTGGCGGCGTTGAACGCCTGGTTGTAGATGATCATGATCGGGGTGAAGCTGTCACTGATCGTCTCAGGGGTCACATTGCGGAACAGCGCGGGCTCGTTGAAGATCTGCAGCATCTGGATGATCGACAGCAGCGCGGTCAGGACGAGCGCGCCGCGCACGAACGGGACCTTGATGCTCAGCGCGATCCGGAGCTCCGTGGCACCGTCAAGGCGCGCGGCCTCGAACAGCTCGCGGGGCACGCCCTGGAGCGCCGAGTAGATGATCACCATGTTGTAGCCGATGCCGTGCCAGGTCAGCAGGTTGCCGATGGCCGGCCACACCATCGAGGGGTCGAAGAAGTTCCAGTCGAACCCGAACAGCTCGCCGAGCGGAGTCAGGGGACCCACCTCGGGGCTGTACAGGTTGATCCACACGATGGCCGCGACCACGCCGGGGATCATGTACGGGACCAGCAGCATGATCCGGAACCGGCCGGCCACCTTCGAGGTGACCGCGTCCAGGAAGAGGGCCAGCACCAGGCTGATGATCAGCATGAACGGGATCTGGACGCAGGCGAACAGCACCACCCTGAGGATGGAGGTCATGAACGCCGAGTCGGTCAGGCCCTGCTGGTAGTTCTCCAGCCCGACGAACTCCGTGGTCGCGCCGCCGAGCCCCAGCCCGGACTGCCTCTCCAGGAACAGCGACTGGTGGATCGCGTAGCCGATCGGAAGCAGGTAGAGAAAGACGAAGCCGAGCTGGAAGGGCACCGTGAACGCGGCACCCTTCCAGCGCAGTGAGCGAATCATCGGGTCTGCCTCAGCCCTTGACGTTGATGCCGCGCTGCTTCAGGTCGTTGACCGTCCACTCCTGCATGTGTGCGAGGAGGTCGGTGACCTTCTGCTTCTTGCTGACGACCGCGGCCCACTCGTCCTGCATCTCCGTGAACATCGCGGTCCAGTTCGGGCCGAAGGTCCAGTCGCTGGTGACGGTGCCCAGGCTGTCCGTCACGATCTGCTTCGCCGGCTCGTAGTTCTTGCCGAGCAGCTTCTCCGAGATCGCCTCGGAGACGTACGACTCGCTGTCGGCCAGCGCCGGCATCACACCGCTGCCGGTCTCCGGGCTCGCCATGGTCTTGACCGCACCGGTGTCGGTGGACATCCACATTGCCGCCTCGGCGGCCTGCTCCTTGTTCTTGCACTGCTCCGACACCAGCGTCAGGTTGCCGCTCTGGTTGGTGCCGGCCGGCGTCTTGGGCCCCTCGCCCTTGAAGGTCGGCCAGGGGGACAGCGCCCAGTCGCCGAAGGACTTGGTGAAGTTCTGCACCATGCCGGACATCTGCCAGGTGGAGATCTGCCGGGTCGCGGTGCCGCCGTTGTCGTAGTTGCGCTGCACGGCCGCGTAGTCGGCGAACGAGAGCTTGGAGTTCAGGTCGTTGTCGACGATCTCCTGGATCACCTCGGCCGCCTTGAGGGTGCCCTCGTCCTGGAAGTTCACCACCCAGGAGTCGCCCTCGACGGAGTACCAGTGCGCCCCGGCCTGCATGGCGAGCACCTCCAGGGTGCTCGGGTCCTCACCGGCGTAGTTGGTGATCTTGATGTCGTGCTTCTTCAGTTCCTTGCCCGCGGCGATGAAGTCGTCCCAGGTCTCGGGCGCCTCCAGGCCGTACTTCTTGAAGATGTCGGTGCGGTAGATGGTGAAGGCGGGCGCCGAGGCGGTGGGTACGCCGTAGACCTTGCCCTGAACCTGGCCGACGGCCCACGAGCCGGGGTTGAACTTGTCCTTGCTGGACTCGACGTACTGGGTGATGTCGGCGAGGGCGCCCTGCGAGACCCAGCTCGTGACGTATTCGCCGGTGTTCTGCAGCAGGCAGGGAGCGTTGCCGGCCTTGACGGCGTTGGTCAGCTGCTTCTGCATGGTCAGCTGGTCGGTGACCTTGGTGTACTTGAGCTGGACGTCCTTGTGGCTGGCGTTGAACGCCTTGACGACGGCTTCCTGGCCGTTGGCCCAGCCCCAGAAGTCGAGGGTGACCGGACCCGAGGAATCGGCGGAGGAGTCGTCAGTGGAGTCGGATCCGCCACATGCGGAGAGCAGACCTGTGAGCGCCACACCCGCGACAGCGATGCGGGCGAACCTTCTCCGGGGGCTGATGGAGTTCATCGTACGGTCATCCTTCGAGACGTAGACGAGCGCGGAGGCTGGGAAAGAGCGAGGGGCGGCTCGGTGGGGCGACGGCGAGCGAGGCGGACCGTCAGCTCGCGTCTCGGGACCCCTGCGGAAGGCGTAGTAAACGGTTGCTGTGAAACGTAGGTGGCCAGATCGACTCACGCAAGAGTGCGAAGAGAAATTGTTACGCGGGCTTGTCTGTGGGGTTGCGAGGAGATGTGGGTCGCTGAGATCGGGGAGGGTGAAGGACGTGCAGGTCAGGGTAGGGGTGGGCGGCGCGAAGGCCGCCGCGGGGGTGGGGTTCGCGGCGGCCTCGGGGCCTGAAAACGCTTACGTAACACTACTCATCGCGCGTGGCCAGGCGCCTCCGACGGGGGGCGGGTGGGACCGTACGACCATCGAGGGTGGGGCGGGTTCGAGGGAGTGATTGGCAGATCAGTCCCAGCGGGGATGCCGTAAATGGAGCAAAAGGGGCGTGTTGCTGGGACGGATCTGCCAATCGCCGCGGGCGGGTCGAACCCCCGACCGCGTCCTGCTCGCTGCCCCGGCCGGTCTGTCATCCATCGCGCCGCGAGGAGGCCCGACGCGGCCGTGAGCGCGGCGGCGGCGATGATGGAGGCGATCAGGGCCGGGTGGGTCATGGTCGTGCCGTTGGCGGATTCGCCCCACCTTCGCCTCGCCCATACGTCGCAAGCCGGACATTTCGGCGGGACGGAACTGCCCATTGCCGAGCGCCAAATGCCCGGGCGTCGCCCGGCCGGCGCGCCCGGGCGCCGGCCAGGT
>NZ_VTHJ01000019.1:0-39764 GCF_008386495.1 Streptomyces tailanensis | reverse complement strand
CGTCCGCCGGAGGGCGGGCCGAGCGCCCGCCGCGGTAGCGGCTGATGTCCGCGTAGGTGCGTGCTCTGAGCGTGCCGGGCGAAAGCCCTCGTGGATGTACATGGGCTTTCGCCCGGTGCGGCGGTGGGGGCACCTCCCGCTCATGGGGGTCCCTCCCGCTCGAGCGAAGTCGAGAGTGGGGGAGAAGCCGAGAGTGGGGGAGCGTGCATGGCGTCGCTCGGCAGACGGGAATGTGACGACAGCTAGTCCCCAGCGCCAGCTACGTCCCACCGCGCCATGTCCCTCAGCCAAGCGTCCGCCGAGCTGTCCGACGGGGCGCGCCAGTCGCCCCTCGGTGACAGGGCGCCGCCGGCCAGGACCTTCGGACCGTTCGGCATGGCTGAGCGCTTGAACTGGGCGAAGCCGAAGAAACGGCGGCAGAAGGTGTCCAGCCAGTGCCAGATCTCCGGCAGGTCGTACGTCGTCCGCTCGGCCTCCGGGAACCCGGGCGGCCACGCGCCGGACTCCTGGTCCCGCCAGGCGTGCCAGGCCAGGAAGCCGATCTTCGACGGACGGAATCCGTGGCGCAGTACGTGGTACAGGGTGAAGTCGTGCAGCGCGTACGGGCCGATCTTGGACTCGGTGGACTGCAGCTCCTCGCCCGGTACGAGTTCCGGGCTGATCTCCGTGTCGAGGATCGCGGCCAGTGTGTCGTTGGTTTCTTGCTCGAACTGGGCGCTGCTGATGACCCAGCGGATGAGATGTTGGATGAGGGTCTTCGGGACGCCGGAATTGACGTTGTAGTGGCTCATCTGGTCGCCGACGCCGTACGTGCACCAGCCGAGCGCCAGCTCGGAGAGGTCACCGGTGCCGAGGACGATGCCGCCGCGCTGGTTGGCCAGGCGGAAGAGGTAGTCGGTGCGCAGGCCGGCCTGGACGTTCTCGAAGGTGACGTCGTACACCGGCTCACCGGACGAGAACGGGTGGCCCATCTCCTGGAGCATGAGCCGGGCCGTCGGCGTGATGTCCAGCTCGGCCGCCGTCACGCCGAGCGAGCGCATCAGCTTGTGGGCGTTGCCCTTGGTGTGCTCGCCGGTCGCGAAGCCGGGCAGGGTGAAGGCCAGGATGTCGCTGCGGGGGCGGCCCGCGCGGTCCATGGCCCGGGCCGCGACGATCAGGGCGTGGGTGGAGTCCAGGCCGCCCGAGACACCGATGACGATCTTCGGATTGCCGATCGCCCTCAGTCGCTGCTGGAGGGCCGCGACCTGGATGTTGTAGGCCTCGTAGCAGTCCTGGGCGAGGCGTGAGGGGTCGGCCGGTACGAAGGGGAAACGTTCCACCCTGCGGCGCAGGCCGAGGTCTGTCTTGGGTGGGTCGAGTCGGAACGACACCTCGCGGAAGTCGTTGGTGCGCGCGGCGTGGTTGCGGCGGTTGTCGTCGAACGTGCCCATGCGCGCGCGGGCCTGGCGCAGCAGGTCGAGGTCGATGTCGGCCACCGCGTACTGGTCGCCCTGCGCGAAGCGGTCGGTCTCGGCCAGGAGGACACCGTCCTCGTAGATCATGGTCTGGCCGTCCCAGGACAGGTCGGTGCTCGACTCGCCCAGTCCGGCCGCCGAGTAGACGTACGCGGCCAGACAGCGCGCGGACGCCGAGCGGCACAGCAGCCGCCGGTCCTCGGCCCGGCCGACCGTGATCGGGCTGCCCGAGAGGTTCACGAGGACCGTCGCCCCGGCCAGTGCCGCCTCCGTGCTCGGCGGCACCGGGACCCACATGTCCTCGCAGATCTCCGCGTGGAGGACGAGGCCTGGCACGTCCTCGGCGGCGAAGAGCAGGTTCGTGCCGAACGGTACGGTCGCGCCGCCGACCCGGATCGTCCCGCCGCGTTCGTCGTCGCCCGAGGCGATCTGGCGGCGCTCGTAGAACTCGCGGTAGTTCGGCACGTACGACTTGGGTGCTATGCCGAGGATCCGGCCGCGGTGCACGACCACCGCGCAGTTGTAGACGCGGTTGCGGTGGCGCAGCGGGGCGCCGACGACGAGGACCGTCAGCAGCTCCGCCGATCCGGCGACCACGGCCTGGAGCGCCTCCTCGACCTCGTCGAGCAGCGCGTCCTGGAGCAGCAGGTCCTCGATCGAGTAGCCGGACAGGCACATCTCGGGGAAGACGGCGACGGCGACCCCGTCCTGCGCGCACTGGCGCCCCTGCCGCAGGACCGCCTCCGCGTTGGCGGGCGGGTCGGCGATCGCCGCGTGGCCGGTGCACGCGGCGACCCGCGCGAAGCCGTGCTGATAGATCGACCTGAAGTCCGACCTGAAGTTCACGATGTGCTGACCGGCCTTTCGAAGAACGTCTCCAGTACCACGGTCGCACGGGTTCCGCTCACGCCGTCGATCGCGTAGAGCCGCCGCAGGACGTCCTGCAACTGCTCCGTGGTGGCCGTGCGCACCTTCACGAGGACCGAGGCGGTGCCCGCGATGACATGGGCTTCCTGAATCTCGGGGACGGCGGCGAAGGACTCGCTCGCGTCTCCCAGCCAGGCCGACGACTCGATCATCACGAACGCGAGGACGCCCCGCCCGAGAGCGGCCGGGTCGACATCCACGGTCGTGTGCCGGATGACACCGCGCTCACGGAGCTTCCGTACGCGGTCGTGCGCCGCGCCGGCCGACAGCCCGACCGCCCTGCCCAGTGCCGCGTAGGCCTGAGTGGCGTCCCGCTGAAGCTCCGCGAGCAACGCCCTGTCGATGTCGTCCACGATCCCGTTGACCGTACTCATGGCGTCACCATATACGGTTCGGGTGCAGCGTGATCGCTGCGAATAGGGTTCGGTCTATTGGGTCGGCGGGCGCACGGACTGGCGTACGACCACGTGCGTGCCGAGGACCAGATGGTCGGCGTCGCCGACGCGGCGGCGGCCGCTCTCCCGGCGGTCCGCGACAGCGCGCAGGGCGGCGCGGCCCATCTCCTCGTAGGGGACGTGGACGGTGGTGAGCTGCGGGGTGAGCTGGGAGGCGAGGGGGATGTCGTCGTAGCCGACGACGGAGACGTCCTCGGGGACGCGCAGGCCCGCCGCGCGCAGCGCCTGGGCGGCACCGGCGGCGACCACGTCCGTCCCCGCGAGGACCGCCGTGAACGCCGCCCCCTGCCGCAGGCTCTCCTCGACGGCGTCGTACCCGTGCCCGTAGTCGTACGGGCCGTGCCGCACCATGCCGGGATCGAACGGCACGCCGTACGCCTCGAAGGCCCGCTTGGCACCCTTCAACCGGCCCTGGGCGGTGGTGAGTTCGGCGTGGCCCGGCAGGACGAGGACGCGGCGGTGGCCGGCCGACAGCAGATGGCTCGCCATGGCGTAGGCGCCGCCCTCGTTGTCGTAGTCGACCGTGGTCGCCGGGACATCGCCCTCCAGCGGGGGCCGGCCCACCAGGACGAGGTGGGAGTCGGCGGCGTCCAGGGAGCGGGCGAAACGCGCCATCCGCAGCTGGTACTCGTCGTAGTCGTACGCGCCGCCGAGCAGTATCACCGCGGCCACGCCCTGCTGGCGCATCAGGTTCACCAGCGCGAGCTCCCGCTCCGGGTCGTCCCCGGTGGTGCCGACCAGGGTGAGCCAGCCGCGCAGCGACGCCGCGCTCTCGACGCCCTTGGCGACATGGGTGAAGGCCGCGCCGGTGATGTTGTTGATGAGGATGGCCACCGTCGGGGTGCCGCCGCCGGCCAGGGAGCGGGCGTGGGCGTTGGTGACGTAGTCCAAGTCCCGGACCACCTTCATCACCCGGCGGCGCAGCTCGTCGGAGACCGGGTAGTTGCCGGACAGAACGCGCGAGACGCTGGCGACCGAGACACCGGCCCGCTGCGCCACGTCCCGGATGGTGGCCCGGCCGGAGTCGCCCGACCCCTTGCGTTGACTCACCGTGCGGCTCCTTCGGCAGTGAGATTCCCCACCGGGCAGGGGACGAACACCGGGCCCGATGCCGGGCGCCGTAGCAGACCCGTCCCGTGGGTGAGGGAACCGTATCCCATTGTTTCCCGGCGTGTTTCCGGAAGGCGAGGGCGGCGGCGAGGAGGGTCCTGGCGGTGTTGCGCCGGGCGGACCAGGGGAGGGTCCTGGCGGTTGTGCGCCGGGCGGACCAGGGGAGGGTCCTGGCGGTTGTGCGCCGGGCGGACCAGGGGAGGGACGTGGCGGTTGCGCGCCGGGCGGACCAGGTGGTGCTCGGCTCTACGGCAGCCCGGGCCGCCGCGAAGCAGCCCACCGTCACCCCCGCGGCCAGGGGCGCCGCCCCAACCGCCCAGGTCAGCGGTGTGACCGCGCCCCCCGGCACTGCGGTGAGCAACGGCAACGGCGGCAGAAAGGTGGCGGCCGGAGTCGCCGTGGCCGCGGGCCCGCCGGTGTGCCCGGCGCCCGGGACGGACCCCGGGCCGAGTGCCGGGGGCGCGGTTCAGGCGACCCTCGCCAGGTCCGTGTGCTGTACCTGGTGGGCGGGCGGCAGGCCCGCGGCGAGGCGTTCGAGCTCTTCGACGACGGTACGGCCGAGACGCTCCAGCTCATTGCCGAGCGAGCCCGCGATGTGCGGGGTGAGGAAGACGTTCGGGAGGTGGTAGAGCGGGGATCCGGCGGGCAGCGGCTCGGGTTCGGTGACGTCCAGGATCGCGTTCAGCCGGCCGGAGAGCAGTTCGTCGGTGAGCGCCTCCGGATCGACCAGCGCGCCTCGGGAGGTGTTGATGAGGACGCCGCCGTCCCTGATCAGGGCGAGTCTGTCGCGGTCGAGCATGCGGTACGTCTCGGGGATGTCGGGGGCGTGCAGGCTGACGATGTCGCTGGTGCGCAACAGGTCGTCCAGCGTCATTGGTTGGGCACCTAGCGCGGCCGCACCCGCGGGGTCGACGTACGGGTCGTAGAGCGAGACGGCGAAGTCGAACGGGTGGAGCAGTTCCAGGAGCCGGCGGCCGACGCGCGAGGCCCCGATGACGCCCACCCGGCGGCCGACGTTGCCGATGGCCGCGGTCTCGGCAGGGGAGGGATAGGCGTGCGTCTGCCGGAAGCGCTCGCGGTGGTCGAAGGTCTCCTTGCCTGCCAGCAGGATCATCGCGAGCGTGTACTCGGCGACCGGCAGCGCGTTGCCGGCCACCGCGCTGGAGACGGAGACCCCGCCCTTCCACAGCGCCTCGCCGACCAGCGCGCGGACCGAGCCCGCGGCGTGCAGCACGGTGGTCAGCCGGGGCGCCGCCGCCAGGACGTCCGCGTCGAGGTGCGGGCAGCCCCAGCCGGTGATCAGCACCTCGGCCCCGGCCAACGCCGAGGCGACGGCGGGGTCGGCGAAGTCCCGTACGACGACCTCGGGGTCGATCTCGGCGACCTGCCGCAGCCGCGCCATGAGCGACGGTGGGAACAGCAGGGGGAGGTGCACCGGATCCATGGCGAACACGGCTCGCGGCGACTGGGCGCTGGGCATGACTCTCCTGGGTGCGATGGCGGTGACGGTGGTGACTGGAAATGACAGGTGCGACGGGGGACAGGGCGCGCCGTGGAGGCTGCGGGAGCGAGCGGCGCGGGAACAGTTTCAGAAAACGTCTTCTACCGTAAGTCGAGGGCCGGGGCCGGTCAATGACCGTGATCGACGCCGTGTGTGGTCACCCCGTGTGGTGAGGGGCCTCCATGGCCGTGGATCGGCGCGCTTGGGTCGTAATCGGTTACCCGGAGAACCAGAAACCGGTTCCTCGCCCCTCGTGCTCCAGTCCTGCTCAGAGCAGCTCACCCCCACACCCCGGATGTTACGCCGAGTTTTCGAAAATTGGCCGAGACCCTTGACGTAGTTTCCGGACAGGAACAAGCTCTGCCCCGTTCCCCCTATAGAAACCGGTTGTTGCGCTGAGGGAGAGGCGTCTATGCACACCCCTGCCGGTGCTCCCCCGAGCCGCCGCCGTTTCCTCGCCCTCGCCGCGGGTGGCGCCGCGAGCGGTGCCGCGGCGCTGAGCGGGTGCGCACTCCAGGTGTCCAGCGGCGTGAGCGGGCCGGGCGAGACCGTCACGCTGATGGTCAAACCCGAGGACATCTCCCCGGAGCAGATCAAGCAGGCCCAGAAGGACATCGGCGTCAAGATCGTCACGGTGAAGCACGACATCACCAAGCTGATCGCGATGCTGACCAGCGGAAATCCACCGGACCTGGTACGCGGTGTGGGTGCCGTGGACGCCCCGTTCTTCGCGGCCCGGGACGTGGCCGAGGAGCTGGACCCGTACTTCGCCAAGAGCAGCGTCCTGAAGGTCGACGACCTCGATCCGGTCAACGACCTGTGGCGCTACGACGGCCGGACGCAGGGCAAGGGCCCGCGCTACGGCATGGCGAAGGACTTCTCCCAGGACTCGATGTACTGGTACAACACCACGCACTTCGACGAGGCCGGCATCGACTACCCGCCGGAGACCGAGCCGGTCACGTATGAGCAATGGCTGGAGAGCGCGAAACGGCTCACCCAGCGCAAGAACGGCCAGACCATCGTCTTCGGCGGCAGCTACAACGGCCTGTACGAGGTCACCAACCTGTCAGGCCTGACGGCGGCCGCCGGAGGCACCCTCTTCAACGACGACTTCACCCGGGTCGACTTCACCGCCCCCGAGGCCCGCAAGGCGCTCGGCTGGTACATCGAGTACGGCCGGACCAGGGTCGGGCCGAGCATCATCCAGCCCGACCCCAACACCTGGGACGGGCCCACCTACCAGGCGGGCCGGATCGCGATGTCCAACAGCGGCTACTGGCTCGGCGGCCTGATCAACGCCGACGAGAAGCTGGCGAAGGTGTCCCGTCTCGCCCCCGCCCCGATGTTCGAGGGCGGCCGCCGGGTCAGCTCCTGCCAGGGCGGCACCGGCATGTGGATGCCGAGGAAGGCACGGAACAAGGACGCCGCCTGGCGGGTCTTCGAGTGGTTCTTCGGCGAGGCACCCGCCAAGGAGCGCGCGGGCGGCGGCTGGGGCATCCCGAGCCTGAAGTCCCTGCGCCCGCTGATGCCGGCCGAGAAGGACTACCAGCGACAGGTGCTGAAGGTGCAGGAGGCCGAGCTGGAGCACTTCTCGGTGATCTCCTTCAGCCCCTACATCACGGGGGACGGTTTCAAGGCCCTCTTCAACCAGGTCGCGCCCGCGGCGATGAAGGGCGAGATCTCCGTCGACACCCTCGCGAGGCGCCTGAACTCGATCATCAACGAGCAGCTGGCGCGCGGTAAGGAGCAGGTGGGATGACCGTCGAGCAGATCTCCACCGTCGCGGACCGCGCCAAGGAGGCCACGGCCTCCGGCAGGGCACCGGCCGACGGCCGGCCGCGCACCTCCATGACCACGCGCAGGCACCGGGCGTTCTACATGTTCACCTCGCCCTGGATCATCGGCTTCCTGCTGCTGACCATCGTGCCGATGGTGTACGCGCTGTGGCTCAGCTTCACCACGTACGACGGCATCTCGCCGCACTGGCGGTTCATCGGCCTCGACAACTACAGCGAACTGCTGGCCGACCCGGTGACCTGGGATTCCCTGGGCCGGACGGGACTGTTCGCGGTGACCTCGGTGCCGCTGTCGATCATCGCGGGGCTCGGGCTCGCCGTCCTCGTGAACCGGCCGCTCAAGGCCCGGGGTCTGTTCCGGACCCTGCTCTATCTGCCGGCCGTGGTGCCGCCGGTGGGTGCCGGTATCGCCTTCAAGATGATGTTCGACCAGAACTCCGGTGCCGCCAACGGGGTGCTGAACATCTTCGGCATCGACGCCCTCGGCTGGCTCGCGGATCCCTACGCCCGCTATGTGCTGCTGATGACGGTGCTGTGGGGCGCCGGCAACATCATGATCATCTCGCTGGCCGGGCTCCAGGACGTGCCCCGTGAACTCCACGAGGCGGCCACGATCGACGGGGCGAGCGCCTGGCGGACGTTCCGCAGCATCACGGTGCCGCTGCTGTCGCCGGTGCTCCTCTTCCAGACGGTGACCGGGGTGATCGCCTCGGTGCAGACGATCATGCCGCTGCTGCTGGCCGCCGAGGCCACCACGGCCGGCGTCACCGCCATCCCGCAGTCCAACTACATGTACATGATGCATGTGTTCGCCGAGTACTTCGCGCTCGGCCGCTACGGCTACGCCTCCGCGCTGCTGTGGGTGCTCTTCGTCCTGATCCTCATCGTCACCGGACTCATCTTCAGGTTCACGTCCGGAGTGGTGTTCTACAACGTCGACCCGGAGGCGAAGAAGTGACCGTCACCAGCAGCAACGTCACCTCCGTCAGCCGCACGTCGACCGGCGGCGGCCGGTCGGCCGGGTCCCCGCCCCGTGTACGGCTGCGCACCGGCCGACTCGTCCTCTACACCGTGCTCGTCGTCATCACGGGACTGTTCCTCGGCCCGTTCGGCTGGCTGTTCCTCACCGGCCTGAAGACCTCCGCCGAGACGGCCGCGGCCCCGGTGCACTGGCTGCCCACGGACTTCCAGTGGCACAACTTCGCGGACGCCTTCAATCTGATCGACTTCCTCGGCTACGCCCGCAACTCCCTCATCATCGCCTTCATCTACGCCACCCTGGTCACCCTCAGCTCCGCCTGGGTCGGCTACGGCTTCGCCCGTCTCGACGCGCCCGGCAAGAAGACGCTGTTCGGTGTCCTGCTCGGCTCGATGATGCTGCCCCAGATGATCACGCTGCTGCCGACCTATCTGATCTTCGCCAAGCTCGGCATGGTCGACACCTACTGGCCCTGGGTGCTGTGGGGGCTGGCGGCGGCGCCGTATCTCGTCTTCCTCTTCCGGCAGTTCTTCGCCGGACTGCCGCGTGAGCTGGAGGAGGCCGCCATCGTCGACGGCTGCGGTTACGCCACGATCTTCTGGCGGATCTTCCTGCCGCAGTCCTGGCCGGTGCTGTCCGCGAGCTTCGTGATCGCCTTCACCTGGACCTGGGGCGACTACATCGCCCCCCAACTCCTGCTGTCCACGGAACGTTCCACCCTCGCCGTCGCCGTGATGTCCACCTACGTCACCACCGCAGGGACACCCGTCACCAACCTCCAGGCCGCCGCCTCGGTGATGTACGTCGTCCCCATCCTGCTGATCTTCCTCGTCGCCCAGCGCGGCTTCGTCGCCGGTATGTCCACCTCCGGGCTCAAGTAATCCGCCGGTGATCCCCCGCAACTTCCTTTGCCTGTAAGGAGTTTCCTCATGAACGACACCCAGGGCACCGGCCTGTCCCGGCGCACCGTTCTCCAGGCCGCGGGCGCCACCGCCGCCGCGTACTCCCTCATCGGCATGGCCGCCGGCACCGCGAGCGCGGAGGACGACGACAGACCGGAGGCCGCCGACCGGCTGGTCATCTATCCCATCCCGACCGGGCTGCCGCTGAACACCAGCTTCTCCGTCAAGGCTCGCAAGCCCGGCGGCGAATGGCAGACGGTCCCTGTGGTGCGCGCCCGGACGAAGACCATCAACGAGAAGACCGGCGCCGGCGTCGTCCGCAGCTCCTCCGTCGCCGGCCTGGACTTCACCGGCACCGTGGAGGTCGCGGTCACCTCCTCCAAGGGCACCATCCCCTCAGCGCGGATCCGCCCCCTGTCGTACGACATCGCCCATGAGGTGAGCGGCGACACCATCACCTTCAGCCTCACCGAGCCGCGCAACCTCTCCATCGAGATCGGTGACGCCGACGGCGGCGCGTTCGACATCTACGACAACCTGCAGCTGCACGCCAACCCGATCGAGACGACGCGGCCGGAGGAGGGCGACCCCGACGTCATCTACTTCGGTCCGGGCATTCACACCGTTCCGAACAACGTGGTGATGGTGCCCAGCGGGAAGACGGTGTACCTGGCCGGTGGCGCGGTGCTCAAGGCTCGCGTGGAGTTCAGCAAGGTGGAGAACGCCCGACTGCTCGGCCGGGGCATCATCTACGACTCCGACGCCGCCACCCTGGTGGCCTTCTCCAAGAACATCGAGATCGACGGCATCATCGCCCTCAATCCGAAGACCGGCTACTCCTGCACCATCGGCCAGTCGAAGCAGGTCACCGTCCGCAACCTGCACTCCTACAGCTTCGGCCAGTGGGGCGACGGCATCGATGTGTTCAGCAGCGAGGACGTCCTGATCGAGGGCGTCTGGATGCGCAACAGCGACGACTGCATCGCCATCTACGCCCACCGCTGGGACTACTACGGCGACTGCCGCAACGTCACCGTCCGCGACTCCACCCTCTGGGCCGACGTCGCCCACCCGGTGAACATGGGCACCCACGGCAACCCCGAGAAGCCCGAGGTCATCGAGAACATCGTCTTCAGCAACATCGACGTCCTCCAGCACCGCGAGCCGCAGGTCCTCTACCAGGGCTGCTTCGCCCTCAACCCCGGTGACAAGAACCTCATCCGGGGCGTCCGCATCCAGGACGTCCGGCTGGAGAACTTCACCTGGGGCCAGATCGTCAATATGCGGGTCATGGCCAACCGGTACAACGCCGCGCCCGGCCGGGGCATCGAGGACGTCTACGTCCGCAACCTCACATACAACGGCGACAAGGCCGAGATGGCGGTCGTCGTCGGCTACGACGCGGACCGCCCGATCAAGAACCTCACCTTCCAGAACCTGGCGATCAACGGCACGGTCATCGCCGACACCATGAAGGAGAAGCCCCGCTGGTACCTGACGCCGGACCAGGTACCGATGTTCGTCAACGAGCATGTGCAGAACCTGCGCTTCCTGAAGGACTCCGAGGCCGCCGCCACGGTCGCCCCCGAGATCACCAGCGCCGGCGAGGCCACCGCCATCAAGAAGCAGGTCTTCAACCACCTCGTCACCGCCACCGCGCTGCCCACGTCGTTCGGCGCCGAGGGGCTGCCGGACGGCCTGGAGGTCGACGGGAAGACCGGTCTGATCTCCGGAATCCCGAAGGTTCCCGGCACCTACACCGTCACCGTCTCCGCCACGAACACCGTGGGCACGGCGACCAAGTCCCTCACGCTCACCGTGCAGCACCCGTAAGACCAGGAGACACCCATGCTTCACCTCAACCGACGGTCGTTCCTCGGCGCGACGGGACTCACGGCCATGGCCGGGGCCGGACTGCTGTCCGCCTCCGCCACTGCCGCCTGGGCCCGGACCGCCACCGAAGCGGCCTTCACCTTCAGACACCCCGGCCTCCTGCACTCCCGGGACGACCTGGACCGGATGAAGGCCGCGGTCGCCGCCAAGGAGTCCCCGGTCCACGACGGCTACCTGGCGTTCTCCGCCCACGCCCGGTCGAAGTCGACGTACACGATCCAGAACACCGGCCAGATCACCTCCTGGGGACGGGGCCCCACCAACTTCCAGAACCAGGCCGTCGCCGACTCGGCCGCCGCCTACCAGAACGCCCTCATGTGGTGCGTCACCGGCGACCGCGCCCACGCCGACAAGGCCCGCGACATCCTCAAGGTCTGGGCCAGGTCGCTCACCGCGATCACCGGCGCCGACGGCCCGCTCGGCGCCGGACTCCAGGCGTTCAAGTTCGTCAACGCCGCCGAACTGCTGCGGCACACCGGCTACGACGGCTGGACTCAGGCCGACATCGCGCGCTGCGAGCGGTCGTTCCTGAATGTCTGGTATCCGGCCGTGTCCGGCTACATGCTCTACGCCAACGGCAACTGGGACCTGACGTCCATTCAGACCATCCTCGCCATAGGTGTGTTCTGCGAGGAGCCCACCCTCTTCGAGGACGCCCTCCGGTTCGTCGCCGCGAGCGCGGGCAACGGCAGCGTCCGCGGCCGCATCGTCACCGCCGCGGGCCAGGGCCAGGAGAGCGGCCGCGACCAGGGCCACGAGCAGCTCGCCATCGGCCTGATGGGCGACGCCGCGCAGGTCGCCTGGAACCAGGGCGTCGACCTGTGGGGCTTCGACGACAACCGCATCCTCGCCAACGCCGAGTACGCGGCCCGCTACAACCTCGGCGACGACGGCGTCCCCTTCACACCCGACCTGGACCGCACCGGCAAGTACATCAAGACCACCGTCTCCGCCCGGGCCCGCGGCAACCTGCCGCCGATCTACGAGATGTACTACGCCCACTACGCCGGCGTACGCGGCCTCGACACCCCGTACACCAAGGCCGCCGTCTTCCGCGGCACGGGCGGTGTCCGCGTCGTCGAGGGCAGCAACGACGACCTGCCCAGCTTCGGCACCTTCACCTACGCCGGGACCAAGGGGCCCTCGTCGACCGAGCCCGCCGCACCGGCCGGTGTCACGGCGGTGGGGGAGGACAAGGCCGTCACCGTCGGCTGGCTGCCGTCCGCCTGGGCGAGCGAGTACACCGTCCAGCGGGCCACCAGCCCCGAGGGCCCCTACGAGCGCATCGCCTCCGGGCTCGACAAGCCGACGTACACCGACAGCGACGTACGCACGGGGCGGACCTACTACTACAAGGTCATCGCCGCCAACTCACGTGGAAAGAGCGACAGTTCGGGATGGGGGGCGGCCACTGCCGGCCTTCCCGAGCCCTGGGCCACCCAGGACGTCGGGGATGTCGGGCGCGCGGGCTCCGCGGTCTTCGACGGCGAGCGGTTCGTGCTGGAGGCGGGGGGTACCGCGGACACGTACCGGGTGGCACATCTGCCGCTGCACGGCGACGGCACCGTCACCGCGCGCATCGTGTTCCCGCTCAGCTCGCAGTACTCCAAGATCGGCGTCACCCTGCGCGAATCCCTCGACGCGGACACCGCGCACGCCTCCATGCTGATCCAGGGCCTGCCACTGCACACCTGGAGCGGTGTGTGGAACGTACGCCCGACGGCCGGGGCGTCCGTCTCCGCCACCGGCAGCACCCCCGTGCCGCCCACCCAGCAGCAGGCCATCACCAGCAAAGCGTCCTTCCCGATCTCCGACCTCGGGACGCTGCCCGAGTCGGCGACCCCACTGGAGGCGCCGTACGTCGAGGGCGCGGGCGACGGCTACCGGCTGCGCATGCCGTACTGGGTGCGCGTCACCCGCAGGGGCCGGCGCTGCACCGGAGCCATCTCCCCGGACGGCGTCCACTGGACCGAAGTCGGCTCCACGGAAGTGGAGTTGGGGCGCACCGCCTACGCGGGACTCGCGCTCACCTCCTGCCTGGGCGTCGACGAGGAGTACGCCGAGACCGGCACCGGCGCTTTCGACAACGTCACCGTGGTGTCGTCCGCCCTCGGCGAGGTGTGGAGCACGCCGCGCCCCGGGTACACCGCCACCGACCTGAGTGCGACCGCCGGTGCCGACGCCGTAGAGCTGGCCTGGACCGATCCAGACCTCTCGGCCCGGTACAAGGTGCTGAGGGCCACCGACGCGGACGGCCCCTACGTGACCATCGCGAACGGCGTCGCACCGGTCGGGTTCGGCACCCGCATCCGGTACGCGGACGCCACGGGAACGCCCGGCACGACGTACCACTACGCCGTCGCCAAGTCGTCCGGCGGCGGACGTGGGCCGCTGTCCCGGCCCGCCGCAGCCGAGATGCCGACCCCGTCGGTGCCCGAACTCACCTCCACCTCCGCCGTGTTCGCGAACAAGGGCGTCGCCCTCCGGCACCTGCTGCGGGCCACGCACGAGCCCGTACGGTTCACCGCCGACGGGCTGCCCGACGGCCTGCGCCTCGACAGGCGCACCGGCGTCGTCTCCGGAACCCCCACCGGTACCGGCGAGTTCACCGTCACCACCACCGCGGGCAACGCCGCCGGTGAAACGACGGGCACCTTGAAGATCACGGTCGGCACACCGCCGCCCGCCCCCTGGACGTACGGCGACCTCGGCGACGTGGTCCTCGACGAGCGGGAGTTCGGCACCTTCGGTGTGGTGACCGTCCGTACCCCCGGCAGCACGGCCTACGAGGACGGGACCTTCGTCGTCCGCGGTGCCGGGACCGATCTGACCGTCAACAACCAGGGAATGACAGGGCAGTTCGTACGCCGGCTCGTCACCGGTGACTGCGAGATCACCGCCCGGCTCGACTCCCGCGAGGGCGCGAGCGGCGACCGGGTCGGACTGCTGATGGCCAAGTCCCTGTCGCCGTTCGACCAGGCGGCCGGGGCGATCGTCACCGGCGGGACCGCCGCCCAGCACATGCTCCGTACGACCGTGGCCGGACGGTCGGCCTTCACGGGCAACGCCACGGTCACCACCCCCTGCCTGCTGCGGCTGAAGCGCACCGGGACCGCCTTCACCGCAGCGGTGTCCACGGACGGCGGCGTCACCTTCACCCCCCTCGCCGAGGGAGAGATCCCCGGCTTCGGTGACGCCCCCTACTACGTGGGCCTCGTGGTCTGCTCCCGCAGTCCGCTGGCCCACAGCACCACGCGATTCAGCGAGGTGAGCGTCACCCCCATGTAGATCCTCCAAGGATTGGAGACGCACCATGAGCCGCACGTCCCCCCACACCACGCACGGAGACGACGGCGAGTTGAGCCGCCGCGGTCTGCTCCGGACCGCCGGCGGTCTCACCGCCGCCCTCGCCCTCGGGAGCGCCTTCGCCGCCTCCACGGCGGAGGCCGCCCCCGCGACCTTCACCCACCCGGGCATGCTGCACGCCTACGGCGAACTCAACCGCGCCAAGGTCCGCGTCGCCGCCGGCGACAACCCGTGGCTGTCCGGCTGGAACCGCCTGACCGCCAACGGCCACTCCGCGAGCACCTGGACACCCAGGCCGCAGGCCACGATCATCCGCGGCGGCACGGGCGAGAACTACACCATCCTGTACAACGACATCCACGCCGCCTACCAGAACGCCCTGCGCTGGCAGATCGCCGGGACCAGGGCGAACGGTGACGCGGCCGTCAGGATCCTCAACGCCTGGTCGTCCACCCTCACCAGCGTCACGGGCAACGCCGACCGCTTCCTGGCCGCCGGGATCTACGGCTACCAGTTCGCCAACGCCGCCGAACTCATGCGCGGCTACAGCGGGTTCGACATCGAGCGGTTCAAGAGGATGATGCTCAACGTCTTCTACCCGCTCAACAACCAGTTCCTGAACAACCACAACGACGCCTGCATCACCAACTACTGGGCCAACTGGGACCTGTGCAACATGAACTCGATCCTCGCGATCGGGATCCTGTGCGACGACGGCGCCAAGTACGACCAGGCCGTCAACTACTTCAAGAACGGCGCGGGCAACGGCGCCATCCGCAAGGCGATCCCGTTCGTGTACGACAGCCAGGGCCTCGCCCAGTGGCAGGAGTCGGGCCGCGACCAGGGGCACACCATGATGGGCATGGGCCAGATGGGTGCCTTCTGCGAGATGGCCTGGTCGCAGGGCGAGGACCTCTACGGCTACGACAGCAACCGGTTCATGAAGGCCGCCCAGTACGTCGCCAAGTACAACCTGGGCGAGGACGTGCCCTTCACGACGTACACCTGGGGCACCGGCCAGAACTGCGCCCAGCGGACCCACACGGTGATCTCCTCCGCGAGCCGCGGCCAGATCAGGCCCGTGTGGGACATCCTGCACTACCACTACGCACGGCGACGGGGCCTGTCCGTCCCGTACATCACCCGCATGGCCGAACGCGTCCGACCCGAGGGCGGCGGCGGAGACCACGGCTCCACCAGCGGCGGCTTCGACCAGACGGGCTTCGGCACCTTGATGTACGCCAAATAGCCGGGGTAGCCGGAATAGCCGGAAGGGATGTGGTGCTCTGGTGTGACCGACGTTCACGCGTGGGTGTGAGGAGCTGCGCATATGACGGCAGACCGGCAGGGCCCCGTGGTCAGGACGCCGTACGGAGACGTACGCGGCAGCTACGAGGACGGAGACGGGTACCGGATCGCGGTGTTCCGCGGCATCCCGTACGCGGCTCCGCCCTTCGGTCCCCGCCGGTTCCGGCCGCCGGAGCCGCCTGAGCCCTGGGCGGGGGTGCGGGACGCCGTCGCGTTCGGGCCGACGCCGCCGAAACCGCCGTACTCGGAGGCGTTCGCCCGCTATCTGTCGGACCCCGTCGTGCCGGGTGACGACTGCCTCAACCTCAACGTGTGGACACCGGAGCCGGGCCGACGGGCCCGGCTCCCCGTCATGGTCTGGATCCACGGCGGCGCGCTGACCCGCGGCTCGTCGGCGGTCCCGGTGTACGACGGCAGCCGCTTCGCACGCGACGGAGTGGTGCTGGTGTCGATCAACTACCGGCTGGGTGTGGAGGGGTACGGCCTTTTCCCGGACGCCCTGCCCAACAACGGACTCCGCGACCAGCTGGCCGCGCTGGAGTGGGTGCGGAAGTCGATCGCCGAGTTCGGCGGCGACCCCGACCGGGTCACCGTCTTCGGCCAGTCGGCGGGTGCCATCAGCATCGGCGCCCTGCTGGCTGTCCCGCGCGCACGCGGCCTGTTCCGCCGTGCCGTCCTGCAGAGCGGGCCGCCGGAAGCCCTGGACCGCGACAAGGTGCGTCGCATGGTGCGCCGGATGGCCACCCGCCTGAAGGTCCCGGCCACCGCCGAGGCCTTCGCCGCCGTGGACCGTTCCGCGCTGGCCGAGGCACAGGCCGAGGCCGGCCGCCTCAGCAGCCCCGTACTGGGCGGCCCCGCCTTCGGCATCGTCGTCGACGGCGACCTGCTGCCGTACGACCCCCTGGAGGCCCTGGTCGAGCACGGCATGGCCCGGAACATCGACCTCCTCATGGGCTGGACCACCGACGAGCACCGCCTCTGGCTGGTCCCCGGCGGCCTCCTCGACCGCGTCGACCGCCTGGGCACGGTGGCCCTGGCCGGCGCCCGCGCCCGCTGCCACTGCGGCCCCGACGTGCCCCGCGGCTACCGCGAACTCCACCCCGACAAGGGCACCGCCGACCTCGTCGGCCAACTCGTCACCGACCACCTCCTCCGCATTCCCCTGCACCGCGTCGCCGACGCCCGCCTCGGCCAAGCCCCCTCCTACGTCTACGAGTTCGCCTGGCCCTCCCACCTCCCCGCCCTCGGCTCCTGCCACGCCCTGGAGCTCGGCTTCGTCTTCGACACCGGCGACACCTCCGCCGCCGTGAAACTCGCCGGCGAGGACACCCCACACGCCCTGGCCACGGCCATGCACGACGCATGGGTGCGCTTCGCGACGCACGGCGACCCCGGCTGGGCACCCTGGGACGCCACCCATCCGGTCCGCGTCTTCGACGCCCCGGACGAGGAGGAGGTCGTCCACGGCCCATACGACCGCGAACTGGCCATCTGGGACGCAGACGGCAGAAGACCCCGCAGACCCCAGGGCTCCGGCGCCTTCATCACCTCCGGCGGAACACCGCGCGGGACCCTGCGCCGCTTCCGCCGCACCTAGGGGGTGTTGTGAAAGTCCCGCACAGCACCCGCGGCGCCCGGCACGCACCCTCGCCGCACCGGCCAAAGACCCAAGTAGCTCCTCCCCCAGTCTCAACTTCGTTCGACCGGGGGCACCCCCATCGAGGGCCTTCGTCTGGCACGCCGAGGGCACGCACCGGACACCGCGGGCACCGCACAGGACTTTCACAACACCCCCTAGTAGCTCCGGCCCTGCGGGCTGAGGGGCGCGGGGCTGTCACATGTGCGGCTCCGCCGCGATGGGGGTCCCCCTGCTCGAGCGAAGCCGAGAGTGGGGGAGCGACCAGCCACGACGAACCCGCAGCCGGCAGCGAACCTCACCCGGCAGACGAGTCCCCACAGCCCCTACGACCCCACAGCCCCCACAGAATCCCGCACCACCACATGCGTCCCCAGCAAAAGATGCTCGTCGGACGACGACCCCCGCTCCCGCCCCAGAGCGGTCCGCACCGCCAGCCGCCCCAGCTCCTCGTACGGCACATGCGCGGTGGTGAGCGCCGGATGCAGATCCCGGGCGAAGGGGATGTCGTCGTACCCGACCAGCGATACGTCCCCCGGCACCGTCAACCCCGCCTCGTGCAGTGCGGTCAGCGCGCCGGCGGCGACCATGTCGGTGGCCGCCATCACCGCCGTGAACTCCAGCCGCGCCGCCAACGCCTCCCGCATCAGCCGGTATCCGGAGTCGCGCGTGAAGTCGCCGGTCAGCCGCAGGGTGGGATCCGTCTCGACGCCCCGCGCGCGATGCGCGGCCAGATAACCCCGCTCGCGGCCCTGCGCGGTGGTGTGGTCCGGCTTGCCGCCGAGGAACAGGATCCGTTGGTGGCCCTGGGACAGGACATGGGCGCACAGGGCGTAGGCGCCGCCCTCGTTGTCGTACTCGATGACCGTGACCGGCGCGCCGGGGTCCAGCGGCGGCCGTCCGCACAGAACGAGCCGTGAACCGGCGGCGGCGAGGGCGTCGGCGACATGGGCGGTGCGCGCGCGGTAATCGGGGGTGTCGGCGCCGCCGCCGACCAGGATCACGGCGGCGGCCCGTTGCGCCCGCATCGTCTCGACGAAGTCCAGCTCGTGCTGGGCGTCGCCGTCGGTGCTGCACACCAGGCAGAGATGGCCGAGCCGGGTCGCCTCCCGTTCCACGCCGTGCGCCATGAGCGCGAAGGAGGGGCCGGTGATGTCGTCGAGGACGAATCCGAGGGTGGGTGTGCCGACGCCCGCGATCGCCTTGGCTCGGGCGTCGGCGACGTAGTCGAGGTCGCGGACCGCCCGCATGACGCGCGTACGGGTCGTCGTGCTCACCGGGTAGACGCCGCCGAGCACGCGCGACACCGTCGCCGCCGAGACCCCGGCGCGTGCCGCCACGTCCCGGATCGTGCTGCGGCTCCCGTTGTCGGCGCTCTTCCTCGTCATGGCCCGCCCTCGTCCAGCAACCGGTTTCCCCACACCGGAGGCTAGCAGCGGACCTGCGCTTTTCGCCCCCGCCGCCCGCACCCAGTTGTCTCGGCGGAGACGGTTTCAGGCACCCGATCGCGGAGTGCCAGGGGAAGGCGGGGCACCGGGAACCGCGTGGGTCACGTCCGACATCCGGTCGGAGACGGGACATGGCGTGCTCGTCCAGGGGACCGGCGCCGAGACGATCCTGGCCACAGCCGCGGCCATCGGTGTCGAGGTGTTCGAACGCGCCGAACCGGTCGCGAGCCTGGAGGAGGAGTTCTGCCGACTCCTCGACGACACGGCTCCGGGACGTGCCCGGTGAGCCTTGACTCCCGTCCGAACTGTCACTTCAACACTGTCATTTCAACGTCGTCGCGATCGCCGAGATCGCCTCCGGCCCGACCCGGCAGCACCCGCCGATCAGCCGGGCGCCGGCCGCCCGCCACCCCTCCACCTGTTCGGCGGTGAAGGTCGAACGACCGGTCCACGCCCGGGCGGACGCGTCCCAGGCCTCCCCGCTGTTCGGGTACACGACGACCGGCTTGCCGGTGACGCGGGCGGCCGTGGCGACCGCGTGGTCCGCGTCCTCGGGGGAGCAGCAGTTCACCCCGACGGCGATGACCTCCTCCGCCTCGGCCGCCAGGGCGAAGGCCTCCTCCAGCGGTTGCCCGGCGCGCGTGCGGTCCCCGGCGACGGAGTACGACAGCCAGACCGGCACCCCCAGCCCCCGCACCGCACGCAGCAGCGCCTCGGCCTCGTCGGTGTCCGGGATCGTCTCCAGAGCCAAGGCGTCCGGCCCGGCGGCGGCCAGCACTTCGAGGCGGGGGCGGTGGAAGGCCTCCAACTCGGCCACGCTCAGCCCGTACCGCCCCCGGTACTCGGAACCGTCCGCGAGCATCGCGCCGTACGGCCCGACCGAGGCCGCCACGTACAGGGGGCGCGTGATGCCCTTCGCCCACGCCTGCTCGGTCGCGTCCAGGGCCAACTCGACGCTCAGGGCGAGCAGTTCGGCCGCCTTCTCGCGCTTGATGCGACGCTTCGCGAAGCCCTCGAAGGTGGCCTGGTAGCTGGAGGTGATGGCCACGTTCGCGCCCGCCAGATAGTAGGCGAGATGCGCTTCGGTGATCGCCTCCGGCTGCTCCGCCAGCAGCCGTGCCGACCAGAGTTCGTCGCTCAGATCGTGCCCGGCGGATTCGAGCTGGTTGGACATGCCGCCGTCGAGGACGAGCGTCCCGGCGGCGAGGGCGTCGGCGAGGGTTTCCATGGGGGCGGGGGGCGTGTTGCTGGTCATGTCATGACGCTAAGCGACCCCGGGGAAGTCCAGGAACAGAACACCCCCACGCTGCTCGGCATACACTCTCACCGAACGACGCGGGAACGCACCCGCACTTTCCCGAGGCCGCTTAGCTGCCGCGGTCGTCGGCTACGCCGACGTGCTGATACCGTCCCTGAAAACTGAGCAGGAACGAACCCTGTCAGCCGCAACGCCCCGAACGGTCTTGGGCGTACTGGTCCCCGGCGTACTCGACCCCGTGGCGGCGACACGCATCCTGTGCGTGGTCCGGGCCCGGGAGGCCGGTTCCCTGTGCGACCTGGCCAAGTGGGTACGGCCAGAGGCGACGGGGAGGCCCTGAATCATCACTCCGGTGACGCGGGGGCCCCGCACGCTGACACCGTGCCCGGCGTCCCAGATCGCACGAGCACGTTAACCCGGTCGGCCCAGGGCGCCGCAAGTCCGCGACCGGACCATCACACGATCGAGTTAACCCGACCTCGTGCACGCTCCCCGGTGAGCAGCTACCAATGCCTCGGCGACAACCGTGTCGTCCTGGCGGCCGTCGCCCTGGCCGCCCTGTGGCTGCCGGCCGCCGCGAACTTCGCGGGCACCCGCTGGGTCGGTGCCGTGCAGATCGTCTCCACGGTCCTGAAGTTCGTACCGCTGCTGCTGGTCGCCACCATCGGCCTGTTCTTCATCGACACCGACAACCACGGCCCCTTCAACGCCTCCGGTGAGAGCGTCCCCGGCGCGGTCGCCGCCGCTGCGGCCCTCCTCCTCTACAGCTTCCTCGGCGTGGAGTCGGCCGCGGTCAGCGCGGGCGAGGTCAAGGACCCCGAGCGGAACGTGGGCCGCGCCAGCGTCCTCGGCACGCTCGCCTCCGCCCTCGTCTACATCCTCGGCACGGTCGCCGTCTTCGGTCTGGTCCCGCACAAGGAACTGGTCGAGTCCGGGGCGCCGTTCGCCGACGCGGTGAACTCGATCGCCGGCGGCACCTGGGGCGGCACGGTGATCGCGTGCGTCGCCGTCGCCTCGATCGTCGGCTGTCTCAACGGCTGGATCCTGCTGAGCGCCCAGATGCCGTACGCCGCCGCCCGCGACGGCCTCTTCCCGAAGCGCTTCGCCCAGGTCGGCAAGGGCGGCGTCCCCGGCTTCGGCGTCCTCGCCACCGCGGTCCTCGGCACGCTCCTCATCGTCGTGAACTACGCCGACGACCCGGACACCGCCTTCCGCGTCCTGGTCCTCATCACCACGTTCACCGGCTGCGTCCCCTACCTGCTCTCCGCCGCCGCCCAGCTGTACTGGCTGGCCCGCGGCACCCGCGAGCGCGTCCGCCCCGCCGGTCTCGTCCGCGACCTGCTGGTCGCCGGCCTCTCCTTCGCCTTCTCCTTCTGGCTGATCGCCGGCGCCGGCTACGCGGCCGTCTACCAGGGCGTCCTCTTCCTCTTCGCGGGCATCCCGGTGTACGTGTGGCTGCGGGGGCGGCAGGAGGGGGCCGAGGGAACCGGGACCGACGCCGAGGCCCAGGTGGAGGCCGCGGCCTAGGCACGGCCGACGTGGAGTGTGCGGTGCGAGGGCGAAGGGACGCCGTCCTCGCTCCGACTCAGGTCACTGCCTTCCGGTGGCTCTGGTCACCATGCGTCGATGACCGGCGCGTCGGGCTCGTACTGCCGCCAGGCCTCGTTGAGGCGCGTGAGCCGGTCCGCGGCGGCGATGCCGCGCAGGGACGCGACCTTGCCGTCGCTGACTTCGAAGGCCACGGCGCCCACGACCCGGTCCTCGACCACGGCGAGGACGGCCGGGGAGCCGTTGACCAGCGCGATGTGGAACGCGGGGGAGCCGCCGGCCAGCCGCCGCTTCGCCGGCGTGGGCTTGAAGCCGGCCCGCACGAAGGAGGCGACGCGCTCGCGCGTCCTGTACCGCAGCAGCCGCCTGGCCAGTCCGGCGCCGTCCGAGACCGCCGTCACGTCGTCGGTGAGCAGCGCCACCAGCCGTTCGGTGCGCCCCGACATGGCGGCGGCGAGGAACTCCTCGACGATCCGGCGCGCGGACGCGGGGTCCACCTCGTCGCCGCCGCGGCGCTCGGCGGTGACCCGGCGTCGGGCCCGGTGGACATGCTGCTGGCTCGCGGACTCGGTGATGTCGAGGATCCCGGCGATCTCGGCGTGGGGGTACGAGAAGGCCTCGCGCAGGACGTAAGCGGCCCGCTCGACCGGTGAGAGGCGCTCCATGAGGGTCAGTACGGCCAAGGACACCGATTCGCGCTGCTCGAAGGTGTCGGCCGGGCCGAGCATCGGGTCGCCCTCGAGGAGTGGCTCGGGCAGCCAGGCACCGGCCGCACGCTCGTGGCGCGCCTGCGCCGAGCGGAGCCGGTCGAGGCAGAGATTGGTGACGACCTTGGTCAGCCACGCCTCCGGCACCTCGATACGTTCCCGGTCCGCGGCCTGCCAGCGCAGGAACGTGTCCTGCACGGCGTCCTCGGCGTCGGCGGCCGAGCCGAGCAGACGGTACGCGAGCGAGGCCAGCCGGCCCCGGCTGGCCTCGAACCGATCGATGGCTGCGCTGTCCATGCGAAACAGCCTATGCGGCGACCCTCACACCGGCCTGGTCGGGCGCGGTGGCCAGGCGGCGCTTGCGCTTCGGCATGCCGAAGGTCGGGTGGGCGATGCCCCACCCGGCCCCCTTGAGCACGCCCGACTTGAGCCGCGCGGCGGTCCGGCCGCCCAGGTACCAGGACTTCGACCGGACGTCCCCGTCCACCATCTGGAAGATCGCGTCCCGCCGCCCGAGGCTGATGTGGTTGCCGTAGTACTTCAGCCCGGTGGCCGGGACCTCGCTGCCCGTCAGGCGCGCGATGATCGCGGCGGTCGCCTGCATGTTGGTGAGGCCTGCCGAGGCGCAGGACATAGGCAGCGGCCTGCCGTTCTCGCCGATCGCGTAGGCGCAGTCACCGGCGGCGTAGACGTCCGGGTGCGAGACCGAGCGCATGGTGCGGTCGACGACGATCTGGCCGGTCTCGGCGACCTCCAGGCCGGCGGCTGCCGCGATGGGGTGCACGGCGAACCCGGCCGCCCACACGGTCACGTCGGCCGGGATGGACGGCCCAGTGACGCGGTCGGCGATCGCCCGCGTCGGCTCGACGGATTCGATTCCGGTGTGCTCGTGGACGGTGATGCCGAGCCGGTCGAAGGCCTGGCGCAGGTGGCGGCGGGCCTTCGGGGAGAGCCAGGCGCCCAGCTCGCCGCGGGCGGCGAGTGCGACCGAGAGGTCGGGCCGGGACTCGGCGAACTCGGTGGCGGTCTCGATGCCGGTCAGCCCCTCACCGACGACCAGCACGGTGCCGCCCTCGCCCAGGCCGGCCAGACGCTCGCGCAGTCGCAGCGCCGAGGACCTGCCGGTCACATCGAAGGCGTACTCGGCCACGCCGGGGACGCCATGGTGGGCGACGGAGCTGCCGAGCGCGTAGAGAAGCGTGTCGTACGCGAGCTCGCCGTCGCCGTCCTCGCCGGTCACGGCGACGGTCCTGCGCTGGGGGTCGACGCCGGTGACGCGCGCCAGGCGCAGCCGCACCCCGGTGCCCGCGAACACGTCGGCGAGCTTGCGGACCGCGACGTCCTGGCCGATCGCGAGCTGGTGGAGCCGCATCCGCTCGACGAAGTCGGGCACGGCGTTGACGACGGTGATCTCGATGTCGGCGGGCGAAAGCCGGCGGGCCAGGTTTCCGGCGGCGAAGGCCCCGGCGTATCCGGCACCGAGGACGACGATGCGGTGCTTCATGGCGTTGCTCCTGTCTCGTTCGCGTGCCCCTTGAACGAGACGGCACCCCGATTGCTGACAGGAGCCAGGTGTGACGCGGGTCACCGAACCGAGACGAGCGGCTGAGTCTCCGACAGCTGCCCCGTAGCTGCTGGACGGGCTTCGGCGTGTACGGAGACTCTCAGCGCGTCGTCAACCACACGATGACCGGACACGCTGACTCGGGTGCGATGACGGCGGGGCGACCAAGGTGTTCAGGGCCGGGTCAAGTTGACAGGAGCAGCTCCACACCGCAAACCGGCACCGGTCGCACGAGCCGCCCAGCCAGGGTGCCGACCATGGCGCCGCCGCACCACCGGAAGCAGGGCAGGGCGGCCCTGCTCAACGGCCTCGGCGGGCGCCCTCATCGCCTCCGCCATCCGTGCCGCCACATCCGCGCGAACCATGCCGAGATGCACGTAGGGCTTGCCGCTATGGGTCACCATCGGCCGCACGCCGCCCCCAACACTTTCGGGGAGACCGAGGCTGGTCAAGGCATCCCGGATGGCCTCCGCCGCCTCCTCGGCCCGCCTGCGGCCGTCCCGGTACGTCTGCATGTCCATCGTCATTCGTGGGTCCCGGAGGCGTGATCGCGGATCTTGGTGGCGTGCTTCGCGGCCTGTGTGATGTCGTCGCGTTCCTTGGCAGCGTTGAGGTGCCGCCATTCGGCCTGGCAGGTCTTGCAGTCGCGGACCGGAGCGCAGTCCAGGAGCCAAGCGTTGAGGCCCACTGGAAGTCCGATGGGCGGTTCCTGGGTGGTCTTGTGCTTCGTGGCCAACGCGTCTCTCCCCGACTCGTGTGACTGCGGATACGAGCGTATGGAGCGGGAGTTGGGGACAGGAGGAGATATTCCCGGATATTCTCACGAGGCGCGCCGAGATCCCTCGACATTCCCGCGTAGCCGCAGACACCCTTCGGCCAGGGCATCTACGAACGACACGAGAGGCTGATCGCATGGCACGCAGGCTGTGGTTCAACGGCACCGGCTCCGGGAACGACGGCTGCCCTGCCCTGCACGAGGACCTGGACACCGGGGAGGTCATCGTTCACGGACCGCCGCTCACCGACCCGGGAGACATCACCCAACTCCGGCACCTGGGCGAAGGCGAGGTACCGATCATTGTCCCGCGAGAGCTGCTGGTGGACTGGGGACCGAAGGACATGACCCGCAAGGCGAAGATCATCGACCTGGACGCCTTCGGTGAGCTGTTCACCACCTTCGAGCACACCGCATGGCGTCTGGAGACCCGCCGCCGCTACGCCTCCGACGAAGTCACCGACACTTACGCACAGTTCGGTCCCTGATCTGTCCGCCTTCGGTGCTGGCCGCCCAACTCGACCGCCTCATAGGTGTCGTCGGGATGGACACTGTGAACCTCGGCGTCATCCCGTTCTCCGCCTCGTTGAAGATCCCACCCGCGAACGGGTTCCTGGTCTACGACGAGCGGCTCGTGATCGTCGAGGACTGGCACGCGGAACTGTGGATCAACGACCACGACAGCATCACGACCTACATGCGCGTCTGGGCGACCCTCCGCGAGTCTGCCGTATACGGCGCCGATGCTCAGCGCGTGATCAGCCAAGCGCGGCAGGCTCTGTGATCCCCCAACGACAAGAACGTCGGCTCCAGCGGTGACGGCGTACGAAACCGTCGCCTGGAGTACATCGCCATCCGCCGCCGTCAGGGTGGCGAAGTTGGCGCGGATCCCGAGCACCGTTCACAAGCAGAGGGCGGGCGGCCGCAGACCCCCGTACAGCGACCGCCCGCCCATGTCCACCTTGTGAGATGACAGGTCTCACCCAGTGGCAGCGTGCCGTCCGCCCCGGCGCCGGTTGTTCCTGCGGCGCCTGGTCACCGGGACGGCGAGGCCGAAGAGCATGCCGAGGGCCAGGGCGTACGGCCACCAGCCGAGGCCGCTGTCGGACGAGGCGCTCGCGTTCTGGGTGTTGGCGTTCTGGGCGGCGGAGTCGGAGGTGGAGGCGGCGGCGGATTTGGCGGACGGCGAGGAGGCCGCCTTTTTTGCCGCCGTGAGTACTACGTCGTTACCGTCGCCGCCCTTGTAGCTGATCTTGTACGTGGTGTCGGCGATCTTGACTGAGGCGCCCTCGCGCAGCCCGCTGAACGTGCCGGTGGTCTTCGCTGTCCCCGTGTGGTTGAGGACGGTGACCTTCCGGGCGGGCGCGGCGGCCTTGCTCAGCGCCGAGTGGTCCAGCTTTCCGGCGAGCTTCACCGCGCCGCTCACCTTCAACGGCTTGGTGCCCAGCACCAGTCGGCCCTGCTTGGCCTGGGTGTAGCCGCCGGTCACCGTGAGGCCGCCGGTGACCTTGCCCGCGTTGGTCACCGAGCCCTTCACCGTGCCCTTGCCGGACAGCGACTTGGTCACCTTCAGCCCGGCCGTGCCCAGGTCGAGCTTGGCCCCGGCCGTGGTGAGCCGGATCGCCTTGCTGCGGGCCAGAGTCGCCCCGCCCCGGAGGGCGAGCGTGCCCTTGGTGACGGTCGTCTGCCCGGTGTACGTCACCGCGCCGCCGGTCAGCGTCGTCGTCGCGGCGCCGGACTGGGTGAGCGAGCCGCTGCCGCCGACCTTCGACAGGGAGACGGGCTTGGAGACGTTCCGGATCACCAGGGACCCGTTGTTGACCACCTTGTACAGGTCGCCCTTGGTGTACAGCCCGCCGTCCCCACCGGACTTGCCGCTGCCCAGCCGCAGCACGGCGCCCTTCTCGACGGTCGTCGAGCCGTTGTAGTACTGCACGGCGGCGAAGGTGACGTCGTTGCCCTTCGTCCCCTTGATGACGATGTCCCCGGCGCCGGGCTTGGAGAGCGTGTCGTGGAACACCCCGCCGCCGATGGGGGCGCCCAGCGTCACCGGGCCGTTGTAGTTGAACGTGAGCAGTGAACGGGACCGGGCGGCAAGGAGGTTGATGTACACCGTCTCGGCCGTGCCCGGCATGAAGATCTTGTTGGTCGTGCCGTCGCCCCACTGGACGTTGGCACCCTTGATGTTGGTGCCCCGCTTGTTGACGTTCTTCCGTGCGGGCGTCCAGTTCAGGGCGGGATCGCTCAGCGAGGGGTTGGTGTCGCCGCCCTGGTTCGACCAGCTGTACTGGCCGGTGAGGATCACCTTGCTGCCGGGCCGCGACTGGACGTTGATGTCGCTGCCGTACTCGCGCTGGTAGAAGTCCGCGCTCATGGTGACGGTCTGGCCGAGCGGGGTGTCCACGGTCCAGGTGCCCTGGTTGAGGATCTTCCGCACACCCGGCAGCGAGGTCGCGAACTCCGGCCGGCCGCCGTTCACCTGGGTGCCGTTGTCGATCACACCGGTGAAGGGGTGGGTGCCCGACAGGTCCCAGGTGGCCCAGAGGAACCTCGGCTGGGTGACCAGACCGGAGCCGCTGATGGTGCCCAGGTTGTACTGGACGTTCTTCAGCGCGAGCCGCAGGGTGCCGTCGACCCGGACGTTGTTCTGGTTGAGCCGGAAGGCCGGGGTGTTGTACGGGTAGTGGGCGATCTGACCGGTCGAACCGCTGTCGCCGTACTGGAGGGTCGCGCCCTTCTCGACGGTCACGGCCGGCGGGTCCGGGTTGGTCACGGTGACGTACGGGTGGTTGCCGCCGAGCGTCTTCACGGTCTGCCGCTGCCGGGACTTCGGCAGGGTGAAGTCGCTGTCCTTGGTGAGGACGAGCGTCCCGCTGCCGCGCACGGTGAGTGTGCCGGTGCCGCTGAAGACGCCGTTGTACTTCGTCGTCCCGGCGGGCACGGTCACCACCGTGTCGCCGTTGAGCGTGACGTTCCGGCCGGCCAGTACGTCGGCGGTCACATCGCGGGGGGCGGCGGACGCGGTGGGGGCACCGAGCATGAGGGCGGTGACCGCCAGCACTCCGGCGGCGGCCGCTGTCTTGTGGGTTTGGCTGCGCACGTCGGAGGAGACGGTCCGGGACTCATCCGGATAACAGAAATTTCGCGACCGACCGGGTTCTACGTGTCAGTTCGTTCCTGTGAGCTTGCGATCGTCGCGTACGACCCGTTGACCTCGGCGTAACACACCCTTACCTTTTCGGCGTTCGATATGAACGATCTTGTGCGAAATGTCGAACGATTCTGTTTCTTTTTGTGCCCCACCGCTTGTGCCCCACCGCTTGTGCCCCCACCGCTTGTGCCCCCACCGCTTGTGCCCCACCACCTTCGAGAGAGGCAGACCGTATGAGCCGCGACAGCTTCCTGCCCGAACCCCCCAACCGCAGGCTGCTCCTGAAAGGCGCCATAGCCGCGGGCGCCCTCACCGCCCTGCCGACGGTCGCCCACGCGGCGAGCTCGCCCGCCGGTCCGGGCGCGGCCGCCCCGTACGTCAACCCGCTGGTCCGCAACCGTGCCGACCCGCACATCCACCGCCACCGCGACGGCTTCTACTACTTCACGGCCACCGCGCCCGAGTACGACCGGATCATCCTGCGCAGATCCCGCACCCTGCGCGGGCTGTCGACCGCGTCCGAGTCGGTCATCTGGCGCAAGCACGCCACCGGGGTCATGGGCGCGCACATCTGGGCGCCGGAGATCCACCACATCGACGGCAAGTGGTACATCTACTTCGCCTCCGCGCCGGCCGAGGACATCTGGGCGATCCGGATCTGGGTCCTGGAGAACTCCCACCCCAACCCGTTCAAGGGCACCTGGGTCGAGCGCGGCCAGCTGAAGACCGCCTGGGAGACGTTCTCCCTCGACGCCACCACCTTCACCCACCGTGGCACCCGCTACCTCTCCTGGGCCCAGCACGAGCCCGGCATGAACAACAACACCGCGATCTGGCTGTCGAAGATGGCCGACCCGCTGACCCTGACTGGCCCTCAGGTACGGCTGACCACCCCCGAGTTGGACTGGGAGGTCATCGGCTTCAAGGTCAACGAGGGCCCCTCGGTCATCAAGCGCAACGGGCGGCTCTTCATGTCGTACTCGGCGAGCGCGACCGACTCCAACTACTGCATGGGCCTGCTGACGGTCGACGCGGACGCCGACCTGATGAACCCCGCGAACTGGTCGAAGTCGCCGACACCGGTCTTCACCAGCAACGACACCACCAAGCAGTACGGGCCGGGCCACAACACCTTCACCGTCGCCGAGGACGGCCGCACCGACGTCCTCGTCTACCACGCCCGCCAGTACAAGGACATCGTCGGAGACCCGCTCAACGACCCCAACCGCCACACCCGTATCCAGCGCCTGGGCTGGAAGCCGGACGGCACGCCCGACTTCGGCATCCCCGTCGCCGACACTCCCGTGAAGGAGAGTTGAGATGAGACGCGCGTACGCGATCCTGCTCGCCCTCTGTCTGGCCCTGGCCGGCGCGCTCGCGACCGCCGGTCCCGCCCAGGCGGCGCCGCAGACCGTCCCCAACGGCACCCAGTTCACGGACACTTCGGGCAACGCCCTGCACGCCCACGGCGGCGGGGTCATCAAGGTCGGCTCGTACTACTACTGGTTCGGCGAGAACCGTAACGCCGACAACACCTTCCGGTACGTGTCCGCCTACCGCTCCACGGACCTGAAGAACTGGGAGTTCCGCAACCACGTCCTGACCGAAGCCACCGACCCCGAGCTCGCGACCGCCAACATCGAGCGGCCGAAGGTCATGTACAACGCGTCCACCGGCAAGTTCGTGATGTGGATGCACAAGGAGAACGGCGTCGACTACAGCGAGGCCCGCGCCGCCGTCGCCGTCTCCGACACCGTCGACGGCAACTACACCTGGCAGGGCAGCTTCCGCCCGCTCGGCACCCACATGTCCCGTGACATCACGGTCTTCGTGGACACCGACGGCACCGGCTACATGATCTCGGCGGCCCGCGAGAACTACGACCTCCACATTTACCGGCTCACCGCCGACTACACCGGCATCGCCGCCCTTGTCGCCGACCCCTGGCACGGCGGCCACCGCGAGGCCCCGGCCCTGTTCAAGCGGGGCGGCGTCTACTTCATGCTCACTTCGGGCGCGACGGGCTGGAACCCCAACCAGCAGCAGTACGCCACCGCCACCAGCATCGCGGGCCCGTGGACCGCCATGGCGAACGTCGGCGACTCCACGACGTACGGCTCGCAGACCGCGTACGTCCTCCCCGTACAGGGCACGTCGACCACGTCATACCTCTACATGGGCGACCGCTGGGGCAACTCCTTCAGCGGCACCGTCAACGACTCCCGCTACGTCTGGCTGCCGCTGACGTTCCCGACCTCCACCACGATGTCCATGTCCTGGTCCCCGGAGATCACCGTCGACACCGCCACCGGCACGCTCAGCGGCACCAGCGCCACCTACAACACCCTGATCGCCCGCCACTCGTCCAAGTGCGCCGACGTCACCAGCCAGTCCCAATGGGCGGGCGCCCAGATCAAGCAGTACACCTGCAACAGCGGCAACAACCAGAAGTACTGGTTCAAGTCCGTCGGCAGCGGCTACTACCAGCTGATGACCCGTCACAGCTCCTTGTGCGTCCAGGAGAACGCCACCACGGTCACGCAGCAGAACTGCAACGCGTCATCCACCGCCCAGCAGTGGTCCCTCACCACGACGGGCTCTTACGTCACCATCAAGTCCCGCGCCACCGGCGAGTGCCTGGACGTGAACGGCGCGTCCACCGCCGACTCGGCCGCGATCATCACGTACACGTGCAACGGCGGTACGAACCAGCAGTGGACCCGCGGATCTTGACCTAGCCGTTCGAGTCCGGCTTCCAGTCCTGGACGAGGAGTCCGAGCAGCACCTCGTCCAGGAACTCGCCCATCACCCAGGCCGAGGAGCGCAGCACGCCCTCGTGGACGAAGCCGTTGCGCTCGGCGGAACGCAGCATCGCGGTGTTGTCCGACAGTGTCTCGATCTGCAGCCGGCGCAGGCCGCGCACGACGAAACCGTAGTGGCACAGCACCGCGACCACGTCGGTGCCGTAGCCCTTGCCGCGCGAGGACGGCAGCAGTCCCAGCCCTATGTGCGCGGACCGGTTGTGGTTGTCGATGCCCCACAGTGTCGCGGTGCCGACCAGTGTGCCGCCGTCCAACTCCACCACGGAGAACGGGACATGCCCCTCCTCCTTGTGGTCCACCACGAGCCGCGGGTCCTTCGAGCCGGGCGAGACCGGCCGCCACGGCCCGCTCTCGGCCCGCGAGGAGTTGACCACGTCGTCGTAGAGCTCGGCCCGCAGGACCGGGATGTCGTCCTCGTGCCGGGCCCTCAGCCCGACCTTGTTCCCCTTCAGCATGCGGGATTCTTATCCGACCGGATCGGCCCGCGGCAAACGAATTAGCAGGCCTCAGTGGAGGCAGAGGCAGAACGGATGGCCGGCCGGGTCCGCGTAGATCCGCCAGTTGGCTTCCAGGCGGAGCTGGTCCGTCCGCTCCAGCACGGTGGCGCCGAGAGCGAGCGCCCGCTTCTCCTCTCCGTCGAGGTCGTCGACGTCGAAGTCCAGGTGGAGTTGCTGCGGGCGCTCCTGGCCGGGCCATTCGGGCGGTCGGTAGCCGTCCACCCGCTGGCAGGCCAGCGGAATCCCCTCGAACCCGTGCACCTCGACCCAGTCGGCATTCTCCTGGTCCACGACCACCCGGCCGCCGAGCAGGTCCGCGTAGAATTCGGCGAGCCGTAGCGGATCAGCGCAGTCCAGGGCGACCATCTGCAGCTTGCGAATCACTTCTGACTCCTCTCAGTCCGAGCCCGCCGCCGACGGCGGTACCTCGACGACGAAGAACAGGAAGCAGGGTTTGGTCGACAGGTCGTGGAAGCCGTCGGGGAACAGTTCACGGGCGGCCGGGTCGGGCTGCGGCTCGCTGATGGCGCAAACGCGGAAGCCGGCGGTGGTGAAGGCATCGGTCATCGCGTGCAACGGCTTGCGCCAGAACCTCATCGGGACGGACTGCCCGTGGAACCTCCACTCGAAGGCATAGCTGGTGGTCGCGAAGTAGTCGGGCCGAGGATCCTGGAACGTGTAGGCCACGAACGGGTGGTCCACCGACGCGATCAGCCGGCCACCGGGCCTGAGCACGCGCCGCAACTCGGCCAGGGTCGGCCCCCAGTCCTCCAGATAGTGCAGGACCAGCGACGCGACCACGTCGTCGAACGCCCCGTCGGTGAACGGCAGGGGATCGCGAAGGTCGGCCACGCGCAGATCCGCGTCGTCACCGAGCCGCCGCCTGGCCAGCGCCAGCATCCCGGTGCTGGCGTCGATGCCGGTGACGGCGGCACCGCGGTCGCGCAGTGCGGCGGCCAGGGGGCCCGAGCCGCAGCCGGCGTCCAGGATCCGACGGCCGGACACGTCTCCGGCGAGGGCCAGCATCGCGGGCCGCTCGTAGTACGCGTTCACGAGGCTGTTCTCGGTCTCCGCCGCGTACGCCTCGGCGAAACCGTCGTAGTCGTTCACCTGGTCCTGGTCCTGGTTCTGGTCCTGATCCGCGGACCGGGCGACGCTCTCGGTCGTGTCGGTTGCGTGTTCCATCCGTCGCAGCCTAGTAGCCACATGATCCACCGGACAGGCCCCAGGACCGTCCGGCGTCGCAGTACGGATCAGTGCGGGACGCCCTCGATGATGTCCCGCGCGCCGTGCCGCGGCAGCTTGGCACAAACGAGCTAGCCGAGTACTGCCGTGTGCAACATCACTTGCTTGGCCATGTTCTCGGTCATGGTGCGTTCCTGGTTGAGCCGGCGGTCACG
This sequence comes from Streptomyces tailanensis, assembly GCF_008386495.1. GTDB lineage: Bacteria > Actinomycetota > Actinomycetes > Streptomycetales > Streptomycetaceae > Streptomyces > Streptomyces tailanensis. Next base: position 7,324 of record NZ_VTHJ01000019.1, on the reverse strand, counting down.
GGATGACTGGGGCCCCGTGTAGGCATGGCTCATACCTTCTGCGGTGTCGGATGGTGGCTTGTACGCTCGACCCCGGCGGGTCGACCCGGGGTCTTCATCACTCCGGGGCGACCCGTTCGGCGTTCGGTCAGACGTGGTACGCCGTCCCCCAGCGCATTGCGCCGCGCTGGTAGCAGTCGCGTAAATGCTCGGCGGTCTGGTGCTGGTTGACTCCGGGGATGAGGGGGGCGAACAGGACCAGGACGCGGATCGGTCAGCCGTTTGCGGCCACGTCGAGCCACGACCGCTCCGCGGGTACACGGAGGCGGTACTCGTCGTCGCCGTAGTCGAGCCACGGCATCCCGCGCCGTATCTGGATGCGGTGACCGATGTACGGCGGTTCGTCGTCGTGTGGACCGAGGTGCATCGAGGCGGCGAACGACCGCATGCCCTCGCGAATGCTCTCGTCAGTCTCGTGTACCAGGCGGGGCGGAGAGTGGAACGCGAGCAGGTTGGCCACAGTGGACGCGTTGGCTTGGTGGACGCCGGTCGCAAGACGGATACCGGCGACGAATCCGGCGCTGGGGGGTGCCTTGGTGATGGGTATGGTCATGACGCCTTCACCTCCGCCCAAACGGCTTTGCCGAGAGGGATGTCCTCGACTCCCCACCCTGTGCCGTTGGGGCCGCACAGGGCGTCGAGGATGATCAAGCCCCGGCCACGGTCCCGTTCGTCCGACTCGGGGCGGCGGCGGGGACGGCGGCGAACGGGGTCGTGTACCTCGATGCGCGTCCGGACGTCGTCGGCGTGGATTTCCACGCGAAGGGAGTCGCCGGGTTCGGTGCCGTACCGGATGGCGTTGGTGACCATCTCGGATGCGGCCAGGACGGTGTTCTCGAGATGCTCCTCGGATGCGCCCGGAACCTGGTACGCGATGAACTCACGTACGAACTCGCGGGCATGTCTGGCGGATTGAGGCACGCCGTCCAGTAACAGGATGGAAGGCGGGCCGACGGCTGGTGTGCAGCGGGCGGGCACGGTGGCCCGTCGTTCGAGCATGCATGTCCCCTCACGGGCAAGCGCCACAGCGCGCACTGCCTTTTGTGGTGCGCTTGCGGACGCATTCGCATTTCGTCACAGACAGCTTGCTCCCACAACTCTCTGCACTGCAAGCAGTATCGCCAATTCATAGAAAATTGCACGCGAAGGTGGGATGGGGTGCGCGGTGCTAAGTGTGCAGGTGACAGCAGATACGCGGTCACGGCAGACTGTCGGGCAGACCGCTGAAGGGGAGGGAGCGAACGTGAGTGCGCCTACAGTGCGCCGTCGGCGCCTCGGTGCCAAGCTGAAGGCACTTCGGGGCGAGCTCACCCTCGAAGAGGTCGCGGAGAAGTCCGAAGGGCGGTTCGTGTCCTCGAAGTTGTCGAGGATCGAGACGGCCAAGAGCCCGGCCAAAGAGAAGGACATCGATGCTCTGCTCGATCTCTATGCCGGGTTGGGCCGGGAGGTAAGCGACGAACTACGGGCCGCACTGCTGACCCTCACCAAAAAGGGTGCGCAGCGCGGTTGGTGGCACTCGTACCGGGGCGTCCTCACACCTGTGTACGAGGATCTGATCAGCCTTGAGGCCGAAGCCGAATCAGTCTCGTCGTGGCAACTGGGGGCGATTCCCGGCCTGTTGCACACCGCCGAGTACGCCCGCGAGATCATCCGGGCGACGGCGATGTCCGAGGCGGTTGAGGCGCGGGTTGACGCCTTGGTCGAGGTGCGCCTCGCCCGTCAGGCAGTACTCATCCGCGAGGACCCGCTCACGCTGTGGGCGATCATCGCCGAGGGCGCTCTACGGTCGTCCTCGAACACCGAGGGCCTGATGAGTGAGCAGCTTGGCCGGTTGCTCACCATGGCGAAGCGTCCGAACGTCAACATTCAGGTGCTCCCCTCGGACGCGCCCCTTCACGTCGGCCAGTTGGGCAGCTTCACGATTCTGGGCTTCGGCCCGCATGCTGACCTCGACGTCGTCCATACCGAGGGATTGGCCTCGGCGCTGTACGTCGAGGACGGCGACGGCGTCTCTGCACACCGGGATGCCTGGCAACGGCTGACATCTGCCGCACTCTCGGTCGAGGCGTCGGCGGAACTGATCACGACAATAAGGAAGAACACATGAGCCACGTTGGCGACGCGTCCGCCCTCCCCGTGACGTGGTGGAAGTCCTCGTACAGCGACACGGGGGCCCAGTGCGTCGAGTGCGGCATCGTCGATGCCGAGACGGTAGCCGTACGGGACAGCAAGAGGCCGCACGGGCCCGCACTGTTGGTGAACCGTGGGCAGCTGTCTGCGTTCGTCTCCGCTGCGGCCGAGGGTCGGTTCGGCGGTCGAGGGAACTGATCCGCGATGACGGTTCGCCCCCACGGCATTCGGGGGCGAACCGTCTGTCGCGTCGGCTGCTGGACACTGTGGGCGCGAACTCGTGCGCCTGGTCGTGAGCTTGTCCTTTAAGGTCCAGCGTCGAACGCGACTCGAACTTGACCAGTGTTTTCGCAGTTCAGCGGACTCAAAGGCGGCCTTCGTCTGATCCTGTGCTCCGTCACAGAGGCAGAGGAACCAGCACGAAGGCCGTGGTCGTGAGTTTGGAGTATCAGGACGACCTGCGGGATGCGTTCGCGGAAGTGTCATGCTTCCGGGCGGAGTTGTAGGCGTGTCTGACCGCACGGGGCGACGCCCTGTTCGAGTTATGCGACGCGCTGTTGTGCACGGACGGGCCGGTGCGGACGCTCGTCGACCTGGCACTCGCGCCGGAACACCGCCAGCTCTTTACGACGGCCTCAACCAGGGGCGGATCGATATCGCCCGGCTGCGTGGGGCCCTGGCCGGGATGCCGTTGCCGAGGGCGGCGGATGGTCGGATCGTCCTGGCCGCGGATGTCTCGCCGTGGCTGCGGCCGGACGCCAACACCTGCGCTGACCGGTCCTTCTGCCACATTTTCGGTCGGGGTGAGGGCAGCATCAGATGGTCCCGGGCTGGCGGTTCGTCTTCGGTGACCCCTCCACGTGGGGTATTGAGCAGGCCGTGACGACCCCCGACACCCGCCTTTACGGCAAGGCGACCGCGCAGGCATGGGACCGCCTGCACCCGCGGCTCACCCGCCGGGTGGCCTGGATCGACACATACAGCCGCCCCGCCCACCACAAGAAGGGCACCAAACCCCGGCGCACCGAGGAGCGGCAAACTTGACGGCCTGGGCCATGTGCACCGGGCACGAGGCCGAAGAATTTCACGGGGTACGTCGGTGGATCTCAGCTCAGTGATCATCGCTGTCGCAGGCGTCGCAGGAACCCTGGGAGGGGCGCTACTCACCCAGCGCGGCTCCGAACGAGCGAAGCGCCTGGAGATAGAGCTCGTTCGAGACCATGAGGAGGTTCGCGAGGCCCGTTCGCTGCGACGCATCTGCTATGTGGAACTCAACCGGGATGCTCGGCAGTTCACCACCGCACTCAACCGCCACCTGCACGTCATGAGGGAACGCGGCGTGGCGGAGGGCGACAGCGACGCACTCGAGGAAGCGAAGAACGCGCACCGCGATCGATACTCCGAAGCACAGATGATCGCCCCCGAAGAAGTACTCAGGCGAGCGAGCGTCGTCAACCAAGCCCTGAACAAGGTCTACGGCCAGGTCAAGCGCCTCGAACGCGGTGCCCCCGAACCAGGCGAAACGATGGAGACCGCGGCCCAGGCCCAGTACGAGGTCTGGGAGATGCTCCGAACTATGAGAACCGCTATGCGCCACGACCTCGGTGTGTCGCATGAAGATTGAGAGCTGGCGCAGCTGGCGCTCAGCTCCGTGCGAGCTCTCTTGTCTGCCTCGACCAGCCAAAAACTGATCGAGGCAGAGGCTAAAACGCAAGCTTGGCGCACCGAGCTGGTACTGCCCCGGCGAACATTCCCGGTCACAGCACTAGGCGCCACGGCGCCGGGTGTGAGGCCGGGCGCCCGTCGCCTTCGCCCTGGCCCGACGGCCGGCCAGGTCCAGTTTGGGCGGTCTACTGGATTGAGCACCGCTGAACCTGGCGGCCTGGGAGCGCCCGAAGTGCTCCCAGGCCGCCCCTCCCTGCCAAGGAAGCCGGCAGATGGGCTACGTCGCCAACGACGAGATCGACACCGGTGCGTCGGTGTATGGGCGGGCCGACGGACCCTTGGTGCCGGTCTCGTTCCGGCGCTCCTCAACCTCCGACTCCCTCGTGATCATCACGTACACGCGCAACGGCTGCACGAATCAACACTGCAGGTAAGGAACTTGATGACACGTCAGAAGGCGGTCCGTCAGGAGTGCCTCAGGCCAGCAGGTCGATCGCGTCGATCGACGTGCCCGCGCTGAGGTAGGAGGTCGTTCCCGAACCGCTCACCACGTTGATCCTCAGCAGGTTGTACTGACTCGTGTCCGTGAGCCAGGCGGATGCCGGGACGCTGTAGGTGAAGGTGTGGTTGTTGCCTCGGTAGGACCCGTTCGTCAGGGAGCGGGTGTTCGGCTGGGTGGGTGGGGAGGGGATGGCCGAGGTCCAGTCGTTGACGGAGATCTGCGGCCGGCCGTTGGCGTAGGCCGTCGTCACGCCGATCCGCAGGGTGTGCGCGGCGGCGGCCTGGGCGGCGGTCAGCCTGAAGTAGACGATCAGGCCGCTGTTGACGTCCTTCCAGAGGTAGCAGGGGAAGGCCGAGGTCTCGCTGCCGCTGCCGATCACCACGTTCCCGGTCCAGGACGCGGCCCGCACGTCCGAGGGATGCGCGTACGTCATCAGGTCGGCGTTCTTGAAGCCGCTGGGCGTGCCGTTCCAGTCGTTGATCCGCCAGATCGCGCCCGCGTTCGACGGGTCGTTCGACGACGGGATCGCGATCGAGTTCAGCGTCGTCGTACCGCCCGCGCTGACCGACACCGAGGTCGTGTACACGGCCAGCTCGCCCTTGAAGACCGTGAGCGTGTACGTCCCCGGAAGGATCCCCGAGAGGGAGAAGTAGCCGTCCGACGCCCGGGCCGAACCCCAGTACTGCGCCGCCGAGTTGGCGAGGCCGACCGTGTACGCGTACGACGTGTTGCGGCCGGTGATGCCGACGCCCGCGACCCGGCCCCGGCCGCTCGCGGGCACGTACCCGGAGATGCCGAGCGAGTCCGCCCACGAGGTGGTCAGCGTGCCCGGGAACAGCGACGAGGAGGGCGCGCCGCCGTCCGTGAGGGCGATGACGTACGGGCCCTGGAGGCCGAAGCGCTGGGCCTCGGTCTGGTTCTGGCCGTAGTACAGGATCTCGTAGAGGCCGCCGCCGTCGGCGCTCTGGTGGCGGAGCAGGGAGCGGTAGAAGGGGCCACCGGAGGCCTTTTCGTGGTTGCTGCGCACGATCCACAGGCCGACGCCGTTCGCCGACCAGCCGACGTAGTCGTAGTCCATGACCCGGAGCTTCGAGAAGTGCTTCGAACGGGTCTGGCCGTCGGACTTCCTGAACACGTCCGAGGCCTCGATGGTGCTGTTCGTGTACGTGTACGAGTCGGGCTCGTCGTTGAGGAACAGGCCCGCCTTCACCCGCAGGATGAAGCGGGTCGCCGAGACCGAGGTGTCGGCCTTGTTCGTCCAGACGTAGATGTTGTTCTCGCCGCTGCGGGCCGCGTAGTAGTGCCGAAGCGTGCCGTAGGCGACCGAGACGAGGATCGTCGAGCCGGATTGCCGGATCGTCACCGTGGAGCTGCCGAGGCCGGACTCGATGTGCGAGTTCATGCCGCCGTAGCCCTGGTACTCCGTGCCCCGGTAGACGAGCGACGACAGGTCGCCGTTGCTCTTCCTGACCTTGAAGACGAGGTTCGCGCCGGTGTCGATGACGTAGTTGGTGCCGTCGTCGGTCCAGCCGAAGGCCGCCGCGCGGGCGGTGCCGGCCAGCGGTCCGGTGAGCGCGGTCCCGGCGGCGGTGGCTGCGGTGCCTACGACGAAGCCGCGACGGCCCAGGGTCGGTCGGGTGGGTCTGTCGACTGATTCGGACATGGGGGTCCTCCTCGAATGGTGTGGGGGGAGTGCGGGTGATTCGGAAGGGTGACAGTTGAATCGATTTCGCGAAAGGGCTTTCGCTGCGGGGAAGTTGGCAATCTCGTGAAAACGGTCCGACATCTAGAAAGCGCTTGCCAAACGATGTACGGTCCAGCCTCCGGGTCTTGTTTCCTTCCGGAGGAGCCACAATGAGACGTTTCACCGTCGCCGCGCTGACAGCGGCGACCCTGGGCACCGTCCTCACGGCCGTACCGGCCCAGGCGCACCAGGGTCGGCCCACCAAGCTGGGCCTGGAGAACTGCACCGCGAACGCCTGCCACTTCGACGTCGCGCCCGGCACGTACGACGTCACGGTCCGCCTCGGCGGCGACGGCGCGGCGAACACACGTGTCACCGGCGAGAGTCGGCGGTCGCTGCTGCCCGAGACGGCCACGGCGGCCGGGGAGCGGGTGACCCGCAGCTTCACCGTCGACGTCCGCACCCCGGAGGGCGAACCGACCGGCGCCGACGGCACCCCCGGCCTCGACCTCGTCATCGGCGGCTCGGCGCCCGCGCTGGCCGACATCAGCGTGACCCCGGCCCGACGCGCCCGCCAGATCTTCCTCGTCGGCGACTCCACGGTCTGCGACCAGCCCGGCGACCCCTACTCCGGCTGGGGCCAGCAGCTCCCGCAGTACCTCCGCAAGGGGATCTCGGTCGCCAACTACGCCGACTCCGGCGAGAGCACGGTGTCCTACCTCGCCGACTCCCGGCTGTGGGCCACCGTCCAGCCGCGGGTCCGCCCCGGCGACCTGGTCCTCATCCAGCTGGCCCACAACGACAAGCAGACCGACGAGGCCACCTACCGTGCGAACCTGGAGACCCTGGTCGCGGGCGCCCGCGAGAAGGGCGGCAGGCCCGTCCTGGTCACCCCGATCGTGCGCCGCTGGTTCAGCGCGGACGGCACCCTGAACAACAACACCGCCCTCCTGGTCAACGGCCTCGGCGTCGACCACCCGGCGGTCACCCGCTCGGTCGCGGCCGCCCACGACGTCCCGCTCATCGACCTCACCGCCAAGACCAAGGCCCTGGTCGAGTCCCTGGGCACAGAAGGCTCCAAGGCGCTCTACCTCTACAACGAGAAGCGCGACAACACCCACACCTCCGTGCACGGCGCCACCGTCTACGCCGACCTCGTCCGCGACGAACTCGTCGCGCAGGGTCTGGTGCCCGAGGGGAAGATCAGGGTGGGATGAGCCCCTGGGGCGCCTCGACCGGAACCGGGGCGCCCCAGGTTCTCAGGGGGTGTGGTGAAAGTCCCGCACAGCACCCGCGGCGCCCGG
>NZ_VTHJ01000183.1 GCF_008386495.1 Streptomyces tailanensis | reverse complement strand
TATTGATCCGAAACGGTTTGGGTTCTGGGTCGTTGATGGGGTGTGAGCGATCTGGTGGGGGACGCGCGGCATCTGTCGCCGTCGGCGCAGGAGGCCCTGCGGCTGCGGGCGGTGGCCGCGCTGGGGGCGGGACGGGCCCGTGAGGACGTGGCGGCGGTGTTCGGGGTGTCGCTGAAGGCGGTCGACACGTGGTGGGCGAAGTGGCAGGCCGGCGGGCGGGAGGCGCTGGTCATGCGTCCGCGTGGCAAGCCGGTCGGGGTGCACCAGGTGCTCGGGGAGGCCGAGCAGGCGGCGGTGCGGCAGGCGGTCCTCGATCACCGGCCCTGTGACGTGGGGCTTTCCGGTCAGCTGTGGACGCGGCGGCTGGTGGGTGAGCTGATCGCGAAGCTGTACCGGGTGCGGCTGACCGAACCGGGGGTGGGCAAGTACCTGAAGCGGTGGGGGCTGTCCTTCCAGCGCCCGGACAAGCGTGCCGTCGAGCAGGACCCCGAGGCCGTGGCGCGCTGGCATCAGGAGACCTGGCCGAAGATCCGAGCGAAGGCGAAGAAGGACGGCGGCGAGATCCTCTTCGCCGACCAGGTCGGCATCCGATCCGACCAGGTCACCGGCCGCACCTGGGGAGAGAAGGGCAAGACCCCCGTCGTGCGGCGGAGCGGGAACCGGTTCTCCGTGAACGCGATGTCGGCGATCAGCACCAAGGGCCGGATGCACTTCATGGTCTTCACCGAGAGCTTCACCGCCGAAGTGATGTGCCGCTTTTTGGACCGGCTCGCCGGCCACTTCGACCACAAGGTCCATCTCGTGGTCGACGGACACTCCGCCCACCGCTCCAAGAAGGTCCGTGACTGGCTCGCCGCCCACCCCGACGACGTCGAACTGCACTTCCTGCCCCCGTACTCGCCCGAGCTGAACCCCGACGAGCTGGTCAACGCGGACCTCAAGCACAGCCTGCCCAAACAGCACCGAGCCCGCGACCAGGCCGAACTCGCCGCCGAAACCCGCCGATTCTTCCGCAGACGGCAACGCCAACCCCGCATCGTCCGCGGCTACTTCGGCGGCCCGCACGTCCG
>NZ_VTHJ01000182.1 GCF_008386495.1 Streptomyces tailanensis | reverse complement strand
GGTCCGCGGCGCGCCCGTGTCCAGGGCGCACCGCGGACCTCCCTTTCCCCTCAGCGAGTACCGACCGCCGCCCGTACGGCCTTGCGGGCCATCTGGCAGTCGTCGTGCAGCCGCCTCAGCAGCAGCCGCTGTTCCTCGCCGGACGGCGCAGCAGCCGGGTGGGCCGGGCCCGGTGCCGCCGGGGTCGCGTCGTGCATCGAACGCTGCACGGCCGTCTCGTAGGTACGGATCTCACGGGTCAGTACGAGCATCAGGTTCACCAGGAAGGCGTCGCGCGAGGCCGGGCCCGCCGACTGCGCCAGCTGACTGATCTGCCGCCGCGCCACCGGGGCGTCCCCGAGCACCGCCCACAGCGTCGCCAGGTCGTACCCCGGCAGATACCACCCCGCGTGTTCCCAGTCCACCAGCACTGGACCGGCCGGTGAGAGCAGGACGTTCGACAGCAGGGCGTCGCCGTGACAGAACTGGCCCATGCCCTGACGACCCGAGGCGTGCGCGATGCCGTGCAGGAGCTTCTGCAGATCGCCCAGGTCCCGGTCGGTGAGCAGACCCAGCTCATGGAAACGGGAGATCCGCTGCGCGTAGTCCAGCGGGGCGTCGAACATCCCCGCCGGCGGCCGCCACGCGTTGAGCCGGCAGACCGCGCCGAGCGCCGCCCGGATGTCGGCGCGCGGTGGCGCCTCCACCGGATGCCGCTGCAGGGCGGCCACCCGGCCCGGCATCCGCTCGATGACCAAGGTGCAGTTGTCCGGGTCCGCCGCGATCAGTCTCGGCGCCCGCACGGGTGGGCGGTGCCGGACGAACGAGCGGTATGCGGCTATCTCATGCCTGATCCGCACCTCCCACATGGGGGAGTGGTCCAGTAAACACTTGGCGACGGCCGTGCTGCGCCCTGTCGTTCCGACGAGCAGCACCGAGCGGCCGCTTCGGCGCAGCACCTGGACCGGAGAGAACTCCGGGCAGATGCGATGCACCGAGGCGATCGCCGTACGCAGCTGAGCGCCCTGAGGGCCGGACAAGTCGAGTCTCCCGCTGAGCGGTTGGGTGCCGACCCCCGGAACGCGCCTCCGGCCGGCGCCGAGTACCGGAGCCGACGTGCGTGTGGGGTCGAGATAGGGGCCGCCGC
>NZ_VTHJ01000181.1 GCF_008386495.1 Streptomyces tailanensis | reverse complement strand
GTCTTCACGCAACGTGACAGCCAGTCAGTCCACTCGGGACGACACACCGCTCAAGTTCGAAGACCCGGCATCTCGGCGGGCAGTTCGGAATTGGGCAGGCCGGTGAGGAGGCGGAGTTCCTCAGCGGTGAGTTTGACCAGTTCCGTATGGGTGAGTCGGCGCCAGGTGCCGTTGGTGAGCAGTTCGGGTTCCGTGGGGCGGCGAGTACCGCGTACGCGCAGGAGACGACCGCTGGCCCTGAGCCGGTGCACTCCGGCGGCTCCGGCCGCTCCCGGCTCGACGAGCTCCGCCACCTCCCGCAGGAGACAGTTGAGCAGCGGTGCGGCGGCGTGGGCGTCGGCGGTGGTGCCGTCCGCGGGTCGGGTTGGCGTCCACGGGTTCCATTCGTTCCATACGGTGCACTCGTGATCAGTATCTCTGCCCGCCGCGATGCGCCACGAAGCCGTCATACGGCATCCGTGCGTTGTCACAGAGGTGTGCGGGCAGTGGTCGTACGCCGTTCCGATGCAGTCCCCTTACCCGCCCGACGCCGTTTCCGCACCCGAGGAGCCCCCCGTGCATCGTCAACCGTTGTCCGACGCAGAGGCAGTGCTCGGCGCCGAGCTGGGCGCCGTACGCCCCGATCTGACGCAGCCGTACACGGCCGCGCTGCCCGGCGCCCGCGCGGCCGTGTTGTCCCGGCTGTGGCGGGGCCTCGTCCATGAGCCCATGCCCTGGGTGGTACGCCGGGAGGCGGCCGGGGACGACTGGGTCACCCTCCACCTGGCCGACAGGCGTCGGCTGCACGGCCCGCTCGTGGACCCGTACGCCACGGCCGCGCGCGTCGACGAGGTACGGCTCGACGGGCGTTGTCACGTTGTTAGGTGTGGGGGTGTCTGACGGTGTGCCGGGGCGTGGTGGAGTCGGGTTCCGGTCGTGTGCTCACGGCGCGGTGGGCAGGCCGGCGACGCCGGTGATCTGCTCCCAGATTGCGAAGCGGATGCTCATCTCGGCTCGGTGCGCGGCAGCGGTCATCAGGTGTCGGCAGGGCCGGAAGTGGGGCGAGATGCCGCTGAAAGCGGACAGGAACCGCTGTGCTCCGCCCACGGAGCGGAAGCCTTTCATCGCGCGTTCGCGCTGCCTGGTTGGCTGGTGGCTGTTCTCCGCCCGGTTGTTCAGGTACTTCGACTG
>NZ_VTHJ01000180.1 GCF_008386495.1 Streptomyces tailanensis | reverse complement strand
GGCGCCGAGGGTGAGGTCGTCGCGCAGGTAGTTGAAGACCTGGAGCTCGCTGACACCTGCCTGGGCACGGCCCGGCCCACCTGTGAAGGTCAGCCGGACGAAGCGCGTTGCCGGCCGGGTGAACAGGTGTACTTCCCCTCGCGACACGGCTCGGTTGTGGGACCTGTCGGCGATGGTCTTCCACCGGCGACCGTCGGATGAAGCCTCGACGACGTACCGGTGGGCCACGCCACGATCCGGGAAGAGCACCTTGACCTTACGCAGGTTGTCGTAGGTTCCACCGAGGTCGACGGTGAGCCACTGACGGGCGCCGGCACGACCGGGTTGCCAGGACGTCGTCGGGTCGCCGTCGATGGCCAGACGGGCGTTCGACGAGCCGGTGGCGGCCGTCGCCGCGGCCCAGGGCTTGGCAGCGATATTGCTTTCGATCGGCTTGATGTCCGCGGTTCCGAAGGTCGCATGGGCCGGCTTGGGCACCATGAGTAAATTCGCGGACACCATGGTGACCAACGTCGTCGTGACCGCGATGGCGCGGGGCAGACGCTTGCTGCTCATGTCCTTCTCCTGACGATGTGACGTACGTGCGGCATGGGCTGTTCCGTACGCTCTGCCGGTCGAGAAGACCGGCAGAGCACGGGATGTCAGCTGGCCGCGGCACCGACATCGAGGTAGTCGACGTTGGGTAGTCCGGCTGCCGTGGTCGGATCCAACCGGATGGTGTTGCTGCCGGCGTTCAGCGAGACGGTCACGGTCTTGGTCGTCCACGTCGTCCACGCACCAGTGGACTCGAACGAAACGGTCCCCACCGTGGATCCGTTGACGATCAGGTTCGCCGGCCTCGTACCGCTACTGGAGCCATTGGCGAACCGGACTGCCACCGTCGCCGTACCAGCGGTCGCCGGGGTCACCGTGAACTGCGCGAAGGCCCCCGCAGCGGCACTGCCGTTGCAGAACCCGCTACCGGAAAAGCCCGCTTGGTTCGAGTCGATCGTGCCCTGGCACACCGCCGGTGCGGTTTCCGCCTCGTATCGCTGTCCCGATGGCGCGTCAGCAGAGATCTTGACCAGTGAGAGTTGGTCGACGGTGACGCCGCCGGAACCCGACGCCCGCACGGTGACGGTGGCGGCCCCGCTGGGCAGCTCGATGCCGGTGAGCTCGCGCTTGGCCCAGCCGCTCGACGACGGGATGCTGAGGGTGCGTTGGCT
>NZ_VTHJ01000018.1 GCF_008386495.1 Streptomyces tailanensis | reverse complement strand
GGGTGTCGGGGTCGGGGGTGTCGGGGTCGGGGGTGTCGGGGTCGGGGGTGTCGGGGTCGGGGGTGTCGTTGGGCTGCTTCGGGGTGGGGTCTGCTCCCCGGGTGGGGTCGGCCTTCGGGGTCGGCTCGGGTTCCGAGGGCGGTTCAGCCTTCGGGGTCGGCTTCGGTTTCGGGGTGGGCTCGGGTTCCTCGAAGGCTGGGCGGGCGTGGTGCCAGGGGGCGTCCGTGCTGCGGGGGGTGGGGCGGGGGGTTGCTGCCTGGTCGCCGGAGGCAGGGGCTTCGGGTGGGGTGGGGCGCTGGCTCGCTGAACCATCCGACGCGGTGCGTGCGCGGCGGGGTCCGGTGGGGCGTGTTCGGTCGGGGCGAGCGGGCTGTTCGCCGGGGGTCGGCTGGGCTTCGGGGATCGTGGGCTCGGATGGGATCGGGGGCTGGGTGCGTTGGGTTGCTGAGCCCTCGGCGGTGGTGCGGGTGCGGCGCGGGGGTGCGGGGGTGGTGGTCGGGGGCTGGGTCGCGGAGCCCTCTGCTGCGGTGCGGCGGGGCGGGCGTTCGCCGGTTGCTGCGCGGGGGCCGGTGCCTCGGGCAGGGCGGGTGGGGGCCGGAGGGAGTTGGCCCTTCAAGGGGCCCCATTCGTTGGGGTCGGGGACGCCGGGGGGCAGCATTTGCCGGCGCTTGGGGCCGCCGTGTTCGGATTCGCCCGGTTCCTTGGCGCCCGGCCAGGCCTTGGCCACGCGGGCGGCCAGGACGAAGTCCTTGCGGAGGGGGTGGCCCTCGAAGTTCTCGGGGAGGAGGAGGTGGTCCAGGGCGGGGTGGCCCTCGAAGCGGACGCCGAACATTTCGTGGGTCTCGCGTTCGTGCCAGGCCGCGCCGGCGTAGACGTCGACCGCGGTGGGCAGGACCGGGGACTCGTGCGGGACCGTGGTGCGCAGGAGGAGGCGTCGGACCGGGTTCAGGGCGACGACATGGGCCGAGACTCGGAAGCCCGTGCCGGGTTCGTCGACCGCGCTCAGCCAGTCGAAGTAGGTGCAGCCCAGGGTGGAGTGAGCGGTGCGCAAGGCCTGGGTCCAGGAGGTGGGCGGGACGTCCACGGTGAGCACCTCGTACGACTCCTCGGCCGTGGCTTCGGGGCCGAAGAGTTCCTCGGCGGGGGAGGGGAGCCAGCCGGTCATCGGTCGGCCTCCCCGGTGCCGCTGGCTGGGCGGGTGCCTGATGTGGGGGTCGGGGGCTTTACCAGGGCGCTTTGCAGGGCCGTCGTCGAAGGGGGGGTGGGGGTTGAGGTGCCGTAGCGGTCGCCCAGGGATTCTCGGGCGATCTTTTCCTGGAGTTTGAGGATGCCCTGGAGGAGGGCCTCGGGGCGGGGTGGGCAGCCGGGGACGTAGACGTCCACGGGGATGATCTGGTCCACGCCCTTGGTGACGGAGTAGGAGTCCCAGTAGGGGCCGCCGCAGTTGGAGCAGGCGCCGAAGGAGATGACGTACTTCGGTTCGGGCATCTGCTCGTAGAGGCGCTTCACGGCCGGGGCCATCTTGTCCGTCACCGTGCCCGAGACCACCATCAGGTCGGCCTGGCGGGGGCCCGGCGCGAACGGGATGACGCCGAGGCGGATGAAATCGTGGCGGGCCATCGACGCGGCGATGAACTCGATCGCGCAGCAGGCGAGGCCGAAGTTGAAGACCCAGAGCGAGTAGCGGCGGCCCCAGTTCAGGATCACCTTCATCGGCTCGGGGGCGAGGCGGGCGAGGGCGCCCAGCCGTTTCGGCTCCGGCAGCAGCACCGGTTCCGGTTCCGCGGGGGCCGCGGCGGCGGGCTCCGGCGAGTTGGTTTTTGGCGTCACGTCCATGTCAGGACGCCCTTCTTGTATGCGTAGAGCAGGCCCACGGCCAGGAAGCCGAGGAAGACGAACATCTCCACGAGCGTCGTCGCGCCGTAGCCGGGGGCGGCGAAGACCGTCGCCCAGGGGAAGAGGAAGATCGAGTCGATGGCGAAGATGACGTAGAGGAAGGCGTAGACGTAGTAGCGGACCTGGGTGTGGGCCCAGCCCTCGCCGACCGGGTCGACTCCGCACTCGTACGTCAGGAGCTTCTCGTGAGTGGGGACCTCGGGGCGCAGCAGGCGTCCCGCGCCGAAGGCGATGGCCACGAAGAGCACGCCGATCGCGGCGAGCAGTCCGACCACCGAGTAGGACTGGAAGTAGTCCGCCGCCACGATGTACTGCGCGTCCTCCGCCGCGGCGGTCACGGTCGGTTCCGGCACGTCCGTCCCTCGCTCCCTGACCTGGCGACCTGTACGTACGCGCGATGCGTGCGCCATACATACGCCGCTGTTCGACGATCTGTACGCACGGGAGTCTAGGCCCTGCTAAAGAGACCGTAAGCAGGTCGTCACGGGTCGGCATGCGGGGGGGTGGGCCCGCCTTCCGTCGCCGCCCGTGTGGAGAGGGGCGGGGCGGGCGCTGCGGTGGGTGGGTTTGCCTTGAGGGTGGGGTTTTCCCCAGGGGATCAGGGCGGTCCGCCTCATGGCGCGGGTCGGGGGCCGCCGGGCAGGGTGGGGGTATGACCGCTCCGTACTCCTCCTCGACCGGGCCAGGACGGCCGTACGGTCGGCCGTTGCCCTCCCGTCACACGCCCTCCGATCCGTTGCCGCCGCCGTGCTTCGCGTTCGAGGGGCGGACGTGGAAGGAGATCGCGCATCTGCTGGTGAACCTGCCGTTGGCGCTGCTGGGGTTCACGTATGTGATGACGGCGTTGTTCACCAGTGTGTTTCTCACGTTGACCGTGATCGGTTTCCCGTTGCTCGCCGCCGCGCTGATGGGTGCGCGGCAGTTGGGGCGGCTGGAGCGGATACGGGCTCGGAAGTTGCTCGGGGTGCGGGTGGACGAGCCGAGTCCGTTGCCGTTGCGGGGTGGTGGGGAGGGGTTCTTCGCGCAGGTGTGGATGAGCGTGAAGGATCCGGTCGGTTGGCGGTCGATGCTTTATGAGCTGATCCGGATGCCGTGGGGGGTCGCCACGTTCACGATCACTCTGGTGGGGTTGTTCGTGGCGTGGCCCGTGCTGCCGTATGTGGTGCGGGGGCTGACGAATGTGGATCGGGTGATGGTGCGGGCGCTGTTGTCGCCGTCCGACGAGCTTGAGCGGCGGATCGCTGAGCTGGAGTCGGATCGGGGGGTTGTTGTTGATACCGCTGCCGCTGATCTGCGGCGGATCGAGCGGGATCTGCATGACGGGGCTCAGGCTCGGCTGGTGAATCTCGCGATGGGGCTGGGGCTGGCCAAGGAGAAGCTGTTGGAGGACCCCGATGCGGCTGCCTCGATGGTGGCGGAGGCGCATGGGGAGGTGAAACTGGCGCTGCAGGAGTTGCGGGATCTGGCTCGGGGGATTCATCCGGCGGTGCTGACCGATCGGGGGCTGGATGCGGCGCTGTCCGCGGTGGCCTCGCGGTGTACTGCGCCGGTGAAGGTGACCGTTGAGTTGGTGGAGCGGCCTGCTGCTGCCATTGAGGGGATCGCTTACTTCACCGTGTCCGAGTTGTTGCAGAACGTGAGCAAGCACAGTGGGGCGCGGTCTGCGGCGGTGGATGTCTGGCGGTCGGACGATCGGCTGTTGATTCAGGTCTGGGATGACGGGCGGGGAGGGGCTGGGGTCGACGGGGGGACGGGGATCGCTGGGCTGGCGGAGCGGTTGGACGCGGTTGATGGGCTGTTTGTGATCGACTCGCCTGTTGGGGGGCCTACGACTATTACGGCGGAGTTGCCTTGGCGGGGGCGGGGTGCCTCCGGCGGTTGAGGCCGGCTGGGTGCAGGGCGTTGGGGCGGGGCGCGTGCTGCCGGTGGAGGGCACGGAGCCGTGTCGGTACGTCTGCCCGTCGCTTGGTGCGGGATGCCTCCGGCGGTTGGGCCAGGGCGCGTGCTGCCAGTGGAGGACGCGAGGCCGTGTCGGTACGTCTGCCCGTCGCTTGGTGCCCTACTGCTCGGGGTTGATGGGCTGGGGTTTTCTGGGCCGCTCTACGCGACGGGCATGACGTACCGGCACGGCCCCTTCCGTCGGCTTGCGGCTGGCCCGCCGTCGTGGTCGTCATGGCTGGGGTGGGGAAAACCCCCGTATGCAGACGGCTACTTGCTCCATGGTTCGGGGGGTCCGGGGCCAGCAGGGTGGGAGTACGACATCCGGAGTGCGGGACGAGTAGAACGGACGGCGTCAATGGCCACCGAGTATGGACATGGGTACGAGAGCTGGGGCGGGGAACGGCGGCATCGGGTGCCGGCGGGAGTGCGGGCGCCGTTCGAGGGGCGGAGTTGGCGGGAGCTCGGGTATGTGGTGCTGGGGCTGCCGATCGGGGTCGTGATGTTCACGTACGCCGTGACGATGCTGTCGGTCGGTGCCGGGCTGTTGATCACGTTTCTCGGCGTGCCGGTGCTGGCGGCGGGGCTGGCCGGGTGTCGCGGGCTCGGGGCAGTGGAGCGGGCTCGGGCTCGGGCGCTGCTGGGGGTGCGGGTCGCCGAGCCGGAGCCGTTGCGGCCCAAAGGGCGCGGGGTGATGGCGTGGATGGGGGCCGTACTGCGGAGTGGGGCGTCCTGGCGGCAGCTGTTGTACGCGGTGGTGCAGTTTCCGTGGGCGGTGTTCTCGTTCGTAGTGGCCGTGACCTTCTGGGCGTACGGGTGGACGCTGCTGACGTATCCGCTGTGGTTCTGGGTGTTCCCCGTGTGGGCCGGGCAGGACGGGTTGCAGTTGTACGGGGACGAGACGCACGCCGTGTATCTCAACAATCCGTTTGAGGTGACCGTGACCGCGCTGGTGGGGCTGCTGTTCACGATGGCCACGCCGTGGATCGTGCGGGGGTTGACGATGGTCGACCGGGGAATGGTCGTCGCGTTGCTCGGGCCTTCGCGGCTGGGGGCGCGGGTGGTGGAGCTGGAGTCCGATCGGGGGGTTGTCGTTGATGCCGCTGCCGCTGATCTGCGGCGGATCGAGCGGGATCTGCATGACGGGGCGCAGGCTCGGCTGGTGGCGTTGGCCATGGATTTGGGGTTGGCGAAGGAGAAGCTGCCGGAGGATCCGCGGGCTGCGGCGCGGATGGTCGGGGACGCGCATGGTGAGGTGAAGACCGCCCTGCAGGAGCTGCGGGATCTGGCACGGGGGATTCATCCGGCGGTGCTGACCGATCGGGGGCTGGATGCGGCGTTGTCCGCTGTGGCTTCGCGGTGTGCGGTGCCGGTGGTGGTGGATGTGGAGTTGCCGGCTCGGCCCGTGCCGGCGATCGAGGGGATCGCTTACTTCACGGTGTCGGAGTTGTTGCAGAACGTGAGTAAGCATGCGGGGGGCGCTTCGCGGGCGACCGTGGATGTGTGGAAGGTGGATGACCGGCTGATGCTTCAGGTCATCGATGACGGGGTGGGGGGCGCGGATGTCGGGGGTGGGTCCGGGTTGGCGGGGTTGGCGGAGCGGCTGGGGGCGGTTGACGGGATTCTTGTCGTTGACTCGCCTGTTGGGGGGCCTACTCGGGTGACCGCGGAGTTGCCTTGGCGGGCGTGAGGGCGTCGCTGCGGGCGGGGTGAGGGCTGGGGGAGGGTTGCGCTGGCGGGTGGAGCGCGGATGGGGGGCCGGTTGTTTCGGCTGGCGCGTCCAGGGTTCTGGCTCTGGGCGCGCCTCGGGGTTGTCCGGCCGTCGATCGGGTGCAGGCGGGAGTTTCTCGCCCCCGCCGCCCCTACCCGTCCCTCCCCCACTCTCGGCTCCGCTCGAGCGGGGGACCCCCATCCAGGGGCTGCCGCCCCTTCGACCCCGTACCGACACGGGGCTCCGCCCCGGACCCCGCCAGGGGCGCTGCGCCCCCTGGACCCCCGCCAAGTTTCCGGGTCCCCCCGCTTCCCTGGCCCCCCGCAGAGATTGCACGCGCTGCGGCCTCGGACACTCGCTGAGGTTGCGGGCGCCTTGCGTCCGGCCCGTCGCGTTCGACGCCGGTTCCGGGCCGCCGGCCGAGGCGCCGAGGGCGGCGGACTCCCCGGCTGAGTTCGCCCGCCCGAATCTCCGCCGGCTTTACCCGCTCGTCCCCACCGACTCCTGAGCCCTCCCACCCCACCGATTCGTTGGGCTCCCCCACCAAGCCTGGGGCCCCACGGATTCCTTGAGGTCCCCCACCAAGCCTGGGGCCCCACCAATCCTTGAGCTCCCCCGAGCGGTCTTTGGGCTCCCCGCCTGCCGCCGCCCCACCCACCCCGGCTCCCCTCCCCGCGCACCGGCATGCAACCGGCCCGCACCGGCGACAACCAGCCACTCCCCCGCTCCTCGTAGCTCATTCCCTTCGGAATCGCGTTGGCGGAGCGCCCCGGCATTCGGTTGCTGGAATGCTGATGGTGTTGTGCGGGTCGGGCCAGGGTGGTCGGCGGCTTGGGTGTGGTGCTGTGGGGGGACGGGATCGTGGAGGACAGGGTGCGGGTGGTCATCGCCGAGGATTCGGTGCTGCTGCGGGAAGGGCTGACGCGGCTGTTGACCGACCGGGGGCACGAGGTCGTCGCGGGGGTGGGCGACGGGGTCGCGCTGATCAAGACGATCACGGAGTTCGCCGCGCAGGGGGATCTGCCGGATGTCGTCGTGGCCGATGTGCGGATGCCGCCGACGCATACGGATGAAGGCGTGCGGGCCGCCGTGCAGCTGCGCAAGCAACATCCGGAGCTCGGGGTGCTCGTGCTGTCGCAGTACGTGGAGGAGCGGTACGCCACCGAGCTGCTCGCCGGGTCCAGTCATGGCGTCGGGTACTTGTTGAAGGACCGGGTCGCCGAGGTGCGGGAGTTCGTGGACGCGGTGGTGCGGGTGGCCCGCGGGGGTACCGCGCTGGACCCCGAGGTGGTCGCGCAGCTTCTCGGGCGGAGCCGGAAGCAGGACGTGCTCGCGGGGCTCACCCCTCGGGAGCGCGAGGTGCTGGGGCTGATGGCGGAGGGGCGGACCAACTCGGCGATCGCGCGGCAGCTCGTCGTGAGCGACGGTGCCGTGGAAAAGCACGTCAGCAATATCTTTCTGAAGCTCGGCCTGTCCCCGAGCGACGGCGACCACCGGCGTGTTCTGGCGGTCCTCACCTACCTCAACTCTTGATCCTCTGACAGGCTGTCAGATGGCCCCGTTCGCAGTGTCAGCGGGTTCGTCGGGTTGGTGGATTCTCCGGGTCAGTGGGTTCCCAGGAGCAATCAAGCATTCGTCCAGTACCAGAACCGACAATCATCGGGGAGCGTCTTCAGGAGCAGTCGCAGGGGGCGTAAAGCATGCCGAGAATCATGATGAGTCAGGGCGTCCGGCAGTCTCAAACCATCATCGATCAGTTGAAGGGCCCGGGGAAGATCGGTCTCGCCGACGTAGGGTTGGTCTTGGGAAGGCCGGCGGGACGGCCGTTCCCGGACAGCCGCCTCAAGGGAGGTCCAGTTCAGTGACCAGCCAGGTCAGCAGCCCAGCGGAGCAGGCCGACGAGGCCGTTTTGGGAGAACTGAAGGAACAGCGCAATCCGGCGGGGACGAAGGGCGTCCGTCGACTCGATCGGGTGATCATTCGGTTCGCTGGCGACTCCGGTGACGGTATGCAGCTCACCGGTGACCGTTTCACGTCCGAAACGGCGTCTTTCGGGAACGATCTGTCGACCCTGCCGAACTTCCCCGCCGAGATCCGCGCCCCTGCCGGCACCCTCCCGGGTGTGTCCAGCTTCCAGCTGCACTTCGCCGACCACGACATCCTCACTCCGGGTGACGCGCCGAACGTGCTGGTCGCCATGAACCCGGCGGCGCTGAAGGCCAACATCGGCGACGTACCGCGCGGTGCGGAGATCATCGTCAACACGGATGAGTTCACCAAACGGGCGATGCAGAAGGTCGGGTACGCGACCAGTCCGCTGGATGACGGGTCGCTGGACGGGTTCAGTGTTCATCCGGTGCCGCTTACCACTCTCACTGTCGAGGCACTCAAGGAATTCGACCTCACCCGCAAGGAGGCCGAGCGCAGCAAGAATATGTTCGCGCTCGGCCTCTTGTCTTGGATGTACCACCGGCCGACCGAGGGAACCGAGAAGTTCCTGAAGGGCAAGTTCGCCAAGAAGCCGGATATCGCCGCGGCCAATATCGCCGCCTTCCGTGCCGGGTGGAATTTCGGGGAGACCACCGAGGATTTCGCCGTCAGTTATGAGGTCGCGCCGGCCTCCACCGCCTTTCCCGTCGGCACGTATCGGAACATCTCCGGGAATCTGGCGCTTTCGTACGGGCTGGTCGCCGCCTCCCGGCAAGCGGATCTGCCGCTCTACCTGGGGTCCTATCCGATCACCCCGGCCTCGGACATCCTGCACGAGCTGAGCAAGCACAAGAACTTCGGTGTGCGGACCTTCCAGGCCGAGGACGAGATCGCCGGCATCGGGGCCGCACTGGGGGCCGCCTTCGGGGGTTCCCTGGCAGTGACGACCACGAGTGGCCCGGGTGTGGCGCTCAAGTCCGAGACCATCGGGCTCGCCGTCTCGCTCGAGCTTCCGCTGCTCGTGATCGACATTCAGCGGGGTGGGCCGTCCACGGGGCTGCCCACCAAGACCGAGCAGGCGGATCTGCTCCAGGCCATGTTCGGACGGAACGGGGAGGCGCCGGTTCCGGTGGTGGCGCCCCGTACGCCGGCCGACTGTTTCGGCGCCGCCATCGAGGCCGCCCGGATCGCCCTCACCTACCGGACGCCCGTCTTCCTGCTCTCCGACGGTTATCTGGCCAACGGGTCCGAGCCCTGGCGGATCCCCGAGCTCGATGAGCTGCCGGATCTGACCGTGCAGTTCGCCCAGGGGCCGAACCATGCGCTCGACGACGGCAGCGAGGTCTTCTGGCCGTACAAGCGCGACCCGCAGACCCTCGCCCGGCCCTGGGCGATCCCGGGCACGCCGGGTCTTGAGCACCGGATCGGCGGCATCGAGAAGCAGGACGGCACGGGCAACATCTCGTACGACCCGGCCAACCACGACTTCATGGTGCGGACGCGGCAGGCGAAGATCGACGGGATCGATGTGCCCGATGTGGAGGTCGACGACCCGGACGGAGCGCGGACGCTGGTGCTGGGCTGGGGGTCGACGTACGGGCCCATCACCGCTGCCGTACGGCGGCTGCGCGCGGCCGGGGAGTCCATCGCGCAGGCCCATCTGCGGCATCTCAACCCCTTCCCGCGGAATCTCGGCACCGTGCTGAAGCGTTACGAGAAGGTGGTGATCCCCGAGATGAACCTCGGGCAGCTCGCCACGCTCGTCCGGGCGAAGTACCTGGTCGACGCGCACTCCTACAACCAGGTGAACGGTATGCCGTTCAAGGCGGAGCAGCTCGCCAAGGCGCTCAAGGAGGCCATCGATGGCTGAGACGTCCACGGAAGGCTCGGGTACGGGCGGCGGCGCGATCGAGGCGCTTTCCCTGGTGCCCAAGGCCGAGGCCAGGCAGTCCATGAAGGACTTCAAGTCCGATCAGGAAGTGCGCTGGTGCCCCGGCTGCGGCGACTACGCGATCCTGGCCGCCGTTCAGGGCTTCATGCCCGAGCTCGGCCTCGCCAAGGAGAACATCGTCTTCGTCTCGGGCATCGGCTGCTCGTCCCGCTTCCCGTACTACATGGACACGTACGGGATGCATTCCATCCATGGGCGGGCGCCGGCCATCGCCACCGGGCTCGCGACCTCGCGGCGGGATCTGTCCGTGTGGGTCGTCACCGGCGACGGGGACGCGCTCTCCATCGGCGGCAACCACCTGATCCACGCGCTGCGGCGCAACATCAACCTGAAGATCCTCCTCTTCAACAACCGGATCTACGGGCTCACCAAGGGCCAGTACAGCCCGACGTCGGAGGTCGGGAAGATCACCAAGTCGACGCCGATGGGCTCTCTGGACGCGCCCTTCAACCCGGTGTCGCTGGCCGTCGGGGCGGAGGCGTCCTTCGTCGCCCGGACCGTCGACTCCGACCGGAAGCATCTGACCGAGGTGCTCCGGCAGGCCGCCGCCCATCCGGGCACGGCGCTCATCGAGATCTACCAGAACTGCAACATCTTCAACGACGGCGCCTTCGAGGTCCTCAAGGACCGGCAGCAAGCCGAGGAGGCCGTGATCCGGCTGGAGCACGGCAAGCCGATCCGGTTCGGGGATGGGGGCACCTCCCGCTCGAGCGAAGCCGAGAGTGGGAGAGGGTCACGGGGGGTCGTACGGGACGAGCTGACCGGCGATCTGAAGGTCGTCACCGTGACCGAGGAGAACGAGGCGCGGGTGCTCGTGCACGACGCGCACTCCCCGTCCCCGACCACCGCCTTCGCGCTCTCCCGGCTGGCCGACCCGGACACCCTCCACCACACGCCGATCGGGGTCTTCCGGTCCGTCGAACGGCCTGTCTACGACACCCAGATGGCCGAGCAACTCGACACCGCCATCGAGCAGTTCGGCAAGGGTGACTTGTCGGCGCTGCTTGCGGGTGGGGACACCTGGACGGTTGTCGGCTGAGCAGTCTGCGTGTGCCTTGCGTGTTCCGAGGCCCGGGTCGCGGTCAGGCCCGGGCCTCGTCGTACGCCTGGCGCCGCTGCTCGTCCGCCTGACGGCGTCGCTGCTCGTCGTACGCCTCGCGCGCCTGCTGTACGTCGTCGATGCGGTCCTTGGTCCAGGCCGCCAGCGTGCGTACCTGCTCGGCGGCCTCGCGGCCGAGGGCGGTGAGGGAGTAGTCGACGCGGGGCGGGATGACGGGCTTGGCGTCGCGGTGGACGAGGCCGTCGCGTTCCAGGGTCTGCAGGGTCTGGGCGAGCATCTTCTCGCTGACGCCCCCGATGGTGCGGCGCAGCTCGCTGAAGCGGTACGAGCGCTCCAGCAGCTCGATCAGGACGAGGACGCCCCAGCGGCTGGTGACGTGCTCCAGGACCAGGCGGTGGGGGCACATGCCCTCGACGGGGTCCGTCTCGTACTTGCTCACGGACTGAGTCGACTGCTTGCTTACGGCCATGCCAGTACCTTACTTCAAAGTGGGTACTTTCGATGAGTTAGCGCCTCCTCTAGGGTTAGTGCCGCACCCGCCCCCTGGAGGAGTTTTCACCATGAGCATCGTCGTCACCGGAGCCACCGGACACCTCGGCAAGTTCGTCATCGAGGGACTGCTGGAGAAGGTTCCGGCCGAGCAGATCGTCGCCGTCGTCCGCAGCGAGGAGAAGGCCGCCGGGTTCGCGGCGCGCGGCGTGAAGATCGCCGTCGCCGACTACAACAGCCCCGAGACCTTCGACGGCGTCATCTCCGCCGGTGACAAGGTGCTGCTCATCTCCGGCAGCGAGGTCGGCAACGACCGCGTCGGCCAGCACAAGGCCGTCATCAACGCCGCCAAGGCCGCCGGTGCCGCGCTCCTCGCGTACACCAGCGCGCCGGTTACCCTGACCGCCGCGCTGGCGGACGACCACCGTGGCACCGAGGAGGCGCTGCTCGCCTCCGGTCTGCCGTACGTGCTGCTGCGCAACGGCTGGTACCACGAGAACTACACCGAGAACCTCGCGCCGGTGCTGGAGTACAACGCCGTCACCCACGCCGCCGGTGAGGGCCGGGTCTCCTCCGCGAGCCGCGCGGACTACGCGGCCGCCGCGGTCGCCGTACTGACCGGTGAGGGCCACGAGAACAAGACGTACGAGCTCGGTGGCGACGTCGCCTGGAGCTTCGCCGAGTACGCGGCCGAGATCGGCAAGCAGACCGGCAAGGAGATCGCGAACAACGCCGTCACCGTCGAGGCCTTCGCCGGCATCCTGACCGGCGCCGGGCTGCCCGAGGGGCTCGCCCAGATCCTGGCGGGCGTGGACGCGTCCGTCGAGAAGGGCGAACTGGTCGTCTCCAGCGGCGACCTGAACCGTCTGATCGGCCGCCCGACCACGCCGATCGCGGACTCGATCGCGGCGGCGCTGAAGGCCTGACCCTGAGCATTGGGGCCGTGCGCCCCGGTGGCCGGCCCCGAACTCCCCCTCGGGGTGCCGACCCCCGGCTGTCATGACCGTATCGCGATACGGGTATGACAGCCGGGGGCTTTCGGCGTTACCTTCGTGGGGTTTGGGGTCGCGAGCGCGCGGCGCCCGGGGCGAAGGAGGAGGGGGCCGTGGCGGCGGAGTCGAGGAGCGAGCACCGGATAGGCCTGCTGAACGGCTTCGCGGCGTACGGGATGTGGGGGCTCGTCCCGCTCTTCTGGCCGCTGCTCCAGCCCGCCGGATCGGTGGAGATCCTCGCCCATCGGATGGTGTGGTCCCTCGGCTTCGTCGGCCTCGCGCTGCTGGTGCTCCGGCGTTGGTCCTGGGCCGGTGAACTGCTGCGGCAGCCGCGCAGGCTCGGTCTGGTCGCGGTCGCGGCGGCGGTGATCACCGTCAACTGGGGCGTGTACATCTGGGCCGTGAACAACGAGCAGGTCGTCGAGGCCTCGCTCGGGTACTTCATCAACCCGCTCGTCACGATCGCCATCGGCGTCCTGCTCCTGAAGGAGCGGCTGCGCCCCGTGCAGTGGACGGCGGTCGGCGTCGGCTTCGCGGCCGTCCTCGTCCTCACCGTCGGGTACGGGCGGCCGCCGTGGATCTCCCTCTGCCTCGCCTTCTCCTTCGCCACCTACGGGCTGGTCAAGAAGAAGGTCGACCTGGGGGGTGTCGAGTCGCTCGCCGCGGAGACCGCGATCCAGTTCCTGCCCGCGCTGGGGTATCTGCTGTGGCTGGGGTCGCGGGGGGACTCCACCTTCGGCGGGGAGGGCGTCGGACACGCGCTGCTCCTCGCCTCGACCGGCCTGGTGACCGCGATTCCGCTGGTCTGTTTCGGGGCGGCCGCGATTCGGGTGCCGCTGTCGACGCTGGGGTTGTTGCAGTATCTGGCGCCGGTGTTCCAGTTCCTGCTGGGGGTTCTGTACTTCGGTGAGGATATGCCGCCGGAGCGGTGGGCGGGCTTCGCGCTGGTGTGGCTGGCGCTGTCGCTGCTGACGTGGGACGCGCTGCGGACGGCGCGGGGGGCTCGGGGGCGGTTGGAGGAGTTGGGGGCGACGGAGGCGACAGCCGTGGCGGTTGCACCGGCGGCACCGGCCGACGCGAAGTCCTGAACGGACGTCCGGGACACCTCACGTTCACCTGACCCTCCGGTATGCGTACTCCCCTGTCCAAATACCGCTCTTGACGGAGAGTCAACCCCACCCGCACCATCCAGGCACCTCATTCACCCGGATTCGCCATGGACACGCCAACTGCGCTGCCCCGTGGTGGGTCCTTGGAATTCGGAGCCCCCCACATGAAGCTCTCTGTTCCAGTCACCGTTCCGGTCACCGGGCGTGCCGCGGTCGCCGTAGCCGTCGCGGTGGCCACGCTGTTCACCACGGGGTCCATAGCCGGGGCGGCCCCTGCCGCCGAGCCGGTGGCCGCCGCCGCGCCCGACCTTCCCGTCGCCAACGTCAAGGCCCACCTGACCCAGTTCCAGTCCATCGCCACCGCGAACGGCGGCAACAGGGCGCACGGGCGCGCCGGTTACACGGCCTCCCTCAACTATGTGAAGGGCAAGCTCGACGCGGCCGGCTTCACGACGACCGTGCAGTCCTTCACGTCCGGCGGCCGTACCGGGTACAACCTGATCGCCGACTGGCCCGGCGGCGACAGCGACCAGGTCCTGATGGCCGGCTCGCACCTCGACAGCGTCTCCTCGGGCCCCGGCATCAACGACAACGGCACCGGTTCGGCCGCCGTACTGGAGGCCGCGCTGGCTGTGTCCCGCGCGGACTACCGGCCCACGAAACACCTGCGGTTCGCCTGGTGGGGCGCGGAGGAGCTGGGCCTGGTGGGTTCGCGCTACTACGTCAACAACCTGCCGGCGGCCGACCGCGCCCGTATCAGCGGTTACCTCAACTTCGACATGATCGGCTCGCCGAACCCCGGCTACTTCGTCTACGACGACGACCCGGCCATCGAGCAGACCTTCAAGGACTACTACGCGGGCATCGGCGTCGCCACCGAGATCGAGACCGAGGGCGACGGCCGTTCCGACCATGCGCCGTTCAAGAGCGCCGGCGTCCCCGTAGGCGGCCTCTTCACCGGCGCGAGCCGCACGAAGACCGCCGCGCAGGCCGCCAAGTGGGGCGGTACGTCCGGCCAGGCGTTCGACCGCTGCTACCACTCCTCCTGCGACACGACGTCCAACATCAACGACACGGCCCTGGACCGCAACGGGGACGCGCTGGCGTACGCGGTGTGGGAGTTGTCGGAGTAGGGCGCCGGCTGTAGAGCGGTCTCGACGTCCGTACGTTTCCGGGGTCGGTCAGCGGCGTGGACCCGCGGCCGGCCCCTGCTGCGTGGGGAGGGTCGGCGGGCGGGTGGCCACGGTCGTGGCACGGTGTGCCGTGAGGGCGTGGGCGTGGGCCGGGGTGGCCGTCGTCGAGCGGAGGCGGGACGCGACCGCCGTGGGCACCCGGGTGCCGTGGGTGAGGTCGGCGGTGAACAGGGAGCGGAGGGTGCCGACCCGGGCCACGTGCCGTCGCACGCCTTCCGGGTCGAGGGACGCAACGTCGACACTCAGGGCGGCTCGTACGGCCGCCGGGTGCGTCGGGATGGGCGCGGCGCCCTTCGCGGGGACGCGGGAGGGGTCCAGCCCGGCGCAACGGAGGGCGGCAACGCGTGCGCTCCAGGGGGCCCCGGGGGGCGTACGGGGGTGGAGGGCGCCCGTGTCGGTGCCGTGCTGTTGCCGGGTTCCGCGCGGCGGCTGCCCGAGGGTGCGCCAACTCATCGTGCCGGTGAGCTCGTTGAAGGAGACCTCGGCTCGGGGGCGTACGGGAGGTGTGTGTGCGGTCTTGTGCGGTGAGCGGCGGCGGGCCGCAACGCCGACCGTGCCGGCACCGGCACCGATACCGGCCCCCGCACCAGCCCCGTTCTGGATCTTCTGACCGTGGTCACTGGCCATGGGCGTGTGGGCTCCTCGCGTAGGGGGCGGCGTCGAGGGCGCGGGCGCGTTCGACCAGTCGGCCCATGCGGGTGCGGGCCTTTTCGAGCTGCTCCAGGTCGTCGGCGGCGGGGCCGGCCTCGGCCGCGAGTTCGGTCCACACGTCGATCAGGTCGCGGCCCAGGTGCAGGCCCTGGAGGGGGTCGCGGACCGCGCGCCAGGCCGCCGCCGCGCTCTGGATGTTGCCGTACGCGGCACGGGGATCGCGCAGGTGGTGCCGGAGGCGCGCGAGGTCGAGGGACAGGTGGAAGGACCTGAGCGCGTCGCTGGCCAAGTAGGCGATGTAGGCGGTCAGTTCGCGCAGCCGCAGTACCTCGGGGTGCTGCGGGCCGAGGGCCGCCGTCGCCTGGGCCACGGTCTGCTCGGCCATCTCGGCGGCCTCCTGGATCCGCCCCGCCTTCACGGCCTCGTTGATCCGCGACATGGGCTCCGCGAACGGCGAGGGCGCGCCCCCGTCCGTCTCCTCCGGATCCAGCACCGCCTCGGCCACCGAGTCGAACTCCCGCACCGGGGCGGGCTTCGGACCGGGGTCCTCTGCCGCCATGTTCCACTCGGGAGCGGAGTACGGGTCGGACGCGGACTCCTCCGGAGGGGCCAGGGCGGGAGGTGCGTCGGCGGGTTGGGGGGACGTGGGCGCGGCTTCCGGGTTGGCCTCGTGGATCGGGGTCGGGGTCACGGCGGGCATGGAGGCGGGCAGCGGGGTCGGCGGTGCGGCCGGGGGCCAGGACTGCGGCTCCGACGAGATCGGCTTCGGGGCACTGGGCGGAACGGCATCCCTGGGTCGGGCGGGCACCTGGACCGGGGTCGAGGGCTGGTTCGGGGGCCACGGCCGGGGCTCCAGGGAGATGGGGCCGGGTGCCGAGGTGTTCGGGGTGTCCCGAGAAGGCGTCTGGGCCGTGGCTCGGCTCGGTTGCCAGGCCGACGGGGGCGACTGAGCCGGGGGCGAAGACAGTTCGAGGCTGGGGGTCGGTTCCGTGACCGGGCCGAACACGCCCGTTGGGGGTGCGACGGTACCCGTGAACGAGGGCGCGTCCTGGGCCGCCTCGGGCTCCACCGGCGCGACGGGACTTTCGAAAGGCGCCTCACCGTGGGCAGACTCGGGTGTCAAGGGGGTGTTGTCGGGAGGGACCGGGATGCCCGGGAGGGTCAGAGGGAGGTCCGGTGTGCGGGGCGGCTGTGCGAGAGGGCCGTCTTTCGGTTCCGGCACCCTGCGCAGTACGAACGTCGACGGCGGGACACCGCCGACCGCAGGCACCGACTCCGCCGGCTTCGCCGCCGTAAGCGGCATCGTCCGGGGCTCTCGCTTCGGTCGCTCCGGCGCCGCAGGAGCGACCGACTCCGACGTGGCCGCCGGCTTCGCCGCCGACAGCCGCAGCGTGCTCGGCTCCCGCCTCGGCTGAACAGCGGGGTCGACCGGTTCTGGTCCGCCCAACTGGTCGGGTACGTATGCGGCTTCGGAAGCCACCGGCACGGCCCTAGGTGCCGCTTCGGGCGCGGGCGGCATGACGGGGGCAGGCCCCGGCAAGGCCACCCCAGCCGAAGCGGACCGCTCAACTGCCGGGCTGGGCACGGGCCGCACCTCGTACTCGTACCGCACCCCATGAGCGGCCCGCTGCGCAGGCGCCGCGTCGGGTTCGACCGCTCGTTCCGACATAGCCGGTGCCGCCGATTCCGGTACGGCGCGTAGTACATGGGTCGACTTGTCGCGACGCGGAGACTGCGGTGCGGCCGACGACGCTGCTGGAACCGGAATCTCCGACGGCCGCTCAGCCACGACCGCGGGCGCAACCGCGGCCCCCACCGGCCCTTCGGCAACCGACACGGGGGCGCCCCACGGCTCTCCCACCCGCACCGGCTCACTCGCGTACCGGCTGGCCCCGTCCACGCACACCTGCAACGGCACCACGTATCCGATCCGCTCATCGTGGACCGTGGCGTGTACGGGGTGACCGGTGGCACGGGCGATGCGGTGGAGGTGGCGAAGGACGGCGTCCTGGATCTCCTCGCCGTAGGCAGCGGCGACCGATACGCCGCCGATCGACGCGGTCCCCGCACCCGGGCCGGCCGCGCGGACGCGGACGTCGATCGGCACCGCCGCCGGGGCGGCCGAAGACGCCGAGTGCCGCTGTTCCCGCTTCTTCTCTCGGCTGGGTCGACGCATCTGTTCCCTCACTCTGATGTGCCGGGGAACTGGCCCCACGCTTGAGACCAAGTCTCCCCGGCTCGCTCACGGTTCACGTCACCATGGCGTCACAGACACGTCCCAGAAGCCCGGCTACGGCTCTGCCTGTGTGGCGAACGGTCAGCGCTTCGGCCCGCCGTTGTCGGTCCCCGGCGGTGGTTTCCCGGGCTGCCGGGGCACCCGCCAGGGCCGGGTGCCGACGGTCTTGCCAGTCTGCTGGTTCGACGAGTTCTGCGAGCCGGAGATCCCCGGAGACCTTCCCTTGAGGTGGAGTCCCGCCGCCTTGCTTATCGACGTTCCCGCGCCGCCGGCCTGCGGTGAGAAAGACGCACCTGACGTGGCCACGATCCCGCGCAGGTGCTCCTGCGGTGTCTTGCCACTGCCCGGCGCCGGCGTGGTGGCGTCCTTCAGGAACTGCTTCTTCTCTTCCAGGCTCTTCAACTGGCTGAACCGTTGCCAGAACGGTTCGGCCGCCCGCTGGTCCACTCCTGCGTGCTTCAGTGCCTTGTCGAGATCCTTGACGACGTTCTTGTCGACGCGCCGGGCGAAGCTGTCCAGGACAGCCGCAAGCCTGCCA
The DNA here is from genome assembly GCF_008386495.1 of Streptomyces tailanensis. Classification (GTDB taxonomy): domain Bacteria; phylum Actinomycetota; class Actinomycetes; order Streptomycetales; family Streptomycetaceae; genus Streptomyces; species Streptomyces tailanensis. The sequence goes on along the minus strand of NZ_VTHJ01000018.1, from coordinate 121,525 downwards.
TCGGTCTGGCCGTCCCGAGACACCCAGGACCGCACCTGGTCGGTGAACTTCTCCCGCGCCTGCTGGAGTTCCCCCTTCCAGTCGCGCCCAGCATCCCGGATCCGGGCTGCCTCCACCGCGCTGTCATGAACGGCGAGTATGGCGGCCACCTTGACGGCTTCGCGTACCTTCGGATCGCGATACTGCTCCGCGACGAGCGCCGGATTGATACCCACCAGCGGCTGCTGGTCCAACTGTTGAGGTAACTGCTGAGGGCCCTGCACAGTGACGCTCCGGGGACTGCCCATCGGCCCGTGCAACGTCTCTTCGATGACACCGAGCGCGTCCTTGGTTGCCGAAGGTCTGCGAACGCTGCTCCGGCAGATACGGCTGAGGAAGCCCCTGCCAGACGGCGTCCGGCTCCTGGTGCAAGACGTAGCCCTGCTTGGCTTCGGGATGTGGGTCGTCCGGAGAGAGCGCCAGAAACGCGTACCTGCCCTGGATCTCCGTCTGCGGATAAGCCGCGGACATCAGTTCCTGAACCGTGCCCTTGAAGCTGGTGTCCACCACGGTGACCGAACTACCCGGAAGCCCCATCGGGACTCCCGAGGCTCGGAGGTAGTGCGTGAGGTGCTGGTACGAACCGTCGACGTCCGCCGGATCCACCTTCTTGCGGGCGCCGCGGAAGGCATCGGCCTCCGGAAAGCTCGCTCCGTCGTTCTTCTCCAAGTCCTGAAGCGCGGCGTCGACCACGGCCCTGGACACCACCACCTCGCGGCAGTGCCGGTCGAAGAACTCCGGATCGAGCCCGCGCACTGCTGCGGCGAGACTGTGGCCGTCCCGGCCGAGGAAGGCGATCACCCTGTCCGGGTTCTGCCGGACGTCCGACCGCAGGTCGTCGAGCATGTCCGCGGCGATGGACACCATGAACGGACCGCTGTGCTCGCGGAAGGCCGCATATGCGTCCTCGACCGCCTGCCGCTGTGCGGGGTCCGTGAAGCCGTAGGCCGCGTGGACATCGGCCACCTGGCCATACAGTTCGTCAACGGGGCGCAGTGTCATCAGGTGCCCTCTTCGGACGGCTTCCAGGCCGGGTCCAGCCGTTGTGAGAGCCAGCGCATGAAGGAGGGGTACCGGGCGGACAGGCTCAGCCAGACCGGCCCGCCGGCCTCGGAGCGGGTGGTGCGCCCGATGCTGTCCACCGCCACCGGCATCTTGTCGAACTCGACGAAGGGCATTTGGAGCGCGGCCGACAGGGTCAGTGCGTCGTGCTGGATGGTGCCCGGGGGGAAACGTTCGAACCACTGCCGCATGTGTGCCACCACCAAGGCCGCCCAGGCAGGTGCATCCGGTGCGGCAAGGGCCCTGTGGACCGGATGGTCGACCGTGATCTCGATGGCCGAGGTGAAAGTGACCTCGGAGGTGACGAAATGCGGCGTCGGCAGCAGGCCCTTGCCCACCGCGTCGAAGACCCTGTGCACGGACGGCACGTCCAGTCGGAAGTTGTGCTCGGCCCGGCTGGGGTCGCGGTAGTTCAGGGCCCCGCCCATCTGGGTGACGTGGAGCCGGGAGGCCAGTTCGGGGGCGGCTTCCAGAACCAGTGCGAGATTGCTGAGAGGGCCCATGCCGACCCACTGCACGGGCCCCGGCGCGGCCGCACACACGGCGCGCACCGCCTCCACCACGTCAGCCGACTGGCGAGGGACTTCGTCGGGCACCAGCCCGTCCGCACAGAAGTACCGGGTGTCCCCGAGGGAGACACCCGAAACGACCGCGACATCCGTACGACCGATCAGGTCCAGCAGAAACCTGGCGAACCTCGCCCTCGCTCCGTAGCCGACAGCCGGTCCGGTCTCGTCGCTGGTGAGCACCAGGGCCAGCCGCGGCAGGGAACGGGCCGCGACCGCGACCGCCAGTGCGTCGTCGGCATCCCCGCCGATGTCCGTGTCGATGATCACTGGCGCCGAGCGGAGGTCCTCCGGCCAGTTCCCGGTGGCCCGCATGCGGGCACTCAGCGCGGCCAGGCCCGATCCCGGCAGGGATTCCCCGGACTCGACGATGGCACGCCACTCGGCTCGGATGTCCTCTCGGGAAACAGGTTCGTCGTCACGGCTCTCGCCCATGTCTACCTTTCTTTCCATTTCGGCAATGTCGCTGTCCTCCGCCTGGACCGGCGAGGGAGGGAGGAACGGCAGTCTAGAAAACGCCGGCCGAACGGACGCGGTGGCGGGTGTCACGGTCACTGGCCATGGGCATGGGGCTTCGGTGTGTAGGAGTCGTCCGCGAAGACGCGTGCGCGTTCAGCGAGACGGTCCATGCGGGCGCGAGCCGCGTCGAGCTGATGGATCTCGACTGCGGCCGGGCCGCCGTCGTTGACCAACTCACTCCACAGCCCGATCAGTTCACGCCCGAGGGCCAGCCCCTGCGACGGGTCCCGCACGGCTCGCCACGCGGCGGCCGCGCTCTGCACATTGGTGGGCGCCGGAGCTATCAGCAACTTGATGTGGGCGACATGGTCCGGGGCTCGGTATACGGGGGGAATGCTGCCGTATTTCTCAACAGCTCCCGGCCCGGCGTTGTACGCGGCGAGCGCCAGGTCGAGGGCTCGCCGGACACCTTCCCGGCCTTCTCATAGCGCTCGACCCGCTCCGCGAGATCGCAGTCGTAGCGCCCCTGGGCCATAATCGCGTCGCCCGGGTCGTACGGCGACGCGCTGCCGTTGCCGTCGTCGTCCCTGCCCCAGGTCTTCCAGGTTCCGGGCATGAACTGGGACAGTCCCTCGGCACCCACCGGTGACCTGGTGTTGGGATTCCGGCCGGACTCGGCCTCGATCTGGGCCGCGATGACGGCCGGTTGATCGCGTCACACTGCGCACCGGCCTTGAGAACCCGCGGGACGTACTGGGCAGGCACCGTATGGTGTTGAGGCCACCGCGGACGCCGCTCCCTTCGGCAACGGCGTCATCTACGCCCCCCCACCCCGACCATCGTGATCAGTGGCACGATGACCGTCGCGATACCGCCACCCACGACCCAAGGGGTGGCGCTTCCCCAGCTCTGCGCCATCCGCTCCCCGCAGCGTCAAGTTGTAATGTGATACGGCCGGTTGAGTCTCACGGGGTAGCAGCCTTCGCGTAAGTAACCATTCGGCCATGGAATTGGCCCAAGGCATCCCGTGGCGCCAATCCGCCAATCCGCGATGATCAAACCGTAAACCGTTAATCAAACTTGAGGGGGACTTGGCGGTGAAGGAGAACGCCCCGGGCGGACCGGAGATCTGGCTCCGAGGGCCGGTCACCACATCCGATCAATCGGCGCCGGCTCCGCTCGCCGCGGAAGCGCCCTCAACTCCACCCCGGTTGGCCTGGGTGGCCGCCCACGGAGGAGCGGGCGCCTCGACGCTGGCGACCGTCTTCGGCGGGATCGACGCAGGGCGCACTTGGCCCCGTCCCGACCAAGGGAGGTCGCACTCCGTCCTGTTGGTGGCCCGTACACACGCGGCCGGTCTGCAGGCGGCGTCGTGGACGCTCGATCTCTTCCGTCGCGGCGAACAGCCACCAGGGCTGGAGCTCGTCGCCGTGGTGCTGGTCGCGGACGCGCCGGGGCGCCTGCCCCGCCAACTGCTCCAGCGCATCAAGGTGATCGGTTCGGCGATCGAGGTCCACCGGGTGCCTTGGGTGCACGCTTGGCGGACGGGGGATCTCACCGCCCCTCCACCACGGGAGACAGCCAGGCTTGCATCCCTGGTCACTCCGCCCGGACAAGAGACACACACGATGAGCGACCGATGAACGTCTGACTGACGTCGACCACCCTGGCGTACGAACCGCCGCCGGATGTGTTCACTTCGCGGGAGAACGACGCGGGGCTGCATATCCCCGTTCGACAGGAGCGTTGAGGTGAGCTGCACAGGATACGGGGTCCTGGTAAGACAAGGTCATGCGACCGGACGCGGTGCGGGAGCTGGTGCACGAGGAACCCGCGGTCGACGTCCTGCAGTGCTGTTGGGGAGCGATCGCTTCGCGACTACGTCAGGCGATACGCCGCAGGTGAGATTCTGCGGGAGGAAATGCTGGACGGTTGCGTCCTGGCACTTCGAGGTGGAGGACCGGGACGAGGCGCATCCCGAGCCCAGCCACCAGGACAACACGCTGTCCGTCGTGGCCGGAGAGCGTCTCCTGGGACGGCTCACACGTGAGGACGTGGAGGAGATCCACCGCCGACGCACGTCATGCGACGCATGACAGACCAGGGATACAAGGCTCTCTATGGCGAACTACAACGCCGTATGGGTCCCGGGGGCGACCTCTCACCCGGGCCCCAGGACACCTTCAGCCGCTTCGCCCGGGGTGAGCTTTGGGAGCCGGAGCGCGAGCGGCTGCACCTCGCTGTACTGGAGCAGTTCAAGGACAGGTGCCAAGGGCTCCCACGCGATGGCCATGCGGCGCTGCTGACGGCCGGAGCGCCGGGCGTCGGCAAGGGCGGCGCGCGCAATCCAACTTCGCACAGTGGCGGGGTCAGGACTCCGAGCTGGGCCGGGAGCTGATGCGGGTCCACGGCGTGGATCTGAGCGGCTATGTCGCACTGGATCCAGATCAGTTCAAGGTCGGCATCTTCGAGCATGGCGGCCTGCCGCAACTCGATTCCGGTCATGCGCCTTCCCGAAGGCCGCCAACTGCCCCCCCCTCGGAGATGCCTCACTGATACACCGCGAATCGGCCTTCCTTCAAGACCAGTTCGAGATTTGGGCGCGCGGTGAGGGTTACAACCTCCTCCACGACGCCACCCTCAAGAACTCCTGCCTCCTCACCGACCTCCAGCGGGAGGGCTACGAAAAATGTGTTGTCCTCTCCGTCGAGGTCCCGCTGGAACAGTGCCTTGCGCAGAACGCCGCTCGCTGAGAGGCCGGGCGCACGGAGTTCGACGCCGGACGGGACATATATGGCGGCCGTATGGCTCCAGAGGGAATGATCAAGGATCTGCACATACAGAGCAGTTCGAGTCGCGGTTACTCCATCGGGCGGGACAACGCCGAAAACCGGCCGAACGTGGGCTCGTCACTGGACTGATCACCTCCGATCGAGGCGATTTTAGGCAAGTGGGAGACAATCCCTCCACGCCGGCTGCGGCTCAGGCACCTCCGGCCCAAGCCCCGGCTTTCCAGGGGGGAGACAGCACCGTGCGAATCTCCGCTGCCAGCAGGCTGCGCTCGGCCAGTGGTACAACCGCTCCCGCTTCCCCCGCCCGCGCACCAGCCCTCGACGCCCCCTCGTCTTCCGAACCAGCCCAGGAATCAGGGTCCGCACCACTGACCAACCGCACAAAGGAACACTCATGAGTTCGAGCAGGAGTCAGTACTGGGAAGACATCGTCGACTGGCCGGCACCGGCGGGCTGGCCGGGCACACACCCTAGTGCGGGCCGTGCACTCCGCCACCACCGGCCGGGTCGTCGCGGTCGTGTCCGAACTGGCGAGCAGCCCCGACGACCGGGGCATCACCGATGACTTCGGCAGCGTCGCGGACGCCGTACTGCCCGTCCTGCGCCGGGCGTTCGGCACCGAGCCGGTCGAGGTCCTCTGGCTCGCCCACTTCGGCGAGCTCTCGTACCACGACCCCACCGGACGGAGTCCTTCACTCAGATCACCCTCACGGCAGGCCCGGAAGGACACAGCGACGACCTCCAGGGCGACCGCACCTTCACCGCCCAGGACATCGAGGAACTCATCGGCCACAAGCTCGGCCCCGTCCCGCAGGTACTGCCCGCATCAACCACGAGGCGACCCGGGGGTGAGGTGACGGATGACCCAGCATGTGTCGGGGCGCGAAGTACTGTGCCGGGCCAAGGATTGAACGCCCGTACCGGGACGTCGTGGCCCCGACAGGACAGCGGGTGGCGACCATCCGCTTCCAGCCTGCGGAGAACCATCCGCCCGACTGGAAGTGAAACTGGAGACGTCGAAGGTCTTCGCCGAGCAGAGGGTAAAGAGCTTCGGGCACCTCGGCTTCCATGTAAAGCACGTGGTGATACCGCCCCGGCACGACACATGCGTCGGTTCGCCGAGGCGCTGGAGCGCGCCAACCAGGATCCCACGACCCGGGCGATCACCGTGCAGTTCCCGCCGCCGGCCCATCTGCAGCCGCTCGTCCAGCGGATGGACCCGGCCAAGGACATCGACGCGCTCACCAAGGGCCGCTCGCCCTACAACGCGTGCGCCACTGCCGAGGGCATCTGCCGCGTGGTCGAGCCCTTCGCCAAGGACGACCCGGTGATCGCAGTGGTCGGCAGCAAGGGGTCTCGTCGGCCGGGGCGTCGTCACCACCCTGCGCGAACAGGGCCACCCGTTCATGGAACTCGACGTCGGCGACGATCTACGGCGGGTACGCGACGCCGACATCGTCGTCTCCGTCACCGGCACCCCAGGCATCCTCGGCCCCGACCACCTCCGCCCGCACCACCGGTTCGTCGTCGACTCCGGGTTCGTACCGCAGCCGGACGGCAGCGTGAAGGGGGGCGTCCAGCGGGCCGCGTACGACATCTCACAACACCTCACCCCGGTGCCCGGCGGCATCGGCCCCGTCGAGATGGCGACGCTCACGTCGGCGTATGTGACGGCTGTAGTGGCCGTCACCCCGAAGGGGCCTGTGGCAACCAACAACTTGGGCGGGTTTGGCGTCAAGGGTGGATGGGCCTCCCAGGACATCGCGCTGAAGGAAGCTGACCCGGGAAAGAACTCCAGCGGCGGGTACGTGAGCGGGAACTTCGCTGCCGTCCGCACCGGCTTGTTCCTCGCCCACCGGAAAGCCGATGACGACTCGGACACCGGCTGGTGGTCCGCACACGACCTGACCTGAACACCGGCCGTCTCCTGGCCAGTACGGCGTGCGGCGAGGGGGACACGGGCGACGTGGCCGACGCCGTGGCCTCCCCGAACGATCGCTACCTCGGCCTCAATTCCGTCATCTTCGACGTCAAGTCAGGCCTCTGTCTCCAGGGCGACGACACGCGGCGGACCATCAACATCCGTTCACTCCTGAACGACGGCATCGTGTATGGACAGACCGACGCCGACAACGGAGGCAAGTCCGCGATCGAGCTGAACGTGAATACCAACTCGCCCAACTGACCGTTTCACAATGAGTCGGGCCGCGAGGTGTTCACCCTCAGCATGGCTTCCAGCAGGTTCTGCGTCGGGGCGCGGAAGACGTGGTCGGGCTCGGCGGCTTCCACCGCGGACCTGGCGAGGTTGATCGCTTCGGCGAGATCCGTCGCCGAGCGGGTGCGGTTGAAGCGGCGCGACAGTGCGTAGGCGAGGTCGTACTTCATGGCGGTGTGGTCGAGGAGGCGCGCACGGTCGGCGCCGAGCGCCCGCCTCTTGACGTCTATCGCCCGGTCCAGATCGGAGTCGGCGCCGACGCGTTCGAATCGGTTGAGCAGGGAGTCGCCCAAGCCGCTCAGCCATTTGACGGCGGCTTCGTCATCAACAGGCGCTGCCGCGGCCGGCTTCACAGCACTCGATCACCCGGTCCAGATCCGCAGGGTCGGCAGTGGCCGCCAGCCGGCGCCTGAGCGCCTGCACCAAGGTGGAAAGAATGGCTTCTCGCTGGTCGACGGCACTGGCCAGCGCCGCCTCAAGCAGTTCGATGGACTGGTCGAGATCCTCCGCCGAGCCGCTGTCCTCGAACCGGAGCATCAGCATATGGCCCAGATTGGCGGTCATCGCGGGACGGAAGGGGTGGTCGGGAACGAGGTGTGTCACGATCTGCTGGGACAACATGATCGCGCTCTCGACCTCAGCCGGGGACTTCGTCCCGGACGCCCCCTGTTGGAATGAAGCGGCTGCGGGCACCGCCCGTTCCGCGAGTGCGGGGAGCATGGGCTCCGGGATGTCGTCCAGCCCCAGGACGAAGGGCAGCTCGAACAAGGCCAGCGCGGCATCGTAGTCGCCGTGTCCCTCGCCTTCGGGCACCAGTTGAGACCGGTACCAGCGCAGCGTGCCCAGCAGGTGCTGCGCGACGGCCGTCATGCTGACATCGATGTCCGCGCTGCCCTCTGCGAGTATCGCGTCGAGCTGCAGCACTTCCGGGAGATCGCCTGACGTCAGGACTGTGCGCAGGTCGCCGGACGCGGCCGCGCTTTCCATCTTCGTGTTGATGAGGTGGATCAGTTCCCACACGTCGTCTTGTCTGCTCATGCCCCCAGACCTTGGCAGATCTTGAAGCGATCAGCCAGGCCAGCGCTCGCGGGATCAGTTGCTGTCGTTTCAGACTGAGTTGGGCTGCGAGTCCTGCGCTCGTCGATCTTGGTCGGCAGTGTGCCCGAGATGCCCGCTGATCTTGTTCCTGACGACCTGTGGGAGCGAGTGGCTCCGCTGCTGCCCCCTGCTCCCGAGCGGCGCCGTCGCCATCCGGGGCGGTTGCGTGTTCCCGACCGAACTGCGCTCGCCGGCGTCATGTATGTGTTGCGGAACGGTGTCGCCTGGCGTGATGTCTCCGCGGAGACCGTGGGTTGCTCCGGAGTGACGACCTGGCGCCAGCCGGGGGACTGGCCCCGCCCACATGCCGCCCTGCTGGGCGAGCTGCGCCGCGCCGAACTGCTGGACCTGGACGACTGCGCCGTGGATGGCCCGCATGTACGACCGCCCAAAACCCAGGACCCGTCCCACTGCCCCAGGCCCTACGGCTCCGCGTACCCGCCCGCCCCGCCATACGGTGGCCCTCGGGGCGGGCGGGCTGTCGGTCTCACCCCGCACGTAAACGCCCTCGACGCTCCAATTCGACGGCCGGAGCTTCGAGGGCGCGGGCGTGGAACGGCAGCCACGCTTCGGGTAGGTAGCCCCTCGCGCCCACCAGGACACCGCGCCGAGGGGACGGACTGGACACCGGACAGAGCAGAGTTCTTCGACCAGCTCCCGCTGTCCCTTGCTCGCGTCACGCTCAACCGCGCGAGGTGGGCTCCGAGTGAGCGTCGGCACTCCTGATCCCCGCCCTGGCCCCCCTCCCGTGCGTTTGTCAACCCTCCCTGGCTCCTCTGCCCGGTCCTCCCGTCCCGCAACCCTTGAGGCTTCGATACAGCGACCATGACCGGCAGAGAGCCACCAGGGCGCACGAGTCACACCCCGCAGGTCAGCAGGCAGACTACGCGCTCAACTGCCACTTCTTGTAGGCGAGTTGGGCGCTACACCACGTAGAACCCTCGCGGGATCTCTTTGCGCAACCGCCCCTCCGACACCAACACTGCCACGGCGCGCACGGCTGTCGACTGGCTGATGTCGTACTCGGCGCTCAGCGCCACGGTGCCGGGGAGCTTGTCCCCGCTGCGCCATTCGCCGGCGTCCAGCCTGCGCCGGAGATCATCGGCAACCTGCGGGGCGAACGGCACTGAGCGATCAAGATTCATGTATTCAGCGTGCGAGCAATTCCACTAGTCGGCTATCGATGTAGTCTACTAGTCAGCTAGTCTCGATTCTCCAAGTGCGCAAAACGCCCCCAGGGCGGCCGGGCAAGGGCCGATCCCCAGGGGCTGACCGAAGATAGGAGCTTCGGCTATGCGAAACTTTATCGTTGTACTGCTCGCGTGGCTGCTGGGCGTGTTCGCGCCCGGTACCGGCAAGCGCCGGGCCACCATGGACCCGGCCGTACCGGCCTCCGAGCAACGGCCCGAGGCGCCCCTCAGCACCGCCCTGCGGCTTCCCGCCCACCGTTCCCCGTACGGGCTTCACCCTGTCCTCGACGGCGAAACGGCGGCCATGGTCCGCCCGTACGTGATCGTGTGGAAGCGGGAACGCGCCAGTCATGAGCGGGCTCTGCAACACAGGCGCCGCACCGCCCTGGTCCTGGTCCCTGACCTCGGCGTCGACCTCGACCGGCACCTGATCGGCGCTGAGGCGGTGGCCCGATGAACACGACTCCCGAGCACCCCGAGGCAGCCTCCGAGGCGGCCCCCGAAGCGAAACTGTGCGGGGCACGCCGGTACGACTGGCAGCGTCCGGGGCGGCCGGGCAGTCACCGCCTGCCCTGCCTCCTGCCCGGCGGGCACGACGGCGACCACCGCGACGCCTTCAACTCGACGTGGTTCCCAGCATGTGGGGACCGTGGGGACTGCGGCACCGCCGCGAGCCCGCTGGAGACACTGACCGTCCCCGAGCCGGACGGGACGTTCCGGGACGGACCCGCGTGCGGCCCGTGCGCCGGCTGGACTGCCGCGCCCGGTCGCCCCGAGCGGCAGGAGCGGCGGCCGGTGCGGATGTGCGTCCGCTGCGACGTGGTCACCGACCGGCCGGTCATCGTCTCCGAGGTGCACCAGGCGACCGGTCCCGGCTTCAACGTGTACGCCTGCCCGGACTGCGCCCCGCACTTCCCGCCCGTGCCGGACGTGCTCTCCCTCCTGACCGAGGCGCGCCGTAGGGAGGGGGAGCGGTGACCACACGTCGCACGGTGACCGTGGCCCCGGCTCGGCGAGATGCGCGCGTGCGCCGACCGTGTGGAATGCGTGGTCACCGGGTGGGAGGTGCCGTCGTGAAGGCCGGAACTCCGCCCGAGCCGGGAACGTCGCGCCTGACGATCAGCACCTACCGTCTCGACGGCGACGGGCGCCGGTTCGGCGTGACAGTGCCGACCGCGTACGCCCCCGGCGCGGCCACGCTCGCGCCCGTGTCCCTGGGCCGGCCCCCGTGCCGCAGCCCCCGCTGCCGCACCGGCCACGGTCCGCTCGGCCGGTAGTGGCCCCGCAGTCGGCCGTCCGCGCTTTTGCCTCCCCGGGTCAGGGCGGGCGGCCTCGGAGACGGCCATCCGCCGGTCTGGGGTGAACATGGCGGACGGCCCCCACCGCCCGCGAACGGCACCGACTGCGAGGTCGGCACACCCCGGACTCGGTGCGCCACCGCCTGATTTCATTGATTTCCGTGACCGCCGTCCCGTCGGCCGAAATCATTGCTTCTTGCGGCCAAGGCACCAACCGTGGCCTGTGGAGAGGAAGGGTGAAGATGCCATGAGCATTGGGCCAGGAGCGTCCTCCAGCGAGCTGGCTCAGCAGGTTCGTTCCGACTTCCGGCAGGCACGTGTCGCGGGTGAGCCGTGCCCTGCTCCCGCACGGGCGGACATCCTCGACGCCGCCCCAACCGTCCGCCGTCTGGTCGCCGCCGCTGGTGCGAGCACGGAGTTCTTAGCCCCGACCGCCTTCCTGGACGCTCCGGAAGACTGATATACGCCGTTCCACTTGGTGCGTCCGTCTCGGGGCACGGACGGCGGTACGAGCCACCCCAGCCCCCAAGCCGTCCATACCCTCCCGCACTCAGATGCCCACTCCTCCGAACCCGCCCACCCCAGGCGGCCCGAGCCGCTGATCCACCGTGACGAAGCCCGAGAAGCCCATGCAGCCCAACGCGACCGGCTCCCCGCCGCACCGCTCCCCAAGCCCTCTCGCTGCGCCGTTTGCTTCCCAACCGCTCGCGCCCCCTCCTCTCATCTCCCTCCCGCCCGACGACTTCGTGACGCTCTCGGCCGAGCAGATCTCCGCCGGCGTACGCACGCGCGAGCTTCGTGCCGTCGACGTGGTCGCCGCATCGCTCGCCCGGATCGAGGCGGCGGAGCCCACGCTGTGTGCGTTCATCGAGGTGTGGGCGGAGGAGGCGTCGCGGTGGGCGGCGGAGGTGGACGAGCGGGTCGCGGCCGGTGTGCGGCTGCCGTTGGCGGGCGTGCCGATCGGGGTCAAGGGACGGGCCGGGTTACGTACCACTGCGGCTCGGGCGTTGATGGCGGCCGGGTGTGTGCCCGTGGGGGCGACCTCCGTTCCCGGGCCCGGAACTCCCTGGCAGACCTGGGGCCTTGGCGCCGGTGGCCGGACCGTGAACCCCTGGCGCCCCGACCGGACTCCGGGCGGCTCCTCCGCCGGGTCCGCGGCGGCGGTGGCCGCCGGCCTGGTCCCGATGGCGACCGGCACGGATGGCGCCGGGTCGGTACGGATCCCGGCGGCGTGGTGCGGCGTCGTCGGCCTGAAGACCACCAACGGGCGCCTGTCCTCCCCCGACCGTGCCGGGCTCGCCGCTGCCGGCGTCATTACCCGGTACACCTCCGACGCAGCGGCGTACTGGCGCTGGGTAGGGGGCAGCGCTGCGGAGGAAGTCGGGCACACCGGCCACGAGGAGCCGACCCTGATCTGGGACACGCCGCCCCCCGTCACCGCCCTCTGGTCGCCCGACCTCGGTTTCGCCGACACCGACACCGAGCCCGCCGCGACCGCCCACGCCGCCGCACTCCGCCTCGCGGACACCGGCCTCCTCCGGTTCATACGGCGGGACGAACCCGTACGCCTGGAGGACCCGGGAACCGCGTGGCTGGCCCTGCGTGCTGCACCGAACACCGACCCGGCGGCCGTGCGAAGGGCCCGCGGGCTTCGTACGGAGAACGACCGGCGCCTCGCCGACCTCTTCACCGCGGCCGACCTGATCCTGACCCCCACCACCCCCAACCCCCCACACGGCCACGACGGCCCCGGCGACCGTTACTCCACGGCCCTCACCTGGGCGTTCAACCTCAGCGGCCACCCGGCCATGAGCATCCCGGCCGGCCTCGACTCCGACGGCTGTCCGGTCGGCCTCCAACTCGTGGCCCGGCACGGTGAGGAGAGCACACTGCTTCGCGTGGCCGCAGGCCAGTTCCGCTGGTACCAGTAGTGGCCCCACCCCGGAAACCGGAGAAAGCAGGCATTGCCATGCGATGGACCGTCCACGGTGAACGCGCGATCCACGACACCCCTTGGGTGCGGTTGCGGTCGCTGGATGTGGAGCAACCTGACGGCACCCGGTGCGACTACCACGTGGTTCGGCTGCGGGATCTGGCCGTCACCGCGGCCGTGGACGAGCGGCGGCGGGTGCTGATGATGTGGCGGCACCGTTTCGTCACGGACGCTTGGGGCTGGGAGTTGCCCATGGGGCTGGTCGAGGAGGGGGAACGGCCCGAGGAAGCGGCGGCGCGGGAGTTGGAGGAAGAGACGGGGTGGCGTCCGGGGTCGCTGCGGGAGCTGATCTACGCGCAGCCCGCCGCTGGGATCAGCGATACCCAGCACTTCGTGTTCCGGACCGACGACGCCCGGCGGATCGGCGAGCCCACCGAGCGGAACGAGTCCGACCGGCTGGAATGGATTCCGCTCGCCGAGATTCCGGCCATGATCACCCGCCGCGAGATCGTCAGCGGCGCCACCCTCGTCGGCGTCATGGCCCTCCTCCTGGACCTGCCGACCAGCGACGGGACCGTGGACACCGGCTGACCACCCCCGGTCCGCCTCAGGCCCCCGCCTTCCTCCACCCCTCGAGGGAATTCACATGCATGGGCATGTCTTGTCGACGCATTCAAGCCCGGCGACATACCCCGCGACGCGGAGGCGCTGTCGCGCGCCAAGACGTTATCCGCGCGAAGTGCCGTTCGCATGCTTCCCGTACGACACAGCGGAGGCCGCCGAAGCTGCTGCCTGAGGCATGCACCTCAGGCCTCACTCCCGTCAGCACCGGGCCGGTGACCGATTGTCAGACCTCTGGTCTAGGGTGATCAATCGACTGAACCCATGGGCGACTTGCGTACGAGAATCGTGCACGCATCGCACTCGGGTATGGGCCGCGTGATCACGGCGACACGAGGTACGAACGGGGACGGGTAACGGAGATGACGGAACCGGCAGGGACGCCAGGTCCCGCAGACTGGGCGGCCTCCGGCGCGGTGGGTCCGAACGGGTCGTACCGCAATCAGACACTGCAGTACCGGGACGTCGAGCTGAGCTTCGACGAGTCGGTGGAGTTCAGGACGATCAGGCAGCTGTGGTTCCAGGCGACCGTGGCGTCCTTCCTGGTCTTCTTCGTCCTCGGTCTGCTGCCCGCCCTCTTCGCAGGCAGCTTCGAGGCCATCGGCCCCGGCCTGATCCTGTCGATCACCACCTTCTGGGTCGTCTTCCTGCTGGTCCGGCAGAACGAGCCGATCTCGTAGCGGAAGACGCTTCTGGAGGACAAGGCCGCGGCCTCCTCCTCCGCGTACGCGACGATCTACGGCGCGCTGACCCGTCGCCGGATCCCCGTCACCGCCGTTCCCGCCCGGATCCGCAGCGACATCGCACCAGAGGTGGTCCACAACCGGCTGGTCGTCACCAGCGGCCGGTACGTGGCCTACGTGACCGTCTTCGCCTATGGCACCAGTCTCTACGTCGGCTGGACGATGTGGCGCAGCCGCTCCGGCGCCGTGGTGATCGGGCACTTCGTGAAAGACATCGTCGCCTCCATACTGAACCGCTCGGACAGCCTCAACCAGATGCTGCGCACCGACCGCCCGCGCGCCATGCGGGAAGCGGTGCACTCGGCTGCACGTGAGGGCGTGGAGATCGCGATCCAGGGCATCGAGGTGCCCCTCACCTCGGCCTTTGGCCAGGAGCCCCCGATCCAGTCGGCCCCGGTCCCCGCCCCGAGTGCACCGCCCGGCCCCCCTGCCCCGCCGATGTACTCGGCGCCGGCTCAGCCCGCTCAGGGGTATCCGTCGGCTGGCCACATACCCACGGCTCCGCCGACAGCCCCGCACGTATCCCCCCAGGGCCCGAACGCAACATCTTGGAACAGGAGTTGAGCCCCATCGACGGGCCAACGACCGGAGTGGTGACCGTCGCCGACGGCACGACCGTCTGGGCTTGGGCAGCGGTACGCATCGACGCCGCCGCCGACCTCACGGAGCCCCAGGAGTACGCGGATCTCACGGAGGACGACCGTCGGATCAAGGCGGTCGCCGCCGAGGCAGCCTGGCTAACCGGGCAGTGGGACGTGGCACACGGCGAGCGCGTCGAATTGCGTTACGTCACCGGCCCAGCGGAGCGCCGGATCACCTGCTCTCTACTCGGCCGCGTCTCTGCGGCCACTCCCGACCGAGCGGAGGCCGCCGCACTCGCGTTGCGCGCCCGGCTGGCCGCGCTGCCCCGACATGTGCACGCGACCCCGGTCGAGGACCCGACCGAGGTGGCGCGGCTGCTGACCCCGTTCACGCCCGACCCTGTCGCGGGTGTGGCCGAGATCCGCAAGCGGTATCGCACCGGCGTGCCCAACCGGCCGGACGCGGGCGTACGATACTACCTCTCGCCGCAGCCATTCACCGCATCAGCGCCGCCGTGGGACGCACTGTGGCAGGCGCTGGCCGAGCATCCGTACCCGGTGATGCTGACGATCGGCCTGGAGCCGTACGTCATACCGGACGACCTCGGCCCGCTGCTGCACACCATCGCCACGCAGTACGGCCGGCTGGGGACGCAGGGCCAGTTACCGGACGGCCTGTGGTCTCCGGGCGCGCAGCTCGCCCCGGACGCCTTCGCGGTGGACGCCTCCCGGGTGTACTCCGACGCCGCGCGCCGCTACACCGGTCGCGCCTTCCGCATTCGGGTCGCCCTGGCCTCACCCGCGCCACTGCCCGAGTCGCTGGCCGAGCTGGTCGGGGCCACGGTGTCCCCGCCGGAGCGGGCACGCGAGGAGGGGGCGCTCACGGAGACGTTCACCGGTCCAGCGCACAGCGTGGCCTGGCCCGGGCCCGGTGAACTCCCGGCCGCATGGGAGGGGTTGACCACCCTGGAGCAGGCTCGCTGGGGCGGCGACCACTGCTGGCAGCTGCCCGAGCCGCTCTCTCCGCAGCTGCGGCTGCTCGCGGAGCTGGTGGACGCCCGCGAGGCGGGGTCGGCGTTCCGGCTGCCGCTGGCGGTGAGCGGCCACATGACCGGCTTTCCGGTACGGCGCCCCGGCCTGGCCGGCGGGACGGCGTACCGCGCGGACGGGCCCACGATCACCCTGGGTCGCCAACTCGTCCACGACAGGCCGGCGGGCCCTCTCGGCATCGGCCTGGACGACCTCACCCGGCACGCCCTGTTCGTAGGGACCACCGGATCCGGCAAGACGAACACAACGCTGGCGTTCTGCGAGCAGCTGTGGCGCGACCACCGGGTGCCGTTCCTGGTGCTGGAGCCGGTCAACTCCGACCTGGACGACTACCGTTGGCTCGCCACCCGACCCGGCTTCGAGGACCTTCTGGTCCTCACTGTGGGCGACGAGACGACGGCCCCGCTGCGGCTGAACCCCTTCGAGGTGCCGACCGGGGTGCGGATCAGCACCCATACGGCCGGGCTGATGGCCTGCTTCGACGCGGCGTTCGGTCTGTGGGACCCCTTGCCGAGCATCTACAACCGGGCACTGCGGGCCACTTATGCACGCAAGGGCCTCGTGCCGACAGACATCGCAGGACCGGATCACGAGTGGCCCGGCCTGCGGGACTTCATCGCCGAGATGCGGCGGCAGTGCGAGGCGCTCGACTATTCCGGCGAGATCCGGGACAACATCGTGGCCGCCTCGCTGCTGCGTGCCCAGTCGCTGGCCGAGGGTGCCTGCGGCAGCACGCTGGACGTGGCGCGGTCGTACCCCGTGGCCGATCTGCTGAACCGGCCGGTGGTGGTGGAACTGGCGGCGGTCGGCGACAACGAGAAGGAGCAGTCGCTGGTCACCGCGCTGACCCTGCAGGCGATGACCGAGTACTACAAGGCGAACCGCGGCGGCGGCTCCCTCGCCCACGTCACCGTGATAGAGGAGGCACATCGGCTGCTCGGGCAGCCCCTCGCGCAGTCCGGGGACGCCAAGGAGGGCAACGCGCAGGCCCGTGCGGCCCAGGCGTTCGCCAACACCCTCGCCGAGAATCGCAAGTACGGCGAGGGTGTCGTGATCGTCGAGCAGGTACCGGGCAAACTGGTGGAGGACGCCTACAAGAACACCAACCTCAAGGTGATGCACCGGCTGCCGTCGGCGGCGGACCGTGAGCTGATCGGCGGCACCATGCGGTTCTCGCCGGACCAGGAGCGGTATGCCGCCGCCCTGGCGCCCTTCCAGTCCTTCGTCCACCACGACCGACTGGATCGCCCGGCTCTGGTCGCGGTTCCGAACGTGCGCGCTCAGGCGGCCCGCGAGGCGGGGCTGGAGCGAGCCGTCCTGGCCACACCTACCCAACTCGGAGACCGCTTCCACGCGTTCACCGCCTCGGTGCCGGCGGCGGCGAAGGCCCTGGCGCCCTTCCCAGAGTGCGAGGGCTGTCGGCACCGCTGCGCGTTCCGCTCCCGCGCGTCCACCGCGGTATGGCCCGAGCACGGCAAGGAGCTGCGGGAGCGGGTGAAACGTCGTACCCCAAGTCCAAGGACGAGCAGGCCGCTTGGTGGGGGTCGACGTCGGCCTGGATCGCCGAGCTCGCCGACACCGTCCGGCTCCCCGACCAGGGCACCGCAGCGCCCGCGGCCCTGTCCGACTACCGCGCCTGCGTCTTCGTCCACGTGGCCCGCGAGGCGTGGCAGCGCAAGACGCTCCCCTGGATACGCCTCTACCGCACCCGCACCACCCCGAAAGCCCTCTGATGACCGACCGGCCCACGGAACGCCCACCCCAACCGGAACAACCACCGACACCGGCCCCGGAAGCACCGGAGCCGACGGAGACGGCGGAACCGGCAACGGCTGCGGAGGCCCCGCCCGCTCCGACGGAGGCCACTGACCCGACCGAGGTGCCCAGCGCGGCGGAGACGGCAGACGAGACGGAGGCGCCCGAGCCGGTCGAGGCACCCGAGTCGGTCGAGGCACCCGAGTCCGCTGAAGCAGCCGAGCCGATCGAAGCCCCCGGGCCGTTCGAGGCGTCTGAGTCAGATGAGGCGATTGAGCCTGAATCTGCAGAGGAGGCGCCTGAGCCGGTCGAGGCACTCGAGACCACTGAAGCTGCCGACTCCGCCGAAGCCCCCGAACCCATCGGGACAGCCGAGCCTGCGCAGGACCCTGCCACGTTCGAGGCACCCGAGCCGCCGGAGTCACTCGAACCGTCCGAGACCGCTGAGCAACTGGAGGCTCACAACCCTCTGGAGACACCGACGCCGCCGGAGTCACCCCACCCCATGGAGGCACCCGATTCTCCAGAGGCGCCGGACCCGATGGCGGGGCCAGAGCAGCCGCAACCCCATGAGCCGACCACGACCGTCGAAGACTCCGGGCAGGGCGAGCCCCCAATCCGGAGGCCCACGTACCGGCTTCCGTAGCCGAATCGGTCCTCGTCGACCACAACGAGCCGATCACACCGGCCGCCTCGGAGGCCTCACCCCCGACAGATGCCATGGACGCACCGTCCCCCCTGGAGGTCACGGACATCCCGCCCCCGGTCGAGCCGGAGGAGGCCGTCGCCGCCCCGTCGGACGAAATCCCGTTGCAGGGCCCGCGACTGGACCGCATCAAGGGCATGTTCGGTGAGAAATCGGATCAGGTCAGGGAGATCTCGGATTTCGTCGACAAACCAGATTTCCAGGTGCCCGAGAAGATGTTCCCCCCGGACCGCTACGGGACCCCACTCGACCGACCGGACGGCACGCGCACCCCGCTCTTCGACGGGACGCCGACGCGGGAGCAGACCAGGCAGGGCGAACTCGGAGACTGCGGCGTCATCGCGACACTGGGAGCAGTGGCCGGGCACGGCCCGCAGGACATCACGAATGCCGTCCGTGAGAGCGAGGACGGCACCTACGAGGTCCGCTTCCATGGGGCGAAGTCAGCCGGCTTCGGCCGGTACGAGCCGACCGGTGACATGATCAAGCTGACTGTGACACCGGATCTGCCCGTCCATAGCGCACTCCCCGACAGGCCCGCCTTCGCCGACTCGGTGACAACCGGAGCGGCGTGGGCGCCCATCATGGAGAAGGCCGTCGCCGGGCTCGACCAGACGTGGACCGAGGAGCGTGCCGCATCGTGGAAGCTCACGCACAACAGGCCCGACGACCTGCGAACTGGATACGTACGGTTGGGCGTCGGCACCAAATCGCATGAACACGCGGAATTGCTGGTGCAGCTGACCGGGGTGCCGGCCGAGACATGGGATCTTCCCACCGGTTACGACTACACAGGTCGCAGTGCGAAGCGGCAGGTCCTCGACCATTTCAGGGAGAAGCTGGCCGACAACTGCCCGATTGTCGTCGGCACGCGCAAGCCGGGGGTGGAGGAGCCGCCACTGCCCAAGGACCTCTCCGGCGGTCACGCCTACGAGGTCACGGAAGTGGACGACAAGGGACGCATCCATTTGCGTAACCCGCACAACAAGGATCATCCGGAACCATTGACGTTCGAGGAATTCCGGACGAGCCTTCTGCCGTTCTACACCACTCTGGAACCGAAATGACAGTTCAGGTAATCGCACTCTCACCCAACACGCAGGCCAACAGGCCCATCGGAAGCTTCAGCGTCATCCATGTTCACGCGCCCAGAGACCAGGCCCCGACGGTCAGGCTCTCCGTCGAATCCGGTGGCGCGGAAACCCGCCACTCTCTCGCACCCGGAGATGTCTTTCCGGTCCAGGACCAGGAGTGGAAGCTGGACCGGATCGAGGACCTCCACTCGCCTTCGGGGGACTGGACCGTCGTACTCACCCGAGTGAAGTAACCGCGTGGACGCTGTTCGAATCGCCGCCGCCGTTCGAGCAAGTGAGGTGACGGCCGTAGATGTTGTCGCCGCGGCGCTGGGGCGGATCGAGCGTGTCGACCGCTCGTCGTGTGCCTTCGCCGAAGTGTGGCCGGAGGACGCGTTGCGGTGTGCCGCCGAGGTGGATGCTCGGGTCGCCACCGGTGTGGCCCTGCCGTTGGCCGGGGTGCCGATCGGCGTCAAGGGGCGGCATGGGGTGCGTGCGGCGGGCGCGCTGACGGGAACGGCCGCCCCTACGCCGTCACGTCCTTCGCCATGAACCTCGCCCACGCCGCCGATCCGAACACCGCCGCGTAGAGGGCCTGGAGGCCGAGGTTGCGTTGCAGGTCGTCCCAGTAGACCGGCTCGCGCATGAGGTCGGCGAAGGACAGCCAGTAGTGGGAGAAGAAGTACGGGTGGAGGGCGTCGAGCTGAGGTATCTGGTCGAGGATCTGAACGGTGATGAGGAGCCCGACCGTGGTCGCCATCGCCGCGATGCCGCTGTTCGTGAGCGTGGAGATGAACAGCCCGAGGGCCGCGATCCCGATCAGTGACGCGGCCACCGCCAGCGCGATCAGCAGCGCCCGGAAGAGCCCCTCGGCGAAGCTGATACGGGTGCCGGAGATCGTCGTCAGATCGCCCAGCGGGAACAGCAACGCCCCCGCGGCCAGCGCGGAGGCCGCCACGACGAGGGTGGCGACCACGCAGAAGGTCATCGTGGTCGCGTACTTGGTGAGCAGCAGCCGGGTACGGCCGGCCGGAGCGACCAGCAGATAGCGGAGCGTGCCCGCGTTGGCCTCGCCCGCTATCGCGTCTCCCGCGATCACGCCGACCGCCATCGGCAGGAAGAAGGGGAGGGTCGCGGCGAGCGCCGTGAACACCAGGAACAGCCCGTTGTTGGTGATCTGCGCGATGAACGCCGGGCCTTCGCCGCCACCACCGCCCGGCCCGCCGCCCGTCGACGACCCGTCGCCGGTCTCGATCTTCACGGCGATACCGACCAGGATCGGTACGGCCGCGAGTACGCCGAGCAGCGCGATGGTCCGCCACCGCCGGAACGTCGTCACCAGCTCACTGCGGAACAACCCGAAGGTCCACAGAAGGCCGGGAGCACGGGCGGCCTGCGAAGCTGCCTCAGGCATGGCTTCAGCACGAGACGTCTCAACCCGCGACATCGAACCCCTCCCCCGTGAGCGCCACGAACGCGTCCTCCAGGGAGGCCTGTTCGAGGCCGAAGCCGCGGACGCGGACGCCCGCGGTGACCAGCGCGGCGTTCAGCTCGGCCAGGTCGCGGTCCGGTGGCGGCGATTCCGCCGTCACCCGGGCCCCCGCACCCTCGGCCCCCTCCTCCACCACGACGTCCCCGATGCCCTGCTCCTTCAGCACTCGGGCCGCGTCCGCCGCGTCGGGCGTGGTGACGACGAGCCGCCCGCGCGCCCCGGCCGCCAGCTCGCTCACCGGCCCTTGGGCGATCAGCCGCCCCTGCGCCATGACGGCGGCATGGCTGCACACCTGCTCGATCTCGTCCAGCAGATGCGAGGAGAGGAAGACGGTGGTGCCGTCGGACGCCAACTCCCGCACCAGGGCGCGTATCTCACGCATCCCCTGCGGGTCGAGCCCGTTCGTCGGCTCGTCGAGCACCAGGAGACGGCGGGACTGGAGCAGCGCCGCCGCCAGGCCCAGCCGCTGCTTCATGCCCAACGAGTACGCCTTGGCCTTCTTGCCGGCGGCGGCCGTGAGCCCGACCCGGTCCAGCGCGGCCGCGACACGTGCACGCCGGGTGCGCGGGTCGGCGGTCGGGTCGGCGGAGTCGTACCGCAGCAGGTTGTCGCGGCCGGAGAGGAACCCGTACAGCGCGGGCCCCTCGATGAGCGCGCCCACCTGGGGCAGTACGGCCTTGGCGGCGCGCGGCATGGGGCGGCCGAGGACCTGGGCGGTGCCCGAGGTGGGCTCGATCAGGCCCATCAGCATGCGGATGGTGGTGGTCTTGCCCGAGCCATTGGGCCCGAGGAACCCGAAGACGCTGCCCGCCGGGACGGTCAGATCGAGGCCGTCCACGGCGAGCTGCCCGCCGCGGTAGCGCTTGGTGAGCGCGCGGGTGGCGATCACCGCCGAGCCCGCGCCCCCGCCCGCTGCCTCATCCGTATCCGTGTCCTTGTCCGGGGCGGACACAGCGGACCCGGCGGACCCGTTGGACCCAGCGGACCCGGTGGACCCGGCGGACAGCTCCTCCATGGGCTCCCTCAATTCCTGTTCTACTCGGCCGCGTTGGCCGCCTTCACCAGGGCGTCCTTGGTGACGGCGCCCGCGTACACCTTGCCGTCGTCCGTGAAGAGGACGTTGATCAGCCGGGTCTTGAAGACCGTACCGGAGCCGAAGTCGCCCTTGACCTGGTCGCCGAGGGAGTTCAGGAACCCGTCGACGCGGGCGTCACCGGTCGAGTCGGAGCCGCCGCCCGGCATGCCGCCCTCGGCGCCGGTGTCGAACTCGGCGATGGTGCTCCAGCCCTTGCCTATGGTCTTCAGCCCGTCGAGCCCGCTCGCGAAGTCCTCCTCGGAGCCCGCGGCATCCTTGGACGCCTTGGAGTTCTCGGCGTCTTTGGATCCCAGCCCCTTGTCGAGCTCGTCGAACCTGGAGTCGTGGTGGCCCGACTCCTCCATCTCGTCGGCCTCGGTGACCTTCGCGCCCTTCGGCGGCGTGAAGTCGAACGTCGACGCGCTCGGCTTGCCGAAGTCGACCTTCGTGAAGCCCGCGTCCACGACGGCCGCGCCGCCGCTCGCCGGGGTCAGCGTGAACTTCAGCGGCAGCCCCGTCTCGGAGTCCACGGCTATGGAGATCGCGCCGACCGTCGAACCGGACTGCTTCGGCTCGATCACCAGCCGGTACGCGTCCCGCCCCGCGACCTGCATGGTCCCGTCGACGGTCACGGACGTGGTGTCGTCGACGGCCTTCAGGGCCTCCTCGGCGAGCTCTTGGGGCGTGGCGGGCACGTCCTCGGAAGCGTCGGGAGCGTCCTTGCGGTCCTCGCCGCCCTTACTGTCCTCGCCCTCACCGGCGTCGGTCGCGTGGTAGACCTCGTTCGAGGCGCTGTCGTACGCCCACAGGTCGTCGCCGTTGTGGATGATGCTGTACTCGGCGGCCTCGTCCAGCAGAGACAGCTTCTGCTTGTCGGGGCCGTCGGTCGCGACCTGCAAGGTGTGCGTGCCGGAGGCGAGTTCGAGCAGCTTGGCGGAGGGGGCGGCGGCGGAACCGCTGTCGCCTCCGGAGCCCCCGGAGGGCATCTGCGAGCCGAGGCTGTCGGCCAGACCGCCCAAGTCGGGCAGCCCCAGATCGGTGGTGATCTTCACCGTGCCGGACACCTGCTGTACGTCCGATGCGGCGATCTTCTCGATGAGTTCCTGCGCGCTGATCTTCGGCAGATCGGGGTCGCCCGAGCCGGCGAAGGCCGGGACGAGCCCGATGGTCGCCGCCGCCACGCCCACCACGGTGACCGGGACGAGGTACCGCGCGGCCTTGCGTCGCCGAGCCGAGCGCACCTCCTCGGCCTCGGCCGCGAGCACGGCCGCGTCGTCGGCCCGGGCGCTGTCGTCGGATTCGTACGGTGCCATGTGTGCCTTACCTCCGTCGTCGGCGGCGGCGTTCGCTTAGCGCCGCCATTCTCACCCGAATCGGTGAGGAGTGGTGATGCCTATCTGACCAAATCGGCCAGTGAGAGTCGTCAGCCTCGGGAGCCAACTCGGCGTACTGCTCTGGGATGACATGGCGAGCCGCCAGGGATGACAACACGAGGCGGCGCCTCCCCTCGAACCCGTAGGGGTCCCTGAAGGAAGACGCCGCCGGTCGAGTCCACAACCCTTGGAGGCAGCGCCGCCGGTCGAACCCTTGACCCTTACGGGAGGCCCGCCTCTCGAACTGGCGTCCTAGCTCCAGCGGTTGATGCACACGTAGGAGATGAGTGCCCCGGTGACCGCGCTGCGGTCGGGCGCGATCCACTGCGGCGTACCGGAGTTGGGCTTCATCACGAAGAGCTGGAGTTGGACACGGCGGGCCCACCCTGCGCGGGTACCCCCGTCGGCACCGTTCAGGCCGGCGGCGAGGACGGTCCCGGCGAGGGCGCCTAACCGGCCCGGTGCACCACCGCATCGCACAGCTCGACCAACGCCACCTTCGCCCCGCACTCCCGCAGCGGCGCCAGCACGGCCCGCGCCTCCTCCGCGTACCGGACAGTGTCCCGGCGGGCCCGCTCCAGCGCGGGGTGGACCCGCAGCCGGGCCAGCGCCTCCGCGTGCCGCGCGTCATCGGTGAGATCGGAGTCGAGCAGCTCGCAGAGCGCGATGTCGTCCGGCAGCCCGAGCCGCCCGGCCCGCTCGCGCAGCCTCAGCACGGGCATGGTCGGCACACCCTCACGCAGATCGGTCCCCGGCGTCTTGCCGGACTCGTGCGAGTCGGAGGCGATGTCCAGCACGTCGTCCGCGAGCTGGAAGGCGACGCCGAGCCGCTCCCCGTACTGGGTGAGCACGTCGACCACGGTCTCGTCGGCACCCGACATCATCGCGCCGAAACGGCCGGCCACGGCCACCAGCGATCCGGTCTTGCCGCCCAGGACGTCCAGGTAGTGGTCGATCGGGTCCCGTCCGTCGCGCGGACCGGCGGTCTCCAGGATCTGCCCGGTCACCAGCCGCTCGAAGGCCTCGGCCTGGATGCGGACGGCGTCGGGACCGAGGTCGGCGAGGACGTGCGAGGCCCGCGCGAAGAGGAAGTCACCCGTGAGGACGGCCAGCGAGTTGCCCCAGCGGGCATTCGCGCTGGGCACACCCCGGCGCACGTCCGCCTCGTCCATCACGTCGTCGTGGTACAGCGTGGCGAGATGCGTCAGCTCGACCACCACGGCCGAGGGCACGATCCCCGGCGAGTACGGATCACCGAACTGCGCCGCGAGCATCACGAGCAGCGGCCGGAACCGCTTCCCGCCGGCGCGCAGCAGGTGCTGGGCGGCCTCCTGGATGAAGGGGACCTCACTCTTGGTGGCCTCGAGGAGACCCTCTTCGACGGCAGCCAGTCCGGCCTGGACATCGGCTTCGAGAGCCTGGTCCCGCGCGCTCAGCCCAAACGGCTCGACGACGGTCACGAGGGTTCTCCTGTCTGCTGACGTCTACTGACGGTCACACGGTCGGTCTAGGTCGGTCTCACGGTCGATGACATGGTTTGTCGATCTGTCGCTGCCATCACCCGAGTCAGCGTATCCGGTCACCTTTCGATCACCACGAGCACCCAGGGGTTCGGCCAGGGCGGTATGGGACCAGCTGCGCAATATTCTTGATCAACCGATACGCGGCCGTACCCATCGACGCGCAACCTGCACCCGTCCGTCGACGCGCGACGCGCACCCGCCCATCGACCCGCGAGGCTCGCAAGCCGCCCCTGCCCGAGTGCCCACCCCTCCCCCGGGGACGCCCACCGCACACGGCCGACCGGACACCCTTCTCGCCCCTCCCTCGCAGCTCTCCCCCCAGCCCGAGTTGACCGAATTGCGGCATACCACTCGCTTCACCCGACTCCTCCCGTGAGTTGAGTCACGCACGCCCGGCGCCACCGTTCGCCCACCCTCGCCGACTTCCCGTTTGCGGAAGGCAAGTTGAGCTCCACCGCCCACCCGAAACCGCGGCACATATCCGACAAAGTCAAGGTCAACTACATCAATCCGCAAAGTCAGGGCTTGTTCCGATCGTGTGCTCTCGCATACGTTCACACCTCGTCCGGACGGACCGCCGAATCCTGCCACTGCCCGGACTCCCCACCCATCACCACTCATCCGCGCACGGCAGGAGCGGGGGACCCAGGTAAGCCGCCGGTCCGACTTTCCCCATCAGGACCGGCTCGGGGTGAAGTCGCGCGCAGTACGCACAGCGAACGCAGCACGCACCGCGATCGCTGGACGACGCGCGCGGCCGGGCACCTCCCGCCCGAACCCGACAGCTCACCTCGCAGGCGCCGGAGAGGAATCCACCATGCCCGGACGAGGCAAACACCGCAGCCCCAGAACCAATCCGTTCACCCGTGGCGTCATCGCCGTCGGCGCGGGCGGGGCCGTACTCGCCCTGCCGCTCACGGCCGCGACGACCGCGAGCGCCGCCCAGCCCACCCAGGCCGCCGTCACCTCCGTACAGGCGGCCCCGCAGTCCGCGCCGGCCGCGGCGCAGGCCAAGACCCTCACGTACACCGTGGTCTCCGGCGACACCCTCTCCTCGATCGCACGGAAGTACGGCACGAGCGGCGGCTGGAAGCGGCTCTACCAGGACAACCGCGCGACTGTCGGCAGCAACCCGCAGCTGATTCGCCCGGGCCTGAAGCTGAAGGTGAAGTCGACGAAGACGTCCGCGTCCTCGAACTCCGCCGCGTCCGACACGTCGAGCAACGGCTCCACGACGACGCCGGCGTCGGTCAAGACGTACGCGAACAACCTCGACGGATGGATCCGCGAGGCGCTGGACGTCATGCAGCAAAAGGGGATTCCCGGGACGTACGACGGTATTTACCGCAACATCATGCGCGAGTCCTCGGGCAATCCGCAGGCCATCAACAACTGGGACTCCAACGCCGCCGCGGGCACCCCGTCGAAGGGCCTCCTCCAGGTCATCGACCCGACCTTCGCCGCGTACCACGTCTCGGGCACGGCGTACGACCCCTACGACCCGGTCGCGAACATCACGGCGGCGTGCAACTACGCCGCCGCGAGGTACGGCTCCATCGACAACGTGTTCGGCCCGTACTGAGGCCCGGACTGCGGCCCGTACTGAGGCCCGGACCGGAAGAAGACCGGTGACCGACCAGGGCCCGTGTCGGCGGATCATCCCGCGGACACGGGTCCTGGGCGCACGGGGGCGAACAGCTTCTCCAGCACCACCGCGATCCCGTCCTCCTCGTTCGACAGGGTCACCTCGTCGGCGACGGCCTTGAGTTCGGGGTGGGCGTTGGCCATGGCGACCCCGTGCGCGGCCCAGTCGAACATCGGAATGTCGTTGGGCATGTCACCGAAGGCGATGGTCTCGCCCGGGGTCAGTCCGAGATGCTCGGCGGCCAGGGCGAGGCCCGTCGCCTTGGTGATGCCGCATGGCTGGAGTTCCACGGTGCCGGGCCCCGACATGGTGACCGTCGCCAGCGAACCGACCGCCATGCGCGCCGCCGAGGCCAACTCGTCGTCGGACAGGTACGGATGGCGCAACAGCACCTTGCTGATCGGCTCGCACCACAGGTCGTCCCGGCGCAGCACGCGTACGGCGGGCAGCGTGGGGTGCGGCATGAGGTAGCCGGGCTCGATCAGGGTGAGGCCGTCGACCCCGTCCTGGTCGACGGCCGCGTACACCTGTCCGACCTCCGCCTCGATCTTGCCGAGCGCGGTCTCGGCCAGTTCCCGGTCCAGGGTGACGGACCAGAGCAGCCGGTCCGCGCCGTGGTCGTACAACTGCGCGCCCTGTCCGCACACCGCGAGCCCCCTGCCGCCGAGGTCCTCCAGCAGCGGGCGGACTCTCGGCGCCGGCCGTCCCGTCACCACGAGGTGCTGAGCACCGGCCTCCGTGGCCCGCGCCAGCGCGGCGAGGGACCGGTCGGAGAGCGTGTCGTCACTGCGCAGGAGCGTTCCGTCCAGGTCAGTGGCGATGAGTGAATATGCGGTGGGAGCGGCCATGATCAGAGAATACGGATGTCACGCCCCATCGGTTCGACCCGAACCGGACGACGTCCGACCCCCCGACAGCCCCACAGCCCTCCATCGTCAACGCCCCTTTCCCGAACGGCAGTTCAGCGGGACTTGATCAACGCCGTCGGCAGCAGCGCTCGTCAAGGGGCGCGGGGTGTACACATATGCGGCTCCGCCGCGCTCTCATCCATGTGCCGCCGCAAGATGGCGAGCCAACCGCGGCGACGCGAACTCCGTCCCGCACACGAACCTCATCACCGGCCCGTACGACACCGCCGCCGGCAACCCCGTGAAGTACAACCCTGGTATCGACGACCGGAACCCGGCCCCCAGCACCGGCGCACCACGGCTCACGGCCAGCTCCGTACGCAGCTCATGCCCGAGGAAGCCCATCGCCCCGAGGTCGACGCGATACCCGGTCGCCGCGATGACATGGTCGGCGCCCAGCTCCTCGATACGGCCGTCATGGCCCTGAACGGCCAACAACGGTCGTCCGTCGACGGCGCCCGCCCGCACGATCCGCGCGACTTCCCGCACTTCCACCCGCCCCTCGAACCGTTCACGCAACCACCACGCGCCCAGCGGCCCGAGCACCTGGCGGACCAGGTAGTGGCGTGCGCCGGCAGGCAGATACCGGTACGGGTGCGGGTAATAACTGAGCGCCCACAGGGAGAAGGCCCGCCCGAACGGCGACTCGGGGCGAAGCCTGGGCTGCTTCCAGGGAGGTGCGCCAAAGGCCACGGCCCCACGCCCACGCGCGACGACCCGCACCCGTGCGCCCGCCTCGGCCGCCAACACCGCCGTCTCCAGGGCGGACTGGCCCGCGCCCACGACGATCAGCTCCTTGCCGGCGAACCGACTCAGGTCATGGTGCTGGGAACTGTGGGAGACGGGCCCCGTGGGGGCGGGTCCGTCGACGGCCGCCCGCGCCAGCTCGCCCGGGACATGGGCGAGCCCGAACAGCCCGCTCGCCACCGCGACGGCCCGCGCCGCGAACAACTCACCCGAATCCAACTTCAGTTCGAAGCCGCCCCCCTTGTTCCGGTCCACGGACACGACCCGCACCCGCTCCAACTCCGGCACGAGCCGCTGCTGGAACCACTCCCCGTAGGAGATGAAGGTCCCCACCGGAATGATGTCCTCGTCGGCGACCAGGCGCCGTATCCCCGCCACGTCGCAGTAGTCGAGCAGGGTATGACCGCGCTGCGGGGCGTCGATGCTCGACGCCACCGGGGTCGACTTCAACAGCATCCCGGCGGGCATGTTGTCCCGCCAGCTCACCATGGGTTCGCCGAAGACGCGGACCGGAATTCCCTGGGCCCGCAGATGCGCGGCGGTGGACAGGCCGAACGGCCCGGCACCGACGACTGCTACCGGTTGAATCACGAAGTCCCTCCCCAGGACGCGATGTGCCTACTTCGTGTGAGTCATGCTCATGGGCCCTACTTACTGGGTCCTGCCGACTGTCGCTGATCGCCTGGCACGCCACAGCTGATGGAGGTGCTTCGCCCCCGGCCGTACGAAGCGCGCCAGCATCGTGAGGAACGGCAGCGGGTCGTCACCCGCGAACCACGCCAGTTCCGTACCGCTCGCGCGGGCCGGCGCGTGCGGCGTCGTGTACCCACTGCGCCGGTAGGCGAGCAGGGCCGGCAGGTCGATGTTCTCCACGATGTACCGACGTCCGGCGAGTTGCTCCCCCTCCGGCACCGAACGCCCGGTCAGATCAAGGTGCATGGCGCGCACGACATCGATCCCCGCCTCGTTCTCGAAGAGCCGGAACTGCGCGCCCATCCGTGGGTTGAAGTCAAGAAGCTTGTACTGCCCGTCCCTCCTGTCGAACCGCAGATCCAGATCGATGACGCCGGTAAAGCCGATCTGTTTGATGAAACGTGCGGCGATATCCGCGAGTTCCGGATTATCGACTATGTACGCGTTCGCCGTCATTCCCGCGTGCGGCGGCCACGACCGCACCTTCACGCCGGTGAACATCGCCAGCGGCGTCGATTCCGCGTCGAAGCAGGCGTGCACGATCCAGTCCTCGGCGTCCTCGCGGGGCAGATACTCCTGAAGGACGACCCCGGGCCGCTCGCCCCATCCCCCTGCGAGCCGCAGCAGCCCCTCCCGGTCGGGGATCCTCGTGGTCCCGTTCACCGCGGGCCTGCTGCGCCGCTCGAACGCCTCCCGGTTCTTGGCCACCACGGGAAAGCGCGCCCGCTCGGCGAACCGCTCGATCTCCTCGTACGACTGTGGAAAGACGCCCGCGGGACTGGGGATCCCGTGTTCGGCACACAGCTCGTGCAGCCCCTGCTTGCTGGCGAGCCGCCGGGGCAACTTGGCGTCGACGCACGGAAAAAGGAACCGCGCCCGCAACGAGTCCTGGTGCTCGGCGATGAGCACCGCGGCCTCTTCGTCGGTCGGTATGAGTACGGTCGGCCGCCCGATCCTCCGCCCGATCCCGAGCAGTCCCTCCACCAGCCGCTCGGGCTCCTCGGTCCCGGTGGTCCGCCATACGAACGCCCGCCGCAGATACCGCGAGACGGCGGCCGGTGTACAACGGTCCTCCGCGATCGCATACATGGGCACGCCCAGCCGCCCCAGGCTGCGGATGGCACCCACCCCGCCATGGTGCAGCGGATAGTCACCGAACTTCACGATGAGCCCCGGAACGCTCCGATCCACAGGAATCGGCGCACCCCGAACGCCCCTGGCCACGGGTCCCCCCACGTGTCCCCCCTACCGGACCCGGACCCACCCCGTCCGCGTCCCCCAGAGGAAGCTAAGCCGGAACCCTTCCCTCCGACCATCACCTATCAGGACATTGCGAACTCTTTAGACACTCCCCGTTCTCGTCACTCCCCCGTAACGTGTGCCGCGACCAGACGGAACGACGGAACACACGAGAGCGAGGCAGCACCCGATGCCCCCCTTCGATGTCCCCGAGGGCGATCCCTTCGACGTCCCCGAAGGCCACCCCTTCGGCCCGCACAACCTCCCCTACGGCGTCTTCGCCCCGGCCGGTTCCGAGACCCGCCGGGTCGGGGTCCGCCTCGGGGACCATGTCCTGGACGCGGGCGCGGCGGCACAGGCCCTCGGCTCCCCCTACGCCTCCCTCCTCGCCCACCCCGCCCTCAACCCGTTCCTCGCCGCGGGCCGCACCGCCTGGTCGGACATCCGCCGCGCCCTGACGGCCTGGCTGACGGTCCCCTCGCACCGCGAAACGATCACCCCCCACTTCCACCCGCTCTCCTCCGTCACGCTCCACCTCCCCTTCGAGGTCGCCGACTACGTCGACTTCTACGCCTCGGAGAACCACGCCCGGAACGTCGGCCAGATCTTCCGTCCCGACTCACCGGACCCGCTGACCCCCAACTGGAAGCATCTGCCCATCGGTTACCACGGCCGATCAGGCACCGTTGTCGTCTCCGGTACCGACGTGGTACGGCCCTCCGGCCAGCGCAAAGCCCCCACGGACCCGGCTCCGCTCTTCGGCCCGTCCACCCGCCTCGACATCGAAGCGGAGGTCGGCTTCGTGGTCGGAGCCCCCTCGGACATGGGCAGTCCGGTGGCCCTCTCCTCCTTCCGGGACCATGTCTTCGGCCTCTGTCTCCTCAACGACTGGTCCGCCCGCGACATCCAGGCCTGGGAGTACGTCCCCCTGGGCCCCTTCCTCGGCAAGTCCTTCGCCACATCCGTATCGGCATGGATCACCCCGCTGGACGCCCTGGACGAAGCCCGCGTGCCCCCTCCGCCCCGCACCCACGACCTGCTCCCCTACCTGGACGACTCCACCGAGGACCCCGGCGGCTACGACCTCCGCATCACCGTCGCCATCAACGGCCACACCGTCTCCGACCCCCCCTTCTCCACCATGTACTGGACCGCCGCCCAACAACTGGCCCACATGACCGTCAACGGCGCCTCCCTCCGCACCGGCGACCTCTACGGCTCAGGCACCGTCAGCGGCCCTTCCCCCACCCAACGCGGCTCCCTCCTGGAACTCACCTGGAACGGCCGCGACCCCCTCGACCTCCCCAACGGCAAACGCACCTTCCTGGAAGACGGCGACGAGGTAACCCTCACGGCCTGGGCCCCCGGCCCAGACGGCACGAGAGTGGGCCTGGGCGAGGTGACGGGCAGAGTCGTACCACCGGCCTAGAGCACGAGGGCGGCACGACGGCCGGCGACTGGGACGGCCACGGGAACGGCGGGTCAGCCGCAAGACGGCGGCCCTGAGCCTCACAGCGCACCCCACGCGCCCCGGCCCAACCGCCGGAGGCCCCCGCACCCCTCCCTAAGCCCAGTCGTCCGGCTCAAGCTCCGGTTCCCCCTCCGACCAGTCGAAGTCCTCCCCCGCGCCGTCCTCCCCCGCACCCCCCGAAGAGGGACCACCCCCCAGCGAAGCAAGCACCCCCAACACCCCCTCCCCATACGTGACCAGCTTCTTCTCGCCGATCCCGCTGATGACACCGAGCTCGGCCATCGTCGAGGGCCCGACCGACGCGATCTCCCGAAGCGTGGCGTCGTGGAAGATCACATACGCCGGAACCCCCTGCTCACGGGCCTGCTCGGCACGCCACGCCCGCAGAGCCTCGAAGACAGGAAGCAACTCCGCCGGCAGCTCGGCCACGGCAGCCTTGGCCTTCCGCTCCCCCCGACCGGAGCCGGACGCCGCCCCCGACCCCGCCCGCGAGGCCACCGGGTTCTTCGGCTCCTTGCGCAGCGGAACCTCCCGCTCCCGCCGCAACACCGCCCCGCTGGCTTCAGTCAGCACCAAAGTCCCGTACTCCCCCTCGACAGCGAGCAGCCCCTGCGCGAGCAACTGCCGCACGACGCCCCGCCATTCGCCCTCGGCCAGCTCCTCGCCGATGCCGAAGACGGACAGCTGGTCGTGGTCGAACTGGATGACCTTGGCGGTCCGCCGCCCCAGCAGGATGTCGATGATCTGGACGGCACCGAATTTCTGCCTGCGCTCCCGCTGCAGCCGCACCACCGTGGAGAGCACCTTCTGCGCCGCGACGGTGCCGTCCCAGGTCTCCGGAGGTACGAGGCACGTGTCGCAGTTGCCGCAGCCGCCGGGTACGGGCTCCTGCCCGAAGTACTGGAGCAGCTGCCCCCGTCGGCACTGGGCCGTCTCGCACAGCGCCAGCATGGCGTCCAGATGCGTGGCGGCCCGTCGGCGGAACGCCTCGTCGCCCTCCCCGCTCTGGATGAGCTTGCGCTGCTGTATGACGTCGTTCAGCCCGTACGCCATCCACGCGGTGGAGGGCAGCCCGTCCCGCCCGGCGCGGCCGGTCTCCTGGTAGTAGCCCTCGACCGACTTCGGCAGGTCGAGGTGGGCGACGAACCGCACGTCGGGCTTGTCGATGCCCATTCCGAAGGCGATCGTGGCGACCACCACGAGCCCTTCCTCGCGCAGGAACCGGGCCTGGTGCGCCGCGCGCGTACCCGAGTCGAGCCCCGCGTGGTACGGCACCGCCTCGATGCCGTTCTTGCTCAGGAACTCCGCCGTCCGCTCGACGGAGTTGCGCGACAGGCAGTAGACGATGCCCGCGTCTCCGGCGTGCTCCTGGCTCAGGAAGGACAGCAGCTGCTTCTTGGGGTCGGCCTTGGACACGATCCGGTACTGGATGTTGGGCCGGTCGAAGCTGGCCTCGAAGTGCCGGGCCTGCGGCATGGCCAGCCGCTCGGTGATCTCCCGGTGCGTCGCCCGGGTGGCGGTGGCCGTGAGCGCGATGCGCGGTACGTCCGGCCAGCGCTCGCCCAGCAGCGACAGGGCCAGATAGTCGGGCCGGAAGTCATGGCCCCACTGGGAGACACAGTGCGCTTCGTCGATCGCGAACACCGCGATCTTGCCGCGTGCCAGAAGATCCAACGTGGCGTCGAGCCGCAGCCGCTCCGGCGCGAGGTACAGCAGATCCAGCTCACCCGCGAGGAACTCCGCCTCGACCACGCGCCGCTCGTCGAAGTCCTGCGTGGAGTTCATGAACCCGGCGCGCACGCCCAGCGCCCGCAGGGCGTCCACCTGGTCCTGCATCAGCGCGATCAGGGGCGACACCACGATGCCCGTGCCGGGCCTGACCAGGGCCGGAATCTGATAGCAGAGCGACTTTCCGCCGCCGGTCGGCATCAGGACGACGGCGTCACCGCCCGCGACCACATGCTCGATGACCGCTTCCTGCTCACCCCGGAAGGCGTCGTACCCGAAGACCCGATGGAGCACGGCCAGCGCCTCGCTCTCCGCCGAGCGCCCCGTGCCCACGCCCCCTCCCGGTCCCGGGGCTGTCCCGCTCTCGCCCGCCCCGGTCATCCAGTCCTCGTCCGCCATCACACTCGTCCCGCCCGTCCCGATCATCGCCCGTCCCCCGTGTCCTACGTCCTACGCCGCCCGCGCTTCCTCCAGCCCTTGCCACGATAGGCGCCCGCACCGACAGTCTCAGAGTTATCCACAGGCTCCACCCTTCAGAGTGCGCAGCGCCCACGCCCAACGCGCGGCGGGACCCGGCCTCCAAAGGAGACCGGGTCCCGTCACATCCGCACAACCGCATACCAGCGGAGCGTCAACGCACGAACGTCCCCGCCTGACCCGCCAGGTCCAGGAAGTACTGCGGCGCCACACCCAGCACCAGCGTGACGACGACGCCGACCCCGATCGCGGTCATGGTCAGCGGCGACGGCACGGCCACCGTCGGCCCCTCCGGTCGCGGCTCGCTGAAGAACATCAGCACGATCACCCTGATGTAGAAGAACGCGGCGATCGCCGAAGAGATCACACCGACCACCACGATCGCACCCGCGCCACCCTCCGCCGCCGCCTTGAACACCGCGAACTTCCCGGCGAACCCGGACGTCAGCGGAATGCCCGCGAAGGCCAGCAGGAAGACCGCGAACACGGCCGCCACCAGCGGCGACCTGCGCCCGAGTCCGGCCCACTTGGACAGGTGGGTCGCCTCCCCGCCCGCGTCCCGCACCAACGTCACCACGGCGAACGCGCCGATCGTCACGAACGAGTACGCGCCCAGATAGAACAGCACCGACGAGACACCGTCCGGCGAGGTCGCGATGACACCCGCGAGGATGAATCCCGCGTGCGCGATCGACGAGTACGCGAGCAGCCGCTTGATGTCGGTCTGGGTGATGGCGACGATCGCGCCGCCCAGCATGGTGACGATGGCGACGGCCCACATGACCGGCCGCCAGTCCCAGCGCAGGCCCGGCAGGACGACGTACAGCAGCCGCAGCAGCGCGCCGAACGCCGCCACCTTCGTGGCCGCCGCCATGAACCCGGTGACCGGCGTCGGCGCGCCCTGGTACACGTCCGGCGTCCACATGTGGAACGGCACCGCACCCACCTTGAACAGCAGGCCCATGACGACCATGGCGGTGCCGATGAGCAGCAGGGCGTCGTTGCCCATGGTGCCGGCGAGCGCCGGGGTGATCTCCGCGACGGTCCCGTCGACGACCTGCGCGATCGTCGCATACGACACCGAACCCGCGTAGCCGTACAGCAGTGCGATGCCGAAGAGGGTGAACGCGGAGGCGAAGGCGCCGAGGAGGAAGTACTTGACCGCGGCCTCCTGCGACATGAGCCGCTTGCGGCGGGCCACGGCGCACAGCAGGTACAGCGGAAGGGAGAAGACTTCCAGGGCGATGAACAGGGTCAGCAGGTCGTTCGCCGCCGGGAAGATCAGCATGCCGCCGATGGCGAACAGCAGCAGCGGGAACACCTCGGTGGTCGCGAACCCGGCTTTCACGGCGGCCTTCTCGCTGTCACTGCCGGGCACGGACGCGGCCTGCGCGGCGAAGGAGTCGACCTTGTTGCCGTGTGCCGCCGGGTCGAGCCGCCGCTCGGCGAAGGTGAAGACGCCGAGGATTCCGGCGAGCAGGATCGTGCCCTGCAGGAACAGTGCCGGTCCGTCGACGGCGATGGCGCCCATCGCCGCGATGCCGGCCTTCGTCGTGCCGTATCCGCCCGCCGCGAGCGCGACGACCGCGGCGAAGGCGGCCGCGAGCGCGACGACGGAGACAAACACCTGGGCGTAGTAGCGGATCTTGCGCGGCACGAAGGCCTCGATCAGGATCCCGATGATCGCCGCCCCGATGACGATCAAGGTGGGCGACAATTGCCCGTATTCGATGTCCGGCGCGCCGATCTTGTCGATCGGATCGGTCGCCGCCGTTGTCCACAGGCTGTGGACGGCTGATGCGCTCACTTGGCCGCCTCCACCTCGGGCTTGGGATCCTGCTTCTGTACGTCGGACAAGGTCTGCTTGACCGCCGGGTTGACGATGTCGGTGACCGGCTTCGGGTAGACGCCCAGGAAGATCAGCAGCACGACCAGCGGGGCGACCACCACCAGTTCCCGCACTCTCAGGTCGGGCATGCCCTCGACCTCGGCCTTCACCGGGCCCGTCAT
Source organism: Streptomyces tailanensis (assembly GCF_008386495.1). Classification (GTDB taxonomy): domain Bacteria; phylum Actinomycetota; class Actinomycetes; order Streptomycetales; family Streptomycetaceae; genus Streptomyces; species Streptomyces tailanensis. Next base: position 85,963 of record NZ_VTHJ01000018.1, on the reverse strand, counting down.
AGTCCGCTGGTAGAGGACGAGGGTGTAGAGCGCGGCGAGAACGATGCCGAGGGTGGCGATGATCCCGATCACCGGGTAGCGCGCGAACGTGCCGACCAGGACCAGGAACTCACTGACGAACGGGGCGAGTCCCGGCAGGGACAGGGTCGCGAGGCCGCCGATCAGGAACGTGCCGGCAAGCACCGGCGCGACCTTCTGCACGCCGCCGTAGTCGGCGATGAGCCGGGATCCGCGCCGTGAGATCAGGAAGCCGGCCACCAGCATCAGGGCGGCGGTCGAGATCCCGTGGTTGACCATGTAGAGCGTCGCGCCCGACTGGCCCTGGCTGGTCATCGCGAAGATGCCCATGATGATGAACCCGAAGTGCGAGATCGACGCGTACGCCACCAGCCGCTTCATGTCCCGCTGGCCGACCGCGAGCAGGGCCCCGTAGATGATGCTGATGAGCGCCAGTACGAGGATCGCGGGCGTCGCCCACTTGCTCGCCTCCGGGAAGAGCTGGAGGCAGAAGCGCAGCATCGCGAAGGTGCCCACCTTGTCGACGACCGCTGTGATCAGCACGGCAACCGGGGCGGTGGACTCCTGCATGGCGTTGGGCAGCCAGGTGTGCAGCGGCCACAGGGGGGCCTTCACCGCGAAGGCGAAGAAGAAGCCGAGGAACAGCCAGCGTTCGGTGCTGGTCGCCATCTCCGGCACGCCGTTCTCGGCGATCGTCTGGAGCGAGAAGTGCCCGGCCACCACGTAGAAGCCGATCACCGCGGCCAGCATGATCAGTCCGCCGGCCAGGTTGTAGAGGAGGAACTTCACCGCGGCGTACGACCGTTGCGTCGACGCCGCCTCCTCGCCGTGCTCGTGGGCACGGTCCCCGAAGCCACCGATGAGGAAGTACATCGGGATGAGCATGGCTTCGAAGAAGATGTAGAAGAGGAAGACATCGGTGGCCTCGAAGGAGATGATCACCATCGCCTCTACGGCCAGGATCAGGGCGAAGAAGCCCTGGGTGGGCCGCCACCTCTTGTTTCCGGTCTCCAGGGGGTCGGCGTCGTGCCAGCCCGCGAGGATGATGAACGGGATCAGCAGGGCGGTCAGCGCGATGAGCGCCACCGCGATGCCGTCCACGCCCAGCTCGTAGCGCACCCCGAAGTCCTTGATCCAGGCGTGCGATTCGGTGAGCTGGTAGCGGTCGCCGCCCGGGTCGAAGCGGACCAGGACGATCGCGGCAAGCACAAGCGTGGCCAGCGAGACGATCAGCGCGAGCCATTTGGCGGCGTTGCGCTTGGCGGCCGGTACGGCGGCCGTGGCGATCGCCCCGAGGGCCGGGAGCGCCGCCGTCGCTGTCAGGAGAAAGGACATCGGTATCAGACCGCCCTCATCAGCAGGGTCGCGGCGATGAGGATCGCAGCGCCGCCGAACATCGAGACCGCGTACGAGCGGGCATAGCCGTTCTGGATGCGGCGCAGCCGCCCGGAGAGGCCGCCCATGGTGGCCGCCGTGCCGTTGACGACCCCGTCGACCAGGGTGTGGTCGACGTACACCAGCGAGCGCGTGAGGTGCTCTCCGCCGCGTACGAGGACGACGTGGTTGAAGTCGTCCTGGAGGAGGTCGCGGCGGGCGGCCCGGGTGAGCAGCGACCCGCGCGGGGCGACGACCGGGACGGGACGGCGCCCGTACTGGAGCCAGGCGAGGCCGACGCCGATGACCATCACGGCCACCGTGGACATCGTGACCGCGAGCGCGCTGATCGGCGGGTGTCCGTGGGCGTGGTCGGTGACGGGCTCCAGCCAGTGGATGAACCGGTCGCCGATGCTGAAGAACGCTCCGCCGAAGACCGACCCGACGGCCAGCACGATCATGGGGATCGTCATGACCTTGGGTGACTCGTGCGGGTGCGGCATCTCACCGGGGTGCACCTCGATGCCGGGCTCGACACTCGGCGCCTTGTCCGGGTCGGGCGCCGGCTGCCACCGCTCCTCCCCGAAGAACGTCATCAGCATCACGCGCGTCATGTAGAAGGCCGTGATGGCCGCGCCCAGGAGGGCGACGCCGCCGAGGATCCAGCCCTCGGTGCCGCCCTTGGCGAACGCCGCCTCGATGATCTTGTCCTTGGAGAAGAAGCCGGACAGACCGGGGAAACCGATGATGGCGAGGTAACCGAGGCCGAACGTCACGAACGTGACCGGCATGTACTTGCGGAGGCCGCCGTACTTGCGCATGTCGACCTCGTCGTTCATGCCGTGCATGACCGAGCCGGCGCCGAGGAACAGCCCGGCCTTGAAGAAGCCGTGCGTCACCAGGTGCATGATCGCGAAGACATAGCCGATCGGGCCGAGGCCGGCGGCCAGGATCATGTAGCCGATCTGCGACATCGTCGACCCGGCGAGGGCCTTCTTGATGTCGTCCTTCGCGCAACCGACGATCGCACCGAAGAGGAGCGTGACCGCGCCGACCACGGTGACGGCCAGCTGCGCGTCCGGGGCCGCGTTGAAGATCTCCCCGGAGCGGACGATCAGGTAGACGCCCGCGGTCACCATGGTCGCGGCGTGGATGAGGGCCGAGACCGGGGTCGGGCCCTCCATCGCGTCCCCGAGCCAGGACTGCAGCGGCACCTGGGCGGACTTGCCGCATGCGGCGAGCAGCAGCATCAGGCCGATGGCGGTGAGCATGCCTTCGCTGGTCTCACCGGTGGACTCCAGGACCGGCCCGAAGGCGAAGGTCCCGAAGGTGGTGAACATCAGCATGATGGCGATGGACAGCCCCATGTCGCCGACGCGGTTGACCAGGAATGCCTTCTTCGCGGCGGTGGCGGCGCTGGGCTTGTGCTGCCAGAAGCCGATCAGCAGGTACGAGGCGAGGCCGACGCCCTCCCAGCCGACGTACAGCAGCAGATAGTTGTCGGCGAGGACGAGCAGCAGCATCGCCGCGAGGAACAGGTTCAGATAGCCGAAGAAGCGGCGTCGGCGCTCGTCGTGCTCCATGTACCCGATCGAGTACACATGGATGAGCGAGCCGACTCCGGTGATCAGCAGCACGAACGTCATCGACAGCTGGTCGAGTTGGAAGGCGACGTCCGCCTGGAAGCCCTCGACCGGGATCCAGCTGAACAGGTGCTGGCCGATCTCGCGGTGTTCGGCGTCCTTGCCGGCCATGTCGGCGAAGAGGACGACACCGATGACGAACGAAGCCGCGGCGAGGGCCGTGCCGAGCCAGTGGCCGACGGCGTCGAGGCGCCGGCCGCCGCACAGCAGGACCGCCGCTCCGAGCAGGGGCGCCGCCACCAGCAGCGCAATCAGGTTCTCCACGATTCTTCCGACCCCTTACAGCTTCATCAGGCTGGCGTCGTCGACCGAGGCCGAGTGGCGGGAACGGAACAGCGACACGATGATCGCGAGTCCGACCACGACCTCCGCGGCGGCGACGACCATCGTGAAGAAGGCGATGATCTGGCCGTCGAGATTGCCGTGCATTCGGGAGAAGGCGACGAGGGCGAGGTTGCAGGCGTTGAGCATCAGCTCGACGCACATGAACACCACGATCGCGTTCCGCCTGATCAGGACGCCGGTGGCGCCGATCGTGAACAACAGGGCGGCGAGATACAGGTAGTTGACGGGATTCACTTCGATGCCTCCCCGTTCTTCCCGTTGCTTCCGCTGTTCGTGCGCTCCAGCCGGTCCTCGGCGCGCCGCTCCAGGGCCTTGAGGTCGTTCAGCGCCTGGGCCGACACGTCACGGATCTGGCCGCGGTCCCGCAGCGTCTTGTTGACGGTCAGCTCGGACGGGGTGCCGTCGGGCAGCAGGCCCGCGATGTCGACCGCGTTGTGCCGCGCGTACACACCGGGTGCCGGCAGCGGCGGCAGGTGCTTGCCCTCGCGTACGCGCTGCTCGGCCAGCTCCCGCTGGGTCTTGGCGCGCTCGGTGCGCTCGCGGTGGGTGAGCACCATGGCGCCGACGGCGGCCGTGATCAGCAGGGCGCCGGTGAGCTCGAAGGCGAACACGTAGTCGGTGAAGATCAGGGCCGCGAGGCCCTCCACGTTCCCACCCGCGTTGGCCTGGGCGAGGCCGTCGAACTCCGTCAGCGCCGCGTTGCCGATGCCCGCGACGAGCAGGATGCCGAAGCCGAGGCCACAGAGGAGGGCCAGCCAGCGCTGGCCCTTGATGGTCTCCTTCAGCGAGTCCGCGGCCGTGACGCCGACGAGCATCACCACGAACAGGAACAGCATCATGATCGCGCCGGTGTAGACGATGATCTGTACGACGCCCAGGAAGTAGGCGCCGTTGGCGAGGTAGAACACCGCCAGGATGATCATGGTCCCGGCGAGGGAGAGCGCACTGTGCACGGTCTTCTTCATGAAGACCGTGCCCAGGGCGCCGAGCACGGCGATGGTGCCGAGCACCCAGAACTGGAAGGCCTCACCGGTGGAGGTGCCGGCAGAAAGAGTGGCTGCGGCGGCGAACTGTGTCATCGGCGGATCACCTTCTCCGACGCCGGCTCGCCCTCGCCGAAGGTCGAGGCGGCGTCCTGCGGCTTCTCGCCCTGGGAGGTGGCGACCTGGCGCTCTGTACCAGACGCGGCCTCGGTGACGAGCCCCCGGTAGTAGTCCTGCTCGTCCGTGCCGGGGTAGATGGCGTGGGGCGTGTCGACCATGCCCTCTTCCAGTCCGGCGAGCAGCTGTTCCTTGGTGTAGATGAGGTTGGCGCGGCTGGAGTCGGCCAACTCGAACTCGTTGGTCATCGTCAACGCGCGCGTGGGGCACGCCTCGATGCACAGGCCGCACAGGATGCAGCGGGCGTAGTTGATCTGGTAGACGCGGCCGTACCGCTCGCCCGGCGAGTAGCGCTCCTCGTCGGTGTTGTCCGCGCCCTCCACGTAGATGGCGTCGGCGGGACAGGCCCAGGCGCACAGCTCGCAGCCGACGCACTTCTCCAGGCCGTCCGGATGGCGGTTGAGCTGGTGCCGGCCGTGGAACCGCGGGGCCGTGGTCTTCTGCTGCTCCGGATACTGCTCGGTCAGCCGCTTCTTGAACATGGCCTTGAAGGTCACGCCAAAGCCGGCGACAGGGTTCTGGAAACCCGGCTTGGTCTCCTTCGGCTCCTCAGCCATCGGACGCCTCCTTCCCATTCGAAGATCCGTCACTGTCAGTATCGGACCCACCACTGACAATCAGCTCCCGCTCGCGGCGCGGCCGCCTGCGCGGCACCGGCGGGAGGGTCTGTCCGGGCAGGGGCGGTACGGGGAATCCGCCGGCCATCGCGTCGAAGGCGGCCGGTCCGGCGGGCTTCTCCTGCGCCTCGCGCCGCTCGCGGATCATGTCCGCGACGACCGAGAGCAGGAAGAGGACGAGGACGGCGCCACCGACGTAGAGCGCGATCTCGGCGAATTCGTAGTTCTCGTTCCTGAGGGTCCGTACGGTCGCGACGAGCATCAGCCAGACCACGGAGACCGGGATGAGGACCTTCCAGCCGAGCTTCATCAGCTGGTCGTAGCGGACGCGCGGGAGCGTGCCGCGCAGCCAGATGAAGAAGAACAGCAGCAGCTGCACCTTCACCACGAACCAGAGCATCGGCCACCAGCCGTGGTTGGCGCCCTCCCAGAAAGCGCTGATCGGGTACGGGGCCCGCCAGCCGCCCAGGAAGAGCGTCACCGAAACTGCCGAGACCGTCACCATGTTCACGTACTCGGCGAGCATGAACATCGCGAACTTGATGGACGAGTACTCGGTGTTGAAGCCGCCGACCAGGTCGCCCTCGGACTCCGGCATGTCGAAGGGGGCGCGGTTGGTCTCACCGACCATGGTCACGATGTAGATCACGAACGACACCGGCAGCAGCACGATGTACCAGCGGTCCGCCTGCGCCTCCACGATCGCCGACGTCGACATCGACCCGGAGTACAGGAAGACCGAGGCGAAGGCGGCGCCCATGGCGATCTCGTACGAGATCATCTGCGCGCAGGAGCGGAGACCGCCCAGCAGCGGGTAGGTGGATCCGGAACTCCAACCCGCCAGAACGATCCCGTAGATGCCCACCGAGGCGACGGCGAGGATGTAGAGCATCGCGATCGGCAGGTCGGTGAGCTGCATCGTGGTGCGCTGGCCGAAGATCGAGATCTCGTTGCCGGCGGGGCCGAAGGGAATCACCGCGATCGCCATGAAGGCCGGGATGGCCGCGACGATCGGCGCGAGGACGTAGACGACCTTGTCCGCGCGTTTGACGATGACGTCTTCCTTGAGCATCAGTTTGATGCCGTCGGCCAGCGACTGGAGCATGCCCCAGGGGCCATTCCTGTTGGGGCCGATGCGCAGCTGCATCCAGGCGACGACCTTGCGCTCCCACACGATGGACAACAGCACGGTCACCATCAGGAAGGCGAAGCAGAACACCGCCTTGATGACGACCAGCCACCAGGGGTCACGGCCGAACATCGAGAGGTCTTCTGCGGCGAGGTAGTACGCGCTCATGCCTCCACCTCCTCGGGGGCCTCGGCGGCGAGCGTCGCGGGGCCGATGCGGACGAGTGCGCCGGGCAGCGCCCCGGTGTCGGAGGCGACGCCCGAGCCGGTGGAGTTCAGCGGCAGCCAGACGACGCGGTCGGGCATCTCGGTGATCTGCAGCGGCAGTTCGACGACCCCGGCGGGGCCGCTGACCGCGAGGACGTCGCCGTTCTTGACGCCCGCCTCGGCGGCCGTGGCGGGTGACACACGCGCGCGTGCGGCATGCCGCGTGCCCGCGAGTGCCTCGTCGCCGTCCTGGAGCCGGCCCTGGTCGAGCAGCAGCCGGTGTCCGGCCAGTACGGCCTCTCCGGCGGCCGGCCGGGGCAGCGAGGCCGCGGTCTCCAGGGGCTCCGTGGCCCGCGGCCCGTCCCACGCCCCGAGCCGGTCCAGCTCCGCGCGCGTGGTGCGCAGATCCGGCAACCCGAGGTGTACGTCCATGGCGTCGGCCAGCATCTGGAGCGCCCGCCCGTCGGTGGGCGCCACCCGGCGCGTCATCTGGTCGGGCTTGAGCGCGGCCTCGAACATCCGAACCCGGCCTTCCCAGTTGACGAAGGTGCCCGCCTTCTCGGCCACCGCGGCGACCGGGAGGACGACATCCGCGTGCTCGGTGACCTCGCTGGGCCGCAGTTCCAGCGACACCAGGAAGCCCACCGCGGCGAGCGCCTCACGCGCGCGTGCCGGATCGGGCAGATCGGCGACCTCCACACCCGCCACCACCAGGGCCCCGAGCTCTCCAGTGGCGGCGGCCTCGACGATCTGTCCGGTGTCCCGGCCGTACCGGGACGGAAGTTGGGCAACGCCCCAGACGCCGGCGACCTCCTCCCGCGCGCGCGGGTCGGTGGCCGGACGCCCGCCCGGCAGCACCGTAGGCAGCGCCCCGGCCTCGACGGCGCCCCGCTCCCCGGACCGGCGCGGAATCCACACCAGTTCGGCACCGGTCGCGGACGCGGCCCGTACGGCGGCGGTGAGCCCGCCCGCCACGGCCGCGAGCCGCTCCCCGACGACGATCACGGCGCCTTCGGTGCGCAGCGTCTCGGCGGCCTTGGCGCCGTCCTCCTCCAGGCCGAACCCGCTCGCGAGCGCGTCCAGCCACTCGGTCTCGGTGCCCGGCGCGGTGGGCAGCAGCGTGCCGCCGGCCTTCTCCAGACCCCGGGTGGCGTGGGTGGCCAGCGAGAACACCCGCTGCTTGTGCTTGCGCCACGCCTTGCGCAGCCGGAGGAAGACGCCGGGCGCCTCCTCCTCGGCCTCGAACCCGACCAGCAGCACCGCGGGCGCCTTCTCCAGGGAGGCGTACGTGACGCCTGTACCGTCGAGGTCGCGTCCGCGTCCGGCGATCCGCGCCGCCAGGAAGTCGGCCTCCTCGCCGCTGTGCACGCGCGCGCGGAAGTCGATGTCGTTCGTGTCGAGGGCCACGCGCGCGAACTTGCTGTAGGTGTAGGCGTCCTCGACGGTGAGCCGGCCGCCGGTCAGGACACCGGCCCTGCCGCGCGCGGCGAGCAGCCCCTGAGCGGCGGCCTCCAGGGCCTCCGGCCACGACGCGGGCTCCAGGGTGCCCGCCTCATTTCGTACGAGCGGGGTAGTAAGCCGGTCCGGCCGCTGCGCGTACCGGAACGCGAACCGCCCCTTGTCGCAGATCCACTCCTCGTTGACCTCGGGGTCGTTGGCGGCGAGCCGCCGCATGACCTTGCCGCGCCGGTGGTCGGTGCGGGTCGCGCAACCGCCGGAGCAGTGCTCGCACACGGACGGCGAGGAGACGAGGTCGAACGGGCGGGAGCGGAATCGGTACGCCGCCGAGGTGAGCGCCCCTACGGGGCAGATCTGGATGGTGTTCCCGGAGAAGTACGACTCGAAGGGGTCGCCCTCGCCGGTGCCGACCTGCTGGAGCGCGCCCCGCTCGACGAGTTCGATCATCGGGTCGCCCGCGACCTGGTTGGAGAAGCGGGTGCAGCGGGCGCACAGCACGCACCGCTCACGGTCGAGCAGCACCTGCGTGGAGATCGGCACGGGCTTCTCGTAGGTGCGCTTCCTGCCCTCGAAGCGGGACTCGGCGTGGCCGTGCGACATGGCCTGGTTCTGCAGCGGGCACTCGCCGCCCTTGTCGCAGACCGGGCAGTCCAGCGGGTGGTTGATGAGCAGGAGCTCCATCACACCCTTCTGGGCCTTCTCCGCGACGGGCGAGGTGAGATGGGTCTTGACGACCATCCCGTCCGTACAGGTGATCGTGCAGGACGCCATGGGCTTGCGCTGGCCCTCGACCTCGACGATGCACTGGCGGCAGGCCCCTGCCGGGTCGAGCAGGGGGTGGTCGCAGAAGCGGGGGATCTCGATGCCGAGTTCTTCGGCGGCCCGGATGACCAGGGTGCCCTTGGGCACGCTGATCTCGGCGCCGTCGATCGTCAGCGAGACGAGATCCTCCGGCGGGACCGCCGCCTCCCCGCCTCCGGAGGGAGCGCTGGTGGTCACGGTCATGCGTTCACCTCCGCGTGCTTGTCCTTGTCTGCCCAGGCGGTCGACTTGGCGGGGTCGAAGGGGCAGCCCCGGCCCGTGATGTGGTCCTCGTACTCCGCGCGGAAGTACTTCAGGGAGGAGAAAATCGGCGAGGCGGCACCGTCGCCGAGGGCGCAGAAGGACTTGCCGTTGATGTTGTCGGCGATGTCGTTCAGCTTGTCGAGGTCGCTCATGACGCCCTTGCCGGCCTCGATGTCGCGCAGCAACTGCACGAGCCAGTACGTGCCTTCGCGGCAGGGTGTGCACTTGCCGCAGGACTCGTGGGCGTAGAACTCGGTCCAGCGGGTCACGGCGCGGACGACGCAGGTCGTCTCGTCGAAGCACTGGAGTGCTTTCGTGCCGAGCATGGAACCCGCGGCACCCACTCCTTCGTAATCAAGAGGGACGTCGAGATGCTCGTCGGTGAACATCGGGGTCGAGGAGCCGCCCGGCGTCCAGAACTTGAGGCGATGCCCGGGTCGCATTCCGCCGCTCATCTCCAGGAGTTGGCGGAGGGTGATGCCGAGCGGTGCCTCGAACTGGCCGGGATTGGCGACATGGCCGCTGAGCGAGTAGAGCGTGAAGCCGGGAGACTTCTCGCTGCCCATCGACCTGAACCATTCCTTGCCGTTTTTCAGGATCGCGGGAACCGACGCGATCGACTCGACGTTATTCACCACAGTCGGACAGGCGTAGAGGCCTTCCACAGCAGGGAAGGGGGGACGGAGCCGCGGTTGACCACGGCGGCCTTCGAGCGAGTCGAGCAGTGCGGTCTCCTCACCGCAGATGTACGCGCCCGCGCCCGCGTGCACGGTGAGGTCTAGGTCGAGTCCGCTGCCCAGGATGTTCTCGCCGAGGTAGCCCGCCGCGTAGGCCTCACGTACGGCCTCGTGCAACCGCCGCAATACGGGGACGACTTCACCACGCAGATAGATGAAGGCATGCGAAGACCTGATGGCATAACACGCGATGACGATGCCCTCGATGAGGCTATGCGGGTTCGCGAAGAGGAGCGGAATGTCCTTGCACGTTCCGGGCTCCGATTCGTCGGCGTTGACAACTAGATAGTGTGGTTTTCCATCACCCTGAGGAATGAACTGCCATTTCATTCCGGTCGGGAACCCCGCGCCGCCGCGGCCACGCAACCCGGAGTCCTTCACATACGCGATGAGGTCGTCCGGCGTCATGGCGAGCGCCTTGCGGAGTCCCTCGTATCCCTCGTGCCTTCGGTAGACGTCCAGCGACCACGACCTGTCCTCGTCCCAGAAGGCCGACAGCACGGGTGCGAGCAGCTTCTCGGGGCTGGTGCCCTTGATCTCGGGTGCCAACGTCATCACTCCCCCTCCTCGGCGGTAGGCCCTGCCGGGTGGGCCGGGTCCGAGGCCGACGTTTCCTGCGGCGCGTCGTGCGAGCTGAGGTGCTCGGCGGGCGACGGCTCGTGCACCTTGCCGTGCGGCTCCTCGTGGGGGCCGCCGTCTCGTGGATGGACCACGCGCGCGGGTGCGGTCTCTCCCCTTGCCAGGCGGAGGCCGACCAGCGACGCGGGTCCCGCACCGCCGCTTGCCTCGACGGCCCCTGGCCGCTCGTCGGGGAAGCCGGCGAGAATCCGCGCGGTCTCCTTGAAGGTGCACAGCGGTGCCCCGCGCGTGGGCTCGACCCGCGCTCCCACGCGCAGGTCGTCGACGAGTTGCTTGGCGCTGTCCACGGTCTGGTCGTCGAAGAACTCCCAGTTGACCATCACGACCGGGGCGAAGTCGCAGGCCGCGTTGCACTCGATGTGCTCCAGGGTGACCTTGCCGTCGTCGGTGGTCCCGCCGTTGCCGACGCCCAGGTGGTCCTGGAGCGCCTCGAAGATGGCGTCGCCGCCCATGACCGCGCACAGGGTGTTGGTACAGACGCCGACCTGGTAGTCACCGGAGGGCCTGCGCCGGTACATGGTGTAGAAGGTGGCGACGGCGGTGACCTCGGCCGTGGTCAGGCCCAGCACATCGGCGCAGAACCGCATGCCGGTACGGGTGACATGGCCCTCCTCCGACTGCACGAGATGCAGCAACGGCAGGAGAGCGGACCGGGAGTCCGGGTAGCGGGCGACGACCTCGGCGGCGTCCCGTTCCAACCGGGCTCGAACGTCGTCCGGGTAGTCGGGCGCGGGCAGTTGGGGCATGCCCAGGCTGACGCCCTCGGGGGTGGTGGTCACCGGTCGACGCCTCCCATCACGGGGTCGATGGACGCGACGGCGACGATGACGTCGGCGACCTGGCCGCCCTCGCACATCGCCGCCATGGCCTGCAGATTGGTGAAGGACGGGTCGCGGAAGTGGACCCGGAAGGGGCGGGTGCCTCCGTCGGACACGACGTGCACCCCGAGTTCGCCCTTGGGTGACTCGACGGCCGCGTACGCCTGTCCCGGCGGGACGCGGAAGCCCTCGGTCACCAGCTTGAAATGGTGGATCAGGGCCTCCATGGAGGTGCCCATGATCTTCTTGATGTGGTCCAGAGAGTTGCCGAGGCCGTCCGGTCCCAGGGCGAGCTGGGCGGGCCAGGCGATCTTCTTGTCGGCGACCATGACCGGACCGGGCTGCAGCCGGTCCAGGCACTGTTCGACGATGCGCAGCGACTGGCGCATCTCCTCCAGGCGGATCAGGAAGCGGCCGTAGGAGTCGCAGGTGTCGGCGGTCGGGACGTCGAAGTCGTATGTCTCGTAGCCGCAGTACGGCTGGGCCTTGCGCAGGTCGTGCGGGAGGCCGGCGGAGCGGAGGATCGGGCCGGTGGCGCCGAGCGCCATGCAGCCGGACAGGTCGAGGTAGCCGACGTCCTGCATACGGGCCTTGAAGATGGGGTTCCCGGTGGCGAGCTTGTCGTACTCGGGAAGGTTCTTCTTCATCTTCTTCACGAACTCACGGATCTGGTCCACCGCGCCGGGCGGCAGGTCCTGGGCGAGTCCGCCGGGCCGGATGTACGCGTGGTTCATGCGCAGGCCGGTGATCAGCTCGTAGATGTCGAGAATGAGTTCACGATCACGGAAGCCGTAGATCATGATCGTGGTGGCGCCGAGCTCCAAGCCGCCGGTGGCGATGCACACCAGGTGGGAGGAGAGGCGGTTCAGCTCCATGAGGAGCACCCGGATGATCGTGGCGCGGTCGGGGATCTGGTCCTCGATGCCGAGGAGCTTCTCCACGGCAAGGCAGTACGCCGTCTCGTTGAAGAACGGCGTGAGGTAGTCCATGCGCGTCACGAAGGTGGTGCCCTGGGTCCACGTGCGGAACTCGAGGTTCTTCTCGATGCCGGTGTGGAGGTAGCCGATGCCGCAGCGGGCCTCGGTGACGGTCTCACCGTCGATCTCCAGGATGAGCCGGAGCACACCGTGGGTGGACGGGTGCTGCGGGCCCATGTTGACGATGATGCGCTCGTCATCCGCCTTGGCCGCGGTCTCGACGACCTCGTCCCAGTCGCCGCCGGTGACCGTGTATACGGTGCCCTCGGTGGTCTCGCGCGGAGTTGCGTGCTGCGTGCTCATGAGTACGACCTCCGCTGGTCCGGAGCCGGGATCTGGGCGCCCTTGTATTCGACGGGGATGCCGCCGAGGGGGTAGTCCTTGCGCTGCGGGAAGCCCTGCCAGTCGTCCGGCATCATGATCCGCGTCAGCGCGGGGTGGCCGTCGAAGACGATGCCGAAGAAGTCGTACGTCTCGCGCTCGTGCCAGTCGTTGGTCGGATAGACGGGGACGAGCGACGGGATGTGCGGGTCGGCGTCGGGGGCGGAGACCTCCAGGCGGATCAGCCGGTTGTGGGTGATCGAGCGCAGGTGGTAGACGGCGTGCAGCTCGCGGCCCTTGTCTTCGGGGTAGTGGACGCCGGAGACGCCGGTGCACAGTTCGAAACGGAGGGCCGGGTCGTCGCGGAGGGTCTGGGCGACGCGGAGCAGGTACTCGCGCTCGATGTGGAAGGTGAGCTCGCCGCGGTCGACGACCGTCTTGTCGATGACGTTCTCGGGGACGAGGCCCTGTTCCTCCAGGGCGCCCTCCAGTTCGTCGGCGACCTCGTCGAACCAGCCGCCGTAGGGGCGTGTGTCCGCGCCCGGGAGCCGGATCGAGCGGACGAGGCCGCCGTAGCCGGAGGTGTCGCCGCCGTTGTTGGCACCGAACATGCCGCGCTGGACGCGGATCTCCTCGCCGCCCTCGCCGCGCTGGCCGGGGAGGTTGGAGGCGCCGAGGTCCTTCTCGGGGTTGACCCCGTTGTTGGTGTCGCTCATCGCAGCAACCCCTTCATCTCGATGGTGGGGAGCGCCTTGAGCGCGGCTTCCTCGGCCTCGCGGGCCGCTTCCTCGGCGTTCACGCCGAGCTTGGAGGTCTGGATCTTCTGGTGGAGCTTGAGGATCGCGTCCATCAGCATCTCCGGCCGTGGCGGGCAGCCGGGGAGATAGATGTCGACCGGGACGATGTGGTCGACGCCCTGGACGATCGCGTAGTTGTTGAACATGCCGCCGGACGATGCGCAGACCCCCATGGAGATCACCCACTTCGGGTTCGGCATCTGGTCGTAGACCTGCCGCAGGACCGGCGCCATCTTCTGGCTGACCCGGCCGGCCACGATCATCAGGTCCGCCTGGCGCGGCGATCCGCGGAACACCTCCATGCCGAAGCGCGCCAGGTCGTAGCGGCCCGCGCCCGTCGTCATCATCTCGATGGCACAACAGGCGAGGCCGAAGGTGGCGGGGAAGACGGATGCCTTGCGTACCCAGCCCGCGGCCTGCTCGACGGTGGTCAGCAGGAAACCGCTCGGCAGTTTTTCTTCGAGTCCCATGGCTTAAAGACCCCTCAGTCCCATTCCAGGCCGCCGCGCCGCCAGACGTACGCGTAGGCGACGAAGACGGTGAGCACGAAGAGCAGCATCTCCACGAGCCCGAAAACACCCAGGGCGTCGAAGGTGACGGCCCAGGGGTAGAGGAAGACGATCTCGATATCGAAGATGATGAAGAGCATCGCCGTCAGGTAGTACTTGATCGGGAAGCGCCCGCCGCCGGCCGGCGTGGGGGTCGGCTCGATTCCGCACTCGTAGGCCTCGAGCTTGGCCCGGTTGTAGCGCTTCGGGCCGATCAGCGTGGCCATGACCACGGAGAAGATCGCAAAGCCTGCCCCGAGGGCTCCCAGTACCAGGATGGGCGCATACGCGTTCACCGCTCCTCGCTCCTCTCAGTCGGCACTGACTGCTGGCGGATTGCGTGGACCGGCTCTCCTGCCTCACCTGTCCCACGAGCCCCGCTTGTCCCGGGGCGAAGATCGCGAACATGTGAAGCAGGTCACAAGCCCAACTGCCGTGCATCCTATGCCTGCGGGTCTGTGATCTGCGACACGGGGTACAGGACCGAGTTTGTGATCTCTACCACCTGACGAACGATCATGAAGCCGGATGAGCGACGATCTTCGTACACGAAGCGTCAGAGTGGTCACCAGAAGTGACATTTTCACTCGTAATCGCAGGCCACGAGAGGCATCTCCATATCAAGAGAGTTCCGCTGCATGCAAATTGGTGCTGGACGAGACCGCTTGATAGTGACCCGCATTCACACACCAGAGGGGGATCCCGTGACCGATGTGGACGCGTGCACGCATTCACGAGCGTCGAACGAGGGCGATCACGCGTGGGGCACAGCCGGATCGGTGACCGTTCCGTGACCTGCGCCACATCGGAGCGAGATCAAATCAACCGGTCCTGGCCACTCGCCGCAATCGATGGTAAGCGCAGGGCAATTCGGACGAAATCACGAAAGCGCATGATCACGGGCTTGATCGGTCGTGTCCACAATGCCCGTTACGGCGTCAATAAAGACTGACGCACAGGGAATTTGCGGCTTCCGTTGAACAACTGTGGCGCAGGACACGTTTCTTGAAGGTATGGAGCAGCCCCTGGTACCGCTTGTACCCATGTCCCACACCGCTCACATACGCAGCCACCGGAAGCCCCGCCGCAACGCGCCTTCGATCGCGGTGCGTGCCGGAGTCGCCGGTGGCGTTCTCAGCACCGTGGCAGTGGCCGGTGCGTCAGCGCAGGCGTTCGCCGCTGAGCCGGTGACGCAGACGCTCGAACTGCCCACCCTCACTGCCGACCTGGCCACGCAGGCCGCGCAGTCCGCCGACGCCACGCAGCAGATGGCGGCCGGCTATCAGCTGCAGGCCGAGCGTGACGCGGCCGCCGAACAGGCTGCCAAGCAGGCCGAGAAGGACCTGGCCAAGGCGAAGAAGGAGGAGGCCCGCAAGAAGGCCGCCGCCGAGGCCGAGCGGAAGGCCGCCGCCGAGCGCGCCTCGCGGGACAGTGAGCGGACCACGCTCACGTCCACCGACACCAGCACCACGACGACGACCGCGCCCGCGCCCGCCAGCGGCAGCGTCGGCACCGTCATCAGCTTCCTCAAGGCGCAGCTCGGCGACGCGTACGTCATGGGCGCCTCCGGCCCCGACGCGTGGGACTGTTCCTCCCTGGTCCAGGCCGCGTTCAAGCAGGTCGGCGTGGACCTCCCCCGGGTCTCGCAGGACCAGTCGATGGTCGGCACCGAGGTCTCCCTGTCCAACCTCCAGGTCGGCGACATCCTGTATTGGGGCTCGAAGGGCTCCGCGTACCACGTGGGTGTCTACATCGGTAACGGCCAGTACCTCGACGCGGCGAACCCCTCCAAGGGCGTCGTCATCCAGGACCTCTCCGGCTACCCGGCGACGGGTGCGGTGCGCGTGCTCTGACCCACGCGGTCGCACAGGCGCCTTTCGGAGGGCCGCTCTCCCGTTCGGGGACAGCGGCCCTCCGCGCTGCCCGCACAGAGGGCCACAGCGGCCCCACAGGGCGTCCTCAGCCCAGGTCGAAGGTGTTCGGCAGGCCCAGCCGGTAGCGGGTCTCGTCGGCACGCTTCAGGGGCTCCATCTCCGGGGGCCGGTAGAGCTCCTTGATCTCACAGCGCTCGGCGTCCGCATCGTCCGCGTCGAGCAGCGCGTTGACGGCCAGACGCGCGGACTCGTTGGCGCCCTCCATCGTCGCCAGGTCCACATCGGTGCGGACGTAGTCGCCCGCGAGGAAGAAGTTGGGTACGGCCGTGCGGGCCGTGGGGCGGTTGTAGAGCGTGCCCGTGGGGTGGATCAGGAGTTGTTCGCGGTTCTGCGGGTCGGGGCCGCCGAGGCCGGTCACCGCCGGGTCCATGAACCAGCCGAGGCGGTCGTCGTCGGTGAGCGTGGTCTTGCCCGAGTCGTTGAGGGCGTCCTTGAGTTGCGCCCAGCACTCGGCGACGACCTCCTCGCGCGTGCACTCCCGGGCCGTCTTCCCGTACAGGATTCCTGGTTTGTCCCACTCCGAGATGATGGTCGAGAGGCAGTCGCGGGCGCGGCCGTCGCCGTAGTCGGCCGGAAAGTCCCGTCCGTCCCAGAACTGGGCCTGGCCGATGGCGGTGACCGACCAGGGTGAGTCGAGGCAGTTGATGTGGCCGTGCACCACGGGGGTGGGGGTGCGCAGGTAGAACATGATGCCGACCATCCAGTCCGTCTCCAGCGCGTCGCAGCGGGCGAGCTGCGGGTCGGCGGCACGCAGGGCCGGGCCCCAGGTGGGGCGGGCGTGTTCGACGGGCAGGGCGGAGATGTAGTGGTCGGCCGTGATGGTGCGTACGGGCCCGCCGTCCCGGTCGGAGACGCGTACGCCGGTGACGCGGCCGGAGTCGTACACGACCTCGCGGACCTGGGTGCCGGTCACGAACTCAACGCCCTGGGAGCGGAGATGGGTGGCCCAGGGGTCGATCCAGGCCTCGCTGGTGGGGGCGTTGAGGACGCGGTCGACGTCGGCGTCGGGGCCGTCCATGCCCCGGCCGAGCAGGCCCCACAGGAGCAGGGCCTCGACGATGATGCGGCCGACGGTGCGGGTGGAGGCGACCTCGGCTCGGGTGGCGACGAGGTTGCGGGTCTGGCCGACGCCGAGGACGGTCCGGTACTCCTCGCTCATCTGCCCGGCCCGGATGAACTCCCACCAGCTGGTCTTCTCCCACTCGTCCTCGCGGCGGGCGTCGCAGCTGGTGAGGTGGACGAGGAGGCGGTTCGCGAAGTAGGCGACCTCGTGGGCGGGGAGGCGGGTGCCGAGGTCCAGGGCGGAGAGGATCTGGTCGCGGATCCAGGACGGGGTCATGTCGCCGGGGGCGGGTGGGGTGGTGACCCGGCGGAGGGGGAAGTGCAGGTCGGGGCGTCCGTGTCCGGAGCTGCCGCGGGCGAAGAGGGCTTCGGTGCCGCTGCGGAGGTTGCCGCGTACACCGTCGGCGTTGCCCGGGAAGGGGATGCGGCGCATGGTGTCCGGCAGGTTCCGGTAGAAGCCGGGGAAGAAACGGAAGCCGTGTTCGCCGGGGAGGGGCTTGCGGCCGCCCTCCCCCGTGCCGGGGACGTCCATCGAGCGGGCCTTGCCGCCGAGGGCGTCGTAGTACTCGTAGACGGTGACGGCGTAGCCGCGTTCGGCGAGTTCATGGGCGGCGCTGAGGCCGGAGACTCCGCCGCCGAGGACGGCGACGCGTTTGCCCGCGGCGGCCGGGGAGGCGTGCGCGGGGGCGGGGGTTCCTAAGACGAGGCCGGCAGCGGTCGCGGCTCCGGAGGCCGCGAGGAAATGTCTGCGGGTGTGGCCGGAGCCGGCGGTGTCACCCGTGGCGCCGGACTGCTCCTGAGGGTGCCCCGGGCCGGGAATGTGTTCTGTTGTCATGGGCACGGGAGGGTAAGGAAGGTGCGCGGCGGGACGGAAGGTCACGCCCCGCTCACGCACAGCATCCTCACACCGTGCTCGTGAACACCCCGTACGACCGTGGGGCTACGCCTTCGGGGCGACCTTGGAGAGGCCGTTGATGATGCGGTCCATCGCGTCGCCGCCGGTGGGGTCGGTGAGGTTGGCGAGGAGCTTGAGGGTGAACTTCATCAGCAGCGGATGGGTGAGGCCGCGCTGGGTGGCGAGCTTCATGATCTTGGGGTTGCCGATGAGCTTCACGAAGGCGCGGCCCATCGTGTAGTAGCCGCCGTAGGTGTCCTTGAGGACCTGGGGGTAGCGCTGGAGGGCGAGTTCGCGCTGGCCGGGGGTGGCGCGGGCGTGGGCCTGGACGATGACGTCGGCGGCGATCTGGCCGGACTCCATGGCGTAGGCGATGCCCTCGCCGTTGAAGGGGTTGACCAGGCCGCCGGCGTCGCCGACCAACAGCAGGCCCTTGGTGTAGTGCGGCTGGCGGTTGAAGGCCATGGGGAGGGCGGCGCCGCGGATCGGGCCGGTCATGTTCTCGGGGGTGTAGCCCCACTCCCCGGGCATGGAGGCGCACCAGGCCTTCAGGACCTCGCGCCAGTCCAGCTCCTTGAAGGAGTCGGAGGTGTTGAGGACGCCCAGGCCGACGTTGGAGGTGCCGTCGCCCATGCCGAAGATCCAGCCGTAGCCGGGGAGGAGGCGGTCCTCGCCCGGGCCCCGCTTGTCCCACAGTTCCAGCCAGGACTCCAGGTAGTCGTCGTCGTGGCGCGGGGAGGTGAAGTACGTACGGACGGCGACACCCATCGGGCGGTCCTCGCGGCGGTGCAGGCCCATCGCGAGGGAGAGGCGGGTGGAGTTGCCGTCGGCGGCCACGACGAGCGGGGCGTGGAAGGTGACCTCGCGCTTCTCGCCCGAGTCGGGGTCGCCGAGCTTGGCCGTGACACCCGTGATGCGGCCTGTGCGGTCGTCGATGATCGGGCCGCTGACGTTGCAGTTCTCGTGGAGGCGGGCGCCGGCCTTCTGGGCCTGGCGGGCGAGCTGCTCGTCGAAGTCGTCGCGTTTGCGGACGAGTCCGTAGTCGGGGTACGAGGCGAGATCCGGCCAGTCGAGCTGGAGGCGGACGCCGCCGCCGATGATCCGCAGCCCCTTGTTACGGAGCCAGCCCGCCTCCTCCGAGATGTCGATGCCCATCGACACGAGCTGCTTGGTGGCGCGGGGCGTGAGTCCGTCGCCGCAGACCTTCTCCCTCGGGAAACAGGTCTTCTCCAGGAGCAGCACGTCGAGCCCGGCCTTCGCCAGGTAGTACGCGGTGGTGGAACCGGCTGGCCCGGCCCCGACGACGATCACATCGGCGGTGTGTTCGGTAAGGGGCTGGGGCTCGGTCACGACGGGTTCTCCCCAAGAAGTAGTGGGAACGCGGGAACGTCTGGAGGACCAGAGAGCTGACTGGAAGTCCAGAAAACATGTGCCGACAGGCGTCGGACATGGGCAGTCTATTCAGCGGTACCGATCACCGGCTGAAGGGCTGCCCCTGTGAACCGAGCTCTGCCCGACGTACGGCTGCGCGTCCCCACCGACGAGGACGCCTTCGCGTGGCACCGGATCTTCGACGATCCCGACGTCATGGAGTTCCATGGCGGCAGGTCCGCCGAGCTGTCCGTCTACGAGGAGCTCACCGCACGCCAGCGGCGCCACGACGCCGAGTACGGGTTCTGTCTGTGGACCGTCCTCGACGAGGAGGGACGGGTCATCGGCTTCACCGGCGCCCAGCCGTGGCCCCGGGAGTGGGGCCCCACCGGCGAGATCGAGATCGGCTGGCGGCTGGCCCGTGAGCATTGGGGCAAGGGGTACGTGACCGCTGCCGCGATGCTGACCCTGGAGCGGGTGCGGGCGGCGGGCATCGGCAGCGTCGTCGCCATGGTCAACGCCCGGAACGAGCGGTCCATAGCCGTCACCCGGCGGCTGGGCATGGAGCTGGCTGAGACGTACACGACGCCTGTCTCGCAGCAGGTGGGGCACTGTTATCGACTGGCCTTGTAGCCCGAAGTCGTCACCCAGAGTAGCAATTTGGCGCAGATCGCCACTCAGTGCTTCCGGGTGAGCGTGTTTGGCGGTTACCCTTCCGATACCGCTGGGGGGTGAACGTCTGTGCGTATAACACCCAAGTCGTTCGAAGTGCGTGTGCCACGGTTCGTCGGGCTGATGGCCGTGGACGCGCGTGAGGCGGCCGAGGCGAGTGGGGTTCAGCTGGCCGCGGGGGATCGGGCCGACTTCGAACTCGCCGTCGTGGACTACGTCGTACGGCAGTACCCTCCGCCGGGTGTTGAGGTGCCGCGGGGGGCTGTGGTGACCGTGTGGTTCGAGTTGGGTGACGAGGGTGGGGGTGTGCGGGAGCCTCGGCGGGGTGGGCCTCCGCCCGGGTTGCGCCGGGAGTTGGCGGAGCCGGGGGATCCGTTCGCTGTCCGGGTTTAGTTCCGCGTTCGGGGTGGTCTCTTAGCACCGTCGCGGACTGCGGGCCGTCGTGGGCTTGTCGCGCCCACGCGGCGGAGCCGTATATCGATACAGCCCCGCGCCCCTTGAGGGGCGCGGGTGTTGGCCTGCGGTTATCAGGCGCCCTCTACTTCTGCCAGAGCAGTATTGCCGCCGCTCCGCCTCCTCCGATGATGAACGCCGCCGTGATCGTGATGGTCCATACGAGCGCTCGGTTGCGGGGCTTGGGCGGCGGGGCTGCCGGAAGTTGGTGGCCGAGTTCGACCACGGGGACCACGTACGACGGGGCCGGGGTTGAAGGGACGGGGGGCATCGCGGGGACCGGGGCCGGGATCACGGCCGTGCGGGCGCCGGTCATCTGGACCAGGTACGGGGCCAGGAAGGCCGCGCCGAAGGTCCAGAGGAGGGCGAAGAGGAGGGTTTCGGCGATGTTGAGGCCGGCGTCCACCTGGCCCGCGGCGGAGAGTTCGCCGCCCAGGTCGGTCGTGGCGGAGCCGGACGCTTCCATCGAGACGCCGCCGATGCCGGCGAGGAACAGGAACAGGCCGAAGAAGATGCCGGCCGCGAGGAGTTGCTCGCCTCGGCCCGAGGAGCGGCGGGCCGCGAGGATGCCGAGGGTGAGGGCGCAGACGGCGCCCAGTGCCAACGCGCCCACGACCGCCCAGGAGTTGACGGCGTCGCCCAGTTCGGAGAGCCCGAAGGCCTCGCGCTCGTAGCCGCCGTACGCGGAGGATTCCACCATCCCGTAGTCGCCGGACGAGTCGTTTCCGTACGACGTGTCGTCGCCGTACCCCGAGCGGCCCACCTCGCCCTCGAAGGAGGCGCCCCAGGAGATGCCGAGGATGTTGACGGCGATGTTCGGGAGGAGGAGCAGGGCGATCAGGAGGGGGTTGACGTCCTCCTCCCAGTCGGACTTCCACTCGTTGTCCGAGGCGAGGACGATGAGGGCGACGATCGAGCAGAGGGCGAGGACGATCGCCAGGGCGCGTACGGCGGTGCCGATCGCCCGGAACAGGGTCTGGGGGCCAGGGCGGACGGCCAGCCAGACGGCCAGGTCGTCGCGTTGCAGCAGCGCGCCCGAGACGGCGGCCGTGAGCAGCAGCGCGCCCAGTGCCGCGAGCCAGGGGGACGTCGAGATCTCGGCGAGGACGATGGTGGGCTGGGCGAACAGCCCGAGCAGCAGTACGGCGACGGTCACCAGCAGCGTGACCCGGACGGCCGCTTCGAGCCCGGCGGTACGGCCGGTCCCGGTGCCTCCGGCACCACCCCACGTGCCTCCGGCGGCGACACCGCCGTACGCGGCCCGCGTGGCCAGGCGCGTACGCAGTTGCCGTACGCCGATGAAGAGGGCCCCGATGAACAGAGCGGTCACCGTGAGCGGGACGAGGGAGAGGGTGAAGGCGGCCTCCGCGGTCTGGAGGTCGCTGGAGTAGTCAGGGTTGATCTCCGAGACCTCGAGACCGCCGCCGAGGCCCTGGAGGAGGGCGGCCAGGGCGATGCCCATGCGGTCGCCGAAGCCGACGAGGACCTCGTCGTCCTGGCCGTAGTCGGGGATGGCCAGGGCGATGGCGGCGCCGAGCAGCAGTCCGACCGGCCAGAGCGCGGCCAGTGCGGATCCGGCCCAGTCGCCGCGGAAGGCCCGGCCGAAGAAGGCGCCCAGAGGTGAGGGGCGGGCGGGGACGGGGGCGTACAGGGGAGGAGGGGGCGGCGGGCCGACCGGCGGTGCCATGGCCGGTGAGGCGCCGGGCGGCATCGACGGTGGTGTGCCGGGTGGGGCCGCGGGCAGGGCGCCTGGTGGTGCCGACGGAGGGACGCCGGGTGCCGTCGCGAAGGGCGCGGCGGGCGGGAACGAGGGCGGACCGGCAGGCGGAACCGACGGAGGAGCGGAAGGCGGTGCTCCAGGCGGACCGGCGGGCGGGGCAGGCGGCGGAGCGGTGGTGGGGGTAGGCGGTGTCTCGGCCCGTGCTGCCGCCACGTGCTCGCGCCCGCACTTCATGCAGAAGCGCGCCTCGTCGGGAGCGGGTGTCCCGCAGTGCGGGCAGTACGACGTCATGGAACGCTCCGTCATCCAGAAAACTCGTGCCGTAATCAGACGTATTCAACGGACGGTGTTTTCTGTTGACCGGTTCCCGTCAACAAGGTGCCCTTTTGGACAACCCCCTTCCGGGTGAACCTTGAGGCCCTACGAGTGGCTCTTGAACCCCCGGTGCAGCGCGACCACGCCACCCGAGAGGTTCCGCCAGGCGACCTTGTCCCAGCCGGCCTCGCGCAGGCGTTCGGCGAGGCCGGACTGGTCGGGCCAGGCGCGGATGGACTCGGCGAGGTAGACGTACGCCTCCGGGTTCGACGACACCGCGCGGGCGACCGGCGGCAGGGCGCGCATCAGGTACTCGGTGTAGACGGTCCGGAACGGCGTCCACGTCGGGTGCGAGAACTCGCAGATCACGACCCTGCCGCCAGGCTTGGTCACCCGGTGCATCTCGCGCAGCGCGGCGTCGGTGTCCTGCACGTTCCTGAGGCCGAAGGAGATGGTCACCGCGTCGAAGGTGTCGTCCTTGAACGGCAGCCTCGTCGCGTCGCCCGCGGTGAACGGCAGCCAGGAGGTGCGCTCCTTGCCGACCTGGAGCATGCCGAGGGAGAAGTCGCACGGCACGACGTACGCGCCGGTCTGGGCGAAGGGCAGCGAGGAGGTGCCCGTGCCGGCCGCCAGGTCCAGGACCTTCTGCGCGGGGCGGGCATCCACCGCCCGCGCGACCTCCTTGCGCCAGCGGCGGTCCTGTCCGAGGGACAGCACGTCGTTGGTCAGGTCGTACCGTTTCGCCACTCGGTCGAACATCGAGGCGACTTCGTGCGGCTGCTTGTCCAGGGATGCGCGGGTCACGGGGTCATTGTGGCAGTACGGGCCGAGCCCACACGCGGCGCCCGGCCCATACGGAGTCACGGCAACAGCTTCGGCTTCTTCTTCGCCGCCACGTCCTCCACCCACCCGCAGAGCAGGACGAACACGCCGATCAGCACCCAGCCGATGCCGAACATGAACCACTGGCTCTCCAGCGGCAGGTACTTCTCGAACGCGGGGACGTTCCAGAACTGGTCGATCAGCGGGACGGCGAGGATCAGGGCGATCTCGTGCCACAGGTAGATCGACACCGCGCGGGAGTTGAAGATCGTGACGATGCGGTCGAGGCGGCGGATGAGGGTCCCCCCGCTTGAGCGAAGCCGAGAGTGGGGGAGGGACCGTCCGGCGAAGTCGACCTTGAAGTACGCCTTCGCGTACAGCAGCAGCGTCACGAAACCGGCCGAGAAGAACGCCTGGGCGAGGGGGATGTCGTCGAGGTCGTACGAGCCGGTCTCCTCCTGGTGGGTGAAGGCGTACCAGGCGCCGAATCCGAGGGCCGCGAGGGAGAGGGCCGTGACGGCGAGCGGCTTCAGCCTCGCCAGGACGCCCTCGCGGTGGGCGAAGCCCAGGATCCAGCAGAAGAGGTAGGTGGCCAGGTCGGTCAGGGCGCTGCCGAGGCGGCCGCCCGGGGGTTCCCACAGGAAGCCGAGGACCAGGACGGGGGACAGCGACAGCAACAGGACCGGGATCGGGGCGAGCCGGAACAGCTTCAGGAGGAGGGGGGAGAGCAGGACGAACCAGAGGTAGGTGCGCAGGTACCAGAGGATCTCCCACGCCTGCTGTGCCCAGGCGTTGCCCGGGGGGTCGCCCAGGGGGACGACCCAGAAGACGATCTGCCAGCCGGGCATCCAGTCGTGGATCAGCATGGCGAGCACCACGAAGGCGCCCCAGAACCAGAAGGGGGGCAGGAGCCGCCGGACGCGGTTCCTGATCACCTTGAGCGGGGGGCGTTCGAGGGACTTGGCCATGAGGGTGCCGGCCAGGGCGAACATGATGCCCATGGAGGGGAAGACCATGCCGGCCCAGGCCCAGCCGAAGGTGTGGTAAGTGACTACGCGGATCAGGGCGAGGGCACGAAGGGTGTCGAAGTAGCGGTCCCGGCCGGTGCTCTTCGGCTCGGGTGGGGATGCGGGGGCGTCCCCGTTCTCAGGGCTCTCAGGAGCGAGAACGGCGGGACCTCCTCTGCGGTGCGAACCCATCAGCCTGCCCCCGCCGGGGTTCCCACCTCGCCGGTGCGCTTCAGTTTCTGCCACCTCAGGCGGCCGCCCGTCAGGGCGGTGACGCAGGAGTGGATGAGGACGAGGTACATCATCTGGCGGTAGGCCAGCTGCTGGAGCGGCAGCATCAGCAGGTACCTGTACTTCTCCTTGTCCAGCTTGAAGGCGTAGGCGGCGCAGACGAGTTGGACGCCGAGGACCGCGAACCAGGCCAGCAGGGACGCCTTGAAGTCGACGAAGATCATCGCGTAGACGGTGAAGACGTCGATGAGAGGAGCGAAAACCGGTGTGATGATCTGGAAGATGACCACCAGGGGCATGCCGACGCGGCCGAAGCGGCCCGACGGGCCCTTGTCCGTCAGGGACTTGCGGTGCTTCCAGAGGGCCTGCATGGTGCCGTAGGACCAGCGGTAGCGCTGGGACCACAGCTGCTTCAGGGAACCGGGGGCCTCGGTCCAGGCGCGGGCGTGCTCCTGGTAGACGACGCGCCAGCCCGCGCGGTGCATGGCGATGGTGATGTCGGTGTCCTCGGCGAGGGTGTCCTCGCTCATGCCGCCGACCTCCAGGACGGCGTCGCGGCGGAACGCGCCGATCGCGCCCGGGATGGTGGGCATGCAGCGCAGCAGGTCGTACATGCGGCGGTCGAGGTTGAAGCCCATCACGTACTCGATGTGCTGCCAGGCGCCGATCATGGTGTTGCGGTTGCCGACCTTCGCGTTGCCCGCGACCGCGCCGACGCCCGGGTCGGCGAACGGCTGCACGAGCTTGCCGACGGTGTCGGGCTCGAAGACGGTGTCGCCGTCCATCATGATGACGATGTCGTAACTGGCGCTGCGTACACCGTTGTTGAGGGCGGCCGGCTTCCCCGCGTTCTCCTGGCGGATGACGCGGACGTTCACCATGCCGAGGGAGGCCGCCGCCTCGCGCGCGATCTCGGAGGTGCCGTCCGTCGAACCGTCGTCCACGACGATGATCTCGATCGGGTGGGTGCTCTTCGACAGCGATTGGAGGGTGTTGGCGATGCACTCCTTCTCGTTGTACGCGGGCACGATCACCGACACCGGGCCGGTGACCGGTGGTCCCCAGCTGAACCGGCGTTTGTTGCGCTGCCGGTAGTGGCTGCGGGCGAGGATCAGCATCATCCCGAAGCGGCCCATGACGGCGACGCCCACGACCATCAGGCCGACCGACAACGCCGGTACGGCGTACTCGGCGACGTAGACGGCCGCGATGAGGGCCTTGCCCTCGTAGAGGGTGGTGCCGGTGGCGGTGCGGTGGGCGGCCTGGGGGTTCGAAGTGCCGGGCGTGCCCTGCCCGTTGGCGGTGGCACCCGTGCCGGCGTCGCCGGGGGCACCGCCGGGAGCACCCGTCTGCTGACCGTTCGCGGCGTCGTCCTTCTGCAGGGCGCCGCTGACCGTGGTGAAGGTGTAGCCCCTGGCCTTCATCTTCTCGATGTACGTGCCGAGCGCCTTGACCGTCTGGGAGCGGTCACCGCCCGCGTCGTGCATGAGGACCGAGGCGCCCTCGCCGTCCTCCGGCGTGGCCCACTTGATGATCTTCTTGGCGCCGGGCTTCTTCCAGTCGTCGCTGTCGGTGTCGACGAAGACGCTGGTGTAGCCCTCCTCGCCGAGCTTCTGGTAGACGGGCCAGCTGTAGTTGTCGATGGCGTCCGTCTCGGAGGAGTACGGGGCGCGGAAGAACGTCGTCGTGATGCCGGCCGCGCCCGCGAGGGCGAGCTGAGTCTGGGTCATTTCACGGGTGATGCGGGCATCGCTCTGGTACGAGAGGTCGACGTGCATGAAGGTGTGGATGCCGATCTCGTGGCCGTCTTCGACCATGTCCTCGGCGATGCTCGGGTAGCGCGACACCATCGAGCCGACCACGAAGAAGGTCGCCGGGACGTCGTACTTCTTGAGGACTTCGAGGATCTTCGGGGTCCAGGTCGGGTTCGGGCCGTCGTCGAAGGTGAGCGCGATGGTCTTGTCCGGCACGGACTGCGTCTGGGCCTCGCCGCCGCGGAAGGTCAGGATCGGCCCGCCTTCGAGGATGTCCTCGGGTACGTCGCTGGAGCTGGCGCCGGTGCGGACGCGCTGGTCGCCGCCGACCTCGGCGCGCAGATAGCCGTCGAGCAGCATCACGCTGGTCAGTCCGAGCAGGAGCAGCAGGGCGAGGATCACCCGGGGTTTCTGCAGGGCGGCGGCCTTGCCGGTGGCGCGTTGAAGCTTGGAGGGGGCGCGTCGGCGGCCGCGGCGCGCGGGCGGTGTCGTCGTGGTCATGAGGGCTTGCGCTCCCGTCAGTTGGCCGACGCGGTGGCGGACGCGGACGGGGAGGGTACGGCGGTGGGGGCGCCGGAGGGCGGGGTGCCGCCGGGGGCTCCGCCGGCGGCACCCGAGGGGAGGCCTTCGGGGGCGACGCCGCCCTGGGGCTGCGGGCCATTGCCACCGCCGCCCGGCGCGACGCCGGCCTGGCCGCCGCCTCCGCCGAAGGGGAACAGTTCGGAGGGGCTCGCCGAGATGCCCCAGCCCATGAACGCCATGCCGAGTACGACGGCGTAACCGAGGCAGACGACCCCCAGCAGCATGCCGCAGCGACGCAGCAGTCTCGCGCGGCGCCCGGAGTTGTCGACGAACACGGGGCCGTCCTCTGCCGACCCCTTGTGCTGCTTGCCTTGCTTGCGGCGGCTGCCGCGGGCCGGTGTCGAGGTGATCTCGTACACGACCTCCGGCACGGCCTCAGGGGCGAAGTTTTCGTTGGCGGACTCGGATTGCATATCCCCGGATATTAGGCGGGCTTTATTTGGTTAATTCCAAGCTTCCCTTGTGAGACCCCCATGAGAAACTCCTTAACCTGTCCGTTTCCTTAGAGAATCTGTGAACGACTGCGAAGCCGTCAGCGTTTGCTTTTGGGCTATACCCTCCACCTAAATGCCCCACTTGCCCGACTGGCGCACCTTTTGCTGGATGCCCTTTCGTGATCATCCTTCAGATCTGCAATCTTCAAGAAGCACACATGAAGCACAGCCGAATGTGGTTCATTTCCGTTCGTGAGTACCGTGAGGAATTCCCTGAAACCGGTCGCCGGACTGCTCTGTCTTGTGGCCCTGACCTGCGCGGGCTGCACGTCTGAGTCCCCCGGGCCTGAGTCCGCTGAGTCCGCACCCGCGCCCAGCGCGTCGGCGAGCGCCGAGGAGTCGTCGGCGGAGACGTCCACGACGTACGCCCCCTACGTGGACGCCACCGAGGCCTCCGACCTCGACGACGCCGGGTCGGCGGCCGCGTACAACCTGGCCTTCGTAATCGCGGACGGCGACGCGTGCACGCCCGCGTGGAACGGGACGACCGCGATCGGCGACTCGGCGGTGAAGTCCCGGATCTCGGCGCTCACCGGCTCCGGGGCGTCGGTGCGGGTCTCGTTCGGCGGCGCCTCGGGCACCGAGCTGGCCCAGGCCTGCGGTAGCGCTGACGCGTTGGCCGAGGCGTACGGCGCTGCGCTCGACGCGGCCAGCGCGACCGAGGCCGACTTCGACGTCGAGGGCGGCGCGCTCAAGGACTCCGACTCCGTCGACCTGCGCTCCGAGGCGATCGCGCTCCTCCAGGAGGAGCGCTCCGGCCTCTCCGTCTCCTTCACCCTGCCCGTCATGCCGTCCGGTCTCGGCGCCGACAGCGTGGCGCTCCTCGACTCGGCCAACAACCACTCCGTGCGGGTCTCCACCGTCAACATCATGACCATGAACTACGCCAGTTCGTACGACGGCGACATGGGCGACTACGCGGAGCAGGCCGCGGAGGCCACGCATGAGCAGCTGATGGAGGTCTTCGGTACGTCCGAGTCCACCGCGTGGCGCGCTCTCGCCCTCACCTCGATGCTCGGCGTCAATGACGTCGACAACGAGACGTTCACGTTGGAAGACGCGGCGCAGGTGCGGGAGTTCGCGGAGTCGAAGGGGGTCGGTTGGGTGTCTGTGTGGGCGACGTTCCGGGATCAGGAGTGCGGGGACGGCACGGAGGACGAACTGACCGACTGCAGCGGGGTGGAGCAGGAGGCGGGGGCGTTCGGGGAGGCGTTCTCGGGATGAGCGCGAGACGAGTCAGCGGCGGCGGTGGACCAGACGCCCCGCACACACCGTGGCTATGCAGGTGCCGGACTCGTCGAAGACGGCCAGGTCGGCGCGGCCGATGCCGATGATGGCTGCCGGGCGGCGGATGGGGGTGCCGCGTGGGACCACGATGACGTCGTTGCGGGCTGCGGCGGCCCGGAGTTCGGGGGTGTCCGCGTACTCCTCCAAGACCGCCGTCGCACCGAGTTTCAGTACCTCGTGAACGCGCTCGCGCGGTGTCGGGGCGTCCGGGAGCGGGCCCTGGTGGAGGAGTGCGGGGCCGATGACGCCCGGCCAGCGTCGTACCCGGGCGCCCGGAAACCTCTCCTGGACCTCGGCCAGTTGGCCCGACCACACGGCACGGTTGCTCTCCACGGCGACGGCGCCGTCCTTCACCGGCTCCGTGTCGTCGTCCCACCCGTACCGCAGCTCGTGGGCGGCGTGAATCGTCAGCACATCAAGCCTAGTTGGTGCTCAGCAGCTTCAGCTCGGGGTGGGCCGTGCCGCCCTCGATCGCGGTGGACGAGATGTGGGACATGACGCGCTCGTCGAGGGGGTCGTTCGCCGGGTCGTCGTGGACGACGATGTGCTCGTAGGTCGTGGTGCGCTGGGCGGGCACGCGCCCGGCCTTCCTGATCAGGTCGATGATCTCCAGCCGGTTGGAGCGGTGCTTGGCCCCCGCGCTGGAAACCACGTTCTCCTCCAGCATGATCGAGCCGAGGTCGTCCGCGCCGTAGTGGAGGGAGAGCTGGCCGACCTCCTTGCCCGTGGTGAGCCAGGAGCCCTGGATGTGGGCGATGTTGTCCATGAAGAGGCGAGCAATGGCGATCATGCGCAGGTACTCGAAGATCGTGGCTTGCGTGCGACCCTTGAGGTGGTTGTTCTCGGGCTGGTACGTGTACGGGATGAAGGCCCGGAAGCCGCCCGTCCGATCCTGTACGTCACGGATCATGCGCAGGTGCTCGATGCGCTCGGCGTTGGTCTCGCCGGTGCCCATCAGCATCGTGGAGGTGGACTCGACGCCCAGGTTGTGCGCGGCCTCCATGATCTCCAGCCAGCGCTCGCCGGACTCCTTGAGGGGCGCGATGGCCTTGCGGGGGCGCGCCGGGAGCAGCTCGGCGCCGGCGCCCGCGAAGGAGTCCAGACCGGCGGCGTGGATGCGCTGGATGGCCTCCTCCACGCTCACCTTGGAGATACGGGCCATGTGCTCGACCTCGGACGCGCCGAGGGAGTGGATGACCAGCTGCGGGAACTCCTTCTTGATGGCGGAGAAGTGCTTCTCGTAGTACTCCACCCCGTAGTCCGGGTGGTGTCCGCCCTGGAACATGACCTGCGTACCGCCCAGCTCGACGGTCTCCGCGCAGCGGCGCAGGATGTCGTCGAGGTCGCGCGTCCAGCCCTTGTCCTTGGCCTTCGGCGGGGCGTAGAACGCGCAGAACTTGCACGCCGTCACACAGACGTTCGTGTAGTTGATGTTCCGCTCGATGATGTACGTCGCGATGTGCTCCGTGCCCGCGTACCGCCGCTTGCGTACGGCGTCGGCGGCCGCGCCCAGCGCGTGCAGCGACGCGTCACGGTAGAGGTCGAGCGCCTCCTCCGGCGTGATCCGCCCACCCTCGGCGGCACGGTCGAGAACGGACTGAAGGTCGGCCTTCTCGGTCACCGGGAGCGTCCCTTTCGTAAGGGTTGAACGGACCAGGCCAGACTACGCCAGGGGTCCTGATCACCCGACGTCAGCCCGCATGCCTGTGGAAAACCTCCCGGTGAACCGCTCAGGCCGCGTACGCCTCCACCAGCAGCCCCACATACGCCCCCGCGATCATGAACGGGCCCAGTGCGACCAGTTGTCGGCGCTTGGCCCGCCCCCGGAACGCGGCCACCAGCGTGCATCCGCTGCCGATGAGCGCCCCGGCGAACGTGCCGACGTACAGCGCGCCCCAGCCGTACCAACCGAGGGCCGCGCCGAGCCCGAGGGCGAGTTTCACGTCGCCGAAGCCGAGGGCCAGGGGGCGGATGAGGAAGAAGACGAAGTACAGGCCGCCGAGGGCGAGCGCGCCGTACGCCGCCGTACGCCACTGGCCCGCGTGCTCGGGTACGAACGCCACCGCCCCCAGCAGGACGAGTGCCAGGCCCGCGAACGGCAGGGTCAGCGGGTCCGGGAGCCGCTGCGCCCTGACGTCCACCAAGGTGAGCAGCACGGCGAGCGGGGCGAGGAGCAGCCAGACCGCGAGTTCGGGGCGGGTGCCGGTGGCGAAGGCGAGGGTGACACAGACCAGGGCGGTCACCAGGGCGACCGTGCGGGTGCTGGGGCCGTAGACGCATCCGGGGCCCTTCGCGCACCGGGCAGGGCCGAGCCAGCCGCGTGCGACACCGGTGATCCGGTGCCCGGCGGGGCACTCGTCCTGCCAGGGCTCCTCCTCGTCGACCGCGAAACGGTACGCGGGCCGTGGCAGCAGCGTGCCCACTCCCGCGCCCCACAACGCGGCGGCCACCGTCAGCCCGATCAACCAGAGGTCGAGATCCACGCGGCCACCTTATGAGCCCGGGCTCCCCTGCTTCACCTTCGCCAGCCGGGCCTTCGGGTCACCCGCGTCCGCGTTGTCGGACGTGTACTGGAGTTCGTCGCCGACCGGGGTGAGCGTGATCTCGTGCGTGTTCTTGGTGCAGGTCTTGGGGTTGTTCTCCGTGTCGGCGATGCTCGTCGCGATGATCTGGTTCCCGGCGACCTCCTTGAGGACGAGCTTGTCGTCACAGGTGCCGCCGATGAGGTCGACCGAGCGGAAGGTGCCCAAGTCGCCGCCGATCTCGGCCTGTTCAAGGGTGACCGTGAAGGTACCGGCCGGGAGGTTGCCGTCCAGGGCATAGGCGTCGCCCTCCCAGGTGCCGAGGAGCTTCTGAGGCACCGGACCGCCCGATCCCGGCTGCGACGAGCTGGTCGGGCTGGCGCTCGTCATCGGCCCGGAATCGTACGAGTCACCGCCGTTGCCAGCGGTGTCGTCCTGGCCCTCGATCATCCCGAACACGAACACCGACCCCACGCTCACCGCCGCGAACGCCCCCGCGATCGCCAGGGCGATCGAACAACTCACCTTGCGGCCACGCCCGTTCGGCTCGGTCGTGGACGCCGCTGCCACGCTCAGAGAGAGCCTGCCCGGCGGTGAGGGTGGCGCGGTGTCCTGCACGGCGGCGGCATCGGCGCGTTGTCCGGGAACGCGCGTGGCGGGCGCCTGCGACATGACCGGCGGTGGCCCGAACGTCCCGCTGACAGCGGGGACTTCGCCCTTCGCCGCGTGCGAAGGGCTCGCCGACGGGGCATCCGCCGCGTTCGGAGAACCCGCCGATGGGGCATCCGTCGTCCCCGACTCCCCCACCGACGGGCTGCTGAACCCCACCGGCCCCGAGACCGGCGCCCCGTCCACCGCCTCCAGGTTGAGCAGTTGGACCGCTCTGCGGCCGACCTGCTCCACCAGCGGGCCCGGCAGCCATCCGGCCGCCACCAGTCGCGCGGCGCCCTCGGGTGCCAGAGTCCGGGCGACCTCGTCCGGGGACGGTCGGGCGGCGGGCTCCTTGGCCAGGCACCGCTCGGCCAACTCCCTCAGCTCGCCCTCCACGCCCTCCAGTTGGGGCTCTTCGTGGACGACCTTGTAGAGGAGAGCGGCGGAGGAGTCGCCGGGGAAGGGGGACCGGCCGGTCGCGGCGTACGCGAGGACCGCGCCCAGGGAGAAGATGTCCGCCGCGCCGGTGATGCCCTTGCCGAGGATCTGCTCGGGGGACATGTAGCCGGGGGAGCCGATGGAGACGCCTGTGGAGGTCAGGGACGCCGTGCCGTCCGTCGCGCGGGCGATGCCGAAGTCGATGAGGAGGGGGCCGTCGACCGTGAGGAGGACGTTCGAGGGTTTGACGTCGCGGTGGACCAGGCCCAGGGCGTGCACCGCGGAGAGCGCCTCCGCTAGGCCGGCGCCCAGCACCCGTACGGAGTGCGGGGGTAGCGGGCCGCCGTCCGCGACGGCCGCCGCGAGGGAGGGGCCAGCCGCGTAGCCGGTCGCCACCCAGGGGACGGATGCCTCCGGGTCCGCGTCGAGGACGGGGGCCGTCCAGGCGCCGCCCACCCGCCGGGCCGCCTCCACCTCGCGCCGGAAGCGGGCGCGGAACTCCTCGTCGAGCGCGAAGTGCGGGTGGACGATCTTGACCGCGACGGTACGGCCGCCCGCGCTGCGGCCCAGATACACCCGGCCCATCCCGCCGGAGCCGAGCCGGCCGAGCAGCCGGTAGGGCCCCACGACGGTGGGCTCGCCGACGTCGAGCGGTTGCATACCCCCCACCCCTCCCCCGTACTACCGGCTTCTCCACGACTCCCCAGCAGCGTAGTGCCGTACGCCCGATTGGGAATGCGAACGACCACCACGCCTTCCACGGAATCCGGAATTCGTCAAACGAATTTCCGGGGACATGCGGAAAGCCTCCGGGAGAAATGTTCAGGAAAGGAGATCGACCTTCACGTCCGCCGGAAATCCCGTCGTCGGGCCGACGCGTCGCGCGAACTCGGCGACCGCGGCGAGCTGGGGCGCGCCGAAGCGGAAGTCGAGGGTGGTGAAGTACCGCTCCAGGACCCGCTCGTCGAAGGCCTCCCAGCGGGCCGCCTGCTCGGCGACCTTGTCCACCTCGGTGAGGGACAGGTCGCGGGAGGCCAGGAACGCCTCGTGGACCTGGCGGGTGACCTCGGGCTCCCGCTCCAGGTAGTCCCGCCGTACCGCCCACACCGCGAAGACGAACGGCAGCCCCGTCCACGCCTTCCACATGGCGCCCAGGTCGTGCACTTGGAGCCCGAACTTCGGCCCGTCGTGAAGGTTGGCCCGCAGCGCCGCGTCGCCGATCAGGACGGCCGCCTCCGCCTCCTGCATCATCAGCGAGAGGTCGGGCGGGCAGGTGTAGTACGACGGCCGTACGCCGACGCTCTCGGCCAGCAGCAGCTGTGCGAGGCGTACGGACGTGCGCGAGGTGGAGCCGAGGGCGACGCCTGCGTCGTCCAGGCGTTCGAGTGGCCCCTGGGACACGATGACGCAGGACATCACCGGCCCGTCGCAGCCGACCGCGATGTCGGGGAAGGCGACCAGCTCATCGGCGTGCCGAAGGAACTCGACGAGGGTGATGGGCCCGATGTCGAGGTCCCCCTTCACCAGCTTCTCGCTGAGCTTCTCCGGGGTGTCCTTGGTCAGCTCGAAGTCGAGGAGCGTGCCCGTTCTCGCGAGCCCCCAGTAGAGGGGCAGGCAGTTCAGGAACTGGATGTGGCCCACGCGCGGCCGGGTGCGAGAATTGTCCACATCGCGAGACTAAACCTCTTGGAGTACGGTGCGGGGCCCGGGGTCCCGGGCGAGGGCTGGAGGCCACGGCGTACCGGTGTCAACCCGGCGCCACGATCACTCAAACATCCGGGTGACGTGATCTTGCCCTCTATTGCTTTCCCCTGCCCGCGTGCTAGGCTCGCCGCAAGTTGCAGTTTGGTTTCCCTTGCAGTACAGAGCCTGCGGAGCATGTGACCGCGGGCTCTCGTCGTTTTCAGACGTATGCAGTTGTGCGGCATCTTGTTTTCACACTTGCAGGGTTCTGGAGCAGGGCAACCCTTTGGGCCCAAGGAGGGCTTATGGCTACCGGAACCGTGAAGTGGTTCAACGCCGAAAAGGGCTTTGGCTTCATCGCCCAGGAAGGCGGCGGCCCCGACGTCTTCGTTCACTACTCCGCCATCAACGCGAGCGGCTTCCGTTCGCTGGAGGAGAACCAGCAGGTCTCCTTCGACGTGACCCAGGGCCCGAAGGGCCCGCAGGCGGAGAACGTCACCCCCGTCTGATCTGAGGGATGCCCCTCTGACGACGTCTGAGAGCAGTACCCAAGGAGCCCCTCGCCTCACGGCGCAGGGGCTCCTGCCTTTTGTCCAACCATTCAACTGGGGGCGGCACAGCCCCTCCAGCGGAGCGTCTACGCGCCCTTGGCCGCCAGAGCCTCCAGCACCCGCCGCACCCGGAAGCCCGAGCCGAGGTCGAGGTCGGGGTCGAGGCCCTTGCCCTTGAGGAGGGCGGTGAGGGAGGCCTGGACGACCTCGGCCCCCTCGGGGGCTACGCGCTTGGAGACCTCCAGCCACTCCAGCGCGGAATCGGCGCCGGCCGTGGAATCGGCGGCGGCACCGGCCAAAGTCCAGTACTCCAGCGTGACTTCGTGGTGGTCGAGGCGTACGCCGCGCCAGCGGACCGTGTGGACGGGGCCGAGGATGTTCAGGGAGCCGAAGCCGACGGTGATGTCGGCGCAGTCGGCGAGGAAGGCGCGCTGGCGGTCGGAGAAGACGAGTTCCAGCGGCTTGGCGCCGGTGGCGGCGGCCTCCACCGCCGTGCGGCCGCAGTCGGAGACGAGGGCGGCGGACAGGACCCGGCGGTCGCCGGACCAGGCGTCCGCGAGGTGGAAGGAGTCCGGTCCCTGCTCCCGGAAGCGCAGCCATCGTTCCGAGAGCCGGGACCGGCGACAGGGCCGCAGTTCCGCCGTCGCGGCCCCACCTCGCCCGCTCCCCGCCCGTAGGCGCAGGATCAACCCCGCATCCAGAAGCGGCAGTTGTCCTGGCGCCGTGGAGCGGGCGAGGGCCTCACAGAAGTAGACGCGGCGCCGGGCTCCCCCGGTGTCCGGCGCCAGCGCCCGGGTCGCGGCGGCCGCGCCCGCACCCGAGAACGTCACCTTGATGTCGACCGAGTCGAGCCGGTCGGACCCCGAGGTGAGATCCCCGCGTTCCACGGATGCCGGCATGGGCCGTCCCCCTAGTTCCGCGACCTGGTTCATTCCCCGTGTTTCCCTGTCCCCCGTGATCCCGGGTCCCCTGTGATTCCCTGTTCCCCCGTGATTCCGGGTTCCCCGTGTTCCCCTGTCCCCCTGTTCCCCTGTTCCCCTTGTTTTTCTGTTCCGCGAGACCCATTGAAGGCCCGGGCGGAGCCGCCGCGCTTCCGGGAAGTCCCTACATCTCCCCCCAACTCCCTCGGCGTGCGACCTTCTTGGCCCGCCCTGATGGGGGCATGATGAACGGGCGGGGCGGGTACGCGCGGACACCAGGGGGTGGCGCATTGTTACGGGAACTCGTCGGCCGGGAGAGGGAACGCCGGCTGATGGACGACCTGCTCGTGGCGGGCGGTGCGGGTGGGGCGGCACTGCTTCTGTGGGGTGAGCCCGGCATCGGCAAGACCGCCCTGCTCGACTACGCGGCGGAGCGGGCGGCGGCCGGGACGTCGGGCGCGACACCGGCCACGGTGCTGCGGGCCCGGGGCATCGAGACCGAGACCGTGCTCCCGTTCGCCACCCTGGGCGACCTCCTCATGCCCTATTCATCCCTTTTCAGGGAACTCCCCGGAGCCCAGCGCGCCGCCCTGGAGTCCTGCCTGGCCTTGAGCGGCGACTCGGCGGACCCGCCCGGCAACCCGTACGCCGCCTGCATGGGCGCCCTGAACGTGCTGGCCACCCTCGGCGAGGAGCGCCCGGTCGTCGTCCTCGTCGACGATCTGCACTGGGTGGACCCGTCCTCCCAGCGCGTCCTGCTCTTCGTCGCCCGCCGGCTGTCCAGCGAACACGTCGCCCTCGCCCTCGGGTCCCGGCAGGACCACGGCGAGTCGGGGCCGCGGCGCGGCATTCCGACGGTGCAGGTGGGCGGGTTGGCGCCGGAGGAGTGCGCCACCCTGCTCGCCGGCCGTGTGGCCCCCGGCGTCCTCTCCGACCTCGTACGCATCAGCGGCGGGAACCCCCTCGCCCTGCGGGAGATCGCGAGCGGGCTGTCGGACGAACAGGCGCGGGGCGAGCGGCCGTTGCTCGATCCGCCCTCCCTCGGCAGCCATCTGGAGCGTGCCTGGGCGACCCGTATCGACGGACTGCCCGACCCCGCCCGCCGGGCCCTCGTCGTGCTGGCCGCCAGTCGGTCGACGGCGGCGGGGCCGTTGCGGAAGGCGCTGGAGGCGGCCGGGCTCTCGCTCGACGCGCTCTCCCCCGCCGAGGAGGACGGGCTGATCACGGCCACCGCCGACGGCCTTGACTTCCACCACCCGGTGCTGCGCGCGCTGGTGCTGGGCCGGGCCCCGCTCGCCCACCGTTTCGCCGCGTTCCACGCGCTGGCCGAGGTGAGTACGGGCCCGTTGCACGCCTGGTACCGGGCGTCCGCGACCCCCGGCCCCGACGAGGAGACCGCGGCAGCGTTGGCCGAAGCCGCGCTGGAGGCCCGTAGGCGCAGCGCCTTCGGCGAGTCGGCACTCGCCTGGCGACGGGCCGCCGAACTCACCCCCGACCCCGCTCCCCGCGCAGACCGCCTCCACCACGCCGCCTCCGACGCCCTGCTCAGCGGCTCCCCGGCGGGCCCGCAGTGGTGCGAGGAGGCCCTGCGCATCACTCCCGACCCGGCGATGCGCGCCGCCATCCAGGGCCTGCTGGGCCGTATGTACACCTGGAAGGGCGAGACCGCCCAGGCGTACGGCCTCCTCATGAACGCCGCCGACGCCGTACGCGACACCGACCCCGCCCGCGCCTGTCTGCTGCTGGCGGAGGCGACGGCTGCGGCCCGCCTGGACGGCCATGTCCCCGCGGCCGTACGGGTGGCCGAGGAATCCCTGGCCCTCGCCTCGTCCTCCGGCCCCGAACGCTGGTACAGCCTCACCCTCCTCGGCGCCGCCCTCGTCATGAACGGCCGCACCGCCGAGGGCCGCGAGATGCTGGAGGCCGCCGACCGCCACGGCACCGGCGGCGACCCCGTCCGCGACCAGCAGGTGTACGCGATCGCCGGGCAGGCCTGGAGCCGCGCGGAGGAGTTCGTACGGGGCCGCCGGCTGCTGAACACCGCGGTGGAGTCGGCGCGGCAGCACAGCGCGGTGGGCGTGCTGGGCTTCACGCTGGCGGTACGGGGTGAGCTGGAGACCCGTATCGGCCAATGGGCGTCCGCGCGCGGCGACCTGACGGAGGCGCTGCGCTGGGCGGAGGAGCTTGGCCAGCTCACGTGCGTGAGCTACGCCCTGTACTGCCTCGCCCGGCTGGAAGCCCTGCGCGGCGATCGCGTGGAGTGCGAGGAGCATGTGGCGCGGGCGCGGAGGGAGTGCGGGGCGTACGGGATCGGCTGCCAGGAGTTCCACATGACGGCGGTACTCGGTCTGTCGGCCCTGGCGTACGGGGACCATGACGCGGCGGCCGACCAGCTGGAGCAAACGTTGTCACTGGCGGAGGAGCAGGGCATCGGGAACCCGGAGGTGGTCCCGTTCGCCGCGGACCTGGCCGAGGCGCACGTACGGGCCGGGAACGCGGTGCGGGCGGGTGAAGTGGTGACGTGGCTGGAGGAGCGGGCGCGGGAGACGGGCCTCGCGTCGGCGGAGGCCGGGGCCGCGCGGGTACGGGGGTTGCTGGCGGGGACGCCGGAGGAGGCGGAGGCGTGCTTCGGGGCGGCGTTGAAGGCCCACCAGCGGACGACGGGGCCGTTCGACTGGGCCCGGACGTTGCTGTGCGAGGCGGAGGTGTTGCGGAGGTACCGGCGCCCGGGCGCCGCGCGAGCGCCGCTGGCCTCCGCGCTGGCCTGCTTCGAACGGCTGGGCGCGGTGCCGTGGGCTCGGCGGGCGGCGAGCGAACTGGCCGCCGCCGGGGGGATGTTGAACACCGGGCAGTCCACCGGCGGCGGTATGGGAGGGGCCCTTGACCAGCTGACACCGCAGGAGTTCCAGGTGTCGCGGGCCATCGCGCGGGGGCTCAACAACACGGAGGCTGCGGCGTCGTTGTTCGTGTCGCGGAAGACGGTGGAGGCCCATCTCACGCGTATCTACCGGAAGTTGAAGGTACGGTCGCGGACGGATTTGACGCGGCTGCTGACGGCGGCGGATCTGGTGGACTGAGGGCGGTTTCTGAGGGTGGGTTGAGTACGGGTACTCATGTGGGCGGTGGCCGGCGGCCCGCATCGTACGTCCATGCGGACAAAAATCCTTCCGAAGTCCTTCCTGGTGAAGTCTGTGCTGGCGGCCACGCTCAGCTGCGTCGTCCTGTCCTGCTACGGCGCGACGAACGCGGCGGCCGCCACCGACAGCGATGCGGAGACACGGTTCCTGAACTTCGCGAACAGCATCACGGACTACTGCACTCCGGTCCTACCCGGCGGAGGCGGCGTCATCGACGGTGACCTGTCCGAGCCCACGGACCTCGACTCCACCCAGCCCGTCTCCGTCGAGGAGGTGCCGCTGACCGCCATCGAGAAGTGCCGCGGCGAGCTGCACGCGGAGCGCATCCATGAGGCGTTCAGCAGCACGGGGGCGAACGACTACGAGGTGCTGCACGAGAAGCTGACGGCCCTCGACTACCCGGCAGCGCGGATCCACTGGATGCCGGAGCACGCGGGTGTGCCCCGGACGAGGATCGACCTGCGCGTGGCGGGCGGCGACCACCTGGCGGTGGAGGTCAACGGCTACAACACGTTTGTGACCGTCGAAGCGTTCGGGGTCCCGGAGGGCGTGAGCGTGACCGACGTGCGGCGGAACCTGGTGCTGGACCCGCCGACGTTCTGACCCTGTCGCCGGGACCACTGCGTCAAACCGAGGAAGCCGTCGGGGCGGGCTCTCTCTCCGGGACGGACGGGACGGCGTCGCCGCTCTGGGCGGCGGCCAGCGCCTTCTCCAGGCGCCGGATGTGGTAGTACTGCACCCGCGTTGTGCGCTGCAGGGCCATGACCGCGGAGAGGAACTGGTCCATCTCGGCGGCCCGGGTGAGGATGTCGTCGGGCACGTGCTCGTCCCGCAGGCACGCTTCCGCGTCCTGGGTGAGCACGGCGTGTGCCCAGCCGCGGGTGATCGGCTTGAACAGGTCCGGATGGTTGGCCACGATGCGGGCCCGGATGGCCAGGTCGTTCTCTGCGGCTTCCAGATGCAGTCCGGTGTCCTTGTTGCGCGCCCCGAACAACGGCTCATGGATGTGGTGGGCGTCGAAGCCGTGCTCGACGCAGCCGATCCAGAAGTCCCAGTCCTCTCCCGCCCGCATGCTCTCGTCGTACCCGCCCACGGTCTGCCACGCTTCACGGCGGTACAGCGAGCAGTAGAACATGATCAGTCGCTGGAGCAGGAGTTCTCTGCTGTAGGCGGGGAGGGGCATCGCCTGCGGGGGCAGATCGTCGTCGGTGAAGGTGAACACGTCCGTTGAGGCGATGGCGATGTCGGGGTCACCGTCCAGCACCGCGACGGTCTTCTCCAGCATCGTGGGCGCGATCACGTCGTCGGCGTCCAGCGGAAGGATGTAACGGCCGGCAGCGGCCTCGATTCCGGTGTTGCGCGCGGCGGAGACCCCGGCATTGGCCTGTTGGAGCACCCTGATGGACCGGTCCGGGTGACGGGCCACCAAGTCCTGGGCCACCTCGAAGGCGTTGTCGGTACTGCCGTCGTCGACGATGACGAGTTCCCAGGCGCGGAACGTCTGGGCGACGACGCTGGACACTGCCTCGGGCAGATAACGGGCGTAGTTGTGGCAGGGGATGACCACCGAGACCACAGGGTCGGGGCTGTGGGGCATGCGCCGTCTTTCGCTTCGGTACGGTACGGAACGGTAAGGAGCGGAACGGAACGGAACCGGGATGAACGGAATGCCGACGCCCCCCCCAGTCCTGTTCGAGGACCACGTCGCGGCAGACCTGCCGGATCAGGCGCTAGCTGAAGCGCAGTTGACGCCCATGGTCGTGGTCATGGTCGTGGTGGTCGTGAAGGCCGTTCTCGTGGTGGCCGTGGTCGTGCTCCTGGTGGTGCTCGTAGTCACAGATGGTCATGTTGGCCACCGGCGTACAGCAGACGTTGTAGTCGGTGAGGGTGACGTTCCCGATGGGCGTGCAGCAGTGCCCGTAGTCGGTGATGGTGACGTTTCCGAGGGGCGTGCAGGGGTGCCCGTCCGCGGAGGTGAGGGTGACGTCGCCGCTTATCGGCTGGCCTTGGTACGCGTAGGGTGCCGATGCTGTCCGCGCGTCCGAACCGAGGGCGGTCGCGTAGGCCGCCTCCGCCGTGTTGAGCAGTCCGGCGGTTGCCAGTGCGGCGGGGAGGGCCAGGGAGGACATGAGGCGGGCTTTCACGGTGGGACCTTTCTTTCGGGGGTCTGGGAGCTGCCCGCTGCGGCGTGTGAACTCCATGCAGAGGTCCTGGGACCCAGGGGCAGTAGCCCCACCGTAGGATTTCATTACTTATCGCGCCAAAACGGTTACGCCATGTGGTGTACCAGCGGCGGCGGCTCGGCACTGGTGGCGTGGTGCGGGTGCAGCACTTCCAGGTCGGGCAGCGCCCAGCAGGCAGTGCCCATGTCCCGGGCCATCGCGGCCAGGCCCTCGGTCTCGATGAGGTGCTGGTACGGGAAGGAGGGGAAGATCAGACCGTCCCGGTGCAGGTCGGCGCGTACCAGCAGGGTGGTGCCGCCGACCGAGTCGACGCGGATGAGCCCCTGCCCGCGCAACTCGTCGAGGTACGTCCGGCCGAACCCCCTGGGCGGCTGCAGGATGCCGTCACGCAGCCACTGGGACCAGTTGAGCGTGCCGGCCCTGGGGTGCAGGACGAAGGTGTTGAGGTCGTACGTCGGTCCACCGGTCGTCGTGGCACAGTGCGGGACGACGATGTCCTTGCGCGCTCCGAGGAGGCGTTGGACGAGATCGGCCGGGTAGCCGGTGACATCCGCGTCGAGCCACAGCACCCACTCCTCGTCGGCGAGGGTTCGGGAGAGCAGATGGTTGCGCACCTTGGCCAGCACCGAGCGGCGTCGACGCTGGACGCCGGGCTCCCAGCGGGGGCCTTCCAGTTGGAGGCCGAAGTCACGGTGTACGAGGGTGACCCGCCGGAACTCCGCCTCAAGGCCGGGCAGGACCTGTTCGAGCTGATCCCGCGTCGTGTCCTTGCTGTCGCCCTCCAGCAGGCCCAGGGAGATCGCCTCGCGGGGATAGTCCAGGGTGCGAAGGTTCTCGAGATAGCCCGGCAGGAACGCGGCCGCGTCCTTGAGGGGGGTGAGCACCAGTACCGGGGGTCGTTCTCTCGCCGGGCCGGGGGCCGTGGCCGTCTGTGCTCTTCGCCCGGAGGGTCGGGGGGTGGGGCCGTTCTCGGCGTGGGCGATGTCCTCCGGCCCGATCGGCAGCCGGGTCGCCATCGCGAGCAACCGCTCCGCGTATGCGCCGGGTTCGGACCATGTCTCCGTCGCCACGTCGAAGTGCTCCGCGAAATGGGCTTCGTTGAACGTGTTGCCGCCGTGACACACGTACGTGTACAACTCGGGTGCGTCGACCGATACCACCCGGCAGGTGCGGACCACCTCTTCCGCCACCGGGGTGTCCTCGCCCCGGCGTAGTGCCGGGTAGCGCGGGAGGCGGTCCTTGGCGCACACCATCGACCCCTCCCATACGCGCGCGCAGGAGATCGCGAGCTTGTGGCGAGCGGGCCACCACAGCCGTTCACGTGCGAGGAAACAGGCCTCGGCGCCGAGCGAGAGGATCGCCGCCATCTGCGTCTCGATCCGCTCCGGGTCGTACAGGTCGTCGTCGTCCCACTGACATACGTACGGCCCGGTGGCCCGGTCCACCGCCTCGTTGCGCAGTTCACCCAGCGTCCGCCCCTCCGGGGGGAGCCGGTGATGGCGGATCCTCGGGTCGTCCAGCTCGCGAATGTGCCGCTCAAGGGCGTCGTCCGTGCCGTCCTCCACGACGACCAGTTCCAGACTGGGGTAGGTCTGCGTACGGAAGCACGCGATCGCGCGGCGGGCCGTCGACGAGCGGTCCTTCGTCACCATCAGGCACGACACCGTCGGCGCGGGCGCGCCCGAGGTCCAGCGGCGGCGTTGCGCGTCCAGGTTGAGCAGGCCGTCGGCGAGCGGTTGCAGCTCCTGGCTCGCCCAGAACGGGAACCGTTTGCCGGCCGATGTCCGGGGAGTCGCAGGCGAGTCACGCACCCAGCTGCCGGACCAGTGGTGCACGGCGTACGCCCGCTCGTAGTCGGCTTCCTGAGGGCCGAACAGCTCTGTCGCGTACGGGCTCACCTCGGGGTACAGGACCTCCGGTCCGAGGATCGTGATCGAGGCGATCGAGGCAGGCTCCGGGGCGCTGTCGATCGCCCTGGTGAGGAAGAAGGGGCCCGTGACGTCCAGCGCACCAGGCATTCTGTGGGCGCCGACCAACTGGCGGTGCACATGGGCCCAGAAGGGGTGGCCCGGCCGTGACGCGATGAACGCGTTGCCGACGATGCGGCTGAATCCGCGCCGGCGGGCCAGCAGCAGCCGTGTGTGCGCCTCGGGCTCGCAGCCGAGGACGAGTTCGCGCCCGTCAAGGATTCCGTCGACCGGGCTCAGGCACTCGAAGTCCAGATCCACGTAGAGCCCGCCGAAATGGTCGAGCAGAAAGTAGCGAATTGCGTCGGCCCGCATGATCGGTTCCGCGTAGCCGTCGTAGATGGGCAGGAACCAGGGATAGTACTCCTGGAGGAATGTGCGATTGTCAGAGTCGGTCCACAGGCGGTATCCCCAGCCGGGGTGATGCCGGCGCCAGGAGTCGGCCCATTTCTTCCATTGGGCCGGCACGTCGGCGTCTTTCCAGGTTTGGTGAATCAGGGTGGGAATCTTCTTCTGCGTCCGCATTCACTCAGTATGTAGATCCACTTCGCCGAGAGGATTTTCAGTAGGACCGATCGGCAGAACATTCACTCGGGCGGCCCTCGACGTCCTCACGCCCTTACGGGCTGGTACTGACACTGGTGCTCAGCTCGGCCCACACGGTCTTCCCCAGGTCCCGGTCCTCGATGCCCCACTTGTCGGCGAGGGCCTCCACGATCAGCAGCCCCCGCCCGGACTCGGCCTCGGGCTCCGCCCGCCGCGTTTTCTGCCGCCGCGTCTCGCACGCGTCGGCCACCTCGATACGCACGGTGCCGGTCGTCCACACCACCTTCAGCAGAAAGCTGTGCCCGGTGACGTCCCCGTGCATGGCCGCGTTCGTCACCAGCTCGGCGGCGACCAGCACCGCGTTGTCGTACACCTCGCTCCCCTCGGGGATGCCCCAGGCGCGCAGCCGCCGCCGAGGACGGTGGGAGTCGTGGGGATTTCCGCATTCATGTCACTCAGCGCGGTCGTCCGGTTCCAGTCTGACCAGATATGGCGGCGGGACGCTAAGTAGCCGTATGGGTGCGGTGCGCGAGGCGTCGGCTCGTCGGCCGTGACCACGACGAGGTGAGGGCGGGATCGATGGCGGATGAACGACGCCGGAGACTCCGGCGGAGGCCGACGGTACGACCGGGTTGTTCACGGCGGTCGGCAAGCTGTTGAAGCTGCTGCGGGAGCGGGCCGGGCTGACGCAGAAGGAGTTGGGGGAGGCGGTGGGGTACGGGCCGGACGCGATCGGTGCGATGGAGCGGGGGGTGCGGGTGGCTCGGCCGGAGGTGTTGGAGAAGGCGGATGAACTTCTTGATGCCGGGGGGGGCTGTTGAAGGCGATGATCCCTGAGATCAAGGAGGGGATGAAGAAGGCGCGGACTCGGCATCCGGAGTGGTATAGGAGTTACGCCGGGTTGGAGGCAGAGGCGGTTGAGCTGCACTTCTATGCCAATCAGGGGCAGCATGCGGAACGTCGAGATCGAGGACCATCCCAACATGGGCGGTGCATTCAACCTGTTGACCCCGCAGAAGCACCCGCAGGTTGCGTACACGGAGGTACAGGGCTTCCCCAGGCTGATCACCGACTTGGAGGAGGTCCGGAAGATCGCCGATCGCTATGGAATCATGCCAGCGATGGCGCTCCTGCCCACGGAGTCTCGGGCCCTGATTGAGAAGAAGCCGGGGGAACTGTGAGCACCGAGATTCTCAACCGGTTCAAGTCCAGCTACAGCGACGGTGAAGGCGGCGAATGCATCGAAGCCGCCTACACCTGGCGCAAGTCATCGCACAGCAGCGGCGCGGGCGGCGAATGCATCGAGATATCCCCCTGCCCCCACACCATCCACATCCGCGACTCCAAGAACCCCACAGCCCCCCCACCTCACCCTCTCCCCCCACCGCCTGGACCGCGTTCCTCGCTATTGCCGTGCGATGGCTTTGAGCCAGTCCTCGACGGCGAAGACTTCTGCCCACTGTGGGAACAGCTTCTCGGTAAGGACCCGAT
Organism: Streptomyces tailanensis; assembly: GCF_008386495.1. Classification (GTDB taxonomy): domain Bacteria; phylum Actinomycetota; class Actinomycetes; order Streptomycetales; family Streptomycetaceae; genus Streptomyces; species Streptomyces tailanensis. Next base: position 41,423 of record NZ_VTHJ01000018.1, on the reverse strand, counting down.
GCACCTCGGGGTCGGTGTCGAGGCAGGCATCCGCCAGGACGGTGAGGCCGAAGTCCAGGTCGATGGCGTGCCACAGGGTGGACAGCACTACAGCGCTGGTGGCGATGCCGGTGAGAACAAGGCTGTTGATGTCGCGAGCCCTGAGTACCAAGTCGAGGTCGCTGCCCGAGAACGCGCTCCCTCGCCTCTTGGTCACCACCACGTCGCCCTGCTGGGGCGCGACGTCGTCATGGATCTCGGTGCCAGGGGCACCCTCGGTGAACAGGCCGGCCCGCACAATGTTTGTGAGCACCTTGTTGCGAGGGCTGACTACCGGATCACCCGGCCGTAACGCGATCACCACGTAGATCACGGGGATGCCGGCAGCCCGGGCACCGTCGATCGCCCTGCGCAGGCGCGGCAGATATCCGGAGCCGTCGTCGGCGATGGCCACGATGTCCCGTTGGACGTCCATCACCAGAAGCGCGCTGTTCGCCATGCTTGCCGTCCCTTCTCCATCGGAAACAAGGACAAGTCTGGTCGATCAACCGAGCTGCGGTGGAGGTTTCGGAGACCTCATGGCCCTGGCACTCACTTGAGGACCGTCAGGGATTCTCGATGGTGATGAAGGGGTCCCATTGGAAGTACCCCTTCAATTGCCGGTGGCGGTCCAGGATCTGGAAATAGAAGTGGTACGTCTCCGGAGTCCTGACGAGCTGGTGGCCGGTGTCGCTGCTCACGTATTTGTACAGTAATGCCTTGTAGTCGCTGCCGAGCGAGAGCGTCGTCTCGCGCCACCTGATGCTGTCCCCGGGTTCGGCGCGGAGGTTCAATTCGGCCCCCGACGTGCCGACGATGTGATCGTGGCGCGTTGTCATGTAGATGAGGCTGTGGTCGGCGTACGTCGGCGCGTCCGGGTTCCTCGACGCGTTGGGATTCTGCTCGACGATCGTGGCCGCGTCGAAGGCGATCAGTACGTTGAGATCAGCCATTTCCTGTTCCCTTCGGATGGTTGACTTTCACCTTGTACGCCATCGCCCGCGGGTAGTCGTGCCGGTGCAGGCGGACGCGGACCAGGAGGGGTCCGGCGTTGACCGGGTCGGCCGGGTCGGTGAGGCGGGTCAGCAGGTCGTCCAGTTCGGAGGTGTGGGCGATGGTGATCCCGTTCGCCGGGGTCTCCTTGCCGGCGAAGACGGCCGCGAGGCGGTCGTAGTGCCAGGGGTGGAGGACGTTGTAGAAGTCGGGGTCGTGGGAGGCCCCTTGGTCGTCGGCGTAGTAGGCGGGGTGCACCAGCATCTGTTCGATGCCGTAGAAGTGTCCGTTGTCCATGACGAACACCACCGACCGCAGGCCGAGCCTGGTGTGGGTGGAGATCTCCTGGCAGGTCTCCTGGAAGGCGCCGTCGCCGACGAACACCATCGGGCGGGCGTGCCCGCGCTCGGGAGCGAGCGCGGCGCCGGTGGCCGCGCCGACCGACCAGCCGATGGACAGCCAGCTGACCTGCGAGAGGAACCCGCCCGCGGACAGGGACAGGTTCATCGAACCGATGAGGGAGAACGCGGCGTCGGAGACGACCGTCCAGTCCTGCCGGGTCTCGTGTCCCAGGAAGTGGTTGATCCGGTCGAACACGCCGTCGTAGGTGAGTCGTTCGGTGTGGCGTTCGGCGTGCCGGGACCGTGAGCCGCTGGTGCGGAGCGAGGCGCGGTACTGCTCCAGGCCGGCGGGGCGGTCGACGGACTCCCCGAGATGGGCATGGGCCTCGGCGTAGTAGTCGGCGGCCAGACCCCCGGAGCCGTAGCGCTTCGCCAGCGCGTCCTGGAGGGCGGGCAGGAGTTGTTCGAGCTGGACGTCGGGGAAGTAGGAAGTGCCGACGCTGACGCCGCCGTTCGCGGCCATCACCCAGTCGTCGCCGACGCACTGCTCGCCGCCGAGGTTCTTCGACGTGGACCAGGCGCCGAGCCCGATCCGGCAGGTGGCCCAGTCCTTGAAGACGCCGTGCACGTCCGGGTGACTGGCGTGGCCGTTGTAGACGCCGTGGAACTGCGGCAGGTCCTCGTCGACGACGGCCTTGGCGCCGACGGTGGTGCAGAACGGCACCCCGGTTCCCTCCACCAGGTCGGTGAGCTGCCCGCCCAGGCGGAACCGGTCGATCTCCTCGCCGGCCCACACGATGGGGCGGGGCGTTCCGTCCGGGCCGGCGTGCTCCTCGACCAGGGTGAGGATCGCGTTCACGGCGTGGTCCAGCAGCAGCTGGTTGCGCGCGCTGAACGGCCGCTCACGGCGGAGGATCGGCTCCCCGGGCTCGGCGCAGGGCTCGTCCCACAGGTCCTCCATGACCTCCAGGTAGACCGGCCTGCGCTCGGAGAGGCACGCGGTGAGCGCGGCGTCGATCTGGGCGGGGGCGAGGCCCGGGTTGGAGATGACCTGCGCGTCCACGGTGACCTGCCGGTAGACGTCCAGGTTGCTCTCCGGGCGGGGGCTCATATGGGAGGTGAGCAGACCGAGGGCGCGGTAGTTCTGCCACTGCTCGTACGGCGGGGAGGCGTTGATGGCGACCAGCGGGACCTGCTCGACGTAGGCGCCGCCGCAGGCGTTGAGCAGGTTGAACGCGCCGACGCTGTAGGTGACCGCCGCCGCGCCGACGCCGTGGACGCGGGCGTAGGCGTCGGCGGCCTGGCCCGCGCCGCCCTCGGTGGGGGTGCCGACCCACTCGATGGCGCCCTCGGCCCGCAGGGTGGTCAGGAACGGGCCGAGGTGGTTGCCGGGGACGCCGAAGAGGTGGGTGATGCCCAACTCGGCCAGCCGCAGGGCGAGGTAGCGGGCGACCGTGCACCCGTGGGTGATCGCGGTCATGAGCGGTCCTCCTCCTGGTTCGTGCCCGGGGTGGTGACCGGCGGGGCCTGGTGGACGGCGATGGCGGCGCGGACGGCGCTCTCCAGGGCGCCCTCGATCCAGGCGTGCTTGAGGGAGGTGTGTTCCCCGGCGAAGTACACGGGGCCTTCGGGCCGGGAGACGTCCAGGTGGAAGCTGGTCATCTGGTGCGCGGTGTAGATCGCGGCCTCGCCGAAGGCGTACGGGTCGCGGGCCCAGCTCTTGGTGGCGCCGCGCCCGGTGAAGAACACCTCGATGCGGCGGCCGTGCAGGGCCTGGAGGTTGCGCAGGGCGTAGACGTAGCGCTCCGCGTTCCGCATCGAGTCCCAGCGCGCGGCGTCGTCGGACCAGGAATACGAGGCGAGTACGACGCCGCCAGTGCTGCCCTCGACCCGGTGCGAGGGGTAGTACATGAACCGGTTGGGGTTGTCGGTGGCGGAGCCCCCGCCGAAGGCGTGGGTGGCGGGGCGGACGGCGGGGCCGCGCAGCGGCATGGTGCTGTTGAGCTGCCGCATCTCCTCGGTGACGCCGCTTTCCTTGACGGCGGCGCCGAGCAGGCCGGCGTTCGCATCGGCGAGCGTGGGGGTGTGGGCGGGCTCGGTGCCCACCTCCAGGCCCAGCCGGTAGTACTCGTAGAGGCCCGGTGCGATGCTCTCCAGCTCGTCGCGCCAGTCGTCCTCGGTGAACTCCCACCACCGGTGGCTGAACTCCAGCAGCACCTTGGTGGCCGAGTCGTAGTGGGTCTCGATGATGGCGCGACGCTTCTTGTACGACATCGAGGGAACGATCTCCACGAAGCGCAGGGCGGAGAACGGGATGGTGACGATCGCCAGGTCCGCCGTCCACAGGCGCGGCGGGGCCTGTGGATCGCCCTCGGCGACGGTCTGCACGGCCACGCCCCATCCGTCGGGGCCGACGGCGCCGGTGCCCTCGGGGTCGGTGTCGCGGCTGGGGTCGTGGTATTCGAGGCGGATCATGCGGTGGCCGAGCTTCACCTCGTCGCGCAGGCCCTCGTGGAGGGCGTGCGGCAGGCGCCAACTGCCGCCGGGTATCTCCCAGTAGCGGACGGTGGGGTTGATGTCGCTGCGGCTCAGGAAGCTGTGGAAGAAGGAGAGGTGCAGCCGTGAGGACATGTTCTCCAAGGTCCCGACAGCCTCGATCGCCTCGTCGCTGAGCCCGGCGTGGTCGCGCAGGAAGGCGCCCATCGAGTAGCCGTCGAAGTCGCGGATCACCCGGGCCCAGCCCTCGACCCACTCGTCGAACGGCTTGTTGACGCGCTTGCCGTCGACGACGTCGGAGTAGTAGTCGCGCACGCTCTCCAGCGCGTCGTCGACCATCTTCACGACGGGGGCGCGGACCTCGTCGCCGGTGAGGTGGAAGCCCTCGTTGATCCGCTCGGGAGTGGTGGCGTAGTCGGCACGCCGCACCTGGGTGCGATTGGCGCGGATCCAGGAGTTGCCGCGCTTGTCGGGCTCGCGGAAGTCGGGGCTGTCGTCGCCGTAGGTCCAGGTCCGGCCGGTGAAGGAGGTGTACGTCACCGGGGGGACGGGGACGTCGGGGCCGCTGCCGGTGGAGGGGTCCACGTCCACGTTGTAGAACTGGCGGCGGCCGAGCCCGAGCTTGTCGACGAGGGCGAGGACGAGCGGGTGGAAGTCGGGCAGCCGCATGGCGCCGGCCTCCGCGTACTGGGCGGGGTCCTCGAAGGGCTGCTGGTGCCTGGTGGCGCGGAAGGTCTTGATGCGTCCGCCGACGCGGCTTTCATTGGCCTCGATGAGGGTGACGTCGTGGCCGGCGTCCTTGAGCAGGCGGCCGGCGACGAGGCCGGTGATGCCGGCGCCGATGACGAGGATCTTCTTGCGCGGGTGGTGGGTGGGGCCGAGGCGGCCCGTGTCGATCAGGGTGTGGAGATAGCTGAGTTTGAGGTCCTTGTCGTCCGGCCCGACGAGGAGGAGTTCGCGGGCCAGCTTGAGACACGTCTGCCAGCGTGCACGGGTGGCGGAGTTGTCCCGTGGAGTTTCGGTCATGGTGAGAAATCGTAGAGAGGCAGAAACGATTTCCTGGATCCCTCCGGCAGGCAAAGTCCTGAAAACACCGACCGCTTCTCTTGGCGTAATTTCGACTTGCTCGAATTTCCTTACGAGGACCGAAGTTCCGCCGGGGACGGAAGAGAAAGGGGACGAAGCCGAGGCAAAGAATTCGCTCCCGGAATGTGGAAATCCTGGGGACTCCACCGGCGTCGGTCGCGTCGGCCCCTTTCCACAATGGCCTTGTCAGCGCCGACCGGACAGCGGCGTCACGCCAAAAACATCGGCACCCCTCAGGGCAGTTGGTCGGCGATCGGGGCCAGCGCCTCGGCGGCGGCCAGGGCCCGCGTGGCCTCGTCGCGTACGGCGTCGTCCGTCTCGATGCGTTCGCGCAGGAGCGGGATGGTCGCGGAGTGCGCCGGCCAGCCGTAGGCGAGGGACTGGAGGGCGGCGGTGCGGGCGGCGGGGGCCGGGTCGGTGGTGGCGCGGGTGCGGAGGAGTTCGGCGGTGGCTTCGCCCGGCTCGTGGACGGCCCGCCAGCGGAGGGCGTCGGCGCGGATGCCAAGGTCGGGGTCGGCGGTCGTACGGTCGAGGATCAGTTCGCGGGTGGTCGGGGCGTCGCCGTTGGTCGCGGCGAGGAGGCGTAGGGCGGCCGAGCGGACGGAGGCGGCGGGGTCCGCGGTGGCGCGTTCGTGGAGGCGGGGCCGGAGGTCGGACTCGTCGCCGATGTAGTGGCGCAGGTGGTCCAGGACCGTCGCGCGTACCTTCTCGTGCGGGTCCGAGGTCAGACGGTCGAGCGCCAGGTCCCATGTCCCGGGCTCGTCGCTCCGGCCCTCGCACAGTTCGCCGAGCGCGGTCGCGCGTAGCTCCTCGTGGGGGTCCGCGACGGCACGGTCGCGGATGAAATCCCAGAAATCCCGGGAGTCCCAGGCGTCGGCTTCATGGAATCTCCGCCAGGCCAGAGCGCGGAGCGCGCTCCCCCGGGCGCGGTCGTCCGGATCCTCGACGACCCGGCGGCGGAGGAACTCCCATACGTCAGCCTCGGGCCCCGCATCACCCCTCGCCCTCGCCAGTTGGCTGCAGGCTTCTCCGCGCACATCCGGGTGCGGGTCGGTGACGGCGATGCGGCGCAGCAGTTCCCAGGTGTCGGGATCGTTCGGCCACAGTTGGCGCAGGGCCTCCACAGCGGATTGCCGTACCGACGGATCCGTGTCCTCGACGGCGAGGGCGCGGACAGGTGGCCATCGCTCCTGGCGGATGTGCATGAGGTACACCACCGTCCGGCGAACCCTCGCGCTCGGGTCCTCGACGGCGAGCTTGCGCCACAGTTCCCTCACCACAGCATCGTCGCCCTGCACATATCCGAGCTGATTGGCCGCACGGCTCCGGACCTCGTCGGACGAATCCTCGACGGCGAGACGGCTCAGCAGCGCGAACGTGTCTCCGTCGTCCTTCCGGTACTTGGCCAGCGCATCCAGAGCCGCAACACGATCGCGCTCAGCGGATGCCGATTCGGCCATGGTGACGAGGGGTGCCCATGCGTCTCCGTCCACGTCCCCGTACAGACGGCGGAGGAGGAGGGCCAGGCCTCGGACCTTCACATCCGGGTCGGTGACCGCACGCTCGCCGAGCAGGGTCGCGACGGCGCCTTCATCATCACGTCCGTCATCACGTCCGTCTCCACCGTTGTCGATGTCGACGAGCACGTTCAACAGGTCTCTGCGCAACTCCTTGTCGGGGTCCGCCGACGCCCGTTCCCGGAGCAGGGCGGGAATGTCGGCTCCGGTGTCCGTGACGTGTTCGGCGTCACCGGAGTGCCAGCCGTCGACCAGCAGCAGGAGCATCCACCGCCGGGTCTGGCCGAAGCGAGCGTGTGTCGCCATCGCGAGGCATGCCCGGCTGTCGTAGAGCGTGCAGGCGAGGCTCCCGCCCACATCCGGGACTTCGCCGAACTGGCCCCGCAGATGGAACCACCGCAGAAGCCGGGAACGCCCGCTCCAGTGTTCGGGAAACGCGTTGCTCAGTACGTCCGTGAGGTCTTCCCGGTCGTGGAGCAGTTCAAGCCAGCCGGCGTCCGTGCCTTCGAGACACCTGATCACCGAGTCCACCACATGCCGGGTCTGCGCGCCGACCGCCCCGATCCCGCGCACCTCCGCCAGCGCCCGAGTCGCCAGCACCAGCAGCCGGGCCTCCGTCTCGATCCTCCGGCGCCGGTGCATGAGGAGGAGCCGGTCGATCACGGCGGCGGCCTCCGGTTCGCCCACCTGCCCGACCAGCAGCAACAGCACCTCGTGCCAGGCGGGATCCTCCGCATGCCGGACGACGACCTGCTCGATGAACTCCTCCGGGGTCCACTCCCGGTAACGGGTGTAGCGGCGGTCGATGTCCTCCGCCGCCAGGTACTCCAGGAAGGCGCGGTGGACGAAGCCGTAGACCCCGCCGCCGTAGTGGCTGAGGATGAAGTTCCGGTCGCGGAACTGGCGGACCATGGCTCGGGCGGCCGACACGGCCTGGGCCACCGGGAGTTCGTACTGCTCGCGCAGGTAGTCCTTGAAGGTGGCGAGGAGTACGTCCTGGTGGATGTGGTTGCCGGCGATACCGCCCTCGCCGTCCTGCATCCGGCGGGCGACGAGTCGTAGCAGCTCGTGGCGGTCCTCGTCACCCAGGTACGACAGGGCCTCGACGTCGTTGGGGGCGCGCAGGTTCTTGGCGTGTTCGTCCCAGTGGGCGATCAGGACGGCGACGGCGTGGCGGTAGACGCCCTGGCGGTCGCGGGGGAGTTCGCGGCGGCGGCCGATGATGGCGAGGATCGTCAGCAGCAACGGATTCCCGGCGAGATCACGCACCGGGCGGGAACGGGCGACCGCGGCCATCAGGCGGTCGTACAGGCGTTCCGCCCGGTCCTCGTCGTGCGGGCACGAGGTGGCGTACCACTGCCAGGCGAACTCGTCGATCCGGTCCTCGTCCAGGTCCTGGATCATGAAGTGCCGGAAGCCCGCGCGTTGCAGGACGCCTCGCTGGTAGCCGATGACCCGCGAGGTGACCACGACCCGTACGCCGGCGTCCCGGTGACGGCCGGCGAAGTCCGCGATGCGATGGGCGACCTGCTCGCGGGCGGCGGGGTCGAACAGCTCGTCGAGGCCGTCGAAGACGACGATCATGCGCCCCTCCGACAGAAGCTTCTCCGTGACGGGCGGCGGGGGTGCCAGGCCCTTGGTGGTGTGGAGGTACTTGAGGAAGTCCTCGAAGGTCAGGTCCCACCAGGGTCCGGCGGCGTACTCACGCAGTTCGAGGACGAGGGGCACACGACCCGCGAGGAGCCGCAGAGAGTCGTCGGTCTCGCCCCTGTCCTCGGTGAGCGCGAGCGCCAGATGGCGGGCGAGAGTCGACTTGCCCGCGCCGGGGTCGCCGAGCAGGACGACGCGGGTCGCCTCCGGATCCGCCAGGACGTCGAGGACGTCCAGCGCGGGGCGCTCCGCGTAGGCCTGCCGGGCGCGGTCCAGCGCTTCCTTCGTCTCCCGGCCCAGACCGGAAGGCAGGCCGGCCGGCCAGTCCCCGGAGTCGACGAGCCGTCTACGCAGGTCCTGCGGGAGTTCCACCGGCGGCGGGTCCGCCCGTACCGCCGGCGGCACGAACACCTCGTTCAGCCCGACCGGCGGATGCTCCCCCTCCTCCGTAGGGATCAACACGTCCAGGTCGAGCCGTCCGTAGCACTCCCGCACACGTACCGCGTACCGGCGCAGCGCCGCGTCGACCTGCTCGGCCCTCGGCGGGGCGGATTCCGGGGCGGTGGCCGTCTGTTGCACGTACTGCGTGCCGACGTACGTGACCGGGCTGTTGTCCCCGGTCGTGGCGGCGTGCACATCCCGCCCCGCCCCGATCGCACCCTCGCCGCCGGCATCCACACGATTCCCGTCCCGCCCCATGTCCAGGACGGTAACCCAACGGCGTCCCCCGGGCCCTGTGCGTACGGCACACCCAGCCGAGCGGAACGTCCGTCGCTACTCCGCCTCCCCCGGCGCAGGCCACCTCCTGGCATGCGCCTCGAACACGTCCGGGGCGCTGTGCACCGGCACGACGCACACCAGGTGCCCGCCGGGGGCACGGAGTACGCGGCACTCGAGCCACTGCGCCACCTGCACGGCCCCGAGGGCGACGAGGCGGGCGGTCTCGGCCTCCACGTCGTCGGTCTCGATGTCCAGGTGGACGCGGGGCGTGTCATCGACCGCCTGGACGACCGTGGTCAGCCCCGGCAGCGCCTCGTGAAGCACCGTGAACTGCGGCTCGGAGGGCACCGGCCGGGCGGGGGCGCCGAGCACCGCCGCCCAGAAGGCCGCCGCCTGGTCGGCCTCGGCCTCGGGGGTGTCGAACAGGACGGCGTAGACGCGGCTTCTGTGCACGAGGGGACGGTATCCGGTGCCGGTTCGGGCGACCTGCGCCGCCGTCCCCTGAGGTTCAGGCTCAGGCGCTCAGCGGCCTCTATTTCTTGTATAGCTCCTCGATCTCCGCCGCGAACGCCTCCTCCACCACCTCCCGCCGTAGCTTCATCGACGGGGTCAGGTGGCCCTCCTCCTCCGTGAAGCCGCCGGGGATGATCGTGAACTTGCGGATGGATTCCGGGCGGGAGACCAGGCGGTTGGCCTCGTCCACCGCGCGTTGGAGGACGGCGTGCAACTCGGCGTCGTCGGCGAGGAGTTCCGGGGGGACGGCGTGTTTGGCGTTCATCTGGCGCCAGTGGGTGATGCCCTCGGGGTCCAGGGTCAGCAGGGCCGTCACGTAGGGGCGGCGGTCGCCGATGACCATGGCCTGGGCTATGAGGGGGTGGGAGCGGAGCCAGTTCTCCAGGGGGGCCGGGGCCACGTTCTTGCCGCTGTCGGTGACGAGGATCTCCTTCTTGCGGCCGGTGATCGTGAGGTAGCCCTCGTCGTCGAGTTCGCCTATGTCGCCGGTGGCGAACCAGCCGTCGGGGCCCGCCGGGACGACGCCGCCGGCCTGGGGGTCCCAGTAGCCGCGGAAGATCTGGCCGCCGTGAAGGAGGACTTCGCCGTCCGCCGCGATGCGGACCCGGGTGCCGGGGAGCGGCCGGCCCACCGTGCCCAGGCGGGGGCGGGTCGGTGGGGTGACCGTCACGGCCGCTGTCGTCTCCGTGAGGCCGTAGCCCTCGAAGACCTCGATGCCGGCGCCCGCGTAGAAGGCGGCGAGGCGGCGGCCGAGGGGGGAGCCGCCGCAGATGACGTAGCGGACCCGGCCGCCGAGGGCGTTGCGGATGCGGCGGTAGACCAGGGGGTCGTAGAAGCCGCGGGCGGCCTTGAGGAAGGTGGTCGGGCCCGGGCCCGTGCCGTGTTGTTGCGACTCCAGGGCCTCGCCGTAGCGGCGGGCGACGGCGGCGGCGCGGTCGAAGGACGAGGCGCGGCCCATGCGTTCGGCGGAGGCGCGGGCACTGTTGAAGACCTTCTCCAGGACGTACGGGATGAGGAGTAGGAACGTCGGACGGAAGGACTTCAGGTCGGCGAGAAGGTCCTCCGTGCGGAAGCTCGGTGAGTGGCCCACGCGTATCCGCGCCCGCATGCACGCGATCGCCACCATGCGGCCGAAGACGTGGGCGAGGGGAAGGAAGAGGAGCGTGGATGCCTCCTCGTCCGTCTTCGCGCGGAAGATCGGGTACAGGAGGTCGATCGCGTTGTCGATCTCGGCGAAGAAGTTGCCGTGGGTGAGGGCGCAGCCCTTGGGGCGGCCGGTCGTGCCCGAGGTGTAGATCAGGGTCGCCAGGGTGTCGGGCCCCAACACCCCACGCCGCACGGAAACTTCCTGGTCCGACACATGGCGGCCCAGCTCGGCGAGGCGTTCCGTGTGGCCCTTCTCGAAGACCCACATGTGACGGAGGTCGGGGATGCGGTCGCGTTCGGGGCCGAGGGCGGCTGCCTGGGAGGTCGACTCCACGGCGAGGGCCACGGCGCCCGAGTCCTGGAGGATCCAGCGGGTCTGGAAGACGGAGGAGGTCGGGTAGACGGGGACGGTCACCAGGCCGGCCGCCCAGGCCGCGAAGTCCAGCAGCGTCCACTCGTACGTCGTCCGGGCCATGATGGCGATACGGTCGCCCGGCATCAGGCCCTCTGCGATCAGGCCCTTGGCCACCGCGAGCACCTCGGCCGCGAACTCGGCCGCCGTCACGTCCCTCCACCGGATGTCCTCCTCACCGGGGCGGTCCTTGCGGCTGAGGACCACCGACTCGGGGGCGCGGTCCGCGTTGTCGAACGGGATGTCCGCGAGTGAGCCGTACGCGACGGGCGCGGCCAGCGGGGGCACGTACGCCTCTCGTACGGCGCCGTCCAGTAGCTTCAACTCGGGTTCCACCAGGGCGGGTTGGGTGCGGTCGAGGCTGGACACGGGCGGCTCCTGGGCGTTCGGTGTGCCCGGATCGTACGGGGTGGTTGTGTGAGGTTTGTGTGAGTGCGGGGATGGTCCGGAGGTGGTAACGGGCCGGGGATGTGCAGTGTCGGTGACCACGTCCGTGCAGGTCAAGGGGGTGTCAAGTTACCTGAGGGTCGCTCAACTCCCCTTCCTGCCACTATCACTTACCTCGGGTAACCTGACCGTGGAGTAAGTAGCTGGAGCAAGCAGGCGGAGCCGGGCACGAGGAGGGGGAAACCGTCCGATGAACAGCCTTACCCCCACCCTCACTCTCACCGGGTCGCCCGCTCTCAGCCCTCTCCTCGCCAAGGGCGCCCTCCTCTCCCCGCGCAAGAGCCGCAAGCTCCCCCGCATCACCGGCCCCCTGCGCACGCCCGGCACGAGCACCCGGCTCGTCCTCCCCGGCGTGCGGATCGACCTCGCCCGGCTCGCCGCGTACGAGCGCGTCTGCGGCTTCCCCACCGGCGACGACGCCGTCCCGCTCACCTACCCCCACGTTCTCGGCTTCCCGCTCGCCATGCGTCTGATGGCCGACCGCGACTTCCCGCTCCCCCTGCTCGGACTCGTCCACACCTCGATCGAGATCACCCGGCGCCGAGAGCTGCCCGCCACCGGGGAGTACGAACTCACCGTGTACGTCGATGAGTTGGCCCCCCATCGCCGTGGCACGGAGGCCACGGTGGTGACCGAGGTCCGGGACGGGGGTGATGGGGGCGACGGGGGCGAGGTCGTGTGGGAGTCGCGGAGTACGTATCTCGCGCGGCATGAGGGGCGGACGGGCGGGGGACCGCGGGAGGAGCGCGTTGGTGGGGGTGGGCGTCCTCGCGGGGTCGAGGGCGCGTCATTTCCGGCTGTTGCCGAGTGGCGGTTGGGTGGGGATGTCGGGCGGCGGTACGGCGCGGTGTCGGGGGACCGTAACCCGATCCATCTGCATCCGCTCGGCGCCCGCCTCTTCGGCTTCCCCCGGGCCATCGCGCACGGCATGTGGACGGTGGCGCGCTGCCTCGCCGAGCACGGTACGCCTCCGGCGGCCCTCGTCCGCGCCGAGTTCAGGGCGCCGGTGACGCTCCCGAGCACGGTGACGTACGCGGCGGACGGCCGGGCGGGCGGCGACTTCGAACTCCGCGGCAGTGGGGAACGGGTGCATGTGAGGGGCAGTGTGTACCCGCTCATTGCCTGAGTGCGCGTACGAGCTCGATCCGGTCGGTAGTGGGGCGAGTGCGGGTGGTGGGGGCTGGTCGCGCCCACGCGGCGGAGCCGCAAATCGACACAGTCCCGCGCCCCTGGAAAGCAGGGGCTGCGCCCCGTGCTTTTCGGCCCGCGGGGCCGTGTCTTTCAGGGGCGCGGGGATCTGCGCGAACGACCCCTACTCACCCGCACCCGCCCCACAACCCCACCCACCCGAGCTCTCTCGCGTCGAACTATCCAGCCCCGTCCGCCACTTGGGCCTCGGTCGGCGGAGCCCAGGGCCGGCCCTCCATCAGGTCGCCCAGGCCGGACCAGGCGAAGTTCATCAGCGTGGCGGCGGCCTGTCTGGCGGTGATGCCGGGGGTGGCGTTGGCCCAGGCGGCGAGCGCTTCGGCGGCGCCGACCAGGGCCTCGGCGAGACCGGCCACCTCGCGCTCCGGGAGGGACGGGTCGCGGCGGGCGTCGCGCGCGGCGACCAGGATGAGCCCGGTCACGAACGCGACCATCTCCTCGCGCATCGCCGCCACCTCGGCGGCGAACGGTTCGCCGTGCGTACGGGCCTGGAGGTGCAGTACGGCCCAGGCGTCCGGGTTCTGCGCGGTGTGCGTGAAGAACGCCCGCAGCCCCTCCCAGAGTTGGCGGTCGGCGGGCAGCTCGGGGTCCACGCCCGCGCGTACGGCGGTGGTGAGCGCCTTGGCCTCACGGCGGATGCAGGCCGTGAAGAGGTCTTCCTTGGAGTTCAGGTACAGATACACCAACGGCTTGGACACGCCCGCCAGTTCGGCGATCTCGTCCATCGACGCGGCCCGGTACCCGCGCTGCCCGAAGGTCCGCACGGCCGCGTCCAGCATCTGCTGTTCCCGCACCGCACGGGGCATCCGTTTGCTCTTCACAGCACCCATGCGGGCAAGCGTACGGTTCCCCTGCCGGGAAAGATCCCGTTACGAGGCCTGTGCCTGGCCCGATGCCGTCTCGCTCTGCTTCCTCGCCTCGTCGTCGGCCTCGTCCTCCACGCTGCTGTTGGCGGCGAGGTTGGACTTGACGCGGTTGATGCGCTGGTCGAGGTGGGGGGCGATCTGGGCGGAGGCCCGGTCACGCTCCTTGCGGAGGACGACGAAGCTGATCGGCGCGGAGACGACCAGGGCGAGGAAGATCACCCACATGCCGTTGGAGGAGCCGAGGCCGCGCGGGGCGACACCGGAGTAGACGAGGGCCCAGACGACCACGAAGCAGCCCACGAAGATTCCGAGGCGCATCAGTGTGTAGCGGAGCATCTCAATCCACTCTTCCGTCTCCGTTTGGGCATCCCTGCGTCATCCAGTGAAACACGGTCGGCGTGCGATCTTGCACGGGGGTGCGGGGGTGCGGGGGTGCGGGCGCCGGGAGAGGTCTCAGGTCAGGGGCAGCAGCATGGTGATGTCGTCGCGGTGGTCGTCCGGGGCGACGCGTATCGCGCCGGGGACGCGGCCGACCTCCTTGTAGCCGCAGGAGGAGTAGAAGTGTTCCAGGCCGAGGCCGCCGCGGCAGGTGAGGCGGATGGCGTCGATGCCGTCGAAGTGGCGGGCGGCTTCCTCCGCGGCCGTCATGAGGTCGCGGCCGAAGCCCTTGCCCTGGTGGGCGGGGTGGACCATGACCGTGTACAGCCATACCCAGTGCGTCATCAGGTGGTGGGTGTTGAAGGTGAAGAACGCGGTGGCTGCGGGAGTGCCGGTTTCGTCGAAGCCGGCGAGCAGGCGCTGCCTGCCTTCCGCCATGCCGGCCATGTGCTGGATCAGGGCCGGGCGTATCGCCTCCGGCGTCACCGGGGGTACGAAGCCGACGGCTCCGCCGGCGTTCGAGACGTCTGTCCAGAGGGTGAGGATGCCGTCGCGGAGGGCGGGAGTGAGGGGTGGGTCAAGCTGGAAGGTAAGGGGCATGTCGGGAGGTTAGCTATTACGCCTGAGTCCGTTCAACCAGATTCTCGCCGGGTCAGACTCGCATCGGCTGAGGGGACTCGCGACGCTCCGGGTCGGGCCCCTCGTACTCGCGGATGATCTCGTAGCGGGTGTTCCGTTCGACCGGGCGGAAGCCCGCGTCTCGGATGAGGTCCAGGAGGTCCTCGCGGGTCAACTTGTTCGGCGTGCCGTAGTTGTCGGCGTCGTGGGTGATCTTGTACTCGACCACCGAGCCGTCCATGTCGTCCGCACCATGCTGAAGGGCCAGCTGCGCGGTCTGGACACCGTGCATGACCCAGAAGACCTTGACGTGCGGGACGTTGTCGAACAACAGCCGAGAGACCGCGAAGGTCTTCAACGCCTCCGCGCCCGTCGCCATCTGCGTGCGGGCCTGAAGACGGTTGCGTACCTTGCCGTCCTTCATGTCGACGAAGTCGTGCTGGTAGCGCAGGGGAATGAAGACCTGGAAACCGCCGGTCTCGTCCTGGAGTTCACGCAGGCGCAGGACGTGGTCGACGCGGTGGCGGGGCTCCTCGATATGGCCGTACAGCATGGTGCACGGGGTCTTCAGACCCTTCTCGTGCGCCAGGCGGTGGATCCGCGACCAGTCCTCCCAGTGGGTGCGGTGGTCGACGATGTGCTGCCGGACCTCCCAGTCGAAGATCTCCGCCCCGCCACCCGTCAGCGACTCCAGGCCGGCGTCGATCAGTTCGTCCAGGATCTCGGACGCCGACAGACCGCTGATCGTCTCGAAGTGGTGGATCTCCGTCGCCGTGAACGCCTTCAGCGACACATTCGGAAGGGCCGCCTTCAGCTCCCTCAGCGAGCGCGGATAGTAGCGCCAAGGCAGGTTGGGGTGCAGGCCGTTGACGATGTGCAGCTCGGTGAGGTTCTCCGACTCCATCGCCTTGGCGAGCTTGACGGCCTCCTCGATCCGCATCGTGTACGCGTCCTTCTCCCCCGGCTTGCGCTGGAAGGAGCAGTACGCGCAGGAGGCCGTGCACACGTTGGTCATGTTGAGGTGACGGTTGACGTTGAAGTGGACGACATCGCCGTTCTTCCGCGTCCGCACCTCGTGCGCGAGCCCGCCCAGCCAGGCCAGGTCGTCCGACTCGTACAGCGCGATGCCGTCCTCGCGGGTCAGCCGCTCACCGGAGCGGACCTTCTCCTCCAGCTCGCGCTTGAGCCCGACGTCCATGCCGACACCTTTCACTGATCAACCACCGATCAACCGCCTCAGAAAACCTTCCCCACCGTACGCCAACCCCCTAGTGCTCCTCCGGCAGCTCACCCACCCGGTTCTCCCACTTCGTGGAGAGCACGATGGTCGTACGGGTCCGGGAGACGCCCTTCGTTCCCGAGAGCCGGCGGATGGTCTTCTCCAGGCCGTCCACGTCGGGGGCGCGCACCTTGAGCATGTACGAGTCGTCGCCCGCGATGAACCAGCAGTCCTCGATCTCGCCCAGGTCCCGCAGCCGGTTCGCCACGTCCTCGTGGTCGACGGCGTCGGAGAGCGAGACACCGACGAGCGCGGTCACGCCGAGGCCGAGGGAGGCCGCGTCGACGGTGGCGCGATAGCCGGTGATGACCCCGGCCGCCTCCAGCCGGTTGATGCGGTCGGTGACGCTGGGTCCCGACAGACCGACGAGGCGTCCCAGCTCCGCGTAGGAGGCCCGGCCGTTCTCCCTCAGGGCCTGGATGAGCTGCCTGTCCACCGCGTCCATGCGATCGGTTGCCTTCCGCTGAAGAGTGTCGTTGTGGGTGGTGCGTGAGATGAGAGTGGTGCGACGGGTGAGCGGTGCCGGTGAGAGTCAGGTACGGGGCGAGCGCGCCCCGCCGACGTCGCCCTCCCAGCGCCGGTACAGGGTGTGCTCGACGCCCGCCGCGTCCAGCACCCGTCCGGCGACGAAGTCCACCAGGTCCTGGATGTGCGTGGCCCCCGCGTAGAAGGCCGGGGAGGCGGGCAGTACGGTCGCGCCAGCGTCGTCCAGGGTCACCAGGTGCCGCAGCGTCTGCCCGTTCAACGGGGTCTCGCGTACGGCGACGACCAGGCGCCGCCGCTCCTTGAGGGTCACGCTCGCCGCCCGCTGGAGCAGGTCCTTGCTGAGGCCCAGCGCGACGCCCGCGACGCACGCCGTCGAGGCGGGGACGATCAGCATCCCCTTGACGGGGTACGAGCCCGAGGACGGTCCGGCGGCCAGGTCGCCGGCGCTCCAGTGCCGTACGCGGTCGCCCTCGATGTCCACGGCGAACGTGTCCGGCTTCCCGTCGGCCCCCCGGCACAGCCATTCCCGCAGGTCGTCCTGCCAGTGCGCGTCCCGGAACGAGATGCCCGTCTCGTCCAGCAGGGTCAGCCGTGAGGCCCGGGACACCACGAGGTCGACGCTCTCGCCGGCGGCGAGGAGCGCGCGGAGCACTGCCGCGGCGTATGGGGTGCCGGATGCGCCGGACACCCCTACGATCCAAGGCGTACGCGGCGTCTCTCCTGGCTTGACTGGGTTCACGAGACCGAGCCTATCCGGCGGCGTGGGGCGGGAACCGGTCAAGGGGGCACGGTCGTTTTCCTGAAGGGACGCGGGTCGAGTTCCGAGTCGAGTCGGGGGTTGTCATGGCGGATGGATCGGGCGGGGTTCGCAGAGTACGTGGCGTGCGTGGTGTGCTGAGCACGGAGCGGGCATGGTCGCGCGGGGAGCGGGCGAAGGCCGCCGCCAAGGTGATGGTGGGCTGGGTGGCGCTGCTGTGGCTGCTCGAGTTGATCGATGTGGCGAGCGGGCATGCGCTGGACGACTTCGGGGTCATGCCGCGTGCGGTGCGCGAGCTGGTGGACGTGGTCCCTTCCGCCTTCATCCACTTCGGCTTCGGTCATGTCGCGGCGAACAGTGTGCCGTTGCTGGTGCTGGGCTTTCTCTCCGCCCTTGGCGGGCTGCGGCGCTTTGCCGCCGTCTGTGCACTGATCATCGTCGCCGATGGGCTGGGGGTCTGGCTCATATCCCCTGACAACAGCAACACCGCCGGCGCCTCGGGCGTCGTCTTCGGTCTCTTCGGCTTCCTCCTCGTCAGCGGCTTCGTCGAGCGCCGTCTGCTGGGGGTGGCCGTGGGTGTCGTCATCGCCGGTATCTGGGGCGGCTCCATCCTCGCGGGCATCGCCCCCACCCAGACCGGCATCAGCTGGCAGGGGCACCTGATCGGGCTGGTCACGGGCGTCGTGGCGGCGTTCTTGTTCCGCCGCCGTGAGCCCCGCAGGGCGCTCACAGCGTAGGGCGCGCCTTCGGGTCCACAGGGAGACTGCTGGTGGCGATCATGAGCTTGCCGAGGGGAGAGTCGACGGTCAGGTCAGGGCCGTAGGGGATGGTGTCGCGGCCCTGGTAGCCGTCGGAGCCGGGATTCCACATCATGACGGCGTGGCCCTTGAGAGGATCCAGGATCACGTAGTTGGTGATGCCTCGCGAGGCGTACCAGCGAGGCTTGATCTCGTAGTCGCGGCGGATGCTCTCCGGCGACACCACTTCGGCCACGAACTCGATCAGATCGGCGGGATACGAGCTACGGTTCTCCGCCTCCGCCTCGGCGGGGATGACCGCGATGTCCGGGCAGAACTCGTTGGCATCGTCAAAGGGGAACGCCACATCGCTCACCAGGGCCCAGTCCGGCGGAAGCTGCTCCTCCAGGTTCGCCGACACCCTCAGGATCGTCTTCCCATGGAATGGCCTGACCGGGTTCATCACGATGCTGCCCTCGACAATCTCCGTCAGATAGCCGGGGAACATGTCCTCCAGCCTGCTGAGCTGCGAGTGCAGGCGGTCGATGCCCGAGACGGTCACGCTGGCCTCCCTGGGGTTCCTGCTCTCGATGGTAGGCCGCACCGTAGCTACACGGTCAGACCCCGAACCAGAAGATCAAGCAGCGCACACACGAACAGGGCAATTCCGATGAACCCGTTGACGCTGAAGAACGCACGGTTCAGGCGAGACAAGTCGTGCGGCCGGACGATCGTGTGCTCGTACACGAACGCGCCCGCCACGATCGCCAGACCCAGCCAGAGGAAGGTGCCCGCGTCGGTCACCACGGCGTACCAGATGAACAGGCCCGTCGTCAGGGCGTGGCACACCCGCGCCGCCCACACCGCCCCCGGGATACCGAAGCGGGCCGGGACCGAGAGGACACCCGTCTCGCGGTCGGAGTCGACGTCCTGGCAGGCGTAGATCAGGTCGAAGCCGCCGATCCAGACGCCCACCGCCAGGCCGAGGATGACCGCGTCCCAGGACCAGGCACCCGTGATCGCCAGCCAGCCGCCCACCGGGCCCATGGCCTGGGCGAGGCCGAGGATCGCCTGGGGGTAGTTCGTGAAGCGTTTGCCGTAGGGGTAGACCGCCATCGGGATCACGGCGATGGGGGCCAGGGCCAGGCACAGGGGGTTCAGCAGGGCCGCCGAGCCGAGGAAGACGACGACCGCGATCAGGGCGCCCGTCCAGGCGTGGCGGACGGACATCGCGCCCGTCACCAACTCGCGGTGCGCCGTACGCGGGTTACGGGCGTCGATCTCGCGGTCGATGATCCGGTTGACCGCCATCGCGAAGGTGCGCAGGCCCACCATGCAGATGGTGACCAGGAGCAGACGGCCCCAGTGGATGTTCCCGTCCAGCTGGAACATCGCGGTCAACGAGGCGATGTACGCGAAGGGCAGCGCGAAGATCGAGTGCTCGATCATCACCAGGCGGAGGAACGCTTTCGTCCGGCCGGGCTGGGGGATGGCCGCGGAGGCGCTGCTCACAGTCCGTACTCCTTCCAGCGGCGGTCCACCAGGGCCGCCGTGGCCGGGTCGGACTCCACCATGTCCGGCCAGCCCCCGTCCCTCGTGTACCCCTCCTCGATCCACTTCTTCGTCGCGTCGATCCCCGCCTTGCCGCCCCAGAACTGCTGGTAGGAGGCGTGGTCCAGATGGTCCACCGGGCCTTCGACGACCGTGAGGTCGCGGGCGTAGTCCGTGTTGCCGAGGGCGCGCCAGGCGACCTCGTGGAGGTCGTGGACGTCGCAGTCGGCGTCGACGACGACGATCAGCTTGGTCAGGGACATCATGTGGGCGCCCCAGATGGCGTGCATGACCTTCTGCGCGTGCTTCGGGTACTTCTTCTCGATCGAGACGATCGCGCAGTTGTGGAAGCCGCCCGCCTCGGGGAGGTGGTAGTCCACGATGTCCGGCACGATGATCTTCAACAGGGGGAGGAAGAAACGCTCCGTCGCCCTGCCCAACGGCCCGTCCTCCGTCGGCGGGCGGCCGACCACGATCGACTGCAGCAGCGGCCGCTTCCGCATCGTCACGCAGTCGATCTTCAGCGCGGGGAACGGTTCCTGCGGTGTGTAGAAGCCGGTGTGGTCGCCGAACGGGCCCTCGGGGAGCATCTCGCCGGGCTCCAGCCAGCCCTCGATGACGACCTCCGCGTTCGCCGGCACCTGCAACGGCACCGTCTTGCAGTCGACCATCTCGATCCGCCTGCCCGCGACGAACCCGGCGAACAGGTACTCGTCGATGTCGCCCGGCAACGGCGCGGTCGAGGCGTACGTCACGGCCGGCGGGCAGCCGAAGGCGATGGCGACCGGCAGTCGCTCGCCGCGCTTCGCGGCCACCTGGTAGTGGTTGCGGCTGTCCTTGTGGATCTGCCAGTGCATGCCGATGGTGCGCTTGTCGTGGCGCTGGAGGCGGTAGAGGCCGAGGTTGCGTACGCCGGTCTCGGGGTGCTTGGTGTGGGTGAGGCCCAGATTGAAGAAGGAGCCGCCGTCCTTGGGCCAGGTGAACAGCGCCGGGAGCTGCTCCAAGTCGACGTCGTCGCCGAGCAGGACGACCTCCTGGACCGGCGCGCTGTCGGACTTCACCTTCTTCGGCGGGACATGGGCCATCGCTCCGAGCTTCCCGAAGGCCTCGCGCACCCCCACGAACCCGTGCGGCAGCTCGGGCTTGAGCAGGCCGCCGATCTTGCCGCTGATCTCGTCGTACGACTTCAGGCCGAGCGCCTTCAGCAGGCGGCGGTCGGTGCCGAAGACGTTCATCGCGAGGGGCATCGAGGAGCCCTTCACGTTCTCGAAGAGCAGCGCCGGGCCGCCGGACTTGTTCACCCGGTCGACGATCTCCCCGACTTCCAGACACGGGTCGACCTCGGCCTTGATGCGCTTGAGATCGCCCTCGCGCTCCAGTGCGCGGAGCAGGGAGCGAAGATCGTCGTAAGCCATGGGGTCAAGTATCCCCGAGGGGCTACCCTGACCCCGTCATGGGGCCCCGCTCGCGGTCCCGACCATCATGGGCGGAGGGCCGGTACGTACACGTACGGCTCCCGCACCGCCGTCACTGCTTCCAGGGGGCCTGTTCCATGCTCAGGGTGTTGATGTACCTCGTGCCGCTGGCGCTGACGATCTACGCCTTCATCGACTGCCTCAACACCCCCGAGGACGAGGCGAAGCATCTGCCCAAGATCGCCTGGGTCTTCATCATCCTGCTCTTCTGGATCGTCGGCCCGATCGTCTGGCTGGCGGCGGGCAAGATGCGCCACGTCCCCGCGAACGGCCGCACCCCCTCGGAGTGGCACCGCAACCACCGCATCGAGTACGTGGCCCCGGACGACAACCCCGAGTTCCTGAAGTCCCTCGCCGAGGACAACAAGAAGGACGAGTCGCTCCTCAAGAGCTGGGAGGCCGATCTCCGCCGCCGCGAGGAAGAGTTGAAGCGGCAGGAGGACGAGAAGCGGGACAAGAGCGAGGGGAAGAAGGACGGCGAGGAGTAGGGCCGGGAGTTCAGTCCTCGCGCAGGACGAGTGCGAGCAACCCCGGGAAGCGGGTGTCGAATTCCTCGCGTCTGAGGCGGTTGACGCGCTTTGGGCCCTCGTCGCGCTGCTCCACGAGGCCGGCGGCGCGCAGTACGGAGAAGTGGTGACTGAGGGCTGCCTTGCCGACGGGGACGTCGAAGCTGCCGCAGCTGCGGGTCCAGACCGGGGAACCCGCCAACTCCCGTACGAGGGCGATGCGTACGGGGTCGGCGAGGGCGGCGAGGGCGGTCAGGACGGGGACGTCGTCGGGGTGGGTGTGTTCGGGGGCGACCCGATGGCTGCTGCCGCGACTCGTGCCGCGCTGGGTCATGACCGGCTCCTCCGGTAGGGCTTGCCGAGTGTTCGATGAAAACCATACAGTCGCGAGTGTTCGCTTTTCATTGAACAGTCGGGTCCAGTCGGACTCGGCAGTCGAGCGGGGAGTTTGGCATGCGCGCGATCGAGTTCCGGGAGTACGGCGGTCCCGAGGTTCTGGAGGTGGTCGAGGCCGAGGTTCCCGAGCCCGGGCCGGGGCAGGTGAGCGTCGATGTGGCGTACGCGGGCGTGAACTTCGCCGATCTCAAGGCCCGTTCCGACGGCTACCGGGTGGCCGCGCTGCCGTACCGGCCCGGCCTTGAGGTCTCCGGGCGGGTGCGCGCGCTCGGCCCGGGGGTGGACGGGTTCGCGGTCGGGCAGGAGGTGACCGCGCTGACGGATGCCGGGGCGTACGCGGAGGTCGTGGTGGCCGACGCGGTGACCGTGTTCCCGCTGCCCGAAGGCGTCGGCCTCCGTACCGGCGCCACGCTCCCCACCGTGCTGCCGACGGCGTACGCGCTCGTGCACTCGGTCGGCGGGATCCGGCCCGGCGACAGCGTCCTCGTGCAGGGCGCGGCCGGGGGGATCGGCACCGTGGCGGGGCAGTTGGCGAAGGCGGCGGGGGCCGGGGCCGTGTACGGGGTCGTGTCGGACGCGGCCAAGGCGAAGCACGCGCTCGACCACGGGTACGACGAGGTCTTCGTCGGCGGGTTCACGGAGGAGGTGCGGGAAGCCACCGGCGGCCGTGGCGTCGACCTCGTCCTCGACCCGGTCGGCGGCGACACCCTCCGCACCGGCCTCGCCTCCCTCGCCCCCTTCGGCCGCCTCGTCTCCTTCGGCAACGCGAGCGGGGCCGAGCCGTGGACCGTCGGCCAGCCCGAGCTCTACCCCCGCGGGCTGACCGTCTCCGGGTTCTCCGTCCTGGCGCTGGCCAAGACGGCCCCCGCCGAGCTGCGCGCCCTCGCCGAGCGGGCGTTCGCCGCGGTCGTCGACGGGGTCGTATCACTTCCGGTGACGGCGGAGTTCGCGCTGGCGGAGGCGGCGGGGGCGCACCGGTTGATGGGGGCGCGCAAGAGCGTGGGGAAGCTGCTGCTGCGGGTGGGCGGCGACGAGGGGTAAGGGGCCGCCGTACGCTTCGTCCGCCCACGCCGTACCGGAGTCCTCAGTCGCCCAGCGCCTCCCCCTTCTTGTCGACGACCCCCACCTCCAGCAGGGCCTCCCTGTCCGAGCCGAGGTACTTCAGGCTCTGCTTGTCGAAGACCCGGACGACGCGATCCTCGCCCTGGCCGAAGGACAGGCCGATGCCTTCTCGGCCGACGGCGTCCTTCGCGTTCTGGACGACGGTCACGCCGGGGACCTTGGCGGCGGCACGGACGAGGGCGCTGTCGAGTTCGGGCAGCAGTTGCGCGATGTCGAGCATCGTGTCGATGTACTCCAGCGCGGCCTCCTCGTGCGTCGGCCCCTGCCCGCTCGTTTCGGCCCACACCTTCTCGTACAGCTTGTCGGGGTCGGTGGGCATCTTCTGCAGCTCGCGGTAGTTGAAGCCGTTCGGGTCGGCGGAGAGCGTCATGTCCTCGGTGGTTTTCTCAAGGGCCTCCTTGATGTCCCCATCCGGCATCCCCTCGGGGATGTACTGCCCCTCCGGCCAGGTGGTCCTGGCGAGGCCGTTTCGCTTGCCGTCGACGGCGACCCAGTCGATGCGGTGGTACGGGTACTCCTTCTTGGCGGCCTCCTTGGTCTCCTTCTCGTCGGCCTCCGGGGTCTCCATCCAGGCCTCCATCGGGGCTTTCATCGTGCCCCGGACCTCGGTGTAGATGTACTGGTCGTCGCGCAGGGGCGGCATGGTGGCCGTCGTCGCCGTCGCGGCACCGGCGATGCGGTCCAGCAGGCGCAGGGCGTCCGCGTCGGTGGCCGGGCGGTCCGGGTCGCTCACGGCCACCATCACCAGCACGGAGGCCACCGCGACAGCCGCGCCGAACGGCACCGCGATCAGCGCCGTCCGACGACGCCGCGGGCCTCCGGGCCGGCCGAAGCCACGGCGTCGCGGGCGGCGGACGTACGCGGATGACGACGGCCGCCGTATCTCCACCGCCGCGTCGTACGACGGGACGTCCTCGGTGGCGTCCCCGGTCGCGTCGGGCTGCGGGGTCTCCACCACTAAGTCCGTCCGCAGGGCTTCCTCGCCGGTGATCTCTCGCATCAGGTGGTCCTCCAGCTGGAGCAGGCGGTCGCTCGGCAGGACCGGATCACCCGGGCTCGGCAGCAGCCGGGCCAGTTCCGCGCGTTCCTCGGGGTTCATCGGTGTCTCTCCTGTGCCTGTGCCGACCGGGCCGCTTCCGTGCGGCCACCTGGTTCCTGTCCGCTGCCCGGGAGGGGTCTCGTTCTGGTTCGCCGCGCCGCCGACTGCCGTACGAGTTCCGCCTCCGCGAGGCCGCGCAGCCGCTGCCGGGCGCGGGCGAGACGCGACCGTACGGTGCTGACGGGCACCTCCAGGGCTTCGGCGGCGGCCGCGTAGCTCAGCCCCGACCAGACGCACAGCGCGAAGACCTCGCGCTCCCGTCTTCGGAGTTTGGTGAGGGCGACGCGGGCGGCGGCGAGCCGTTCGGAGTCCTCCATGCGGCCGACGAGTTCGTCGGCGAAGTCCGGCTCGGTCTCGCGGTCCGCCCGGCGCTCCGGCAGCCGGGCGAGGGCGGCGCTGTGCCGCCGGGCGGTGCGCCGGGTGTTGCGGAGCACGTTGGTGGCGATGCCGAACAGCCAGGGGCGCAGACTGCCGTCGCCGTCGTCGATGCCGGTCAGCTCGGCGTCCGACAGCAGCCTCTCGCGCAGCCGCCACGCCTCCAGGAAGGTCAGCGACACCACGTCCTCCGCCGCGCTCGGGTCCGCCGTCAGCCGTGCGGCATGGCTGTACACCGCCCTCGCGTGCGCACGGAAGAGCTGGGCGAACGCCTGCGGATCGCCGGCCCGCACCCGGGCGCGTAAAGAAAGTTCCACGCCCTCCCCTGTCCGCTCGACGCCTCTCGTCTCTGTGGTATGGGTCACATCGCGGGGCGGCCTAGTCTTCACCCCGATGCCCTCGATGCCCCCAACGCCGCCGATGCCCTCGATACCGCCGATACCCCGCCGTCCCGAACCCTCCCCCACCCGCCTCCGCCCCGTCGACCTCGCCCGCCTCACCGGTGTCTCCACGCAGCAGATCCGCAACTACGAGGAGGCCGGTGTGCTGCCTCCGGTGCCGCGTACGGACTCCGGGTACCGCGTGTTCGGGGAGACGCACCGGCGGGCGCTGCTGACGTACCGGGCCATGGTGAAGGGGTACGGGGCCGTGGCCGCGGCGGTGATCATGCGGACGGTGCACGCGGGCGACGTACCGGAGGCGCTGGCCCTGGTGGACGCGGCGCACGCGGCGCTGCACGCGGAGCGGGTGTCGCTGCGGGAGGCGGGCGAGGCCCTGGAAGCGCTGGCCGGGGAGCCGCCGGAGGAGGACGTGCCCGGCACCGATCTGCTGATCGGGGAGGTCGCCGCGCTGCTCGGCGTCCGTACCTCCACCCTGCGCGTATGGGAGGCGGCCGGGCTGCTCTCCCCGCGCCGCGAGCCCGGCACCGGGTACCGCCACTACGCACCCGACGAGGTGCGCGACGCCCGCTTCATCCTCGCCCTGCGCCGCAACCACTACCTCCTCGACCAGATCCGCCCCGTCCTGGACGGCCTGCGCCGCGAGGGCAGCACGGCCGCGCTGCGCTCCGCGATCACCGCCCGCACCACGGCCCTCACCGCGCGCACGAGGGCGATGCTCGAAGGGGCGGGCCACCTGCACACGTACCTGGCCTCCATCTGATGGCGCCCACACCTCATACCTTCGTCGCCCACCCCTGGACCATCGCCCGACAGCGGCCCCGCCCTCCCCCTCCCCACACTGGGCCCAGGGCATGGCGAGCGGGGGGAGCGGGACGGCCGGCGGGACGCCCAAGGGGGCTCCCAAGAGGGACGGGCTGTCGTACCGGAGTGTCGTGTACGAGGTCGGCGAGGGCGAGACCCCCGCCACCGGGTGGAGCATCGAACGTTCACCTGGCGGAGACGGCCGGTTCGCGGAGGAGCTGCGGCGGCGGGGCGCCGATGTGCGCCTCAGCGTGGGCTGCGAGTTCTGGCTGTTCGTGCCGGAATGCCGTCTGCTGAGCAGCGCGGCGGCGGCTGAGCAGCGCGGGCGCGGCCAGAAGTGGCAGGTGCGGTCGGGGAGGTCGAAGATGGACAGAGAGCTGGAAGGTGATGACCACGAACGGCCGTGAGTCGGAGAAGCGCCGTTCCTCGTCGCGGCAGAAGGCGGCCGCCGGGGACCGGGTCTCCGCGCCCGAGGCCATGCGGAGCGCGGTCGAGCAGCTCGCCGAGCTGCTGGGACGCGCTCCCGAGTCTGTTTCCGCGCTGAAACCGACCGAAGAGGGCTGGGAGGCCGAGGTCGAGGTCGAGGAACTGGAGCGCATCCCGCAGACAAGCAGCGTGATGGCCAGCTACCAGGTCGTTCTGGACCCCGCGGGCAAGCTGCTGGCGTATGAGCGTGGACGCCGGTACACGCGCGCGCAGATCGACAGGGGCAACAGCACCAGCCGCTGAGAAGGG
This sequence comes from Streptomyces tailanensis, assembly GCF_008386495.1. Classification (GTDB taxonomy): domain Bacteria; phylum Actinomycetota; class Actinomycetes; order Streptomycetales; family Streptomycetaceae; genus Streptomyces; species Streptomyces tailanensis. Next base: position 15,296 of record NZ_VTHJ01000018.1, on the reverse strand, counting down.
AAGAGATCGTGACTGTGGTGCCGCAGGGCGAGGGCGGCGCCGTCGCCGCCCGTCCCGGTGGTGGCTCGGGGAATCTGTACGACGTACTGGAACTCGTCCTCGACCGGGGCCTGGTCATCGACGCGTTCGCACGGGTTTCCCTGGTCGGCATCGAGATACTGAAGGTCGACGCCCGTGTGGTCGTGGCCAGTGTCGACACGTATCTGCGCTTCGCGGAGGCGTGCAACCGGCTGGACCTGGAATCGGGACGCAAGGCCCCCTCCCAGCTGACGGACATCGTCGGGGACGCCACCGAGGCGGGCTCCCGGGGCAAGAGCAAGGGAGCGCTCACGGGCGCGGTCCAGGCCGTCACCGAGTCGCTCCAGAAGGGACGCGGGGAGGACGAGGACCGCGAGTCCGGGCGCGAGAAGCAGCATGTGCGCGCCGAGCGCGGCACGAGCCGCCGTTCCTCGAAGGACCGTTCCTCGAAGGACCGCGAGGACCGCGAGGAGTGAGGGGTGAGCGAGCCGATGTCGGTGTACGTCTACGCGATCACCAAGGCGGAGCATCCGCTGGACCTCGACGACGTCACGGGGGTCGGGGAGGAGCCCGCCGAACTGCACACGGTCAGCGACGGCGGCCTGAGCGCCGTAGTCAGCGAGACCCCCGAGGACCTCTCGGTCGCCCGCCGTGATCTGGAGGCGCACCACGAGGTCCAGGAACAGCTGTGGGCCGACGGCGCCATCCTGCCGTTGAGCTTCGGGTTCGTCGCCCCGGACGAGGACGCCGTGCGCGCCCTGCTGGAGGAGCGGGCCGAGGCGTTCTCCCAGCGCCTCGACGAGCTCACGGGGTGCGCGGAGTTCAACGTCAAGGGCGTACAGGACGAGGACACCCTGTTGCGTGCCATCCTGGCGGACTCCGAGCAGGCCCGGGAGCTGAACGAGTCGATCCGCGAGGGCGGCGGCTCGTACGAGGACCGCCTCGCCCTCGGCGAGCTCGTGGCCGGCGAGGTGCAGACCCGGCAGTCCGCGCTGGCCGAGGAGGTCCTCACCGCGCTGCGGCCGTTCGCGCTGGCCGAGAAGGTGTCCCCGCCGTCCCAGCAGTACTTCGTGAGCGTCTCCTTCCTGGTGGAGGACGAACGGTTCGAGGAGTTCACCCGCGCCGGCGGGGAACTGGACGCGCGCCTGGGAGAGGACGCCGAGCTCCGGCTGCGCGGCCCGCTGCCGCCGTACAGCTTCGTATGACGGTCCGGTTCGTATCACGGCCCGGTTCGTATCACGGCCCGGTTCGTATCACGGCCCGGTTCGTATCACGGCCCGGTTCGTACGACGGCCGGAAGACAGCTTCAGTGAGGAGGCGGTGTGGGACTGGTCGGGAACATTCTGACGTTTCCGTTCGCCCCCGTGCGGGGCGTCGGGTGGGTGGTCGACAAGGTGCGGCAGGCGGCCGAGGAGGAGTACTACGACCCCGCCCCCGTTCAGGAGGAGCTGGTGAACCTGGAGCGGGCGCGGACCGAGGGACGCATCGACGAGGAGCAGTTCGCGCGGCGCGAGGAGGAGTTGCTGCACCGGCTGGAGGAGATCAGCGCTTACCGGCTCCAGCAGGACACACCGCCCGGTTCGTGACGCGCGTGGGCACGCAACGTGGGCACGGAAAGAAGACAGGATCATGAACAACGCCACGATCGGCGCGGCCGTCCTGGGCGGTTATCTGCTGGGGCGGACGAAGAAGGCCAAGCTCGCCCTCGGCGTGGGCGCGATGCTGGCCGGATCCAAGGTCAGGCCCGGACAGCTCGGCAAGGCGCTCGACTCACAGTTCCTCAGCGACGTCACCCACCAGGTGCGCACCGAGCTGACGGACGCGAGCAAGGCGGCGGCGACCTCCGTACTGACGGCCAAGGCCGACAGCCTGGCCGGGACCCTGCACGGCCGCACCGCGGAACTGCGGGAGCGGGCGCAAGGGGAGGGGGAGGGCAAGGCCGAGGACAAGGGCGAAGGCAAGGTCGAGGACGAGGGCGAGAAGGACCGGAGCGGGTCCGAGCGGAAGAGTGAATCCCGCCCGAGGAAGAAGACCGCCGCCGCGAGCCGCTCGAAGAGCGGCAGCTCCACACGGTCGAGGAGGCAGGAGCAGGACGATGGCTGAGGGCAAGACGGCGAACCCCGCCACGGTCCGGCTGAGGGAGGAGCTGGAGGAGTACATCGAGGCCCGGGTGGCGCTGATGCTGCAGGGTGTGGGCCACGGCCTGGGCGAGGGAGCGCGCAAGCTGAGCGAGGCCCGCGCGGCGGGACTGACGTCGACCGCGTCCCACGCCAAGGACGCGCTGGTGGACAAGGCGAAGGGCGTCACGGGCAAGGCCATGGACGTCGCCGGCAAGAGGCACGGCAAGGAACCCGAGGGCGGCACCGGCCGGGAGCACACCATCATCGAGGACATCGACGTGGGTGTCCCGGTGCGCGTGGCGTATGACCAGTGGACGCAGTTCCAGGACTTCGAGCGGTTCGCCAAGGGCGTGGAGAGCGTCGAGCAGGAGGACGACACCACCACCCAGTGGCACGTCAAGATCGGCAAAGCGAGCCGGCACTGGCGCGGGAACATCACCGAACAGGTGCCCGACGAGCGCATCGCCTGGACGTCCGAGGGCGACAAGGCCACCACCAAGGGCGTCGTCACCTTCCACCCGCTCGGCGAGAACCTCACCAAGGTGCTGCTCGTCCTTGAGTACTTCCCCAAGGGAGTGGTCGAGAAGGCGGGGAGCCTGGTGCGCGCCCAGGGCCGCCGCGCCCGCCTCGACCTGAAGCTCTACCGCACGTTCGTCATGATGCGCGGAGAGGCCACGGGCGGCTGGCGCGGGGAGATCCACGAGGGAGAGGTCAGCGAGCCGGAGGCGTCCGAGGAGGAGCCCGAGGCCGACGAGGAGGAGCCCGAGGACGCGTACGAGGACGAGGACGAGAAGGACCAGTACGACGAGGAGGACGAGGGAGACGGGGGAGAGGAAGACGAGCAGGACGAGGAGGCATACGACGCCGAGGAGGGCGACTGGGAGGAGGACGAGGAAGGCGAGGAACGCGAGGGGCGCGGGGAGACGAGGTCGAGTTCGCCGTGAGCCGGCCCGACGCCCCCGTTCCGACGCCGTCGCGGGCCTTCACTCCGTACGGCGGTCAGGGGTCGAGCGCGAACCTCGCCGACATCCTTGAACGGGTGCTCGACAAGGGCATCGTCATCGTCGGCGACATCAAGGTCAACCTGCTCGACATCGAACTCCTCACGATCAAACTGCGCCTCCTGGTGGCTTCCGTCGACAAGGCCAAGGAGATCGGCATCGACTGGTGGGAGCACGATCCCGCCCTCTCGTCCCGCGCGTCCCGCGCCGACGGCCGCCGCTCCCTCGAAGAGCAGAACGAGCGCCTCCGAGCCGAGGTGAGGGAACTCCGCAGCCGCGTCGCGGACTCCCCGGCGGAGCTGTCCGCACCGGAATCGGCCGAGCCCCGCCGCTCCCGTGACCCCGACCGCAAGCCCCGTGCGGCGCCGCGCGAGGAGCGCCGTACGGAGTCCCGGCCGGCGGAGCCGCGACGCAAGCGGCGCAAGGTCGCGGACGCCGAGGACGGGAGCCGATGAGCCCGCACGACGACGTACGAGGACGTACGAGGATGTACGAGGGCGGGAGCCGATGAGCCCTTACGACGACTACGACCGCCCGATCAGCGGGCGGCAGGTGGCGCTGATCGATCTGCTCGACCGGCTGCTGAGCGGTGGGGTCGTGCTCACCGGGGATCTCGTGCTGAGCATCGCGGACATCGATCTGGTGCGGATCTCACTGCGCGCGGTGATCGTCTCCGTCCGCGAGCAGATGGAGGAGCAGTGGGCCCCTGTCCTGGCCGAGCGGGCGCACTCAGGTGAGGGCGGCCATGGCGACGCCCCCGTCTGACGGCCCGCACGTCGACCGGCTCCGCGAGGTGGCCGAGGCCGCGAGCCGGGCGTTCTCGTTGCTGCCCGCGCGGCCGGAGGACGTCACCCCGCCGCCCACCGGCCGCGGCGAGGCCGTCGCGCGTCGTCTGCGCACCGATCCCGACACGGTCGAGCGGGATCTCGTCCGGTTGGTCCTCACCATCGTGGAGTTGTTGCGCCAGCTGATGGAGCGGCAGGCCCTGCACCGGGTGGACCAGGGTGATCTGACCGAGGAGCAGGAAGAACGGCTCGGCATGACCCTGATGGTCCTCCACGACCGGATGACCGAACTGTGCGACCGCTACGGCCTGACCCTGGAGGACCTCAACCTCGACCTCGGCCCACTGGGCACGCTGCTGCCGCCCTGACATCCACCGGCCCGTGCGGTGCCGTGCCCGGGCCGCCCCCTTGCCGGTCCGGGCACAGCACCGCTCGTCACGTCCGCCCCCCCGGTCACGTACCGCCGAAGCCGAACGTACCGGTGTCGGTGCCGCCGTCCTGCCCCGTGCCCCCCTCCTCGCCGGTGCCGTCGGTCTCTCCCGTGGAACCCCCGGTCACAGGCGGGGCGGTGGGCGGGTCGATCGGGCCGGTGGGCGGCTCGGTCGGCTCGGTCGGGACCTCCTCCATGATCAGCGTGATCATGCCGTCGGCCGGAGGCGGTGCGTGGGGCTCCGGGGTCTGGCGGATGATCGTGCCGGGTGGGGCCGTGCCGGTGGACTCGGCGAGGATCACGACCTGGAAGCCCTGGTCCTCCAGGAACTGCCGTGCGTCCTCGGCGAGTTGGCCCGTGACCTCCGGGACCTCGGCGGCGGTGACGTCGTCCGGCGTCGGTTCTCCCGTCGACGGAGCGGAGGTCAGATCGGAGGGGTCCGCGACCGTCTCCTCACCCGGCTCCTCGACCGGCGCCTCCGGCAGCACCTCGTCCTCACTGCCGTCCGAACCCGCCTCCCGGGCCAGCCCGGTGGACGGTTTCTCGACGTTGACGAGCTCGTACTTCTCGACCTCGGCGGTCTTCGGCGCCGGCTTGACCTTGGCCACCTTCTTCGCGTCGTACGACTCCCACTTCTTGTTGTCGCCGTCGAACTCGACGTCGGCGTCGGCGATGTCGTGGCCGAAGGCGCTCAGCGGGTTGCCGCAGCTGCACTGCACGGCCGGTTCCCCGAACTGGTCGACCAGGACTGCGATGCCGGCTTCGAGCAGGGCGTCGAACGGGATCGCCTTGCCCTTCTTGTAGTCGTGGTTCTTGACCAGGGTGTCGCCGCGCAGCAGCACGGGCGTCAACTTCTCCACGTAGCCGGCGATCTCGTCGACGCCGCCGAGGCCCTTGATCTCGGCCCACTGCTCGGCCTTCTTGCGGTTCTCCGGCTTCCGCAGGAACTCGACGAGCTTGTCCCTGTCGCATTGCAGGGGGTTCCGCGTCCCCCCGTACAGCCCGGCGTCGCCGCCCCGCTTCTCCCCTCCCCTGCGGGAGAGCGCGCTGCCGACGGCGACGTCCGCGCCGAGTGCGAGCGCCTGCTTGAAGAAGGGCGCCGCGGACGGCACGCCGCGGGCAACGGCCCGTACCGCGACCTTGCCGAACATGGCGCACCCCGTCGTCATCACGCTGACGACGGCCAGGACGACCACGAGCGCGAGCCCTGTCCCCCGAATCCCCCGCGGTCCCCGATTTCCCCGCGGTCCCCGTATCCCCCGTACCCGTTTCATGATCGTCCTTGGGCTCCTTCCGGACCTGACCGCGCTCGTCGGCCGACGAGCGCGGTCACGCCAGTCTGGGCGCGCGCCGGGGGCGTGCCCACGGTGCCGACACGGGTCCCGCACGCCCGGAAATCCCCGTGCCCACACGGGCGCACACACCAGCGCGGACCGGCTCAGCCGTCGGAGTCCAGATACATCAGCACCGCGCGCACCCGGCGGTCGTACTCCTTGCCCGCGTCCGACGGCAGCCCCAGCTGGGCGAAGATGATGTTGACGTAGCCCTCCACGGTCTTCGTGTTGACCGAGAGTTTCGCGGCGATGGCCGAGTTGGACAGGCCTTCCGCCATGAGGTGGAGCACCTTGCGGTGCTGGTCGGTCAGGCCGTCGAGGCGTGCGCGTTTGCGGGGGCTGCTGTAGAGGGCCCGCTGGATGTCCTCGTCGATCGCGTACCGGCCCGCGGCGACCCGATGGACGACGTCGGTGACGAAGTCGGCCCCGGTGACACGCCCCTTGAGCTGGTAGCCGACGCCGCCCGTACCGGGGTCGGCGCCGGCCTCCAGCAACCGCCGCAGATGGGTCGGCTCGACGTATTTGGACAACAGCAGGATGCCCACGGCCGGATGGGAGCGGCGGATGTCCAGCGCCGCGTCGAGACCGTCCAGCCGGTGGGTGGGCGGCATGCGGATGTCGATCACTGCGAGGTCGGGGAGGGTGTCCGGGACCGCGGCCCGCAGTTCCCGCGCGTCCCGGGCCCGCGCGGCGATCTCGTGGCCCTCGCCCTCCAGGATGGCCATCAGCCCCAGCAGGTACACCGGGTCGTCATCGGCCAGCACGATACGCAGCGCCACCCCGGCCCACCCCTTCCTCTTCTCGGCCTTCTCCGCCTTCTCTGACGGCTTCGCCTGCTTCGGCTTCTCCGCCGATCACTGTGCCCGTGGGCAGCGTCACCGACACGACCGACCCGGCGCCGGGTTCGCTGCGCACGACGAGTCGGCCGTCGTACGCGCTCACCCGGTGCCGCAGTCCGAGGAGCCCCGTGCCGCCGCCCGCCGGGTCGGCTCCGCCGACGCCGTCGTCGGTGACGTCGATCCGGAGCAGGCCCTCGTCATGGCGCAGGTCGACGCGGACCGTCTCGGCGTCGGCGTGCTTGAGCACGTTGCTGATCGCCTCCTTCACCACGTAGTACGCGGTGAGTTCGATCGGTTCGGGCAGCGGCGGGAGCCCGGTGGCGTGGAGGTCGACGGGCAGGGGCAGGTCGGAGGCGAGCGAGCGCAGCGCGGGTACGAGTCCGGCCTCGCTCAGCACCACGGGGTGGATGCCCCGGGCCGCGACCCGCAGTTCGGCGTGGCCCTGCTCCAGCGTGGCGAGCGCGTCGTCCAGCATCCCGGCCAGCTCGGCACCACCCACCGCACCGTCCGCCGTTCCACCCACCGCACCACCCCCCACACCGCCCACCGCGTGGCCGTCGAGGCGTCGCCGCGCGAGCCGCAGCTGGAAGCCCAGGTTGATGAACTTCTGCTGGGCGCCGTCGTGCAGTGCCCGCTCCACCTCCCGCCGTTGCTCGTCGCCGGCCTCGATGACCCGCCGGCGGGACGCGCGCAGCTCGGCGACGAGGGCCTGGTTGTCGAGCTCCAGCGCCGCCGCGGAGACGACCGCCTCCAGGACGTACCGGTCCTCGCGCAGCGCCGGGTCGTGGACGAGGACGCCCACCCGCCGGCCGTCGCGCACCAGGTCGGTGGCCTGCCGCCCCGGCGGTACGGACAGCGTCCGGCCCCCGGTGTCGACGTAACCGTCACCGTCGGGCGCGGGGAAGCCCACCTGGAGCGAACGGTCGCCGAGCGCCACGGCCAACGCCTCGCGCAGCTCCGCCCGGGAGGCGAGCGGCATCCCACGCAGCAGTTCCGCCACGGCCGTACGGCCCAGCCGTACTCGCCACACTCCCGCCAGGAAGGCCGGCGGCAGCAGCAGGACCGTCAGATGGGCGACCGTGAGGAGCGGCGTGTGGGACCACTCCCTCGCCGAGCCGAGCGCCCCGTCGAGCCCGGAGGCCAGGGCGCCCACCACCCCGACGACGAGGAGGGGTGCGAGCACCCGGCGGGCCGGTGGCGTGGCGGTCGCCCAGCGCCAGCCGAGGACGGCCACCACCGCCCCGCTCATCACGAACTGCACGGCCTCGACCGCCTCGTGCAGATCCGGAACGGGGTGCAGGAGCAGCAGGTTGGGAGTCACGGACGCGTGGAAGAACACGCTGACCGGTACGAGGAGGAAGGCCACCACACACCCCGCGACCACGAGCGTCCGGTCGACCAGGGCCGCCGCCACCGGACGCGTACGCCGGTCCATCACGGCCGCCGCCCCCGCGCCTTCCTGTGGTCGCGTACGCCGCAGCCGTCCGTCGGGGAAGACCAGCAACAACGGGATGAGGAAGCCGCTGGAGGCGGAGCGCAGGAACAGTCCGACGGTGTGCACGGCCGGGTCGGTGGAGATCTGCAGGTCCTCGGCGAACCATCCGATGCCCACGAGCAGCATCAGCAGCCCGACCGCGTTGTCCGGCCGCCGCCACCGCGCCAGCAGCCCGGCCCCGAGATACAGCCCTCCGACCGCACCGGAGAACAGGGTCGACGTCGAGTCCGGATGCCGGTCGGGCGCGACGAGGACCAGCACGAACACGCCGAAGGCCGCGCCCGCCACCGCCAGGACGACAGCGCTGCGACGAGGTCTCGCACCCCCCACCGTGGCCCCTCCCCCATGACGTCGCCGCACACACAACGCCGTACGCGACGCCCCGTTACGCCTCATACCCGCCTCGAAGTCGAGCCACTGCCCGCGGCCCGCCCGAAGCCACGGCAGAGTGAGGTCATGGATCAGGCACGAGCACAGGCCCACGCACAGGCACGAACTTGGCTCGCCAGCGCCGTCGAGGAGGCGCGGGCCGGGCTCGCCGAGGGTGGCATTCCCATCGGGGCCGCGCTGTACGGGCCGGACGGCACCGTGCTCGGACGTGGGCACAACCGCAGGGTCCAGGACGGCGATCCCTCCACGCACGCCGAGACGGCGGCCTTTCGCGCGGCGGGGCGGCAGCGGACGTATCGCGGTACGACGATGGTGACGACTCTCTCGCCGTGCTGGTACTGCTCCGGCCTGGTACGGCAGTTCGGCATCTCGCGGGTGGTGATCGGCGAGGCGAGGACCTTCCACGGCGGCCACGACTGGCTCGCGGAGCACGGCGTGGAGATCGTGCTGCTGGACGACGCGGAGTGCGTGGCTCTGATGCGTGACTTCATCGACAACAACCCGGCACTGTGGAATGAGGACATCGGTGAGTGAGCCCCGTCAGCCCCGCATCCCCACCATCGACCTGCGCCCCTGGCTCTCCGGCGCCCCCAAGGCCAGGCGGGCCATCGCTCGTACCGTCGACGAGGCCCTCCAGACCGCCGGGTTCCTCCTGGTCACCGGTCACGGCGTCGACCCGGCCCTCCGCACCCGTATCCGCGAGGCCGCTCGCGCCTTCTTCACGCTCCCCGTGCCGGCCAAGCAGGCGTACGAGGTGAAGGTCGGCGGACGCGGCTGGCTCGGCCCGGGTGCCGAGGCGAACGGCTACTCGGAGGGTACGGAGACTCCGCCCGACCTCAAGGAGTCGCTGACCTTCGCGACGCACGAGCCGTTCGACGACCCTGCCGTGAACGCGGAGTGGTACCAACCAAACGTTTGGCCAACCGAGATCCCGGAGCTCCGGCCGCTGTGCGAGGAGTACCTGGCGCGGATGGGCGAGTTGGAGAACCGGCTCCTCTCCCTCCTCGGCGAAGCCCTCGGCCTGGAACCGGACTTCTTCTCCCGCCACATGAGCCATCCCACCTACGGCTTCAACATCAACTGGTATCCGGGTACGGACGTCATCGGCGACCCGGTGCCGGGCCAGTTCCGTATCGGCCCGCACACCGACTTCGGCACGGTCACGATCCTCGATCGCCAGGCCGGCAAGGGCGGACTCCAGGTGTACACGGACGAGGGCGGCTGGGAGAACGCCCCCTACGACCCCGAGGCCTTCACCGTCAATATCGGTGACCTGATGGCCCGTTGGACCGGCGACCGCTGGCGCTCGGGCCGCCACCGGGTGCTCCCGCCCCCGGCCGACGAGCCGTCCGAGGAGCTGATGTCGCTGGTCTACTTCGGCGAGTGCACCCCAGGGACGATCGTGGAGTCCGTACCGGCACCGGTCGGCAGGGTCGCGTACCCGCCGGTGGACTCGCATGTGTACCTGCGGGCTCAGCTGGACTCGATCACCGTCGACTAGCCGGAACCCCCTCACGCCGGAATCCCTCACCCCCGTGTCGCCTTGTATCGAGTGTTTGACACAAGATCCCACGCCCCGGCATCTTGTACTCACCGCTTGATACAAGATGATCCGGGGGACCTCCTCATGCTCGACACCGCCCCACCCCAGTACCGGCTCCTCGACCACGCCGACCACTACGCCCGCTGGTCCGGTCTGGCCATCGGCATCGTGGCCGCACAGGCGCTGTCCACGCTGGGGGACGTCGAGTTCGAGCAGCGCGTCGTGTTCGCCATCACGGCCTTCGGCCTGTGCGCGGTGGCCGGTGTCCTGCTCGCCGACGCCCTGACCCTGCGTCCCCAGGAGGCGGTACGCACCGCGAGTCTCGCCCCACGCCTGGTCAGAGACCATGTGCCACCGCGCATGGGTCCCCTGATCGCCCTTCAGGGGGTCTCTCTCGTCATCCTGCTGGTGATCACGGCCGCCACGGCCTCCGTCGACCCCGACCGCGTATTCGTCACGGGGAAGGTCGTCGCCACCACCTGCAACGGGATGCGCGAGACCCTCGGCCCCTGGCCCGGCCTGTACTACAGCCTCCCGACGTTCGGCGCGCTCGCCATAGCCACCCCCACCTGTGCCTGGGCCCTGCGCCGCATCGCCCACGGCCCGGGCGAGGAGCAGCAACGCCGCGACCGCGCGTGGGCGGTCACCGGGGCCTGGGGCCTGCTGGTGTCGAGCCAGCAGCTGTACGCCGTACTGATGGTCTCCGTCGCACTGACGGAGACGGGCTGCGCCGGCGTGCTGGGCGCCCTCACCTTCTGGGTGTTCTATCCCCTGGCCCTGCTGAACGTGTTCACCGTCGTCTGGTCCCTGGTCACCGTGGTGGCACCCCGGGCGGTCGACGACGAAGCAGCCGAGGACGAGGCCTTCGACGATGAGTGACCCCGCAGACCCCACCGACCCCGCCGTACGCGTCGACACCACCAGCCAGGTACCGCCGTACGAGCAGATCCGCGCGCAGCTCGCCGCGCTGATCGTCTCCGGCCGGCTGGTCGAGGGCGACCGGCTGCCGACCGTACGCCAGCTCGCCGCCGACCTCGTCCTGGCGCCGGGCACCGTCGCCCGCGCCTACCGCGAACTGGAGGCCGCCGAGCTGATCCGCACCCGCCGCGGCGCGGGCACCCGGGTCGCGACGCCCCCGTTCCGCCCCGGCAACCTCGACCCGACCCAACTCACCACCCTCGCCCGTGACTTCACCTCGGCCGCCCGGGCCCTGGGCGCCGCCCCGGAGGCCATCCTGGACGCCGTACGGGAGGCGCTGGGCCCGGAGCCCGACCCTGTGACACGCCCCGCCCCTGATGAACCACTGTTTCAGCCCGGGACTTCCTCCAGCGGCTCCAGCACCGAGTAGTCGCCGAAGCTGCGGCGGTACCGGAAGTGCCGAGTCTCCTGGGTGTGCCAGCGCTGCCACTCCTCCACGGCCGCGGGGTCGTGCCGTACACCCGACTCCGCGCCGCACTCCGTCTCGTCACCGGACACGCACCGCGCCTCGTACTCCGGCTCGGCCGACTGGTCCTGCGCGATGACGTACGGCACGTAGCGGAAGACGCGGCGGGTCCGGGCGGGTCCGGGTGCCCCGGTCGCGTGGTCGCGCCGCTGATGCTGCCGGAGCAGGACGTTCGCGTCGGTCTCCGCGCTGCGGTCGTACCGGGCGCGGGCCTCGTCCCGTCGTACGGCCAACTCGGCGCAGCCCTCACAACCCGGTACCTGAACGGGTGGCCTCCCCAGGGGCTCATGTTGACGCAATGTCACACCCTCCTCTTCGCACGCCGATTTGCCGCCTTCACCTGCGCCCCGATCCGCTCCGCCTGCGTCGCCGGTCTCAGCACCTCCGGATCCGCCTCCCACTCCCGGCCACCACCCACCGGGCGCAACATCGCATACGGCCCGACCTTGGCCCGGTACTCGCCGACCCGCCGCGTCCGCGGGTCATAGACAAGCTGTCCATCTGGTTCCACGTGCACTCCACAGCCATGCTCGTAACTCTGGGTGTATCAAGGGTTGCCGAGGGGAACGGTCGCAATCAATGCGGAACGTGTGGCATTGGGTGTTTGGCACGGAGCGGAACGAGGGGGACGTTGTGATGAGGCGGAATGCGGAGGGGGTTGGCGGGGCCACTAACGCGGCGCTGTTCGGGGAGGTGCTACGGCACTACCGCGAGGCGGCGCTGCTGACGCAGGAGGCGCTGGCGAGGCAGATCCCGTGCGACCGGTCGCAGGAGGCGAAGATCGAGGCGGGGACGCGGGTCCCGAGCGAACAGTTCGCGAAACGGTGCGACGAAGTGCTGGGTACGGGTGGGGTGTTGACCCGGATGTGGAGGAAGATCGACTGGTATCCGGAGGTCCAGCATCCGGACTGGTTCGAGCGCAGGGTCGAGATGGACGCGGTGGCCGTTGGGCTGCGGGAGTACCAAGAGCAGGTCATCCCGGGCCTGTTGCAGACACCGGCCTACGCACACGCGCTGTTCTCCCAGGTCTTGGCCGGTGACGAGGTGGACGAACGCGTCCGGGCCAGGATGAGCCGCCAGCCACGTTTCCTGTCCGACGGCGGTCCGCTGTATGTCGCGGTCCTGGACGAGAGCTGCCTGCGCAACGCGGTGGGGAGCCCGGAGGTCATGCGTGACCAGTGCGCGCATCTGCTCAGCGTCGGCCAACGGCCCAACATCCGCATCCAGGTGGCCCCCGCGGACCTTTACGGACTCGTCCGCCCCAAGGTCTCCATGTCGCTGATCGACCTGCCCGGCGAGCGGTGGGTCTACTCGGAGTCGCAGCACAGCGGCCACTTCACCAACGATCCGGCGGTCTACGCCCGCGACAGCCAGACCTATGATGTGCTCAGAGCGGACATCCCGTCAGCCCGCGAGTCCGCCGCTCTGATCAGCGACGTGATGGAGGGGTACGAGCGTCATGGACAGGTACGACCTGAGCGCGGCGATCTGGATCAAGAGCAGCTACAGCGGCAACGACGGCGGCAACTGCCTGGAAGTGGCGATCTGGATCAAGAGCAGCTACAGCGGCGACAACGCGGGCGACTGCATCGAAATCGCCCCCGCTATCCCCGGCGTCGTCCCCATCCGCGACAGCAAGAACCCTGACGGCCCGGTCCTGGTCATCAACCGTGCCGCCTGGCGCAGCTTCATCGGCGCCCTGCGGACACATTCGCATTGAGCCGGTCGGCATCCCCAATTGGGTACCGAGTCTCAGCCCCACCCCTCATGACCTGGCATTTCCTGGCTGTCCGTGAGACTGAGCGCCCAATTCGCCGCGGACGGACCGGTTGTTCGTCCACGCTTCGCGCATCGCGGAAATCATCCTCTGCCGGCCCACCTCTTCCCTTCCGCACGCGGTGATTTTCCACAGGAGCCAGGAGCGTGTGTCAGTAACGCAGACGGGTGCGGTGCCGTGAGGCGCGGGTAGCGGCAACGTCTGATCGGGTGGATCGATGTTCAGCTGATAGGAGTGTGCGTCTCGCCGGACAGGCCGAGGTGGTCCCGAAGCGCGCGCCGACCGATCTCGGTGAGGGCGACGGCGCGGCTGGTGCCGATCCGAGTGATCCAGCCAGAGTCGAAGGCATGACGGCACATGGCGGCACCGACCGTACCGGCCAGGTGAGGGCGGCGTTCGGTCCAGTCCAGGCACGAGCGGACGGGCGGACGCCGTGTGGCGGGTGGTAGCACGATGCCGAGTTCGGCCAGCCAGGCGGTCCCGTTGCCGGTGAGCGTCAGTCCTTGCTCCCAGTCCAGCAGCCCTCGGTCGGTCATCGCCTCGGTGATCGCGACCCCGAGGGCACCCGCGAGGTGGTCATAGCACGTGCGGGCACGGGCCAGCGCCCGGCTCCGGTTGACAGCAGGCAGTGAGCAGGACGGAGTGACGCGTCGAGGAGCCATGGAGGCAAGGGTCTCGATCAGTTGGGCTGTCTCGGGATCGGCGAGGCGCACATAGCGATGACGACCCTGACGCTCCTGGACGAGCAATCCTCCGCCGACCAGGAGGTTCAGATGCTCGGTCGCAGTCGAGGCGGCCACCCCGGCATGGCGCGCCAACTCGGTCGCGGTCCATGCCCGACCGTCCAGGAGGGCCAGGCAGAAGCTTGCGCGGGTGCCGTCCGCCAGAAGTCCGGCCAGAGCGGCGAGGTCCGGGCCGTCCAGGCGCGTGTCAGGGTCTCTCATCGCCGTCCATCATCCTCCAGCGATCCTTCGGCGGGGGCCGAAAGGTCTTCACCCTACGGTCGACTCCCATGGATACCGCAGCGCCCAGCACCACGCCCAACAACACGTCGGCCGCCCATGTGACCATCGAGCCGAGCATCCTGTACTTCGGAACGCCGGTCGTACTGATCTCAACAGAGAACGAGAACGGCTCCTTCAACCTGGCGCCGATGTCCTCGGCCTGGGCACTCGGCCACGTCATCGTCCTCGGTCTGGGACCCGGGGGACAGACCACGCACAACCTCCGCAGCCGACCCGATCTCGTGGTCAACCTCCCCGCGCCCGCCCAGTGGCCGGCGGTGGAGCGGCTGGCGCCGCTGACCGGACGCACTCCGATACCCGTGGACAAGCGCGGCACCTTTCGTTTCGAACCGGACAAGTTCGCCGCTGCCGGCCTGCGACCTGAACCCTCCGAGCTGGTCCGGCCGCCCAGGGCCGCCGAATGCCCCATCCAGTTGGAGGCCCGCGCCTCCCGGGTCCAACCCGATGCCTCCGGAGCGTTCCTCATCGTCGAAGCGCACGTGCTCAAGGTCCACGCCGATCCGCGTATCGTCGTCCCCGGCTCCCAGCACATCGACCCGGCCACGTGGAGCCCACTGATCTACAACTTCCGCCACTACTACGGACTGGGCCCCGAACTCGGCCACAGCTTCCGCTCCCAGACACCCCGGCAAAGCCACTGACCGACCTCGAAGTCCGTGAACAGAAGCCCGTAAACATATGGGACAAGGGGGCTGGAGTGGGGCCAGGGCGCAACCGGCAACCCGCGTGCGGCTCGTGATCATTCGTGCGGGATGCTCCCGGTATGCGTGATGGGGAGGGTCTGTTCGAGGCCGAGCCAGTCGAGCCGAAACGGCCGCAGGCGCGTGCGGCGGCGGTGGACAGGCGGTTCCGGGCGTTCGACCCGCATCAGGTCCTGCCGCTGCCGCCGTCGCTGGACGACTGGCTGCCCGAGGACCACCTGGCCCGGCTCATCGCCGACCTGGTCGACCAGGCGCTCGACCTCTCGCCGGTCCTGGCCACCTCGGCAACCACGATCACCCGGTCAGTTGCCGGTTACTGGGACACGCTCCTAGGGCCTGTTCTGAGTTGAGATCACGGGATCGGTCATTCCCGCTTCAGGAGGGCGCTGGCTGC